>NZ_MKUD01000004.1:14373-17050 GCF_001898575.1 Spirosoma sp. 48-14
GGTTTCGAGGGTCAAGTCCCTGTGTCTGCTGATTAAATCGATCCCTGATTCGCCGAATTTCGCGCTCCTGCCGACGATTCAGTCCTAGCTCACGATCCCACCAGTCGAGGTGACGATCGAACTGGTAATCATCATAATCGTAGTTGTAATTTGGCTGCCCATACCCTGAGTCATAGCCGGGTTGGTTGTAACCGGGCTGATTATACCCAGGCTGTTGAGGATATCTGTTGTCGGGATAACCATAGCGCTGGGCAAATGCCCCGGTCGAAAGTAGAGTAAGTAGTGTAGCGGCAGTGAACAGTACTTTTTTCATGGCAGTTACTTGTTTTCAGGTTGTATTTGTCCCTTTGAACAGCCTTCCACGAAATGGTTTAATTTTTTCCCTGAAAAAGAATAAAAGTTTTTCAGTTTGTAGATGACTGGCACACAAGCCACTGTATACCAGCCCACTATAAACCAGTTAATAAGTATATTCTATTTCCTCTCCCTTGCTTTGCTGCTTTAACACCTGATTGTATTTAGCCCGGTCAAACTCATTTTCGTTGTTGGCAATAAAAATGGTAGCGACCGTGTTGCCGATAATATTCGTAATCGAGCGTGCTTCCGACATAAACCGATCGACACCCAGCAATAAGGCCAGTCCTTCAACGGGTATTACCTTAATAGCGGTAAGGGTACTCGCCAGCACAATAAACCCGCTACCTGTTACGCCAGCCGCCCCTTTTGAGGTCACCATCAGAATACCAATAATGGTGAGTTCCTGCCCAAGAGTGAGGTCTACGCCAAACACCTGCGCCAGAAAGATCGTCGCCATAACCAGGTAAATGGTCGTGCCATCCAGATTAAACGAATAGCCTGCCGGAACTACCAGGCCGACCACCGACCGTGAACACCCCAACGTTTCGAGCTTATCCATAATCTGTGGCAGAGCCGATTCCGACGATGAGGTACCGAGCACAATCAACAGCTCTTCCTTGATAAATTTCAACACAGCCCACAAACTGATTTTGTAATAGCGCATCAACAGGTTCAATACCACAAAAATGAACAGGATCATCGTGGCATATACCGTTCCCATCAGTTTAGCCAGAGGTAGCACCGTGCTCAGGCCGTATTTGCCAATAGTAAATGCCATCCCGCCGAAAGCACCCAGAGGAGCCAGTACCATAACCACGCTCAGGATGTTGAAAAACACTTTTGAAAGTCGTTCAAAACTTTGAATCAGCGGCTTCCCGGTTTCACCCATGCGGGTCAGGCCAACGCCGAAAAGGATGGAGAAGACTAGTACCTGGAGAATATCGCCCTCGGCAAACGCTTTGATGGCATTACTCGGAACGATGTGCAGAAAGAATTCGGTCCAGTCCATGCCGGCTCCCTGCTCGGCATACTTACTAATATCCCCACCCTTCACCGCCGTAGTCTGCACCCCTTCGCCCGGCCGAATCAGATTGGCGAGTATCAGGCCAATAGCCAGCGCCCCGGTTGTGACGATTTCAAAATAAAGCAGTGCTTTTCCTCCTACCCTACCCACTTTTTTCAAATCGCCCATATTACTGATTCCCAACACAATAGTCAGGAAAATAATAGGCGGAATGACCATTTTGATCAGGCTAATGAACAGGTCCCCCAACGGCTTGAGCTTGGCGGCCGTTTCGGGAAAGAAATACCCCGTCAGAATACCTAATGTAATGGCAATCAGAACGCGAAAAGTGAGATTATTGAGGAGTTTCATACATGTAAATGTAAAATGAATAATGCACAATGAACAAAGAAGGGGTTGACAGTATTATCCATTTCACGCTCTTCATTCTTCGACCATGAGGGTTGATGGTGGGCGCACAAGTTAGAGTAAACGAACATACTTGAATCTTAACACCCTCATTAGGTTAGGATGATCCGCTTTCCTTCGGGGCAAGCACCCTGTCGACGGAAAGCTCCCTCACGCGGAGCATATTATTTTTTTGGTCTGTTAAACCACTTGTAATCATTCCAAGGCTTCAACTTCTTCCAACGCTTTTGATAGTTAACTGAGTATTGCTCGTCCACAAACGTCCCTCCAAGAGTAATCAATGTTTTTAATAGCGATTGAACGCCATAAAATTGATTTATTTCAACCTCAAACAGTATACAATTGCCTTCTACTTTAAAAGAAATTCCATAGAAAGGCAGATTGAAGAATAGAGACCGAACATACACAAAAGGACTGAGTTTTTTATTGATGTCATCGCGCTTGCCGGCCAGCTTTTCGTAGTCATCAAAAGTAGGCTCAGGGTATTTTGCTCTAAAATCAATTCGCTCCTGTAACAAGGTTCTGACCTGCTCAGAATCATTCCTCAAGGCATCGTTCACATCTTTTATACTCAACAATAAAGGCAGATTGATGTCGGCAGTTATCCATAAATTGAGTCCTGTCTGAACGTCAAATTGGTGTTCAATTTCAGAAAACGGTGGTATGCCTGAGTCAAACTGTATCTTGTATGTTATAAGCCCCATTCTACTATAAAAGTGATTTATGAAGCGTGAATCCCATTAAATTGTCTGTCAGGGTAATTCTCGTGTCGACCGGAGCCACCAAACGAGCCAAACAAGCTGCCTTTTGAGCCTTGCGGCCTGTCGCACATATCTTTGCCCTGAAAGATATTCACTCTAAAAAGTGCAATTTTGGAGCCTGCCATTG
>NZ_MKUD01000005.1 GCF_001898575.1 Spirosoma sp. 48-14
TGGGCACAGTGATGGTGATGAGGAGGTTGCCCGTGGCATTGCCCCCGTTGACTTCCTGGAGCTGGATGAGCATGCCTTTGGTTTCGCCCGGGGCAAAGTTGCCGCTGGGCATATTGATGAGGGGGGATAGGTCGGGTCCGGCCAGGGCGGTGAGGCTGACGATGGCCGACTGGGAGCAGGCTCCCGTGGTACCCACGACGGTAAATGTCTGGACGCCAGCGGTGGTGAGGCTGGCCGATGTGGCCGATGTGTTGGAGGGTGTGGTGAAGCTGGCGGTGGTTGGCGCTGTCCACTGGTAAGCGGATGCTCCGGTGGCCGATAGGCTGACGGTGACGCCCACATTGGCCTGGGGTAGGGAAGCCCCCGCCGACAGGGTCAGGGCGGCCATGGAGGTGACAGTGGTGGAGGTTATGGCCGAGCATCCACTGCTGTTGAGGGCGGTCAGGGAGTAGATACCTGGGCTGGCAACGGTGGCTGTATTGCCAGCGCTACCGCCCAATTGGCTGGCCCCGGTACTGAAGTGGTAGGCGCTGCTGCCGGTGCTGGCCGTCAAAGTGACACTGGTCAGTGAGCAGGTGAGGGGGCCATTGTTGGTTAAACTCAGCGAAGGGGGTGGGTTGACGGTCAGGCTGAAGGTGGTACTAGTTAGACTGTTGCAGGCTCCGGTCACCACCACTGAATAACTGCCCTGATCAGTCGTCTGAGCGGCTGGCAGGTTGAGGGTAGCTGCCGTTTGATCGGTCAGCGCATTTCCCTCTTTATACCACTGGTAGCCAGTGACGGTACCACTGACACTAACCGGGACAGAGACGGCACTACCTACGCAAACGGCAGATCCCGAGGCTAATGTGGAGGTAAAGGCGATGGCCGTGCCGGGGTTTCCCTGATATTCGACGGCTCCCATGTCGACGCGTCCGCTGTTGAAGAAGCGGGGGTTGCCGTCCAGGTCGGTAGTTATACCGCTCAATCCCGTCGCCGAATTGAGCCCAGCGTTGATCGCTGGGGAACAGGCATTGAGGGCCACACTGGCGGTAGAAGCAAAGGGGGAGGTGGTGGTCGTCAGATTATTTCCCCCGTCAGTATAGCTGGTGATCGTATTGTCGAACAGGCTGTAGCTGGCCGTTAAGCCAGCGGAATTTGGGGTATTAATGGCGCTGGCTCCCCCATTATTGAATACCACACAGTTGTTCATCGCTGTACGACCCCTACTAGAAGTAGTAGACATTAATGCGCCATTAGGAGCCGTGTTTCCCTGGAAGGAGCAGTTAGTGAACGACGGGCTGCCATTATGATGAGTGGCCCCGCCATAAGTCGATGAGTTTGTTTGGAAAGAGCAGTTAATGAACATCGAGTTGCCATCATGATAAATAGCCCCGCCGTAAGTCGCCGAGTTTGTTTGGAAGGCGCAGTTAGTAACCTTTGAATTGCTATAATCGATCTTGATTGCCCCGCCGTAAGTCGCCGAATTTGATTTGAAAAAGCAGTTTGTGATCGGTGGACTGTCTCCAATGTAGATTGCTCCGCCCTCCCAATAAGCGGCATTATTCAGGAAGTGGCAGTTAATAATCGGGGAATTGTTACTACCAGGCCCATTGCAGACGGCCCCTCCATATTGCCCGGCTGAGTTGTTGAGGAAGGCAGAGTTAGTGATCACTATGCCGCCAAATTCGGTGAATGAGCCTCCTCCGTATATACTAGCTGAGTTGTCGAAAATGGTACAGTTCGTAACCTGTGGAGTGCTTGATGTACTGTAAATGCCTCCTCCGTATGCTTTAGTGATAGTTACACCAATATCATTAATAATACTAAAACCATTTCCATCTGCTTTACCCCCTGTAATTACAAAACCATCCAGGATGGCCGAATAGTTGAGCCTGATGTTGATAATAACGTGGTAGCTATTGTCAGATTTGTCCCCCACCGTCCCAATGTCGCCACTGAGTGTCGTGCTGGAAGGATTGTTTGTTAGCGGATTAATGGTCGGTCGGTCGCTGATGTTTTGCTCATTACCTACAAAGCCGCCGTAGATGGCCACGCCGTTTTTCATGGCAAAGCTGATGGTGCGACTGTCGGGACCCGTGGTGGTGGTGGGTTTGTAAACCCCGGCTGCCACCCAGACCTGGCCACCACCATTAGTGGCTACATAGTCAATGGCTCCCTGCAGGCTGGTGGTGCTGGCCGCCCAACTCGTGGCACTGGCCGGAGCCGAGACCCCCGTTGTGGATACATACCGCGTGATTTGGGCAAAGGCAGTGGTGCTGGCTAGCCAGCTCAGCAAAAGCCCGAAGACCAACACGTTTCGTATGTTCAGGAGAACGAAACGATTTGATGGGGTATAAGGAGTGAATGCGTTCAGTTTACGGTAAAGCAGCGTTTTCATACAGATGGATTTAGCCAGTGTGTTGGGGATTCGGGTTTATAAAATCAGTCGTACGGGTTAGGTATAATAAGTGGCTTATCGATTGGTGGTCAGCCGATAGGCCAGTTTCTGAACGGGCAGATGAGCCAGATCTTCCTGAATAAGCGCGAGCCGACGACGGGCAATGGGCAGCACAGTCTGATCGGCCATGCTCACATAGCCATGGCGGCTGAAAGGGATCGACAAATGGAGACTGCGGGCGTAGGTTGGGTTGATCAGCGCCTGTTTATGAATACGGATGAAGCCCGGCCAGCGCTCTTCGTACCACTTGAGTGTATGCGACATGAGCACCATCTGGCCATTGGCGAGATGGATATGGCAATAATTGACATCGCCTGTCAAATAAAGAATCTGCGAGGGGCAGGTTCGGAACTGGGCTCCTTTCGTGGCGGGGTGTGCTTTCAGGTTCATGAGTTGGGGGTGTTTTACCCGATGGGCAATCAGCACACTGACTGATTGCCCATCGGGTGCTACCTAGGCTACAATCCGTTCAGGATGCGAGCGTATACATTGTTACTGGCATTTTTGTCGTAGGTACTGGCCGAATCGTTTTGCACATTGATGGTGATGTTGCCTACCGATCCGCTATTAGCCGTGGTTCTGACCAGGATGAAGCCTACCACCGATTGGCTGTTGGCTGCGATGAACACCCCCGGCCTGATGGTCAGGCTCATCTGCTGGCCGTTGGGGCTGGAGGTGAGTAGCCAGTCAGCATTGTTGACTGGCACGGGTTTGGGGTCGGGCCCTGGTACGACGGTGGAGGTCAGTGTATTGTCGAATGCCAGGGTGTAACCCGAAGGGGCCGACAGGTTGATGGTGATGTTGCCTGCCGAGGTGGGCAACCCCCCCACCTCCTGGACCTGAACGACGAAGTTCTTGGAGGCTCCGGGTGTACTGGGGAAGTTGGCATCGGGTAGCAGCATAATAGGGCTCAGATCGGGTCCGGTGGTATTGATGGTTATACCGATAGCGGCCGTTGCCGAGCATCCATTGGTGGTTGCTGAGAGAGAAAGGGTAGTGGCACTGGTGAGGTTGGTCAGTACCAGCGGGTTGTTGGTTGAACCATTGCTCCACAGGTAGCTATTGGCTGTGGCAGCGGTGAGGGTGAGGCTGCCTCCACTGGCGATGGTACTGCTGGGGGTTGGCGTAATGGTTGCTGTGGGAGGGGTATTGATGGTGAGGCTAAAGGCGATGCTGGTGAGGCTGTTGCAGGCCCCGGAGACGACCAGTGAATAACTGCCCTGATCAGTCGTCTGAGCGGCTGACAGGCTGAGGCTGGAGGTGGTTTGGCCAGTCAGCGCATTGTCCTCTTTATACCACTGGTAGCCGGTGACGGTCCCGCTGACACTAACCGGGACAGAGACGGCACTACCTACGCAAACGGCAGATCCCGAAGCCAGTGTCGAGGTGAAGGCGATGGGCGTGTTGGGGTTCCCCTGATATTCGACGGCTCCCATGTCGATTCGTCCGTTGTTGAAGAAGCGGGGGTTGCTGGCCAGGTCGGAGTTTCCTACAGTGGTGGAGGTAGTAGCCGGATCACCAGCGTTGATGGCGGGTGAGCAGGTATTGAGGGCTACGCTGGCGGTAGAGGTAAAGGGCGAGGTGGTGGTCGTGCGGTTATTGCCCCCATCGGTATAGCCGGTCACGGTGTTATCGAACAAACTGTAGCTGGCTGTTACGGTAGCAGTCTGAACCGCAATGGATTTAGCGCCCCCGTTGTTCCACAGTACACAGTTGATCAGGCTGGGGTTGGCTACTCCTCCAGAGCCATAGTTACTAAGGGCGCCCCCCTGGGTAGTGGCCGAATTGGACAGAAACGAGCAGTTGGTCAGCACTGGGCTGCTTTTGCCAGCCAGGCCAAAATTCACGATTGCCCCTCCGTCGCTGGTGCTTGAGTTATTGAGAAACGAGCAGTTGGTCAGCACTGGATTGCTGTTGCCCCCCACGCCGTAATTGTAGATGGCCCCGCCCCCGTTGGCTGAATTAGCCACGAAGCTACAGTTGGTCAGGGTAGGGTTGCTATTGCCCGAGGCTCCATTATTATAGATGGCCCCGCCCTGACCGGGGGACGAGTTATTGAGAAACAGGCAGTTGATAAGCGCTGGGCTGCTGTTGCCAAAACCACTATTATAGATGGCCCCGCCCTGGTCGGCTGAATTATTCACAAAAGCGCAGTTGCGGATGGTGGGGCTACAGACCTGTCCGGCTGCGGTGGTTAGATTGAAGATGGCTCCCCCGGCGCTGGCCTTGCCGCCGGTAATGACAAATCCATCCAGGACGGCGGAGCTTATAATGCCATCGGAGTTAAAGATGACGGAGCCGGTGCCACCCCCCAGCGTTGAACTGGAGGGATTATCGCTCACCGGGTTGACGTTGGGTCGGTCGGAGAGGGTGGTTTCATTGCCGACAAACCCGCCGTAGATGGTCACTCCGTTTAGCATTCGGAAGAATCCGTCGGGCTTGTAGGTGCCCTGGGCAACCCAGATTTCGGTTAGTTTTTGGGTGCTGGTGTATCTGAGGGCACTTTGCAGGTCGTTGAAGGCATCGGCCCAGTTCAGGCCTGTATTGTTGCCACTGGCGTTGGCTTTCACATACAATCGAGTGGGCTGTATCGTTAGCGTGTAGGCATAGTCGTAGTAAATAGCCGGGTTATAAATGAGCCGGACGCGAACGGTATAGCTACTACCTGCTGTTGTGGCCACTGTGCCTGTACCACTCGTAACGGAGAAAGGTTCTGAACTGATGGTGGTGAAGGCTGGGGTTCCGCTGAAGCTGCTACCCGCCACAATAGCGTACTCCACAGTGTTGGTGCTGTTGTTGAAATCGCCCGTCAGGTCGATGCTCACACTGCCGTTGGTGGCCCCATTGGCTGGTTGGGTAGCGGTGATGGTGGGTGCAAAAGCGACTGCTGTACCCAGGCATTCGACAATCACTTGCCCCCCGGCATTGTTATTGTCCGCTGTGTTGTTCTGGTTGGTGCCATAATTGATGGACGTACCTCCATCCCCTGTATAAAATGTATTCGTCGAACGGCCTCCTTCTCCACCACTGTAACCGCCCCCTCCAGCCGAATTCGTAATGTCGCTATATTGACCTCCCCCTCCCCCTCCATAACCTCCACCCCCGTTTCCACCTATATCTGTAGATACAAACTCTCCACCAACTCCGCCTGCGCCGTTAAAGCCAGCCCCTCCACCACCCGGAGCTCTTGCAAATCCGTTTGTGAATCCATCACCACCCTTACTGAATAAACCACCACCGCCAGCACAGAAATTTCCTGCCCCCCCCTGACCAGTACCTGCTACTAGACTACCTCCCTTTACTCCATAATAACCAGAGCCACTACCCGCCCCAGCAATGAGTAAAGGGGTAGAAGCCGCCTGTAAACGAGCTCCACTGCCTCCGCCACCCCCACCTTGTGCCCGACCGATAGCGTCAGCTCCCGCAGCTCCTGCGATCAACTCGATAGCCTGCCCATTGTTTAGTATAAATTCACCGATTACGGTGGCCCCGGAACCTCCTGAGCCCCTGTTGCCACTTCCCCCTTTGGCCCCTTTAGCGGTTATTCGGACTTTGTAAGGGCCGCCGGCGGAGGGGGCGGTCCAGGTACCTGTGGTGCCTAGTGTACTAGCAGTCGGCGAGGAAATTGTGACCGAAGTAGGACAGGCCTGGGCGAGTGCCTTTAAGTTGGTTAGCAGAAAAATCGTGATCGTAATAAGAAGCTGATACCAGCTATTCTTTGAGGAAAGTGAATGTAGAGCGTTCATGCGAGTAGTTCGGAATGAGTAAATAGTCGGTAGTAAAAGATGATGCGCTCAGTAAGCACACACCCGGCTTATCTGATGGTGTTCGATGGTGTAAATCAGGCAAATGGGATAAACTGTATCGGGGTTGGTGGTCAGGCCTTCAACCACGACATGGTAGGCTCCAGCCGAATAGAGTTGTCGAAGGGTAAATTGCCCCGGATGGTAGATCTGTAATAGCTGACGGTAATTGGCCAGAAAGTTGGAGCGGGGCAGTTCCTGTTCGGCGGCCCCCAGCGCCCGGCCCCGGTAGCGTACCCTGGGGGCAAAGAGTTTGTGCAGCCCCGTCCAGTCCTGCCGATTGATGCAGGCATGTACGGAGCGGGTTAGTTGCAGGTTGAGGGCCTGGGCCTGACGCAGATCGGGCGGGGCCAATTCACCGCAGGCTATCAACCACAAAGCCAGCAAAAAAGGAATTAAAAAACGGAAGGACATGGCAGCAGCGATGGGCTAATTTGATGCTGCCAAATTGGGAGGTCGGTAAGAAAAAGGCGTTAGCTATTCGTTCAAAAACGTTTGGTAGGGTTGCATGGACGAAAAAAACTTCGTGTATTGGTGCATTTGTAGTCGAAAATGACCGCTTAGTTGAGTTGGTATTGATGCAGGATGGCCTGGAAGACGGCTTGCTTTCGGTACGGTTTAAAGAGCGGGCTCAGTTTCATATCGCGGTGATAGAAGCCTCCGTCGGCGGCTTTTTTGAGGTAGTAAAGGCAACTGTCGTCCTCGGTTAGCCCCGCAAACACGACTGCCCGGTCATAGTCACCACGGGGAGTTTTGGGTAAGTGTGACAACCAGGTCAGCGCCTGACCGCGTTTGCCTTGCCGGGCCAGACAGTACATCGCCACCGATTCGTAATTTTTGTAGGCTGGATTGAGTTGGTGCAGTCTGTTGAAACTGACCGTTGCCTGTCTATAGTCGGCCAGGTTCAGGTAGTAATACCCCTTGCCAAGGTGATAGATAAACGCTTGGTCGAAAATACCTTCCCCACTGCGTATGGCTGCCTGTGCTTTGGCTTTATCACCCAGAAAAACACAGTTCAAAATATGGCCCGTTAACATAACCGGATACAAGGGGTCCAGTTCGATAGCCCGCTGGCTATAGCGGACGGCTTCGGGCAGGCGGCCCAGCGACCGCAGCAACAGGCTGTACCAGTACGTAAGCTGAGCGTCGTTGGGGCTATGCTGAAGGCCAATCCGAAATGCATTCTCGGCCGCTTTCCACTGGTAGCTGTTGTGATAAAGTGACCCTAGTGCCCCATAAGCCGTGCTGTTGGAAGGGTCGAGCCGAATAGCCGTGAGAGCAGCCTGCTCAGAGGGACCATACGTCGCTTTGACATCGGCGTAGTTCAGTACCCACAGCAGCATGTAGGCGTTAGCCTTGTAGGCATAGGCTTCAGCAAAGGTCGAGTCTAGCCGCAAGGCAGCATCAAACCGACTGATGCTGTTTAGCAGACCCGAATTGGTTCGGTCAATCATCAGCTGGCGGCCCTGCAAAAACAGGTTATAAGCTGCCAGGTTTCGGGTTCGGGCTGGTTGACGGGCTAGCGCAACCCCTCCGGTCAGGGTATCAGTAGGCAAACCTCCAGCCGATTGGGGTCTGGCTGAACTAACCATCCGGTTGAGTTGGGTGGTCACATCCTGCACCATCTGGTCGGTCATTGAAAACAACGTAGCATATTCACCCCGGTAAACCTTCTGCCACTCCCGGATGTCGTCCTGAGTGTTAATGAGTTCGAGTTTTACCTGGAGTTGGCGGCCCGTTTTCAGCACACTTCCTTTCAATAAATGAGCCACATGAAGTTCGTCGCCAATTTGCCAGCTGGTTTTCTGGGTATTACGATATTGATCCGATGAGGACCGGGCAATGACCGTCAGGTTTTTCAGCAGGGTCACGGAGGCATAAATCTCGTCCATAACGCCTTCGCAGGCTGGACTGCTGTCGGCGTCACCCAGGTTTACAAACGGCACCAGAGCCAGTGAGTTAACGGCCGTACCGTCGATCAAACCTGGCTCGTTGGGTCGCTTTAGCCAGTATATGACCAGCCCAGCCAGAAACAGTAGGCTCCCGCCAACGCCCAGGAGGAGTCGTCGGCGGGAGTTGCTGAACCAGCCCCTCGGTGGTTGAATAGGGTTGGGCAGCGCCAGCGTGGGTGAATCAAGAGCTGGTTCCTCGATAGGGTCCACGGGTTCTTCGGCTTCCTCCGGACAATGTTTTTTTCGGAATTCGGTGGGGGAGAGGCCAAACTCCTCGGCAAAATAGGTACTCAGGTTCTGTGGACTAGTGAGGCCTACGCGGTCGCATATTTCCGAAATCCGTAGATCGGTTTCCAGGAGCAATTCTCTGGTTTTGAGTAGCCTGCGTTTTCGGAGGTAGCGGGTCGTGGAGAGCTGCGTCTCGTCTTTGACAATCCGGTAAAGTTGCGAACGACTCACACTCAGATGCTGGCAAATTGCCTCCAGGGTGAATGAAGGATCCTCGAGCCGCTGGTCAATCAGCTTATCGAGTTGATCAAGCAGGGGTGAGCCACTGGTATTCATGAGCAGGCTCAGCGTTGATCGATCGTTTGGGTAAACCTGCCTGTGTTCGTTTCCGGCAGCTTCCTGAACCGCCGTCGATCAGATACGAAGCGGGAGGGACCAGTTGGTTGCTTAATCGCTCGATTTATGGATGGACTATGCTGGCTTACTGACCGGAGAAATCGATTCAGTGAAAAGGCTGGATCGGCCAGGTATAGGCTGATGTGTGGTTGACGGTATTGGAAAAGGATACAGAAACTGAGAGTACTCACAATCGATAATGTCCGTGCTTTTTGGGTCAGGAAAGTTAAGGATTTATGCCTGAAAGACTAGTATTTGTTGACAAATTAATAAATGTAGTTATCTGAAGTTTGGTTTTAGGTTACCTAGTACTGGAGCAAAGGATCGGTTCCGACGTATTCGCTTCATCCGGCAGATTTTCCTGTTGAGACTCCTCTTTCGACAGTTGGTGCATGAGTTACTTCGGCAGGTGGTACCTGTCGGCCATCTTTGCATCATCAGACCGGCAGCAACCGGCTAGTAAAATCCTCTTATAACCAAAAACAACAAATACAATGAGCACACGACTCTCTTTTCGCATTTTTACGATCCTGGCGATTCTGTTCGTAGCGTCTTTATCGGCCTGCAAAAAAACGGATACGGATTTGAATCCCGATCTGGGCGCCCGGGTAGCAGGTACCTACACGTTCTCCGAACTGGCAACGGGTGGAAAAACCTATCCGGCCAGCGAAACAAACCTGAAAGGTACGATTACGGTAACCCGCCAGTCGGCAACAACGGTATCGATCAAAATGAATCTGTTGCTGAAGTCGACCAATGAAGTCTATGCCGATGATGCCGCCAGCAATGTGTCGGTTGTAGAAACGGGCGGAACGGTCGAGTTACAGTACAACAACAACGTGATTGCCAAGATAAACGGAAATAAACTGAGTGTGGAAGGTGAAGACGGCACGGGTGAAGTGTTTACCATCTCGGCTACCAAATAACTGTACGGATTGATCTGTATCTGATGGTAAGATGTTGACTATCCGTGTGGATTATTCCGAATGTTGGAAATGACTTTGTAAAAGCCCCTGTTATAGTTGGCGAATCATAGGACTTTATCATGGTAGGGCTCCTTTGAGAGTTTGGTGAAACAGTTACATTTTGAATATGATTTGATACTTTTAATGGGTAAGCCCAAATAATAAATTATTTTTTTTTAAATGTAGTGTAATTAAAAACGTGATTTATCTATGTGTCACTGATAGGATACCGATACACCAACATGGGAGACAAATTCCCTATGCGGTCTTTCGGTATTCTTCATGTGTATTCACTAAAATCAAGTTTTATGAAACTACTCTTGTACCGAAACACACACACCAACTCGTTCCCTCACGTCGTTGCCTTACTCGGTTGCCTGTTTCTTCTGTTTCAACAATCGGTCAGTGCACAGAACCCATCCTGGCAGTCGGCAGTATCGGTCAGTAATCCTTTATCTGCGACTTCCGCAGCTACTACCATTGCTGCGTCAACTTATGATAACAATGGGCACCTGTTTGTGACAGGTTCTTTTAATTATGAGGTTACGTTTCCCACTACCACAGGGAATACTACGTTAAATGGTACGCCGGATGGTAACTCAGCTATGTTTGTAGGCAAATGGGACCTAGCTGCCTCTAAATGGATCTGGGTCACTTCGGCAAATAATGTTGGCAGCGTTGGGATTGCTGTTAGTGGGTCAAATGTTTATGTATCGGGTAGCTTTGGTTTGACTTCGGCCATAATCGCCGGGGTTACTCTTACCAACGCCGGCACTAGTGGTAGCGATATTTTTCTGGCTAAATATGTTGATAATGGGAACTCGGTCAGCAATGGTTGGGCTATCAGTGCGGGTGGTACCAGTACGAATGAAACCGGTTATGCCGTAGCTGCCAGTGGTAGTAGTGTCTATTTGACGGGCCGTTTCTCTGGTACAGCCACCATTGCCGGCAGTCAGTTTACGAGCAATGGCGGTAGCGATATTTTTCTGGCTAAATATACTGACAATGGCACGTCTGTGTCAAGCAATTGGGCTACTGCCGCCGGTGGTAGCGCAAATGATGTGGTGCGGGCAATCACCTTAAATGGCTCCAGTATTTACATTGGGGGAACCTTTGTTAATTCGATGGCGCTGAATGGGAGTACATTGACCTCGTCCAGTACAACAGATGTGGATGTTTTCGTTGCTAAATTTACCGATAACGGTTCGTCGGTGAGTGGAGTCTGGGCCACCAAGGGGGGGGGCTCTGGCGGAAATGACTCGCTGTTTGGCCTTACGAACAACGGTTCTGATATTTACTTCACAGGTGGAATTTATCAGAATGGAACAGTGGCGGGTACCCAACTTAGCAATGGCTACGGCTCATCGTTTAATTTATACCTGGCTAAAGTAACCGATGCTGGGACATCTGTCACCAATCGTTGGGCCACGGGTGTAGCGTCGGCTAGTAATCAAAGTACGGGGAACGCAGTGCAAGTGAGTGGGTCAACTATATATGTGGCTGGCTTGTTTTCCGGAACGGTTACCATTGCCAACTCTACCGTAACCGGAACGGGTGGTACCAACAGTAACGATGCGTTAGTAGCACGCTTTACCGACAATGGCAATACCGTGTCGGGTGCTGGAGCCCTAAATGGAGGTAGTTCCAGTTCAGATGTGGCGGTATCGATCCACGTCAATGGTACGACGGTCTATACCAGTGGTTTTGCTCGCACTGGAGCAACCTTTGGTGCGTATACACTGAGTTCGACTGGAACGAGTGTGATAAGTTTTATTGCCTCTGCCAATTTCCCCGCTTCCGGGCCGAGTGCTACGGGTTTTGCGGCTGTCGATAACACCGTTTGTGTCGGATCACCTATCACGTTTACGGCCACAATCGGCAACACATCAGGGGCCTATTCGTATACGGTAACCAATGGCAGCTCTACCACCACGGGCTCTTCGTCCAGTGCTTCCTTCAGTCAGTCGATGCTAGCCAGTGGTTCAGGTAATCAGAATTTTACGCTGACAATCAGCAACAATAGCCAGACCGCTTCAGGTTCAACCGCCGTGACCATTAATGCCTTACCTACGGCCAACATTCTGGCTCCGGCCAGCACTACCCTCACCTGTACCACCACCAGTATAAGTCTTACGGCAACGGGTGGGGGCACCTATCGTTGGGACAACGCATCTACGAATGCTATCAGAAGTGTTACTGGGCCGGGAACGTATACAGTAACCGTAACATCTGTAGATGGCTGTACGGCAGTAGACACTCAGATAATTAACAGCAATACTACGGCACCTACGGCCAACATTCTGACTCCGGCCAGCACCACCCTCACCTGTACCACTACCAGCCTAAGCCTGACCGCTACGGGTGGAGGCACCTATCGATGGACCAACAACAGCACGGGAAACACGCTGGCCGTGAATACGGCTAATACCTATTCGGTGACAGTGACGGGCGCTAATGGCTGTACGGCTGTGGACTCGCAGGTGATTGACGCCAACACCACGGCACCTACGGCCAACATTCTGACTCCGGCCAGCACCACCCTCACCTGTACCACCACCAGCCTGAGCCTGACCGCTACGGGCGGAGGCACCTATCGATGGACCAATAACAGCACGGGAAACACGCTGGCCGTGAATACGGCTAATACCTATTCGGTGACAGTGACGGGCGCCAATGGCTGTACGGCTACTACTAGCACTATTGTCTTTAGTAATACGGCGCTTTCTGTTTCGGCGGGAGCTAACCTGTCCATGGCCAACGTGGGGGTAGTGGTGAGTTTAACTGCGTCTGGGGGTAGTTCGTACCAGTGGATAGCGCCAGCAACAGCCTCGTTTACAACACCAGCTTCGAGTTCAGCGGTTTCGGCCAGTTTAACCACCACTGGTATTCAGACCTTCACCGTCATTGCTACCAGCGGTGCGTGTAGTCAGGCGGCTCTTGTGAGTGTTACGGCTCTGTCAGGCCCTGATCTGTCGCCCATTATAAACTTACTTGATGCTAATTTCTCGGCTGGTGACAGTAAAAACTTTCTGGTTCAATTACAGGAAGTAAACGGGGCGACGTCTACCGGGAATATCATTATTACCATCACCGTACCAGTAGGCTATACAGTAACCTTCAATAGTTCGCTGACCAGTATGATTATATCAGGGGGAGGTACCAATGCGGTTACTGTGCAAAATAATAAATGGACCGTTAGCAATAATCGCGATAACCAGCAGCTAAGTTTATCCATCAACAGTGGGGAGTCGGTGGGGGCTAGTTCAACCCAGAATCTGGGCTTTACTGTCACCCGGACAACAGCGAATTCGGGCAGTGTATCTAACATAACCGTCAATGTAGCTGATGATTCGGGTAACCAGTATGATGTAAACCGGCTTAATAATGTTTTTGCCCGTATTCTGAACGGCATATAGCCATGTAGTATAAGGTCTAATTTGAATCATCCCCAATGTTTATGGTAAGTCTGCTATCTTCTGAATGGGTAGTTCAGGCTTATCATCAACGTTCGGGATGATTCAATAAAGTACAGTTCGTTAGTGATGGCCGCGTCCTGAACCGCTTTTCTTACCACCTCCCGATGTTTTGTTGACCGTTGCCCAGGCCCGGCGTTCCGCTTCTTCGTGCGATACGCCACGGTCTTCATACCCTTCTTCGATGTGTTCGGCCTGCCGTTTTTGCTTGTCGGTATACGCCGATTTGTCTCCTTTTGGCATAATTAATAGGTGTTTTGTTGCATACCGGGATAACCCACTCCCAGCAGTTTTGTTAGCTACCCAACCGCGATAATTAGGTAATGATCCGGCTGAATCAGATGGCTTTTGCGGGACTGAGTAAGGGCAGGCGAACGATGAAATAGTGTCCATCGTCGGAGACAACCGGTGTGATGTGTGTAAGGAGTCGATATTTGGCGGTTATGTTCGACAGGCCGACCTGATTCGATAGAACCCGTCCGGTTTTTCGCTGAAGGTTGTTTAGTACCAGCAGTTGGCCGTCCTCTGTAGTTTTAATGTCGATGGTAAGCGGTTTACTAGCCAGTATGATATTGTGTTTGACCGCATTTTCGACCAGCATCTGTAGCGTGAGCGGAGGAAGCAGGAAGTTAGTGTAGCGGGGGGATACATCGATGCTTAGAAAAATACCGGCCCCGTAGCGGGTTTTAAGCAGGTGAAAATAGGATTCAATAAATGACAATTCGGTTTGCAGCATTGTGAGGGAGCCTGCATTGGTTTGTAGCAGGTATCGATACACATTCGCCATCTGATCGACAAATTCTTCGGCCTTTTCGGGGTCATCATCAATCAACGATGATAGCGTATTCAGGCTATTAAACAGAAAATGGGGGTTTACCTGGCTCTTCAGGCTTTCCAACTGACTCTGAATATTTATTTTCTTCAACTGCTCTTTCTCAAAAGTATTCTCTCTCCATTTTTTCAGCGAATAGGAGCTTTCGTCGATACTTACCGAAAGTAGATTTGCCAGGATGTTGATCAGTAGAATACGGCTGATGGGTAATGCTGAATCATCATGGGTATAGCCGAACAAATGAAAATAGTCATATAGTCCGATCGTACCAAAAACAAAGCAGGGGGTTACCAGCATAAACGCTGTTAATAATCGCCAGACACGTTGCCAGGTCTGGTCCAGGTCGGGGTAGCGACGAATAACATCTTGCGTAAGTTGATCGAGTGTAAACAGACAGGTGCCAGCAATGGTCAGATTGAGGGTTGTTGCCGTAATAAATGTCTTTATGTCCGACCAGTAGCGTTCGCCTATGACCCAGTAGGTCAGGAGAGGTATAAACCAGGGGAACAATAACAGAAAATGCCATTGAGTCTGGGGACGAATGTGCGGTAAACGCCGACAGAAAGCTGCAACGGACTGAATCATGATAAACGGACTAAACCGGACCGAATTGTTACGACTGCAAATAGAGACTATTTTTTGAGAACGACACCTGCTTTCAGCTTGAAGTGTCGTTTCTGCAGGCTGTCTCGTTGAAAACGGAACAGGAACCGTTTATAGGTGACTTCTGTCCGTAGTGTTCAGCAGACTAATGACGGACGTAGTGGTATAGATAACCAGGAAGTAATAATAAATAAAGACTTTTCTGTAATGTTTTGGCAGTCAGTATCTTATGAATACGTGTGCATTTGGCCTAATTTTTGTCTTTGGGAGGCTTATCAGGATTGATGTACCTCTTTTTCAATAGTAAGATGACATATGGCCAATGATACATCTGTAGCAGCTTTAAATAGTGAGTTTACCCCCGAATCTATTGTTTACGATACGTACGTATCGGCCGCCAATGCTGATTTTACGCCTGTAGGCGATATTCCGGTTCAAATGATAGTTGCCAACCCCAATCTGTTCTCACCGGCAGTTCAGTGGAGTAATGGCAAAGCCCGAATTGTGAATACTGCTCAGTTTACGCTGAATCCCGGAGAGTCGACGTTTTATTTCATTGGCGGAATGCCCGCCGTTAAGAGCTTACCGACTACGTATGACTTCAGGCCGGGCGATAGCATCTCGATTCAGTTGGCTGTTGCGTGGAACACCGACCATCCGTTTAACTGGACAAGACGGGCTTTTGTACAGTTGTTTCTGGGGACTGATCCGCCCCAAACGGACTCATCCGTTCTGCCCTATCGCATTACACGACCATCCTGGCTGGCACCAACCGACATCTGGCAGTCACGCGGTTCGAAAGATGCGCCTTCGTTTACCATTCCCGACAACCGGATTTTTACGATTGTTCGTAAACGATTTGACACCGCATCCGACAGTGTAGTATCAGCACGCAGAGGGGGAGTGGTTGCCGCCATGGATACGAATCTCGGCAATAGTCAGCGGGTAAACTGGACGCACAGCATCAACCTGGCTGTGTCGGGTGCCCCTGGCCCTTACACCGGCACCGAAGCCGGGGCATACCCCGCCAAAAGCCTCAGCAACGACGACATCAACCGCGCCAGCAATACCATTCCCTGCGCACTCTTCGAAGCCAACGAAATTCAGGAGGGAGTTTATGGGATGCCCGACACCGCACCCCAATACACTGCCTGGTACGAAGCCCGAAAACGAAAATACGCTGACCCTACCCTCAATTCATTAGGCATTCCCTACCGAGACTTTGGCACCTATGGCGGCACAGCCAACTACAATGGCGACCCCTGGAACTATCAGGTACCGGGCGGTGGCAA
>NZ_MKUD01000006.1:0-168410 GCF_001898575.1 Spirosoma sp. 48-14
CGACGGTTTCATCGATGAAGGGCACCATGTTGAAGTTGCGCTTGAGCTCGAAGTAGTAGTGCCCCCGCAGGAAGCGAGCTTCGGCCTGAAGTCCTGTTTTGTCAGCAGCCGTTACATCTGAACCAGCCGAAGCCAGCGAGCGCAGGACGGAGTTGCATCGGGCGATGCCTTCGTACATGGCATTCCACTTGGCGTTGACTTCACCACTGGAAGGCAGGAGCTGATAGGTTTCGTAGGGGGTCAGGGCGTTGAAGTCACCGGAGTTGGAGCCTTTGTTGGCTTCGCCCCCGGAAATGCTGCCGCGGACCCAGTTGAAGGAGGAGGCTGACTGGGAGAAGCCCCGGGCGTTGAGCTGGGCGTAGGCCCCCATCAACAGACCATCCAGACCCGCCTTGCTGGTGAGCTGGACGCCGGAGAGTTGCCCGGTGGCGGGCACTTCCAGGAATTTGTCGGTACAGGCAAAGGAGACGGCCATCAGCAGGGTGGCGGTCAGTGTGCCTTTATTAATCAATGTTTTCATTGTGCGTATATGCCTTAGAGATAATAAGGAATAAGAGTCTTTTCATATTCCCAGCGACTACATTCGATTAAGACCAAGTTAATCTATAAACGAACGGGAGTCGCTGGGTTGTATCTTCTCAACGCTTAGAAACCGAAGCTTAAACCTACGTTGTAGCCACGCTGAACCGGGTAGTTACCCACATCGATACCGAAGTTGGTATCGGCCGATCCACCTACGCCTGGGTCCATACCCGAATACTTGGTGATGGTGAACAGGTTGGTAGCCGAAACCGACAGCCGCAGCCGATTGATGTTGATCTTGCTAAGCAGGGTCGATGGGAGGGTATATCCCAGCGTCAGGTACTGCATCCGGGCATACGAACCGTTCTCTACGTAGTAGGAGTTGGGCTGGGTGTTGGTGCTGAAGTTAGACGCACTTTCGAAAATGGGCACCGTCGTGTTGGTGTGCGAAGGCAACCACGAATCTTTTACCCGTGCGCTCACAGCCGCCCCGGTGAAGGAGGGGTAGAAATCCGTAAACCAACGCTGGTTGTTGAAGATGCTGTTACCCAGCGAGGTGTACAGGTTGGTGTTCAGGTCGAAGCCTTTGTACTTCAGCGTCAGGGTGATACTACCCGTCATTTTCGGGATCGGGCTGCCCAGATACTGCCGGTCACTGTCGTCAATCTTACCATCACCGTTGGTGTCGGCATAGCGGAAACGACCGGGAGCGGCACCATCCTGAGTTGGGGCAGCGGCCACTTCTTCCTTGCTGTTGAACAGGCCGATCACTTTGTAGCCGTAGAACGACGACAGTTGGTGGCCGGGTTCGTTACGCACTACGTTGCCACTCAGGCGGGTACCCCCACCGTAGAAGTAAGGCACCAATGGGTCGATCGCCACGATCTTGTTGTTGAGGAAGCTGGCAATCGCCGTTACTTCATACGTCAGACCATTCGTAACATTGCCTCGGTTGGTCACTAAGATGTCGATCCCTTCGTTGCGCATGCTGGCCAGGTTTTTGAACGGAGCGCCTGAACGAACGCCGACTACACCAGGCAGAGCCAGTTGGTAGAGCAGGTCTTTGGTGTCCCGGCGCCAGAAATCGAGCACGACTTCGAGTTTGTTGTTGAAGAAGGCTCCATCGATACCGATGTTGCTGGTCACGTTAGTTTCCCATTTAGCACCCGCATTCCCGATCTGAGTCCGGTAGAAACCAGCGGCAATGGAGTTATTGGTTCCGTTGATGTCGTAACCCTGGCTGGCGTCGCCACCATACAGGTTATACTGGTTGGTCGCGCTCAGGAAGTTGGAGTTACCCATGGTACCGTATCCCCCCCGAATTTTCAGATCCGACACCCAGGGCAGGTTTTTCATGAACTCTTCCGACGACAGACGCCAGGCAGCTGACACGGCTGGGAAGACCCCGTACCGATTCGAAGCGGCAAACTGAGACGATCCATCCCGGCGAACTACGCCCGTAATAATGTACTTATCGTTGTAGGTGTAGCGTACCTGACCGAACAGCGAGTAGAACTTGTTACCTAGTCCGTAGCCACTACCTACCTGGCGGGTCGCTCCCGGCGTGGTGGTGCTGATGGTCACGTAGTTAGGGTCGGTCGAGAAAGGATTTTGACCCGATCCGAAAATATTCCGTCCTAATCCGGTGTTGAGGGCTTCGATACCAGCCAGGGCGTCGATATCATGGATACCGAACTTCTGCTTGAAGTGGGCCGTGTTGGTAAAGGTCCAGGCTAAGCCATAACCTGCGCCTTCGCTGTAGGTGTAGGTCGTGTTGTTCTCCGAGTTTTCGTACTGCACCCGACCGTAGCTATTATAGTAATTGGTGAAATAGTTACCACCGATGCTGCTGCGCAGGGTCAGGGAAGGGATCACGTCATACTCCAGGTAAGCATTACCGAAACCGATGATGTTCAGGTTGCTGTCGTTGGCCCGGGCCTGGCGAGTGGCAACGGGGTTCTGTGGGTTGTTGAAGCCCGGAGCAGCTGTACCCGCATAGCCTCCAAAGGAGTTATACACCGGAATGATGGGCGGCATCCGATAAGCAGCCAGTACCTCGTTTTCGTCAGAAGCGGCTGTCGAGTTGTTGTTGGTCGAGTTACCCAGAATGCTACCTACGCCACCTAAAAGACCTTTTGTGCGGATGTAAGCGAGCTGGAAGTTTTCGCCAAAGCGAAGCTTTTTAGTGATGTCGAACTCCGTGTTGGCGCGCAGCGTGTAACGCGAAAAATCATTGTTGATCACGATACCTGCCTGCTGCTGCATACCCAGGGCTACATAGAACCGGCTCGATTCGGTACCACCCGAGAAACCGATGTTGTGCCGCATCAGGGGGGCTACCCGGGTAATCTCTTTGTACCAGTTGGTACCTGCCTTATTAGCAGGAATGACGTTGTAAATCGCGCCGTTGGCTGGATTCACGTTGTATTTCGCTGCTTCAGCCGTCAGATCCACCTGCGAAGCCGACAGGCCCGAACGGCTACCTACCAGCAGATAATCCGGTAACACCGGCGTAGCGCCTTCGCCATACTGACCACCGGCCAGCCCTTTGAAGTCGTTAGATGGGTAGGTGCCCTGGTAGATGTCGTTCTTCCGGGCCTGCCAGGTCCAGTCAGCCTGTTCCTGCGGGTTGAGGATAGGCAGGCTCTTGCCTGGATCGGTCGCCCCGAACAGTCCATCGTAGCTCACGCTCAGCTTTTGAGCGCGACGCTGACCTTTGCGGGTGGTGATAACGATCACCCCGGAAGCGGCCCGGGCGCCGTAGATCGACGCCGAAGCGGCATCTTTCAGAACCGTGGTCGATTCAATGTCATCTGGAGAGATATAAGAGATACTCTGCGTTGGTACGCCGTCAACTACGTAAAGCGGCTGGTTACCCCCGAACGAACCGAAGCCCCGAACGCGGACCTGCGAAGAGGTGCCAGGCTGGCCGCTGGTGATAACGGTAACCCCGGCAACGCGTCCCTGCAACTGCTGTTCGACGTTGGTGGAAGGGACGACCTTTAATTGAGCCGGTTTAACGGTGGACACAGCTCCGGTCACATCCCGGCGGTTTTCGGTAGAGTACCCGGTAACGACGACTTCACTCAGCGCAGTGGCTTCGTCTTCGAGTTTAATCTCGATACTGGTCTGGTTCCCAACAGGTACTTCCTGGGTTTTGAAGCCGATGGCCGAAACCACCAGTACAGGACTTGCCCCCCTGATATTCAGGGAGAAACTGCCATTAGCGTCGGATGAGGTTCCGACTTGTGTCCCTTTGAGGACGATGTTGGCGCCGGGTACGGCTCCATCCGATCCCGTAATTGTCCCCGTCAGCCGACGGTCTTGGGCTGAAGCATGGAGGCTCCAAAGCAGCAGGACTGCACCCAGAAAAGCGGTCTGCAGAAACCTGTAGAACGATGCTTTCATGAAATTTAGGTTGGTTTGAAAAATGAGTAAACACGCTACTTTTAAAGTAAGCGCACCAATATTAAGTTGGTTAAATTATATTTCAAAAGGGGATCGTGATAATTCTATTTTAGGAAATACTTTAAAAAAGTTTAATTTATTAAAATAATTAAATTAAATCGATGTTAAGTTACTGTAAATCAATTTTTTAAATAGTAAATTATGTAAATAAAATTAAGTTTTTCCTGAAAAATTAAAGTAAAATTAAATTTGAATATACTGGTAAAATTTTTGCCTTATTTCTTTATAAATTAGTCCCTTGAGAGTTGATTAAATTGACTTAAAAAAATTTAATTGAGTATTTTTTTTATGGTGCTTGTAATAATACTCAGTTAAACTACTTAGTAGTAATTGATCAAATTACTTAATGGTATTTGACTAGTATAAAATGCTAACTCGACGTATCAAATGGACACTTATTTTTTTTATGCGTACTATCGAAATCCGAAGGTTACTATTCACAAAGCAACTTGTCGGTTTTGTAATCAGGGTAAAGGCATGCAGCCAAATAAGTGTAGTTGTTCAACGGGGCGCTGGCGGGGAAGCTTTTCCAGTTTCGAGCTGGCGTTGACGGCTGCTCAGGAAGTTGGTAAGCGATTAGGGGTAGAGCCTACCTATTGTCAACGTTGCATGCATGAGGCAGTTGCCGTTTCCGGGCAGGATGAGCTTGAGTGGGAAATGACTACGGCTGTATCCTAGCGGAGATCGTATACTGAGAGGAGACAAAAAAGCCCTGTTTGGCACACAGATATTGCCAAACAGGGCCTTTAGCATATAGCCTGATACGTATTAACTGGTAAACTGCTTCACGAGTCCTTCCAGCGTATGCAGGGGCTGAACCCCCGACTGCCGCCAGACAATCTTGCCGTCTTTAAATAAGATCATAGTCGGAATACTGCGAATCTGATATTGCTGGGCAGCCGCCTGGGCTTTATCGACATCAATCTTTACAACCCGAACTTTATCGCCTGCTCGGTCGGTGAGCTGCTTGAGGATAGGAGCCTGTTGTTTACAGGGGCCACACCAGTCGGCATAGAAATCGACCAGGACGGGTTTGTCGCCGTTGATCAGGTCTTTAAACGATTGCTTGTTCATAGTTTTGTTTGTTTACATTTTTTGGTGTACGGCTTATAGGGGGCTGATTCACGGCGGTAAGCCGTACGCCAAGAACCATAAACTTGTTTTATTGTTCCTCATTCACCGGTTCGTTCAGGATGGTGTGGCCCATTTTATCCCGTTTGGTTTGGAGGTATCGTTTGTTGTGCGGGTTGGATGGTATTTCGATAGGTACCGTATCGACAATTTCAAGGCCATACCCCATCAAACCGGCCCGTTTCTTGGGATTATTGGAAATCAGCCGTAGTTTGCGGATACCCAGGTCACGTAGAATCTGAGCGCCAACTCCATAATCACGGGCGTCCATAGGGAGGCCTAGTTCCAGGTTGGCTTCTACGGTATCACGGCCCATTTCCTGAAGTTTATAGGCCTTGAGTTTATTGAGTAGGCCAATACCCCGGCCTTCCTGAAACATATATAGAACAACGCCTTTGCCTTCCGCTTCCACCATTTTCATCGCTTCATGAAGCTGAGCACCACAGTCGCAACGGCAGGAGCCGAAGATGTCGCCTGTCACACAGGAAGAGTGGACACGTACCAGAACTGGTTCGTTAGGCTCCCAACTTCCTTTAATGAGTGCCAGGTGCGTATCTCCTGAGTTACTTTGCTTATAGGCAATCAGGTCAAAATGCCCCCATTCCGTAGGCAGATCGACGCCAATTTCCCGCTGAATAAGTGTCTCTGTCTTGAGTCTGTATTCGATGAGGTCCTGAATACTAATCAGTTTCATGTCGAAACGGTCGGCCATTATACGCAGTTGCGGTAGGCGAGCCATGGTACCGTCTTCATTCAATACTTCGATCAATACACCCGCTGGTGAAAGACCGGCCAGCCGGGCCAGATCGATAGCCGCTTCGGTATGCCCCGACCGTCGAATTACACCACCTTCAGCCGCACGTAGCGGGAATATGTGGCCGGGCCGCCCTAAATCCTCGGGCGTAATGGTTGGGTCAACCAATGCCTGAATTGTTTTAGCCCGATCGGAAGCTGAGATACCTGTTGTGCAACCATGACCTAATAAATCGACTGAAACCGTAAATGGGGTAGTGTGAACCGATGTGTTACTGGTTACCATCATATCCAGACCCAGTTCATTACAGCGTTCCTGCGTGAGCGGAACACACATTAGCCCACGGGCCTCGCGCACCATGAAGTTGACCATTTCAGGCGTAACCATTTCGGCCGCACAGATCATATCTCCTTCGTTTTCGCGGTCTTCATCGTCAACGACAATCACAATTTTGCCCGCCTTAATGTCGGCAATGGCCTCTTCGATTGTATTGAGTCGAATCGGCGTTGCGTCCGACGGGGGTAACTCGTAGCCAGAGGCAGATTCTTGCTGTGTGGCGTCAGAGTTGGTACTATTATTGCTCATTTTTTTTGGTCTATGCGTATCAGTAAAACTATCTTTGGTAGTGCTTAGCCAATCACCTGTTGGTTCGAAAGGTAGCACGGGCTTCTGTTTAATCGGAAAACTGAATTTTAGAAAGATACGTTTCGTGGGATGCGAAAATGTCTGTTATTCCGTTTAAAGCATAGATGAAATAATTATATAAGAATGCTAAAAAAGTTACCCTCTGTGCGAGCCTTACGATTGTGGTTGATGGAGTCTGGGGTGAAAACCAATGGATTGACTGGCTGGCTGAGCCTGGCTCTGGGCCTATACCTGCTACTGGGCAGCCCTCGATTTGTGCAAGGTCAGAATGTTTGTGCTAACCCACGATTTCCGGGTGATTTTTCAGTTGATAAGGCGAAAATATGTGTCGGCTCATCGGTCAATATCGTAGGTGTGCCAGCCAATTTAATAAGCGCTCAGTATAATTTTGAATACGATGGTAAGAGCACCATCGACAAAGTGACCCTGGCACCTACCAAAGCACATACCTATTCGACTCCTGGTTCGTATACAATTATTCAGAGTGGTACCGGTAATGGTGCAGGCACGGGTACTATTTTCTGTAAAGAGGTAGTTGTATTACCCGTGGATCAGGTAAAATTTACGGTCAATGTTTGCTCGGGGCGAAGGGCTATTCTTGTACCCGATGGTTCGACACTGGGCCAGTATGACAGCTACGAGATCAGATGGGGCGATGGAACCGTTGAGCGGAAAACCCGGGCTGAATTGACGAATCAACCAGCGCATACCTACAGCAATTCTGGTAATACAGTTTATACCATAGCACTTCAGGGAGTATATAATCCACCAGCCGACTGCAAGTCAACCGTATCCCAGTCAACACCAATTAGTTTGATAGGTGCAGCTACCCAGCCTACGATTTCGGCATTGAAAACCACCAGTGATAATACAATAGATATCGACTATCAGGCCAACACGGGGATCGCAGTACAGCTTTATCAGAAGGTAAATGGTGCCTACGTGTCGACAGGTAAGACTAGTACGGGAGGAGGGACTTTTACTGTACAGACTGATGCCAAGCAGGTACAATGTTTTCAGGTGGTTACTCAGGACGCCTGCAACAGTACTCCCGTAAAATCAGACGAAGTGTGTAGTCTGGTGCTGGATGCAAAAGCAGCTAATAAACAGAATAATTTAAGTTGGCAGGCCTATGCTGGCACGGCCACCCAGTTTCGGTTTTATCGGATTCGGCGAAATGGGGTGGTTAATGGTCAGTTAACGAGTCGGACAACAACGACTTATACCGATGCCAATGACATTACCTGTGGTACTCAATATTGCTATTCGCTCGAAGCCACGGTTGGCCCAACCACAATTACATCGCAACAGGTTTGTGTCAACGGAATTAATGATGGTACACCAGGGGATATTGAGGGGGTTGTGGTGTCTATTGAAAATAACAGGCCCCGGATAGTGGCTAATTTACCAGCCGCCAGTTTATCTTCCACCTTTACCCTGGTTGTGAGCCGTGCCAGTGGTTCCTCGGGTACTTATCAGCAGGTGGGCACCCTGGTTAACCAGAATTCATTTGTGGATGAAAGTGCCGATCCTGCAGCCGGTTCATATTGCTATCAGCTAAGTTACCAAAGTGCCTGCGGGTTGTCGTCAAAACCTTCAGAGCCGGTCTGTTCTGTATTCCTGAACTCAAACTCACCTAAAGGCATTGACTGGTCAGCATCGTCGCCTTTTACTCCCTCAACAGTGGCTGAGTACATTGTTGAAGTGATTGATTCAGTTAATAATACCAAACGAGAAATACGCGTAAGCTCCAATACCCACCTCGACCTGACCGATGCCGATCTGGAGTCGCAAACGCAAAAATACCGGATTATTACGGCCTCATCGGATGGAACGGTTAGCTACTCTAATTTCTACACCTTTCGGAGTGAAGTAAAAATCTGGCTTCCTGATGCGTTTACACCGGATGGTGATGGTATGAACGAAGTATTTTTGGCGAAAGGTATCTATCTGGATCAATTCCGTATGACCATTTTTGATCGATGGGGTGAGGTCGTATTTACTACTACGGATAAACAGCAGGGCTGGGATGGTACCGTAAATGGACAGCGGGCTCTGGAAGGACAATATTTGTATCGCATTGAAGTGATTGATCAGACTAATCTGAAAACTGTCCGAACGGGGGGCGTATTGCTTGTTCGAAGTAAACGTTGAAAAGAGATCTTACAGCCATTCAGCGTCGACTCCCTTGCCCATAATCTTCGCCAGATTATCTCCTAAACCTTAGTATCTAGTTCTGCCAGAAATTAATTTCCTGGCCCTTCTATGGCTGGCCGTTAATAGGCTATTCTGAAACAAATCCGTGTTAATCCGGGTAATCAGATAGCACCTGTATCGTCTGTCTGAAATGAGCAGGCTTTTTTGTTGCGAAGTCGATAAGAAGCTATAACGAATAAAAATGCCGGATGAACGCAGTAAACGTTCTTCATGTTGCCAGAAGTGTGATATTTACAAATAGAAATTAGATACGATATGAACATGATGGATATGTTCGGGAAGATGAAAGAAGTTCAGTCCCGAATGAAAGACGCTCAGGAAACGCTTAGTGCAGTTACAGAAGTTGGCGAATCGGGGGCTGGGTTGGTAAAAGTGACGGTGAACGGACTGAAAAACGTTCTGAAAATAGAAATCGATCCCGATCTGATTAAACCCGACGACCGTGAAATGTTACAGGATCTGGTTGTAGCGGCTACCAACAAGGCAATGGCTAATGTAGAGACGAAGTCCCGTGAACACCTCCGAAAAGCGACTGAGGGGTTACTGCCTAATATTCCCGGCTTAAATCTGGACGGACTTATGTGAGGAAGAGTTTGTAAGTTTGTCGTTCGTAGGGTGATGTAGGTCCTTGTTAACTATGACAAACGTCAAACTGCGAACGCAAACATTGAATGGATTTGGATAGTCTTGCCATTGTTATTCTGAATTACAACGGTCAGCCGTTTTTAGCGAAATTTCTGCCTAATGTATTGGCCCATGCCGATGGACATCCGATTTACGTAGCGGATAGTGCGTCTACGGATGCGTCAGTTTCTTTTCTTCGAACTACGTTCCCAACTGTCCGGGTAATCGAACTGCCTAAAAATGAAGGCTACGCTGGAGGGTATAACCAGGCGCTCAATCAGATTCGATCTGACTATGGAGGAGCCACTTATTACGTCCTGCTTAACTCAGATATTGACGTGACACCCAACTGGCTGTCGCCTGTGGTGGCTTTATTTGACGCAGACCCAAAACTGGCTGCCTGCCAGCCCAAAATTCGGTCGTATAGTCAGCCTGATTTGTTCGAACATGCGGGTGCCGCCGGAGGGTTTATCGATTGGCTGGGATATGTATTCTGTCGGGGACGCGTTTTTGCAACCTTTGAAGCTGACCGGGGCCAATATGATGATAATCGCCCTGTTTTTTGGGCAACCGGGGCGTGTCTGTTTGTCCGATCCGCCGTTTTTCATCAAACCGGCGGATTCGACGCGGCTTTTTTTGCCCATATGGAAGAGATTGACTGGTGCTGGCGTATTCAACAGCTAGGATATGAAGTCTGGACCTGCGGTCAATCGACTGTATATCACGTAGGTGGTGGAACGCTTCATAAATCGAATCCTCACAAAACATTCCTCAACTATCGGAATAGCCTGTTCATGCTCTACAAAAATTGGCCATCAGATGGTTGGCTATGGCCTAAAATTCTGTTGCGGTTGATTTTGGACGGCGTATCGTCGTTACTGTTTTTAAAGGAAGGGCAGTGGCAGGATGTATGGGCTATTATCCGCGCCCACTTCGCTTTTTACAGCAAGTTACCAACCTTACATCGTCAGCGAAACGAATTAAGGCAGCAGCGGATAAAACAGGTTCAGGTATACCCCAACAGCATTGTTTGGCAATACTTTGCCAAAGGCAGAAAGACGTTTCAGGAGATATATGAATAATGTATGATATAAGATGTAGGGGGTAGGATGTAAAGCGCCTTTTTTGTTTATACAGCATACATCCTATATCATACATTATTTACAGTTCCCAGATAGTTGGATGAGCATGCCGCCGAAGATGCTTGTTCATTTCCATCCAGAAAGCAAGTATCAAATAAAGCACAACTGGCGATCCTAAAGTCAGGCAGGACGTATAAATAAAATATAAGCGGATACTACTAGCCGAGATATTCATTTTCTCACCTAGACGGGCGCATACGCCAAATGCTTGATTTTCAATGAAGTAACGTATCTTGTCCATTTTCTTATGTATGAAGTGCCTAAAAGATCTGGGCAATGATATGACGAAGAACAAACTGTGTTTTTGATAGAATGTTTGCTCTTTGGATAAAAAAGCAATATAAACTTAGTGAAATTAGCTAAAAAGTGTTGGTAAACTCATTGAAGTCGGAACATTTTTGTTTTCTTTGTGTTGTAACGGCTGTGACGGTGCGTAAGTGTCGTTTTTAGCTATTTTTTTAACAAAGTTCGTTGATTATCAACTAAGTACCCTGGCAACGGGATGGTCTGGTATCTGTTTCCTGAATCTTTGTTAATAACTGACCCTTTAAATGTTTAATTGTTTAATTGTTTAAGTTTTATGCAAACAGGTGAAGTAAAATTCTTTAACGAGAGTAAAGGCTACGGATTTATCGTTGAAGACGGTACCAACAGAGACATTTTCGTTCACATTACTGGTTTAAACGGAATTACCATCCGTGAGAAAGACCGGGTACAGTTTGAAGTGATTGACGGCAAAAAAGGACTAAACGCCGTAA
Organism: Spirosoma sp. 48-14; assembly: GCF_001898575.1. GTDB lineage: Bacteria > Bacteroidota > Bacteroidia > Cytophagales > Spirosomataceae > Spirosoma. The sequence continues at coordinate 11,262 of NZ_MKUD01000006.1, forward strand.
AGGTGCAGAAAATAGCCGACTAGCTTGAGTCTGTGAGAACCAGAGTACGAAAGAGTAAAGACAGGAATCCGTATCTCTTTCATACTCTGGTTTATGAATTAGCCTGCTATCCAGCCACGAACCTCCTCAATACGAGGCATTGCTACATCCATTTTTAGTTTTTTACGAACTCCGCCAAGATCATTAAAAAGCTTGTTTGGGTTTGTAGCTCGTAGCTGTTCAACGGTCAGGATACCCAGTTTCTGTAAGGCAGCTACCCATTCGGCAGGTACACCGGCAGCAACAAAATCGCCTTCGCCCGATTGCTCAACTTTCTTCTCAGGCCGCATCTGTGGGAAAAACAGAACGTCCTGAATAGAAGGCTGGTTGGTCATGATCATGGTTAACCGATCAATACCTAGTCCCACACCGGCCGTAGGAGGCATGCCATATTCAAGCGCTCTTAAAAAGTCTTCGTCCAGCGCCATCGCTTCTTCGTCGCCCCGTTCAGCCAGACGTAGCTGATCTTCAAACCGTTCGCGCTGGTCAATCGGATCGTTCAGCTCCGAATAGGCATTTGCAATTTCTTTTCCGTTACAGATCGCTTCAAACCGTTCGACCAGACCGGGTTTGCTCCGGTGCTTTTTCGTCAGTGGTGACATCTCGACCGGGTAATCGGTAATGAACGTGGGCTGAATCAGGTTGGGCTCACAGGCATCGCCAAACAGTTCGTCGATCAGTTTAGACTTGCCCATGGTATTGTCTACTTCGATTCCCCGGCTTTGGGCTACCTGACGCAACTCATCTTCTTCCATGGCCGACACATCAACACCCGTATATTCCTGAATAGCCTCGAACATGGTCATGCGCTTCCAGGGGCGTTTGAAATCGATCACATTCGTGCCTACCGTCACCTTCGTCGTACCAGCAACATCCAGCGCTACTTTTTCGACCATTTCCTCGATGGTATCCATCATCCAGAGGTAGTCTTTGTAAGCCACGTAAAATTCAACCTGCGTAAACTCCGGGTTGTGCGTACGGTCCATCCCCTCGTTACGGAAGTCTTTGGCAAACTCGAATACGCCATCATAGCCACCAACGATCAGCCGTTTAAGGTATAACTCATTGGCAATCCGCATATAAAGCATCATGTCGAGGGAGTTATGGTGCGTGCGGAAAGGCCGTGCTGTAGCACCCCCATGAATTGGTTGCAAAATAGGGGTTTCGACTTCCAGATAGCCCTTGTTGCTCAAATACTGGCGAATCGAATTGACCAGTTTGGTTCGTTTGATGAACACGTCACGTACCTGCGGATTGACGATCAGGTCGACGTAGCGTTGGCGATATCGTTGCTCTGGATCGGTAAAGGCGTCGTACACTTCTTTTTCACCCTGGTCGTTGACCACCTCTTTTACGACCGGTAAAGGGCGTAGTGATTTATTGAGCAGCGTAAACTCCCGAACGTAAACAGACAACTCTCCGGTTTTGGTCGAGAATACATTTCCCCGTACACCAACGATGTCGCCAATGTCGAGTAATTTTTTAAAGACAGTGTTATACAGGGTTTTATCGTCACCAGGGCATAGGTCATCCCGTCGAAAATAGAGCTGCATACGCCCGGTCGAATCCTGCATTTCGGCAAAAGAGGCATTCCCCATAATGCGGAAGCCCATCAGGCGCCCCGCTAGTTGAATATTCCCCCAATGACTGTCGCCCGACAGATCCTGTTCGGGTTCAATAGTCGGAAAAGCCTCTCGGATACCGGCAATGGTAGCCGTTACGTCAAACAGTTCGGCAGGATAGGGATCGATTCCCATCCGCATTAATTCTTCGCGTTTTTGTCGGCGATTTATTTCTTGTTCACTCAGGAGCATGATTGTCAATGGTCAGTCAACCGGTTGGTTAACCAGGATTTTAGCCCGCAAAAATAGTGAAAAGGATTGGCGTTTGCAGAGTTAGCCTTAGATGGATATAAAGCACAAGTTCTTTTTCGACAGGATTAACAGGATTTTCAGGATTAATTTTGAAAATATTTATCTTAAAGAATCCTGAAAATCCTGTTAATCCTGTCGAAAAAACGTTCTCCTGATTGCTTGAATTAGCGGTTAGCCTTCCAGCGCCACCATTGCTTTTATAACCCCATTAGCGGGATCGAGCCAACTGGCAAATTCATCACGTACCTGCCCAAAGGTAACCCGGTGCGTAATGTAGGTGGTAGGGTCAACCAGCCCGGCTTTCATTGACGAAATAACGTGTTCAAAATCGGCACGGGTCGCGTTTCGGCTGCTCATCAATGTACCTTCCCGCTTATGGAACTCGGGGTGACTAAAGCTTATTTCACCTTTCTGTAAACCAATCAATATATACCGGGCTCCATGGGCCATATACTGAAAGGCATTGTTAATTGCTCGTAAGCTGCCCGTTGCATCAATGACTACAGTGGGCATATCGCCGTTGGTAATTGACGATAACTGCTCATACACATCGGGTGCCGTGGCCAGAACTGTATGGGCTACTTTCAATCGGTCCTGACAAAAGGCCAGCCGCGACTCGTTGATGTCAAGTGCAATGACGTTTCCACCGGCAATGCGTGCAAATTCCATGACACCCAATCCGATGGGACCGGCACCTACAACTAATACCCATTCGCCCGGTTGTACACCTGCTCTGCGAACACCGTGAGCACCAATGGCTAAAGGTTCAACCAATGCCAGTTCGTCGAAACTTAACCCATTGCCATGCACCAGAGAATGAGATGGTACCGACAGGTATTCGACCATACCGCCATCGGCGTGAACACCGCATACCTGTAAATTGACACAGCAGTTGGGTTTCCCCGATCGGCAGGCAATGCAGTGGCCACAGTTGAAATAGGGAATAAACGTGACAGCTTCACCGGGTTCAAAACCCGGTGCATTGTCGGCTTCGACTAGCTCGCCAGCCAGTTCATGCCCCAAAATTCGGGGGTAGTTAAAAAAGGGCTGAGTACCTTCAAAAGCGTGTAAATCAGTGCCACAGATTCCAATCCGACGAATGCGCAGAATGCTATGATCGGGTTGTAAACTCGGTTTTTCGCCGGGCTGATAATCTAATTGGCCCGGTGTTGTACAGACTAATGTTTGCATAAATTAAGTTCTCTGCTTACGGTTCAGGTAGGAAGCTTATGGACTGAGCCGTTAAACTAAGATGCGTTGGCTAAAGCCCGGTCGAGGTGTACATAACCGCCATCGACATAGAGCAGTTGGCCCGTCGTGTGGCTTGACCGGGGCGATAGCAGGAAGACAGTTGTATTGGCAATTTCTTCGGCCGTAGTCATGCGGTTTTCGAGCGGGATATTTGCCACAATGGAGGCTAGTTTTTCTTCTGGGTTGGGTAAGGTTTGTATCCAGCGCTCATAAAGGGGGGTCCAGCATTCGGCTACAATGATGGCATTGACCCGGATGTCATATTTGAGTAATTCAACGGCCCACTCACGGGTCAGTGCATTACGGCCACCGTTTGCTGCTGCGTAAGCGGATGTGCCTCCCTGACCTGTTTCGGCGGTTTTAGAGCTAATATTGACAATCGCTCCTTTTGACTCTTTCAAGGCGGGTAGGGCATAGTGGACAATCAGGTAATAGTGCACCAGGTTTTTGTGCAGTGAGGCCATAAAGGCTTCGTAATTGCCATGTTCAAGACCAACACCATCATTGACGCCAGCATTGTTAACAACCCCGTCAATGCGTCCGAACTGTTGCATAACGGCTTTTACTGCTTTTTCTGATTCCTCTGGTTGCGTGAGTTCGGCCGAGACCTGGAAAGCTTGTTGCCCGGCAGCTTCCAGTTCTGCTACCACCTTCAGGTTGTCGTCTTCATTACGGCCAATAATGACAGGAATGGCTCCCTCAGCTGCCAGCACTTTAACAATGCCTTCGCCAATACCTTTAGCTCCACCGGTAACGATGATAACCTTGTTTTGCAGTTGTAAATCCATACTATTTTGTTCGGTAAGAAATGCCGGTAAAGTTAAGATTGTGTTGTTAGGTTTCGTGTTTCCGGCTGGCTGATGTAGCAGAATCCAAAATGATTTCCAAAAAGAAAGTCCTCACACAAGCCGGTGGGACTTTTCCAGAAAACCAACCTATGAAATAACTTCGTTTCCATCTTAAGCGACTTGAAACGACAACTGATTGAATTCCTCTTCATAGATGTAATCGTTGGGGTCATACAGCTCCGATGCGGCTACCAGCAATATAGTATCGGTGGTAAACCGAATTTCTTTCCATAGCATGGGAGGAATATATATAGCCTGGCCAGCTTCGGTCAGCCGAATTTGGCCAGCTTCGCCTTCTCTGTTTCTCAGGTCGATGGTAAGTTGCCCCTGTAGAACAATTAAATATTCCTGACAAGCACGATGGGCGTGAGTACCCCGAATGGCATCTGTTGGAACGCCATAGATCCAGTAAAGACGTTTTACCGGAAACGGGGCCTGTTTGAGTAAGGAAAGCGTATCCTTATTCGTTAAGTCAAGTTTATTTATCGTGAGCATTGCCATACGTTTGACGGTGATTTCTGTACTCCTTTCGTATTGCCTTAGTGTTAGTGCGAAGCTGTTAGCGTCACGTTCTTCACTGTGAAGTTTTTTACCGCGAAATAGAGAATCGGTAAGAAACAACAGGCCGGTACCAGGTAGGCCGTTTGCATAGTGGTCAGGTCTGAAACCTGACCCATAATAACCGGGAAGAACGCTCCACCCGCTATCGCCATGATAACAAGCGATGACCCCAGCTTTGTTTTCGATCCTAATCCCCGGATACTCAGGGCGAAAATGGTTGGAAACATGATCGACATAAAAAACTCAACGCCAATCAGGGCATAAACAGGCACTTGCCCATGCCCGGTTACCGCAATAGCTAATAGCCCAATGTTGAGCAGGCTGTACAGGGCTAGTAAACGGGAAGGGGCTATGAACCGCATCAGAAAGGTGCCAAAGAAACGACCGACCATAAAAGCCAGCAACGCTATAGATAGCAATTTGGCGGCTGGCTTTTCGGTAATATTGGCAGCCTGGCTAACAAAGCGAATAAAAAAGCTACTTACACAAACCTGAGCGCCTACGTAAAAAAATTGAGCAATTACGCCTGTGATCAAATTCTTTTCGGTAAGAATTGATTCCTGATTTGCCGATGGCGAATCATCTTCATCACTGATCGTTGGTAGCGGTGTGCGGCTTATTAAGAGAGCAACCAGGAGAACAAAGCCGCCGATAAGCAGGAACGGTATCTGTACGGATGACGCTTCTTCTTTTAGATAGGCCTGAAGTTGATCGGCCGACATGGCTTGTTTGTCAGCAACTGAGAGGTTTTTGCCGGACAAAATAAACTGGCCACCTGCCAGCGGAGCCAGAAACGCGGCTAAACCATTGAACGATTGGGCAAAATTAAGTCGTTGCGTGCCTGTTTCAGGGTCGCCGAGTACGGTGATGTAAGGGTTTGCCGCCGTTTCCAATAGCGTTAAACCACTGGCAATTACAAATAAGGCAATCAGAAATAAGCTGAATTGGAGCGAATCGGCTGCTGGGTAAAATAAAAAGGCACCACCTGCAAACAGAAGCAAACCCAGTGTAATGCCTGCTTTGTATCCGTAGCGTTTCATGAACAGCCCGGCAGGTATAGCCATCAGAAAATAGGCGATATACGATGCCGAGTCGATAAACGCAGATTGGACATCACTTAACTGGCACGCTTTTTTCAGATGTGGAATCAATATGGGATTCATATTCAAGGCAAATCCCCATAGAAAAAAGAGTGCTGTAATTAAGACAACGGCAAAACGATTCGTAGGTTTGGACACTGTACTTCTTCTGGTTTAGTTGTAAATCCGGTTAAGATTAGGTTGCAAAGAAACTCTATTTACTAACCCATATTTTGTAGGAATTTAGCTAGATCGTAAGCTATTTTAGCATAGACTCTCCTCTGATTTTTGGGCCAGAGCCGTTTTCTGCAAAGTTTGTATAGTAAGCATAACTACTTAGTATCTGTTTACTATTTATAATCAGGTAACAGCCCGAAATACGGCTTACAATATACGGGTTTTCGCCGGATGGTTGCTACAACAGGCCGGATGTAATACTGAAACAATGGTATAATCTTCTTGTATTGACCTGTTATAACCCTTACTTGGTGTCTAGTATGTGCTTTACTAGCCGTTGGTAAACTGGCTTGACCGTTCCTCCTGTTTTTAAAGAACCAATCTTATTTTTGACTATCATTGTAATATCAAAATGATAGCAAATCTGAACTAAACTTTTTACGAATATGGAAGAGAAACGACTTACCTCCGTTTCAGGCTATGTGTTTATACTGATTGGCCTGGTCTGTTTTGGCTTAGCTCCCTTTACAATACGATATGCCCCTATTTTGAGCGGGTTTCTGGCAATCCTGGGCATCTTTATCCTAAAAGGAATCATCGTTATTTACCCGAATGAAGGTATTGCTGCCACCTTTTTCGGGGACTACGTTGGTACGATTAAAGAGACAGGGTTACGTTGGGTGAATCCACTATACAGTAAAACCCGGATCAGTCTTCGCGCTCGTAACCTGAACGGACAGCAACTTAAAGTGAACGACAAAATGGGCAACCCAATTGAGATTGCTGCCGTTGTGGTCTGGCAGGTTGCCGATACCGCCAAAGCCCTGTTCGACGTCGATAGTTATGCTAATTTTGTACAGATCCAGTCCGAAGCGGCTGTACGGTTCCTGGCCAGCTCCCACGCCTACGACAACATGGAAGATGAACATGAAACCGTTACCTTGCGTGATAATACCGGACAGATCAACAAATTTCTGGAGCAGGAACTTGATGAACGGCTAGGGCAGGCAGGTGTTCGGGTAATGGAAGCGCGAATCAGCCACCTGGCCTATGCACCCGAAATTGCTGGAGCTATGCTTCAGCGCCAACAGGCCACCGCCGTGGTATCGGCACGAAAGCAGATTGTGGAAGGTGCCGTTGGGATGGTCGAAATGGCGTTGGCCCGACTTGCAGAAAAGGACGTAGTTCAACTGGATGAAGAACGAAAAGCTGCTATGGTGAGCAACCTGCTGGTTGTACTATGCGGTGAAAAGGCGGTTAGCCCGGTTGTGAACGCGGGCACGCTGTACAATTAAGTATTAGACGTGCGTGGCGGGGAGTGAGAATAGTCTAGCCATTCTTACTCCCCGCCACGCACGTCTCACTCCTGAAATGAGATGGCTGCTGAAAAAAAAGCATTTGTTTTACGGATTCAGCCGGAAACGCTAAAAGAATTGGAACGATGGGCACAGGAAGAGTTTCGAAGTGTGAATGGGCAAATTGAATATCTGCTCAATGATGCGCTTCGGAAGCGAAAAAAACGTGCTCAGCAAATTCCAGATAATGATATCAAACCTTCCGATGAATAAGCAATTATATCGACCACACAGTTCTAGTCCTCCTGAGGAGTGCTTAAACCCTTGGTAGAGGCTGTTTTTACGTCTTGCTCAATCATCAGGTTATATTGATTGATTAACACTAACCGCCCGAAAAGTAAGCGGTCATTGATATTGTGCGTATCAATATATTTTTTGAGCTGTTTGTCGTAACGGGTCATTAGGGGCGTATACACCTCGGTATAAAATCGGTCGAGTGATCGTAAATGGTCCCCATCATTAACGAAATATTCGAAATATTCAGGATTGTTGGCCATTGCTGGATGGTCGGAATAGTAGGCAGGATGTGTAAACGCAATTTTTCGAAATCCTCGTCGTGGTTTAAGTCGTCTGACTACGGCCAGTGAGCCATCCTGACATACTTCAAAAAAGGCCTGCTTAGCTGGAGCTTGATCACTCTCATGGATTAGGGCCTGAAACTCCCGGTATTTATGGATGCTAAAGTCAAACCAGCCGAATTGGCTAACCTGATTGGTTGAATAGGTATACATCCGCCCATCCTTCGTGCGAAATAGCACCATCTCAGTCAGCCAATTATAACATATATCGCCTTCCAGTGCGGTTTTGTCCCAGAAGATTATCTTTCCGGTTTGCCAGATGGGCTTAGGTACCGAAGCCTTGATAGAGAGACATTGGAAAAATACAATTACTATAATTGATGTTACCAGGTAGCGATAGTTCATATCCCCTTATGTTTGGTGAGAAGTTTATTTCCTAGTAGCCAGAGCCACGTTTTATGTAATAGTGGCCATAGTCCAGTTATGAAATTAATTATTTTGTATATAGATTGTTTTTCGATATAAAATAGTGCAATTTGTTATTTTTTAATTATGTGTAGCTACAATAGAACAGGCGGAAGAAAAGAAAGAGATCGTTCTATTTTTCTGTGCTTTGATTCAATTTAATCGGCTGACTAAATTTATCTAATGGCCTGAAAATTTTTGGCTATATTTTGTCGTCTTGATATAGTACAAAAAAATACGTCACTTCGAAGGCTGCTCACTGAAACAGCTTTCAAAGTGACGTATGAATGAGTGAAACGTAGATGCTTTTACAATTAGTCGGTAGAGGAAGTAACAAAATCGCCAATCAATCGAATTCCATCCAGCGTAAGTGAGGGTACTATTGCCGTAAATACATCGTTCAAGGACGGAATCCGCTGTGATAAACCACCTGTTGCCACCGCAAGGCAATCACCAGCCAACTCCGCTTGAATGCGAGCGACTAACGAGCGCACAAGTCCTTCATAGCCCAATACAATTCCTGCCTGAATGGCATGGGTTGTGCTGGTACCCAGGGCAGATAAAGGCACTTCAATAGGAACTTCTGGTAGTTGGGCGGTATTGGCAAACAGCGAACGAATAGCTGTTTTTAGTCCCGGAGCGATGGCAACTCCTAAAATTTGTCCTTTTCCCGAAACGGTTGTAAACGTGAGCGCCGTCCCAAAGTCAACAACTACGCAATTGCGTTTATACTGCATATAAGCAGCCAGCGCATTGGCCACCAGATCAGTGCCAATTTCGTGCGGGCGCAGAATTTCGAGGGGTAACAAAGGGTATACGCCTGGGCCGACTACAACAGGTGAAAAACCGAACAGCTCCGTTAGCATGTCCCGCATGATCGGTGTAAGGTCAGGCACTACACTGCTTATTACCGTGGTTTTGATGGCGCTCAGTGGAATATCGGCTTCCAGTAACCAGAGCCGGAGCCGACGTTCATATGATTCGGCGGATTCATCTTTTCGGGCAGGGGTACGCCAGATGGTGTGCCAGCCGGTTTGATTGTAAAGCCCAAAAACGGCGTCGGTGTTACCAATATCAACAATAATCTGCACAGGATAGGAGATGGACGGTTGTCGGGGCGAAATAAGGACAAAAACCGCACATTCCCGCACATTCTCCCGGAGCGTTTTCTGACAGGATTACCAATATAGACAGGATTTGCTAACTGCCTTAATCCTATCTATCCTGTTAATCCTGGCAGAAGAAATTTTATAATACCATCTTTTTAGGCTGCGTTGTCATGAAATCCTTAAGATAAAATGGTTCAAAGGTCGCCATATCTTCAAACTGCCCATTGGTATAGGACTGACCTGCCAACTGCCCCACGGTGCGGGCAGAAGGGACAAGAGAAATTGTCGGGAAAATGGCGTTGGGCTGGTCGTTCAACAGGCTCTTACATTTGGCTGCTCCATCACCAAAGAATACTATAGGGCTCTGGTTTAGCCAGTCACCGAACGAAGTTTGGTCAATAATTTGCGCTGCTGTTGCTTGCCGCTCCTGACCATTTGTATCATATAAAGCACAATACACCTCCATTCGTCGGGCGTCGATCATCGGACAAAGTAGATGATCGGCCGGATAAAATGCCCGAATTTGTTCGGCCATAGCGGCCAGTGTGTTGATAGCCAGTAAAGGTTTGTCAAGAGCAAAACACAGCCCTTTGGCAGTAGAAACAGCAATACGTAGGCCCGTATAGGAGCCAGGCCCTTTGGCAACTGCAATGGCATCCAGATTGGCTAGTTCATAACCAGCCTGTTGAACCACATCATGCATCAACGTAGTGAGCATAGCCGCTGAGGTGCGCTCCGTAAATAACTCGTGACAGGCCAGAAGCTGGGAATTCTGATGCAGGGCTACCGAACAGGAAGCGGTAGACGTATCGATGGAGAGAATGAGCATGATGTAAAGAGTGAAGAGTGCAGATGTAAAGCGAAGAATAACCCGTTGCGTCAGTCGTTATTCTCAACTTTATATCCTGCACTCTTCAGTGTCTACTGTCTACTTGCTTTTTAAAATTGACTGGTATCGTCCCATATCTTTAAACAGATCGAGGGCCGCTTTTAGCTCGGGATCGGTGGAAAAAGATGCTTCTTTAATCCCTTTCTGCAGGTAATAATGCCCCGCAATCTCCTGTTCCAGCAATGTCCGAATTTCGGGTTTGAAGGTATTCAGGTCAGCGTCTTTGCTGTGCGACATTTTGGTTTTCAGCGACTTCAACTGGTCCTGAATCTGATCAAAATATTTCTCTTTCTTGGCCGAAGCTTCGAGTGTACCCAGATCTTTTTCAACCTGAGTCGTGTAATCGTATTCTTTATCGGCGAGCCATTTGGTAAACTCAGCATACTCCGCGTCGGTCAGCTTGAACTCACGAGCGGGTTTGATGGTGGGATGATCGTGGTGGTATTTAACCGCGTAATCGAAGATTAACCCCTTATTGGTCAGGCTGAGCGCAATAGGCGTTGGCGTTTGGGCGTCAATCACAACGTCGGGCAGAACGCCACCTCCGTCGTAGACAACACGGCCCGCTTTGGTCTTGAACGCTGTTTTCAGAGAATCTGGGATTTTGCCCACGCTGCCGTCTGGGTTGCGATGGCTATAATCGATGGCCTGAATACACCGACCACTGGGTATGTAGTATTTGGCCGTGGTGATTTTAAGCTTGGTGTTAAACGATAGTTCGCGTGTGGTTTGTACCAGCCCTTTGCCATACGTACGCTGCCCAATCAACACGCCCCGGTCGTAGTCCTGAATAACACCCGACACGATTTCGGCGGCTGAGGCACTATGGCTGTTGGTCAATACGATGATCGGGATTTCGAGGTCCAAAGGAGGGTTCAGCGCCGTATAGGTTTTGTTCCATTCGGTCACTTTACCCTTCGTGGTTACTACTTCCGAATCTTTGGGGATGAACGTATTACAGATGTCGATAGCCATGTTGAGCAGCCCACCGGGGTTTTCACGAACATCCAGCACGAGTTTTTTCATGCCCTTACCTTTCAGTTCCTGAAACGCCGACCGGACTTCCCGCGAAGCCGTTGCTGTAAAGTCTTTCAGGTCGATATAGCCCACATCTTCAGAGATCATGCCGTAATAAGGCACATTCGTCATTTTGACCACATCCCGAACTACGCTCAGATCTACCGGGTTTTTCTCTCCATACCGTTGCACCGTCAGTTTTACGGCTGTATTGTTTTGGCCTTTCAACAGTTTGCCGGGGTCGGATTCTTTGATGTTCTTCAGCGTGATTCCGTCAATTTTGATAACTTCATCACCGATACGTAATCCTGACTTTTCGGCTGGGGTGCCTTCATAAACCATCAGTACGATGTGTTTTCCCTGACGTTGGCCAATCAGGGCCCCAATACCGTTGTAGCGGCCGGTAGTCATGGTCATGTAATCCTCGATTTCATCTTCCGCAAAGAAGTTGGTATAGGGGTCGAGGGCTTTCAGCATCGCATCGATACTGGTTTTGACCATACGATTGGGATTTACCTCGTCAACATAATATAAATTCAGCTCTTTGAAGAGCGTAGCATAGATGTCGAGGTTACGAGCGATTTCAAAAAACCGGTCATCGGTCTTGAAGGAGAAGAAGCCAATGCCACCCGCTACCAGCGCCGACGAGGCTAAAAGAGTAAGGCGTTTAGAAAAGCGCATATTGAGTAAGGGATGTATAATGAACAATGTGTAATGGATAATGGTAACGACAAGCCCGTTAAGGCATTACTCATTTTACATTATTCACTATACATTTAGCTATAGCTAATTTCATACCTTTTTCTATCTCTTCAAACGAAATTATCTGTTTGGCGGTATAAAGAAAGGCAATATATCCCGGTGTTGCTGAACCGGCTAATGGATTTTCAGTCTGAAACAACTCTTTATGAAGACGATAAGCCTCCCGCACCCGTCGGCGAATGAGGTTGCGGTCAACAGCTCGCTTAAACGTTCGTTTCGGTACTGTAATGACAATGGCAGGAAGCGAAACGTTGCTTGTCGGATCGGGTTGGGGAAGATAAAGTACCCGAAACGGAAAAAGGTAGAACGTCTTGACAGCCGCACTACCTTTCTTAAATAATTCGCCGAGAGTCTTTTTGCTGCAAAGCCGTTCTGATTTGGGGAAGGTTTGCGGCATAAAGTCGTGATCGATAGAAGTTAGTCGTTAGTTGTCAGCTATTATCGACTGTCGGCTAACGACTGACAACTAATAACTAGATTTTAAAGCGATCGCCTTTTTTCTCGTCTGAGACGGTCAGTTTATGCCGACCTTTTGCCCGGCGGGCAGCTAATACTTTGCGGCCGTTGGCAGTAGCCATACGCTCACGGAAACCGTGTTTGTTTTTCCGCTTCCGGTTCGATGGTTGGTACGTTCTTTTCATGATCTATCTTGCCTAAAACTCTTGTTTTCCAAATGAGTCCGCAAAGATAGCTGAATTGCATTAGTTTACCAAGCCCTTGTTTTAGATTTGTAGCTCATGAACTGGATTATGCATTATACTCTTTTACCATCTAGTAACCTACTCAACCAAATTTAGCCAAAACTATGCATTATCGCCTGTCTGCTGACCCTGTTACTCCTCATTATATCGCCGTTGAGGCTCAACTAACGGCCATTAGTACGGCTGAGGTGGAGTTACAACTACCCGCCTGGCGACCAGGGCGATACGAGTTGCAGCAGTTTGCCCGGAATATCCAGCGATTCACGATTGTTGACGGCAATGGAAACCCACTGCCTTTTCGGAAAATCTCCAAAGATCGGTGGCTTGTTCAAACAAATGGGGCGTCTGAGTTGACGGTGTACTATAATTACTACGCGTTATTAGCGACCCCCAATCAGTTGAATGCAGGCAGCAGTTTTATCAGCGAAACCCTGCTCTATGTCAATCCGGTCAACCTTTGCCTGTATGCCGAAGGACGTATCAACGACCCATGTACCTTGGAACTGGCTATTCCCGATGGTTGGACAATTGCCTGCGGCATGGAACAACGTGGTGCCAAATCACTTTGGGCCGCTGATTTTTATGAATTGGTCGATTGTCCCATTATTGCTTCGCCAGTGATTCAGCATATTCAGTATGCTATTGGCGAAACGGCGTTTCATGTCTGGATTCACGGCGGTCGTCGGACCGACGGCGAACTTACCTTCAATGCTGACCGGATTGTGCAGGATTTTAGTCGGTTTTCGCAGAAGCAAATCGACCTGTTTGGAGAGTTTCCGGAGAAAGAGTACCATTTTCTGACCCTGGTATTGACCGTGCCGTATTATCATGGGGTAGAACATCGGAATTCGACGGTGCTGGTGCTTGGGCCAAATGACGAAGGAGAAGGGCTGTATCAGGATTTACTGGGTGTTTCTTCGCATGAGTTGTTTCATGCCTGGAACATCATTCGGATTCGACCAGTGGAGTTACTGCCTTACGACTTCACGAAAGAAAACTACTTTTCGACCTGTTTTGTGGCCGAAGGAGTAACCACTTATTATGGCGATTTAATGCTTCGGCAGTCGGGTGTTTTTTCAGATGAAGCGTATTTGAAGGAGTTGCAGGTACTGTTTAAACGGCATTTTGAGGCAAATGGGCGGGCGTTTCAATCACTCACCGAGTCATCGTGGGATTTGTGGCTCGATGGGTATGATAAAGGTGTACCTGACCGGAAAGTGTCGGTTTATCACAAAGGATCGATTGTGGCGCTGATTCTGGACTTGCACATTCGTCGGCTGACCAATCATGCGCGTTCTCTGGATGATGTCATGCGACTGATGTGGCAGCAATTTGGGAAGCCGTTTGTTGGGTATACACTCGATGATTACCAAAAGGCAACCGAGCAGGTGGCTGGCGAACCGCTGGATTGGTATTATAGCCTATGTATTTTTGGTAATCAGCCCTTAGAAACCACACTCAATTCGTATCTGGCCTGGGTGGGTTTACAGATCGTTTACGAAGAACCAACGATTGAGCAACCAGGAGGTATCCGCCTGCTGGAACTGGAGGATGAAGCAGCCGCAACAGAACGAGCCAAATGGTTTGGCGGCTGGCTGACCGAGGTGCCTCAAACCGAACTAATATCCGAAGAGAAACCCGGTAAGAACGTTGTCGCCAAGTAGATAAGCATTGGTATACGATTACTATAACAGCTTGTGTAACCGCGACAAAATTATTCGGACTGTTACCGTCTGGATTTTATCGGGTTGCCAGTATCTAAGCTCTAAACCAATTAACCTTTAATTATTTTTTTGATGAAGCGTCTTTTTCTTCTTGTCCTGTTAGTGCCTGGTTGCCTGCTGGCTCAGTCAAAATCCGAAAAGCCCTGGATGCTGGGACCCTTTCAGAAAGCGAATGCGTACAATCCAATTCTATCGGCCAAAGCCACTACTACCTTCGACTGCCCCGTTCGTAAACAAACCATTCATTGGGAAGAAAAAGACGTTTATAATCCAACCACAGTGGTGCGGAATAACAAAGTGTATATGTTGTACCGCGCCGAAGATACCGTCCGAAGCGTAGGAGGTACATCGCGACTGGGGTTGGCGGTTAGTACAGATGGCATACATTTTAAACGGATGCCGAAACCCGTGTTTTACCCAAACAACGACCCGATGAAGGTGTATGAGTGGGAGGGAGGTTGCGAAGACCCGCGTGTCGTGGAAAGCGCCAACGGGGTGTATATAATGACTTATACGGCTTACGATGGCGATAAGGCCCGGCTTTGCGTGGCAACTTCGCGCAATCTGACCGACTGGCAAAAGCAGGGGCTTGCCTTTGGGGAAGCAGCCAATGGTACATACAAAAATAGCTGGTCAAAATCGGGAGCGATTGTGTGTAAGCGTGTCGGCGATCGGTTTGTCGCGCAGAAGATAAACGGCAAATACTGGATGTACTGGGGTGATCAGCCGCAGCTTCGTTTAGCGGTTTCGGACGACCTCCTGCACTGGAATCCTCTGGAAACTGATGCTGGACAGCCTGTTGTGGTGGCAGAATCCCGAAAAGGTAAGCACGATGTTCGACTCCTTGAGCCAGGTCCGTTTGCTATGCTGACAAAAAAAGGGATTCTGTTGATTTACAATGGAATGAACGATGCTAAAAATGGCGACTCGGGCCTGCCCGAAGGCGCTTATGCAGGTGGGCAGTTACTGTTCGATGCAACGAATCCAGCGAAGCTTCTGGATCGTTCAGAAACGTATTTTATTAAGCCCGACCAGCCCTATGAAATGGAAGGTCAGGTAAACCAGGTGGTTTTTCTGGAAGGAATGGTGCCATTTCACGGTAAATGGTTCCTGTATTATGGCACGGCTGATTCAAAAATTGGTGTTGCTATAGCTAACCAATAGTGCCTGGTAGACTACTTTTGTTTAGCGTATTTTCTGTAGTATTACGCTGATACTAAATGAGTAATATAATCGGTCGCTAGTATCTTATCAGTCTGTAAGTTAGGTTACGTAAAGTTTGAGTTGGGTATAAGTATACATATGCTATTGATAGGAGACCGAACGGGAGGTCTTTCGTCTAAAGGGGTATGTTAATCGTCACCTTACTCAAACTTTAATCGTATATGGGGGATGCAGCCAGTATTGGGCAACTCGTTACCGATGAAATGTTTTTTGAAAAAGCTGCCCAACAGTTTAAGATTCCGGTTTCCTGTGTAGATCTGGTGTTCCGATCAACAGTCAGTTTAGTAATGGCGTGTTTGCATAAGCAGTTGCAAACAGACATTGGGAAAGGACTTATTTATAGAACGTTGGAAAAGCAGACGCTGCAAGGTGAAGGCGAGTTGAGAATGGATGTAGAGCGGCCCATAAGTGTTGAGCTGTCGATCACTGAAGGCAATCGTTTGTTCGGTATATTACTTCCTGGCAAAAAAAGCCCTATCATGACAAGCGTAATCCATCATAGCAGACTATCGTATAAACAGGTGGATCAGCTTGTGGGTTTGTGCGCTTATTGCTTATTTGACAGGATGGCATCACAGTTGAAACAGCATCATGAATTGGCCTCTGTTTTAATCCCCTTTAAAGAACTGTCGAAGGTTGCCCCCGAACTGGATGAGAAAGATTACAGGAGTATTGGATTGCATGATAACTTATCTTTTTTTAAAACAGCCCCGACTTATATATCTATTTGATTATGAATGGCTGACTATATCCTAATAGTGAGCCAGAAACCATACCGTGAACACTATAAAAGTAGATTGATCAGTTCAACTAATGAATTGCCATTCCCTATTGAGGTGATTGACCATCAGCTTAGTTCGCTATTATCCTGTAAAAAAACTGTGAGTACGCATGGGTAATTTTCTGAGCCCGGATCTTTTGTTCGTATATAGATAACCGTTTTTTTATTGGCTGTTAAACTTTTTAGTGGCACCCTGTATAGGGCGATCTATAAAGACTTTGTTCGTTGATCATATCGGCTACCTCGTCTATACGTTTTCGCTGGGATCAAAGCATAGGAGGAGCAGGAGGATAGACGAACTGACTGGTGGGGAACTAGCCCGTTTAATAAACCAACACGTTTATTTTACTTCAGATTTGCTACCAATAGTTGGTTATCAATAATTTAATGCCCCTGAAACCTCAAATCTTTTTGACCAGTCGTATATGAAAAAGGCTTTAAAAGTAATTGGTATTGTACTTGGTGTAGTCGTCCTGGGTGTAGTAGGTGCCATGGCGTATGTAAAATTGGTCCTACCTGATGTAGGCGAAGCTCCGACACTAAAAGTAGATGCAACACCAGCCCGTATTGCGCGGGGAGAATATCTGGCGAATCACGTGACTGTTTGTATGGACTGTCATAGTACGCGGGATTACACACTCTTTTCGGCTCCCTTAACGGCGGGTACATTGGGTAAAGGCGGGGAGATGTTTAATCAGCAAATGGGCTTTCCCGGTTCGTTTACATCAAAAAATATAACTCCTTTTGGTATTGGCAACTGGACCGATGGCGAAATCTACCGAGCCATTACGACAGGTGTTAGCCGCGATGGACATGCGTTTTTTCCCGTGATGCCTTACCCATACTATGGGAAAATGAATGGTGAAGATGTAGAAAGTATCATTGCCTACTTGCGCACCATAAAGCCTATCGAATCGAAACCTGCCGAATCAAAGGCTGATTTTCCGTTCAACTTCATTTTGAATACCATTCCTAAAAAAGCAGAGCCGATGGCTATGCCTGACACGGCTAATGAGTTAGCTACGGGCCAATATCTGGTGATGATAGCGGGCTGTGTCGAGTGCCATACACAGGTTGATCAAGGCCGCATTATTCCTGAAAAATCGTTTGCGGGTGGCCGCGAATTTGCCATGCCCGGTGGAACGCTATATACGGCTAACATAACTCCTGATAAAGAAACGGGTATTGGTAGCTGGACTAAAGAGGCTTTCATTGCCCGGTTTAAAACATACGGTGCCGACTACAAAGCACATAAAGTTGGGCCGAATGATTTTCAGACCATTATGCCCTGGACTATGTATGGTGGCATGACGGAGAAGGATCTGGGAGCCATGTACACATACCTCATGTCGATTAAGCCCATTTCGAATAAAGTGGCCGATAAGTTCAAGCCCCGCCTAGCGATGCGTTAGTAAAGAATTTATGGAATTTAAAGCCGGCTCGATTCGCTTTGTGCATGCGGATAGAGCCGGCTTTTTGTTGTTTAACGTTCGCAATGAGGTTTTTGGGGGGGACGTAAGGTCAATACTGTACCCATCGTCTCTCTGGCGGTTTAGGGATAGAGGCTTCGCGCCCAGGAGAGAAAATAAAAATAACCGACCTTGCCAACCCTTGATCCCGCTTTACGGTCAACCTAATGAACCAAACAGAGTCATATATATAACGCTATGAGACATGTATACTCTTCACTTTTGACAAGCCTGCTGCTACTGAGCCATCCAGTTCTATTTGCCCAGCACAAATCCCTGCAAGTCGGCCTGAAAGGGGGGCTTAATCTGAGTTCTCTCCAACTGGCTGATCCAGCTATTCCCGCTGGTCGCACCAAACTGGGGCTTAATCTGGGGGCAACCGTGAGCTATTACCTAAAAGCGAATCTGTTTTTACAATCGGGCCTAAGTCTGACCAGTAAGGGTATGAAGTTGAGGGGTACGTCATCGCTGGGCTTTGGGGATAACTCAGTTCTTCCAGGCCGGGAAGCTAGCCTGATTAGCCAGCAGTGGTACGGGCAGATTCCCTTGTATCTGGGCTATGCCTTGCCCCTGGGGGGAGCTATTAAGCTAGTTTTCAACGCAGGACCTTATGTAGCCTACGGCCTGGGCGGCAAAACCCGGTTGACTGGTGATATTGTCTACGATGATGTGATTGACTATGGCACTTGGGAAGAACCTACCTTTGGGAAGCGGGGGCTTCAGCGGCTGGATGTGGGCATTGGTGCAGAAGTCGGTATCGAGCTTGGGCGAGCAACTATTGGTTTAGCCTATGAAGTAGGTCTGCGCGACATCAGCCCCACCCAGTGGGTCTATATTCCCTTTTATCCGACCAGTTACAAAAATCGGTTGCTATCCTTGTCGATTCAACACCGGCTTTAGCTATCTGTTCTCTCAGGATATTGACCGATGTATTGTGTCTGGTATGTCCTGAGCTGGCTACTGTATTTTGCTCCATACCATTCTTCTCTCCACAGCTCTGCTTACATGAGCCGTGGAGAGAAATTAGTTGAGCCGTAGAAGAAAGCTGCTTTGTGTTGGGGCGGCTGATATTTGTATCATGAAAAACAGCACAAAAATTCAATTAGGTCAGCATGGCCCTTTCGTAACTAAACTTGGTTTAGGCTGCATGCGTATGTCGTCCATCTGGGGCGGTGTTACACCTGACGAAACAGAAAGTATCGCTACGATTCGTGAAGCCCTGGATGAGGGAATTAATTTTTTAAACACGGGTGACTTTTACGGCGCTGGGCATAACGAGATACTGGTGGGCAAAGCTATCAAAGGAAGGCGCGACGAGGCTTTTATCAGCGTAAAATTCGGAGCTATCTTCCACAACGGTCATTGGCTGGGAATGGATCTACGCCCCATCGCGATCAAGAATTTTGTGAACTACTCACTGACCCGACTGGGTATTGACACCATTGACCTTTACCAGCCCAGCCGGATGGACGACAGTGTACCTGTGGAAGACATTATTGGGACGGTTGCCGACTTGATTAAAGAGGGCAAAGTGCGACACATTGGCGTTTCGGAAATTACGGCTGACCAGCTTCGTTTAGCCAACCGTATTTATCCTATCAGTGCCCTGGAGATCGGCTATTCGCTGGCCGACCGTCAGATAGAACGAGAACTACTGCCAACAGCCAGGGAATTAGGGATTGGCGTTGTCACTTTTGCCAATACGGCTGAAGGTTTACTGACGGGTGAATTAACAGCTCCGCTTGCCGAAAACGATTATCGGAATCATTTCACTCGCTTTCAGGGGGAAAACTTACTACATAATCTGGAGAAAGTGGAGTTTCTGAAGCAACTGGCCGGTCAGAAAGGTTGTACACCAACGCAGCTGGCCATTGCCTGGGTGAATAGGCAGGGCGATTACATTATGCCGCTAGTCAGCATGAGTCGTCGGTCGCGATTGCCGGAAAATATCGCAGCAATGGATATTGTATTCACAACAGAAGACATGAACAGCTTAAATGCGACTTTTGCACCAGGTGCCATACTCGGTGGCACGTACTTACAACGGTAAATGACGAATCCAGCTGAAATTCTCCCAGGCGTAATCTTCTATTCTTACTCCTGCACTGAGCGAAAAGAAAAGGTATGCTTCTGGAATCACCATACATTAATATTCCAGGTTTCGGGGCAGTTTACCTTAGAAACCTCAGCGCAAACCATTTCGATAGGCGGAGGAGGCATATTGTTGATCGGTAAAAATCAGCTGGGTACGCTCACCAAAAGTCCGTTTCCTGACGGGCATTATGAAACCATCGTTATATCCCTGCAGGAAGACCTGCTGCGTAAGATTGTATTGGAAGATAAGCTGGAAACAGATCAGAAATATGTGGGGCCGCCCAATATCCTGATTCCTGCCAACGAATTTCTGCAGGGGTATTCTCAGTCTATAGTCCCTTATGCACACAGCGCAGGTGGGGCCATGACAGATGAAATGGGTATCCTGAAAATAAAAGAAGGCGTGAAGCTGTTGGTTCTTGCGCTGCCTGAGCTTCGCAACTTCCTATTCGACTTTTCAGCCCCTTACAAGATCGACCTGGAAAAGTTTATGCTTAGTAATTTTCACTTCAACGTGCCCATTGAAAAATTTGCTCAGCTTACCGGCCGCAGCCTGGCTGCCTTCAAACGAGACTTCCTGAAAACATTCGGCGCTCCGCCCCGTCAATGGCTGCAACACAAACGACTACTTGAAGCCAGGCACCTTCTCGAAATCAAACATCAGAAACCTTCTGCCATTTACCTTGAACTGGGGTTTGAAAGTCTGTCCCACTTCTCATATTCCTTCAAGAAAAAGTTTGGTATGGCCCCTACTTCGCTGCATTAGGAGCAGCCTGACAACCTAAGGATTTCCTCTTAAGTTGTCAGGCTGATCAGGCCCAACGGTAATTCGGAAAATACATCGGCTACACTGATCTGGGCTTCCAGGCGGCCTCGGGCCTTTGTTAGCCGGTGTTCCCATCGTTTGGGCGTTTCATCGGGTAGTAAAATATGGGTATCATCCCAGTCGATGCTAACAGGAGAGGTTTGTTGATCGCGGCACAACTGGGCAATACCCAGAGGGATGGCTATCACATACCATTGCTGGGTGTCGTGTCGGGCAAAGGCCAGCACCTGTTCTTTGTAACGTCCTTCTATCCTCAGAGGAGTATAGTGGCCCTCAGCAAACAGCATGGGTTGTTGCTGGCGTTCCTGTAGCAGGGTGTAAATCAGCCGTAGTTTAATCTGACCATCATAGCGACTCTTCCATAGGTCCTGCCAGTCAGGGTCATATTCGAGCAGGGTGTCGAGGGCCTGGCACCGTTGTTCGAAATCGACCGGGCGACGATTATCGGGATCGACCATACTCAGATCCCAGCCTTCACAACCCTGATACACATCAGGCAGTCCGGGACACGTACATTTAAGTACGACTTGTATGAGTGAATTGATAATGCCCAGGTCGGTTATCTGCCGATAGAAGGTGTCGAACCGTTTCCAGAAGGGCCGATTCGTATCCAGTAGCTCATGAGCAAACGCCTTCGTTGCGTCTTCATAGGCTGTGTTGGGCGTGTCGTGACTTGAGTACCGTTTGGCTTCCCGCAGGGCTTTTTCCAGATACTCGTTCAGGCGGTTGGGGAAGTCTTCACCGTCCTGATCGGGCATGGGATAGGCACCCACCAACGTCTGGTAAATAAAATATTCGTCATTGGGATCGGGCGAGTCGATGAAAGTAGCTTCTTCTTCTGAAGATTCTGGCCCATTGATCGCTACAGATGACTTGAGGGGTCGGTTGAGCGTTTGCCAGATGCGCACTTCGTCGATCCACTCGTCGGCCAGATCGGTCAGCACGTTTAATCGACTACGTACATCTTCACCCCGTTTGGTATCATGCGTTGAGGTGGCGTTGAGTGCCAGGGGCCACTTGGCCCGTCGATCAATCATTTTCTGGTGGAACTCATCAACCGTCAGGCCAAAGTAAAGCGGAGAATCACCCACTTCGTCGTGCCCGATAAAGCGTGTGTAAGTATACATTAGCGTATCCTCTACACCTTTTGCCATAAGAGGCCCTGTAAACTGCATACAGCGTTGGTAGAACCGTAGGGCATGGTCGTTATAGGATGAGTTACCCGCTTTCGGTCTGGTCAGAAGAACGTCTTCCAGTAGGTCGATAGCCGATGCCAATCGTGATTTGCTGGTTCGTATACGGTCGAAAATGCTGCGGACGGCGTCGGCTTCTGAGGAGTCGAGCGGCATCTGGTTGCCGTAGTACCGATAAACGGGGCACTGAATCAGAAATTCGCCAATGGCTTCTTTCAGGGTATTGTCAGGGAGTCCAGCCAATTGCTCCTCGCTGGCTAGCTGAAGTTCGCTAAACAGGTGGAATAGATTGTCCAGTTCGCCACCCATGTGCTGGAAAAGGATGTAGGCCTTCTTGTCGTACAGTTCCTGACGAACTACCTGTCGTTCGCCTACCAATTCCTGGTAGAACCGGGTGAAGCTTTGCTGGCTGCTGGTTCGGGTCAGCAGATTATTAACAATAGAGAGAAAACCGTAGCCAGTAGCCCCCTGAATAGGCCAGTTGGCAGGCAAATCCTCGTCGTCTTTCAGGATTTTTTCGACGATAAGGTAAGCGTCATCACCGGACAACTGGCGTAACCGTTCCAGATACTGGCTGGGATCATAAAGACCATCAATATGGTCGACGCGCAGGCCCTGAAATACGCCCGTTTCGAGCAGGTTTTTCGTGTAGCGATGCACATGATCGAAGACATTCTGGTGCTGAATGTTCAGACAGATCAGGCTGTTGACTGTAAAAAAGCGTCGGTAGTTGATTCGGGCATCGGTTTCGCCGTAAGAACACAGCCGATACACTTGCTCATTGGCTATGCGTTTCAGCTGGTCGGGGCTTTTATTTATCGTGTTTAGGCACTTGTTCAGGTACGACTTAGTAGCGGGTTGGCGTGACCACTCGGCCAGTTTCACCTGCAAAGCGGTACTGTGTAAGGCATAGGTTGTTGGATCGGTTATACCTTCCAGTTCGGATACCTGGGCGATCCATTCCTGGAGCAGTTCGGAAGGAGCCTCATCAGCCGCTTGCAGAATGGTAGCGTAGGAACGTAGGTGAATTGGATAGTTTGTATCGAAGTAGGCAAGTACGAATCGCTGGTTCTGATAGGCTACAGTTAGTTCGCCTTTTCGGAGTACTTCGTCCAACGGTTCGCCCAGAAAAGGTACCATGAGTCGACCATGATGATGCGGACTGTCCCAGTCGATGTCGAAAAAGGTGCTGTAGATGGATAAAGGGCCTTTTTCCAGCACATCCATGAGCCAGCCGTTGGCCGGATGAAACGCCATATGGTTGGGTACAATATCCTGTAGCCAGTCGATACCACGTTGGGCCAACGCCTGATGAATATGCCGTAGCTGTTCGTCGGTGCCGATTTCGGGATTGATTCGTTGCGGGTTGACGCCATCATAGCCATGGACACTCCCCGGAACGGCCTCAAAAATAGGCGATGCGTATACGGTTTTGATGCCTAATTTATCCAGATAAGGGATAATTCGTTCAAAGTCAGTGAAGGTAAAGTCCTTGTGAAATTGGATTCGGTAGGTTGAAATGGGATTTCTCATGACCCAGCGCGTAAATAATAATGGATTCGGGTTTTAGCGTGTTAGGCACCCTTTCTGACCATGTATCGGGTGCTGCAAGGGCCGTTAGTTGATGATCGGGTTGTTAGATGCTATCATGACCAATGAGTTACCGTTACAGTTTATTCTTCTGAAACATAGTTTCATTCTGTGGATCGGCACCAGCATCGCCATCTGAATGAAGACGAGAAAACTCTACTTACCGACTCTGAGCACCGCTTTTTCGCGTTATTGCCATTCGCGTGATAACCGGCCTGTATACAGGGCAACACTCCAGGGTGGCAGATTAACAGGTTGACCAGGCGCTAGTTGGTTGGGCAACAGGGCTATATCTGTTGAGTTGGTTTCCTGCCATTGTGCCTCTTTCGAATCCAGTTGTTTGTCCCACTGCGTAACCCAGACGGGAAGGGTATAGGAGATGGGCTCTTCCGAAAAGTTGAAGAGGATGTTAGCATGCTGTTGGCCATCAATAGTTTGGCGGTGTAGCACAAAGCCCGATTGCCCAAGTACCGTAACCCGAATATCGTTCTTGCTGACATTCCGCAGCACAGGAATCGACTGCCGTAATTCGATTAAGCGTTTGTGCCACGCCAGCATCGTGGCATGTCGTCCTTCGGTTCGGGTATGCCATTGTATTTTCGACTGTACAAACGTGTCTTTGTCGGCAGGGTCGGGGAGTTCGGCGTCGCCAATGAACGCTTTGAAATCGTTCTTGCGACCTTCCCGAACGGCGTTGAGCAAGGCGGGGTCGGTATGGCTGACGAAGTAATAAAAAGGAGATTCATCGGCGTATTCTTCACCCATAAATAGCATGGGAACATAGGGCGACAGCAGCAGGGCTGCCGCTGCCACTTTCTGACGGTCAAAATCGACCAGGAGCGAGAGCCGTTCGGTGCCGAGCAAATTGCCAACCTGATCGTGATTGAGGTTGAAAACAACGAACCGATCGCCAGGAATACCTGCCGATGATCGACCAAATTTCCGTTTGCGAAGCGAAGCATAGTCGCCACTGGCTACGAAACCATCGGTATAGGCTTTGGCAAGCTGTTCCATTCGGCCGAAATCATGATACCGCTGGCGGCCGGGTTTATGGATCAGTACATGCAACGCATGGTGAAAATCGTCGAGCCACTGGGCATCAAAACCATACCCGCCCGCATCGGGTGATTTAACCACGCGTGGGTTGTTCAGGTCGGATTCCGCAACCAGATAAAGCGCCCGGCCGAGTCGTTCTTCCAGATAAGCTACCTTGCTGTGGGTCAGTTCCCAAATATGGACGGCCCCCATGTCAAATACTTCATGAATGGCATCGAAGCGCAGGCCATCGACATGATACTGTTCAAACCAGAAAAGCGGATTATTGGACACGTAGTCGCGCACACCATCCGACCATTCTCGGTCATAGTTTATTGCATTACCCCAGGGCGTATGGTATTTGTCGGTGAAGTAAGGACCAAACTGGGTGAGGTAGTTGCCTTCTGGACCCAAGTGGTTATACACAACGTCCAGAAAAATAGCCAGTCCACGTGCATGGCAGGCATCGACCAGTTTTTTTAGCCCGGTTGGTCCGCCATAGGAGTCCTGAACCGAATAGGGGTATACCCCGTCGTAACCCCAGTTACGCTCGCCCGGAAACTGACAGACGGGTAACAATTGCAGGGCATTTACGCCCAAGTCTGCCAGATCATCAAGTCGGGCTATGATGGCTTCAAATGTACCCTCTTGGGTGAACGTACCCACATGTATTTGATAAAAAATAAGATCATGAAAAGGTAAGCCACGCCAGCCCTCATCCTGCCAGTGATAGGCCGAGTGATCAATAACCTCCGATGGGCCATGAACGCCATTGGGCTGAAAATGAGAGGCTGGGTCCGCAAATTCGCTCTGGTTGTCCAGCCTGTACAGGTATTGGGTGCCTGGTTCAATACCCTCAACTTCCAGCTTGAAATACCCCCATTCATCACATAACATGGGCAACTCTCGTTGTTGGGGGTGTACAATATGCAGGGTTACAGATTTACATTTGGGTGCCCATACCGTAAATACGCAGCGCCCATTACTGGTATATGTTGCTCCTATTGGTTTCATGTGTTCGTAAGTTACTCGTCAAGTAAGCGTATTAATAGGCCTTCGTCGCCACCGAGGCTGATGCTGTCGGCTACCTCAGCTCCTTCCCATTCGGGTACTGTTGCGATTGCGACAATGCCTTTTAATGAATTGTCTTTGGCGTTAAAATAAGCGGGTCGATGGCTCAGGTTCAGCAGAATAAGGAAACGAGGATGGCCTTCCAGTTGCCGGATATAAGCGATAAGCTGTGAGGTAGCGTTAACAGGTACGTAGTCGCCAACCATTAGTGCTGGCTCCTGTTGCCGGAGGCCGATCAATTGTTTATAGAACGAAAGCATGGAAAATGGGTCTGCTTCCTGTCGCCAAACGTTTTCCCTATCGAAATTACGAGCCACTCGTAACCAGGGTTTGCTTTCTGTAAAGCCTGCATTAGCTGTGTTATTCCACTGCATGGGCGTTCGGGCGGGGTCACGGCTTAGGTTTTTATCGGGCATGTTTAGCCCTTGCGGGTCCTGGACTTCATTGAAGGGGATCGGAACATCGCGCATCCCGATTTCTTCGCCATAATAAATAGTTGGCGTACCGCGTAGGGTTAGCAGCAGCAGGGCAGCTACTCTGGCCTGTTCAGTGCCCACCCGGCTCGTAATGCGGGGCTGGTCGTGATTACCCAGCACCCAGTTGGGCCATCCGCCCTTGGGCAAAAGACCTTCATACTGGTCGATAGTAGCCGCAATTATCTGTGCATCCCAGGGTAGGGTTAACAGTTGAAAATTGAAGGGCAGGTGCGCCCCATTGCCATCAATACCGTAATAGGTAACTAATTGATGGATAGGGAGATATATTTCGCCAATCAGCAGCCGCTCTGGATAGGAGTCGATGACCTGCCGCATTTTTACTACGATATCATGAACTTCAGGCTGGTCAGTAGAGTAAACTGGCAACAGCTGCTCATACGTCGCCATGTGGGACTGATAGTCGGGGTTGACGGGGTTATCCCGCAGGTTTTTATCCTTGATCATGTGCCACATCACATCTACCCGAAACCCATCAACCCCTTTGTCGAGCCAGAACCGCATAACATTCAGCATGGCTTCCTGCACCGCTAGATTTCGCCAGTTCAGGTCCGGTTGCTCCTTCAGAAAAGCATGGTAATAATACTGCCCGGTGTGTTCGTCCCATTCCCAGGCGCTTCCGCCGAAAACGCTGAGCCAATTGTTGGGTTCTGACCTATCAGATTTACTGTCGTGCCAGATGTACCAGTCCCGTTTCGGGTTATCGCGCGATGAGCGGGATTCGAGAAACCAGGGGTGTTGGTTCGATGTATGGTTGGGAACAAGGTCCAGAATCAATTTCATACCCCGGCTATGCACCCCCGTCAGTAGTTCATCGAAATCGTCTAGTGAACCAAAAATGGGGTCGATATTCTGATAATCAGCAATGTCGTATCCAAAGTCGGCCATTGGGGATGGGTAGACCGGGGAAAGCCATATAGCCGTCACGCCCAGTTCGTTCAGGTAATCCAGTCGTTTCAGGATACCCCGAAGATCACCAATGCCATCACTGTTACTGTCCTGAAAGGATCGTGGATAAATTTGATAGATAATTCCCCCCTGCCACCATATATATCCTGATTTACTCTCGATCATAGTATTGAGTCGTTACTAATGGGTGCCGCTGACCGTCTAACGAATCGTCCGATGCGCTATCTGACTACTATGCCTCTTTAAATGAAGGGAAAGCTATTTTTGTTTGCTAAACAGGATGTATTACTCCCAAAAATTGAGGAAATGGCTGCCGGAAATGGTCAGGGACAAGACAACTCGTTGATGAATAAAAGGGTGGTGCATCGTTATTTTTTTCATTCGTTAAACGAAGCCGGTAAGTCTGGGGTCTACTAATACATACTACACCTATATGTTATTTTTCTAATGATAATTGATCAGTTTACTATTGCCACACACCACAACCTTCTTACGGATATACACACAAACGGCGTTTTTATTGGCGTATTGAATAAACCCGATCTGCGTATTAATCTCCTTTACTGGAATCGATTTCTAGTCGAAATCCACTGTCAGTTTATTGGCCAGGAATGGGAGCCTGTCAAGGTTAATTACCAACTTCGAACAGAAGTTTATATGGATTTATTAATGTCCAGCCTAACTCAGCAACAGGTTTGTAAGCTCCGCGACGCCATCCATAGTCAGGAAACAAACTGATTACTTGCTAGTGCGACCTATTGTGCTTACGCTAAGAGCATTACGAAGAACGCTAAAGTCACGTCGTAACTCGTCGGATATTGTCCAGTAACACCGCTGTGGCAATACCGACGTTCAAGGATTCAGCTTCTCCGTATCGAGGAATGGTAACAGGCTGGGTGACATACCGGGCAAGGTCGGGTCCGATACCATTCGATTCATTACCCATCACCAGATAACCAGATTTTGCGAATGGGAGCGTATGCACATCGGCACCGTTCAGAAAGGCACCGTAAACGGGTATAGCGCCAGCCGATTGAGCGAGTACCTGAACCACATTGCCATACCACCAGTTTACTCGGGTAAAGGAGCCTTTGCTGGCCGAAATAACTTTCGGATTATAGATATCGGCAGTTGTCTCGGAGCATAAAATTTTTCGGACGCCATACCAGTCAGCAATGCGGAGGATAGTGCCCAGATTGCCAGGATCACGGATGTCATCTAAAATCAGGGCAATTTCGTCGGGCTGAGCCAATAGCGGGCGGTTCTCTTTCGTTCTGACCACAGCCAGAGCCGCATTATTACTTTCGAGCGTTCCGGCGCGTGTCAACTCCGCTTCGGAAACGATTTCGACAGCTATTCGTTGGCGATCTGTAAGGTGAGCGTTTTCTTTGTAAAATGCTTCAGTCGCTATTACCAGTTCGGTCTGGAAGGTTGATAGCAGAACCTCTTGGACGCTCTTGGCTCCTTCGACCAGAAAGGCGCCGTGTTGTTGCCGGTATTTTTTCTGGTGCAGTGACTGAATGTATTTAAGCTGATTTTTGGAAAGCATGTTGTTAGGAATGAATAATGTAAAATGGATAATGAATAATAGTATACGGGTACTTCGTTCGTACCATTGTTCATCATTCATTGTTCATTGTACATTAATTATTTCGCTGTCCAGTTGCCTGAGTACCAAGCGGCTGGGTATCAATCAATATATCCTGACGGCTCAAACAGTAAAAGGTAATCGAGCTATTTCCCGAGAAAATCTCGAAAGCCTGATTCCTCAAAAACCGAACCGGCGGGTACTGGGTCTACCCATTACGCCACCCCTCTGGTTTTATCAACTGGGCCTACGTCGATACAATCGTGAAAAGGCTGTTCAGGAGTTAGAGGCCAAAACTAATGAATTTGAACAGCAAAGCCAGCAACTGGCCGACCAGCCCAGGGAACTCAAAAAACTGAATAAACAATATAGCCGTAAACTGAAGCGTCTACGTGTGAAGGCTGAGGAAGGCAACTGGCTGATGCGGAGTCTGGGCGAACCCCCTTCTTATTTTGCCGAAGCAGATGCCAAGGCCAATACGGCCAAAATGCAGAAATATCTGTCGGACAAAGGGTTCTTCAATGCAAAAACAAGTTATACCCTCGACACGATTCGTCGGTCGCAGATTCGGGTAAATTATTTGATTCGAGAAAACGAAGGGTTTTATCTGCGCAATATCAGTTATCAGATTGCCGATCCTCGGGTCGATTCAATTGTGCGGCAGTCGTTCGACCAGTCGAAACTTAAAGTGGGCGAACGATTCGATTTCGATAATATGTCGGGGGAGCGCGTTCGGATAGAGTCGCTGCTGCGCGATCAGGGATATTACACCTTTTCTCGTCAGTATATCCGGGCTACCGATGTCGATACCATTCGCCGGGGTAATGCCCGTCGGTATCTGGAGGGGGTTGAACCCGGCGATTCGACCCGCCGGACGGTTGATGTGGCCATTCTGATTGTGAATCCGCCCGGAAGAGCGTCGCATCCGATTTACCACATTGGTGATGTCGATGTTCAGATAAGCCCAAACGGCGATTTGGCTACTAATGGTCAGCCTGCCATTATGAGTTCGCTGGATACCATGAAGCGGAACGGGATTAGCTACATGCTGAGCGGTCAGGATATTTCGCTACGGCTGCTGGAATCAAAAATTCTGCTTCGTCCCAATCAGCTGTATAGCCAGACCAGCTTCCGGGATACGCAGCGGCAGTTGTTCATGCTGAATCAGTTTAAATACATTAACCTCACGTTCACGGATACCACCAACCGGCGATTGCATGCGCTTGTAACAGCTAGTCCACTGGATAAATACGAGGCTACTGCCGAAGGGGGAGCGACTGGACTGTTCTACCAGGGGCAGGGGTATCCAGGTGGATTTGGAAGTCTGGTTTTTCGGGTACGTAATCTGTTTGGCGGGCTGGAAACGTTGGAAACCTCGGTTCGGTATGGGGTAGAAGCCCAGACGGGATTTGTGCCTGATCCGAATAATTTTAACAAAGTCGTGTATGCGTCGCAGGAGTTAGGCGTCAGTAGTTCACTGATTTTTCCGCAGATTTTATTGCCAGGTCGCTTTCGCTTCCGCTTTACACCGTATGCTCCCCGTACTCAGGTTAGTTTAAGTTTTAACAATACCTTTCGCCCTGACTTTCGCCGGTCACTGCTTCGGGCCACTATGGCTTACAACTGGCAAACGACCCCTGCCAAACAATTCAATTTCCTGATTGCCGATATTAACCTGATCAATGCTGGAGATGGTACAAATAAGGTCATAAGTCAGGCGTTTTACGATCAATTATTAGCCTTACGAAGCCAGGGAAGCACTGTTTATCTAAACTTTTTTCGGCGCTCGCTCAGTTCAAGTTTTAGTTTCGCTTATACCTATAATACAAATACCCCTGGCCAGAATCGTCGGGCCAATTTCTTTCGTACAGTTCTGGAGTCAGGTGGAACCACACTCAATTTCTTTTCAGATAAGACAGTGGCTGGCTGGAGTGAAGAAAATGGGGGTATTGGTGTTCAGCTCTATAAATTCCTGAGAGCTAGCCTTGACTATCGGCATTACATCCCAATCCGGTCTCGCACAACGCTGGCTTTTCGGGTCAATACAGGGGTCGCTTATGGTTATGGGCCCGGAGGAGGCCCGGTGCCGTACGAAAAACTATTCTTTGCTGGTGGGAGCAATAGTGTCAGAGCGTGGTTACCCAGAAGGCTAGGGCCGGGTTCTGCGTTCCCGTATCAGGCCGGAGATGCGTCAAAACCAGCCATTGACTCCTTAACCGGGCAGTTCAAATATTTATTCGAGCAGCCAGGTAATATTCTGATCGAGGGCTCAGCCGAACTTCGGGGGCGTTTATTTCACCTTGGAGCTGATATCAATGGGGCTGTTTTCATCGATGCAGGCAACGTATGGGCGTTTAGAAGCCGTTCGGCTACAGCCGACCAACCTCGTGCTGGCTCTACCTTTCAATTCGATTCGTTTATTCCGCAAATTGCTGTCGGTACGGGGGTAGGGTTACGGATCGACTTTTCATTTTTCGTGATTCGGCTGGATGGTGGTATTAAAGTGTGGGATCCTGCCCGATTGAATCTGAGTGAAGCTGAGGGGGGAGGGGCTTTTATCCTTCCCAAGTTCTCGCTTGCTAAATTGTCGAGCGGGCCTAATCCGCTGGTAATCAATTTCGGCGTTGGCTATCCGTTTTAAGTCAAGGGTATGAACGTCGCTGTCGACCAGGTCGTTAACAGAATTTAACGGCTACTTTCTGCCAAAATGACAGGATTTTCAGGGCAATCTTCTTAATTTTGTAAAAAAGAGTCGCCAAATCGTAAAGGAAGGCTGTCAGGAACTGGCGACTACCTATCTACGCGTATCGACTACCGACGAGCAATGACACCGATTACTGAACTTACTATACTTCAACCGGCTGATAAAGAACAGATTGATTTACCCCGTACCTCTGAAGAGGAACTGGCAGTGGGTAAAAAAAGACTGTATATCGAAAGCTACGGTTGCCAGATGAACTTCGCCGATAGTGAAATCGTAGCCGCTGTGATGCGGAACGCCGGTTTTGCTACTACCTCGTCGGCCGAGGAAGCTGATCTGATCTTTTTGAATACCTGCGCTATTCGGGATAATGCTGAGCAGAAAGTTCGCAATCGACTCAAGCATCTGACGGGCCTTAAACGTCAGAAACCTGAACTGCTGGTGGGTATGCTAGGCTGTATGGCCGAACGATTGAAAACCAAACTACTGGAAGAAGAAAAAGTGGTTGACATTGTGGCTGGCCCCGATGCCTACCGCGATATTCCGAAACTGGTAGAAGAAGCCGAATCGGGCCAGAAAGCTGTCAATGTGTTTCTGTCTCGCGAGGAAACCTATGCTGATATTTCGCCTATTCGGTTGAATTCCAATGGGGTTACAGCTTTTGTTTCGATTATGCGGGGGTGCGATAACATGTGCAGTTTCTGCGTAGTGCCGTTTACCCGTGGGCGCGAACGTAGCCGTGACCCGCACAGCATTGTTCGGGAAGCACAGGAGCTTTTCGATCAGGGCTACCGCGAAGTGACTCTACTCGGCCAGAACGTGGATAGTTATAAGTGGCAGGGAGCCGGGAGCGAGGAGCCAGTAGCTGCTAACGCCATGCCCCAGGCACCGAGCCTTCAGCCTTTGGTCACGTTTGCCAACCTCCTCGAAATGGTGGCGCAGATTCACCCTGATCTGCGGGTTCGTTTCTCAACGTCGCACCCCAAGGATATTACGGATGATGTGCTACATACTATGGCCCGGTACGAGAACATCTGCAAGTACATTCACCTGCCCGCCCAAAGCGGTAATAGTCGGGTGTTACGACTCATGAATCGGACGTACGATCGCCCCTGGTACATAGGTAAGATTGACCGGATACGGGAGATTTTAGGCGAGGATTGTGGAATATCGACCGATATGATTTCGGGCTTTTGTACTGAAACCGAAGAAGAGCACCAGGAGTCACTATCGCTCATGGATTATGTGCGGTACGATTACGCGTATATGTTTGCCTATTCGGAGCGTCCGGGTACACTGGCTGCTAAAAAGTACACCGACGACATTCCTGAAGAGGTGAAAAAGCGTCGGCTGAATGAAATCATCGCCCGTCAGTTGGAGCACTCGGCCGAACGGAATCAGCGGCACATCGGTCAGGTGCAGCGCGTACTGATCGAAGGGCCATCCAAACGCTCGGATGAGTTTCTGTGCGGCCGCAATGACCAGAACAAAATGGTCGTATTCCCGAAAGGAGATCACCAGAAAGGCCAATACGTCAATGTCCTGGTGACCGAATGTACCTCGGCAACGTTGATTGGCCAGGTAGTTAGTCATTGAATGTCATTCGATGGTCATGAGCTTGCATCAGCAACGAAAGACTGCCTGTTGACTATTAGTGACAGTAAATGACATTTTATATGAACAATCAGGAAATACAGTCGGTTAAGCAACGCTTTGGTATTATTGGGAACGCCCCTGCACTAAACTATGCCATCAACGTGGCCATGCAGGTAGCTGCCACTGACCTGACGGTGCTTATTACGGGCGAGAGTGGAAGTGGGAAAGAATCGTTTTCGAAGATTATCCACAGCCTGAGTGCTCGCAAACACGGCCAATTCATTGCCATCAACTGTGGGGCTATTCCCGAAGGCACCATCGATTCGGAATTGTTTGGCCACGAAAAGGGCTCATTTACTGGCGCCGTCGATTCGCGGAAGGGCTATTTCGAAACAACAAATGGCGGAACCATTTTCCTGGACGAAATCGGCGAAATGCCACTCGGTACGCAGGCCCGGTTGCTGCGGGTGCTGGAAAATGGCGAATTTATTCGCGTAGGTTCATCCAAAACCCAGAAGACCGATGTTCGGGTGGTGGCGGCTACCAACGTGAACCTGATGGATGCGGTTGAAAAAGGAAAATTTCGGGAAGATTTATATTATCGGCTCAATACCGTACCCATTTATGTGCCGCCCCTGCGCGAACGGGGGGCCGATATCGAGCTGCTGTTTCGCAAGTTCACAACCGATTTCGCGGAGCGATACCGCATCAAACCCCTGCAACTGACCGAGGGAGCCAAACAGGTATTGATGTCGTTTCCATTCCCGGGAAATATCCGTCAGTTGAAAAATATTGCTGAACAGATTTCTATCCTCGAATCGGAGCAGAACAAACCCATCGAGGCCGATACACTGGCCAAATACCTCCCAAGTGCTCAACAGCCGAGCCGGACACTGGCCCTGTTTCCGCAATCGTATGCAGGAAACAGTGAGAATTTCTCTGAGCGCGAGTTGCTGTACAAAGTACTGTTCGATATGCGCCGGGATATGAACGAGCTAAAAAAGCTAGTTCGGGATATGCTGGGTAGTGAACAGGATGGCCGACAGATTTTGCATACCCACAAAGACCTGTTTGATTCCATTATTCCTGATAGCGAGCCCCGCCCTACTGGCGATATGGGGGTAACGCGTTTTCTGCCTGCCAACAACGGAACCGTCCGGCCAGATGTGCCACCTCCTTCCGAAACCTATGGCAGTCATCCGCCCGTACAGATTTTTGATGATGTGAATGGCGATATCAATGATCTGACGGAAGTAGAAGATGTTACGCATGAAACAGAAGAGGACGACTCATTGTCGCTGGAACGACAGGAAAAAGAAATGATCCTGAAAGCCCTTCGGCGTAACAATAACAAGCGAAAGTATGCCGCTCAGGCGCTCGGTATTTCTGAGCGGACGTTATACCGGAAAATTAAGCAGTATGAGATTGATGAAGAGTAAGTTCGTAATGGGTAATGAAAAATGGATAATTAAGGATGTCAACAAGGGGCTTCGGTTGCTGCTATACCCATTATTCATTATTCATTGTTCATTGTTCATTACCTCGTGTGGGGTTTATTCCTTCACCGGTTCTACGCTTTCGCCCGATATTAAGACGGTTACCGTAAATAATTTTGTACTGGCAACAGCCGGTGGGCCTGCCAATTTGCCGCTTACATTCAACGAAAAACTGAAGGAATACTATCAACGGTATACCAATCTGAAGATAGTTCCTGCCAATGGTGATATCGTTCTGGAAGGAAATATTACGGGCTACGACCTGCTGGCCGTAGCGCCAACCGCTCAGGATCAGGCGGGCGTTAACCGACTGCAAATCACTGTACTGGTTCGATTTTATAATAATAAAGACGAAACCAAAAACTTTGAGCAGTCATTTTCATTTTACCAGGACTTTCCTCAGGGCCAAACGCTGAGCCAGAACGAAAGCCGTTTGGTTCCCAAAATTCTGGACCAGATTGTCCTCGATATTTTCAATAAGACAGCTGCTGACTGGTAAAAAAAGTAGGGATTACACTTTACGAATTAGGCTTGAAGCCGTACTTTCGCAAATCGTAAGTTGTACCCATAACTAGTATTTTCCTTGCTTTCGCTCGATAAAGAAACCTTTTCTTACTGGGTTACTCACCCCGACGATTTATCTGCAACCGACTTTGTTCAGTTACAGGAAAGTCTGGCAGCGTATCCCTATTGCCAATCATTATATACCTTAACGGCTAAGGCTGCGTCCGTACATCAGCGGGGGCAGGCCATTTCATTTGTGCGTCGGGCAGCGGCCCATGCACTAAGCCGAAATGCGTTGCGTAAGTTGATCGAAAACGAATTCCAGTGGTCCGAAAACCTGTTGTCGAAGCTGAATGAGCTATCGGCAAAGCACGTTCCTATCCCCGACGATTATCAGCAGGAAAGCTACGCGATCTTTAAGTCGAAGGCAGGGCTGAGCAACGGCTTTCCAAAATTATCGCTATTGCGTCTGACGGCACCCGGCGAAGCCGATCGGATCGATACCAAACCATTGCCCGAAGATCCGACATTGGCTGAGACGAGTCTGCAACATGAACTTGTACAAATTGCTGAATCTGTTGAAGACGAACAGCCTGAACTGTCGGCTGCCGATCTGGAGCGACAGCGTCAATTCGATCTGATCGAGAGTTTTATCAAGAACGAACCTAGTATTTCCCGGATTTCGGTGCGAGGAAAGATGAGCGAATCCAACGAACAGGAAGATCTGACGAAGCGAAATAAAACGGTTAGCGGAGGATTGGTAACGGAGAGTTTCGCCAAAATATTAGAGAAACAAGGAAAAATTGACAAAGCCCGTGAAATGTATAAGAAGCTGATGGTGAAGAATCCAGAAAAAAAGGCGTACTTTGCGGCAAAAATTAGTGAATTGGAGAGCCGTCAGTAGCCATAGAGGAACGATTTTTGATCACTCCAATTCAGAAACGCATTAACTAAACAGAGTAAGCATCTTTTTTCATGGTAACGGCACTTGTTATTCTTATTTGTATTCTCACCGTACTGCTGATTCTTATCGTTCTGATTCAGAACTCGAAAGGGGGCGGACTAGCCGGTGAATTTGGTGGATTGGGATCAAACCAACTGATGGGCGTTAAAAAGACGACCGATTTGCTTGAGCAAATCACCTGGGGATTGGGTATCGGGGTGATGGTTTTGACCCTGGCTTCGTACATCATGGTTGATCGTACACAGACCGCCACTATTAATAGCGCAAACGTTGACCGGGCGCAAACTCAAACCCTGCCAGGAGCCGCGGCTCCCAGTGCTGCCAATGGTGCCGCACCAAGTCAGGCTGTTCCAGGGGCTCAGTCGCCGGGAGCTTCTACGTCGGCTTTAACTCCGCAGAAGTAATAGAGACCAGTCGTACACGTATTAAAAAGCCACTCTTTCAATGGGAGTGGCTTTTTAATTGTGGTTAGGCCGCTGCCTGGGCTAGTAACTGGCGGGCAATCGGCAGTAGTGTCTCCTGAACAGGGTAAGTGCGTTTGCTTTCCAGGATAAAAGTTGCTGGATTGGGCAAATGCTGATGTTGACGAATAAGATCGAGCTTGATCTTTTCAAAGGTGTTGACCAGGCTTTTTGTGACGACATCGACCAGGCGTAATTGCACGAGTCGACCGCCCGGTTCGTTCTCTGAATACAGGGTAACCGCGAAATAATACACATGCATGTCGGCATGGCTGGTCGCGTGGAGCAGCAAATACCCTTCTTCAGGCCGAAGTGGTAATAAGCCTACCGGAGCTAAGGTAAGGGATTGAGCAATGTCGGCCCAGCGTTGATGCCCTTCTGTCAGCATGGCCTGAAAGCGGGGGAGGGCGAACTCCATAATGGCATCCAACTCCGCCATAAAGGCAGGGTCCGTTACCTCAGATTTGTATTCGATTCGGGGAGGGGGGCCACTTATTCGACTGACACGCTTGGGGAACGCCCCATTTAGCGTACCTTTGCCCCTCGTAAAACGAAGACCTTCGTGGTAGTGGTCGCGTAGTTCGGGTAAATCGGGACAAAGTTTATGCTCGGCGAAGTTCTGTTGAACACCTTGTAAGTATGCCATCACGACATATTTTTGGTATTCGGCGTCGATCCAATTTTGTGTAAACCAGTCAGATTGTAACTTTTTCATAAGCAGAAATCTGCCATTTGGCGGGAAAATGACTTGGTTAATTTAACCAGTACAGGTTAAAAAACCAAATTCTGTTTGTTAAAAAGACTCAATCTGCCGAAGAAAGTTTAATGAATTAGCCAAATGGCAGTATGTCAGTCCTGAGACTGAAAATTTGACAGTCTGATCGGGTTGGCACAGTAATTGGCGGGTCCAGAACGTCGTGTAACTAAAATCAGTACACAAACAGTTTAAAAAACCTTAATCAACTCATTATCATGGTAGCAGAAACGGAAAGCGTTAAAGTGAACGTGAAACCGCTGGCCGACCGAGTGCTGATCGAAGCCGCACCGGCCGAAGAAAAAACCTCCTTTGGTATTATCATTCCCGATACCGCAAAGGAAAAACCCCAGCGTGGTACGGTCGTTGCCGTTGGCGCAGGTAAGAAAGATGAGCCGCTGACGGTTCAGGTGGGCGATACGGTATTGTATGGCAAATATGCCGGTACAGAAATTACCGTTGAGGGCAAAGAGTATCTTATCATGCGTGAATCCGACATTTTCGCAATCCTTTAATCTCAAATGAATAATGTTTAATCGGGCCGCCTGTGCGGTGTAATGTACAACCGATCTGTACATGAGCAGATGACATTATCCATTCTACATTGTTCATTATTCATTCTTTAAAAAAATGGCTAAGAAAATATTTTTTGATACCGAAGCCCGCGAACGCATTAAGAAGGGCGTCGACACTCTCGCCGATGCGGTGAAGGTAACTCTGGGTCCTAAAGGCCGTAACGTTATTCTGGACAAAAAATTTGGGTCGCCTGCGATCACCAAAGATGGTGTAACGGTGGCTAAAGAAATTGAACTGAAAGACGCCATGGAAAACATGGGCGCTCAGTTAGTAAAAGAAGTTGCTTCGAAAACCGCTGATTCGGCTGGTGATGGTACCACAACGGCTACCGTACTGGCGCAGGCGATCTATTCGATCGGCGCGAAAAACGTAGCTGCCGGAGCAAACCCAATGGACCTGAAGCGTGGTATCGACAAAGCCGTTACGGCTGTTGTTGCTAACCTGGCTAGTCAATCGCAAACGATTGGTGATGATTTCGGTAAAATTGAGCAGGTCGCTACTATTTCGGCTAACCACGACGAGGAAATCGGTACGATGATTGCCGAAGCCATGAAGAAAGTGGGTAAAGAAGGTGTAATCACGGTTGAAGAAGCTCGTGGTACCGAAACGGAAGTAAAAACCGTAGAAGGTATGCAGTTCGATCGGGGTTACCTGTCGGCTTACTTCGTGACCAATACCGATAAGATGGAAGTTGAACTGGATCGTCCGTTCATCCTGATTACCGAGAAGAAAGTATCGTCGATGAAAGAGTTGCTGCCCGTTCTGGAGCAAGTCGCTCAAACCGGCCGTCCTCTGTTGATCATTGCTGAAGATGTAGATGGCGAAGCGCTGGCAACCCTGGTATTGAACAAAATCCGTGGTGCTCTGAAAGTGGCTGCTGTTAAAGCACCTGGTTTCGGCGATCGTCGGAAAGCAATGCTGGAAGATATCGCTATCCTGACCGGTGGCCAGGTGATCAGCGAAGAGCGTGGCTTCAAACTCGAGAATGCTTCGATCGAATATCTGGGACAAGCTGAAAAAGTGCTGATCGACAAAGACAACACAACTGTTGTGAATGGGGTTGGTCACAAAGACGATATCACAGGTCGCGTTAACCAGATTAAAGTACAAATTGAAAACACCACTTCGGACTACGACCGCGAGAAATTGCAGGAGCGTCTGGCCAAACTGTCGGGTGGGGTCGCTATCCTCTACATCGGTGCGGCTACCGAAGTAGAAATGAAAGAGAAGAAAGATCGCGTTGACGATGCTCTGCACGCAACCCGCGCTGCCGTTGAAGAAGGTATCGTAACGGGTGGTGGTATTGCGCTGATCCGTGCTATCCCTGCTCTGGAGGATGTGAAAGCATCGAACGAAGACGAAAAAACCGGTATCAGCATCATCCGTCAGGCTCTCGAATCTCCACTTCGGACGATTGTTGCCAACGCAGGTGGCGAAGGATCCGTTGTAGTAAATAAAGTGAAAGAAGGTGAAGGTGGCTTTGGTTACAACGCCAAGAACGATAGCTATGAAGACCTGTTTGCTGCTGGTATCATTGATCCGAAAAAAGTAACCCGTCTGGCACTGGAAAACGCAGCGTCGATCGCTGGTCTGTTGCTGACCACCGAATGTGTTATTGCTGATGAGCCAGAAGAGGCTCCGGCTGGTGGCGCTGGTCATGGTCACCCAGGTGGCATGGGCGGTATGATGTAATGCCTGCCTGAACCGGGACTTTAGTTTTTTAACAGATTTTCCGGATTATATAAAAACGCTCCTAATCAAACGATTGGGAGCGTTTTATTTTTTGCTTATTTAGCTCATTCATGGGATAATTTTTATGAACAAGTTTTTTTCGGCTGAAGCAATCTGGCAGGAGGGAGGTTTGGCACTAATCCGAATTATAGTAGGGTTACAGTTAGTATACCATGGATGGGAAGTCTTCGACCCGGCCCAGATGAAAGTGTATGCAGCCTGGGACACCTTCAAACAATCGGATTTCCCTTTGCTGATGGTTTATTTGGGCAAAGGCTCTGAGTTGGTTGCCGGAATTTTGCTTACACTAGGGCTTCTGACGAGAGTAGGATGTTTAATTACGATAGGTACCATGCTATACATTACGTTTATTATAGGGCACGGAAAATTCTGGTACGAAGACCAGCACCCGTTTCTGTTTGTACTGTTAGCGTTGGTATTTCTGGTTACGGGCGGAGGGCAATGGAGCGCTGATGCCCTGCTATTTGGAAAAGGCCTGCGTCGTTAAGTAGGGAGAACTAACCAACCTGTAATCGGCTAATGAGTTTTCAGTATAGATATATAAACAAAAAAGCCAAGCGAGACTCTCTCTTGGCTTTCTGATTTACTCAACGTTATGAAAAACTTTTCTTTTCGACACAATTATAAAACAAAATTAGCAAAAACAAATATACTTAACTCAACTTTTTTTTTGCCCTTTGCATAGTCGCTTGATAATGAAGCCGATAAATAAATTTTTTGAGTGTAAATACTTGGTTGTAAATACTTATAATACTCAAAAAATAGGTTATGGCAATTGCGTTAGGAAGGCCACCTTATCTTGGCCTACTGGCTAATGACGAATCTTCTGGTCAGTTGCCGTTTTGAACTAGTATTCAACTGGATAACAAAGATGCCATTCGGCAAGTTCGGTAAGTTTATACGGTGAATGGCTGATTTTTCAAGTGAAATGTTGTCTGTATGCACTTTCTGGCCCATTGTATTGTAAACGTCTATCCTAATAGCCGTAGGCTCCGCAATGGATATATCAATGTCCAGGTAGTCCTTTGCCGGATTGGGAAATAAAGTGAGCGTAGCGTCAAAATCAGCTCCGGCTCGTCCACCGCTCGTCGTACAGCCGACCGATTCCAGTTTCCAGTACTGTACATAGGAGCCACTGAAGGTGTACTGGATAACCATTCCGTTTTCATCCTGATTAGCTATGTCGAGCAGCTTGTTAGAATGGACAGCTTTGAGCGTTGAATACCCATCGGAACTTGTCTGAATGATCCACTTCTGATGGGTGGCGTTCTTATTAGTATCCTGAACAACATTAGCCCGGTCCTGTACGGAAGCATCTTTAACCGCAAGCACCTGCCCACTATGAACAGCTGCCAGTTGATAGGTGTTTGGGGTGTCGCCTGGGCGGAGTTCCCACTTTTGCCAGGGTTGATTGGCATACGTTTGCTGACGTACTATAGCTCCGCTGGCCGTTGCTCCATTTTCTACTGCCAGCACTTTCCCACTCACTCGATTGGTTATTTTGTAGCAGAGCGTTGCTGAGGCTGGAGAGGTCACATTGGTGCACCCGGTTGCTTCAATTTTCCAGTACTGTACATACGATCCACTGGCGGCATACTGGATAACCATTCCACCGTCATTCTGATTGGCTATGTCCAGCAACTTATTAGAATGTACGGCTCTGAGCGTGGAGTAGCCGTCATTCCCTGTCTGAATAATCCATTTCTGATTATTGACATTCGCAGGAGTGTTTTGAACAATGCCTGCCCAGTCCTGGGTTGATGCGTTTTCAACCGAAAGAGCCTGATTACTGTGCAAGGCGATGAGCTGATATGTATTCGATCCGACGGATTGAAACTTCCATTTTTGCCAGGCTTGATCAGCAAATAGGCGTTGTCGTACCGGAGCTCCGTCTGTAATTGCACCGGATTCGACTGAAAGCACATTGCCGCTAATTCGGTTCGTTAGTTTATAACACAGCGTGGGATCGAATTGGGATAGGGTAGAAGAGGCTACGCCTGTAGTTAGACTTACCTCAACCCCCCTCGACCAAGTCGTATCTTTTCGTGTAAAGGCTCGAAAATAATACGTTGTTTGTGGGCTTAAGTTCGTAACGATTACTGAGGTAGCTGTTCCTCGGTAAACAGTTTTACCGCCTTCAACGACCGAGCTGTTCCCCAGAATGTCAGGGTTGGCGATATAGTTGGTTCCTGATGGACGGGCGGAGAAGCCGCTGCCTGTTCGAACGGCAATAAGCACTTCATCGAAGGGGGCTATTGGAGGGGTCCAGGTCAGACTGGCGCTGGCAGGTCCTGACAAAGTAGCTTTAAAATTCTGTACGGCAAGAGTAAACCAGTCGCAATCGGGGTAAAGAGTTATCGAGTCGCTGGCCGATAATCCTTCTTTATCCGTAACAGTAAGTTTTATGAAGTAATAAACTTCGGTATCACAGCCAACAGACGTGAGCGATATAGTCGGCGAAATATCGGTTACTGTCGATACAACCTGTTGTTGGTTATTACGTCGTACTATAACCTGCCATTTATACGTCAGGGTATTAATCGATTCGTCAGTAACGGCGGCTTTTAATGAGTAATTGCTGACCTTATTGGATGGAAAGGAACTGTTCGCAATTGGGCTTGTGATTTTTGCCGTTGGGGCTGCGTTTTTTAACGCAATGAGAAGTTGCTGTTTTGATGAAAGCCCTTCGGGATCAGTTACTGTCAATTGAGCTGTAAAACTCTGCGTGCCGGTTGAGGAGAACGTATGACTTGGATTAGCGAGTGTTGACCTACTGCCATCGCCGAAATTCCAGTTGTAAACTAAGGCATCGTCGTCGGGGTCAGTAGAATCTTCCCCCTTGAATTGTACGGTTAAAGGGCTAGTCCCGCTAAGTTTATCGGCTGATATAACCGCTGAGGGAGGGCGGTTGGTCGCATACGTAATTTTACGAATTTCCCCTGAATTGATATTCGTGAAGTAAAGCGCACCGTCTAGTGGATTGAATTCAATATCCACTATGCCATTCGTACCTCCCGTCGGAACAAATTCGTTTACCGAGGTGATATCGCCTGCTGTACCCAGGCTTGCTGCTTTTATCCAGTTGGCACCATAATCGGCGAAGTAGTAAAGATTACGGTAAGCAGCAGGATATACGGTTCCTGAATAATAGGCCCCCCCAGTCGAACAGTTGCCAGAGAAAGGCTTTCCCGGTACGGGTGAGTCTGCGGCACCAATCAAGGCTGTTGTGGTAGAGAAAGCGGTAAGCTTTGGTACACGAGCGATGTTGTTTGTATGATTCCAGTCAAGTGCCGGAACACTATGTACATAGCGACGCTGGAGACCTGGCAACGGCAGCCCACTACAGGGGTTTACAACCGTAACGACTTCTTCAGATGCCTGTTTTAGCAGGTCGGCAAAGGTTAAAAATGGCTTGGTGCAGGTGTTGGACGGATTCGGTTCGTCTTTGTTTTCGAGTGTTTGGGCGGCTATAGCATAGGCGCTATTTTCCAGAATACCTTCATATAGGGGCCAGCCTGCATTTTCGCCCCCTTGCCGGATAATATGCATTTCTTCCCAGTTATTCCAGCCTACATCGCCTACGAGCAGAACACCGGGATTGCCGTCAACTGCTTTAGTGCTTCCCGTGCCGGGTTGCAAACTCATTCGGCAAGGATTTCGTAACCCTAATGTCCAGACCCGTGAAGCTGCTGAACGAGTATTCGCTGGAATATAGAAAGGGTTACCGGGTACGCCATCGCCTGTATTGGGGTCGAGACGGAGAATTTTGCCGCAGAGAGAGGTAGGCATCTGAGCCCGAAAAGCACCTACGTTTTCGTTGACACGCAGAATGCCATCGTTGATAGCGGTTTGCCAATACGTTTCTGACGAATTACCCAGATCGGTGCTGATATAACTAGCATTGTCGCCAGTTGACACGAGTAATGTGCCATCACGGCCAAATAAAAGCGTTCCCCCTGCCTGCGATTCGTGCGTAAGTGGAATGCCTGTCGATTGACTTTCTCCCAAAAGCACTTTGCGGCTGGTCAGATCGGCGAATAGTCCATCATTGGTTGTGTTTACTTTGTACCGGGTTACCCGGCTGATGGTAGCATTAAAGTACTCGTCTTTAGTATCGCTGTAGGAAGCTGTTCCAAAATGGAGAAGGTGATGACGGTCGACCACATAAAGTAAGTAGATCAGGCCATTTGTTGCAAAGTTTGGATCGAGGCACAGGCTTAACAAACCAAAATCCCGCCAGTTACCAACTTCTGGGCTAATATCGAGTATAGCTGTTGGTTGTTTAATGTATTGTGTTCCGTTCCAAACCGAAACCCAGACACGCCCTGCTTTATCCCAGACGAAAAGTTGTTTGGCATCGGCAGAGAAAACAGTGCCCATGGGCGTATTGTAGCCACTCTGTACTAAGTTGTTGTGGAATCCTGCCGGGAGCTGAGCGAGTGAGTCAGTTGCTTGGATAAGCAGCCATATAATCAAAGAAACGGCAAATCGGCCAGACAGGCGATTGCCAGCGAGGAAGGTAGTCATTCGTCAAATACAAGTTCACTTATGGGTATAGCAATATTAACGATTCTTGGCAGATCGTTAAGCTACTCTTTCACTAAAAATTCGAATAGTATTATGTAAGTACTACGCCATCGCGAATGGTTAATTTTCGGTCGGCAAGGT
The DNA here is from genome assembly GCF_001898575.1 of Spirosoma sp. 48-14. Lineage (GTDB taxonomy): Bacteria > Bacteroidota > Bacteroidia > Cytophagales > Spirosomataceae > Spirosoma. Next base: position 55,377 of record NZ_MKUD01000006.1, read on the forward strand.
CGGCTAAATGTTCGTTATGAGTAACGATGACGAAGGTTTGACCGAATTCATCCCGCAGTTGGAAAAATAACTGATGTAGTTCTTCTGCATTCCGTGAATCGAGATTACCGCTGGGTTCGTCGGCAAAAACAATAGCTGGTTGATTAATTAAGGCTCTTGCTACGGCTACTCGCTGCTGCTCTCCACCCGACATTTGAGACGGGAAATGAGATTGCCGTTCACGAAGCCCCAGTCGCCCCAATAACTCGTCGGCTCGTTCACGCACCTGCTTTTCGTATTTTCCGGCAATGAATCCGGGTAAGCAGACATTTTCGAGGGCAGTGAACTCTGGTAGCAGGTTATTGAACTGAAAGACAAAGCCAATTCGTTCGTTCCTGAATTGAGCCAGTTTGCGGTCGTTCAGGTTGAACACATTTTGTCCATCAAGGATAAGTTCGCCCGAGTCGGGTCGGTCGAGCGTACCAAGAATTTGCAGGAGGGTCGTTTTGCCAGCTCCCGATGCCCCTACTATCGAAACGATTTCGCCCGGTTCAATACGTATATCTATTCCTTTCAGTACAGCCAGATTTTTGTAATTCCGGCGGATATTGGTGGTTTGAAGAAGCGACACGAGGTTTTCAGTTTTCAGTTTTCGGTTTTCAGTTGGTGGTTATGGGCTCTTTTTGAACTGAAAACCGAAAACTGAAAACTGAAAACTCTTTTTATTATTAACTTGCCACGCAAAAATACGATTTCCAATCCTCCTTGTTGCAGTTGTCATGAATATACACGAGTATCAGGGTAAAGAAATTCTCAAAAAATACGGTGTCCGCATCCAGGAAGGCATCGTTGCTGAGTCGCCCGAAAAAGCGGTGGAAGCCGCTAAGCAGATTATGGCGCAGACGAATTCCAAGTTTGTCGTCGTAAAATCGCAGATTCACGCAGGTGGACGTGGTAAGGGCAAAGTTGTCGGCAGCGAACAGCGTGGGGTAGCCTTAGCGAAATCGGTCGATGAGGTACGCGACATTGCCAAAAATCTCATTGGTAATGTACTCGTTACGCACCAAACCGGGCCTGAAGGGAAAAAAGTAAATAAGGTTCTGGTAGCACAGGATGTTTTCTATCCAGGAGCGTCGGAGCCTAAAGAAATGTACATCAGCATCCTGCTCGACCGGAGTAAAGCCTGCAACGTGATCATGGCCAGTACCGAAGGGGGTATGGACATTGAAGAGGTGGCTGAAAAAACACCCGAGAAAATTGTGAAGGAATGGATCGATCCTGCCGTTGGTCTGCAGCCGTTTCAGGCACGAAAAGTGGCATTTGGATTGGGTTTGTCGGGTGAAGCTTTCAAAGAGATGGTCAAATTTGTGACCTTGCTCTACAAGGCGTATGTCGATACCGACGCATCGATGTTTGAAATCAACCCTGTTCTGAAAACATCAGATAATAAGATTCTGGCCGTTGACGCAAAGGTTAATCTGGACGATAACGCACTGTATCGCCATCCAGATCTGGCCAATCTGCGCGACATCACCGAAGAAGATCCGCTCGAAGTAGAAGCATCGGCCAATGACCTGAACTATGTGAAACTCGACGGTAACGTAGGCTGTATGGTAAATGGTGCAGGGCTGGCGATGGCAACGATGGACATCATCAAACTGTCGGGTGGTGAGCCTGCCAACTTCCTGGACGTAGGCGGTGGTGCCAACGCCAAAACGGTTGAAGCAGGTTTCCGTATCATCCTGAAAGATCCGAATGTAAAAGCCATTCTGATCAACATTTTTGGTGGAATCGTTCGCTGCGACCGCGTAGCAACGGGCGTGGTAGAAGCTTACAAAGCGATTGGTGATATCCCTGTCCCTATTATTGTCCGGTTGCAGGGAACCAACGCGGCCGAAGGTGCTAAAATTATTGATGATTCGGGACTGAAAGTACAGTCGGCTGTAGAGTTGAAAGAGGCCGCCGAGAAAGTTCGGCAGGTTGTTTCGGCACTGTAAGACGCATTGTATAAAACTTTTATACAGAAAAGCCGGAGTTTGCGCTCCGGCTTTTCTGTGTGTATTTGAGGACAGTTGGCTAGCGACGGGCGCTGGCATAATACTTCTGGGCATCAGGCAATAATTTTTGCAGATCCGCAATCCGACGGGCATCGGAAGGGTGATCGGAGAAAAACTCGGCCGGCGCTTTTCCGCCACTGGCCTTTGCCATGCGCTGCCAGAACGTAATGGCTTCTGCCGGATTGTAACCCGCCATCGACATGAAAATCAAGCCCAGGTGGTCAGCTTCTGATTCCTGATTACGGCTATGCGGAAGGCCGCGACCAAACTGATAGGCCAAAGGGCCCACTACCCCAAATGCCTGCTGAAACAGTGCTTGTGTTTGTGGGCTTCTTGCAGAGGTGGCAATTCCGGTAGCTACCTGACCAGCCTGTAGCAAGCCATTGGCAACCAAACCTTCGCTCATGCGTTCGTTGCCGTGTTCGGCAATGGCGTGTGATACTTCATGGCCCAATACAGTAGCTAAACCGGCTTCGTTTTGTGTATACGGTAAAATACCAGAATATACAACGATCTTACCACCTGGCATACACCAGGCATTGACCTGGCTACTCTGCACCAGATGGTACTCCCACTGAAAGCCTTCAAGTCGTTTTGAATAGCCGTTGCTGTTCATATAACTCTCCACAGCCTGACGGATGCGGTTACCCACACGGGTTACCATTTCGGCATCATTGTTCGAGGTTGGAACAACCCGGCTCGTGTCCAGAAACGCTTTATACTGGGTGAAGCTCATCGCCAGCATATCGCTGGGTGGAACCAGAATCAATTGCTTTCGCCCGGTTAACGGTACTTTTTCGCAGGCCGTAACCCCGAAAGCAAGCGATAGCATAAGAATCAATACTTTTTTCATTTGTGTGTGTTTAATGGTAGATGACATTCTGACGTATTAAGACTGGTAAGGTACTGGAATTGTTCAAATTTTCTGTCATTCATGTGGTCTACCCCTCTTTAGTCGTTAGATTTGCGATATTCTTCTTGGTTTAAACCTACTGCGGCCGAGCGGTCTATTTTGCTCTGTGGCTGCATCTGTGCGGGCCGGATGTCCGCGTTACGTCTATGAAAATTATCTGCGTTGGCCGTAATTACGCCGAACATATCAAGGAACTCAACAACGAGCGTCCTGACGATCCGGTTATTTTTATGAAGCCCGAAACGGCTATCCCTTTGAAAAATGAGCCGTTTTTCTACCCTGAATTTTCCAGCGATGTTCACCATGAAGTGGAAATTCTGGTAAAGATTAACCGGGTGGGTAAAAACATCGACGAAAAATTTGCGCATAAATATTATGACGAAATAGGCATCGGTATCGATTTTACGGCTCGTGATGTGCAGAGTAAATTGAAGGCGAAAGGGCTTCCCTGGGAGTTGGCCAAGGGCTTCAATGGCTCGGCACCCATTTCCGGATTTGTACCTAAGACTGACTATCCGGATTTACAAAACCTTAATTTCCGGTTAGACATCAACGGCGAAACGCGTCAGCAGGGCAATACCAGCCTGATGTTGTACAAAATTGATTACCTGATTTCGTTCGTATCCCGGTATTTCCTGCTGCAACAGGGCGACATTCTGTTTACGGGTACGCCACATGGCGTAGGCCCCGTACAAGTCGGCGATCGACTAACGGCTTATATTGAAGACAAACCCTTGCTAACGTTCGACGTTAAGTAGTTCAGTTTGGCGAATCGGTTCGGATTTCGGTTCGCTATCAACTTTACAATCTTTTGCTTTTGATACGATCATTTTTTTATTGGTCCATGCTGATTCTGCTCGGGTCAGGATTAGCTTATGGGCAACCGGCTAAGCCCGTTTTATCGACTCAGTCAGGTCAGCCACAAACAGGGTACATTCAACCGGGAACTCTCGTCAACGGCTATTTCATGTTCCCGATTCAACCGGGAGCCGCCAATTCGCTATCGGGTGGTATGGGTGATTTGCGACCGAACCACTTCCATGCGGGCCTGGATATTCGTACCGGAGGGCGTGAGGGGCTGGATGTGCATGCGGCTGCGGATGGATATGTTTCCCGAATAGCCGTGTTTACGGGAGGGTACGGAAATGTTGTGTTCATCAAGCATCCGAATGGCCTGACCACCGTGTATGGCCACTTAAAATCGCTGAAAGATACGCTTGGCCGGTACCTTCGCGAGCAGCAGTATCAGGCCAAAACGTTTGAGATTGATATTCGCCCGCAGCCCGATCAGTTTCCAGTCAAAAAAGGGGATGTCATTGCCGCTTCAGGCAACACAGGAGGCTCGGGTGGGCCACACCTTCACTTCGAGATTCGGGATGCCCGCGATAACCTGATCAATCCGCTACTGTATGGTTTTTCGGAAATTCAGGATGACGTGCCGCCTTATTTTGAGCGCGTGGCCCTGAAAACCATGACCGCTACGTCACGCATCAATGGCGAATACCAGCGGGTTAGTTATGTGCCTGTTCGTAAATCCGATGGTATGTATACAATTACGCAACCGATTACAGCGTCTGGCCTGATCGGTATGGAAGTACTGGCCTACGATAAAACCAGTGGGTCACCCTACCGGAATGGGATCAGCTGCCTAGAAATTCGGCTGGATGGCAAGGAAGTGTTTGCTTACAACATGAATAGCTTCCCGAATGAGCAGACGCGGTTCATGAACGTCCACGAAAACTATGAAGTCGAGCAAACGAGTGGTCAACGGTATCACCGGGGGTATATTGCTGATGGGAACATTCTGAATATATATAAGTTGCAGAGTAATGCGGCCTATCGGGGGCGTTTGCCTTTGCTGGATGGACATCCACATGAGGTGACGCTGACGCTATACGATGCATTCGATCATGCTACTCAGTTGTCGTTTACTATTCAGCCCGAAGTAGCGCCAGCCGCACTCGCTTCGATGGATACGATGGAGGCAACCGTAGCGCCCAGTGCGCCCGAGGTGCTTCGGGGTGACCCAACGGCAACCATTACGACCGACGAAAATGTGCTTAAACTAAGTGTCAAAAATGTCTCGCTTATCAACCCGCCTAAAGCTAAATTAATTACGGGACGAGCTGTTGTTGAGCAACCTGTTAGCTATGTGCGTAGCAATCAAGCCATTTATCTTATAGATTTGCGTCAGTATTTACCCGATTCGGTTCAGTTTGACCGCAGTGTTGTGCGTACTAATTTCAAAAAACGCATTATTCCAGGCCGAAATGAGTCCTATATAGGCGAAAATACCCGGCTCAATTTTGGAGCCAAAACACTTTTTGACACACTTCATCTAGCTGTACGGACATTACCGGGTGGTGGCCTGGAGGTTAACCAATCGACGATTCCATTAAATGATTACCTGGAGGTTCAGTATACCCCTACTGTACCTATGGCTATTGATACCGCAAGGACCAAAGCGTACTGGACTAGTGGTGGCAATCAGACCTTTCTGGGCGGGAAATGGGATAAGGGCCGTATTGAGTTTAAAACCCGTTCGCTGGGCCGCTTCCAACTGATGACGGATATAAATCCGCCAACGGTTCAGATTCTAAGCGCAACGCCAGCCGGTATTACAGCCCGTATTCGGGACGATTTATCGGGCATTGCTCAGTTCCGAGCGCTGGTTAATGGCGAATGGATACTCATGCAGTACGACTATAAACGCGCTTTGTTGTGGTCGGACAAGCTGAACCCTGACGAACCGTTTGAAGCAGGTGCCGAGGTAATCGTACAAGTCAAAGATCGCTCGGGGAACATTGGCTCCGATAGTACTCTTATCAAGGAAACTAAGCGGGCTGTCCTCCAGAAAGCCACTTCCAAAAAGCATCGGAAGAGACGATAGAACAGAATTTCTGGTACTCGGTTTACCGTGTACGGTAGGCCATAAACTAATAAATTGTATGGAATTAAACGTTGGTGATTCTGCACCCGATTTTACGAGTACCGATCAGAACGGTACCCCGATAAAGTTATCCGATTATCGGGGTAAGAAAGTGGTGCTGTATTTTTATCCTAAAGATGATACTCCCGGTTGCACAGCCGAAGCCTGTAGCCTTCGCGACAACGAAGATCGGCTTCGGGCGGCTGGCTATGAAATACTGGGGGTTAGTGTCGATGACCACAAATCGCACCAGAAGTTTATCAAGAAATATAACTTGCCGTTTCCCCTCGTTGCCGATACCGATAAGCAGATTGTAGAAGCCTATGGTGTCTGGAAAGAGAAGTCGATGTATGGCCGTACGCATATGGGGATTGTTCGTACGACATTCCTGATCGACGAAGCGGGCATCATTACGGATATTATTACGAAAATAGATACCCAAAACCACGCAGATCAAATTTTAAAATAAGTACTCAGGAGCGAGGAGCGAGGAGTGAGAATGGCTGGGCCGCGTAGACAGAACGCGCCGGATGGATTCTAACTCCTAACTTCTCCCTCCTAACCCCTAAAAAGTATGGAAATCGAACAACTCGAACACATTGCTACCGCCGTTCGGCGTGATATTGTCCGCATGGTTGCGGCTGTCAACTCTGGTCACCCAGGTGGCTCATTAGGCTGCACCGATTTTATGGTCGCACTCTATTTTGAGATCATGAACCGGAAAAAGGATGACAAAGGGAACCCTATTTTCGATATGGATGGACGCGATGAAGACATCTTCTTCCTGTCGAATGGCCATATTTCGCCCGTATTTTATTCGGTACTGGCTCGGGCGGGTTACTTCCCCTTGTCGGAACTGGCCACGTTCCGTAAGCTGGATAGCCGCCTACAGGGGCACCCAACCACTGCCGAACATCTGCCAGGGGTACGCATCGCATCGGGTTCGCTGGGACAGGGTTTGTCGGTAGCGGCCGGAGCTGCTTATTCGAAAAAACTCAACGGCGATAAAAGCCATGTGTACGTGCTTATGGGCGATGGTGAGCAGCAGGAAGGGCAGATTTGGGAGGCTGCTCAGTTTGCGCCCAACAAAAAACTTGGTAACCTGACCGCTGTCATCGATTTCAACCATGCGCAGATCGACGGTAAAACCGATAACGTAAACAACAACCGCGATCTCGGTGCAAAATATGCTGCTTTTGGCTGGAATATCGAAGAAATGCAGGGTAACGACATGGCCGACGTAATCAAAACCCTTCGCAAAGCGCAGGAAAACCCAGACGTGCCGACGTTGATTCTGATGCATACCGAAATGGGCTTCGGGGTCGACTACATGGTGGGTAGTTACAAGTGGCATGGTGTAGCGCCAAACGCGGAGCAGCTACAGCAAGCTCTGAATCAACTGCCCCTAACTGTAGGTATGTCGGATTATTAAGACCTGTAGAGACGCGACACCTCGCGTCTCCTGACCTGATGGTTTTGGCTGACGTGAAAAATAGCTGACGCATAGGAGACGCGAGGTATCGCGTCTCTACATAAATCCCATGCAAATCAAACGCTTAGTCATCGAAAATTTCAAGTCCATTGAACGGGTCGAGCTTATTGAGCCGAATCCGTTCACGGTCTTTGTCGGCCCCAACGGGTCGGGCAAGTCGAATATTTTCGAGGCTTTGGAGTTTGTGAATGTAGCTTATCAATATAAAGAGGCTGTAAGTTTCTTCGGTGGCTTACCCAGCATTCAACGAAGACAGAATAAAACTTCTAAGTTTGGTTTCAGGGCTGAAATAGGAAAGCTTTTTTTATTTTCCAATGATTTTGCAGGTATTGCTTCCTCTGAGCAGTCAACAGATACTTCAACAGGGCTAGCTTATAGGGGAGAGGATTATAAGCATTTTATCGAAAGATTTAGCCGATTGTTTATCAATAACGAAAGCCTAGAAAAGTTTCGATTGAACGATAGCTTACGTTTATCGCTTTCCGCGAAGAATCTTGAAAAAGTACTTAAGCGCGTTTTATCAAACGAAGTCGTAAGAGACGAAATCTTTGAGTGGCTTGAGCTATTCGTGCCAGGGTTTAAAGCTGTTGAAGTGGATGATCGAGATGAGTTACATTGGTTCGAAGATTCTGTTCCAAATTATTTTACCAAAGACCTTATCTCCGACGGTACCTATAACATTCTGGCTCTTTTAACGGCCGTTTACCAAAGTGATAAGCCACAGTTTTTGTGCATTGAGGAGCCAGAGAATGGCCTACACCCGGATGTAATAAAAGAGTTTGTCAACCTTTGTCGCTATGCTTGTGAGCAAAAAGATCATTTTATTTGGCTAAATACACACTCGCAAACACTGGCTTCTCAATTGACCGCCGACGAGATTATTGTTGTCGATAAAGTAGAAGGCGCTACCCAGACCAAACAATTTAAAGGCCATGATTTCCACGGATTACGGATGGATGAAGCCTGGCTAATGAATGCCTTGGGAGGTGGGCTTCCGTGGTAAAGATTGGATTTATTTGTGAAGGTAAAACCGAGAAAAATGTCATTGAGTCAGACAGGTTTCAGCAGTGGCTAAGTCTGAATGGTTTTGATTGTTCATTGCCGGTAATCGATGCAAAAGGCAATGGTAATCTGTTACCGCACAAAATTGAAGCGTTGCGCCAGGAATTACTGGATCGCCATGTTCAGAAAATAGTCATTTTAACGGATATGGATGTTGACAGTTGTATTACATTGACAAAACAACGCATTACCGAGCGAGAAGGTCAACTTATCATTGTGGCTGTAAAGCAAATAGAAGCATGGTTTCTCAGTGATACGCCTACATTACAAAGTCTATTTGGCGATTCGACTTTTTCGTTCGAATATCCAGAACAAGAAACGAATCCATTCTTTACACTTCAACAACTGCTTTTAACGAAAACGAATCGAGGAGTAGGCAGTAAATCTATTTTAGTAAGCCGTATGCTTAAATACGGTTTCACGATTGAAAATGCTGCTCAACATCCTAATTGCCCGAGTGCCACTTATTTTCTAACTAAATTGCAAACCCTCGCTTCGGCGAATTAATAGATTATGAAAAAATACGAGTTCACCGAGAAAAAAGATACCCGCTCAGGCTTTGGCGCGGGCATTGCCGAACTGGGCAAAACACATCCTAATGTGGTAGCACTTACCGCCGATCTGGCCGGATCACTCAAGCTTGACACATTCATCAAGGAAAATCCTGATCGGTTTATCCAGTGCGGTATTGCGGAGGCCAACATGATTGGGGTATCAGCGGGGTTGACCATTGGCGGGCATATTCCGTTTGCTACCACGTTTGCCAACTTCGCAACGGGCCGCGTGTATGACCAGATTCGTCAGTCGGTTGCGTATTCGAACAAAAACGTCAAAATCTGTGCTTCACACGCGGGCCTAACCCTGGGTGAAGATGGCGCTACACACCAGATTCTGGAAGATTTGGGCATGATGAAAATGTTGCCGAACATGACCGTCATCAATCCCTGCGATTACAACCAGACCAAGGCCGCTACCATCGCCATTGCCGATCACGAAGGGCCGGTGTATCTGCGGTTTGGCCGTCCAGTTATTCCTGTGTTTACGCCTGCCGATCAAAAGTTTGAAATCGGTAAAGCTTGGACCGTCAATGAAGGAAGTGACGTATCGATTTTCTGTACAGGTCACCTGGTCTGGGAAGCCATTAAAGCCGGTGAAATCCTGTCTCAGGAAGGAATTGAAGCCGACATTATCAACATTCATACGATTAAGCCGTTAGATGAAGAGGCTATACTGGCATCGGTGAAGAAAACGGGCTGTGCCGTTTCGGCCGAAGAGCATATGCTGAATGGTGGGCTGGGCGATAGTGTCGCACAAGTACTGGCCCGCAATTATCCGGCTCCGCTCGAATACGTTGGCGTTCACGATACCTTCGGGGAAAGCGGAACACCTGATCAACTGATGCAGAAATATGGCCTCACTGCCGACAAGATTGTTGAGCAGGTAAAGAAAGTAATGGCAAGAAAATGAGTAGTTAGGAGTTAGGAGCGAGGAGTGAGAATGGCTGACGCTTTAACAGATTCGTGCGTTGGCCATTCTCACTCCTCGCTCCTCACTCCTAACTCCTAAAAGAATAATGACTGACGAAGAACTCCTCGCCAAATTTCGCGATCCGTCGAGCCGAAATTATGCCTTTAATCTGCTGGTGCGCAAGTATCAGCAGAAAATCTATTGGCATATCCGGAAGATGGTTATTGATCACGATGATGCCGATGACCTGGTGCAGGAAACGTTCATAAAAGTCTGGAATAGCCTGGAACAGTTTCGGGGTGATAGTCAGTTATATACCTGGATTTATCGGATTGCTACCAACGAGTGTCTTAACTATCTGAATAAGAAACGTCGCCGATTCTTTTTGCCGATTGGGGATGTAGAAGGGGAGTTGATGGAAAAACTGGAAACCAATGCCGCCTACGTAACGTCGGGCAACGATCCCAGTGGCGAAGACGTACAGTTGAAGTTACAGAAAGCGTTGCTGAAACTACCCGACAAACAGCGTTTGGTTTTCAATATGAAGTATTTCGACGATATGAAATATGAAGATATTTCCGAAATTACAGGAACATCTGTTGGGGCTTTAAAGGCATCGTACCACCTTGCCGTTAAGAAGATTGAAGATTTTTTTAATAACTCGGATACAGACGATTAAACCTAGTGCCCTTGATTCTGTCAAATCTTAAAATATTTTAAGATACCTGAATTGTGTGAGACACACACCAGAGCAATGAACGATAATAAACATTTCCGGCTTGATGAATTGCCGCCTGAACATCCGCTTAGGCAGCTTCCGTTTACAGCGCCAGACGGTTATTTCGATGACCTGCCGTCGCGTGTTCAGGCTCGTGTTGTCCGAAAACCCAAGCCTGCCTTCCAGATCAGCTGGTCGTGGCAACGTACGGCGGCATCGCTGGCAGGGGCTAGCCTGATTGCCCTGCTGGTCCGGCAAACGTTACCGCAACGGCAGGAGTCGCTGGGTAGCGAAGCCCTGGCGGGTGTAAGTGACGATGCTATTGCCGCTTATCTCGAAGATCAGGGCGTTAGCGCATATGAATTGGCTGATGTTCAGCAAATTCATTCTTCGTTGGGTAGCGATACCTCAGCGATTCAGTTTCTGAACGTAGCACCGGCCGATATTCAGGAGCTTATTCAGGAGCAGAATCCTGGAGACAACGCAAAGGTCGGCTCCTGATTTTATGAATGGTTAACTTTACCACAATGAGACACGCATGGATTGGTTGGTTGCTTGCCCTGTTAGTAACGACTCAGGTAGCCAACGCACAAAATGACCTAAACGGACGCCAGAAAATTGAATCGGCTAAAATTGGAATGATCACCAATCGGTTGAATCTGACAACCGATCAGGCTCCTCAATTTTGGGCGATTTATAACGATTACAATGCCAAGAAGCAAGAACTGAACCGGCGGATTCGGCAATTGAATAATGAGCCTAATCGGTTTAATCTGAATGATGATCAACTGAAAAATGGGCTTCGGGAAACCAATGCGACCAAACAAAAACTCGCCGACCTGGACGACGAGTATATGGAGCGATTTCTGAAAGTAATTAGCCCAGCCCAGTTGCGAGAGCTTTATAAGACTGAGCAGATGTTTAATCAGATGCTGCTCAAACGATTGAATCAGGAATAAAAAACCGCACCGGCTGACCACCGGTGCGGTTTTGATTTAGTAGCGTACTACTTTAAAATGCGAGATGCCGCCATCGAAACGAATCGTCATCTTTTTAGCCGCTGCATCATAGCCGGGGCTTAGGTATTCGCCACCCCCAACATTGGTAAAGTCATCTAATTCTTCCAGATTCAGGGCGCCATCTTTTTTGATCCGGCATCCTACTTCTTTTGGAACTCGTACTGTAACCGAAGCGGCCCCTACATCGAGTTTGATGTCCGCCTGATCGGCTTTGGCACCAAGTTTCAGGTCGAGGTCAGCGGCACCAACGCCCAACTTCAAGCTTTTAACGGCATAGGCGCTCAAATCCAGGTCGCCCGAGCCAGCGCCCAGCGCAACATCCATCGACCAGACAGGCTTGGCGTTCAAATGTATATCGACCCGATTTTCGTAATGCCCATCTTTCAGATCGAAGTGCTGATCCTCATCTTTTGGCTTTAATTCGATCGTCGGGATATGGGTAGTTTCGTCCTGGTCAACCGACATTGAATAAAGACCAACGGTCTGCTTCGTATCCGCCTTGATAAGTTCGGTGCTGGGTTCGCCGATCGTAAACTTTCCGGCTCCACCTGCGAGCTTTAACACGGCTTCACGGGTGTCGGCGTCCATATTCTCAACGAAGGTGTTTGAATGAACTTCGTCGCTATCGGTATTCCGGCGTTCGCGCTCCGCCCGATAGTCGTCTTCGTTATCATCGTCGTCATTATTGTTATAATTCCTGTCGTCATCATCATCGTCATGATGCCAGCGCATATGGAATCCTTCGTCGTCCTTGTGGCGGTTATGTGAAAAGAAGCCAAACAGTGTTGTGGGCACAGCCACTGCCAGCATGATCGTTGTAATAAAGGCGGCAGGATTAGCCCGGCGCTCCAGAATCAGGTGAACGCCCGCCAAGATTAGTAAGGCCGGCCACAGATTGACCAGTGAATGCCAATCGACGTCGAGCCAGCCTGCTCGCCGGGCCAGGAATAATACCCCCAGCGTCAGCAGAAAAATCCCCCAGAATAATCCGTTTCTTCGTTGCATGTGTTTATAGGTAGGATATATGATGTGTAGGGTAAGACTACTACATATCATATATCCTACATCATATATATAAAGTTACAGCGTTCCGTTCGGGTCGTTGTTGTTTGTATCGTAAGGAGGTCTGATCCGGTCTTTAAAGATTAACCATAATCCGAGGGCAATCAGCATGAACGGCCACAGATCGCCGAAGTCAATGTCTAAGTAGCGGTCAAGAAGGAACAAAACACCCAGGATAATCAGGACGACCCCGCCAATGATGCTACGATCGGGAGAGGCAGGTTTGTTGGGATTGTAGGGATTCATGGAAAAATAAGGATTAGAGAAAGCTGTTGAAGGAGTCACTACACCATCTGCACGTCGTTCGGGTAGAACGATCCACATGATGATGTAAATAATTACAGCCGGAAAATGCGGCAAAAAAATTCCGATTACAAAAAGTATGCGTACTAATGCACGGTCAATGCCAAAATAATCGGCCAAACCAGCGCATACACCCCCAATCTGGGCCTGGTCGGCAATACGTTCCAATCGCTTGTTCATGGCTTCTTTGTGTTTAAAACCGATGTAAACCTAGCCGATTGTGTGATGCCAGGAAAGCAGAATCGGAAGAATGGACGCGGTTATGGATAGAAGTATGTTTTCAATGATAGTAGGTAATGCATAGTAGTGGTTTGTATTGGTAAATCGTATTGGGAGTGAGGAGGGCTGACGCGAAAGATTTATGGTGCGTCAGCCCTCCTCACTCCCAATACGATCTACTAATACTGATTTTATTCTTCTTCAATCGCTTCCAGAATATCCATCAGTTCACCGAACTCTTTGTTTCCAGGCTGTTCTTCGTCGCCACCGCTCAAAGCGATACCCCGCACGGGTAAGACAGCTAATAAATCGTGAACATTTTGGGCCGATATACCCGTACCAAGTAAGATCGGATACCGGGAGGCCAACTGCATAAGAACTGCTTTTAGCTCATCGTCGAAGTGAAGAGCCCCATTACTTTCAAGTAGTATGTAGTCGGCGGTCGAAGCGCCTGTATGAAACAGGGTATCGAGCTGGTCAAGTGTCATTAGCGATACATCGACACGCAGGATCAGGTTTTTGTCGAAGGGGCTCAGGTAGGGGAGCAAAGCAGCCTCATCGATTTGCAATATATCCGGTTGATAGGTAGCCAGTAACTGCTCAATACGATCCAGATCGGTAGCTGACGTTTCGCCAACAATCTGGACTCCAGCTACCCACCCTCTGATTTCCTCAAACTTGCGCGGTTCGATGTAATCGGGGGAATCGATATCCATCGAGAAGCCGAGCATATCAACACCCATACCTGCACAATATCGGGCATCGCTCAGGTTGGTCACATTTGAGATTTTAACGAGGGTTTTGAGTGCCATAATTGGATGGAGTAGTAATCTATAAAAGTCGCCAAAGGTACGGACAACTCTGCATTGTCGTACTTCCTGCCATGTCAGATTGTTCTCAGCGGACGATCATGCGCTAGGGGGATTTCTGAGAAAGGGTCACGTACCGTAATCAACCAGCCTTACTCATTAAAAAACTGGATAATAAAACCGCCTTTAGGCGCAAACGAGTACTGCCAGTTCGATGTGATCGGGTACGTTTCGGTTTTGAACGTCATCAATGGATTGTCGCCTTCCGTGATGACTCTGAATTTAGAGAACCCTTTTCCATAGCTGGCGAGGTTTAGTTTGACAGATTGTGGTTTGTTGGTGCCATTGATACCGACAATGTAGGAAAGACGATCCTTCTGGCGAGAGAGGATGAGTTGTTCACCTGGTTCAGCCACGATGCTTTGTGTGTTATCCCAGGTTGCGGGCATATCTTTTAGTAAGTTACGGACCGATGCCGGTAACGAATCAAATACCTCTTTGGAATCTGCAAAATGGATAATTCCGGACGTATAGATCATAGCCGTAGCCAGCTCATGAACCGCCGTATTCAACCGAGGGTATTTTCGGATGGTCAACGCAAACGGGGTGTAGTCGGTAGGGCCTGCTACGTTTCGGGTGAAAGGCAATAAGGTGTTTTGCTCAGCGGCTTTCTCAGGATATCTGGGTTCATAAAAATAACTTTCTGTTCCGAGAACAGCTTCGGCTGTCATAAAATTTGGCCAGGTTCTATGCCAGCCTCTCGGAACGGTTGTACCATGAAGGTTTACCAGCAAATGCTCTCTGGCGGCATCTTCAAAAAGTGACTGAAAACACGACATCACCTCTTGCCGGTCTGAGCACCAGAAATCGATTTTAATTCCTTTAACGCCCATAGCCGCTAGTTCTTTGAACTGCTTTCTTCGTTTTTCTGGGTCGAAATAGGCTGCCGAATAGGCCCACACCATTGGTTTAATACCCTTAGAAACAGCTTGAGCGATAATTCCTCCTTCAGTGTTTGCTTTTTCCCAGCCAGCATCGAACAGGGTATACTCAAATCCAAAAGACTGGGCAAGCGTAGTGAATGCGTTATACGTTTCAGGTGAATGGTCTTCGGGATGAGACCACCAGGACCAGGTAGCCTTTCCCGGTTCGATCCAGGAGGCATCGTCAATTTTAGAGGCAGGAGCCAGGTCCGTTATGAAGGTTGAAAGCAGAATGTCTCCGGCCTGATCCCCAACAATAATGACCCTCCAGGGCATTGTCCAGGGAAGTGTAGAGACTGGTTGACTATTGTCACTCAGAGGAAGTGTATATTTTTCGTCTTTTTCGGCAAAGGCAATTGTATAGAGGCCACCCTGCGAATTGGGTTGCAAATGGCAGCCCGGAAACGAGCCATCCGTTCCCGACTCTGCCAGTAAAACCCAGTTTTTGCTATTGTTTACCTTAAACAGGGCAGGCATGCACCACCCTACAGATGGGTTGCGGGGCTTATTGATTGAGTCTCCGGGATGTACTTTGAGGTAAAAATCTTCATAGCCTGGGGTGTACTTCCCTGCTTTGTTATAAGGCTGTAACCAACCCACCGCATTTTTTTCGATCTGAAACCCTGTGATTTCTGAGCGAATCATTCGCGTTTTTTTATTCTGATCCGGAAACCGATACCGG
Source organism: Spirosoma sp. 48-14 (assembly GCF_001898575.1). Lineage (GTDB taxonomy): Bacteria > Bacteroidota > Bacteroidia > Cytophagales > Spirosomataceae > Spirosoma. The sequence goes on from NZ_MKUD01000006.1 coordinate 71,071, forward strand.
AAGGCAACGCCCTCATTTCCGGCCACTAAATCAATGCTCATGAGCGCACCCGAATTGTTTTTAAAGGTTATGCTCTTGCTTTGAAATACATGATTGACCGTTTTGACATTGCCTACCGTCAACTCGTAGGACTCTCTTCGTTCTTCAATAGCGGAAATGGTAACGACTGACAAGCCAGATGTGAAATTCTGATCGTCGCAGGTTAGCCCAAGCGGAGAATCGGCAATAATTAGTTTATCTCGGCGGGTTACGTTATAGGACAATTCTCCTTTTGTATTCAGCGACAATGTGATTCTATTCGATCCCGACTTCGAACGTAAGTCCATCGATTGGCCTGCTGCGTTCAAGCTACTGACTACAAAAGATATTCCGACTAAGAGGGTAAAGACATTGTACGTTAATCTGGCTTTCATATTGCGGTTTAGGAGCATCAATTAATTCGAGACAAAATTGTGTATCTGGTGAACGGGTAAAATAATCTGGAAAGTAGCTCCTTCACCTGGTCGGCTGAAAGCCCGTATATAGCCATGATGGTTTTCGACGATCCGGCGGCAGATCGTCAGACCAATACCTGTTCCTTCATAGGTTTCTCGTCGGTGCAGTCGCTGGAACATACCGAAAATCTTCTCTACATACTGCATGTCGAATCCAATACCGTTGTCTGTTACATTAATTGCCGTATAGTCATGGTCTGATAAGCCAAATTCAGTTCGCATCTGGTCTGTTATAGGACAGCTTTCTATGGTAACCTGAGGTGTGTGATTGCTGACGAATTTTAGTGCGTTGCTGATCAGATTTTGAAACAGTTGATGCAATTGTCCGGGAATACCATCAATAATTGGCAAATTCCCGACTTCGATTAAGGCTTCCTTATCCTGGATAGTTATCTCCAGATCGTCCTGAATACGGGCAATAATGGCATTCAGATTTACTGATTCAAACTGAGCATCCAGCCTTGAGAGTTTCGAGAGCCGTAATACATCATCGACCAGGGTTTGCATGCGAGCGGCTGCCCGAACAATTCGTATAAAATGATCCTGTTCGGAGGGCTCAAGCTTGCTGTCGAGCGAAGCCAGCAACAGGGTGCTGAAGGCCTGGATTTTACGGAGAGGTTCTTTCAGGTCATGGCTGGCTACCGATGCAAATTGCATAAGATCTAAATTGGACCGTTCGAGTTCCATATTCAGATTTTTCAACTCCCGAGTTCGATCGGCAACACGGCGTTCCAGCACCTCGTTAGCTACTTTGCTGTCATGAATGTCGGTACATCCACCAATGTACCCCATAAAAGTGCCATTGGGGTCGAACCAGGGCTTTCCACGTTCGGCAACCCATCGATATTCACCATCATGGCGCCGGAGCCGATAGTCCATGTAAAATTCCTGACGTGCATCGAATGAGGTTGTGTAGGTATTCATACAACGCTGGAAGTCATCAGGATGGACGCCCTGACTCCAGCCATTGCCAATTTCCTGATCCATCGTACGGCCAGTATAATCTAGCCAGCCTTTGTTGAAAAACGTATATTGCTTATCGACGCCTGAGATCCAGATAAGCACCGGAGCCGTATCGGCAATGGACCGAAACCGAATTTCGCTCTGACGAAGAATCGCTTCGGCCTGTTTTTGGTCGTTAATATCCGTAGCCGAACCAAACCATTTAACGATGGTACCCTCAGAATCTCTAACGGGTACCGATCGGCCCAGAAACCAACGATATTGCCCTGGCTGCCGATGGTCGGCAAAGCGGTATTCCATCTGAAACGGCTCGCCGGTTCGTATGCTGTTCGACCATAAGTCCAGGCAGCGTTTCTGATCATCGGGATGAATAACATGAAGCCAGCCCTCATTGCCATAGGTGTCTTTTTCTAAACCCGTATAAATGTACCACTGCTGGTTATAGTAATCGGACGTGCCGTCGGGTCGGGCAGTCCAGACAATTTGTGGAATCAGATCGGCCAGTTGCTTAAACTGTCGCTGGCTTTCTTCAAGCTGAAGGCGAGCCTTTACCGATTCGGTGACTTCGTAGGCAACCATGATGATGCCCGTAATTTGCCCGACCGAATCAGTTAGCGGTTGAAACGAGTAGCTATAATAGCCAGTCGATAACTGGCCGTGCCGTATTAGTTCAACGGGCTGCTCGGCTACCGTAAACGGTTCGCCCGACTGGAAAACCTGGTTGAGCACCAGGCCGACTCCCTGAGCGATCAGTTCGGGAAAGACATTAGGAAACGAGTGCCCAACCAATTGGTTTTCCTGACGGTCGGTTAAGGCCAGATAGAGATCGTTGGCGAGGGTAAAAATATGCTGAGGGCCTTCGACAATGGCAATCGCAACGGGGGCCTGTCGGAATAAGTGCCTAAGTTTTTGCTGAGTTTCCTGTCGAGCCTGGGCTAATTTTAATTGCGATTGGACGCGGACCAGCAGCTCGTTGGCCGAGAAGGGCTTGGTCAGGTAATCGTCGGCTCCAGCGGCATAACCGTTGAGGGTTGATTCCTCCCCCGCTCTGGCCGACAGGAGCATCACTGGAATATGAGCAGTTTGTGGATTTTGCTTAAGGATTTTCAGGAGTTCAGTCCCATCCAGATTAGGCATCATGATGTCCGACAGAAGTAGATCTGGTTGTCGGCGCTGAATGGCTTCGAGAGCTTCACGACCATCAGTAACTGTATCTATAGTATAGTGTGGGCTAAGTAACCGATGAATATAGGCACGCATATCGGCATTGTCGTCGGCCAGTAGTATACGCTTAGTATTGTGATCGGTTATGGATGGTGAGGGCTCGTTTGTGGTTGATTGATTATCTGGCACTGTGGGAAGCATCAGATTGGCATCGGCAACAAACAAACTGGCACTACCTGTCGATGCCTGTTCAGGTGCTATTGACTGTCGTGCCTGATGAACAGGAATCTGTACACAGAATGTACTACCCCGATCCAATTCACTACTAACCTGTATAGTACCACCATGTAGTTCGACCAGTTCATGAACGAGGGCCAGGCCAATACCCGTACCCTCAAACGATCGCCCCTGCGACCCTTCCACCCGGTGAAATCGTTCGAACAGCCGAGGCAGGTCAGCAGCAGGGATCCCTACGCCTGTATCGTTTACGGTTAGTCGTATGCGGTTGTTTGGTAAGTTGACCAACCGGACGGTGATGGTGCCCTTTAGGGTAAATTTGAATGCATTGGATAAGAGATTCAGAACAATTTTTTCCCACATATTCCGATCTACATCCACTAATTCGGGCAGGGGTTCGGCATCTACCACTAGCTGCATACCCGCCTTCTCGATAACAGACCGGAAATTACTGGCAAGATCCGTCGTAAATGTCGAAAGATCGGTGGGGGTAAATGTAGCCTGGAGCCGGCCACTTTCCAGACGGCTGAAATCAAGCAATGTATTGACTAGCCGAAGTAAGCGCTGTGCGTTTCGGTGAGTAGCTTCTACCTGCGTTTGCTGATGAATAGGTAACGGATGGTTTACATCCTGAAGCAATTCTTCCAAAGGCCCCAGTATCAGCGTGAGTGGTGTACGGAGTTCGTGGCTTATGTTGCTGAAAAACAGTGATTTGGCCTTGTTTAGCTCGGCTAGCTGTTCAATTCGTTGTCGTTCTTCTTCGGCTGCCTGGCTTTGCTGGATGGCTGTTGCGACCTGATTGGCAACCAACTCGTAAAACGTCCGGTAATTTGCGTCGAGGGGCCGGGTAGGATTAACGCCCGCTACCAATAGACCAATCGTTTTTTGCGTGCCGGGAGCGATCAAAGGCAAAACCATGGCCTGCGTAATGGGCTGCCCGGCCGGTCCAGGGCTCAACCCTTCGCTGTTTGTCCATGAACTAACGATTGCTTTCCCCTGCTCTACAACATCCATCAACGGAAGGTTTAGCGGGTAAGAAGTAGAGCCGTTAAGGTTTGCTATAGACGTGCTGAAGTGACCGTTGTAAGCTGGTAGACGAACGGCCTGCTCTAGGTACAGTGCTTTCGTATCGGCATGGGTCAGGTAGAGTAGGGCAAAGGGAATGTCATCGGGATTTTGATAAATAGTTTGAGCGGCTGAAGCGCAGGCACTGCGGGTTGTTCGCTCCGTCAATACATTACTGGCCAGAGCCGACAGGGTTGCCAGTCGGCGCGTGTTCAGGTTTTGGGCTGTTACTTCAGTGTTAGGGCAAAAGAGACCTGTTACCTGGCCAGTTTCGTCACGGATAGGGCTATACGAGAACGAATAGAAGGTTTCTTCCAGGAATCCACCTCGGTTCATAAATAAACGTACATCATCGACGAACGAGGATTCGCCCTGCTGGAAAACCTTACTGGCCAACGGTCCACAAAAATCCCATATTTCTTCCCATACGGTTGCTGCTGGTTTACCTAATGCCCAGGGGTGTTTGGCTAGACTCAGTACAGGAATGTAGGCATCATTGTACAGAAACGTGGCCTTGGGCCCCCACCCAATCCAGACTGGCTGTCGTGTATTGAGCATTAGGTTCGTGGCCGTTTTAAGGCTTTGTGGCCACTGGTCAATAGGGCCCAATGGAGTTTCGGCCCAGTTGAAGGTGCGAATAAGCGCGGCTGTTTCACCCCCTCCAGCCAAGAAATCAGTTTCCGCAGTATTCGGGGGCGTTATCATTGAAAAGTAAGTTTAGTAGGTTGAGCCAAATCACTTGTAAAAATACACTATTTGGCTACTCTTTTGTTAATAAAACTAAGTGTGAAGCTAGTTGCTCACAATCAGCTTGTTGTAAGTGAACCGCTTTAGCCTGAGCGCGTGTAGATGACCTACAGAACCGGGGAAATGTAGTAACCACGCCAGTCTGCTTTCCGGAAAGGTGTTATTTTGCTGTCTGATACGTAGCAGAGGATGTGCCCAATTGTTCGTTTACTTGTCTTATTCACCTTTTTGGCTGCTTCCCTTCCCCAAAAGCGTGCCGATATGGGTGATGGACAGACCATTTACAATCGGTTTTTGGCCGATAAGGTACGATTTCACGAGCAGGTGAACAGGTTGGCTATGCATGTTCAGGCCAATGCTCCAGTCGATTCGTTGCGGTTGGCGTTTGAACAAAGTCGATTGGCATATAAACGGATTGAGTGGCTGCTCGAATATTATCAGCCTGTACTGGCAGGGCGCGTTAATGGCCCTCCAATAGTGGAAGTGGAGGATGACGATCCAGCGCAAACGCCCATTCGGCCAGTTGGGTTGCAAGTGATTGAACCCTATTTATTTCCTGAGTATGATCCGACGCAGAACGATAGTCTGTTGTATGAACTGAACAAATTATTAACGTATTCGTCCCGGCTGGAGCAAGGTATTCCGGGCGATCGCATAACGGACTCCGATTGTTGGGAGGCCGTCCGTCAGCAACTTTTCCGTATCCAGACCTTAGGGATAACTGGGTATGATGCCCCTGAGGCCCGAACCGGAATTGTTGAAGCACTTGCTTCTTTCCAGACGCTTCAGGCGATTATCCTGCCTTACTCCAGGCATCTTACCAAATCAATGGCCGCTCAACTGGAAGGACGATGGCAAATGGCTATTAGGATGCTGCAACAGGCACATGATTTTACCAGCTTCGACCGGGTTTCGTTTATCCGAAATGGCTTGTATCCCTTGTGTCAAGTGCTGCAGCAGGCACGGCAGTCGTTAGGAATTTTGCCCGCTTCCAGTGGCCGGTTTCTATCTCCTCGGGTTGCTACCTTGTCCGATTCCGGCGCTTTCCGAACGGATTACCTGATCAATTTTGGTGATTTTGCCACTACTCCGCAGAAGGTCGCATTGGGAAGAACGCTATTTTTCGATCCGCTATTGTCGGGCAACAATGCCCGAAGTTGTGCGTCCTGTCACCAGCCTGAACGTGCCTTTACCGACGGACGGCGAAAAAGCCGGGCTTTTGGTAGCTTGATGAAACGTGTAAAGCGAAATGCGCCGACTTTGTTGAATGCTGGCCTGCAAAACGTTCAGTTTTACGATTCGAGGGTTACGTACCTGGAAGATCAGGCTCATGATGTACTTAAAAATTCCGACGAGATGCACAGCTCGTCGGACGAAGTAGCGCAAAAATTAGGGAGTAGCTCAGCCTACAGATCCTGGTTTGCAGCTACTTTTCCGACGGGATTGACGGGGTATAATGTGCGCAATGCATTAGCCTGTTACGTTCGAAGTTTGACGAGCCTCAATGCCCGCCCGGACCGCTATCTGCGTGGCGAACCTGTAACGCTGTCGACTGACGAACTGACGGGTTTTAATCTATTTATGGGAAAAGGTCGTTGTGCTACCTGTCATTTTTTTCCGATTTATAATGGATTTATACCTCCTCACTACGAAAAGACGGAGAGTGAGATCATCGGGGTCCCACAAAAGGCCAGCACCCGTAAAGCGAAGCTTGATACTGATCCGGGAAAGTTTTCGACGTATCAAAAAAACATCCATCGGTATGCGTTCAAAACCCCAACCATTCGTAATGTGGCATTGACCGCTCCGTATATGCATAATGGGGTGTATCAGACGTTGGAGCAGGTTGTTGATTTCTATAATCGTGGGGGAGGTCGCGGAATAGGTATTCAACTGGAAAGCCAAACGTTGTCCGGCGAACCGCTTCACCTAAGCAGTGGCGAGCAAAAAGCCCTCGTTGCCTTTATGAAAGCCCTGACTGATACAACGGCGCTTACCCAACGACCTGCCCGTTTACCGGAGATTGACGGCAATAAGGCCTTGAATCATCGACAGATTGGTGGCCGATATTAAGCTGTTTTCTTTTACTACCAGATGTTGGGAGAGCAAAATATCACTGATTGACCCAAAGTTTTGCCTGATTCCCCAGTTGCAGCTTACTTCCTGGATCGTAGATTATTTTCTGAGCGTGCCCTTCGGTATTGTCAGGGAGGCTCACCAGATGTTTTAGCTGTAAAACATCAGCCTTTGTAGGAAGCCGATTGCCTGACCAGATAGATGAGTCGTTCCAGTTTCCAGCTTTCATTGTAAACATCATGTCTGAGCTGAGTACGGTATATACATCCTGAACACAGTTTTTGCTGTCACGAACTATGTACGTGGCTGTTGCCCCTGGTGTTGGCGTGATTGTGACTGAGCGACTAGTTGCTGAAAAGGCACTATTGGCAGAGTTACTCCATTGATAGTCGCTGATAAATGAGGCTGTGAGTGTTATTGACTGGCTGGTAGGAATCGTTATTGTTTGTGTTAGGCCGACATCTTTCATCACCGTAAATTGATCGCCAATAGTGTAGGTTGATCCATTCGGTTGAATAAATTTTGCGTCGAGTCGGTTGTCTTCTACTTCGAAATAAAACGCCCCGCCGGTTGTTCGCTGTGTTGACACCATAACAGGATGCGGGTTTAAGTTTTGGTTATAGCCCAATGCGCCGGATGAACCCGCAACAACATACATCGTTCCCTGTTTTTTTCGGGCAGATGTGCTTTTGTAGGCGCACGAACTGGCGGAACCATCGTAACGGCCTGTGCTATTGTCTTTGGGGTAAATGTAGGTGGACGGGCTCGCTGTAAAATCGCTCATAGGGCCATATTGATCATGAAGCGGATAGGATCGTTCATAAACATGGCTGTGGCCCATCATGACTATATCGACCCCAAATCGTTCGAGAATAGGATTGATACGCTGACGAATAGCAATCAGATCCGGTTCGGTTTCTGAATTATGATTTCCTTGTGTATACGGGGGAAAATGCATGTATACAATTTTCCATTTCTGCGTAGTAGCTGCCAGGTCCTGTTTCAGCCAGACAGCCTGTGGGTGATTAGTTGTATCAGCGTAAAAACGAATGTCGCTTCCATTAACGTTACGGGTGCCATAGCCATCGAGCATCACAAAATGAATGGGGCCGTAGTCGAACGAATACCACTCTTTGGTACCAGAGGCAATACCCCCACTTTCAGCTTTGGTGGGCAGACTGAAAATAGAGAAGTAAGGAATAGTATGCGAAGCTTGCAGGGTTGGGTTATTGCTGTAGTCATGGTTGCCAGGTACAGCATACAGCATGGCATTTTTCATCAGGTTGGCTTGGTAAGGAGCAAAAAAATTTACCTGATACGATGCATCGTCGCCGTCGTAAGAGTTGTCGCCAATTAGCATCCAGAGGTCGGTGGTCGTGTTTCCACGAAAGTTTAAAAACGCGTCCCGAACATTCGTCTGGTTGTTGTTGGGATTCATGCCAGCATCACCAAACGAAACAACCCGAATTTTACGCTTTGTTGTTTTTTGGGGGGCCGTCAGAAAATAATTATCTGTTCCCTGTTGTAATACCTGCTCGGAAGTACCAATACCGTAAAAGTACTGTGTATCAGGATTTAAACCCGTTAGTCGAATTTCGTGCTCAGTTGTGCTGGCCGACTCCGTTACACTATTGGTAAAGTTACCCGCCGAAAGCCCGTATAAGACTCGACCAACTGTTGGTACGTCAGTTCGCCATCGGATTGAAACGGCAGTCTGACTTCCAAGCTGCAAATAAGGACCACGTGTAATGGTCTGGGCTACTGCTGATGTGTATAGCAGACATAGCCAAAAAACTAAACGTATTCGCATACACCAACCATTCAGGCAGCCGTATTCGCCGGCCACTCCTGGATTTTTTCGCTAAGATGTTTTTAAATGGGAAGGTGTTGGGTCACTAAACTCGTTGGCGAACGCTCACATAAAGGAGCTCATGGCCGATTCATTGGCCAGTTCTTCAGCGTGTTCTTTGCCCAAGTAGCGGTCAATGAAATAATGGGCTACATACAGGAGTGGTGTTAGCACAACCGCAGAAGTCGCTTTGTAAATATAGTTAATTATACCTACTGCCAATACCTGCGTGAGCGACCAGTTGCCAAAAATATAAAAAGCAATGCCCAATACGACAAACGAGTCGATCAACTGGGAAACAAGGGTAGAGCCTGTGGCCCGAAGCCAGATTTTTTGGCTTCCGGTTATGCGTCGAAGGAAGTGAAAAACATAAACGTCCAGAATTTGACCGATCAGGAAGGCTGTTAGGGAGCCAATAATAATACCTAGTCCCTGCCGAAAGATCATCTGGAATGCATTGTTGATGTTGATCGCATTTCCTGCCCCATCTTTTGCGTTGACATCAAGCCAGAATTGGGCGGGGGGCAGTGTTGTAACGACATAGATAATCAGAAAACTATACGCGATGAAACCGGCTGTCAGGAATGAAATGCGCCGGACACCCGCTTTCCCAAAGTATTCATTGATAATATCGGATGTAATGAATACAAACGGCCAGATAACGGCACCTGCCGTCAGGTTGAAATCCAGAATAAAATCGCCAAACAGATGAATCTGAGCTGGTTTAGTACCGAGTAGCGTTTCGACCGAGAAAATTTTTACGCCGATAATTTCAGCTACCAGTGCGTTGGTCAGAAAAATGGCGCTCAAAAAAATGTACAGGTTCGTACGTTTATTGGTAAATGAGTAGGAAGAGGAAGGCATACCGGGAATGAGTGTCAGTCAATATGGCAAGATACATCACGAAGCCTGATACGCATCGACTAGTGGCTATTTTTTTCGCTTGTATACATCCACAACGGAGGTTGGCTCGTACTGACTGGCTAGTGCAGGAGCACGCTGGAACAGCTTCTCAACGACTTTTTCACGATCGACAATGTAATCGGGTGGGTCTTTGCGGAAGTGATCGTATACATTGATGACCGCTTCGTAATTGTCGAGGTTTTTTAGATCATACTTAGCCAGGTCCCAGTTGAGGTAGGGGGTCGCCAATCGGTTGTATCGATAAGCGCTTAGGTCTTCGCCGATGATGAGTACGTGCTGGTTGCGAATATCTCCGGGTAGGGGAGACGGCTTCACCTGAAGATTACTCAATCGCCCCAGTTCAGCACCTGGTATTAGCCCCAATGCGCCCTGATAAAAGAGCAGCAGCACCAATGAAAAGGCAATCAGAAAGGTAAGTTCGGCCAGCCAGGCCCGGCGTATACCCTCAAAATAAAAGTAGGTGAAATACGCCATTGGCGGCACAAAGCTTAAGAATACCATGGGCGCCAGAAAGGGCATGAGGCCAATCGTCAGAACCGCAATCACAAACCATAAGGCCATTATTTGCTGGATTCGCTGCTGAAAATTGATATAACGGTTCCCTCTATTGAACAAACTCAGAAAACCCAGAACGCCTAATCCCAGCGGAATGAGTAACGACGCCAGCAGTGATTGGAAATCGGAGAGCGAATACTGACGTACGCGGAAAACCGACGCCAGCAGGTTTCTATTAAAATCGTCGAGGCTATCACTGAGGTAATAGAACAGGACAGTAGCCGCAACTGGAAACAGAAAACCAAAAAACGATAGCGAGTATTGCCGAAACGACGCTCCCGTGTAGAATAACAGGGATAGCATTGTCCAGATGATGAAAAGGGCTGAAGGAAGGTAGAATAGGGCGGCAATGCCAATGTAAAACCCAACTTCAAAAACTTCATCGGTCACCCCTCGCCGGTCCATTTGTCGGACAAGGGTTCCGAAGGCCAGTAGCAAAAAACTGGTCGACATTAGTACCGGCGACAACGTCAGGCAGTCGTATGATATATGCATGAACAGCATATAAATAAGCCCAGGCCAGAATGTACGGTCAGGGTAAAGGTCGCGGTTATTGCAGAGGTAGTTGAAATAAACAATCTGAAATACAGACACCACCAGCGCGGCTGCATGTAGGGCGGTTGTAGAGCGGCCAAATAGTATATCGAGCGCCCAATACGCTAATGCAGATAAAGGGCTGACACTGTCCCAGATGTCGCGGTACAATAAATCCCCCTGATTGATCTGTTCGCCTACAATCATCCAGTTCAGTTCCGGCGTTAATAGCGGAAATGAGTGCAGAAGCAGTGGCAGACGGATCAGAACCAGCAACCCCAGTAAACTGACGTACTGATAGGGGAAATAGGATTGAAAAAAACGAAGCAAGACAAATAATGGTTAACGGTTTGTAGTTTTTATCAGACAAAACTGTAAACCGACAGCTGATGTAAAATTACGGCCATTTTCGGCATAATGGAAAAATGAGTGGATATTTGCAGAATAGATTAAGCGCCAAGTAATATGGAATCGAAACGACAGCAGAAGGTAGCCCGGCAGCTTCAAAAGGATTTGAGCGAAATTTTTCAGCGTGAAGTGCCGCATTTGTTCGGTGGAGCGTTCATTACCGTCACGAATGTGCGTGTTTCGCCCGACTTGAGCGTGGCGCGTGTATACTTAAGTTTTCTGGCAACGAAGAACAAAGCTCTTTTACTGGAAACGATTCAGGAGAAAGGCAAAGTGATTCGTCAGCATCTGGGTGATCGGGTTCGGCACCAGCTCCGTATCGTTCCTGAACTGAATTTCTTCATCGATGATACGGCCGAATATGCCGATAAGATGGATAAACTCTTTGCCGGGCTGGATATTCCGCCCGCGCCGGAGGAAGATGAAGAGTGAAAGAGTGAAAGAGTGAAAGAGCGAATTGAAAGGGCCGCTTTTTCACTCTTTCGCTCTTTCGCTCTTTCGCTTTTTAAAAATGAACCTCCCCCTTTGGATTGCCCGTCGATATTTTTTCTCTCGTAAAAAACGCAGTTTCATCAGCTGGTTGTCCATTATGTCGATGCTCGGTGTGGGCGTTGGAACGATGGCCCTGGTGGTGGTGCTGTCGGTATTTAATGGGATGGAAGAACTAAACCGACAAATTTTTAAGTCGTTCGAAGCCGATATGACCATCTCGCCGAAGCAGGGTAAGCGATTTATAGCGTCTCCCGCTTTGGTCAAGGGACTGAGCCAGGTCTCGGGGGTTCATCTGCTGTCGTCCGTTGCCCAGGATAATGCACTGGCCAGGTATGCCAATGCCCAGACTGTTATCCGGCTGAAGGGCGTCGACGAGAATTATCTGCAACGGCAACAACTCGATTCGGCTTTACTTGAAGGACGACTGTTATTGCATCAGGATGGAGCTAACTATGCTATCGTGGCTGATGGAGTTCGCCATGATCTGAGTATTTCACCAGTCGATATTCTGACCCCACTTGAAATCCTCTATCCAAAGAGCGGACAGACATTGAGTGTGATCAATCCCGATGCATTTACCCGGGAACGACTTACTGTTTCGGGGGTCTTTTTTATTGAATCGCGTTACGATAACTTCGTTCTGGCTCCGTTATCAGTGGCCCGCGAGCTATTTGGGTATGCACCGAATGAAGTGACAAGCCTGGAAATTCAACTACATCCTGGCACGAATGAGCAAACGGCCAAACAGGCGTTGCAGCAGGTTGTGGATAAACTGGCGCCAGGAGGAAAGTTGATTGTACAAAGCCGCGATGACCTGAATGTTGATCTTTACCGGGCTATTTACGTCGAAAAGTTGTTCGTAGCCATTACGCTTTCGTTCATTATTCTGGTAGCCTCGATCAACATATTCTTTTCGTTATCGATGCTGGTCATCGAGAAGAAAGCCGATATCCAGATTATGTTTGCCCTGGGAGCTACGAAAAACATGGTCCGGCGCATTTTTCTGACTGAAGGCGCTATTATTGCCTTAACGGGTGCCGTTGGCGGATTGATACTCGGTGTTTTGCTCTGTGTGGCGCAGGAACGCTATGGGATGATAGGTATGGGCCTGATGGATTCCATTATCGATGCTTATCCTGTACATCTTCAATGGGGAGATATAGCCCTGACAGGGGCTCTTGTCATTCTGATCACCATCCTGACATCCTGGTTCCCTGCGCAACGGGCGGCTAATGTGGAGTCTAATTAAGTTAACCTGATCGCCAACCCCTCTGCCACAACAGGAGAGGGGTTGGCGATCAGATTAACGTAACGATGTCCCTTTATCAATCGTAATTATATAAGCTTTGCCGCCTTCGCGTTCTATGGCTTCGGCTACACGTTCGGGTTCATTAGGCGCATAGGCAAACATGCAACCGCCCCCACCCGAACCGTTGATTTTTCCCCCTAAGGCTCCTGCATTCAGAGCTGCATCCAGCATCCGGTCTATTTTTGGAGTACTAATGCGCTGTGCTTCCCGGAGGTTGGTCTGATGATCGGTCAGGAGTTTGCCAAAATGAACATGATCCAGCTTGTTATCAGCTTTGAGAACGGTCAGAGCTTCACGTAAAATATCGCGGTTCGATAGATTTCCTTTCAGCAGGATGTAATCGTCTTTACTCAGAAAATCCTTGAACTCGCCTACTTCGGTAATCTCAAAATCGGTTAGCGAAAATACCGGATTGATCGACTTGAGTTTCTGAATGATGTCGAGCATCCCCAGTTTTACCCGTTTCAGAATGCCGATGGTATCTTTGGGCTCCTGCGAATCGCCGAGAACAAACGTACCTAAAGCCGGATGAAGCTTTTCCAGGTGAATTTGTGGCTGCGACTCCAGGTAGATCACATCACCAACCGCCGTTGAGTAATGATCCATCATACCACCCGGTTCGCCAAATTCCAGGACTTCGGCGACATAAGCTAGTTCGGCCAGCCGTTCCTGCGAAAGCTGCCGGGGCTCGTCGGCCAATTGGGTGAGTGTATGGAGCCAGGTAACCAGTAAGGCCGATGAACTTGATGTCCCTGAATTAATGGGAATATTCCCCCGTACTTCACCCTCAACACCTTTCGAAAACGTAAACCCTTCCCGCAACAGAACATTCACACCCGATCGGAAATAGTCGCGGATTTCCGGGTAAGGCAGTGGCGTCCCATCGAATGGAATAGCAATTGATGATTGAATGTCAGGTAATTCCAGCCAAAATCCCAACTTGTCGGTGTTATGCGCTGATACCTGAATCCGACGCGAAATAGCAGCTGCTATGACGGGCAGCCCTAAATAATCCTGGTGCTCGCCAAACAGGCAGATACGCCCTGGTGTAGATACTGTAATCGACATTACCAGCTTGTTTTCTTATACCCTACTGTTGCGTAGTACAGAATGTAGCCGAAAAGCGGTAACAATAAAGCGTAAGCCATTTTAGGGCTGATGGCATCGGTCAGATAGCCATGTAACAAGGGCAGTAAAGCCCCTCCTGCAATAGCCATAATGAGTAAGGCCGAGCCGAGCTTGGTAAATTTCCCCAGCCGATTCAGGGCGAGCGGCCAGATAGCTGGCCAGGTGGGGGCAATAGCAAAGCCCATCAGAGCAATGCAGAGTACGGATGCAAACCCATCGGTTGCCAGAGCGCCGACCGTTAGGAGCAAGGCCAGAATCATGCCATAACGTAGCGCATTTTGTTGGGAAATCCAGCGGGGAATGGCAATGATACCCAGCAGATACCCCACTAGTAGGCCAACCAGTGTATACGTTGTAAAATGTTTCGCTTCATCGTTACTGAACCCAATGGCATGTCCGTAGCTAATGATTAAGTCGCCTGTTAATACTTCAGCACCTACATAGCAGAACAGCGCCAGAACACCCAGTACCAGGTTGGGGAATGCCCAGACACTGTCATGAATAGCGGTCTTATCGGCTGGGGCGTCGTCCTGCTCTTCCGATACTTCGGGTAGATTGGAGAATCGGATCAGGCCGGCTAATACGACCAGAACACCCGTTAGAACCATATAAGGGGTTACTACTTTTTCGAGCGAAGCGGCTCCAACGGCTTCGTTGGCTCCCGATAGTAGTAATCCACCAAAAATAACCTGACTACAGATACCGGCCAGTTTGTTGGCGATCCCAAGAAAACTAATTCGTTGAGCCGCGCTCTCACGGGGCCCCAGGATGGTGGCGTACGGATTAGACGCCGTTTGCAAAACCGTTAGCCCGATACCGATAATGAATAACCCAATCAGGAACAAAGGATAGGAGACCGACTTGGCTGCCGGAACGAAAATCAGGGTCCCTACGGCCATTACCAATAAACCCAGCGACATCCCATTTTTAAAACCAGTGCGTTTGAGCACTGCCGACGACGGGATCGCCATTACGGTGTATGAAATAAAAAAGGCAAATGCAACCAGCGTCGACTGAAATGATGTCAGGCTGAAGGCCTGTTTAAAAAAAGCAATCAAGACGCTGTTGACCCACGTTACGAAGCCAAAGACGAAAAAAAGAGCCCCAATAATAAGTAGAGGGCCTGTGTAATTCTGGGTTTTAGAAGGTGCCTGAACCAAGATTTCTAAAAGGTTTTAAAAATTGCAGGATTTTGTATTTGTGAAAAGGATTCCAATGTTAACAAAATCCTGCCAATCTTTTTAACCCTGCATGAATCCCAGGTTAGAAATTATCCGTTAAACCGAAGATCGGCTTGTTCGTTTTCCATTTCCCCCGCGTGAAATCCGGTATTTCGACAGACTTGCTACCACCGGCAATACTTTGCTCCGATAGTGGGCTGATAGCGCTCCAGACGGCAGCGTCATAGACGTCGATCGGTGGTGGGGTTTTAGCTTTGACCGACTCAATAAACGCTCGGAGTACAAAAAAATCGATGCCCCCGTGTCCGGCGTTTTCGGCCGTTTGCGCATGCCGTTTCCACAACGGGTGGTCATATTTCTCCTGATAGGGGGCAAAAGGTTCCCAGTTGTGTGGTTTAGGACTGGTACCTTCCAGATAAATCATATCGTTGTCGTCCATCCAGATGCCTTGCGTTCCCTGCGCCCGAAAACCTAGTGAATAAGGGCGTGGGGAGTTCGTGTCGTGGATGATAACGATATTCTCTCCATTGGCGCACTGGACCATTGTCGTGACCACATCGCCTAGTTTGAAGTTGACTTTCGCATTGGGGTGATTCGGGCCACCTTTGTCGACAACGTATTTGTGTAGCCCCCGACTTTTTGTGGCCATAGATGTCAATCGGACAAATTGATTACCCCGGTTGATATTTAACCAGTGCGCAACCGGACCAAGACCATGTGTAGGGTAAAGGTCACCGTTACGGTCGACTGAGTGCTGCGTGCGCCAATGGGCTTCTGAATAGCCTTTAGCACCAAACTCTGCTCCAACACCACCAATGGATTTTCCATCGTTGAATTTGATGTTCCGTAGATCGTGCTGATAGCCACAGTGCGCGTAAAGCATCTCGCCAAACATACCCTGCCGAATCATGTTGAGTACGGACAGTACATCGCGCCGATAACAGACGTTCTCCAGAATCATGCAATGAGAGCCCGTTTTTTCAAATGTATCGACCAGATCCCAAGACTCTTTCAGTGTAACGGTTGCCGAAACTTCTACAGCTGCATATTTACCGGCTTTCATGGTAGCTACTGCCATAGGGACATGCCATTCCCAGGGAGTGGCAATCACGACACCATCTATGTCGTCACGCTTAAGCATGTCACGGAATGCTTCGTCGCCTTTGCCATAAACAGCGGGCTCTTTTCGGCCTGCTTTGGTAATCATCGCTTTGGTGCGGCTTATAGCTTCCGGGTCTGGGTCACAGATAGCGGTTATCTGCACATCATCACGGAATAAAGCCTGGGCAACGTGACTACGGCCCCGTGCACCAACACCAATAAAAGCTAGCCGAACAGTCGGGTCGGCGGGTTTGGCTCCGGTAAGAATGGCTGGGAAAACAGACGCGGCTGTTCCGGTTATGGTAGCTGTTCGAATAAACTGACGTCGGGTAGGGTTCTGCATACTACTGGGTTGCGAATGTCGGTTAACGACTCAAAGAAAGCCGTTTTAGTCTAAAAAACATACGTGCAGACGACTTAATCAGAAATTCCACCAAACGGTACGCGGATAAGATGCATTCAGAACTACGGGTTCGCCAATATGGGGTGTTGTTACATCCATGCCTTGCTGTTCCGATTTTTTGAGAAGCCGTTGAATCGGTTCATTCCACGCGTGCATGGCCAGCGAAAATTTGGCCCAGTGAACAGGTAGAATCGTACGGGCACGCAAATCCTGGGCAGCCGTAACCACTTCTTCGGGAAACATGTGAATATTGGGCCAGTCGCGACCGTATTGGCCACATTCGAGAATGGCCAGGTCGAATGGTCCGAATTTATCCCCAATTTCCTGAAAGTGTTTGCCAAAACCCGAATCGCCACCGACAAACAATTTATAGCCGTGTAATTGCAGAACGAAACTGGTCCATAGGGTTTTGCCACGTGCAAAACTTCGCCCGGAAAAGTGCCGGGCCGGTGTGGCGGTAAGTTCAATATCGGGCGCTACCGATTGACGCTCCCACCAGTCGAATTCAACAATCTGGTCGGGCCGGGCACCCCAGCGTTCGAGGTGTGCACCAACACCCAGCGCGGTATAAATTTTCTTAACCTTCGGAATCAGTTGACTAATGGTTGGGTAATCCAGGTGATCGTAGTGATCGTGGGTAAGAATCAGGTAATCGATAGAGGGCATATCCTCAACACCATAGGCATCGGAGCCAGGGTACGATTTGCCAAAAAACGAAACGGGTGATGCATTGCCGCTGAAAACCGGGTCGACCAGAAGGTTAACGCCTTTTGATTTGATCAGGTATGAGGAGTGGCCAAACCATACAATCGTGGGCTTATCATCAGTTAATGTTTTTAAATCCGTTTTTACAGTGGGTATTGGGCGAGGAGGGATGTTGTTTTGAGGCTTGTTCAGGTTTTCCCAAAGTATATTTATGTAGGAAGCCCCTTCGCGCATGGTAGGAGTAAATTCCAGATTCTGAAAAGCGCCGTCGCGATAGTTGGGCGAGTGTTTAATCCGCTCGAGCCGTGCATCGGCTGGATCGCTGCCGAATGGACTTTGTTTCATGAATACAGCGGTGGATACCACTAAGCTCAGAATAATGATGGTGATAACTAACATGGTAGTTCGAAAACGTTTCATGGGTGCAAAACGGGTGTTGTAGAGTTGAGGTTCCCGACGCACTAAAGGGAATGGATAAGAGGGAACAATCGCGTATGGGTGGATGTTATAAACTCGAAACGGTGCAAGGTTTGTTTATCCTGTTTATTTTATTTTGTTTAATATATTTCAGTAAACGTTGAACAAAAATTGCCCTAAGCTGGTTAATCAGCTATCAACTGCATACGAAAGAGCGTATTGGCTACACGCTCTGCTGTCTGCCTGTGTTGTACACATACTTTGTAACGACAGGTTGATTGATAGTTTTTCGATAGGTCTTTTATGGAAACTTCCACTGTAGATGTTCCCCGAACGGACATTACCAGGGTGCATACTCCCCGGGTAGCTGTATTTCGGAAAGAACACTTTAATGCGGCTCATCGTCTGAACAATCCGAATTGGTCGGATGAGAAGAACGCACGCGTATATGGCAAATGTAACAACCCGAACTTTCACGGTCATAATTACGACCTGATTGTGCAGGTTACGGGACCGATCGATCCTGAAACCGGCTACGTCATCGATATGAAATACCTCGGTGACCTGATGAACCAATATGTCATTAGTCGCTTCGATCACAAGAACCTTAATCTCGATACCGAAGAATTTGCAGATCTGAATCCGTCGGCTGAGAACATTGCTATTGTTATTTATAACCTTTTGCGTCCCCATCTGAGCGACAGCTTGGACCTTAAAATCAGATTGTATGAAACTGAACGGAACTTCGTCGAGTACCCCGTCTAATGGCCTGACTGTAGCGGGTGTCCATCAAAATGGTCATAGCTTAAATGGGCATTCACACGACGAATTAGTGGATGAAATCGGTGACGCACACGGTGCTGCCGCAATTGATACACCAATGCGCCCTGATGCGTTTGCACTGGATGATGACTTTAAAATCGATCTGATTGAAGAGCACTTTCGGGAAATTATGAACATTCTGGGCCTCGATCTGACCGACGATAGCCTGAAAGGGTCCCCCCGGCGCGTGGCTAAAATGTATGTGAAGGAAGTGTTTAGCGGCCTGAATCCGGCTAATAAACCGGACGTAACTTTGTTCGACAATAAGTTTCGGTACAACGAAATGCTGGTCGAGAAAGATATTACTGTCCAGACCTATTGCGAACACCATTTCGTGCCCATCATTGGCAAAGCGCATGTAGCGTATGTATCGAGTGGCAAAGTGATTGGCTTATCGAAACTAAATCGGATTGTGGAATATTTCTGTAAACGTCCGCAGGTTCAGGAGCGGTTGACTGTTCAGATTGCTGATGAACTGAAACGTGTATTGAAAACCGACGATGTTGCCGTCATTATCGATGCCAAACACCTTTGCGTATCCACGCGGGGTGTACGCGATGTAAACAGCTCGACCGTCACCTCATCGTATAGTGGTAAGTTTGCAGACGAAGCCACCCGGCAGGAGTTGTTACGCATTGTTACTCAGCCGAGTGTGAGCCTCTAACGTAACGAGGCTGGAAAGCCGTGAAGCCGAAGACTTATGGTAGCAGCCATTAGCGCTTTGCCCTATAAGTCTTCGGCTTCACGGCTTTCTAGCCGCGTTACTGGTTTATACAATTGGCCCTACGCGTTCCAGTAAGGCTTTTGATTTACGGATACCATCGTATTCGTCCAGTGTATTGCCTTCATATTCGATGCCCACGATGCCTTTGAAACCACTGCCTTTCACGATTTTCATGATACGGTTATAGTCCGTTTCTACACAGTTGCCACTGCCATCGAAGTTGTAGAACTTCGCTGATACCCCTTTGGCAAATGGCATCATTTCCTGAGTACCCTTGTAGCGGTCGTATTCTTCAATGCAGGAAAAATCTTTGCCTGGGCTGTGCTTCATACAGAAATTGCCGAAGTCAGGTAGAGTGCCTACATTTTTCATATTCACTTGTTTCATGACATTCGCAATCCATTCACCATTCGACGAATAGCCCCCGTGATTTTCAACGATAACGTTGATAGTCATGGTTTTAGCAAATTCGCCTAGCTTGCTCAAACTTTCGATGGCACCTTTGGCTACTTCTTCGGCCGTACCTTGTCCGGCAGCGTTGACCCGAATGGTTTTACAACCCAGGTATTTGGCGCATTCGACCCACTTATGGTGATTTTCGATCGCTTTGGCACGTTCGGTGGCATCGGTAGCGCCCAGATTTCCCTCGCCGTCGATCATGATGAGGTGGTTGCTAATGCCATTGTCTTTGCAGCGCGTCAGTAGATCGTTGAGGTAAGTTTTGTCCTGCGCTTTATCTTTAAAGAACTGGTTGACATACTCCACAATGCTAATGTCGAACTCTTTACGGGCGATAGCCGGAAAGTCCAGATTAGTAATCTTTTTGCTAAACAGCGCCTTATGGAGCGACCACTCGGCCAGCGAGATGTCGAAAAACATCTTTTTGGCAGGTGCTTCGGCAAAGGCCTGGGGCAATATGGCCAGGCTGGCCAGCGAGCCAGCAGCCTGTTTCAGAAATGAACGACGATTAGTGGTCATCACGCAATAGGTTTTACAGGTTGATTGGGCAGTATTGAACCGCTTTTCGAAGTGAAAAAGCAATTCAACCAGTGGAAATACTTGTTTAGGAAATACGCCACCACGCCGACGGATTAGCTCTTTTATAACTCAGCCCCCATAAGTCTGACCTATGGGGGCTGAGTTATTTGTGATCTGGGAAATGCTAACTATCGATTCATGGAAATGAGGAACTCTTCGTTGGTGCGGGTTCCTCTCATCCGGTCGAGCAGGAAGTCCATGGTTTCCATCGGGTTCATGTCGGCCATGTGCTTGCGTAAAATCCAGACGCGTTGTAGGGTTTCTTTGTCAAGCAACAAGTCTTCCCGGCGGGTGCCCGAAGCCAGTACGTCAACGGCTGGGTAAACCCGCTTGTTGGCCAGCTTCCGATCGAGCTGGAGTTCCATGTTACCCGTTCCTTTAAATTCTTCAAAGATAACCTCATCCATTTTCGAGCCGGTATCGATCAGGGCTGTGGCAATAATGGTGAGCGAACCGCCATTCTCTACGTTCCGGGCTGCGCCGAAGAAGCGCTTCGGACGATGCAGGGCATTGGCGTCGACACCCCCCGACAGAATTTTACCCGACGATGGCACTACCGTGTTATAGGCCCGGGCCAGACGCGTAATGGAGTCAAGCAGAATCACTACATCATGACCACATTCGACCATCCGCTTTGCTTTTTCCAGCACCATACTTGATACTTTCACATGGCGGTCGGCCTGTTCATCGAAGGTTGACGAAATCACTTCGGCATTCACACTCCGAGCCATATCGGTTACCTCTTCCGGGCGTTCATCGATCAGCAATACGATCAGATAAATTTCGGGGTGGTTTTTCGTAATAGCATTGGCGATCTCCTTCAGCAATACGGTCTTACCCGTTTTAGGCTGAGCAACGATCATTCCGCGCTGACCTTTCCCAATTGGTGCAAACAAGTCCAGTACCCGGGATGAATAGTTCTCGGGCCGAGTACTCAACCGAATGTGTTCTTCCGGGAACAGGGGTGTCAGGTATTCGAACGGAATACGATCGCGGATTTCTTCTGTCGTTTTACCATTTACGGTTGATACGCGCAGAAGCGCAAAGTATTTTTCGCCTTCTTTCGGTGGGCGGATAGCACCTCGAACAGTATCGCCGGTTTTCAGGCCAAACAACTTGATTTGAGAAGGAGATACATAGATATCGTCGGGGCTAGCCAGGTAGTTGTAGTCGGCCGAACGCAGGAAGCCATAGCCACCATCGGACATGATTTCCAGAACACCTTCATTGTCGATGATTCCGTCGAACTCCCGAATATGCTGGTTATACTGACGTCGGATACGATTCTGATATTCCTGGGCTTCGCGGCTTGGCTGGTTCAGTTGAGGCTGAGCGATTTGGCCTGCATCGACAGGTAGCGACTGGTCTGGTTGTATATCGGTTGGTGCATCGGTGGGGTCACTCGTTGGAGGAGTAACTGAGACAATCGATTCGGCTGTCGATTGCATATTCGGTGCTGTATCGTCCGAAACAACAGTTGGTGTCAGGAAGTCGTCGTCGGCCTGGCCTCCGTAGTTCAGAGTCAGTTCATCCGTGGCGACGCGCGGTGTGCGTGGGCGAGGTTCACGACGTTGATTATTGTCGCGAGGATTACTGGTACCCGATCCGCTTTCATTACGTTCCCGGTTCGGTTCGAATCGCTGCCGATTATCACGTTGCCAGTCTTGGCGGCCATTTCGGGGCTGATTCTGGTCCTGGCGACCATTCCGGTCTCGGTCGTTTCGGGGTGGAGCCTGCCGGAACGACCGCTCTGTACCATTCCCTCCTTCTTCGCCTTCGCGTCGACCTTCTGTCCGGTTGCGCCCCTGCTGATTATACTGACCATTTCGTGGGTTAGTATCGCGCGTGTCGCGTTGCTGGCGGAACGGTTGCGAGGGCTCTGATGTTGGCTCAGTCGATGTCGTTTCAGGCTCGGCTGTTGTGGTCGTTGTGGTGTTCTCTACGATTGGAGCGGGTTGCTCGGCTTCGGTTGTTTCAGCCGAGGGAGTGCTCGCCTTTGTTGTGTCAACCCGGTCACGCCGAGCGCGTTGACGGGGCTGTGGAGCTGCATCGCTAACCGTTGCAGTTTCTACAGGCTGAATTTCTGGAATAGGAGTTACCTCTGTAGAGACCGAGGCTTCAGTAGTCGATACGGCTGATTTAGGACGTCGACTACCACGCTTAGGTGCTTCAGTCGGTACGGCCACAGCCTCAGTTTCGGCTGGACTGGGTTGTTCCGACTGTTGTTTTATGATTTCGTAAACCAGTTTTTCTTTGGTGTATTTGGAAATATTACGGATACCGAATTGCTCGGCAATGGGGTGAAGTTCCTCGCGGGACTTCTTGTCTAATTCTTCTTTCTTGAACATAAAGGTCAGGTAATAAACCTTAAAAGAACCGCCTGCGCGGTGATGATGGAATCTGGGGATGTTTGATTTTAAGAAACCGCTTTCGTGATAGGCGAGTTAAGGGACCGCATATGGGCTGCGTGGGGAAATGGATTAATCAAATTAACCTCAACCGATTTGTTTACTTAGGTAATGAACTTGAATTCGAACTACATTAAAACTGGGATTGTTTGCCGATTCCTACTATAACCGTCTGGGGGAGGCCAGATAAGATGATTATGAGCGTGCTGGGAAAATGGCGGTTCGCCGTGGCGATGATCTGCCGTCGCTATGGATTCCTTTTTAAACCCTGTCTATCGACTCGTAATGATGACAAAGGTAATAGTTTGTTGCAGTCTTGTCAAGAGAACGTTATTTCAAATGAATTGTTTCCTTTTCGCATAAAAAATTGAGTTTCTATAGATACGCCCGAGTTAATAAATCTGTTGCGTTCGATATATTGGTTTAGCGATTGAGAACGAAGAAAAACAAATGAAGGAGAAAACCCAAAATGAGTGGCTGGATTCGCTTAATAATTAATTTACCGGTTATGATTCGCTACTCGTAGCTAATGCGATAGAAAGATAGGGGTTTCAAGAATATGTCAGTAAGAAATTCGGTACTTTAATGAAAAGATTTATCGATGCTCCGTAACGGTGTCCTATTATTGTAGCTTCCGCCAACCATATGATAGAATCGCTACAGTCGTTTACTGTCGAGATGAATACCGCACCGATGAAGAATAAATTTGGGGGAATGGTTGATTATCGTTAGTTAGGTAAAGATTATAGGCCGTCAACTAATTTTATACCTCTGTAGAGTATAGTTTACGATGACTCTGTAGCTAGCGACACGAAAGATGAGAGGGTTGATGTTGCGTTGAAGAAGATTCAGCATTGTTTGAAGAGGCAATATTCGCAATTCAGGCATAATCCTCAACTGATAAAAGGTCTGGCCGAATCAGGCATTATTGTCGTTAAAAATCCTTAAAACCAGAAAGAATTACAAATTTTGTGCGCTCGATCAGCGTTGCACTTGCGTATACGGATGCAGACAGATACATACCCTGTTAATCCATCAACAGCTCTCAATCTGGTTGTTGATTGGGGAAATTCAAGCCTGAAAACCGGCTGGTTCGACGGTGAAACACTAGTAAAAACGGCGCGTTATAATACCCCTGATGCACTGCTGGCCGAATTTGTTCATCAGCCGGTAGCGCATGTACTGGTTTCATCAACCAGCCGGCCTGCCGACGAGATCCGAACGGGCTTCATGGGATTACAACGTAAGTTTATTGTATTGGATAGTCAAACAGCATTACCCATACGCAAAGCGTACGATACACCCCATACGCTGGGCGCCGATCGGGTAGCAGCTGCAGTGGGGGCTTTTGCGTTGTATCCAGGCTGTGCCTGCCTGGTGCTCGATCTTGGTACCTGTCTGACAGCCGATTTGATCGATCAGGACGCTGTGTTTCAGGGAGGTTTGATTTCGCCAGGTCTACGCATGCGGTTTCGGGCGATGCATGAGCAGACGGCTCGGCTGCCACTGGTTGAAGCGCCTGTAGCGTGGCCTGCGCTAACGGCTAAGAATACGCAGGCGGCTATGCAGAGCGGTGTGGTAAACGGACTGATGTTTGAATTGAATGGGATTATTGCTGCATATCGTGCAGAACGGCCAGAGATTGTGGTTTTACTATGTGGGGGAGATGGCCCCGCCTTTGAAAGTCGTCTGAAACCGCCGATATTTGCAGTCCCAAACTTGGTATTGATTGGGTTGAATCGAATTTTACGCTATAATGTTGATAATTTACAAGCGAATACGCCAGATAATCATACCTAGTTTGCTGGCTGTTGCTGCGACTTCGCCAATGAGTTTGGCGCAGGGCCTAGGGAATTCACCTTATTCGGCTATGGGGATCGGCGAACTATACAGTTCGGCTCACGTAACCAATATGGGTATGGGTGGAGTTGGGGTTAGCAATGCCAGTGCCTTTTATATGAACCTCCAGAATCCGGCTCTGTTGGCTCGTCGGACTCGTTTCACCGTTTTTGAAGTTGGGCTGTTGGGGGAGTCGAAAGGCCTTAGCCAGAATATCAGCAACGAATTACGGAACCAGAACAACACGGCAGGTAACCTGGGGTATTTAGCTCTGGCTTTTCCGGCCAACTCACGCTGGAATATGGCTATAAGCTTAAAGCCTTATTCGTATGTAAACTATAAAACAGAACAACAGTCTACTGTACCGGGATCAATATACCCTACTAAATATACGTATACCGGACGGGGTGGTTTAAATAAGGCTACGTTCTCCAATGGTGTGCGGGTAACCAAGAATATTTATCTGGGTGCGGAGGCTTCTTTCCTGTTTGGTAATATCACGTATTCATCCAATTCCTACATCAATACCGGGAGTTCTGATGTGTTGGTGAATCGTTTGAACCGAGTTACGTATAGTGACGTTGTCTTCAAATTGGGTGGTGCCTGGCGCCCTAAATTAAGCGAAAACTGGACGCTGAATGTTGGGGCAACCTATGAACCTCAAACGGGTGTGAAGGCCCAGCAAACCGATATTTATCAGCAAACGACAACCGACCAACTCGCTATTAACGCGCCCGACACCCTTAAGCTCAACTCAGCAGGTAAGGCCATTTTACCAAATCAGATGAACTTTGGTATTAGCATTGAGAAGAACAACTCATTGCTGGTAGGCGTTGATGTAGGCATGCAACAGTGGAGTGATTACCGGACGTCTGATAATAAGCCTGGAAATCTGCATAATACAATTTCGGTGGCGGGTGGTGTTGAATTTACACCTAAACCAACATCGAATCGCTACTGGGATCTGGTCACTTACCGGGCCGGTTTTCAATATAACCAGATGCCTTACCTGATTGGTGGATTAAAAATTAATGATGTCAACGGTAGCCTGGGACTATCCCTTCCGCTTGGGTCATATCTGGTAAACCATGTGAGCCTATCGGTTGTGGCTGGCCAACGTGGTGTACTGACCGCCAATCAAATTCGGGAACGTTACGTACGAATTGCCTTAGGCTTCTCACTGAATGACTGGTGGTTCCGTAAACCAGTAATTGATTAAATGAGTAATGCACAATGTAAAAGGTATAATGAGCAAGGGATAGTGAGGTTTGGCCGACTTGCCAAAGCGGGTGGTTACTTAGTATTCATTATTCATTGTACATTTTTCCTGATGGCTTGCGGAGATCCGAAGCAGGCGAAAAAAGTAGAACCCTACAGTGGCCCCATCGAGGAAATTAATGATGTAAAGTTATTGTACAGTGAGGCCGCTATGCTCAAGGTTAAGCTAACTACGGCCAAACAACTTCGCTATGTAAACGATAATCGACGGTACCCGAAACCCATTCAGATTGTGTTTTATGGGCCATCTGGCGATGAAGTGACAACCGTTCGCTCTGACTCGGGCCGTTACGACAAGGCAAAAGATATCTATGTCGTTATTGGGCATGTAGAGGTGTTAAACAAGCAGAAACAGGAAAAGCTACTCACTCCCGAACTTACCTGGAACCCCATCACCAAGAAAGTTTATACCGACAAGCCGGTGACGATTCTTAGCCAGTTGACGGGTGAAAAACTCTACGGTATCGGTCTGGATGCCAATCAGGACTTTACGAAATACGCCATCCGCAAGGTAACGGGCGTTTTCAATGTCGATGCGGGTATTTAAAATCGCCAGTTACACGAATTATTGACGGACGATCATTTACTTTCGGCACACTTCTTCAGAATAGGCGTGACTGTTTTTACATCAGTCACTTTGGTTTCATTTCCCCACTCGTTGTAGATATACGTGGCTAGTTCGGCAATCTCCAGATCGCTTAGTTGCGGTTGTGGCGGCATTGGCCGATTATATGATTTGCCATTCACTACAATTTTTCCCTGCTGTCCATAACGCATTAAACAGATTATCTGGTTCTTATTGGTCAGGTAATCGGATTTGGCAATAGGCGGATATAGTTCGGCCAGCCCTTCCCCTTTGGGCTGGTGGCAGTTGGCACAATTATTCTTGTAGATCAGAATACCTTCTGTAATGTATCGTTGCCGCTTTATTTCTTCTTCACTTTGACACGACAGACAGGCGATAAAAACCGTAATTACTATTAAAAAACCAGTTAATCGGATCATGATTTATACTCGGCCAATAGTCGCTCCATATCAGCCATTAGTTTATCGACTCCTTCTTCAGTAGTGCCGTCGTAAATTCCTCGAATGCGTTTCTGCTTATCGACCAGAATAAAGGCTCCGCTGTGTACAACACCACCCGGTGCCGACGAATCTTCCTGAGCTGTTACCATATAACTGTTCTGGCCGATCTCATAAATCTTTTCACGGTCGCCCGTTACAAATAGCCATTGGCGGCCTGTGACGCCCAGATTCTGGGCAAACTCTTTCAACACCGCTACTGAATCGTGGGCCGGATCGATGGTGTGCGACAGGAGCATAACATCTGGATTACCCTTAAACTTGTCGTACACTCGTTTGAGTTGCACCTTCATTTTAGGGCAAATCGTGGGGCAGGTCGTGAAAAAGAAATCAGCTACATAGATTTTTCCATCCAGATTTTTGGCCGTGACAGTGTCGCCATACTGACTCACAAAGTTGAAATTGGGGATGGTATGATCAATCGAGTCGGTTACGGTTTTACCGTCGACGACTTTCGTAATCGCTTCCCGTTGGCCTAGAATAGGGAGTTTATCATCGGAGCCCGTTCCGCAACTCCACAGTAGGCTAACAAGTGCAGGAAGACAGGCCCAGGCTTTAAGGCTTGCCCAAAAACTGGCGGGACTGTTCAATACTGGTTGTAACACGTTTTTTAACATCCGTAATTTGATCTTTTTGCGCAGCCAGATAGTTCAGCGCTTCTTCAGAGGAAATTTTAGAAAGGGTATCGCCGTTATAGTGCGACATCCAGCTCATCATCAGGCTATCAGCGATGGCGAGATCGGTAACAAGGCGGGTCGCCTGCTCTTTTTCTTCGTCAGTTCGTAGCGTGGCGGAGGCTGAGCCGCTGGCCTTTAGACTGTCGAGTGAGGTAATTCGTTGCTTTAACTGTTTTTTCAGCTTCAGGATGTCATCAATTTTCGGCATAACTTCATCATGAATAGCCAGCACTTCATTCTCACTTTTTTTAACAGCTTCTTCGCCTGAGTTACAGGCTAATAATAAAGCGCCATAAACAATTGATAGAACGGCGGTACGTATCGGTGTATGCATGGGAAAGAGTAGGTAGGAGGGATGATATAAGATATAAAAGCATGATGTATTTCGCTGATTATGAACACAATATTTCAGACTTCATACATCCTGCCTTATACATTAATTTAGTTTTGTCGTTGTTTAAGGATTTCTCGGGCATTTTTAAGGGCACTGGCGGATGGATTTTTACCACCGATCATCTGGGCAATTTCAGTTATTCGCTCGTCCTGCGTTAGTTTTTTAATTCGGCTAACCGTTTTGTCGGATGAATGGTCTTTATACACAAAGTAATGCGCTGTGCCCTGGCCTGCAATCTGGTGGAGGTGCGAAATAGCGATAATCTGATGACTTCGGGCCATATCGCGCATCATGTTGCCCATTTTAATAGCAATTTCACCCGAAACACCCGTGTCGATTTCATCAAAGACAATGGTAGGCAAGGATCGCTTGCTGGCCAGAATATATTTAATAGCCATCATGAGTCGCGAAAACTCACCACCCGACGCTACATTTTTTAACTGCTGTGGTTTAACGCCTTTGTTGGCACTAAATAAAAACGAAATCGTATCGACACCGGTTGGAGAGGCTTTAGTCGTTTCTGCGTCTATTCTGAGTGACGCGTTGGGCATGCCCAAATCGTGCAGTAGACTACCAATTTCGGTTTCGATAGAGGGCAACACCGCTTTTCTGGACTCCGACAAGGCTTCGGCACTGATCTGAAGTTGTGCGTAGGCGGCCGAAGCCTGGGCTTTGGCATTGGCTAGTGCATCATCCAGATTGAGTACTTTGCTCACTTTCTTTTCAAGCTCATTACGCAGTGCAATAAGCCCATCCACATCTTTTACCTGGTGTTTGGTCTGGAGTTGATAAATCAAATTCAGCCGTTCGCGAATGGTTTCCGCACGGGTATCATCAACTTCCACCCGGTCCTGCTCCGTACTGATTTCGTCGGCCAAATCCCGCAGTTCGATCAGGCTGCTCTGTGCTCGATTCTGGAGTTGCTCATACTGGTCCGACAGTTTACTGATATAAGCCAGGTTGCTAACTGTGCTTTTCAGGAAATCGATGACCGACTGTTCGGCATTATCGAGGTATTCGTAGGCCAGTTGCAGCCGTTCCTTAATTTCTTCTGCGTTTTCCAGGATCGTTAGTTCCTGTTCGAGGGTTTCCTGTTCGTCGGGTTGTAACTGGGCTTTGACGAGTTCTTCGTACAAAAAATTGTTGTAGTCGAACTCTTTACGCATGGCCGAAGCTTCGGCCTGTAGTTGGTCGTAGGCCGTTCGTTTGGTTCGGTAGGATTGATAATCAGAGCGGTATGTTCTAAGTAATCCGTCGTTCTGGGCGTATGTATCGACAATCTCGAGCTGATATTCATTGGAACCAAGCAGAACCGAATCATGCTGCGAGTGAATGTCCATCATCTGGCTTGTTACCCGGCGAAGGGTTTCCAGATTAACGGGGGTATCGTTGACGAAGGCCCGCGATTTTCCACTGACACTAATTTCCCGACGAACGATGCAGGTATTGGAATAATCAAGTTCTTCTTCGTCAAAAATACGTTCGATTGCATAGCCTGAAACGCCAAATGTGCCTTCGATAACGCACTTTTTTTCAGGGTTATACAGTACACGGGTGTCGGCTCGATTGCCCAGCAAAAGACCGATAGCACCCAGCATGATGGATTTGCCAGCTCCCGTTTCGCCCGTGATGATATTCAGCTCACGGTCGGGGGTGAGTTCCAGCTCTTCAATCAGTGCGTAATTTTTTATTAGTAAATGCGAAAGCAAAATCTATAAGAAGTTAACAGTGGACAGTTTGTGTGAGTATGCTCACTGCACTAGTTTTCGGTATTTTTCGGTCTTGGCCGGGTCTAAATAGGACAACAAATCAAAGGCTTTCTGGCGTTCAGTAGACGTCCCTTCGAATAAAATATTATACAATTCTTCCGACTTCGCGTCAAAAAACGAATTGAGTAATACCGAGTTAGGAAGTTGCAGCCCAATTGTCCGAATCGTGGTCAATAAGTCAAGCGTTTGTTTGCGAACCTGAACCGGATTAGCTGCAAATATATCAAGGCCCTGACGATGATAGGTGTACATACCATCGCGAAAAGGAATTAGTTGCTGATTTTGCATATTTTCAATAAGCCAGTATCGGTTACGTCGGTCACCACCGGCTTGCCACGCTCCGTTTGGGGAGCCTTGTTGGGCCAGGTTCGTAATGGTATAGGCCCGCTGGATAAAGGGCGTACCACCTTCCTTGCTGAACGTGTCATAATCGACCGCCAGAATGACATTTGCGTAAAATGCCAATAGGGAAGTCAGGTCATCAGAGTACTGATTTTCCCGAAAATAAACGGGCGTTGTAGGCAGGTAAACAAAGTTGAAGGCACGGTCTACATAGCTGAAAATAGTGGTTTCGTAGTTGGTGCCATAAACGGGACGGGTCGCTATGATTTGAGCCGTAGCTTCAAACACGCCCTGTGTCAGGGATTTAACCAGGTTAATATTGATCGAGCAGTTAATTCGTTCATTCACAGCAAACTGGTCGTTACTCCAGCGTCGGTTGTTCATGAATTCCGTAATGATGCCCTTCAACTGGTTGACGTACGAAAAATCAGTTTTTTGCTGAGCAAATAACTGGTCGGAGTTGATATTGACCTGGCAATTTAATTCCTGTGCCCGCGCCGAACCAACCAGACAACTCAAAACCAATAAGACATATAGTATTTTCATGACAATGACTCTATGAATGTATGTCTGCGTTGTATCTAGTTCACGGAGACTCATAGAGAGTTAAGTTTATCGACTACCAGCCTGACAAGATCCTGGGCTACTTCATCTTTTGATTTAAGCGCAAATTCGTAGGTTTGGTTGTCTTTGTCAATAACGGTGATTTTATTGGTATCGTGTCCGAAACCGGCACCTGGATCGCGTAGTGAATTTAATACAATCCAGTCTAAATTCTTAGCGTGAAGTTTCTTTATTGCATTCTCTAGCTCATTATCCGTTTCGAGGGCAAACCCCATCATCAATTGCCCGGCCTGCTTCTGGTTTCCGAGCGTAGCAGCAATGTCGATGGTTTTAGTCAGTTCAATAGAAAATGTGCTTTCCTTCTTTTTAATCTTTTTATCGGCGGGGTGAGCAGGTGTGTAATCCGCTACGGCAGCACTCAGAATCACAATATCGGCGTCGCTAAAAATGGCCTGCGTAGCATTATACATTTCTTGTGCCGATCGCACTGAAATACGTTCAATAGTTGTAGCAGGTACAGGCAAAGCCGTTGGCCCACTTACTAAGGTTACATCAGCACCGGCCATCGCAAAGCCTTTGGCGATGGCATAGCCCATTTTTCCGGTCGAATGATTGCTAATGTATCGAACGGGGTCGATAGGTTCCTGCGTAGGGCCTGCCGTAACCAGCACTTTTTTTCCTTGCAATATACCTGGTTTCAGAGAGGATGTTTCGACTGCCTGCAAAAACACTTCCAGCGTATTCAAAATCGCTTCAGGTTCCGCCAGTCGGCCTTCACCAACCAATCCACTGGCTAGTTCACCGTGTTCGGCTTGAATGATGTGGTTACCAAACGATTCGAGCCTACGAAGGTTTTCGACCGTTGTTGGATGGTGATACATATCCACGTCCATGGCTGGGGCGAAAAACACAGGACAGCGGGCAGATAAATAAATCGCCGACAGTAAATCATCGCAAAGCCCGGTGGCGCACCGTGCCAGTGTACGAGCAGATGCGGGTGCGATGACTATAACATCTGCCCACAACCCTAGTTCAACATGATTGTTCCAATGTCCATCACCCGCTTGATCTGATGCTGAATGAACGAATGAAGAGAGGACCGGGCGTTTTGACAGGGTTGCCAGCGTTAGCGGTGTGATAAATGACTTGGCCGACTCGGTCATGACTACCTGAACCTCAGCTCCGGCTTTTATCAGAAGCCGTGTCAATAGGGCTGATTTATAGGCTGAAATACTACCCGTTACGCCCAGAAGAATTCGTTTGCCTGCAACAGACATAATATCAGTAAGTCGATAGTGAGCTGTGTATATCCTTAGTTCTACCGACTGGTTTAAATAGTAAAACCGCACGGCAAATCTACCATGCGGTCTTGAAAAACAGACGAGATAATTGCCTTATTGCTGTGGCTCGTCGTTATAACGCCAGTAGACTTTACCTTCCAGAAATTCGTCGGTAGCGATAGACGTTGGTTTCGGCATCCGCTCGTAAAACTTCGAAATTTCGATCTGCTCCCGGTTTTCGAAAACTTCTTCCAGATTGTCGACTGCCGATACAAACTCGGACAGTTTGTTGCTCAGCTCCTCTTTATTTTTGGTGGCAATCTGCCGGGCACGTTTCGAGATAATCGAAACCGATTCATACAGATTACCAGTCTGGGCCGCAATTTTATCGTTGTTGCGGGTAATAATAGATTGATTGGTTGCCATAGCTGCTCGTTTACCGTTTACCGTTTTTAGTTTTCTGTACCAGCATTAACTCTGAACAGTAGACCATGAACTGTAAACTATTTAATTGGCCGCTGTTACTTTAGCGGGTTGGTTTTTATGCTTTTCTCTTTCCTTTTCTCGCTCCTGTTCTAGTTTATCCAGGCGCTCAATTTCTTTCTGGCTGGTTTCGTACATTTTCTCCGACTGCTTAACGTACTTGCTGTTCGGATACTTATCGACGAATGCCTGATGATAACTGATTGCTTCCTGATAACGTTCCTTCTGCTTTGTTTCCAGGCTGTTCTGGGCCAGACTAAACTCCGCATCTACTTTTTTGAAGGCTAGTTCTTCGTTATATTCCGAATCAGGAAACTCTTTCTGGAAGTTATTGATCGCTACTACAGCCGATTTATAGGCGGCAATATTAAAGCCACTTGTTTTGTAATACAGCAAAGCCTTCTCGTATGCTTTCCGTTCCAGTTTGCCTCTGAGTTCTAAAATTTGCTTCGTAGCGTCTTCTTTATATTTACTGTCGGGGTAAGCGTTGATAAAGTCCTGTAGGGCCGACGTAGCGGTAAGGGTATTCGACTGGTCGAGGTTAAAGGAAGGTGTGTCTTTGTATAGCGAGTAGGCATACATATACATCGCTTCCTGAGCATAGTCGGATCGGGCGAAGGTTTCGTAAAACTTCTTGAATAGCGTAGCACTCAGAAGGTATTGCTGTTGATGAAACTGGGTATAGGCGTAATAAAATTGCGCCATCTCTGATTCATTAC
The DNA here is from genome assembly GCF_001898575.1 of Spirosoma sp. 48-14. GTDB lineage: Bacteria > Bacteroidota > Bacteroidia > Cytophagales > Spirosomataceae > Spirosoma. The sequence goes on from NZ_MKUD01000006.1 coordinate 104,243, forward strand.
TTCCTTTCAGAACGGGAATCAACTCCTCAAACAATAGACCAGCCCGATACCAGTCGCGTTTAGCATAATATTCAAGAGCGCCTTTATACTTCTGATCGTCGCTACCACTTTTCTGCAATTTTGCGAATGGACTACACGAGCCCAGTAAAAACATAACGCAAATACCTAGCAGAATCTTACCGAAATGACGTTGTTGCATATGCGTGCAAAGATACAAAAAAAATACAGGCTACACCGTTTTAACGACGGTACAGCCTGAGATAGTGCCAAAAATAATCAACAGATACGGCTGTTTAGATTATTTTAACAAATGCTGTTTGGGTTTACTGATGCCGGACGAGTAACCGCTTGGTTGCCACTTTCTTACCATCGACGGTGAGTTGGTACAGATAGTAACCTGTATCCAGTGGCCGTGTCACAATCCGTACTTTTCGATTGCCCGGTTCGAGTTCGATCTGCTCATAACCTGCCACGGGCGTTCCAAGGATATTTAGCAGCGCCAACTTCGCTTCTGAGCCAGTTCCGGCAAACTGATAGTCGAGTTCGGCGACATCATCGGCCGGGTTCGGATACGCATTCGAAACCCAGAGCTTCTCGCTGTTGAACAATCGGCTGTCGGCTTTTATTTCCTGAGAAGCGGCAACGCGCAGCTCGGGTGTAGAGGCTGGGGCATTTTCTGCTGAGCTTGCCCGAGCGGCTGACTTAGAACCCGACTTCGGCAGCAACAGTGACCGATAGTGTTCGTTAATGGCGCTATTTTTGTTAAGCGTTATCGACCGATCGAGCCCAGATAAACTCGGATTGGGAACCATCGAAAAGCGTTGTGATGGTAAGCGGGTCGAACTGGTTTTTTGGGGTGATGATGTTCGACCCAGTTCGAGTCGGCTTCCTTTCCGAGCATCCGAATCCCGGAGCGCTACCTGCGCCCTAATCGGGATCGTTGCCGTCAGCAAGCCCATCAATACACCAATAAGTATAAATTGTTTCATGTAAGTCTCCTTCAGATACACACGTATTCAACACAAACCTATTCACCGCAAAAGACAAAGTCAACGGGGTATCGTCTAAAAAATTGTTAAAACGGTCAATTATTAGCTTTTTGAACCAATTTTTGAGCCAAAGGTTTAGTTTGACCCTTATTTTTTAATGGTTTTTTTACCGCTGGCTGCTCTTTTGGCGGAACTTCAAGCCAGAGAACCTGATTTTTGGTTGGCTTTTCGGCATCGCGCCAGCGAAACCCGTCAAGCTCCTGCACCTCGCCTGTGATTTCTTTGGGCGGAATCAACTGTGAATCCGGATGCCCGTAAAATCGAATTCGGCCGACTTTATTATCGTTGAATTCAATGTTCATTTTGCTGCATTCAACGTGATTCAACCCAATCATTTTATTTTGTTCGTTGAGTGCATAATAAATGCTTTGGCCATTGCCATCAACGATGACGCGCTCAAGCGTGGTTTGCTCCTGTAGCGTTGCCGTTTTTGAGGTGGGTACTGTACTTGTTTTCTCTAGTACGCGTTTAGGCAGGCTATTCGTTGCAACGGCTGAATTATTTCCTGGACTAGTAGCTTTAATCGTACTTTTCGGGTCGGTTTTACTGTTTGCCAGAGCGTCGGGAAGCGTATCTGTCGAGACTAGTTTTGTGGTAAAATAAGCGGTAACCGTACGCCCTTTTATCTGGTTAAAATTCTTTAGAGTATCCAGTGAAATAACAAAAGATTTTGTCTTTAAAAAGAGGGTATTGATTCTATTGTTTTTAAGCAAAGCCCGCATCGAGTCGGCTTCCATCTGGTATTTATTCTGGCTCCAGACAACCGGCTTTTTATAAAAATAAATAGTCGAATCAGCCGTGTCGTAAATAAGAGAATCACATTTGCTTTGTAGGTCAGATTTATAAACGAAAACGTTTTTATGAGCCAGAAGACGACGTGTATTGGTTACTTTGTTATCGAAGGAGAACAGTGTGTCGGCTCGCAAAAAGAGGGTGTCTTTAGAAGCTTCGTTCCCTATACTTTTCGCCACGGCATGACCTGTCACGCGTGAAATTCCTATTTTGCCATTGTATCGGACGTGATCACCCAGAATAACCGCTTTCTGATCTTTAGCAACCATAATGACCTTGCCTTTGGCGATACCGAGTTCGGTTGCGTTATCGTAATAGAGGGAGTCGCCGGTCAGGCGGTATTTGGGTGTTTCGACGGTAGCCCGACGTTCGAAGTTGGAGATTCCGGTCGTTGTATTGTACTGACCCGCAATGGCTGTCAGTACCCCATCTTTATTGGTGATGCGCGTTGGGCCCTGAAAGGTAGCAATGCGTGAAGTAGAGTTGTACAGTAATGAATCGGCTGTCAGGATACCTTTAGTATTGACTAGTCGAACATTCCGACGAAACGTAAATAACTTGGTGCGCGTATCATAATACCCTTCCCGACTGGTTAGCGTATTTTCCTTATCGACAATACGACCCGGAGTGGGGTAGTGCGCAATACCCGATACCATATTGTAATCGAGCTGTGCGGTAGTCAGGGTCATTTTACGATCGCGCATGGTTACGTGGCCCCGCATATTGGCCTGACGAGTGCTGCCATAATAAAACATGGTATCGCCCTTCACCGAAATGGTATCTCCCTGAATGAGCCTGACATTTCCGTAAGCCTCAATTATATTCATGGTCACATTCTGAACCGCCAGGTTGCAGTACATGAGGACACCTTTATGCCGTAACCGCACGTTATTATGGAGTTTGCGCACCACCTGGCCCGGAACGTTAAGCACAACCAGGCTATCGGCGTGGAATAACTCTACTTTATCACCGGCGGAAGCCGTAGATGAAGTAGGAGCGACCTGCGCCAGAACGTTACCAGATGGTGCCAGTAAACTGAACCCCAGGGCCAGCATTAGCAAACGAACGAATAAACGAATCATATTGACAAAACTACGGCATTAGGCCGACACCGGATGTTGGAACAGGACTTTTTAGCATTTATTAACGACAACCGCCTGTTTGCCCCGACCGACCGGGTGCTGCTGGCTGTAAGCGGTGGGCTTGATTCAATGGTGATGACCGAACTGTTCCATCGCATTCGTCAGCCATTTGCCATTGCCCACGTTAACTTTGGTTTACGGGCCAATGAATCCGATGCCGATGCGCTTTTTGTGAAAAACAAGGCTGAACAGTATGGGGTTCCGTTTCATCTTACCACATTCAAGACAGCTGCGTTTGCCGCCGAAAAAGGGATTTCGATTCAGATGGCAGCCCGGGAACTTCGCTACAATTGGTTTGCGGAATTGCTTCAGCAGTTCTCCTACGCCTGTGTGGCAACAGCACACCATCAAAACGATGTTCTTGAGACCCTGTTGCTCAATTTAACGCGTGGTACAGGTCTGGCTGGTTTGCATGGTATTGCCAGTCGTCAGAATGATGTAGTGCGCCCACTCCTGTTTACTACCCGTGATCGACTGGCTACGTATTTGGCGGAACAAAATCTTATGTATCGGGAAGATAGCTCAAATCCTGAGGATAAGTATGCTCGGAACCGGATTCGCCATCATGTGGTACCGGTATTAGCAGGAATAAACCCCGCCTTGTGGCAAACAGTACCCCGCACGGTTGAACGACTCCGGGCAGCTGAGCAGTTGATGAAAGCCGAACTAAACCGTTCCTGGCAGGAGATAGCCGAACTACAGGGCGAAGCGATCCTGCTCCCTACGAACAAATTGAACAACGTATCCGAGCTGTCCTTTCGGTTGACCGAGTGGCTTAAACGGTTTGGCTTTACAGAAACTCAGGTGGAGCAAATGATAGAAGCACTTGATCAGGAAGTCGGACAGGTATTTCTGTCGGGTACACACCGGGTAGTGCATGAGCGGGCTGGGTTATTACTTGAACCGTTGCCTGATCACTATGATTATGAAATAACATTGTCAGAAGTGCCTGCTGAACCGATTCTGCTTCCTGATGGTAAAACGCTTAGGATGGTACTCGATGAAAGACCAGTTGATTATCGACCCTCTTCAGTTCCAACTATTGCCTGCCTGGATGCCGATAAAATCAACTTTCCTCTTACGATTCGTTCGTGGCGATTGGGCGATCGGTTCCGACCGTTGGGCCTCCAAGGGAGTAAACTAGTAAGTGACTTTCTGAATGATCTTAAAGTGACCCGTGCGGAACGAGAGCAGGTTTTGGTGATGCTGACTGACGGACAGATTGCCTGGGTAATTGGCCGCCGAATCGACCATCGGTTTCGAATTGTGCCCGAAACGAAGAAAACGTTACAGTTAGTTATTGCTTAGTAAACGATTTGGTAAGTCGTGTTAGTTATATTAAATTGTATTTTTTTGGTGTTCGGTGAAAAGTTGGCCTGTTTTGCGCTAGCTTTTAATGAGTTGATAAAAAGTTGGCATCTTATTTGATAGCTTTCGGGCGAGCCCAAAGTTTCTATTAATGTACTAACACCATGAACCGAATTGTACAGGTCCTAATCATTGCAGGACTGGCCTTCTGGAGCCTGACTGCTCAGGCACAAAGTGCGCGGCTACGAGCGGCTAATAAGCAGTTCGACAATCTTAGTTATGTCAGCGCAGTGCGGGCGTACGAGGAGTTTCTGCGGGCCGACCGAAAGAAAGACCCCGCCGAGACTCGTGAAGCCCTGATTAAGTTAGGCTATAGCTACCGAAAACTACAGGATACCCGTAATGCTGAGCGGGTTTATGGAGAGCTGGTAAAAGACTACACTGATCTCGATAGTGAAGTGTACCTCTACTATGCACAGGCGCTGGCGGCCAACGGCAAGTATCGGGATTCCCAGAAAATGTATAGCCAATATGGCGAAAAACAGTCTCAGGACCTCCGAGGGCGTCGTTTTACGGTTTCATACATGGATATGAGCCGCTTTTATCAGGACTCGTCATCATACCGGATGTATAGTCTTCCAATCAATTCCCGACAGGCTGATTTTAGCCCGATGTACTACAAAAACGGGCTGGTTTTCGTATCGGCGCGGGATGAGTCAGGCGTGTTGAAACGAGTCTTTAACTGGAATCAGACACCTTTTCTGGACCTTTATTTTCACCCGGATACCAACCAGCTTCGTGTGCCGGGAGCCGATTTGATGCGACCCGGTAACTCGGCTGTGCTGGGCGGAGGTAGCGATGCAAAACCCGGTGCTGCAGATCCGGCTGTTGAACAAACGAAGTTGAGTAAAACGGAAATTTTCAGCCGTACTATTAATACGAAGTACCACGAAGGTCCAATGACATTTACCAAAGATCAGAACTTTATTGTCTTTACCCGGAACAACACAAGCAAGGGAAAAGCTGGAAAAAGTTCGGACGGTGTACGGAAATTGAAATTGTACTCTTCCGTGAACCGAAATGGTAAATGGGTCGAGATTCAGGAGTTGCCATTCAACAGTAATGAATACTCTGTAGGTCACCCGGCCTTCTCCCCCGACAACACTAAAATGTACTTTGCCTCGGATATGCCGGGTGGATACGGTGGTACCGATATTTATGTCGTTGAGTTTAATAACGGCCAATGGGGTACGCCCGTAAATATGGGTAAGGAGATCAATACTGAGGGAAATGAAATGTTCCCCTTTGTTGCCGAAGGCGATAACCTGTACTTCTCGTCGGATGGTCATGAAGGGCTGGGCGGGCTGGACGTATTTGTCGCTGAGCTTAAGGATGGAATTGCCTATAAAGGCGTACAGAACGTAGGGGCACCGATCAATTCGGAAAAAGATGATTTTGGGTTTATTACGGATAAGAATCGTACGTCGGGCTATGTAAGCAGCAACCGGAAAAAGGGCGTGAGCGACGATGATATTTATTCGTTCCGGCGTACCTGTAAACAGCTTAACATTCTGGTGTACGATGCTAAAACGAATACACCCCTCGAAAATGCGGATGTTCGGATTATGCGAAATGGAGTGAACCAGGACCTCCGTATAACTGATGTGCAGGGTCGAACAGATTTATGCGTTGATACCAATACTGAATACGAATTCAAAGCGATTAAAGAAGGGTATGCTATGAACAGTGTTCGGTTCTCAACCCTGACTCAGTCGCCCAAACCCGTCATGAACGTATCGATTTATCTTGAACGGTCAGAGAATACGCTGGTGAAAGGGGTCATTAAAACGGAAGTGGATCAGCAGCCTGCTAAAGGGGTTCGGGTGACGCTTCGGAATGAGAAGGATAAAACCGAACAGACGGTAATGACTGGCCCGGATGGGGGGTACGAATTCGATGTGAAACCGAATGCACCGTACACCATTACTGCACAGAAAGATCGTTATGCAACCAAAAAAGCGCAATACGGTAAAGCCAAACGTAAAACTAAGGTGGTTACCGATTCGCTGGGACTATATGGAGTAGGGGATGTATTCCAGCTCAAAAACATCTACTACGATCTGAACAAGTTCTTTATCCGGGCCGACGCTGCCCACGAACTTGACCATGTGCTGGCTATCCTGAAAGAATATCCACAAATGCAGATTGAACTTCGGTCGCATACAGATGCCCGGGCTACAGATGCTTATAACCTGCGTTTGTCCGAAAACCGTGCCCGGGCTGCTATGGACTATCTGGTATCAAGGGGAGTTTCGGCGAATCGGCTTGTCGCTCGTGGGTATGGAGAGTCGGAGATTCTCAATGGTTGCGTCGATGGAGTAAACTGTAATGAAAGCGAGCACCAGCAAAATCGACGCACTGAATTTAAAATTTTATCCGTCCAATAGTTTTTTAAGGATGGCCTGAAAACAAAAAAGCAGCCTACGTTAAGTGGGCTGCTTTTTTGTTTATGATAAGCTATTCCGTGCTTTGCTTTACATGTTTTTTATGAACCGACTTAGTCATTGTTTTTGACTTGACCGGAGTGGTTTTCTTTACGGTTGTCGTCGTTGTGGTTTTGGTAACGGGTTTATCCTGTGAAGGAGTGGCAAAAGCCGTATTAGCGCAAAGAGCAGCTACCACGCAGGCAGCCCAAACGGACGTTTTCATAAGTTTAAGAATGGTTTTAGTGAACAGACCCACCTTCTGATGAGCTTTTCTGCTGAAAAATCGGTCGCTCGGATGAAACGCCGATAAAGAGTAACTTAAAAACCGCTTAAACTGTTAAGCAATCTGGATGATTCATGTAGATGGAACTGCAAGGAAGTTATGGACTCAATATGTTCACGTTTCTCAGCGCCTGTTGCGTCTTATCGGTTCAATGCATTATAATTCGCACAGTGACAGATAGTTGTCCAATATGCCGCATCGTATGTTCGGCAGCATGGGTTAACAGACCAATCACGGTAGAAGGCAATTGCGCCCGCCCAACACCCCGAATTTCGGTTAGCGTTTCTTCCTTTGTGTCTCGAAGCTGAGTAAGTGCCTTATCAACCTGCACATCAAACTGTTGCACTAACTCCTGAACAGTTGGTATCGGGGCTGTTGGCTTCCCTTCGGCGGCTAAGGCGGCTAACTGCTCAGACGAAAGGGCTTCGGTACGGGCATAGGTAAGGAGTCGATCCAGTACACCCGTCAGGTGTTGTAAGTGAAAGCCGACAGAGGCAACATTCGCAGGGCGTTCCCAAAGCAAATTGTCTGGGAAATCCTGCATAAGAATGTGAAGTTCCTCCTGTGCCTGCATCAGCGCATGAGCAATCGGCTGAAGCAAGGGAGGCATATCGGCAAGTGGCCCACGTAGCCACACTTCACGCGTTTCAATAGGTGGTTGCATTGTTTTGCCTTTTTAACGTATGTTCGTTAGTAGATTTATAATGGCTGAAATTTTTAGTAATCGTCAAAGGCTCGTTCCAGGGCTAATATCTGCACTAACTTAGTCAAACTGTTATAAGTGCGTTTATGAAAACATGTATTGTACGTTGGCTTCCTGTTTTAGTAAGTTTGATCCTTCTCATTTCCTGCAAAGATGATTTACCAACAGGAGCCCAGTTTCGAATAAAAAAAGTTACTATGCAAGGTGACCAACAATACTTAACAGACACGTATTATTATTCTGGTAACGGTCGATTGAGCAGTATGGATAAGGCCTATAGTGATCGACGAAAGACCAGTAACTATGACCTGTATTATAAAACTGTTTTTCGATATGATGCCAGGGGTAGACTAATCCTCATGGAAAAGCAGCCTGATGGAACTGGCCATGGGACTATATATCCCGGCAGTTATACATATCAATATGACGCCAATGGCAATATTTCACTTATAAAATATAGGATAGATTCTCCAGATGCCAATGATAATAGGCTAGCTAAAGAAACCATTTCGTATCAATATGGAAGTAATAGGCAGCCAATCAGAGTAACCGATTTTAATGATGTATTTGGTGATGGGTTTATTTATGAATATAGCTATAAAGACGGGAATGTAGCGGCTATAAAAAAGACAAAAGTTACATATTCAGGAGAGACGGAGCTAGTTTCTACCCGTACATATCAATTTGATGATAAACCTAATCCTTTTTATGGATTGTTTACTGGTCTGCCCGATCCTGATACGTTTAATGGGTATACCTTTAAGCAGAATAGCTTTTATCAGAGTAATACGTTCAATAGAAACAATATAATATTTGCCCAATATGATTACGAATATGATTCATATGGGAGGCTAACAAAGATAATTACACCTGGACCTGGAAAAGTTATAACTGCCTTCGAATACGAGATGTATTAGAGGAGCGTTCTTAAATCACCGTGCCGCCATCGGCGTAAAACAAGCTGCCCGTACTGTAAGACGACGCATCTGAGGCTAAAAATAGCGCCAATGGGCTGATTTCGTCGGGGTTACCCATGCGGGCAATAGGCAGGCGTTTGGTGAAATGGTCGAGTATTTTCTCGTTTTGCCAAAGCGCCTGGCTGAATTTGGTTTTTATCAGACCGGGACAAATAGCATTGACCCGAATGCCATCTGTTCCCCATTCTTTGGCCAGTACTTTGGTAAGCATATTCAGCGATGCTTTGCTGACGCTGTAGATACCCAGGCCAGGGTCGGGGGTATGTCCGGCAATGCTGCTGATCATGATTACACTGCCCCCCCCTCGTTCTTTCATGCTTGGGTAACAAAGCTTACTCAGTTCAAATGGGGCCTTTACATTCGCCTGCATAATTTTATCGAAAGCACCACCGTCGCATTCCAGAGCAGGACCAAAAACAGGGTTAGAGGCCGCGTTATTTACCAGAATATCAATGCCGCCGTAGGTGGCAATGGTTTTTTCGACCAATTGCCTGAGCTGGTCAGAATCGCCTACGTGTGCAGCAATGCCCGTTGCTTCGCCACCCTGTGCCCGAATGTCGGCTGCGAGTGCATCGCAGGCATCCTGCTTGCGACTACTAACGACGACTTTGGCTCCAAAGCGGGCAAATACGCGGGCTATGTCTTCGCCAATGCCTTTGCTGGCTCCGGTAATGATGGCTACTTTATCGGTAAGATCGAATAATGCTTTTTCCGTAAGAGAAACTGGTTGAGGGTCCATAGAAAATTATCGTTAAACGAGAAGACACAATGAATTCGCAAAGAACGCAAAACCTTAGTGGTCTCTGCGAATCTGTTGCGCCTTTGCGTTTAAAAACTAAACCTTATTTCTCAAAGAAACAGACAGAGCCACCAACCCAATCTTTGTTTTTATTGAAGTTGACCCCAATCATTTCGCCCCGGCTCAGACGGCTGAGATTGGTGATGAGGGTGGGTTTCGGATCGGCTTTGGGCCAGATAAACAGCATACGAATTTCGCACTTGACCAGCCCATCTGGCGACTGAATGACGGGTTCGTATTTTACCTTGCGCTGGAGCAGGTACCCGTCGCGCTGATCGGTGGGAATCGCATCCAGGTCGGCCTGGGTTATGTGCAGTTTGACGCCACTGCCCGCAAATGAGAACAGGGGTTTCAGCACGTAATTTTCCAGATCAGTGGGATAATCGGTCAGGTCGGAAAGGTAATAACTCGTTGGAATGTAAGGGCTTTTCAACAGCGGCAGGGTGTATTTGCTGATTCGGAAAAACCAGTTTGGATGCCCGACCCATTCCACATCCACATCGTCGGTGAGGTGAAAGTCTGTTTCAAGATCTGGGAAATTCTGTAAATCATCGAAAATGAGTCGGTTATAAATCCGTTTGATTTGAATCTGACGACCGTCTTTTTCGTAGTATAACGACCGACCTTCCTTCCGGATTTTCGTCAGACAAACTGGCCCAACACCCGTGTGTTTCTCGGTCAGTACAAAGTCGATCCGCGTTTTTTGCTTTTCCGGGTAGATTTCCAGCAGAATCACTTCCTCTGGGTTGTAATCCCCGACCAGCAACTGACGGAGACGTTCCAGATACTCGGCGTTGGTGTTAACCGTGAACAGATGCGAGAGGCTTTCGGGGATCGGGTAGAAGCTGCGAAACAGACTGGCTAGGTATGGCTGGAAGCCGTACAGTGACGGAAAGCCCTGTAATTCAATAAGCTGTGGGGTTAATTCACCCTGCTCGTCGTGGCAGACGGCAAAATCGACGGCCAGAAACTGCGTATGCTCATCTTCGTTTGGTACAAGCTGCCCCGCTGGAATGGCTTTCTCGGTCAATGCTTTGAAATCATCGCGGGTAATTACCCCAATAATATCGCTGCAGGCTTGCAAAAGTTTGTCTGTTAATACTTTTGGGACGAAAACGGGCGTTTCGGCAACGCGAAAATCGAGCTGGCCAGGCAGATCGGTATCTATTTTCGCTAAAAAAGCCCGGTATTGCTCCGGGCTAAAGGCTTGGTTGTAGGTTTGGCGAACAGACTGAATCATAAGGGTAGTATGACAGGCTCTCCAGGATGGATTTACGATAAATCAAATCCATCCTGGAGAGCCTGTCTAAAGTTAATTTTGTTCGAGAAACAGATCAGTTGCAGTTAACTCTTCGATCGCCTGCCGCAAGAAGCCAGGCAGAATAATAGACTCTGTCAGAGCGATTTTGTCCGGGTCCTGTAAGTATGATACCATCGCATCGTATTTCTCCTGGCCAAAATTCAGGACAATATGATTCCGTTTTTCGTCTTGTAGAAAATACCGCAACATACCCTCGTTGTCGGCCTCTGGGTGGAACTGAGTCCCAATAATTTCGGGCGAGAACCGGATCGCCATAACTGCCCGCTCGAGTAGCACATGAGGACGGATTTTTTCAAGACATAAAATGCTGGCACCCATTTCGTCCAGCCGTTCCATATTGGGTTCTGTAATCTGAAAATCGCGTGAGTCGACGGCAAAGAACGGATCGGGTAGTCCTTCCAGCAGGGTTTCGTCTATACCTTCTTCCGTTTTATGCACCGGAAAAATGCCGAAGGAGGTAGACTTCCGTCGGCTTAATAAGCCCAGGTCAAGGTGCCGGACAACCAATTGAAATGAGTGGCAGATCAGGAAAACATATTTCTTTCGATCGTTATGCTTATTCCAGTCGATAATCTGGTCGATGAGTTCAAAATAGTGGGCCTCCCAATGATCTGGCGAAGCCAGAGGACTTCCCGGACCACCCGACGAAATATAAATGTCGTACTCCAGATCAGGGACTTCATCTTTTGACCGAACATCGAAAATATCGAGGGCAAGCTCTATTGGCTCGCTCCCCTGGATATTTCGAATCGCGTGCAGAATACAGCGCATGCCTTCATTGGCATGGCTATTATTCATATCCAGAACGGCTATTTTTATCAAGTTCATAGGTGGTTGTATTGCAGTTAGTTAGTTGACGACGGTGGTTCAGAGAATAACTATAGGACGCCGTAAGAAGTTTCCTCGACAATATAATCAACGACGCTTTTCAGGCTGTTGGTCTGTTGGAAAGCAGCTAGTTGACGATCAGCTCCGGTACCCATTTCCAGGATCTTCAGCACATATTCACACTCGGCGCGACTACCCAGCTCATCCACTACATCATCAATAAAATTAAGCAATTCATGAATAAGCTGATGAGTTGGCACTTCTTCCTGTTTACCAAAATCGATTAGTTTTCCTTCGATACCGTATCGGGCCGCCCGCCATTTGTTTTCGTTGATCAGAATGCGTCGATACGGACGGAAATTCAGATTTTGCTTGTGAAGCTTATAGATTTTGGCAACGAGTGCCTGCATAATGGCAGCCAGACAAATGGTTTCATCGACTCGCATCGGTACATCGCAGATCCGGAATTCGATGGTGTTAAAAAAGGGGTGTAACCGAATGTCCCACCAGATTTTCTTCCCATTGTCGATACAGCCCGTTTTCACCAGTAGATTGATGTACTCGTCGTATTCGGCAGCCGACGAAAAGAAATCGGGGATACCCGTGCGCGGAAACTTGTCGAACACCTTCGATCGATACGATTTGAACCCTGTATTGCGCCCTCGCCAGAAGGGTGAATTGGTCGATAAAGCGTAGATATGCGGCAGGAAATACCGTACTGCGTTCATAATCTGGATTCCTTCGTTCCGGCTTTCGATGCCGACATGAACGTGTAGCCCAAAAATCAGGTTGGAACGAGCTACATCCCGCATTTCTTCAATCAGTCGGTCGTAGCGTTCATTGGGCGTAATAAGCTGTTCCTGCCAGTCGGAGAATGGGTGCGTACCAGCAGCCGCAATCTTGAGGTTTTGCTTCTCGGCCAGTTCGATAATCATCTTCCGGAGGTATGTCACCTCCTGGCGGGCATCCTGAATATTGTTGCAGATATTCGTTCCGACTTCAACAACGGCCTGGTGCATTTCTGCTTTTACTCGTTCCTGAAGGACAATCTGACCACCGTCAACAATCTTCGACATGTGCGAGCGTAACTCGCCGGTGCTGGGGTCAATGGTTTGAAACTCTTCTTCGATACCGAGGGTGAATACGGGCATTGACAATAGGAGGTTAAATCGTGTCGGGCTGATTTGAACTAGCCATTACTAGCGGGTAAGATACATATTTTTTGTAAACCGGAAGTTAAAGGGATGGTTTTACCACTAAACACACAATATAATTGGGGCTGGTGCTAAATGCTCAGTATAAAGTCAAATGAGCCACTGTTTACTTCGTTATACATTTATTGAATGAAAAATATAATTGCTACGATTCCTAAAAGTCGGTTTCCAACATGGGAAAAAGCCCGAGCTGTCGTTGAACGATGTGATGGCGAAACGATCTGGCCAGGAGAAGAAACGCCACGATGGTGGACAGTCCGAATGCCGCGTTTGCCGAAAGAAAATTTGATCGGATCGCTTTGCTATATGGTATACGACGATCAGGTAAGGGGCTACTTTGATATTGTCGACGCTGATGAGGCCGCCAACTGGACCTGGTATAGTCAGCGAAACCAGAAAGGGAAGGTACTGATCTGTGCCAACTGGCATCCTGTTTATAAAGGCCCTGCCATGAGTGGATTTCAGGGCTGGCGATATACCGCACTACGTCCCTGAATCGCCCACAGAACGACGAACCGTTTAGCCAGTGAAAACGCCCCTGGGGTATTCATGAACCATTGATGCTATTCTGTATAACTAGCCGTGTACACTAGTAGAAGGCCTCTCCAACAGGTACAGGGATTGTTCGGGCTCCGCGTTTTTGCGTATTTTCCCTGCTCGATTCGGGGGCATGAAGAGGTTTCTGGATTTTTTGTAAACTTGGCTCCCTAAACCTGGTTTTGCTTACGGAAATAGTAGAAAAAACTGTATGAAAACACAACGTGAACGAAGTCTGATTACTAAATACTGGTTGCTGGGTGGCGGTGGTGCTATGCTACTGGGCAGTGGGTTAGCCGTATTACTGGAAGGGGCAAAGCTCAGGGAGCAGAAAGCGAAGCCCTGGTTCTGGATCAGTACGGGTGGTTACGCGCTCATTATGTCGGGACTAAGTTTAATCGGGGACGCAAATCGATTTCGGACCCTGGCCGATGTGTTGAAGGAACTAAAAGACCGCACGGATACGTAACTCGTTGTATACGTTGACCCATGCCTGAAAAACCGAAGCGCACCATTATCGGTACCGTCAGAGAGTACGGAAACCGTCTGTCGCGGTTTATCCGGGGGCAGGTGCGTTCGGACGAAGATGCCGAAGATATTTTGCAGGATGTTTGGTTTCAGTTGAGTAAAGTTGTTGATCTGGACGCAATTGAAAGTATTAGCGGCTGGCTCTATCAGGTAGCGCGCAATCGCATAACCGACGCTTATCGGAAGAAAAAGGAAGATCCATTGTCGGAATTGATGATTGAAGACGACGAAGGAGACGTTAGCCTCCGGGAAATCCTGCTTTCGGACCCTCGAACGCCCGAAGACCAGTTTTTTAAGGATATTTTCTGGGATGAACTGATGCGGGCACTGGACGAACTACCCGAGAACCAGCGCACCGTATTTGTTCAGAATGAACTGGAAGACCGAACCTTACAGGAAATAGCCGATGAAACCGGCGAAAACCTGAAAACGATTATTTCAAGAAAGCGTTATGCCGTTCAGCACTTGCGGAAGCGGCTTCAATCTCTTTACGACGAACTCGATAACCTCTAAGACGATGAGACCCCGCTACGGACGAAGACGGTTTGGCTTTTTTCCTTTATTTTTCCTGGTAGCCCTACTCGGGATAACGTACGTTGTTTACTGGCTCTGGAACCAGGTACTGGTAGCTGTTGCGCCAGTAAAGGCCGTTTCCTATTGGCAGGCATTGGGGTTATTGGTCCTGTTTCGGATTCTGTTCGGCGGTTTCCGGTTCAATCCATCGGGTGGAGGACCACCTTATGGACCCCGGCACCAATGGCGTGAAAAATGGCGGCAGATGTCTGATGATGAACGTTCTCAATTTAAAACAGAGTGGCGACGGCGTTGGGGAAAAGATCGGTCATGAGCAACATACCTGGCAAAACCGGACGTACAGGTTTTCAAGCCTGGGCAGCAAATTCGCGGGGTGTGAGTTGATAGGTTTCCCGGAAGCATTTGGTAAAATAGGCCGGGCTATCGAAACCAACCTGGTAGGCAGTATCCGTAACAGGATAGCCTGCTCGTAAAAGTTGAGTCGCCCGCTTCAGCCGATACTGGCGCAGCAAATCATTGGCCGAAAGGTCTGTCAGCGCTTTTACCTTACGGAACAGATTGGTTCTACTCATACCCAATTCCACCATCATGCGGTCGACGCCAAATTCAGTATCGCCCAGATTCATCTCCATCAGTTCATAAAGGCGATCCAGGAACGGGTCCATCTGTTCGGGAGTAGGTTGGGCCGATTGACCCTCCACAGTGGTTAGGCTGGTGCGAATCCAATCCCGGAGCCGGCGTCGACTGGTGAGCAGGTTATGCACCCGAAGTTGTAGTTCCTGCATCTGGAAAGGCTTAGTCAGATAGTCGTCGGCACCGTATGACAAACCCTCCATTCGATTTTCGGCCGACACTTTTGCCGTGAGCAAAATAACCGGGATATGACTCGTACGCAGGTCAGTTTTCAATTTGCTGCAGAGCGTAAAGCCATCCATTTGTGGCATCATAACATCTGAGATGACCAGATCAGGTAATTGTTCGGTTGCCAGTTCTAACCCGTCGCGTCCATTGACCGCCCGCCGAATGCGATATGTGGTCGGTAAACTTTCTGCGATTAAATGAGCTAGTTCGATCTTGTCTTCTACAATCAGAATACGTGGGCGTTCCAGATCTTCTGAGGTACCCCAGGAGTCAGCTACCAACAAGTCTGAGTTTTCAACCTGAGGTTCTGCTTTCTGATAAGGTAGCTCAACCGTAAATGTTGTGCCTTTATTCAGCGTGCTTTCGGCATTAATAGTTCCTTTCTGAAGAAGTACCAGTTCCTTAACAAGCGCCAGGCCAATACCCGTACCCGGATAGACTGGTGTAATTGTGTAGTCCTGATTGGCTTGATAAAATCGGTCAAAAATATGAGGGAGGTCCTGGGCAGAAATACCGATTCCGGTATCGGCGATACTCAATCGGATGCCTGTATCTATACTGTTTACCGAAACCGTTATGCTTCCCGACTTGGTGAAGTTGAGTGCATTGGCCGTTAGATTATAGACAATGCGTTCTAACTTCTCGGCATCGAAGCAATAAGTCCCGGATACTTCGCTCTGAATAGTTAGCTCAAGTCCCTGTACGATAGCCTGTTCAGTTAGGGGGTGCAACCACCGACTGAGGCATTCCGTAATATCGTCCCTGGACTCATGGACTGGCATAACACTGGCTTCCAACTTCGACAAATCCAGTAACTGGTTAATGAGCCGCAGGAGTTGATGGGCGTTTTGTTCAATGGTCACTAGGCGCTTTCGGTTTCTGGGGTCTGGATTTTCGCGGACCATCTGCTCAGCGGGAGCAAGAATCAATGTTAAAGGGGTACGAAATTCATGAGTGATGTTGGTGAAAAAACGGGTTTTCATCTCATTGGTAGCCCGCAGCTGTTCCGCTTCCTGATGCTTCAGTTCTACTTCCCTCTGCTTCAATAGCATCGACTGCTGAAGTTTACCTCGTTGGATCGACGCTCGAACTAGCCCAAGCACTATGCCGCTACCAGCCAGCATATATAGTATGTAGGCCCACCAGGTATCCCAGAAAGGTGGTTTTATGGTTAAAGAAAGTGTACGTATGTTCGGACTCCATACATCTGATGTATTGGCAGCATTCAGGCGGAGGGTATAATGACCTGGTTGTAAACCCGTGTAAACAACAATGGGCCTATCGGTTTCAGTCCAGTTTTTCTCTAATCCTTCTAACTGATACCGATAGCGGAGTTTGTTGCGCCGATTATATTGCATGGCAGCAAACTGAACCGTCACAAAGTTTTTATCATAAGGAAGTGTAAGGTCCGCCAGCGTTTGGGCTGGAGCTGCGTCGGGGCCCATTGGTTGATTATTGATCTGGACGGAGGTGATCTGAACCGGAGTTGGGTATGTATCTTCCCGTAGATTCCCTGGATTGAAGGAGGTGATACCTTCCAGCCCACCGAGGTAAATACGGCCGTTGGGGTGTTGCAGAAGATGTTGGCGGTTAAATTCATTACCTGCTAGTCCATCTTCCCGTGTATAAATACGCGTTCGTAATGTCCGGCGATCCATGCGCCCCAGCCCCTGATTGGTAGCAATCCACAAGGCACCCTGCCGATCGGGTATGGCTGCATAAATAACATTATTGGGTAGGCCATTGGCGGTTGTCAATCGTTGACACATACCCGTTCGCTTATCAAACCGACATAAGCCGCTGCCAAACGTACCGATCCAGAGAATGGCTGGATTAGCCGGATCGGCAAACAGACAGAATAAGTTGTTAGTGCTGAGCGAACTGGCCTCGTTGGGCTTGTGGGCATATTGGCGTACTTGGCCCGAAATCCGATCGACCCGGTAAAGACCTTTGGATCTGGTTGCCAGCCAGAGCGCCTGCCTGTCGACAACGATATTCTCGATCTCTGTATGAGCCGATACTTCACTGAGCTGGTGCTTAAAACGGATCCATTGATGCTGGTTGTTGTCGTACCATAACGCTACCGAGTCATATACTGCCCATATGTGCCCTGCCGGATCGGTCGCCATAGGAACTGGCAGGTTGGACGAAACGGGGGATAAATGGATAGGAAAAGGAATGGCGTTAAGCTGCCGAGTAGACGGATCGAACTGGTAGAACGGGGAGGTGCGGATATTAAACCAAATCTTTCCGCTGCTATCAGTCGTTGATCGAAACAGATAAGACCAGTCTGCGGGTAGTTTAGGAATACGATCAGCGGAGACTCCAAGTTCTCGAATGAGTAAATCAGCATAAAACGAATGCTGATACGGCGTGGCGGTGAACGCGCTGGCTTTGAGATTGTATTTGAGTATTCCTCCTCCATTTGTGCCAACCCAAAGTACATCCGAACGGTCGATAAACAAGCTTTGTGCCTGCAAGCCCTGGGGGAGTCTGACAAACTCGGTTACCCCTTTATTTTTGCTGTATTGGAGTAAGAGGGTTGCATTTGATAAAAGGATGTTGGGGACTTGAGAGGCTACCAGCGGTGTCCAGTTCCACCAGGCCTCCTGTACAGGTAATGGATATGTTTCCCGAACAATACCTAGTTGGGGGTCGAACAGACTTACATGCCTGACAGACCGAGCCAGAATCGTACCATCTGGCAACTGGTGCAAATCTTTTACAAGGTTTTCTGGCAATGATGTGGGAGTAGCCTGATGGCGGTAGTGCGTGAATTGACCTGTGCGCCGATCCAGACGGTCGAGCCCCCAATAGGTAGCAATCCACAAATGGTTTCTATTGGTACGATCCTCAATAATGGCCCGAACGGAATCACTGCCTAATGTACTTGAATGACCGATTTGCTTTCGGTATCGGCGAATCTGCTTTTTCGCAATATCTACTAGTGCCAGACCCTGCCCACGAATGCAAAGCCAGAGACGATTCCGGGAATCAAAATAAATAGATTCCAGCGCTACCGTACCAAGTTGCTGTTGATAAAACGCTTGCCTTGAGACATTGATAAAGGTTTCATGAGCAGGGTCAAACAAATCCAGATCGCCGGTTTCGCTGATAATCCAAATGTTACCCTGATGGTCTAGTACCATTTTCGTTACTTCTGATGACGATAGTGAGGGTTTTCCCTCGGGCGAAGGCTGGAAGACCTTGAAGCTATTACCGTCGTAACGGCACAATCCATCTCGGGTTGCTATCCAGATAAATCCCTGATTGTCTTGCAGGATAGAAGGCACGAATGCCTGGGGCAGCCCTTGTTGACTGGTGATGATTTCTGGGGTAGGTAATGACTGAGCTCTGCTGGTATGCGCCCAGGGTGATAACCAGAATAAGGTACAGAGACAAACCACCCAACTCGACGGTTGTCGGTGTATAGACCGGATGGCTTTCATAGGCCTATAAATAGAGAAGCGGATAAAGCAGCAAACGCACTAATTATACAAAACGAACAGAATAACTATGGTAAAATGAAAGTATGAACTACGGAGCGTACGCATGCTAGTTAGAGATTCATACAGAACAGAAAATACCAGATGGCAAACAGCAAACATTTTGTGTAAGTAAACGTAGCCAATCACTTCATTCTGGTTGCAAAGAAGCGAAACTAGAAAAAATTTAGAAAAGCGTAAAGTATTTTTTGTCCTTGTTCGTCAACCTATGTAGAACAACAAATTAAACACAACATACAATGAACAACAATCTGTTAAGGTCGATTTTAGCTGGTGTACTTTTGGGCGCTGCTTTATTCATTATGCCGTTCTTCCTGCTGCGCGTTATCCTCTTTTTTGTCATCATCGGTACGCTGTTCCGGCTTTTTGGCGGGGGGCGTTTCCGACGAGGGGGATGGCGGTCACGGCGCTTCGGCTATATGCCTGCCTTTGCCGATCGAATCCGGCAAATGAGTGATGACGAGTACAACCAGTTTAAGCAGCGTTTCGAACAGGGACGTTGTGGGGGCTACTCCGATTGGAAAACTACCGAAACAAAAACAAACGAAGGAACAACCACGATTTAAACGACGAAACTAATGAGACAACGCTTAAACCCATGGGCTGTGGTGCTTGCCGCAGCCCTCACATTCGGGGGCCTGATGGCTTTCGTAGGGCCACGGTCGGCCGGTTATCACTATTGGGGCCACCGGGGCTATTATGGGCCTCCTTATGGAGCGCATCATGACGGTTGCGATGGTCATTATAGACATAAACAGCATGGCCAATCGACCGAAAAAGCGGATACGAACACCAATTCGCTTCGGTAACCAGCCACCGTATTTATAGAAAAGTGAACGATTAATAACGAAAAGGTAATCTCTGTGGGATTACCTTTTTTCTGTTTTTAGCCTTTATTCGCACACTATTTCTGGAAGACTAGCCAGTTGAATTAAAGTAGCTCTGTCGGTTCTTCCTCTTTTTATTGAACTATTTGCTTAACGCTCCCATGAATTTATCTGGTAAAGCCGCTTTTCTACTTGTTGTTATGTCTACTGCTGGCATGTTGTCTGGAATGGCGCAATCTGTGTTTTCTCTCAATAACTACACCTATACGCCGTCGCAACTAACCATTGGAGCATTACAGGCGCAAGAGCCCATAAAGCGGTTATCACTAAAAGGTCCTAACGCCAAACTGTTTTCGCTAGACAAGGCCAATTTGCTTTCTATTAAAACGGAAGCGGCTAATGCCGATAGACCCTGGTATGATGTTGTTGTAGAGGGGGTTGGGGCGAAAGGAACAGTGCGTGATACTTTCCGGGTGGTAAAAGATACCTTCATTCGGAATCAGGTGATTGCTCACCGTGGAGCCTGGAAACAGGCGGGTACAACCGAAAATTCGTTAACGTCTCTCCAGAATGCCATTAAACTGGGCTGTATGGGCAGTGAATTCGATGTGCATATGTCATCCGATTCAGTACTCTTCGTCAACCACGATCATACTATCCAGGGTATCGAAATCGAAAAAACGCCCGCTACTGAACTGGAAAAGGTTAAACTGAGCAACGGAGAGTCGTTACCAACCCTAGCTGCTTATTTGTCGGAAGGGATGAAGCAGACGAAAACAAAGCTGATCCTTGAAATAAAAACGTCACGACTTGGGAAGGAGCGATCGCTGGCGTTGACGGAGCGTGTGGTTAAGATGGTTCACCAGATGAAGGCCCAGGCCTGGGTCGACTATATTGCCTTCGATTACGATGTCTGCAAGAAAGTAAAGGCTTTGACCCCAGAAGCTAAAGTATCGTATTTGATGGGCGATAAAACACCGGAGCAATTAGCCGCCGATCATTTGGATGGGTTCGATTATCACCAGAATGTCGTTCGGAAAAATGAAGCCTGGATTCAGGACGCTCGCCAACGGAAACTCACTACCAATGTTTGGACGGTAAACGACAAAGCTGATTTAAGCTGGTTGCTGGGCCAGCAGGTTGATTTCATCACGACCAATGAGCCTGAACTGCTTCTGTCGATGATTCAGAAGTAGAAAGCTTACCGCATCTTCGGCTCTACCCACAGAGCGGTAAAGCATACAAGCAACAGGACTAACCAGGTTGAGTTGGGTAATGAAGCCGTTTGAGTTTGGTCTGTTGGGCTACGTACCAATTGCGCTCGCTCGTGTGCCCGTAAAAATTGCTGAACTACCTGTCTGTCACGCAGTGGGTCGCGGGTTTGGGTTCCATCTGGACCGCCCACATACAAAGCCAGTGAATCCTGCACCGGCTGCCAGCCTGCCTGATTGAACGACGATTGACCAGTAGCCGAACGTTCATTCAATGGGGAATAGGCTAACCGAAGCGTGTCCTGGCCAATCCGTAGCGTAGTTAGTCGATTGGCGGGATTGTTGACTGTAATGGGTTGCCGGATGTGTCTGTAGATTGGGGCGTCGACCTGAACACTATTTTGATTTGAGGTTGATAAACGAGCCAGAATAGCCGTCCAGATTCTACTGTAGGCTATACTATCTCCGCTTAATGAGAGTGGATAGGTTTCGGATAACAAGCTGACCCCGACACGGCCAGTCGTTCGCTGAACAGCCACCGGGTATCCCGAGACAGCAAACTGGGTTGGTTGATCGGCAAAACGATAGGGGAGCGCATTCAGACCATTGCCAACCGGAACCTGTGGCTCATTCGAGAATTTACGTACCTGCCAGCGACTTCCCAGTGCCTGATTGATCGCCCGGCTGTCGGCTTCGGGGCTCGTCAGGTTAATAAACAGAACGGCTTTACCATCGGCAACGGCTTTTCGAAGGATTGGGTTGGCGGCATCGCTTGGTTCGGTAATGATCAGATCGGGTGTGGTTTTAGCAGCTCCTTTTCCTGACTGATTAATGCTCAGACTGCTGCCAATGTTTTTTGATAACGTCGCTGAAACCGTAACGGTATGGCCGTGTTTGCCGAGCCAATCGGCCAACGTTTTGCTCTCAAAGTCAGGACTATTTAATAGAAATTGAACCGTGAGCGGATTGGTTGGTCGGGTGTAAAAACGAAGCGTATCGAGTGCCGTTGTGTTTCGTGCGGTACCGCCCAGCACTAGCTCGACCTGACTATGGCCTCTGCCGAATGCCGGAAACTGGAACACAAACGGATTAGAGCCTTCGTGCAGGAGCAAGCTGTCGAGTGTTTTACTGCCAAACCGGAGCCGAAGCCACTGCTCTTTCGAAGAAGTCAGTAAGCCCGTTACGCGCTGGATTTCGCCCTGTCGGACAATCCCTTTCCAATGAATCGTCTGCAATGCATCAGGCGCATTATAGGGAACCCATCGTATGGCGGCTCCACTTAGTTGCGTTAGCAATTCGACAGGAAACTGTTGACCAACCAGCGTAACCGAATCATATTTCGGTTTGAAATTTCGGCTGGTAAAGCTTTTCGACAGGTGAAGGCTATCTTTTATCTGCCGGACAAACCCGGAAGGAACTTCATCGCCAAGGAGTAACGCATGGGTATTGGCCCGATCAACAGGCCACTGAATTTGTAAAAAATAACCAGCCAGCAACAGCCAAAGCAAGCCATTCAAAATACCCCGAACCCATTTACGAGTTACGGACAACGACTCATTGCGGGCAATAAGCCAGATTTGTATTACCAGCAAAGCCAATAAGGCCAGCGAAATAAGCCAGCTAATCGGTGAAGTCCAGTTGACGGTTGAATGCATTCGTAGTTAATGAATAATGTAAAATGGATAATGTAAAATGAATAGGCCGAGACTCCTTCCATTATTCATTTTACATTATCCATTATTTAAGGTGTTGCCAGAATGCTTGCTGAAGCTTTCTATCGCTTACGTAGGCAGGACCTGTTCGTTCGGAGGCACCCGATAAGGCATAGAGCCGGGTTTTAAGGCTGTTTTTTTCGGATGCCGATAACGGTTTTCCCGTAGCTAGTTTCTGTAAGTTAGCCAGCACCGACCAGTTCGATAAGCCGCTGCTTACCACTTGATCGGCCAGTGCATTCCCGAGTTGCTGAGTCGTTTGTTTTTGTTGACTCGTCAGTTGAGGGAGGTCCAGATACCCCAGTACATCCGATACCAACGCTTCGATCCGTTGCTGACTGTATCGACGATCCTGCCGAAGCGCATCGGTTACGTTCTTGAACTCACCCGTAAGCCGGGTTTCTTTTTCTTTAGTCTGCGGAGGATCGAAGCCCGTTTTCTTCACATACGACCGGGCTTTTTGCTGCGACAGTTTCAGGTATTTCAGTGCTTCCTGTTCGTAGGGCAGGGCTTTTTCGGGTTCGTAAAGCCGCAAATGCAATTCCGACTGCCACATATTTTCCAGCGCCATTTTCAGCAGTGATCGGGTCGATTGCTCATGGAATGTATTGGTTTCGGCATCATCGTGATTATGCACGTATTGCTCCATAAGAGCCGCCAATGGGTCTTTGTCGTCGCTCGTTCCGCCACCATGATTATGGTCGTGGCCGTGTTCATCGTCGTCATCATCGTGGTGGGCATGGGCAGGGCCTGAGTGGTCGCCTTCGCCTTCATCGTGCTTATGCATGTAGGCTTCAACAGCCGCCATCCCGGATACCGGGGCCGCATCGGGAGGAGGACCACCACCACCAATTGACTTTTCGAATTCTTCGCCCAAAAACTGCCCATACCGAAGCCGAAGGGCTTTCTGATCGAAACCAATTTCATTGGACTGGCTCTTGAAAGGCTTGTCACCCATCTTTTTCTTTCCGGCAATCAGTTTCTCTGTATCGATAATAATCTGCCGCTGACTTCGGAAATACTCGGGCATAATGTTGACGGCCATGGTTGCCAGTTCACTTTCTTCGGCCTTGGTGGTGTCTTTGTAAACGACGAAATACGTATCTGATTTGGTAAAATTTGGTTCGGGCTGGCGATTGTCGAAAGCGGCCCAGTAGTAATACAATTCATCGCCGGGAGCAAAGTTCAGGGCTTTCAGGTCGATGGTTTTGGTGAGTCGGGAGTCTTTGAAATTGGTTGGGTTAAGCGGCATTTTTACTTCCCTGAACTTCACGTTTTCGCCCGATCCCCGCGCTACGGTTGCAACAATAAAGGTCTGCGTAACGCTGAAATCATCGGATATGCGGGCACCGATGTTCAGCGTTTTTGGGTCTTTCAGATAATGGTACCGATACAGTTCTTTTGAATCCGGCTCAATTTTAGGGGCCAGATCCGGCCGGGCTTCCAGTCGGTAAAAGTCTGACTGATAGATTAGTGAATCGTTGTTGCTTTCAGTACGCCAGTACGCTTTGATGCCGTATAAGCCTGAATTGATCAACCGATCCTGGTACACAAAGTCGTCGCCGGATGCTTTGAACGCCAGTTCCTGACCTTTACTACCCACTAATCGTACCGACAGACGCCCTGTACCACTGAATTGAACGCGCCAGGTCAGGGTAGCTCCTACAATCGAAGAGGCATTCAGGTTCGACGAGTTTGTTTCGGGCAGGCGTGTGTATGCGGGTGGCTGGATGCGTAAACTGGCCGACTCAAACGAAGGGGCAACTGGTTTCTGTTCGGGCAGGATGGCCGATAAGAAGCTCGTTTTTTTCGGGTTCGTAGGTGAGGAAGCTGCCCTTAAGCGGGGATAGCCTACATAAACCCCAAGGGCGAGTATCAAAAACAGGCTATACATCCCGGCCTTCGATAGCACAACAACTGGCATTTGTACCTGCTGCACCTGCTGATTGAGTCGGTCGAGCTGGAGTTGTTCGGCCAGGTTGAGTTGGGGTTTGGTCAGCAGAGGCAGGCTGTATTCGGCATCGCCAACCGTCTGGTGAATGAGCCGAATGGCCTGTGGTTTTTTATCCTGATACAGTTTATTGACAAAAGCACACGCGCCGAATCCGACCAGACCGGCCAGTAGTGACCAAAGGATAGAACCCGTAAAGGTGATTACCAGCAAATAGACCGCAGCAGCGACCAGCAGACAACGCAGCAGAGCATTGGCATACAACTGGTAAGTGACTGACGATATAAGACGTTTTAGCTCGTTCATGCGTTCTTGGTTAAAGCCATCCAGCGTTCAACTCCTATAATAACGAGTACCAACAGGAAAAGGGCATTTTGCAGACCTGCCTGCTGTTCGGTTTGTGGTTTAGCCGAGGAAACAAACAAGGCGTTCAACTCCTGCTTACTCAGCGGCTGCGTTAACGAAACCAGCCCGTAATGCCTGATCAGTAATTCGCCCAGCCACTCAGGCAATTGGCCAGTTTCGACCCGTCCTGACGTCTGAGGAGTCAGCGTTTCGTCCGTTGTAATGACGTTGTCAGTAGTTGGATGTTGCACCGTTCCCGACACTACATACAAGGTTTTGGGTGATGGATTGGTAGGTAACTGGTCGGTCAATACCCAATCGTACAATTGATTGGGGGCGCTTTTTTCATCTACAAGCAAATCCAGCCCATACACATCCGTCAAAGCTGCCAACGATGCTTTTACGGTTTGTAGCTCACGCGGATTTTTGAAGGCAATTAGTGTACGAATGGGGCCTGCATGTGTTGGTTCTGCCTGGAATTTTAGGGCTGGATCGAGTACTGGGCTGCTGACCAATTGCCCCGCCCGATTCAGAAATAGCCTGCGTCCGTTTTTAACAACAATGTATGGGCGCGATTGCGTGCTGGAATCTGCGATACTATGCAGTTTAAAGCGTGATGGCACAGCAATAGCCGGTACATCGGCCAGCGCTTGATTGTTACTGATGTACAAATGCAGCTCCGTATTGGGAAGATTGACCTGATTGATTGCTGATTGTACAGTCAGTGGTCCGAACGAAATAGGTGATTGGCTGGGTTTTAAGTCGGTCTGAACGGGGTCCAAAGCTGGGTTTGCCCAAACGACCCGCTCCCCTTTTTTTAACGCTTCAGCTAATTCGAACCGGAAATTATCGGCGACTGTTGGGTTAGGCTGTACCAGATGTATCTGGGTAATGGCGGGCTTTTTCGACGCCCAGTTCAGTATGGGCTGAGCAAGCAGAACTGCCAACAGAATAACCAGAATACAGCGTACAAGCAGCAGCAGTAGGTTGTCGAGCCGGAGGCCGCGACTTTGCTGTTGCTGTTTTTCGAGGAGCCATTGGGTAGCTGCCCAGGGCAATGGTTTTCCCTGCTTCTGATGCCAGAAGTGAATGGCTATCGGAACAACGACGGCCAACGTTCCCCACAAAATAACAGGTTCTATAAATGTCATAGGTTGTCAATTGTAGAGACGACATACTTGGCGTCTCCTAACCGGATGGTTCTTCTACCGGATGGTTTATTGCTGACGCATAGGAGACGCCAGGTATGGCGTCTCTACATTACGTTAATAAAAACTGTTTCAACACCAGGGCAATCGGGTCGCTGAGCCGGATTCGGATAAGTCGTACATGCGGAATGCGTAAACTTTCTTCGAGGCTACTCAAATAAGCCGAAGACCGTTGGCGGACAACGTCCTGAATCGCATCGGCTTGCAATTCAATTTCCCGACCCGTTTCCAGGTCCTGAAATCGGTAGAAACCACTCATCGAAAAGTCCATCTCCTGATCGCCTAGCAACTGAAAAATGATAATTTCCCGACGTGGGCCAGCTACTTTCTGAATTAGGTTGACCCATTCGTCATTGACCTGCAAAAAGTCGGATACCAGAATGAGCATCTCGCTTTGCTTGCGGCTGAACTCTGGAAACGAACTGGCCTGCGTAGCCCATGTCCCTGAGGCCTTCGCAACTTCGAGCGTGGCAACGATTTTCAAAAATGCCTGTTTCCCGGCTGGAACCAGTGTCTGAATAGCGCCATCGTGCAGACTGTACAGACTGATTTGGTCGCTTTGTCGGTTTGCCAGATAAGCCAGTGATGCCAGCAGGATTTTCGCGTATTGCAGCCGACTCACCCCCGCTTCGCTGTAGTTCATCGAACCCGACAAATCAATCACGAATCGAATCTGCTGATTACTCTCTGTAGCCGATTCTCGTACCAGATATTGATTCGATTTGGCGAATAATTTCCAGTCGATTCGCTTAGGGTCATCGCCGGGAGCATAGTGCCTGAATTGCTCGAACTCCGTACCGATCCCTGACCGCTGACTCGCCTGAATCCCCAATAACGACTCATCACTGACCAGTTTACCAGCCAGTTGTAGATTATTGAGCTTAATCAGATCAGTAGTAAGCATGGTGTTGTGGTTTACGCCAGCCTAAGTTCAGTCAGCAATTGCTTGATAACCTTATCGGTCGTGATGCCTTCCGCTTCGGCCCGGAAATTGAGGGCAATTCGATGGCGTAAAATGGGGTAGGCCAGTGTCTGAATATCATCAGGAATAACCGAAAATCGCTCGTTGAGTACGGCTCTGGCTTTGGCGCAAAGAACCAATGCCTGACCCGCCCGGGGACCAGCTCCCCACTGGCACCATTGTTTGACAAAGGACGAGGGCGACCCATCCGGGCGGGTTGCCCGTACGAGTTTATTGATATAGTCGATCAACTCATCGCTGATGTGAACCTGTCGCGTCAATTTCTGCAACTCGATGATTTCCAGGTCCGATAATACCGTTTTTAGCTCGGGGCGGCTAGTGCCCGTTGTGCTTTTTAGGACGTTCAGCTCCTCATGCTCGGCGGGGTAGCTGAGCTTGATATAGAGCAAAAAGCGGTCGAGCTGTGCTTCGGGAAGTGGATAGGTTCCGGCTTGCTCAATCGGGTTTTGGGTCGCAATGATCAGAAACGGCTTGGGTAACGGATAGTCTTTTCCACCATACGTAACCTTATACTCTTGCATGGCTTCGAGCATGGCCGCCTGTGTTTTGGGGGGCGTCCGGTTGATTTCGTCGGCCAGCACGACGTTGGCGAAAATAGGTCCCTGATTAAACACGAACACCTTACGGCCCGTTTCGTGGTCATCTTCCAGGATTTCGGTACCGACAATGTCACCCGGCATCAGGTCGGGGGTAAACTGGATGCGTTTGAATCGCATGGCCAGCGCATCCGACATGGTTTTGACCATCAGCGTTTTGGCCAACCCTGGTACCCCTTCGAGCAGACAGTGCCCACCCGCCAGCAGGGCAATTAACACCTCGCTGATGGCTTCCTGCTGACCGATAATTACCTTGCCAATTTCGTTGCGTAGCTGGGGCAGTTTGGCCACCAGTTTTTTGTAGTGGGTTAAGTCTGTTGATTCCAAGTGTTTCTATTTATCAGGTTGTTTAATAGAAAATGGATAATGAATAATGAAAAATGGATGGTGTATTTTGTTGGTAATCAACCCATTAAAACCATTCATTTTACATTGTACATTATTCATTCCTTATATCATACGTATACCATGGCGTAGGTGATGATATTGACGCCAAACTTTGTATTGTCTTCGGCCAGAAAGCGTTTGTTCCGAAAGTCGTAATCCCACTCGCAGCCGTAATCTTTGTTGCTATACAACACACCAATGCGCCCGTTGACGATGATGGCTTTCAGGTAATCATGCACTAGATCGTCGCCCCAGCCGTTCAATTCAAATGAGGTGGTTGGTGGTCCATCGTCAAACTTGAAAAAGCAGGTGTAAATCGGGTGTGTATTCGGAATTTTCTGCAAGGCCTTCGGGCCGAACGTCCGGGCCATTTCCTGCTCGAACGATTTGGCAAACAGGCCATCGACATCATGATTACAATCATCGACGAAAACGAAGCCCCCATTCTGAACATAGCGTTTGAAATGGTCGCGCTCCTGAGCCGAAAATTCCACTAGTTTGTGGCCGCTGAGGTAGCAGAACGGACTTTTAAACAAGTCGGGACTGCTCAGTTGCACCACGCGCTCCTTCTGATCGACGGCCAGAGTCGTGTACTCAACCAGTGAATGCATCAGGTTCGACGGCATTCGTTGGTCGGTATCCCAGTCGCCAGAGGTATACTGGATTCGGGTGAAAAAGAATGGTTTCAAACTTGTTTGTTGAGAAGTAGTATTAACCTTAGTTTCGATGGAATCTACAGAATAATACTATTGGGTGTTAATATTATATTCATCTTAGAATCGGTCAGGCAACTCGAAGTCACTACCCGAATTCGTTGATTTGAATCCTAAAAATACATTTTCTGCGGCTAAATCGCTAGATATCCAAAGAGGATTTTGCAAAAATCGGTAGAGGATGTACAAATGAGATGAAGAAATGATCGGGTAGGGGTTCTTGCAAAAGTCCTATAATGGTTTTTCCATGACAAAATCTTCCATTAGAAATCCGTCGCCAATGTCGATGTCTTCGTTCCCAACGATGGAGAACCCGACCCGTTCGTAAAACTGAATAGCTTTGTTATAACGGTTCACATTCAGCCCCAATCGGTCGTTGTTATTGGCTTTGGCAACCTCGGCTACGGCGTCAATTAGTAAACGACCCACTCCTTTCCCCTGACTGGCTGGAAGCAGATAAATTTTATGGATTTTGGTAAGTGGCTGGCCTTTGTAATTCAGCTCATATGAGCTATAGCCCAGAAACTCCTGGGTCGTATCCTCTTTGGCCAGCAAAAAAACGTGCTGTTTATCATTGACCTGACTTTTCAGAGCTTCCAGACTGTACATCATGTCGAGCATGTAGCTAATCTGGTCAGGGGACAGAATCTCCCCAAATGTATTGGGCCAGGTTCGGTGGGCAATGTCCTGAATAGTCGGTAAGTCGTGTTCGGTGGCTTGGGTAATGGTAATCATAAAGCAGGTTGCAGCTTTAACTAACTAGACATAGGTATTCGTTGATACGAGTTGAAAGCATTTTTCTATTGTTTATGGAGTGATGAAGTTACGAAAGAATACAATTAGTAGCGAAACGCTTGGTATGGTTAAGGGACGAAGCCTGGTTTGGTCCAGGCCATGAGCAGGCTGTCTTCGTAACTACCATCCTGATTTCGGGTTTTGTGTTTCATCCGGCCTTCCAGCACAAAACCCAGATTCTGATATAATCCGATAGATTTTTGGTTCGAGGCTCTGGATTCGAGTTCGACCCGACTTACTTCGGGGAATTCATGCTGAACGTTATCGAGGAATGCCTCAAACAGCTTTTTGCCGACGCCTTTGCCCTGATAAGTTGGATGAACAGCAATGGTTAAACCCGTCAGGATATGGTCGAAAATACGCAACCCGTATTTGGATGCATGGATTTCGGCAATAACTGCTCCCGAATCGTTTATGGTAACCAGCATAAGACCATGCTGGTCTGTGGTCTGAAAAAGGGTTTCGATATAGGTTTCCGTAATTTCCGGTTCAGTGCGGGCAATGCCCTGACTAATCCGGGCTACTTCTCGATGGAGTTGGAGGATGGCCTCTTTGTCAATTGGTGTTGCCTTTCGAATACGAACCATAGGGATAAACGAATTGGTCGGCCTTCTGTATCAAAAATGGCCGACCAATTAATTAGTTTTTATACTTCTTGTAACGCGAGTTGCCACCTAACTGATCGATTGACTATCTAAATACAACGTATCGGGGTCTAAATCAAGGTCATTGGGCCAAACTATACTACCATTAAACGCGCGGATTCCGTTGAACACAGAGGTATCCCGTAACTCTTGAAAAATGCCGATAGACAAATAGGGCTTTACGTCAAATAGTTTTCGTTCCTGATTCGTAAATAGTAACTCAAGGCGATAATCCTCAAGCGGTTTTACGCCTATAACGCGCGGATTCATAACCAATCTATTTTAGAGGATCAATTGGGAATACCTTTTGACCATTGATGGCAAGTTGCCAGTCGGCCATTAGGCTTTCTCGATGAATTTCAATCCAGGCTTCAACCAGTTTGATTTTACCTTTTGGTAGCTTTCCTTCTAACAACTCGCCACTTTCAATCGTAAAAACAGCTTCCATTTCACCATAGCGAACATGAATATGAGGTGTAAAGTGCTGTTTATTGTCGAAATAATACAGGCTAACAATTAGCCCGTAAAACATAGATATAACTGGCATAGTCCATTAGTACATAAGTCACAAGGCTCTTACACCGCATCTGATAAACTCGTGAACGTAAACTCCCGAATTTTCATCGGTGGAATCAGGTAGTTCTGGTCTGTTTCGGTGCTGACGACGCGCTCCGGTTTACCCAACGACTCCAGGTTATTCAGCATGATGATTGGACTTTCATTGAACCGGAAGTTTTTGATCGGGTGTTTGATCTTGCCATTCTCAATGTAGAATGTCCCGTCGCGGGTAAGGCCGGTGAGCAGAATGGTTTGCGGATCGACGGTGCGGATATACCAGAGCTTCGTGACCAGAATACCCCGTTGCGTACTTTTGATCATCTCTTCTGTCGACGCATTGCCCCCCAACATGATCAGATTGCCGGGGAAAGGAATTGCCTTTTTGCCCGTCTTCTGCGCCCAATAGCGCGAATAGGCCAGATTTTTCACCACGCCTTTCTCAATCCACATGGTTTTTTCCTGGGGGCGCCCATCGCCCGACCACGGAGAAGCCGGTAGTTCTGGATTCGTAGGGTCAGAGTAAATCGTAACGCGCTCATCTACAATCTTATCACCCAGCCGGGATTTACCACCCGCTTTGCTGAAATACGACCGCCCTTCATCGGCCGACCGGGCATCCAGGTTGAAGTAGATGTTTTCGAGCAGAACGGCAGCGGCTGTAGGTTCCAGAATAACCGTGTATTTGCCCGGTTCAATGGCCCGTGCTTCGGCTGATCCCTGTCCTTTCTGGATGGCTATTTTTGTAACTGCTTCGGTATCTAGTTTGTTGAAGTCGCTATAACCACGCGCTACGTAGCCAGAGCCTTTGCCATCTTCGGTACGAACGGTCAGCGAAAAATTGACATTCGTGCTGGGGTAGTAGGCAAATAGCCCCTTCGAGTTCATCATGGCGGAGTAGCCATATTGATCCTGCAAAAACCCAGCCGCTACCAGCTTTTGGTCACGAGCCAGTTTCAGGCTTTTGGCTACCGCATCGGCTCGCGTATCTGGGGTGATTTTGGCGGTTGAGTCGAAAAAACCGTTTGACTTGATGTATTGTTGCGGTCCCAGAACACCCACATATTCAGGGTTTTCGGGCGCTAGCCGGGCTAGTTCTTCCGACCGGCGAACTACTTTTTCGAGCGAAGCATCGTCGAATTCATCAATGGTCGCTACACCCACTTTTTTGCCAAAAGCGGATTGAACGACCAGATTTTTATTAATCAGCGAGCCGCTGGTCGATACTTCGTTACGGGCATAGCGCAGGTTACCCCGCTCTTCGCCCAGCAGATTGACCTCGCATTCATCTGCTTTTGAGTAACTTAAAACTTTAGTCAGCAGGGCTTTTGCCTCTGCTTCAGTTAAGATGATAGCCATGTCTTTGGATAGTAGTTAGGAGTGAGTAGCGAGTAGTGAGAATGCTGGGCCGCGCAGGCTGACGCATACTTTTCGGCTTGCGCCGGCATTCTCACTCCTCGCTACTCACTCCTAACTCCTGTTTTTTTAAATTTTCCGGGCTGTATTGATCACATTGACGCCATTGAAGCGGGCGGTTGAACTGCCGTGCGAAACGGCGCTTGATTGGGGAGGCTGGCCTTTGCCGTCGAAGAAGGAGCCACCCAGTCGATAATCTTTCTCGTCGCAAACCGCTACGCAGGAGTTCCAGAATTCCTGGGTGTTCGACTGATAGGCAACATCTTTGAGCATACCGGCAATCTGCCCGTCTTTGATTTCGTAGAAGAGTTGTCCGCCAAACTGGAAGTTATAGCGCTGTTGATCGATGGAGAACGAGCCATCGCCGATGATGTAAATGCCTTTTTTGACATCTTTGATCATCTCCTGAACCGATAAGGGGGTTTTGCCTGCCGCCAGCGATACGTTGGCCATGCGCTGAAACTGCACCGAACTCCAGCTATCCGCATAGCAGCAGCCCTGCGATTCTTTCTCGCCAATGATATGTACCTGATCCCGAATGGCCTGGTAGTTGACCAGCGTACCGTCTTTCACTAAGTCCCATTTTTTAGTTTGTACCCCTTCGTCGTCATAACCAACGGCTCCTAGCGAACCCACCTGCGTTTTATCGGCAAAGAAGTTGACCTGCTTGCTACCGTAGTTAAAGTTTTTCGACTGCCATTTGTCGAGGGTTGCAAAGCTGGTTCCGGCAAAGTTGGCTTCGTAGCCCAGTACACGGTCGAGTTCGAGCGGGTGGCCTACGGACTCGTGGATGGTTAGCCACAGGTGCGAGGGGTCGAGTACGAGATCGTATTTACCCGCTTCGACCGATTTGGCTGTATGTTTAGCTTTGGCCTGTTTGGCAGCAGCAATGACATCTTCGAGCATGTCGTAGCCTTTGTTGTAGCGGGTGGTGATGCCCGAAACTTTATCGGCTGGGTTGACTTGAAGGTATTCATACCCCATGCCGACAGGGGCGCTTAAGGCATTGCGGGTTTCAAATTTGCCCGTCTTGGCATCAATGGACGTAACATCAAAAATAGGCCAGATGCGGTGGATGTCCTGATCGGCATAGGTGCCATCGGTAGAGGCAAAATACTTTTGCTCGTTTACCATAAACAGTACCGAGTTTACAAAGTTGGCCCCGTTCTTCATAGCCGCGCCATTGACCTCCATTAACAAATCGACCTTTTCTTTGATGGGTACTTCAAACGCGTTCTTTTGAATGGGAGCTTTCCAGCTTACCTCGCCATAACCTTTCTGGGGAGCTAGCTGAACGGGCTGTTTCATCAGCTTCGCATTCGCTTTCGCAATGGCAACGGCCTTTTCGGCCGCTTTAGCAGTATCGTCCTCGCTTTTAGCATCGACTATGGCGGCAAAGCCCCAGCAGCCATCCGCAATAACCCGAACCCCAACACCGTATGATTCGGTGTTGACAATGTTCTGAACTTTGTCTTCTCGGGTAACGACAAATTGATTCAGGTACCGACCAATCCGAACATCAGTGTACGAAGCTCCTTTACTTTTGGCGGCATTCATGGCGGCATCGGCCAGGCGTTTTTTGGTGGCTACATCCAGGCCGGGTTCCAGCAGCATTTCGGGGCTCACCGGTCGGGAAAAGGCAGGCAGTGCAGGCAGTAGGATTCCAGCGGCTCCCATGCCCAGCAGTTGGTTGAAATCTCGACGATTCAAGGTTTGTTTCTCCTATGTGATTGAATGAAATGAAGTGTAGTTAAAACTATGCCAAGTTACAGATGGAACGCTAAAATTTGGAATTTTAGCATAGTTACTACGCCGATTACCAATGTTTGTTGGCTTTTCGCGAATAAAGACCAAATCGGGAAACGAAGCTTGGATTAAATGTTTGGGTGGTAAATGGGCTATTTGAACGGCTACTAAAAAAGGGAGCTGTATTTGTGCACAGCTCCCTTTTTTGAATGAATAAAATGGATCGCTCTCTTTAAATCGCGTCGGAAAGGCTGGTGAATGTGAAGTCGCGGGCTTTTACCGGGGGAATCAGATTGCCGTTTACTCGCATAGGAGCTCCCAACGCTTCTACGTTGTTGAGCACAATGATGGCACTTTCATTGAATCGAAAGTTCTTGACAGGGAATTTGATCTGTCCATTTTCGATGTAAAACGTACCATCACGGGTTAGGCCCGTTTGAAGTAACGTTTTTGGGTCTACCATCCGAACGTACCAGAGCCGGGTGACCAGAATGCCTTTGTCCGTACTTTTGATCAAGTCGGCCAGCGACTGGTTACCACCTGCCATGATAAAACCCGTAGGGGGTGGCACTGCTTTAACGCCTTTCTGAGACGCCCAGAAGCGTGAATAACTCATGTTTTTAACCACTCCATTCTCAAACCAGGTTAGCTTTTCCTGTGGTCGCCCATCGCCTACGACACCTCCACCAAGGAAGGAGCCAGTACGGTTTCGGCCTTCACTGGCAAACGGTTCGCTGGGGGCTTCCGGATTCATAGGGTCGGAGTAGATGGTTATGCGTTCATCGATAAGCTTTTCCCCCAAGCGCGTGCCTCCTCCTTTTCGACTTAAAAAACTCCGCCCTTCATCGGCCAGACGGGCATCCATTCCCGACATCATGCTTTGCAGAAGCGTTCCCATAGCTGTCGGCTCCAGGATAACCGTGTATTTGCCGGGTTCTAAGGTACGGGCGTTGGTGGAGGCCAATGCCTTTTGCATGGCAATGCCGGTTACAGCCCGCGTTTTCAATTTACTTATATCGTTGAAATCACGGGTTACGTAGCCTGAGCCAGTACTATCGGCCGTGCGAACCGTAACCGAGAAATCAACGGAAGTGGCTTTGTTGTATCCAAATAGCCCTTTGCTGTTGGCAATGGCTGAAAAACCAGTTGTATCCTGTAAGAAACCAGCGGCACTGAGATTCTTCTGCTCACAGGCGTCTACGCTATCGAAGGCAACCTGTGCCCGAGCCTCGGCATCCATTTTGGCCGTAGTGTCGGCGTACATCGGCGTTTCGAGGTAGCTCTGTGGCCCGATCATGGGCATGTACTCCGGGTTTTCGGGCGCTAGTCGGGCGATTTCCTCGGCTCGCCGAACGGTCCGTTCAATGGCTTTGTCGTTGAATTCGTTGACCGTTGCCGAACCCATTCGCTTACCAATTCCAGCCGTAATGAGCAGCGACATATTATCTGCTTCACCACCGGACGAAACGCTGTTGAGCGCATAGCGGATATTGCTGGTTCGTCCCCCGCTCAGGCTAACACTCATTTCATCGGCTTTGGAAAACGTCAACACCTTTTCCAGAATTTTCTTTGCTTCTTCCTGCGATATGATGGCCATGTCTTTGGGTAGTAGTTAGGAGTGAGTAGCGAGGAGTGAGAATGCTGGCGCAAACCAAAGCGAGTATGCGCCAGCATTCTCACTCCTCGCTACTCACTCCTAACTCCTTTTAGTTATATTTTCCGTCCGGTATTGAGTACGTTGACGCCGTTGAAACGGGCTGTTGAACTGCCGTGCGAGACTGAATTGATTTGAGCGGGTTGCCCCTTGCCGTCGAAAAATGTGCCTCCCATCCGATAATCACGTTCGTCGCATACTTTGACGCAGGAATTCCAGAACTCCTGCGTATTGGACTGATAGGCCACATCCCTAAGCATCCCGACAATCTGACCGTCCTTGATTTCGTAGAAGAGTTGCCCGCCAAACTGGAAATTGTAGCGCTGCTGATCGATGGAATATGATCCATCGCCGATAATGTAAATGCCCTTCTTCACATCCCGAATCATTTCATCGACCGTGAGCCGTTCTTTGCCCGGTGCCAGCGATACATTAGCCATTCGCTGAAACTGTACGGTACTCCAGCTATCGGCATAACAGCAACCCTGCGACTCGGCTTCCCCTAGCATGTGTACCTGATCGCGGATGGCCTGGTAATTAACCAGGATACCGTCTTTAATCAGGTCCCAGCGTTTGGTTTTTACCCCTTCATCGTCCCAGCCTACATCGCCCAGCGAACCGGGCTGGGTTTTGTCGGCAAAGAAGTTGACCACGTTGCTGCCGTAGTTGAATTTCTTCGATTGCCATTTGTCGATGGTAGCAAACGACGTACCGGCCAGATTGGCCTCGTAACCCAGCACCCGGTCCAGCTCCGTAGCATGACCTACCGATTCGTGGATGGTTAGATAAGTGTGCGACGGGTCAAGAACCAGATCGTATTTGCCCGCTTCGACAGATTTGGCTTTTAGTTTCAGACGAGCCTGTTTAGCCGCGGCTTCCGCGTCTTCGAGCATGTCGTAGCCCTGGTTGTAGCGCGTCGTTACACCCGTCAGTCGATCGGCCGGGGCGGTTTGCAGATAGTCGTAACTCCGACCCATAGGAGCACTCAGTGAGTCGCGGGTAGCCATCAGGCCGCTTGCTTTATCAACGGCCGTAACCGTAAAATTGGGCCATATTCGGTGTACATCCTGATCGATATAGGAGCCATCCGTCGAGGCAAAATACTTCTGTTCATTGATCATGAACAGGGTATTGTTGACGAAGTTGGCCCCGTTTTGAAGGGCAATGCCGTTGGCTGTCAGAAGCAGATCGACTTTTTCCTTGACAGGTACTTCAAACGAATGCTTATCGACCTTGGTCTTCCAGCTTACTTCGCCAAATCCTTTTTGTGGGGCCAGTTGAACCGGTTTTTTGATCAATCGGGCATGCGCTTTGGCAAATAGAACGGCTTTTTCGGCCGTTCGGGCTACATCTTCTTCGCTTTGGGTATCACCAATGGCTGCAAACCCCCAGCAGCCATTGGCAATCACCCGAACACCAACACCAAATGACTCGGTGTTGATAATATTCTGTACCCGATTTTCGCGGGTCATAACGTACTGGTTCAGGTAGCGACCAATGCGCACATCGGCATAGGTAGCGCCCTTAGCGGTAGCGGCATTCAAGGCGGCATCGGCCAGTCGCTTTTTGACCGGTATATCCAAACCGGGTTCCAGTAATTCTTCGGCAGTAATGGTACGGGCTAGTGCAGGCATTTTGGGAAGCAGTAGCCCAGCGGCTCCCAGACCAAGTGTCTGAGTAAAGTCTCGACGATTCAAATTGTATTCCTCCTATTGATTGAGTGAGATGAAGCAACTGTTCAGGAAGGTGTGAGAAGCGGTAGCCGCTAACCTGTGATAATCACATCTGAAATTTGAAGAATATTAGCTTGATAATCAAGTGTATGTTGTAAAAAATTTTAATATAAATAAAAATTAAAGAATAATTATTTGAAATATTGTAAAATTTAGAAATAAAATAAGTAAATTATGGTGATTGGCCCATTGAAATAACTGTAGAGTAATTCTAGGGATGGGGTAATATGAAAAAGCCATTAACCCAACGGCTAATGGCTTTCAAAATCAGGTCAAATAAATTGGACTATACCGCATCCGACAGGCTGGTGAACGTGAAATCCCGAATCTTCATGGGAGGAATCAAATTTCCTCCTGCCCGAACCGGCTTGCCCAGCGCTTCGACGTTGTTGAGCATGATGATCGGGCTTTCGTTGAATCGGAAATTTTTAACCGGGAATTTGATCTGCCCGTTTTCGATATAGAACGTCCCATCGCGAGTAAGGCCCGTATAGAGTTGCGTTTGCGGGTCAACAGCGCGGATGTACCAGAATCGAGTGACCAGAATACCTTTATCCGTGCTTTTGATCAGGTCGGCCAAAGACTGATTGCCACCCATCATAATAAAGCCGCTAGGACCCGGAACCGGCTTGACGCCTTTTTTCTCGGCCCAAAAGCGGGAATAGGCCATGTTTTTGACAACCCCGTTTTCGATCCAGGTGCGTTTTTCCTGCGGAATACCTTCTCCGCCACCTCCGCCGAAGCGGCCACCACCGCCCCCACCAAAAGGTGAAAGTGGTAATTCGGCATTCATCGGATCAGTAATAATGGTGACCCGTTCGTCGAAGAGTTTTTCGCCCAGGCGAGTACCGCCCCCTTTCTTGCTCAGAAACGAGCGACCTTCATCGGCGCTGCGGGCGTCAATGCTACGCATCATGTTTTGCAGCAGTTCGACGGACGCCGTTGGCTCCAGAATCACGGTGTATTTACCGGGTTCGAGCGCCTTGGCGTTAACCGAAGCCAGTGCTTTTTGCATAGCAATTTCGGTAGCGGCTTTGGTGCTAAGCTTACTGATGTCGGTTACGTCTGGATTGGCATAGCCCGAACCCGTACCATCGGCGGTACGAACAGTGATCGAGAAATCAACGTTTGTCGATTTGTTGTAGCCAAATAGCCCTTTGCTGTTGCCAATGGCGGCAAATCCGGTGGTATCTTCCATGTACCCGGCAGCCGTCAGATTCTTTTTCTTACAGGGATCGATGCTGTCGAAAGCGGCCTGCGCCCGAAATTCAGGGTTGATTTTAGCGGTGCTTTCCGCATAAGTCCCCGTTTCCAGATACGTCTGAGGTCCTAACATCGGCATATACTCCGGGTTTTCGGGTGCCAGTCGGGCGATTTCCTCGGCCCGCCGAACGGTTTTTTCCAGCGAGGCATCATCAAACTCGTTGATGGTTGCGGTTCCCGAACGTTTGCCGAAAACAGCCGTTACTGACAGTCCCAGATTGTCGGATTCGCCACTGGTCGATACCGAGTTGCGGGCGTAGCGAATGTTGCCTGTCCGGTTTCCGTTCAGGCCAACGCTCATTTCGTCAGCCTTCGAATACGACAGAACTTTGTCGATTATTTTCTTTGCTTCGTCTTTGCTTAAGATAGCCATGTCTTTAGAGAGTAGTTAGGAGTGAGGAGCGAGGAGTGAGAATGCTGACGCAAGCCAAAAAAGTATACATCAGCATTCTCGCTCCTAACTCCTAACTACTGTTTTTTAAATTTTTCTTGCTGTATTGATGACATTGACCCCGTTGAAGCGGGCTGTTGCACTACCATGCGAAACGGCACTCGATTGTGGGGGTTGCCCCTTACCATCGTTAAAGGCACCGCCAAGTCGATAGTCGCGTTCATCACAAACGGCTACGCAGGAGTTCCAGAATTCGCGGGTATTGGCCTGATAAGCAACGTCTTTTAGCATGCCGACAATCTGGCCATCCTTGATTTCATAGAACAACTGCCCACCAAACTGGAAGTTATAGCGCTGCTGATCGATGGAGAACGAGCCATCGCCGATGATGTAGATACCTTTCTTGACATCCTTAATCATCTGATCGACGGTCAATGGGGTTTTGCCGGGAGCCAGCGATACATTGGCCATCCGCTGGAATTGTACCGAACTCCAGTTGTCGGCATAGCAGCATCCCTGTGATTCTTTCTCGCCAATGATATGCACCTGATCGCGAATGGCCTGGTAATTGACCAGAATGCCATCCTTCACCAGATCCCACTTCTTGGTTTTTACGCCTTCATCATCCCAGCCAACAGCCCCTAGTGAACCGGGTTGGATTTTATCCGCGAAGAAATTGACCTCTTTACTACCGTAGTTGAAATTTTTGGTCTGCCATTTGTCGAGGGTCGCGAACGACGTACCGGCGTAGTTGGCTTCGTAGCCCAGCACACGGTCGAGTTCGAGGGGGTGGCCAACGGATTCGTGAATGGTCAGCCACATATGCGACGGATCAAGAATCAGATCATACTTACCCGCTTCGACCGACTTAGCCGATACCTTCTCTTTGGCCTGCTTAGCGGCTGCGACAATGTCTTCCATCATGTCGTAGCCTTTGTTGTAGCGGGTCGTAATCCCCGAAACTTTGTCGGCTGGATTGACTTGCAGGTAATCGTAGCCCATGCCCATTGGCGCACTCAGCGAATTACGGGTAGAGAAGCGTCCATTCGCCGGATCAACAGCCGTAACGGTGAAGTTCGGCCCGATGCGGTGAATATCCTGGTCGGCGTAGGTGCCATCGGTGGAGGCAAAATACTTCTGCTCGTTGATCTGGAACAGGACATTGTTGACGAAGTTGGCGCCGTTCTGCATAGCGGCTGCGTTGGCGGCCAGCAATAAATCGACTTTCTCTTTAACGGGCACTTCGAACGCATTCCGTTTGATGGGTGCTTTCCAGCTTACTTCACCGAAGCCTTTCTGCGGAGCCAGCTGTACGGGTTCAGTCAGGAGCCGGGCGTTGGCCTTGGCGATGTTGACTGCCGTTTCGGCGGCTTTGGCCACAACGGATTCATCGCGGGCATCACCCACAGAGGCAAACCCCCAGCAGCCGTTGGCAATAACGCGTACCCCAACCCCATACGATTCGGCGTTGATGATGCCTTGCACCTTGTTTTCGCGGGTAAGCACGAACTGGTTCAGGTACCGACCAATGCGCACATCAGCATAGGTGGCTCCTTTGGCTTTGGCAGCATTCAGCGCGGCATCAGCTAGGCGTTTCTTTTTCGAAACATCCATGCCCGGTTCGAGCAAGGCTTCGGCCGGAACGTTTCGGGAAAAAGCAGGCAGATTGGGCATCATGATTCCGGCAGCGCCCATGCCTAAAAGTTGATTAAAATCTCGACGGTTCATATTTTTTTAGGCTATTACACAGATCGGACCGCCGAAGCGGATGCACAAAGCATCACAAAGATTCACGGAGCGAAAAATTAGAAAAGCGTTTGATGCCATCGCGTAACATCTTTTCAGGGCGTATCTCTGTATAACAATTGTTTAGACTGCGTCTGATAAGCTTGTAAAGGTAAAGTCTCTGATTTTGAGGGGAGGAACCAGGTTTCCACCGATACGAACGGGTTTGCCCATAGCTTCCAGGTTATTGAGCATAATAACCGGGCTTTCGTTGAAGCGGAAGTTTTTGACCGGGAATTTGATCTGCCCATTTTCGATGTAGAACGTCCCGTCGCGGGTAAGGCCCGTGTACAGCAGCGTCTGTGGATCGACCGGGCGAATGTACCAGAGTCGGGTAACGAGTATACCTTTTTCCGTACTCTTGATCATATCGGCCAGCGATTGGGTGCCGCCTTCCATAATGAAGTTACCGCCCGGAGGAGTTGCATGAACGCCTTTCTTTTCGGCCCAGTAACGTGAGTAGGGCATATTCTTGACAACTCCCTTTTCAATCCAGGTTACCTTCTCCTGCGGACGTCCATCACCACTGAAGGCACCCGTAGGAACGTCCAGGTTGGTAGGGTCAGAGTAGATGGTGACGCGCTCATCGAACAGCTTTTCACCCAGCCGGGTACCGCCCCCTTTTTTGCTCAGGAAAGAACGACCTTCGTCGGCATTGCGGGCGTCCATCGACCGAACCAGCGCTACCATGAGCGACGCATCGACATTGGAGACCAGCGCAGCCGGTTCCAGAATAACGGTGTATTTACCCGGTTCCAATGCCCGGGCATTGGCCGAAGCCATGGCTTTCTGCATGGCAATCTCCGTCATATTTTTCGTGCTGAGTTTCGAAACATCCGTCACGTCCTGGGTTGCATAACCCGAGCCTAATCCATCAGCCGTACGAACGGTGATGGAGAATTCGACGGAGGTTTCGCGGTTATACGCCGATAGACCCTTGCTGTTGCCAATGGCATTGAAACGGGTCGAATCTTCCATGTACCCGGCGGCTACCAGATTCTTTTTACGGCACGGGTCAAGGCTGTCGAACGTCGCCTGTGCGCGATAGGCCGGGTCCATCTTAGCCGTATTTTCTGAATACGGATCGGTCGATAAATACGTTTGCGGCCCCAGCATGGGCATGTACTCAGGGTTTTCTGGAGCTAGTCGGGCGATTTCCTCGGCCCGTCGGACGGTTTTTTCCAGCGAGGCATCATCAAACTCGTTGACGGTTGCCGTACCGCTTTTCTTGCCAAAAACTGCCGTTACAGCCAGCGATAAATTGGTGCCTTCGCCACTAGTCGATACCGAGTTGCGGGCATACCGAATATTGCCGGTTCGCCCACCTGTCAGGTTGACGCTCATTTCGTCAGCTTTCGAGTAGGAGAGGACTTTATCGATTATTTTTTTTGCTTCGTCTTTGCTTAAAATGATAGCCATGTTTTTTTTAGGAGTATTAGGAGCGAGTAGTGAGGAGCGAGAATGCTGGCGCCTACTCTCTGGCTTGCGCCAGCATTCTCGCTCCTCACTACTCGCTCCTAATTACTTTTAGTTATATTTTCCGACCCGTGTTGATTACGTTGACCCCGTTGAAGCGTGTGGTTGGGCATCCGTGTGAAACGGCGCTTACCTGCGAAGGCTGACCCTTACCATCGAAGAACGAACCGAATGTACGGTAGTCGTCTTTGTCGCAAAGCTGAGCGCATGAGTTCCAGAACTCCTGGGTGTTCGACTGATAAGCCACATCATCGAGCATCCCAACGATTTCGCCGTTTTTGATTTCGTAGAAGAGTTGTCCGCCAAACTGGAAGTTATACCGTTGCTGGTCAATGGAATACGAGCCACGGCCGATGATGTAGATGCCCTTATCGACGCCCTTGATCATGTCAGTGACGGAGCGTTTGTCGGTGCCGGGCTGCAACGATACGTTTGGCATCCGCTGGAACTGTACCGAATCCCAGTTGTCGGCGTAGCAGCACCCGTTCGATTCTTTCTCGCCCAGAATGGCCACCTGGTCACGAATGGCCTGGTAGTTGACCAGAATGCCGTCTTTGATCAGATCCCACTTTTTACAGGGAACGCCTTCGTCGTCGTAGCCAACGGTGCCCAGTGTATTCGGCTGTGTTTTATCGGCCACAATATTCACTAGTTTGCTACCGTAGTTGAACGACTTGCTTTTCCACTTATCGAGGGTCGCAAAGCTGGTTCCAGCGTAGTTGGCTTCGTAACCGAGTACACGGTCGAGTTCGGTAGGGTGGCCGACGGATTCGTGGATGGTCAGGCCGAGGTGGTTGGGGTCCAGAACGAGATCGTACTTACCGGGCTGGACGGTTTTGGCCGTTAGTTTCTCTTTCGTTTGTTTGGCCGCCAGTATAGCATCTTCGACCATATCGTACGAATTGCGGTAGCCAATCAGGCCGTTGGGAGCCGCAATTTTTTCAGAAGTCAGGCCGTCCAGGTATTCGTAGCCCATGCCCATTGGCGAACTGAGCGCATCGCGGGTTTTGAACTTGCCAGCCGCCCGATCGACCACCGAAACCGTGAACGTAGGCCAGATGCGATGAATGTCCTGATCGATATACGACCCATCGGTAGAGGCAAAATACTTTTGCTCGTTGATGAAGAACAGGTTCGACGTCATGAAAGCCGCGCCATTTTTCATGGCCTCCCCGTTTACTTTCATCAGTAGGTCGATCTTTTCCTGAACGGGAATCTCGAAAGCATTTTTCTTGATCGGTGTTTTCCAGGTTACTTCGCCAACTCCTTTTTGCGGAGCCAGTTGAACGGGTTCGGTCTGAAGTTTCGAGTTCGCTTTGGCAATGGCTACGGCGGTTTCAGCAGCTTTGGCAATGCCATCGGGGGTAACGTTACTGGTGGCGGCAAATCCCCAGGTTCCATTGGCGATTACCCGGATCCCCACGCCAAACGATTCAGCGTTGACAATGTTCTGCACTTTCATTTCGCGGGTAAACATGAATTGTTGCAGATAACGGCCAATCCGAACATCGGTGTACGTAGCGCCTTTGCTTTTAGCTGCATTGAGGGCAATATCCGCCAGGCGTTTCTTGGCCGCGTTGTCGATGCCTACGCCCCGGCCACTGGCTTCCAGCAGGTATTCGGGCGATACAGAACTGCCCAATACCGGCACTCCAGTTGTCAACAGGCCACCAATGCCTAATCCAGACAACTGGATAAAATTTCGTCTTTGCATTTGAGAGATTGAAAACTTAAAGGGGTTACTTGTTGATGACTAAGCGGGTAATCCCGTAAAAAGCTACGAATATGGCTAAAAATGCTGAACAGATAGTAATTGAAATGCTATTTTATCGAGAATGATAGCGGTAAGTGTTACGCTTTACCTAATATTATTCGGTAAAAATACTTATTGACAACAATTTTTGTAGAGAGCAAGGAACGCATTTAACTACGGTACAGCAATGCAGGCGCAACAATTGGAAGAGTTTATTCAGGATGTGCTGATTTCGATTCACGCCAACATCCGCGATCTGGAGGAAAAACGAACCTTCGCTGACCCTGAAGAGCATGATTATATCGATGGTCGGCTCTTCAGTTATGGTGAAATGCTGGCTATTCTGCGTGCATCGGCCCACGATACAGGTATCGACCCCAAAGCGATTGGCTTGTAAGGATATTATTGTGATTAATATAATAGGCTTAGTAATTTTGTAGAGAATAAATCCATTGTGACATGACATTGGTGATAGAAATAAATGATCAACATAAAGTGCTGTTCGAAGAATTAGCTAAAGCACTTGGAGCAACTATTCAAGTAAGTGATGAGGCTTCTGATAATGAAGAGGCTGTATTAACGCGAATTGAAAGTGCTTATAAACAGGCTAAAGCAGACCAACGTGGGGAGATAGAATTAAGAACGCTAGACGATTTTCTTGAAACGCTCTAAGTTATAAATAGGCACTTTTATATTAATCGTATAGAAAATCTTTTTGATCTCTAACTAGGTAGCTTTGTGAAAAATCAGGGCTAATGGAGTACAAGGTTGTT
The DNA here is from genome assembly GCF_001898575.1 of Spirosoma sp. 48-14. Lineage (GTDB taxonomy): Bacteria > Bacteroidota > Bacteroidia > Cytophagales > Spirosomataceae > Spirosoma. The sequence goes on from NZ_MKUD01000006.1 coordinate 149,027, forward strand.
ATCACGAATGATTTTGCACGTGATGTAAAGCGTCTGGCGAAGAAATTTCCTTCTTTGAAAGATGATCTATTGGAATTACAAGAGTCGCTTAAAAAAGAACCAATACAAGGAGATTCGTTAGGGAAAAGTTGCTATAAAGTACGCTTGTCTATAAAAAGTAAAGGGAAAGGAAAATCAGGAGGTGGTAGGGTAATCACCAATGTTTTAGTTATCAAACAAAAGATATATCTTCTGGCGCTTTATGATAAGTCAGAAGTTTCAACGCTAACCGATACCAGAATTAGCGAATTGCTTGCCAATATTGAAGACGGCGAAGAGTAGTTAAATTTCTTCTACAAACGTACCAGCGTTCGGGTGGCAGTGGCAGGCTGATTGAAGCCTAGTTCAAAAAAGTTTTCGAGCCTTAGTTTACTGTCTTGTAGTTCAATGCGGTAGCCGGTTCGTTTGGACGAACTGGATAAAAGACTCTGCACCAGAATGGTATCGCCCTGTAATTCGTACTGATAAAGGCCACTACCTATTTTCGGTAAAAGACTGCCGCTCGAATTAAGCTCTTTTCCACGGTCAACCCGGAGGGTATTGGGTAGGGGAGTGCCCTGATACAGCGGGTTAAAAATAACCGTGTCTCTACGGGTTGAGCTTTCGATCCAGACGCCGGTTAAGGTTTCGGGCGAAACGGTATCTGATGGTTTACAGGCCAGGAAACCAAGGCTGAGGAGCAGCGAAACGAACGTAGAGAGGGTGCGCATAAGGAGGGCTATTTTCGAAATAGACTCAGCTTGTGGCATCAGGGTTGGAAAAGAGTGAAAAATTGTTGCCCCATATCAATACTGAACCCTCGCTGGATTAGTGAATTGGCCGGGTTTTTATGCCAGTTATTAACTCATCAAAGCCGTTCGTTCATTGGGTATACATTGGTAGCGGCCTTTGTATGCATTTTTGTGTAAGGGTCTTTGCTTACGTGTTAGGCATGATTCGTACTCTTTAGATTCCATTCACAAATGTTTGGTTATATTTTCTTCTTTCTGACCGCCTGCTTTTATATTGGTCTGGCCATGGTGACGGCCTCCAAACCCAATCTTAGTGGCGAAAATGCAATGGGGCATGGTTTGGCATTGTTCTTTTTGGGAGCAGGCTTTGCCCTAATGAGTCTGGCACTGGTTATTTCGATTAGTGTCGGTGGTGGATTCAACTGGATTTCGCAGGATAGCGGTACACGCCTACTTGTTGGGTTACTGACCTGGCTGGTTGTAGCCTTAACCACCTTCTGTTGTGCGGTTTTTAAATGGGAATGGTACAATGATACGCTGTACCCGGAGTTTTTACACTGGCTGGCCGTTCGTAATGGGCAGTTGTGGCTATCGCTGCCTTGGTTAATAGCCTGTGCACTTTCGCTCAATACCACCTGGCAGTCAACCGCTTCTCCCTATGCCTTTAAACTGCCCTTCTGGTTTGCGCTATGCGTAGGTGTCGTATATAGCGGTGGGTTATTGATTGGCTACCTTCGTGAATCGGCTAAATCGGCTCAAACTTACGCAGCAGAAGAGAGTGCGCAGCGTGATCAGTGGCACCAGCAAACGTTGGATGAAATTGCCAGACAACAACCGACCGACCCTATCATTAATTTGTTGAGCCATGCGAATCGCTTTCGGGACGACGATGTTCGGGAAGCTGCTCTTGAAAAGATTAAGGCCCACCCGAATTGGGAAGCCGAAATTCTGGCCTTACTGAAAGATGGACGATCGTATCGGGAAGTATATGATTTCTTGGATGGTAATCGGGTTGAGCATCCTGACCAGTTTGCGGAACCGCTGAACCAGAGTGTTTTGTGGCTGGCCGACAACATAAAAGAGGAAATTAAAGACAGCAATAACCTTCAGCACTGGAGTTTCGATATGTATGGTATCGATAAAGTGCTACGAGTTATAGACGATCAGTTTATGAATCAGGGAGTCGATTTCTATCCGAGTATTGTCAGGCTAAAGCAGGCGTTGGATACCACACCCCCTGAACGATTCAAAGGGGTTCGATTCTCGATAGCTGGGGAGGTAGACCGATGGCTTAAAAGCCACAGGAAATAGCTTGATTGCCGCTTGGTAAGCATCTTTCCGAGCGTGTTAAACAGAAATGCTCGACACGCTCGGAAAGATGAAATTTATTATTTTTTCGCCTTTTTAGGCTTACTTTCTTTGGTGTCAGCCTTTTTCTCTGGTTCAGGCGCTTCTTGGGTCTTCGCTGCTTTAGCGGCCTTAGGCGCTGAGGCTGGTGTAGCTTCCGAACCAATAACCGATCCTCTGACGAACGTTCCCCAAGTCAGGTTATCGCCCCCTTTCTGTGCTTTTTTAGCCCGCTCGATGGCCATATTGGCAGCCGCTTCAACAACCCAGTCAAAGTTTTCCTGCCCTACCGAGTGGACATCGGCATCGGGAGCGGGATTGCAGAAGTCGATGGCAATGGGGATACCGTCACGAACCGCAAATTCGACCGTGTTGAAGTCGTAACCCAGGCCGTGATTTAGTTTCAGCACATAGTCGTGCATGGTAGCCAGTAGCTTCTTACCGGCATCGCCGGTCGTTTTCATCTCGGCGGCATACCGCAGATGGTGCGGATTACGAGGTTCATACGGCATAATTCGTACGTCTTTCCCGCCAATGCAATAACAGCGGAAATAGTCGGTAAAGTCGATGGCTTCCTGATAGAGCATTACCAACTGACCTGTTTCGTCGTAGGCTTTGAACATCTGCTCAGGATTATCCACTTTGTACACACTTTTCCAACCCCCGCCCGCATGAGGTTTCATGAATGCCGGAAAACCAATATGGTTGAAAATGGCATCCCAGTTCATATGCCGCAGATTGCGAAACGAATTATGATTCGTATCGTCCGGCCGCTCCTTGGAAGGCAGCAAAATGGTTTTAGGAACGGGTACCCCCAACTGGACGGCCAGCGCATTGTTGAAAAACTTCTCGTCGGCGCTCCACCAGAACGGGTTATTCACAACAGCAGTACCCGTTAGGGCTGCATTTTTCAGAAACGCCTTATAGAAAGGCACATCTTGTGAAATCCGGTCGATGATGACCGCGTAGTCGGTGGGAACGCTCTGTTCAACCTGCTCGATGGAAACAAATTCGGCCGGGAATGCACTTTGCTTTTCATTAACACGGTCGACAAATGCCTGTGGGAAGGTGTTTTCCTGGCCGAACAGGATGCCTATTTTGGTTTTCTTGCTCATAGTGAAACGGTTACTTGCTGAATAAAGTGATAACAAAGAACCTGATTGTCTGTTTCGTTATGATGGCAAGTTGCGGTTGTTTTTCATCAAAAACAAAAAAGCACGAACAGGAAGAACGGTAGCTTTCAGAAAGGCTGGAATGAATAATTGGCTAATAAAATTCTCAACCAAACTATCTACTAATGTCGGCTCGTTTTCAGTGAATTAGTTTGTCCAAAGCCAAAAACGACCAATGTAGATTAGATAAGTGTTTTTAGATGATGTTCCATATGAAGGACATAGTCATCAAAAAGCCATTGTAATGTTTTAGCCCCTGCTTGTGTCGTTGCTGGTAGTTGAATTGGGGTTGATAAGGTGGTAGCCGACATGGCTTCGATCACGTAACCAATCTGTAGGTTCAAACTGCTCCAGAGCGTCAGCAAATGAGATAGGGGCAAGTCCTGATACTGGTTAGCTCTGACCAGTTCATCCTGATTATACGGCAGAATCGGATACGGCCCGTCGGCAAACTGGCCATCGGTGAACCGTTTCAGATTGTTTATGGCCGAATCGATCAGGTGGCCCAATACCTGCTTGCGCGACCATTTGCCGGGAAGGTGTCGGGAGAGTTCCTGTTCGGGTAGTGCGCGGAGTAGAGGGGGTACATCGTCAATATGCCTGCGGAGTCGATCAAGTGTGTGCATACAAGTAAAGCGGCTGGAAAGCCGCTGCTGATAAATAGAAAGCGGCTTTCCAGCCGCCTTACTCAGATCATGCTTAAGTACCTTGGAAACTGATCTTTCCAGACAGGCCAGTCGTGATTTCCCCAGGGGGTTACGTCGAGCCGGTGCCGAATTCCTTTCCGACTCAGAATCCCCGACATCTGATAATTGTCATCTTTACAGAAATCGTATTCTGAGGTACCCAGCACGATATTCATGTGGTAGAATTCATCGTTGTGCGCGTTGGGCAGAAAATCAGGCGGATTGTTGTAATAGACGTTATCATCATAATACCCGCCCAGAAACGATTTGATATTGAAAGCAGCGCCCATTGTGAGCAGGTGTCCCACTTGCTCTGGATGACGAAAGGCAAAATTCAGCGCGTGATACCCCCCAAACGACGCCCCCGAAACGCCAATCTTCCGAACATTGCACTCACGCTGTATGCCCGGAACGAGTTCTTCATGAAGAAAACGGTCGTAAAGAACATGGTTCCAAATCCTTGTGCCGGGATGCAGGTGTTTGGCATACCAACTGTCGCGGTCGATACTGTCGATGCAGAATAGTTTGACCTTTCCGGTTTCGACAAACCACCGGGCTGTTTCGGTCAGACCAAAATCTTTGTATTCATAATAATGGCCCATAGAGGTTGGAAATAGCAGAATCGGGTAGCCCCAGTTGCCGTATACCAGCATCTCAATATCACGGCCGAGGTGATGCGAATACCATTTGCGATAATCTTCCTGCACGTTAGTAGTGGGTTGATGAAACTCAATAAAAATTGGTTGAAAATAGGACAAATCACCGTCTCCGGCAAAAAACAAAGCCACTGGTATCGAAAAAATTAGCTACTTTGTGAATTGTGATCACTACACTTCTGGCTTTTTTTGTGCTTATGGCTGACTCTATACCGGCCCTTTCTTACGCCGAACATGCCACCGTAACGGTTCGGCGCGATGATTCGTTACATTCCGTTCCACTCAATCGAACGGTTCGTCTGGATGTTGTGCTTCCGCCCGGCTACGAGACTTCCCAACAAGCCTATCCGGTATTGTACATGAACGATGGCCAGGATCTGGAACGCCTGAGAATGACGGCTATTCTGGATTCGCTGTATCAAAAACGGGCGATTCGTCCCTTTGTTCTGGTGGCTATTCATGCGAGCGACCGGATTCAGGAGTATGGCACGGCAGCGCAGGCCGATTACATGCAGCGAGGGAGTAAGGCTGGTTTGTATACCGATTTTGTTCTGACCGAGTTAATACCGTACGTTAAAAAACATTATCGCATCCATACCGATCCGGTAAGTTCCGTGTTTGCGGGTTTCTCACTGGGTGGGTTATCGGCCTTTGACATCGTATTTCATCATCCTGATCAGTTTTCAAAAGCGGGCGTATTTTCGGGATCGTTCTGGTGGCGGAGTAAAAGTACGGCCGATGGCTATCGGGACGAAACCGACCGGATCATGCATGATCTGGTCCGGAAAGGTTCTTACCATAAATCGCTCAAATTCTGGTTCGAAACCGGCACGGAAGACGAAACCAGCGACCGAAATAACAACGGCGTCATCGACTCTATTGACGATACACTCGATCTGATCAGCGAGCTTGTCAAAAAAGGATACACCTATTCGGCAGGATCGAAATTGTCCGACATACGGTATGTAGAGATTAAAGGCGGCAAGCATAATCAGGAAACCTGGAGCGAAATCATGCCCGATTTCCTGACCTGGGCTTTTGCGAAAGAGTGAAAGAGTGGAGTGGTGTACAGGTGAACGGCTTTGGCAAAAGACGGGATAAATTTGGTAGCTTGCGCTTACTATGAAAATATTACTGATTACCAATCTGTTGGCAGTTAGCGCCTTACTGGCGTTTAAAAGCCCTGACTTGCCGATTATACCAGGTACGTCTACAACTGCCGGAGGCTACAAACTTGTCTGGTCGGATGAATTTACTGAACCGGGTTTGCCCGATTCAACCAAATGGGGTTATGAAGTTGGGGGAAATGGCTGGGGAAATAATGAACTTCAATACTATACGGCCCGACGCTCTGAAAATGCCCGGATCGAAAATGGGAAACTGATTATCGAAGCACGCAAAGAAGCTTGGGAAGGTAAAAACTACACGTCGGCCCGGCTGGTTACGAAGGGAAAAGTAGAGTGGAAGCATGGCCGAATTGAGGCATTGGCGAAGTTGCCTACGGGCCGTGGTACCTGGCCTGCCATCTGGATGCTCGGGTCCGATATTTCGAAAGTAGGCTGGCCTCGCTGTGGCGAAATAGACATCATGGAACATGTTGGGTTCGATGAGGGCGTTGTTCACGGAACTATCCATACCGAAGCCTATAATCACGGGAAGAAAACGCAGAAGGGGCAGGAGGTAATCGTAAAAAATGTAGGCACCGATTTTCACCTATATGCCATTGAATGGACGGCCGATAAAATTGATTTCTTCGTCGACAATCAAAAATACTATACCGTTGAGAAGGCTACGTTAGGTAGCGAAATAGCCCAGTGGCCGTTCGAACAGCCGTTTTTCCTGATTCTGAATATGGCCGTTGGGGGCAATTGGGGCGGACAGAAAGGTGTTGACGAGAACATCTGGCCTCAACGGATGGAAGTCGACTACGTGCGGGTATATCAATAGGGGTGAGTCCCATGATTATGGGATTGGAATGGAGGAGGAGGGAATTGTACTTTTGTAAGCTATAATTAGTTACGTTTTTTATACATCTCTAAATCTATTCACCTTTTTCCTGAACGACTCCATGGCCCACTCTTATCCTGTCTCATTTCCCAATTTGTCTGATCCTCGCTATGCGCCTGAAGAAGGCTTATTCGCTGTACACGAAGGGGAAAAATCGCCTATTGATCCTACTTCCTGTATTGCTAATTTTAATCAAATAGTTGGCCAGCGAGGCTACAGACAGGTTCCTTTTTTTATTTCTAAGGCTGACTGGAAGCAAATTCTGAACCCAATGAATATATTTCCAGGTCAATTTCCGAAGGGCTCCGAGACGTTATATGCTATAGCTTTTTGTTATTGTATTGGCGATGGAAAGCCAGAGCATGATTTTGCTTATTTACGGTTACGCCTGATTTTTGCTAAACCTACTAAGCCTAAACCGCTTGGGTCTGGTTTGGGAATAGGTCATCAGTTAGATTTGTCTTACCCAGATTTACCTGCACATGTGTATACGTCGCCTATCGGCCGCACAACGAAAGCAGCGTCAGGCATAAGTGCTTTCCAGTGGCTCGTAGACAGTGGCTCGGTTCTTGAAGTTGGGCAAGATGTTGATCGTTGGTCAGGTCGATTTCATGATACTTACTTCCCTAAAACCGAACCTTTAGCCAAGCCTCCAACTTATCAATACTATGAGGGAAATATTGTTGGGAAAAAACGACTTCAGGATATTTTTGATCGTGAAGTAATTAAAGGAAAGAAGGACGGGATAACTATACAATTTGCGTACGACGATTTGAGGAAAAAAATTTTCCTGGTATTTAGTATAAACCCAACTTACACTACCCTAGGCGTAGACGATCCATTGAAATGTCCGCCACATCCTACAAATGTCTGTGCCCCCGCGAATTTCGCGGAGTGATAATTTAGCTCCGTTGCATCGTCATGGACCTTTCCGGTGTTTATTTTGTTAGTTTCTATCTGCAAATGGCATCCTATATCCTGCCTATTTGGGTAGGGTATAGGCATCGGGCATATTTCGACCCGTTGTTACGCATTTTTTTTCTTTCAATTTTTCTTTCATTTGTTATCGATTGTACGTCCTGGGTCTTAGTTCAATTCGCACTTCATAATCATTATCTGGATTATTTTTTTAGTTTGAATTTATTCCTAACGAAAATTTACATTTTCAGAGGCTTTATTCAACAGACAACTTATCGGCAAATTGTTTTTTTCTCAGGCATCGCTATCCTGCCATTATTTTTTATTGATTTTTTCTGGGGGGCAGGAGCAGGGCATCATAACGCCTTTTCAGGAACTGTAGCCAATATGTGGATTACGCTGGTGACGATTTATGGAATGAGACAGTTAATTCTGACAATAGCCTCACCACTGAATCAACAGCCTTTTTTCTGGATATTTCTGGGTATATTGATCAAGCGCATTTTCACGCTTCCCGATAGTTTATTCTCTGATTATATCCTGACCGTTTCGGTTTCGGCCGCTTATATTTTGTATTCGTTTACATACCTGATAAGTGTAGTAGAAAATATGCTTTATGCCCGTGGCCTTTACTATGCTAAAAAATAAATGTTTCCTGCTTTTTTTTTTGCTGGCTATACCCAGCTACTTAGTAGGAAAAACCATACAGATCGACTCCATTGTTTCACCAGCTATTGCCTACAATAATCGACTACAGACCGTTTCGTTTCGGCAAGTTGATTCTGCTATACTCCTAAGACCAGATCAGAATTTCTTTTATATCTATTTTCATACTCCTGATACGGTTCGTCAGGTTGAATACCAATTACAGGGGCTCGAGACGTATTTCCTAACCACAACCAATCGATATGTGTATTATACTAACGTGCCTGACGGACAATATACGTTTCTGGTTAGGGTCAAGCGAAATCCGCAAATTAATCAGCGACTTGTGATTACTGTTGAGTCTGTAGCTTGGCGAAAATGGTGGTTTAGCCCATTAGTTTTCCTGTTTATTACTACGATTATCGGTATGGTTTTTTATTTTTTCTACCTCTATCGTATCCGGCAATTTCTTCGCCTGCAACAAACCCGCGACCGGATTGCCCGCGATCTGCACGATGATATGGGTAGTTACCTTAGCAGCATTAGTATCCTGAGCCGGAGTGCCCAGCGTTCGGTAACCAAAGACCCGGCTAAAGCACAGGCGACGCTGGATCGAATCGGGCAGACGGCCCGGCAGGTGATGGACTCAATGGGCGACATCGTCTGGAGTATTAATCCCGATCATGATTCCATGACGCAGGTGATTGCCCGGATGACTGATGTCGCGTCGGCCCTTTTTTCGACGGATAATGATCATTCTGACCAGGTTTCCTGGCAGGTGGATGTAGCGGACGAGGTGCGACAGATACGCTTATTGGCAGAGAATCGACGGGATTTCTTTTTGATTTACAAGGAAGCCATTACGAACGCTGCCAAGTATGCCCAGGCGAGCCGGGTTAGTGTCCGGTTGCGTTGTGAAGGAAGTTTCCTATGCCTGGAGGTGGCCGATAATGGGCGGGGGTTCGATCCACAAAATCCCGAGCGTCTGAATCCGTCGGGCGGCAATGGATTGCGGAACATGCAAAATCGGGCTGCTCTGTTGAATGGTACCCTCGTTATAAGGTCCGAACCTGGGCAGGGCACAACGCTTACCATACGTTTTCCGGTGTAAGGGTTTTACACTAGTTACCCTCCTGGCGTATCCCCCAAATATGGGATACCTTTTAGGGCTAGATTGACTGTATCTTTACCTGACTGTAGAGGATGGGAGAGCTCGGCTATGCGTTCTTTCGTTCATTCACTTTTTTCTTATGCCGATTCGTGTCCTGATTTATGAAGACAATGCTCCGCTGCGTGACGCATTAAGTACGCTGGTTGATGATGCCGACGAGTGTGTGCTGGTGGGTGCATTTGGCGATTGTGTGCGGGCGAATGATCAGGTATATCAATACCAGCCCGATGTTGTTCTGATGGACATCGACATGCCTGGCCGGGATGGGATTCAGGCCGTTATGAGCATCCATCGGGAGTTTCCGACTGTGGAGGTACTAATGCTGACGGTATTTGACGACGATGACCGCGTATTCCGAGCCTTGTGTGCAGGAGCTTCAGGTTATTTACTCAAGAGCACAACACCCGACCAGATCACCGACGCTATTCAGTCGGTTTATGCGGGTGGAGCTCCTATGTCGCCCAGCATTGCCCGGAAAGTAATTCAGACATTTCCAGCGCGGGCTGGTCAGAGTGCCAACCTCGATCAATTGACCGCCCGCGAAAGTCAAGTGCTCCATTATCTGGCCCAGGGGCTGAGCTACAAACTCGTCGCGGCTGAGTTGGGCGTTGGTATTGAAACCGTCAGAACTCATATCAAGCGCATTTACGAAAAGCTGCACGTGCATTCAGTAGTCGAAGCGATTGCCAAATATCGGCCCTAACAGCTAGAACCATCAAAAGAAATCACTAATGGCGTCTTTGATTTTGTTGGTCGATACAATAAACGGCTTTTTAGTTATCGTAACCGAAATAGGCGTTTTAGGGCCAGTCGGAGTACCCATTATTTCATAAGTACCTTCCACAGCGCCAATCGCTGTTTTAATGTGGAATGTGCCTTTCGATTCGTTACCGTCGAATGTACCTCCTTTTTCTTTTATGGCTGTACCAGCCTTGCTGGTAAACTGGTTGGGCGTTCCTGGAAAATCAATCTGAAATGTGCTCATAGGGTTTCGGTCTGTACTGCCTAACTATCTAGTCTTAAGACGAAATTGTTTTGAAAGGTAATCGGTGTAGCGGACTTTCTGTTTCCAGGGGGCAGTGTAGCGTAATGGTAGTGCCTTGCCCGCGTGTTGACTCGATTCGTAAATCGGCATTCAGATTCTCGGCTCGTTGCCAAAGATTTCGTAAGCCTGATCCTGGGCTATTCGTTGTCCTGTCAAAACCCAGTCCATTGTCTGAAATAATTAACTGCAGGAGGTTGGGGCTAATCTGGAGAGATATACTCACCTGTGTTGCTTTGGCATGTCGGATGATGTTGGTGAGGCATTCCCGGCTAATGAGGCATATCTCCCGCTTCTGTTTCTCCGTTAGGCAGATCGAGGTGTTGCTGTTGCCCAGATCAAGATGAAGGTTGACGGAGGTTTCGTTGAAAAGTGAATATGCAATGTCCTGAATCCGCAGTCCAATGGGGGCCAGTGAATCACTGGTTGAATTCAAGCTCCAGACAATTTCCCGCATTGAATCCATCACCTGCCGGGAGGTCTGGCCAATGGCTGACAGTCTTTGCCGAACCCGTGGGTCCAAAACGAGCCTGGCCGTTGTTTGACTCAGAATGCTGATGGCGCTTAGTTGTGAACCCATTTCATCGTGGAGGTCACGGGCAATCTCGTCGCGCAGGTTGTTGAGCCGGGTCTGTTTACGCTCATTTTCCTGAAGTTGTTCAATCCATAATTGCTGCATTTGTAGTTTTTCCTGACGAATTAGCTCATGCCTTTGGGCGATGCCTAGTGCAAACGTTACCATTTCCAGTATATACCCTGTTATAAAAATGGCTACTTCAGCATCGTACAGGGTTGATGAACCCCAGAAAACAGAACGATTGATAATCGAAGCAATGCCACTCAGTAAGAAGAACAGAATGCCCCAAAATAAAAACTTGGTAACGGTATCATAAAGACGACCGATTGTGTAAAGGGTATATAACCCGAACAGAACCAATCCAATGTCGGTGATTCGGTGAACCTGTTGCCAAACCGGAACGGTAAACTTGTCAACTACTACCAGTATATCGCCAAGACCCAGCAAGATGAAGATACCAATCGATATCCGATGAACGGCATTGGCGTAGGGCGCTCGGGTCGATAGCTGAATATATTCGCACAGAAACAATCCGTAAGCCGCCAGTGACCAGTATAGAAAGCTCAGGGAGTGACGGCTCACAAAACCAATCGGCCGAAGCAAGGGCCAATGGTCTATAAAATGCATGTAATCGTCGGCCATCATGCTCCGTAGCAGTACCAGAAGAACATACAGGGCGTAATAGGAAAGTACCCGATCGCCCAGAATAACGTACTGCATGATCGTGTATAAAAACATAATCAGCAGGCTGCCAATAAAAATCATTCCCAGATAACGAGTCTGTAAATGCTTGGTAAGCTGATGGTTCTGAAAATGCTGATAGCCTTCCCGGCTGAACAGGAGTGGGTAGAAAAGGCTATTGGCGTTATTGATGTCCAAGGTTCGATTCAGGTAAACGACCCGTATCTGAATGGTTTGCTTCGGAGGAATCCGAAACAGAAACCCGTTTCGGTGAAGCAGGCCAAACTCTGGATATTGGTCAAACTGAAGGGCAGGAGCTGGATAGAGCCAACCCGACTGCCCCAACAAGGTCAATTTTCCCCGATCCATCTTATAGATAATCAGTTGGTCTATTTCCTGAAACAGAATGACTTCCACTGAGTTTGTCTGGGGATTGCGAATCGAATACGTTGCCCGGATGGGTTTATTTTTTGCCGGGCTAAAGGCGGGTAATTCGGCACGGCCATTCGAGAATGGATAGGTATAGATTTGAGCTTGAGCCCCGATGGTGCTTAACAGAAAAATTAACAGGTAAAACCGTTCCTTGTAGTATGTGGATAAGTGCATTTAAAAAGAAGTTTGCCGGAGGCAATCTAACCAGCAACGCAAGTCGGTCATTGTAAATTTGCGACATTGATAAAGGGCTGTCATGGCTTCGATACCAATACACCTTGTGTTTACCAGTTAGGTGTGGCCTTGCAGGCTGTCCAGTAAGGGGCAAATCAGATGCAACGACAGGCTTCTTATGGTGACTGATAGACGCTAGGATCACGTTACCAGATGGACTTATCCCCCTTTTATGGGATTTACGGGCGCATGGAGCCGAAGTAGTTTTGTCATAAACAAACAGGCTTTTGCTCAATCCACCATGAATCAGTTCCGATTTTTCAAACCCCTCATCTGGATCGCCCTCCTTAGCATTGGGGTATCCTGCAAGAAAAGAGACAGCTCTGTCGATACAGGCCTTTCCACTTTGTTTTCCGACAAGTACAAGGCTTTAGGTTGGGATACCCAGAATATAACCAAAGTTGGTGAGCCTCAGAAAACAAAGGGCGGAAACGGCTATGTACAGTACTACAGCTACAACGGAAAAACGCTAGCCATTTATCATTCTAATGCCGGCACGTTTGGCATGGCCGCCCCCGATCTGGTCAGTAAATATGATGCCTTAGGCCAGGAAACGTTCAAAAATAGTGCGTTGGGCTATCCTACTTCCGATATGAAAGTTTGTGGAAGTGGCTGCGTTTACGCTGAATTTGAAAGGGGAGTCATTCTCAAATCAACGGCTGTAAGTGAAGCCGTAACCGTGTACGGAGAGATTTATAAAAAATACACTTCACTGAACAGATGGGATGGCGTTTTAGGCTATCCAACAACGGATGAACTGGATTTGACCAGCAAACGGGGACGTTACAACGTCTTTAAGGGTGGGCAGATTTATTGGGGTTCAACTACAGGAGCACAGGCATTTTGGGGGAAGACTCAAACATTATATGGTTCAACTGGCTACGATACTGGTTGGCTAGGATTACCTGTTACTAGTACCGTAAACAATTATTCTGGCTTGAGCTTACAACGGACAGGCTTTGAAAAAGGAAGTATTATCATTGATAATAATGGAAATGGCTGTGGCTCATATAATAATGTTCAAGGAGATCAAGTATTCTCAAATCAATCTATATGGGAATGGCAAAAAAACCAAAAGTACCCATGCTATTAAAGAACCCGTTCAACCTATAAATCCCACCTGCCAAACCCATGAAAACCCTCTTACTCCTCTCCATACTATTCATAGGCCAGCTCATTTTGGCTCCGGTAGCCATACGAACAACTGTAATCGGATAAGCGGCAATAGCTCCTGTTACCGTCGCTAACTCAAACACCTTCTCAGAAGTATTGCAAATTCTTATTCATCATGAAAACAAGTTTATTCTCTATCTGTATTGGACTTCTTGTGTGTATACTGGCAATAGCCTGTAAGAAAGAGTCTGACGTAACGCCTGATCTTGTTGGCAAATGGCAGCAACAAGCCTATCAATATCGCATTGTGTATGAGGTTAATGGGAGCCAGTATGACAAAACGGGTACCCGCAAACTCAGTTCTGGGAATACAATCGAGTTTAAAAGTGATGGTACGACCAGTGGCCTATCACCTGCCTATACCTATACACTCGTCGGCGATCAGCTCACGCTACGCTATGGAGCCTCTACTGAAACTGCCAAAGTGACGATTACGGGCGACCAGTTGACTGCAATCGGTAACAATCTCATTGCCGGACTATCGGAAGCCGACAAACTCAAGGAAGCAAAAAGCTGGGCCGTTGAAGTGAACGGAACCAGCGGGGGCGATGGGGAATATACCAATATCAGCAAAGCCACCAAAGCATCCGAAGTATACCCGATTTCGGTGTATAAACGGGTCAAATAGACGAGATAAACCTTTGTCGAGCAGATTCAAGCGCCGAGAATTTTAAATAGCGCTGCGTTAACGTATGTACTATATCGTTAGGTTATTTTCTCCGCATCAATGTATGAACGCTTTCGCTGTAGTTAGTAGTATACTTCTGCTGGGGCTTACTGCTAAGGCCCAGGTATTACCCCATCGGATGCGGGTAGGGCTATCCGCCGACTTGTTGGGCGCTACGCAGGGTATAGGTGCACAAGTACATGCTTCTTTCCGGTTTACCGACGATTACCGGGCTTTTGATGATCGACATCAGTATATCAACGCCGGTATTGGTATTGCCGAAGGATTCACTGGCCCTGTGGTTAGTATAATCGGGCAAACAGTGCCGCATTACCTGACGTATGGTACAGGCCGGGGCCGGGCTATGGTTGAACTTGGGTTTGCCGGGGTTTTTCGGCGAGCACCGACCCGACTGGTATCATCAAGTGGGCAAAGTAATGGGTTTGATTATGACAAACCGGATTGGAATTATATGCCCTCATTTCTGATCGGTTATCGATACACAGCGTACAGTGGCTTTTTGTTTCGGATTCATTTGGCTACCATTCTGCCGGGCGTGTCTATCGGTTGGGTGTTTTAACAGCTATTGCTTTGTAGGTACGACAGCTTATCGACGACCATCATTCGTTACCCAATACGACATCCATTTAGGCGATGATTGATGCACCTGCCCTTATTACGTTGATTGAGTCGACTGATCCCAACGACTCGTCGGCATTGGATACGCTTGATCTGCATGTAAGTTATTTTCTGGGGCATTCTTTACCCATGCGTTATACCCGGAGTCGCGATGTATTGAAAGGTATCCGGCCGGAGGGTTTTCTGGTGAAGATTGAAAACTGGCCAACGCACACATCTGTACTGGGCTGTTTTGTTCACGAAACCGGACAGGTTACCACCTTTGAATCGGGGAGTGGGCCTACGGAAGAACTAAGCGAACTGCACGTCATTATTCAGGCTATTGCTCATCTGAGAAGCCAGCCAATGGCTGATCAATAAATCATTATCCATCATGAAGACTATTTTGGGGCTACTGTTGGTCAGTTTGTTATATGGCGTGTCTGTTCCGGCCCAGACCCTGATAGGTCGATGGGAAGCGGAGGAAGTTTCGCTCGAAATTACCACGATCCTGAAAGCCGGAATCCTGGAAGTAAAACAACCGCATTTTGGGTCAAAACCGGCCCGAAATCGGCTGGTGGCCGAGTTTTGGTCAAATGGTACGTTTCGGATGAACGGCGAGCCGGGTAAGTACCGGCAGCAGGGCAATGAAGTCTATGCCGATGTAAATGGCAAAACCGAAGTTTATACCGTTTATCGGACGGGCGACCAGCTTCAGCTTTGGGGGCCCAATGTCGTGGCTTCCCAGAATCAGCAGGAGCGCACAGCCACCGCCATCATGATGACCCGGCAAATGGGCATGCAGGATAAGTTTGAATTTTTGCAGCCTACCGACCGCGTCAGCAGTATCCGATTAGGTACACATTTCCGCTACGTAGGCGAAGGGCAACCCGCTTACCAGAGCCAGGGCAATGCTTACTCAGCGCCCAACCGAGTCGACTGTGTGGTGAGCAGCGCCGATCTGGACCGCATCAAAGAGCGGGTAGAAGCGGCTGCCTTTGACACCGATAAGCCTAAAATTCTGAAAGCTGCTCTGGCCGCCAAACGCTGTTTCAGCACTGACCAGATTCTGGAATTACTGGCTCTTTTTACGTTCGATTCCGATAAACTGCCCCTTGCAAAATATGCCTACAGTTATGTAACGGACCGCGAAAATTACGATCAGATCACCGATGCGTTCGATTTCGATACCTCGAAAGACGAGTTGCGGACATTTATCCGAAGCCGTCGCTGATCAAACGGAGGACGCCAGGAGTAACAGGCGAATAAATACCATTGCCGAATTCACGCAATCCATATCCATTTCTCCACAAAACAATGATTACATACCGTTATTTTCTACCTTTTATTGGTCTGGTTGCTGGTTTACAGACTGTTCAGGCACAGCCGTTTATCACGCAGAATACGCAAGCTTCGGCGAGTGGAGTGACAACGTCCGCCCTGAGCCCGCGTAACCCTAAAGTTGTAGAATCACCCTTTTATCTAAAGGCTTATGGATTTTACAGTCTAGTGACCTTAGGCACCGACCGCTCTTTGAGCCGCACTTCGACCGGTTTTAACGTAGCGAGTAAAGGTTTAGGTGCCGGTCCGCGTATTGGGGCTGGTGTTGGCTTCATTATCAGCGATTTTGTCAATGTTGGTATTGATGCTGATTTGTTATTGGGCGATAAACTGGAGACTAGCTCTGCTTATAAGGAATCAAATAGCAACTACGTTCTTACTAGAGCAACGACGTTAAAAGTGCTGTCGTTTGTCCCTAATATTACTTTCAAAGCATTATCACGACCTTCTTATTATATCTATAACAGACTGGGTCTGGTGGGTGGATTGGTTCTTGATTACAACATTGTGCAAAACAGAACAGAGACCCCTATAAATGGAACCGCCACGAAAAATGAATATACAATTGACAGCCGAAAGAACGGTTTAGCTGTTGGGTATCAGGTTGCCTTAGGAATCCAATTACGACTAAGTCAGCATCTACGTGGTTTTGCCGAGTTAGTTGCCTACACGCAGTCATTTGAAAAAAGAGAAGATCTGATTTCGTCGGTAACTACCAACCAAAATGGGACTGTATTGCAAAGCAGCTTGTCGATTTCTCAATACAAGAGCCAGGGGGAGTATGTCCGAACAACTCAGGGTGGAATCGATGTATCTCAGCTTCCGAGCCTTAACGTACATATCAGCAGTGTAGGCTTAAGCACTGGACTGCTGTTGCGGTTTTGATAGACACCCGTATATACGACTGATTTATGGCAACTCCTTATCAATTAGCAGCGCTATCAGAAGCTGTTTATCAAAATTCACATCCTATAGGACGAGAACTCCATCCATTTGCCGATGGCTCCAGGTGGACTAAAGTTGCTGATGCGGGTGTAATGACTACGTTTAGTGGGTTTTATGCGGCAAAATTTGAGTGTAATGGCGAAAAGGTAATTGCCTACAGAGGGAGCGATGGGACGGATGCCAATGACTGGATTCCCAATCTAAGTCGGCATTTAATTAGTCGGGAAAGCGATCAGGTTGAACAGGCTAAACATTTTTTGGCGCAGAATCGTGATGCTACTGTACTAACTGGCCATTCGTTAGGTGGTTTTTTAGCCTGTACGATGGCCTTTCATTTTACCGTTAGGGTATGCTCGTTTAATGCCCCCTGGCCTGCTTCGGCAAGGTCGGTAGCTCATATTGGGGCTACTGTAGCGGCCGTGGCAGGGCCTACGGCGGGAGCAACTGTCGCCTTGGCTGCTTTACCGGTGGCCGTTGGTGGAACCTTGTATGAAAGCATTGTTGAGAATATGAGCCAAAGTTTTAGAGGGTCGGCGCTGATCGTTTATCAATCTTCAACGGATGCTGCGTCTTTCTTTTTGCCTCCAAGTATTACCCAACGATTAAATAACATAATTGTTAGACCGTTAGGACCTCACGGCTTGCATCCAATTCCCGAGGTGGTTTCGTATCTTAGTAGAGTGGCTAATTTTAACATACATTGGCCTCGGGTAGGAACTATTGGGTTTAGTGACAATAAAGACTATTGCTACATTGTGGGTTTTGTGTGCCGCCTTTGCTTATCAGCGGAAGGATTGGAATTCGGTGATTTAGAACTGGCAAGAGCTTACGCAAGACGGCAGGGTGTTAGCGAAACATGGGCCAATGAGAAGTTTAACGAGGGCTTTTCTTGCGCTTACGATCTAATCCGAGTACACCGCATCCATCTTTTGGGGACCATCGAAAGATACTATTCTCCTCCTTTACCAGCTATTCGAGCGTTCCAGGGAAGATCTAGCCATCAGCGACTTAATTTGGTCAATAGAATCAAAAGGTTTTTGGAACGGTATCCTTATGTCAATATTGAAGATGGCTGGCGTATTTAGTGGGTCAACCTTTGTAAAGATGGGTATGTAGCACTTCTAGTTTTTTCTTACTTTCTTTTAACATCTATACACACATGGCAGATTTTGCTTCCAGTTTCGATGCTTATTTTTCGTGGGCAGGTGGGCCCACAGGGGACGACGCAATCCCCGTCAATTCCTGTAATTTTTCGCTGTCGCAATCCATCGACGACAAAGGACGCATTGCCTCCAAAGTATTTGGTGGAACCGTGTTTGTGCAGATTACTCCCTCGGGTATGGACACCATGAAGCAGCTTTGGGAGTGGATGATTGATGCCGATGGCAAGAAAGAGTCGGCTCAGATCGAGTTTCGGAATATCGATTCTGAACAGGTACAGAAAAAACTTGAACTAACGGATGTTTACTGCGTACAGTATAGTGAAAGCTTTACAGAAGTTGGATCGGCGCCTATGTCGCTTAGTTTGACTCTGACGGCGCGTGAGCTAAAAATGTTTGACACCGCGCACATTAATCGGTGGTAATCAACAGCAACATCTTCTACACTGAGGGCCATTATTCCAACAGCAACTTTGTCCTGTTTCTGTAAATTCAGTATCTTATCGGTTGATAATTAGCCTGAATTACGTCATGAATAAGTTGCTGCTTCTTTTTTTAGGTGTATGGGCTATGGCTGCCCAGGCCCAGGTAACGTTTTCGGTTTCGTTCGCGGCCTCGCAAAGCCAGCAGCCGCTCGATGGTCGCGTATTATTTATGCTGGCAAAAACCGATAAGACCGAACCCCGGTTTCAGGTCAGTGATGGGGTAGCTACGGCTCAACTGTTTGGTATCGATGTTAATGGCTTGAAACCTGGTCAGGCAGCTACGATTGATGCCAGCGTGTTGGGCTATCCAAAATCGAGCCTGAAAGACTTGCCGCCGGGCGATTATTATGTGCAGGCGGTACTCCATAAATACGAAACCTTTACCCGCAAGGATGGGCATGTGGTTAAGTTGCCCATGGATCGGGGAGAGGGGCAAAACTGGCGGGTCGCTCCAGGTAATCTATTTAGTAAGCCGCAGAAAATCAGTTTGAAAGCGGGTGCTAAACAAGCCATGGCTGTAGTGATGGATCAGGTAAACCCGGCACTGCCTGAACCGAAGGATACCAAATTTATCAAGCATGTTAAAATACAGAGCAAACGGCTGACGGAGTTCTGGGGACGCCCCATCTATCTGGGCGCACACGTGTTGCTACCGGC
>NZ_MKUD01000006.1:168458-258066 GCF_001898575.1 Spirosoma sp. 48-14
TCCGCCACCCGCCAATATAGACACGACGGATTACTCGGACCGTTTTCATATCCACGGGTACAAGAAAATAGTGGCTCAGGAAGCCTACGATTTTTACAAAAAGTGGACAAGTAAAGATTTTCCCCGGATGCTGATCATTGAGATCCAGCATGCCAATCAATACTACGACGATTCTTATGCTGTAAATTCTGAAAACCTTGGCCCGTATGGAGATGCCATTATGTATGAATTGTTGCCCGAAATAGAAAAACGATTCCGAGGTATTGGCCAGGGATGGGCACGGTTTACGTATGGTGGCAGTACGGGAGGCTGGGAGGCACTGGCGGCACAGGTCTTTTATCCCGACGAGTTTAACGGCTGCTTTGCCGCCTGCCCCGACCCGATCAGTTTTGATGCATACACCGTTTTTAATCTGTACAAGGAGAAGAATGCGTATTATCAGGAAGGGCCCTTCAGACGGACGCCACGCCCTGGCCAGCGAAACTATCTTGGGCAAGTGCAATGGACGATGGAAGAGACCAATCACCGCGAATTGGTCACCGGTACGCATACCCGTTCGGGCGATCAGTTCGACATATGGGAAGCCGTTTTTTCGCCAGTAGGGGCTGATGGGTATCCCAAACGAATCTGGAACAAAATGACGGGCGAAATTGATCAGACCGTAGCCGCTTACTGGCGCGAGCATTACGACTTATTGCATATTCTGAAGCGCGACTGGAAAACGCTGGGGCCTAAGGTTACCGGAAAAATCCATATCTACTGTGGCGATATGGACAATTACTACCTCAACAACGCTGTCTACCTGATGGAGGATTTTTTGAAAAGCGTAAAAAATCCTCCCGCCTATAGCGAAGTCGCCTATGGTGACCGGGCTGAGCACTGCTGGAATGGCGACCCGACGCAACCCAATTACATCAGTCGGCTACGGTATAATACGATGTATATAGATAAAATTCTGAAACGAATTGAGGCCAGCCACCCGGCGGGGGCAGATCTGATAAGCTGGCGGTATTAAGCAGTAGCGGGGAAAAGACAGAAGAAGAAGGAGTAGCATAACTTCCTTTTCTGTCTTTTCCCCGCTACCGTTTATAACGTTGATAGAAAGGCCATTGTGTCGATACCATCGGCATAGTCGGTGAGGGATGGACATTGGGTTTCTCCAAAGGGAACGCTACCCGTTCGCCAGCCCTGCGCAGAGGCCACCACCTGAATTTGTGCGGTATGAGCATGGAGCCAGGCGTCAACATCGGCCTGCGTTTGGTAGGTTTGGTAGTAGATGACCGAAATGGGCGATACCAGACCATCATTTTGGGTCACCAATAAATAGCCATTATCCAGATGAGGAATGGCATTGATCAGGTAAACCGACTTATTATAATCGTAATTGTTCTGGTACTTGTGGTTGTCCAGATACTGCTTGGCCTCAGGCTCCAGCGTCCGCAGGAGTGGGATAAAATCATAGCCTTCGGGTACCAGCAATGTCGATACGTTACGGCAGCCTAACCCGTAATAGTCCGAAATGTCGTGGCCCAGTTTTGCAAATTCCTCCTCGGACTCTTCACCCATGAGCAGACCTACTGATGTACGGTTTTTACGGATAATATGGGGCTTTTTGGCAAAGTAATAGTCAAAGTAGCGAGAGGTATTGTTGCTGCCTGTAGCAATGTAGGCATCAGCAGCATTGAGACGTTCGGCTTCTTCTACCCAGTTGGAAATAGCTGGATTAATCTCCTTTAATTTTTGTATTAAATAATGAATAAGTACAAAATCCTGTGTACTGAGTTTGGCTAGTAATTTGTGCCCGCTCATGAGCACACAGAGCAGGTCATGGAAGCCGACTGCCGGAATATTTCCTGCCATAACAACCCCAACCGTTTTAGGCGTTGCTGGCTCGGTGGCATACTGGTTAGCCCAGGTAGTAAGTTTGTCGGTCGTCAGAAATTGATCGGCAATAGCCCGTAACGCTTTTTGTGAGTTAATGGGCGTGAACCAGTTATTTTTATGATAGGCTCGTTGGGCAATTTCGTCCAATTCGGGCTGAGCGTCGGCCGAGCGCAGGAACTCGCCCAAAGCCACGAACGTTTGCAGGCGTTCAGAGTGAAGCATGTAAGAAATAAACAAATGGAATACACCATCAACTAATGTAATGAAATTTTAGTTTGCGGCCAACCTTTAAATAGTTATATTTGTTGTTCGATTTACAGAGATAAAAATTTACGATCTATAAATAAGTACTGCTCATGGCAATCATGATCACCGACGAGTGCATCAACTGTGGTGCCTGCGAACCTGAATGCCCCAACACAGCGATCTACGAAGGTGGCGTTGAATGGACCTGGGGTGGAGGAACCGAATTAACCGAAGTCGATTTTGGTGACGGTACAGTTGTGGGCGGTAAAGATCCACAAGCACCCGTTTCCGATGAGTTCTATTATATTGTCGCCGACAAATGCACCGAGTGTATGGGCTTTCATGAAGAGCCACAATGCGCTGCCGTTTGCCCGGTCGATTGCTGTGTGCCTGATCCTGATCGCGAAGAAGATGAAGAGACACTGCTGGCCAAAAAAGCATGGCTTCATGCCGAAGCATAAGGTAAGCTAAGATTTTAATTTTTTTTAGAAAGGCCCCCTCATCGCGATGAGGGGGCCTTTCTGCATTTAGTCCAGACGAAACAATCGCTGAAAGCAAAAAAGCTAACCCTAAAAGCTTATAATTTAAGAAAAATAATATTTGGCAAATGAATTAATAAGCCAAATATGTTGACAGATGATATTTTTAGCGTATTTTCAGTATTAAGGATAGAATAAGTAGTATATTTTAAATAAAATTGACTAAAAAACACAAAACAGCTTAATTTTTTTGCACTATTGCTTGCGTAGAATAAATTATGTAACAAAATTTGCTTCGAAATAAGACCGCAGTACCTACTCTACACAACCAAATTTATAGTATGAAAAAAGCTATTTTACTTATTAGTTCTTTGTTTTTGGGTTATGGCGTTCAAGCGCAGGATACAACCGCTGCCGCCCCTGGAAAATTTACCTTCTCGGGCTATCTGGACACCTATTACTTTGGTAATTTCAATAATCCAAAGAGTCAGTCAAATTTGGGTTTAAACGGTAGTGGGGTTGGGAATGCGCGTGCTTTTGACCAGAAGGCTGGGCAGTTTGGGATTGGGTTAGTTCAGGCCAAAGCGGCTTACTCATCAGCGCATGTAGATGCGGTGATGGACCTTACCTTCGGCACCTTCGGCGATCTGGGAAACTATGGCAACAACGTTGGGCTGTTGGGTACTCCCGGTTCGACGGCTCTGGCGATTAAGCAAGCCTACATTACCCTGAAAGCATCCGACAAGTTGTCGTTTACGGCGGGTCAGTTTGGAACGCACATTGGTTATGAGGTTATCGATGCGCCGGTTAACTACAACTACTCCCTCTCGAATCTCTTCAACAACGGCCCCTTCTATCATATCGGTCTGAAAGCACAATATGCGTTCAGCGATCGGGCTTCGTTGATGCTGGGTTTGGTTAACAACGTTGACAACCTGGTTGACAACAACAAAAAGAAAGGGCTTATCGGTCAGTTCTTCTTCTCTCCAGTTTCGGGCTGGAATGTGTATCTGAACGCGATTATGTCGAACGAAGCGTCGAAGGATGTAACGAATCCCAATGGTACAGTAGCTGTCAGTGCAGATAATGCCATGTACCAACTCTTCGATCTGACAACAACCTATCAGATTACGTCGAAATTCTTCCTGGGTCTGAATGCAGCTGCTGGTTCGCAGAAGGGCGATTATCAAGGTGTGGGCGGTCCTACTACGACGAAGAACTGGGGTGGGGTTGCTGTTTATACGAACTATGCCTTCTCTGATAAATTTGGCTTAGGTGCTCGTTACGAGACGTTTGATAACAAAGGTGGAGCTCGTGCCCTGACGGATGCTGCCGGAAATGGCGCCAGTGTAAACTCGATCACCATCACGGGTAATATCACCACCGGCGATGGCCACGTATTGTTGAAGCCGGAATTGCGGATTGATAGCTACTCGGCCAACAAGTTTGAGAAAAATGATGGCTCGCTGACAACCTCTCAGACTACCCTGGGTATGGCTGCCATCTTTAAGTTCTAACTCGTATCCCCGTTTTCTTAACCTAGTTTTCAATTAACCAGTACAACAAAAAACCTCAATTATTATGCAAAAGCCCAATTACATTCCTCTGGTTTTGCTGTTAGTATTTGCCGTTCTGGGTATAATACCTGGTTTCAACGGCGTACCAACGCAGATTGTGACTGAAGGCATCAACTCCGGCGATACCGCCTGGATGCTGGTTGCTACTGCCCTCGTTCTGCTGATGACGCCGGGTCTGGCGTACTTCTATGGTGGGATGGTGAACAACAAAAACGTGATCTCAACCATGCTGCAAAGCTTTATTGCCATGGGCGTGATCAGCGTATTGTGGGTGATCGTTGGTTTTAGCCTGGCGTTTGGTTCTGACATTGGCGGATTTATTGGTAATCCAATGGACCACTTCATGTTCAAGGGTGTACTGGATGGTAAGCCCTGGTCGCTGGCAGCTTCAATTCCACTGGTCGTATTCGCTTTCTTCCAACTGAAGTTTGCCGTAATTACCCCGGCTCTGGTAACGGGCTCGATGGCCGAGCGTATCAACTTCCGCTCGTATGTCCTGTTTATGATTCTGTTCAGCATATTCGTATATGCTCCACTGGCCCACATGACCTGGCATCCTGATGGTATCCTGTTCAAGCGTGGTGTACTCGACTTTGCAGGTGGAACGGTTGTGCACATGTCGGCTGGTTGGGCTGCTCTGGCAGGTGCCCTGTATCTGAAGCGTCGTAAGTCGCACGTAGAAGCAAGCTATTTCCCACCAGCCAATATTCCTTTCGTACTGTTAGGTACTGGTTTGCTGTGGTTTGGCTGGTTCGGTTTTAACGCTGGTTCGGCAGTAGCTGCTTCTCCATTGGCTGCTTCGGCTTTCGCAACGACGAACACGGCTGCTGCTGCTGCTGGTCTGGGCTGGGTGCTGTTCGATGCTGCAAAAGGTAAAAAAGTATCGGCGCTGGGTTTCTGTATCGGTGCAGTAGTTGGTCTGGTTGCTATTACACCAGCCGCGGGTTTTGTTACGGTTCCGACAGCTATTTTCATCGGTGCGATAGCCGCTATCATCTCGAACTACATTGCTCACCTGCGTTCGAAATCAACTCTGGACGATACGCTTGACGTATTCCCTTGTCACGGTGTAGGTGGTATGGTTGGTATGGTAATGACGGGTATTTTTGCCAGCAAAGGTGTTAACTCGGCTGTAACGGTTGAAGGCCTGGCTTTTGGTGAAACGGGTCTGTTCGTTGAGCACATGATTGCGCTGATCGGCGTATCGGTTTTCGCATTCGGTATGTCGTTCGTACTGCTGAAAGTGACCGACCTGATTCTGCCACTGCGCGTAACAGAAGACGACGAGAAACTTGGTCTGGATGTAAGCCAGCACGACGAATTCCTGATCGAAGCGTAAATAATGTCTGATGTAGGATACATGATGTATTGTACATTCTGTATCCTACATCACACGTAGTATATTATACATCAACTGAGCCACAGGCACCCTGTCTAGCCATAATGTCTGGCAGTTTTATCTGTGGTTTTGTTGTACTCATGGAGCCGCTCCCACTTGGGGGCGGTTTCCTGTTTTATAGAAATGGTCCTACACGCCTTGCCATATTTTAGAGTAGTAGCATCACCAGCAAAGCGATAATGGCAGGCATGGCCTGAACCCAGAAGATAGATTTTTGGGCTGTTAAAGCTCCAAATACGCCCGCTACAATGACGCAACCCAGAAAAAAGATAGCGACGTTTATGCACCAGGCAGGGTCTTGAATCAATAGCGACCAGATCAATCCTGCCGCCAGAAAGCCGTTATACAATCCCTGATTGGCCGCCAGCGATTTGGTAGGTTCAAACAACTCCGCCGGAAGTGACCGGAACGTTTTGCGGCCACGGGTAGTCCAGGCAAACATTTCCAGCCAAAGTATATAGAGGTGCTCCAGGGCAACAAGGCCGATTAGAATTTTGGTAAGTAGGGACATAGAATAAGTGAGAGAGTAAAACTTATTGACTTAATCTCAATAGTTTAATTAACCGCAAAGGCGCGAAGACGCAAAGAAATACACTATTGTGAAATACTTTGCGTCTTCGCGCCTTTGCGGTTGATGACTAATTCAATGCTTCTCTAAAACTACTTCAGGCTCTTCAACTTCCATTAATCCGTCGGGATTAACGCCCGTTAAGCGTACAGGGAGCAGTTCGTTGATGAGCAAAGGGTCATATTTGGCCACAACCCGAACGTAGTTTTCGGTAAATCCCTGCATCAGTCCATCCTGAACATCTTCTTCAAACAATACAGTGGCTGTTTGGCCAATCTGAGTGTCGTAAAAGGAACGACGTTTTTTGTCTGATAAAATATGCAGCATTTTAGACCGCTCGGCCCGTACATGACCGGGTACAATCGGTTTAATACCTAAAGCCGTTGTATTGGGCCTCTCCGAATACGTAAATACGTGCAGGTACGAAATCGGCAATTCGTTTAGAAACAGGTACGTTTCCTTAAATTCAGTGTCTGTTTCGCCAGGGTGTCCTACGATCACATCCACACCAATGCAGGCATGAGGCATCAATTCCTTGATTTTCTGCACCCGATCGGCATACAGTTCGCGTTTGTATCGACGACGCATCAAGCCCAGCACCCGGTTACTACCCGACTGTAAGGGTATGTGAAAATGAGGGACGAATCGTTTCGACTGAGCGACAAAGGCAATGATTTCGTCGGTCAGTAAATTGGGTTCGATGCTGGAAATACGGAATCGTTCGATGCCTTCTACGTCGTCCAGCGCCCGAACCAGGTCGAAAAAGGTTTCCTGCCGCTGGCCGTTGATCAGCCCAAAATCGCCGATGTTGACGCCAGTCAACACGATTTCCTTAACACCACGCCCGGCTATTTCCTGAGCGGCTTTGATAACGTTGGCAACCGTATCCGAACGACTTTTACCCCGCGCCAGTGGAATGGTGCAATACGCACACGGATAATCGCAGCCGTCCTGCACCTTCAGGAATGTACGGGTACGGTCATTGAGTGAATAGGACGCATGGTATTCAATAGCTTCTTCGATGGGAGAGTTGAAAACCTGCGCAGGTTGGCCAGTGGGAACTTTTACAAACGTTGGCATCAGCTCGTGCAGGCGGAATTTCTCCGACGCACCCAATACAGCATCGACGCCCGGAATTTCGGAAATCTCCTGCGGCTTCAGTTGGGCATAACAGCCCAGGATAGCTACGTAGCCATCGGGATTAATCTTCTGGGCTTCGCGGACAATTTTCCGGCATTTTTTGTCGGCGTTGTCGGTTACGGAGCAGGTGTTGATGATGAAGATGTCGGGTTGCTGGTTAAACTCTACCCGTTCGTATCCATGCTGCTCCATCAGCCGGGCCAGCGTAGACGTTTCGGAAAAATTTAGTTTACAACCGAGTGTATAAAAAGCGACTTTTTTCACAGCAGATGATCTATCTTGCAAAATTACAAAAAAACGACGGGCTGGGTTCCTTTGGCTTTCATTAGCAGTACCCACCTGCCATAAGAGACTATAGTTTTGCCGTTAGTTTTGGACCAACTCCTCCTTGATTCGGTAAGAGTCTCATTAGTAGAATACATATGCACTTATTTTATCAACCGGATTCGGTTTCTTACCTAAGTGAAGACGATTCACGCCATGCGATCAAAACCTTGCGTTTAGGGGTTGGCGAGGTTATTGCTGTTACAGATGGACACGGAAATCGGTACACGGCCGTTATAACCCAGGCCGATATTCGGCGTTGTGGGTTTCGGGTAACCGAGATTGAAACGACACTGGGAAGACCATTTTCGGTTCGAATCTGTGTGGCGCCAACCAAAAACCTGGACCGCATCGAATGGTTTGTGGAGAAAGCCGTTGAGGTTGGAATTGAACGGATCAGCTTCTTTTACGGGCAGCATTCCGAGCGTCGGGTGCTCAAACTGGAGCGTCTGGAGAAAATTGCAATTGCGGCCATGAAACAGTCATTGCAATCGTTTTTACCCCGTCTAGATGAGGCTGTTTCCTTTGGCGAACTGATCAAAACAATCGACGAAGGGGAGCGGTTTATTGCACATTTGCCCAGTGAGGATTCGTCGGCTAACGAACCAGTGATTAACTTAGCAAAAGTGGCCGTAGCAAACCATCGATATGCCGTGCTGATTGGACCCGAAGGCGATTTTTCGGAAACTGAATTGCAACAGGCGGCTTCGGCTGGTTTTCGGATGGTAACGCTAGGGGCTAATCGGCTCCGAACCGAAACGGCCGCTCTTACAGCCTGTCAGCTATTGAATTTTGTAAATACATGAAAAAGCTACTGCTCGTTTTCTCCATTCTGCTATCGACATCTGTTGTTGTGCAGGCGCAATACGCCTACAAAATTGCCAAGTTAAAGTATGGGGGTGGGGGCGACTGGTATGCCAATAAAACCTCGTTGCCGAACCTGATCAAGTTTGCCAATGCTAATCTGCGTATGAACATCTTCCCCGAAGAAGACATCGTAGAAGCCGGAAGCCCCGATATTTTTGGGTATCCGTTTGTCCACATGACAGGCCACGGCAATGTTACCTTCAACGATGCCGAAGTGCAGAATCTGCGTCGGTATCTGATGTCGGGCGGCTTTTTGCATGTTGACGACAACTATGGACTGGATAAGTTCATCCGCCGGGAAATGAAAAAAGTGTTTCCTGAACTGAATTTTATCGAACTGCCGTTCAACCACCCTGTCTATCAGCAAAAATTTAAATTCCCAAATGGACTGCCGAAAGTGCATGAGCATGATGGCAAGGCTCCACAAGGTTTTGGCCTGATCTACCAGGGACGGCTGGTTTGTTTTTACAGCTACGAGTGCGATTTAGGCAACGGTTGGGAAGATCAGAGCGTGTATAATGACCCCGAAACCGTTCGTCAGCAGGCGCTGCGAATGGGGGCCAACCTGCTACAATATGCAACGACGACGAACTAAAGAGGCTGTAGGCTTCTGGCTTTCATAGGATAAATAGATGTTATCCAGACTTAAATTATTTGAGGAGGCTAGGGCTAATCCAATGGAAATTCGTTAGTTTTGTATTACTATTTTTAGTGACTTGTAGTTTCACCCTTTAATTCAGTAAAGCTTGTGATTGTACTGGCCGCGTTCATTGGGCACTGGTATTTGTCCCTGTTCTGCCAAACATTTTTCTTACACCGCTATTCAGCCCATAAAATGTTCTCCATGAGCAAATTCTGGGAGCGGTTCTTTTACACACTGACGTATATCTCGCAGGGGTCTTCGTACTTGAGTCCACGGGCTTATGCAGTCCTGCACCGGATGCACCACGCGTTCAGTGATACTGAAAAAGATCCTCATTCGCCACATCATACCAAGAATATCTTCACCATGATGTGGAAGACCAAAGATATTTATAACGCCGTTCTGCACCGTAAATATGCCGTTGAGCGTCAGTTCGACCGTAACTACCCTGAATGGAATTTTATTGAAAAGCTGGGTGATTCTTGGGTGTCGCGAATTGGTTGGGGTGTACTCTACAGCGTATTCTACATCTTTGCCTTCATTTACCTGGATATGCACTGGGCGTTTTTCTTCCTGTTGCCGGTCCATTTTGTAATGGGACCTGTGCATGGAGCTATCATCAACTGGAGTGGTCATAAGTACGGCTATTCGAACTTCGACAACCACGATCAATCGAAAAATTCGCTGGTGCTGGATGTGGTTATGATGGGTGAGCTGTTCCAGAATAACCACCATAAGCGTCCAAATGCAGCTAATTTTGGAGCAAAATGGTTTGAATTCGATCCGACCTACCCACTCATTGGTATTCTGCATAAACTGCACATTGTTCGGTTACGTCCGTCAGCAGAGGCCAAGAAAGCGCAGCTGGAAGTGGGACATGACCGCCGGGTTGATGTTCATGAGGAAGTGGAAGGCTAGATTAAAACGGACATATATATTGCCCCAGAAGGCAACGAAAAAGCCCTGAATGTTCAGGGCTTTTTCGTTTTATTTGGAATACAAGTAATTACAAAAGCGCTTTAGCGATGTCATGCCATGATTTAACCCGCCGAAACTGGGTGTCTTCACGGTTATGAAGGGCATCGAAAAGAAAGCCTTCTCCCTGAAACGTGCGGAGATTTCGGGGTAAATCGTCGATCAAAAAGTCCGTATTTAGGACACTTTTATCGCCTAGAAAAATATAGTTATGCCAGGTTATTGCCGGGAAGTGTCGTTGCAGCCAGTCCCATTTTTCGCGGAGTGAGTTAGGGAATTCCTGAGCGGCCGATGCCACAAAAACATCGTACTTCTGCATTAGCTCAGCAATGACTTCCTGTGCCCCTTCTATCACCTCAATGTCAGCAAAGAAGCCTGGTTCGTACACCCGTTCTGACAAAGCCTGGTACTCATGTTCGTCGAACAACTCGTGAAAGGACTTTTCTTTCAATTCATCGAGGGTGTAGCGGGGCATTTCGCCCTCCAGATAGAGTTTAACGAATTTGGCGTGTGTGTCGGCCATGACATCATCCATGTCGATGGCAATGCGTTGTTTCATAAGTGTCTGATCGGACCGCCGACGCGGCCAGGATTTAGCTGATTTAACTGATCTGCCTTGATGCTTTCAAAGAAAGCCTTTTACAAAATCATAGTTGGTCAGTCAAATCACATAAATCCCGGTTTAAATTGTTCAAGATAATCGGCGACGCGCCGGACAAATTGACCACCTAATGAGCCATCGACAACGCGGTGGTCATACGAGTGGGAAAGGAACATTAATTGACGAATACCAATAAAATCGCCTTGTGGCGTTTCGATGACGGCCGGTTTTTTGACGATGGCACCAAAGGCCATGATCGCGACCTGGGGCTGTACAATGATCGGTGTACCCATGAGGTTGCCAAACGTACCGATGTTGGAGATGGTGTAGGTGCCACCCGCCAAGTCGTCGGCTGTTAGTTTGTTCTCGCGGGCCCGTTTGGTCAGATCATTTACCTTTTTGGTCAACCCTACCAGATTATATTGATCAGCATTATGGATTACGGGGACAATAAGATTGCCGTTGGGCAAAGCCACCGCCATACCAATATTGACCTGCTTTTTGACCAGAATTGTATCGCCTTCTACCGAAATGTTGATCATCGGGAAGTCTTTGATGGCTTTCACAACGGCTTCAACCAGTATAGGTGTATAGGTCAGGTTTTCGCCTGTTTGTTGCTTAAACTGGTCTTTGACTTTCGTTCGCCACTCGACAACGGGGGTCATATCGGCCTCCACAAACGAACTGACATGGGGCGAAATCTGCTTCGACTCCACCATGCGCTGAGCGATCATCTTCCGCATTCGATCCATCTGGATGATGTCGGTCTGTCCATTTAGCGAACGCGGTGCAGTAGGCTGGGTGCTGGGTACTGGGGGAGTGGAGCCTGTAGCGACAAACTTTCCGAGGTCTTTACCCTTTTGCGCCGTACTCCATGTCTCATGCACTTTCCCTTCTGCCCGGTCAATTACATAAGCCAGAATATCTTTTTTGGTCAGCCGATTGTCGGCACCTGAGCCCGGAATGCGATCCAACTCATCCCGTGAAACGGATTCCTCCTTGGCAATATTCAGGACCAGCGGGGAATAAAAGCGGTTGGCAAAAATAGGACCATCATTGGGTAGAACGTGTTTGGATGATGCCGTTCCCGTTTCTGGTACAGCCGGACGGCTGCTCATGGCCGAAATGCTGGCTTCCAGTTCGCGGGCTACTTCGGTAACGTCGTGGCTTTCGGCTTCGGGCTGTGATGTTGCCAATTCAGGATTGGCAACATCACCAATGCCTTTGGGCGTTTCATAGGAGTCGTCGGGTTGGTCGTTGCTGGGTGCAGTAGCTTGTTCCGCAGATTCCTTGGCGACTTCGATTCGGGCGATGGGAGCCCCAATCGCAACGACATCACCGTCTTTTACCAATAGTTCTTTCAAAACACCCGCAAACGGGGCTGGTACTTCCGTGTCCACTTTATCGGTCGCCACTTCCAGTACTGACTCGTCGGCTTCGATACGGTCGCCCGGTTGTTTCAACCAGGTGATGACCGTACATTCCATTATACTTTCGCCCATTTTGGGCATAATCATGTCGATGAGCGCCATATTCGTTAAGGAGCGAGGAGTGGGGAGCAAGGAGTTAGAAGGGCTGACGCATCAACGTTTACCAACCATTCTCATTCCTTGTTCCCCACTCCTACATACTAGTTCATAATTTCTTCCCGCAGCATGTTTAGCAGATAGGTGCTGGTAAGCTGGATGTTCTGGTCGCGGTACTGACCTAGTTTGAGTAGCCGCGTAACTGTACGTGTATCTGTTGCACAGGCAATCCAGATCGTTCCAACGGGCTTATCGGGTGTACCTCCATCGGGCCCCGCAATTCCGCTGGTAGCGATTCCTACGTTTGTGCCGAGTGCGGTTCGTACACCTTCGGCCATTTGCCGTACTGTTTCCTCGCTGACAGCGCCAAAAAGTTCCAGCGTTTCGGGCTTTACACCCAGGGAGGCTACTTTGACAGCGTTGCTATAACTCACAATACTTCCCCAAAAATAAGCCGACGAGCCTGGGACTTTAGTGATCTGTGACGATACATAACCACCTGTGCAACTTTCGGCAATGCCCAGGGTAAGATTTTTTTCTTTCAGTAATCGCCCAACTACGTCTTCAAGTTCGTCATTATCGAAGCCAAATACGTGTTTGCTAATGAGAGGCATCACCTTTTCTACCTGATCGGCCAATTCCTGATCAAGTACGCTATTATTATCGCCGGTGGCTGTCAGCCGAAGTTTTACCCCGCCAAAACTGGGTAAATACGCGAGTTTGATATGGTCGGGTAGGGCGTCTTCCCAGGCTTCGATCCGTTCAGCCAGAAACGATTCGCCAATGCCTACCGTCCGAATCATTTTATGTTTGATGATCGGTGTCTGGAAATGGGTGGTCAGTTTTGGCAAAATCCGGTTCGCCATAAGGTGCTTCATCTCAAAGGGAACCCCCGGAAGCGATACGTACACCCGTCCTTCATATTCAAACCACATACCGGGGGCCGTCCCCCAATCGTTCTGAATATAAACGGCATTGGCGGGCAGGTCGGCCTGGGCACGGTTTAGGTCGGTCATTTCCCGGCCTCGCTTGACAAAAAAACTGGTTACCAAGGCCAGTGCATCGGGATTTCTGACCATGCCGACGCCAAAATAGGTGCAAAGCGTTTTCTTGGTGATGTCGTCTTTAGTTGGGCCCAGACCTCCAGTAATGATGATGACATCGGCCCGTTGATGGGCTTCGTGTAGTACTTGCAGGATAACCTCAGCCTGATCACCTACCGATGATTTGCGGACGGTTCGAATCCCGATGTTGGTAAGTTCGGTGCCAATCCAGGCAGTATTCGTATCGATAATTTGCCCGAACAATATTTCGTCGCCAATGGTAATTACTTCGGCACGGATGGTGTTAGTCATAGAAATGAATAATGAGTAATGGATAATGAATAATGACTTAGAGCCAGCATTCGGGGGCATGAATGAAAATTTATTTATTGACCATCAGGGGGTTAAAAAATATTTTTCATTCTTCATTATACATTATGCATTCATTGCTGTCAAAAGTACGAAAAAACGATTTAGCGCCATTGTTCGTTACGAAATAGCAACCTGATAAATGCAATGATGAATAAAACCATTTTTACGGCCGCCCTGCTTGCCTTCGCGCTCAGTCAACCAAGCTTTGCTCAGGATTCGACCCGCCAGCAGCAATCCTCTGGGGGCGGCATTTTTGGTAAAATCCTGAAAGCCGTAACCGAAACAGCCCCCACAACGTCGGGCGGATTGACTAGTACCGATATTGCGTCCGGGCTAAAAGAAGCCTTACGGATTGGGGTTACCAATGGATCGAATCAGGCTTCGAAACTGGATGGCTATTTTAAAAACCCATTGTTGAAAATTGCGTTCCCGCCCGAAGCACAAAATGTAGCAACAAGACTGCGGCAGTTGGGCTTTAACAAGCAGGTCGATCAATTTGAGCTATCGATGAACCGGGCTGCTGAAGATGCTGCCAAGAAAGCGGCTCCTGTGTTTGTGAAGGCCATTACGTCGATGAGTATTCAGGATGCCGTTGGTATTTTGCGGGGTAATGATGATGCCGCTACCCAGTATCTTCGCCGGACATCAGGCCAGCAGCTTGTAACGGAGTTTACGCCTATTGTCGACAGTACACTACGGAAAAACAACGCAACCAAATATTACACCGACCTGGCCAATATTTATAACAAGATACCGCTTGTGCAGAAGGTAAATCCGAATCTGACCGAATATGCCACGGGCAAAGCTGTCGATGGATTATTTATTCTGGTTGCTCAGGAAGAGAAGAAAATACGGGAGAACCCGGCTGCGCGGGTAACGGACTTATTGAAAAAAGTATTTTCGAAACAGTAACGTGGGTGGTAACCGCGATTTATACTAATTTTAATAGCTATAAATCGCGGGTTACCACCCACGTTACTGTTCCATATACGAGTCATTGTTGATGTACTCAAGCTTGTTGCTCCAGACCAGCGCAATCTGGGTAGCCCGCTGACGAACCTGTTCGGCGGTTTCGCCAGTGAAATTCTCGGCTAAGGTTGCTGAAAACAACTGCAACCAGCGCTCGAAGTGGTCGATGGTAAGTGTATGCTGTTGATTGACAATTAGATGAGGTCGGAACGGGTGTCCATCATAAGCATTGTTTCCCAGGATGATCGATTCCCAGAAGGCGTACATCTTAGGCAAATGTTTCGACCAGTCCACCTGGGCAACATCGGTAAAAACAGGGCCGATTAGCGGATCAACCTGCACTTTCTGATAAAAGGAATCGACCAGAAACTTAATGGCTTCCGGCGAATCCAGCGTTTTCCTGGACATAATGTTATTGTGGTTTTCGACAGGATTTACAGGATGAATAAGATTATCCTTGATGATAAATAATCCTGTTCATCCTGTAAATCCTGTCGAAAATACAACCGTTAATCAGACCGAAAACGTTTCCTGGTACTGCTCTTCGTTGAAACCCAGCGCTACAATTTTGCCATCAGACTCGATCAGGGGACGACGAATCACCGATGTTTTGTCGAGCATCAAAGCGGTCGCTTCTTCGGCGTTGGTGGGCTTCTCGGCATCAGTGAGTTTTTTCCAGGTTAAGCCCGATCGGTTTACCAGCTCCTCCCAGGACTTTTGCGTAAGCCAGTGTTCGATTGTGGTCCGATCAATACCCTGCTTTTTATAGTCGTGAAATTGGTAGTCTATACCGTGTTCAGCGAGCCAGGTACGGGCTTTTTTCACCGTGTCGCAATTCGGGATGGCGTAAAGGGTATACATACGTGTAGGGGGAATCGAAGGGAAGGACGACTACAATGTTTGATGAATAAAGCCGCAAAGTTATTGGTCGAGCTGGAAAATGTCCGCATCCAGATTTTTCTTTCCCTGCATCAAATCGGTGATGATTTTGACTTTCAGAATGAGAAGGGAGGATACGTATCTAACACCTCATTCGTGTAAGGCCAATATGGCTTTCCACGGAGTAGATTCATGACTTGTTTAAATACTCGCAGATTAAACTGTTGTTGAAGGTAGGGGCAAGAATGATCTGTGGGTGTGTGGGTTTCCGGCTGTACTCCCTAAATTTGTACCTATGAAAAAGTCAGATATTAATTTTTCGGTTGAACTTGATAAGGAAAACGTCCCTGAAAAAATTTATTGGGATGCTACCGATAACCCAAACGAAGGGCTCAGCGATACACGGGCTATTGCCATTGCCCTTTGGGATCACTACCACAACAGTACGCTCAAAATTGACCTTTGGACAAAGGATATGGAAGTGATCGATATGAAGCGCTTCCTGATCGAAATCATGAGTGGTATTGCCGACACGGCTATAAATGCAACGGGTGATCAGCAGATGGCCAATGACATCGAGAAAACCTGCCGGGTTCTCAGCAAACGGCTCGAAGAGGAAATTAAACAGCAGCAAAATCAACAGCAGTAGGCACGAAGTCAACACATTGGCCGTTAATTTGCTAAGGTCTGTTTAATCCTATTTTCTTAAATATGGAGACACGGAGAGCACAGCGCATAAGGAAATGTCTATGTTTTCTCTGTGTACTCCGTGTCTCCGTGTTTAATTCATTTATTCATGAAAAAAATTCTTCTGTTGCTTCTGGTTGCTAATGTGGCCCTTGCCCAGAAAGCGGGTATTCAGTTTCGGCAAATTCCGGTGGCGGCTGTCTTTCAGGAGGCCCGGCGGGCGAATAAACCTGTATTTATCGAAATTTTTTCGCCAACCTGTCATGTATGTCAGAGCTTTATCCCTACGCTGGAAGATGCTCGGGTAGGTAAGTTCTATAACAGCAAGTTTATCAGTACAAAGCTCGATATTAACCAGCCTACAACCCAGCAGTTTCTAACCAGCCGTCATTTGTTTGTGCCTTCGTTACCCTTGTTTCTGTATTTCGATCCGCAGCAGAATATGGTTCACTTCGCCATGAGTAATAACTCGACGGATGAAGTAATTCGGCATGGGACGAATGCGCTGGACCCGCAAACGCGCAGTCAGACAATGAAGGCGCGGTTTCAGCAGGGTGAGCGGTCGGCCAACTTCCTGATCGATTACGCCATGTATGCTCGGATCACACGCGATACGGTGGCGAATATGGCTGCGATGAATGAATATGCTCATCAGCAATCATCGGCTGCCTATGCCAACCAGACGAATTGGGCAGCACTTCAAAAACTGGTACTGGACTATGAAAACCCATTATTTCAGTATATGCTGAATCACCTCGATACGTACCGAAAAGCCTATGGCGTTCAGGAAACCCAGCAGGTGGCTGAAAACATCCTGATGTCGTCGTTATACAGCGGTCGGGGGGCGCAGTTTCCGATTTCGAAGATTCTGGATGTGAAGCAGGGGCTGGTCAAAATCGGTATTGACCCCAAAGTGTCGGCCAATCGAACCTTACTGCCGGAAGTTAATGCCTATTTCCGGGCCCGACAGACCGCCAAAGCCGTTGAGCGCATGGATAATCAGGTAAATTCGAACCAGCTAACCGTACCCGAGTATCTGTACATTTCCCGATTGTTTAATCGGAGCAGTCCCGATGCCAGCGACGTACCAACTGTTGTGAAGTGGGTGAACAAAGGCTTGGCCCTGAAACCTACCCCGAAGGATCAGGCTGATTTGTATTATGAACTGGCTGAAGCCTACCGTCGGGGCGGAAAAACGGCTGATGCTCAGAAAGCGGCTCAGAAATCCATGGAACTCGCCCAGGCCAGCCATGTCGATACGCGTCGTAATGTTGAGCAAATGGGAAAACTGAAGTAGTTTACGCTGATAGTAACAGAAAAGGGCCCCTTTGCAAAGGGGCCCTTTTCTGTTATATAACCTTTTGAGTGAGTCTTAGCGATTCACCGAAATATTCATCCCCACTACCTGGGAGCCGGTTCCGCCAAACACACCACGTGCCAGAATCGTATAGAACCGACCTGCATAGGGTTGGATGGTGCCTGAGACTACGACGGTAGATCCTCCGGTTGGCCTGATTTGCACCGGAACGGCTGTAGAGCCGTAAGTGATGGTTGGGATGGGCACAAAAGCAGCGGTTCCTTTTAGCGGAGCAATTCCCGTAGCTACTACGGTTCCATTGACAACCAAGTCGTAGGTGGCATTAGCGTCGGTGGTGCCCGTTACGAAGTTCAGCAGCCTAATATACGCTTTTGTCGGGTC
Source organism: Spirosoma sp. 48-14 (assembly GCF_001898575.1). Taxonomy (GTDB): domain Bacteria; phylum Bacteroidota; class Bacteroidia; order Cytophagales; family Spirosomataceae; genus Spirosoma. The sequence continues at coordinate 186,337 of NZ_MKUD01000006.1, forward strand.
GCTAGCCGTCAGATTATCGGTCAGCGTTAGCGTGCTGTAAGTAGGGGCGTTCCCATAAACGAAAACGGAATAGTAGGTATCGGCCTGGGTGCTTACATCGGTTGTTGCCACGGTGGCACCGGGCGTAGTCGTTGTACTGGATGGGGCCACTACTTTTACTTTTGCTGTTCCGGGCGTTATCAGTGCATAATCCTGAATCGGAAACGAGTTGTTGTAAGTAACAGACGCTGCACTAGCAGGGGGAACCGTGTTTACACCCGAAAACCGCTGGTCGTTAATATAAAAATCGACACCTGACAAATCAGGCGCTAAGTGATAGAACTTCACTCGGGCTCCTGTTGCGGGCGCAACGGAATCCAGAAAGTTAGCCTTGTCTCCACAGGCTAGCACGAACGAGCCGAGGCAGAGAATGAATAAAAACTTTATGATCTGTTTCATAGATGGCATTGAATGAAAGTAGCGTTAAAGTAGGGTTGGAAAACCGGCCACTCTGGATCTGTTGAGGGAAAGTTTCCACTGCTCTACTATTTCTGACTGAACCATTGCTCAACCGTATGATAATCGAGTGCATTACCGCCGTATTTATCCAGTGAGGCCCGGTTCCAAACATACTCTGAATTATAGCGCGGACGAACCCGATAAGCCACCTTCCCGTTATTATCGGGAAAAAGCTGCGTACCATTGGGAGGTGTAAAGCCGATGTATACGTTCGGATCGTAATGATACCGACGTAGATCAACCCAGGTTTCAATGATACCATGTCCTACCAGCGCCAGATACTTTTGTAGCATAACATCGCTGATTTTGAGTGCGCTGGCCGATTGGGCAACTGCTGCACTGGCCAGATATTTGGCTTTGTCGGCGGCCGACACACCCGCGTAATCCATGGCTGCCCCAATACCCGCCTGATAAGCCGCTAATGCGGTCGCTTTGTCGCCTTTAATGAAGGCTGCTTCAGCTTTAATAAACTGAATTTCGGAGTAGGTCAGGAGAGGGAACGGCGCCCCATCTCTGTAAATGTATTTGCCTGGCGTGGTACCCGACACCACTAGATTCGGTAATTCGCCCCAGAAGGTCGGAATCCGTTTGGTATTGCCATTTACGTTGTTGGGATCACCCTGGGTGGGTACTACACCCCGATAAACTCCATCGGGAGAAGCCGACGTCAGAATCGGTTGGCGAGGGTCAACAACACCGCCAAATACGCGGCCGTCGAGCAAACTAACCAGAAAATCCGTCTGGCGATATGTACCCAGGTTGCTGCGCGTAACACCGAAGAAATTCATCAGGGCTGAGTTGCCCCCGGCCGTAAACGGAATGTTGAAGTTGTCGGCGTTGCTGGCCAGCGACTTATTGCAGTAGTCGATAACCACATCTGGATTATAGCTGGATTTGTTGCTAATATGGTGGGCGTTACGGGCCAATACACCATACGCAAACTTGATCCATTTTGATCGATCGCCACCATACACCAGATCGCCACGCGCCAGCGATGCCTGCGAAACGGCTCCATCCGTGCGGTTAAGGTCGGTCAGGGCATCGTTCGCCAGTTGCTTGACGTAGGCATACACATCCTCCTGCGTGTCGTAATCAAACACATAACGGTTTGGCTCGAAGGCTTCTTTGAGCACAATTTCGCCGTGATAGTCGGTTGTGGTCTGCCAGCTCCAGGCGAAAATAGCCTTCGCTACGCCACTATAATCCCACTTTTGCTTGGCTTTCGCGTCGTCGATCATTAGCTGGATATTCTGCCCCAGGTTCCAGTAGTTCATCCGCCAGATCATTCCGGCATTATCCGAACCGGCATCATATCCCATCCGATCCCAGTTGTTGTTGGCGGTAGCCTCGCTCCAGTTCTGAATATATTTGCCAATAAACCGGGAGTCGAACTGCTCGCCGAAGGCCATCTGGGCAAACATCGGTGGTAGCAAAACATAGCCTTCCGCAATCTGAGGGTTAGAAGGATCGCGGTTAATATCCAGGTATTTTTCGCAGCTACTCATTGTTATCAGACTGAGCAGCAGTGCGAGTAGGGTAAGTCGTTTCATTAATGTATGATATAGGGTATGTGATATATGGTGTCAGAATGAGCCTAGGCTATCCATTCTGAATCATATATCCTATATAAATTAGAAGCCTACGCGCAGACCAGCCGAGAAACCACGGGGAACCGATAACGTGCCAAAATCAATACCACCCGCACCGACACCACCCGATGTCGCTGTAGTACCATTTACGTTTGGATCGGCCCCGGTGTAGTTGGTCACTAGGAATAAATCAGTTCCGTTGACAAACACACTGGCCTGCTTGAATACCTTCGACTTGTTCAGCAAGGCTGTCGGCAGCACGTAACTTAACGTTACATCGCGCAGACGTAGCCAGTTGATATCTTTCTCGACAAACTCCGACTCTGGAATCGAGTTGTAATAATCGGTTGACCGTAGCGAAGGAATGATCTGGATCGTGTTGGGGGTTGGCGTGCCGGTATCTTCTTTACCATCGCGCAGAACGCCCTTGAATACGACCGGCGTATCGCGATCAAGCGTTTTTTTGCTTAGTCCCGAGCGCCAGAGATACATGGCCGTTCCGTTGAACACGTCACCCCCTTTGCGAATGTCGAGCAGGAACGATAAGCTCAGCGACTTGTACCGGAACGAGTTGGTCAGGCCAATCGTGAAATCGGGATTACGGTCGCCAATGGGCAGGAAGGTGGCATTGGTAATGGGCAGGCCTGTGCCTGGATTCACCAGAATGTCGCCGTTTTTGTTGCGAGCGTAACTGTATCCGCCAATGGCCGTAGCCGAGCCGCTACCACGCTGGTAGTAGTTGAAGTTATAGCTTCGGTAGGCCGCGTTGTCGCTGGGGAAATACGATGGCAGGTTACTTACAAACGCACTGGAACGGGCATTGCCATAGAGCCAGGTGTCGGAGTTATAATATTCCGGTACATCAGCAGGGAGGTTCTTCACGTCCGTTTTCAACTTCGAGAAGTTCAGAATGACATCCCAGCCGAAATCTGCTTTTTTCACAGGTGAACCTTTCAATTGCAGCTCAACGCCCCGGTTGTTGAATGTTCCTCCGTTCAGCAGACCGAAAATGAATCCGGTAGCATAGCTAAGTCGTTGGGTAACAATCTGCTGGGAAAGCGTTTTGTTGTAGTACGCAAAGTCGAGGCCAAGGCGTCCACCAAAAAACATCAACTCGGTACCCACTTCATAACTTTCGCCACGTTCGGGTTTTAGATCGGGGTTACTGCCGTAAAAATCATAGGCAAAACCACCACCTGTAGAGGTCTGCGGAACCAGCGTGGCGGCTACTTTATAAGGAGGAGCATCTCGTCCCGTCTGTCCGTAACTGGCCCGAAGTTTACCGTAGTAGAAGGTATTCCCACGCGCTTTGAGGGCTGGCAGGTCCGAGAAATTGAACGCCAGCGAAGCCGCTGGGTAGAAGAAGCTGCGATTAGCTGCGGGCAGGGTCGATGACCAGTCATTCCGGCCGGTAACGGTCAGAATCAGGAGTTCGTCATAATTCAACGTCAGGCTTCCCAGCACACTTTGCAGCCTTTGTTGCGTCTGCGTGTATTTGTTCCGTTGTGTAGTTGGGTCGGTGTTGTTCGTTGAGTTGAAGTCAGGCAAATAGAGCCGTTCGCCGTAAGCTGTCGTAACCTTATAATTCCGGTCGTCGATAGTGGTTCCGAGCAGCAGGGAGGTGCTTAGCTTCCCAAAGTTCTTCTTGAGTGTCGCAAGCAGGTTCCCGTTTAACAATTGACTATTCTCTAACGCATTTTCAACAGAACCTTTGGTCGAGAATCCGCCAAGGGTGACATCTGTACCCTGCCAGGATTCTGGACTCAGGAAGAGGTTACTTTGAGTCGAGTACAGGTCAGCGCCGAAACGACCTGTCAGGTTCAGCCAGGGCGTTGGGTTATAGTTCAGCTGGAAGTTGGCAATGGTCCGGTTGGTGATGTCGCCACTTTTGTTTTTGTTGACCGAAAAGAATGGGTTGTCGGTTTCGCCCTGGTTGATGCTACCACCCAGAATTCGTCGTGTACCATCTGGATTCAGGTAGTTTCGAACATCATCATTGGCTGGCCAGGCAAGCAGACTGATCAGAAACCCGTTGTTGCCCCGAATGGCCTTCGTCACCTGCGAATTGACGTAATTCAACGAGGTCATAACGTCCAGTTTCGGGCTGAGACGGGCCGTTCCCGTAAGCCGTACAGATAGCCGCTTATAACCCGTGGTCGGTACAACCCCCGTCTGATTGGTGTAGTTGGTCGATAGCCGGTAAGTGGCTACATCACTCCCCCCTTCAAAGCCCACATTATGAACCTGAGTAAAGCCTTTCTGAAAAAAGCTGCGGACGTTGTCGTAGATAGGGGCATCCGATGCGTATTTGGGGCCGAAATAAGCCGGGATTGTAGCGGCACTTGGATTTGCATACCCCTGTGTACCACGGCCGTAAACCGTCTGCGTTTCGGGAAAGCGATAGACTTCGGTCGTTTGAAAGCGGTTGTCATAAGTTACCCGGCCAGCACCTTTTCCGCCTTTTTTCGTCGTAATCACGATAGCACCCGACGAAGCATCGATGCCGTACAGAGCAGCGGCTTCGGGGCCTTTCAGGACGGTGATGCTCTCAATATCGTTCGGGTTGATGTCGGCTGCCCGGTTCAGGTAGTCGTTATCGCGGTTGGGGCGGTTGGAAACCAGCGCTCCCTGGTTGAACGTCCGGTTGTCAATAGGTAATCCATCGACAACGAACAGGGGTTGGTTATTGCCTCCAATTGAACTGGCACCACGTAGCTGAATCATGGCCGAAGAACCGGGAGTTCCGGAGGTCGTTGTCATGGTCAGACCGGCTACCCGGCCCTGCATACCCACCAGGAAGTTATCACGCTGGGCGTTGGCAATATCCTGACCTTTTACCAGGCCAACCGAGTAGCCCAGTGCCCGCTGTTCCTGCTTGATGCCGAGAGCCGTTACGACGACTTCGCTTAATTCTGACTCAGAATCGGCCAGGCTAATGTTGATTTGGCTTTGTGCGCCCACTTCAATTGTTTGGGCGGTCATTCCGATCAGGCTAAATACCAGCGTGGCATTTGGGCCAACGGTAAGTTTATAATTACCGGCTCCGTCGGTTGTAGTGCCACGCGTTGTGCCTTTGACTTGGACGTTTGCACCAGGGAGGGGACTGCCATCTTTGGCCGATGTGACTTTACCCGTGATCGTGCGATCCTGAGCATACACTTTCGTCAGCATGGCCAGACTAATCAGCAGTATGTAAATACTGCGTATACGTGCTCTCATAAGCAGATAGTTTGGGGTAGTTGATGAAAAAAAATGGATTAAAATTGAGTTAACGGGGCAAAGAAACAAAAATATAGGTTCAGTAGAGTAAAGAATAGGGTTTTAAAAATCACCCAAAAGAGGCTTCCTATATCTATAGTTGATTAACTGCCTTGGTAATCAGTTTTGTAGAATTATGTGTAGGTACTTTAAATGTTGGCATAGATAATATTTTGAAATCGCTCGGTCAGTATGCATTTTGTGTGTACCCGGCAGAAGCCTTCGTTAGTCGTTTCGTCGACAAACGATTACTTTTGCCGGGTAACTTGTTTTTGAATGATTCGTTTCTGCGCCATCTTGTTCTGCTTTTTTCTTACGTTAAGTAGATCATCTGTACTTATTGCCCAGCCTAATTCGCTCCGCATCCGTATCCAGGAAGCCAACCAACAGGCTGTTATAGGGGCAACCCTGCAACTAACCGACCGAGCCGATTCGACCCGTAAACTGTATGCGCTGAGTGATACGGCAGGCCGGGCTGCGTTTATCTTAACGCCTGGTCATTCCTACCGACTCCTGGTGACTTCGGTGGGGTATAAACCGCTTCGAAAAGAGCCTTTGCTAACCTCAACGCAGCCGCTATTGACTTTGGTAATGACACCCGACAATGTACAACTGGGGGCTGTGTCGGTAACGGCTGCTAAACCTCTGGTGCGTCAGGAAGACGATAAGATGATTGTTGACCCGGAGCCAGTGGCGGCTACAAGTACCAGTGCTTACGAATTGCTGGAAAAAACGCCGGGGCTTTTTCTGGACCCGGATGGGAACGTGTATTTGAGCAGTACGACCCCCGCTACGATTTACATCAATGGGCGGGAACAGAAAATGAGTGCCGCCGATATAGCGTCCATTTTGAAAAGCCTGCCACCGAATAGCATAGCACGTATGGAGATTCTTCGAACTCCTTCGGCGCGGTATGATGCCAGTAGTAGTGGTGGGGTCGTGAATATTGTTCTGAAGAAAGGAATTAGCCTTGGGATGACCGGGTCCGCCAACGCGGGTTTTAACCAGGGGCGATTTGGTAATCAGTTTGTTGGGTTGAATCTGAACAATAGCCGGGGCAAACGGACATCCTATCTGAATTTGAATTATACCCACCGGAATTCGTATGAGCAGATTCTGACGAATCGAACATTTTCGCCCGATTCCATTTTGCGGCAGGATGCCTATACAACGTACCCGGCTCATGTTTTTTACACCGGGTATGGCTTGGGATTCGAGCTTTCCCGGAAATGGGATTTAAATCTGGATGGGCGCTTTGCCTGGAATCAGTCGTCGTCATCGGCTGCCAATCGGAATCAGATCAGCCAGCTTAGTCTCAATCGATTGGTGTCAGATAATTTGAATCTGACAGATGGATCTAATCGCATGCTTTCGATTAGTCAGGGAGCAAACCTGAAATATAAAATCGATACGCTGGGGTCTGAATGGATTACCGATGTGTCATACAACTACACCGGCAACCGGGGCGATCAGGTATTCTCAACACAGTACTCGTTGCCTGAACGCCCCGAGACGCGTGGTGATGGCAACTTTGATTCGCAACGCCAATTGATTGCCCTGCAAACCGACTTAAAATATAAGCTCACCAAAACAATTACGGTTGAAACAGGGGCCAAACTAACCTGGCAGCAATTCACTAGTCGGCAAGATTATTTTACGGTGATCGCGAATCAGCGGCAACCAAATGGTAGCCGGACGAATGCCTTTGATTATCGGGAAAATATCAATTCGGCCTATGCCCAGGCATCCAAAACAATCGGGCCATTCCTGCTGAAGGCGGGTCTTCGGTTGGAGAACACGAACATGAATGGGCATCAGCGAATACCGACAGATACGTCATTTAAAATTAACCGGACCGATTTGTTCCCGTATGTATACCTAAGTCGTCGGGTTGCTAAAATTGCCGGGTATGAACTACGGAGCTATCTGGTGTATCGGCGATCCATTACCCGTCCTGCCTACGATTACCTGAATCCCGCAGCGCGTTATGTCGATCAATACCTGTACGATCGGGGTAATCCGGCGCTGCGACCTCAATTCACCGAAAATTACGAGATAAACATCAGTGTAGAAGATCGGCCTTTGTTTGCGATCGGGCAGAATAATACCCGTGATATTTTTACGAATGTCGTGTATCAGGACCCCATCAATCGGAGTATTGCGTACCGAACGTACGACAATCTGGGTACGAATAAAGAGACGTATTTTCGTGTGCTGGCTGGTATTCCGCCCATCAAGCGGTATTTCTTTGTCGTGGGAGCGCAGTACAATTACAACGAGTATTCGGGGGTTTATGAAAATCGTCCGCTAAATTTTAAGCGCGGAAGCTGGTCATTTTTTACCTATCATTCGCTCAAGATCGACACCCGCTCTACCTTAACTCTAAATGGATTTATTCGTACGAAAGGCCAGCTTCAATTTTATGAGTTGAGCAATTTCGGGGCACTCAACCTGAGTTTGAATCGGAAATTTATGCAGGACAAACTGATGGTAACGTTGACCGCGAATGACATCTTTTTTACGAACTTTTACGACTTTACCCTTCAGCAAGGATCGGTATCGGCCAATGGATTACGTCGAAACGATACCCGCCGATTCGGATTGACATTGCGGTATAACTTCGGGCTCCGCAAAAAAGAAGAACGGGTCAATATGTTCAACATTGACCCGCAGCCGCAGAATTGAGACTAGAACGTGGATTGTCAGGATTCGTTAAAATCTACGAATCCTGACAATCCACGTTCTAGTCTCATTTGCCCTGGTAAATAGGCCGTGTAAATGGCGGTTGAAGGAGCAGATGGAACGAATTCTCATCTCCCAGTACGACCGCCCGACGCAGGTCGTTTTCGGCTTGAGGTAATTGCCGAAGTTGAATCCGGGCTAATGCCCGCCAGCGATAGGCATCAGGTTGCTCATCGTGGTAATGCCATACCGCTTTGTCGAACTCCCGGAAAGCCAACTGAAATTCGGCCGTGTGGTAATAGGCTACGCCCCGATCCAGGTAGCATTCGGCCAGGGTATTATCCCGGCTGATGGCTTCGGTCAGGTCGTAAATAGCTGAGTAATAATTCTCCTGAAAAAGCTGACACTTACCCCGATAGGCATACGCAATAGCTGATTTCGGGTGTTGCCGAACGGCTTTATCGAAGTATGAGTAAGCGTCCGAAATATTCCGTTGCTGAACCAGATCGATGCCTCTCTGAAATCGTTTGAGGTCTTTTTCAGAGACAGTGTCGTGGTCAACCAGGAAATACCGGATGGTCATATAAATTCCAAAAAGCAGACATAATAAGGTAATTTCCATATCTCCTCTGGTTTTCCTAATCCTGCGAATTTAGCGCTTCAGGGACGATCGAACAAGTAACTTAATCAGTTTAATGCCGCCTGAACGGCTTTGGGTAAACTTTTCCGAACGAGTTCGTAGGAGTGGTCGATCCACTCCTGAAGCTCGGTTGTCCGAACGCTCCCGTTAACAGTTATTGTGTTCCAATGTGTCTTGTTCATGTGATAACCCGGCGCTACTGCGGGATGCTCATCCTGAAGCTGTACAGCCCGTTCCGGATCACATTTTAAGTTAATTGTCGTGGGCTGGCTTTCTGTTGCCAATAGGGCAAACATTTTGCCTCCTACTTTAAAAACGAGCGTATCGCCCCCAAATGGAAACGATTCGGTAACGCCCGGTTTGGCAATGCAGTAGTCGCGTATGGTTTCGATATTCATCGGGTACAGTGACGAACTGTGTACACAACAATGGCCATCAGAAACATCACAATCGAAATTCGATTGATACCGTGCATCATACGCAGGTTTGTGCTGGTTGGCTGGTTTGGATCGGGCTTGCGGAATACCCGTATGAAATAGGTAAAGACCGGCCCAATTTTCAGATAATTAAGGAGTCTGTTCACGAGAGTGTCAATGTATACTGTACAAAGAAAAACGGATAATGCGATTGCTTCTCCAGATAACAATCCTCAACGGGTAAACATTACCGCAAGCCTGACTATTCATGCTACATTTTTCATTATTCGTTAACCAGGCTTGGTTCGATCCAGCGGTCATCTTCCCGAATGAGTTCGATCAGTTCATCGACGGCACGATCGGCAGGTACCGATTTCTTGATAACCTGCTGCCCTCGGTATAGCGATATTTTATCACGGCCAATACCAACATAACCATAATCTGCGTCGGCCATTTCGCCAGGACCGTTAACGATACAGCCCATAATACCAATCTTAACTCCTTTCAGATGGTCGGTCCGTTGGCGAATCATGGCTGTCGTTTCCTGCAAGTCGAACAACGTACGGCCACAGGACGGGCATGAGATGTACTCGGTTTTGGTAATACGTGTCCGCGCAGCCTGCAAAATCCCAAACGACAGGTTGTTAAGTGCTTTTAGCTCGCTGGCTATCACCTGTGGTGTCGGGTTCTCAAACCCGACATTTTGCGTCAGCAATTCATGTCGGGTTTGAGAACCCGACACCACAAGTGACAGTATTATACCATCCCCCAGTCCATCGATCAGCAAACCACCCACATCGGTAGCGGCATACAACGGAATATCTTCAGAAGGAATAGCTGAATAGCCGCGTTGAACGACTACGGGAAGAGTAAGTTCCTGATTGATCAGCTCTACAAATAATCGACGCAGTTCGGGCATCGCATGGGCATTGTCGGTTGTGACCAGCAGAACAACGGTTTGATCGTTTCGTAACGCAGTGAGCAAGTCGGGAGATACTTCCGAAAGCGACAGCTGGACGAAATTCAGGCGAGGGTGTAAGGGGGCTTTTGTTATTTGAGCCTGTGTATACTCACTGGCTGTGAGCAGAGGGAACGCATTGGTCTGATCCGCAACTGTTTGCCAGCTAGCATAGTCAAGAATCTGTTTCAGGCCATTCGGTAGCATGAACGCTGCGGGTTGCGAACCCAGATATATATAATCGGCACCCAGGTCGTTCATCCGCCATTTGTCTGGCTCCGGCAGATAAAAATGACCGATGGGTTTAAGATCATCATGTTGACGGACGGGAATCTGGCTGAAATCAGCAATGACCCGTGGCACATTCTGTCCACCAAAATTAGCGACCTCATGCGTTGTCCGACGTGTATATTGAAATGGATTGATCGGATAGCTGGTAATTTCCGGAATCGGTTTGCTTTCGGCTGCCCGATGGGTGTACCGATCAATCAGCGCCTGAGCAACGGGTGCTTCGCGTTCGGGTTCTTCGGTGAGCGATACCCGAACCGTATCGCCAATGCCATCTTCCAGCAAAGTACCAATCCCCAATGCCGATTTGATGCGGCCATCTTCAGCTTCACCGGCTTCGGTTACGCCTAGGTGGAGCGGATATGGTTTTAACCCTTCCTCATCCAGTCGTTGAACAAGTAAACGATATGCCTGTACCATCACCTGTGGGTTACTTGACTTCATCGACAGGACGATGTTGTAATAATTCTCGTCCTCACAAATCCGCAGAAACTCCAGCGCCGATTCCACCATACCAACGGGTGTATCCCCATACCGACTCAGAATGCGGTCGGAGAGGGAACCATGGTTAGTGCCAATTCGCATAGCGGTACCATACTCCTTACATATCCGTACCAGCGGCAGAAACTTATCCCGAATTCGTTCCAGTTCCGATGCATAGGCCGCATCAGTATAATCGATAAATTCAAAGCGTTTGCGGTCGGCATAGTTGCCCGGATTGATGCGAACTTTCTCAACAATACGCGCGGCCAGTTCGGCAGCATTGGGGGTAAAATGAATGTCGGCAACGAGCGGTGTGGTATAGCCCCTTGCCCGGAGTTCCTTACGGATATTCTCCAGGTTTTGTGCTTCTTTTACACTGGGGGCTGTGATGCGTACATACTCGCAGCCAGCTTCAATCATGCGGATGGTCTGTTCTACGGAACCGAGTGTGTCCATCGTATCCACCGTTGTCATCGACTGCACACGGATTGGATAATCGGAGCCCAGCGGTACATCGCCTATGTTGACCGTAACCGTTTTTCGGCGGGTGTATTGTGTTAGCGAAGGCGTGTAAAGAACAGGAGAACCAGATAAGTTGGCTGATTGTGAAGGGGTAATCAACGAGTCGAGCATACAGATAGCGGCAGCGCCGTTTGACCTTACAAAGGTACGCAAAAACCGCGTTTTCGGTTTGGTATCGGTTGATGGGAAAACGTATGGTTTTGCCTAAACGTTCGCGTAGAAAAGCATCCTATCAACAACCATAGTAGTATGGTTATTATGTTGGTCGATTCTCTTGCACACCTGATTCAAGAAACAAAAGTCTCTTAAATCAGTTAATTACATTCGAAATGAAGCCTGTTATAAACGGTGTTTATAGATACTTCAACCGAAATGTAAATTTTAAACGTTATGAAAACCAAGATATTAAGTGCATTTGCTGTTGCTTTTATGATTAGCCTGGGAGCTTACGCCCAGGACGCTACAGCCAACATGACGAAGCAGGAGCGGAAAGAAATGCGTAAGCAGGAAAAAGCAGAACGCAAAGCCCGTATGAAGGAGGATTTGAAGAATACAGGCCGGGCTATTGGCGAAACAGCCGACGAAGCTGCTCAAGGCGCTAAGAGCAAAGCCAAAGTAGCTGGCGAAGCTATCGACAGTGCTGCTACCAAAACGGGTCGGGCTGTGGATCGGGGATTAGATAAAGCCGAAGGGGCTATCATTAATGAACGCGATCGGGTCAGAGCCAAACGAGATTCGTCACGAGCCGAAAAAGCCCGTCGGGATTCGTTGTAGACCGCAATACCTTGCGGCTCACGACCAGACGGTTCTAGTGCCTCAATGGGATAAAGATTGGATCAGTGTAGGCTTGATCCAATGGACGATAATTATTGCTGACGCGAAAGAGACGTAAGGTATTGCGTCTCTACGTTAGCTTCGCTTCGATTTTTGCATATTTTCCCCGCCAGTGCTTCCAACGTTTATGTGACCAGAGCCAGTCAGAAGGGTGTTTACAAATATTGGCTTGTAATTGATCTCTATACATTTCGAGAATAGCGCCCTCAGGGATATTTGTATACGGCGGACAGGCAATAAGTTTAAAGGTACCTTCGTAATAACCTCGTCGGATACGAACCAATTCCAGGAAGAATACAGGTAAATTTTTACTTCGGGCTAATCGTTCTGTACCTGGGTAGAAAGGCGTATCGCGGTTCAAAAACTCCATCCAATAGCCTTGTTCGGGTACATTCGGAACCTGGTCTGCCACCAATGCAATTACACGAGGGATGCCTCTTCGGATTACCATTTGCCGGGGCAGTAAGTTCATGGGGGTTGGCACAGCTCCATGCGTGGCACGCAATTCCTGCATAAACTTTTCCATGTCCGGATTGGTGAGAGGCTTATACACGCTATCCACCGGAATATCAATAACAACCGCAGCAGAAGGAACCCATTCCCAGTTGCATTGATGAGAACCTGTGCAGATAACCGTCTGACCAGCCGCTAAATACTCTTTGATTAATTCGGGATTGGTGTATAAAAATCGTTTTTTTAGTTCGCAGGGCTTAATGGCAGATAACTTGATTGTTTCAACGAGAATATCGGCAAGATTTCGGTAAAAATCGTTGGCTATTTGTTGGATCGTATCGGGAGATTTTTCAGGAAACGATAGGCGTAAATTTTCCCGAATAACGTCTTGTCTATAGCGCACAATATAGGCTAGAACAACATATAGGATATCTGAAATACCATACAGAACAGGAAAGGGCAAACGGGCTAAAAGACGCAGAAAAATCATTTACGTGTACAGAACGGTAGAGTACAAAAACTACTAACTGTCATAAATATAACAAATTATAGATGAAATAGTCATAAAAAAACATAATATGTCGACAGGTAGCATATCATATAAACGACGGCAGGCTGAAAAGTGTACGTATTGGCGACAATTAATCCAGCTTTGCCTCAATCTTCGCGTATTTGCCCCGCCAGTGCTTCCATCGGCGGTGCGACCACAGCCAGTCGGAAGGGTACTTGCGAATCGTAGCTTCTAGTAGATCCCGGTAGCGTTCCAGCAACGCTCCAGTAGGTAAGTCAGTGTAAGGTGGGGAGCCAACAGGAAAAAAAGTAGCTTCGTAATAACCCCGACGAATTCGAACCAATTCTAGATAAAACACCGGCAAATTTCGGCTTCGTGCCAGCCGCTCAGTTCCTGGATAAAAAGGTGTATCCTGATGCAGAAAATCTGTCCAGTAAGCCTGTTCGGGTACATTCGGAACCTGATCCGCCACCAGCGCAATGATACGGGGTACATTTTTATGCGAAGCCATCCGACGGGGCAGGTTGTTCATCGGAACTGGTTCGGCCCCAAAACTCGACCGAATCATCTGCATCATTTTTTCTGAAAACGCACTGGTCAACGGCTTATAGATACTATCGGTAGGCATCCCATTTAATACAGCCGCTGACGGTAACCATTCCCAGTTGCTTTGATGTGAAGCCATGCCGATAACGGCCTGACCTGCCTGTAAACAGGCTTTTACAATATCGGCATTGGTAAATCGAACCCGCTGTTTGAGGTCTTCTGGTGACAGGCCGGGTAGCTTGATCGTCTCAACCAGTATGTCGGACAGATTATGGTAGAACCCTTTGATAATCTGCTTGATTTCGTCGCCTGATTTCTCTGGAAACGACTGGGTTAAATTGGCTAAAATCACCTTTCGGCGGTAGCGGATAACATAGTTGAGCAGAAAGGCTAATATATCAGAAATACCATAAAGGATACTCAGCGGTAAACGGGATAAAAGTCGAAAAAAAGTCATTGGTTGAACCTAAACCGAACCCACGGCGAAAAAAAAGTATAATTGAAAAATTAAAAAAATACCAAAATTAGTTGGTGGTATTGTTTTTTTGCTTTACTTGTGAACGGATACATGAGTTGTCATTGGAAACGTACCCATTAACACCTGACTCCACAAATTTACTGATCGAGTTACATTACCTTCCCTGTCTGGATTTCCTGTCGGGGCTAATGAACTTCGGTAAGGTGTGGCTGGAAGCGCAGGAGCATTACCAAAAGCAAAGTTACAGAAATCGCTGCTACGTTCTGACGGCAAATAAGGTGGACAGCCTTACTGTGCCTGTGCAACAGGGGACCCGGCACCTGCCTATTCGCGACCTTCGGGTGGCTAATGACCAGAACTGGCAGGTTCATCACTGGCGATGTATTCAGGCCGCTTATGGGAAAGCTCCATTTTTCGAATACTATGCGCCCGATATTGAGCCGTATTATCGAAAACACTGGACGTTTTTATTCGACTTGAATTATGAGTTGCTGACAATTTGTCTGAAATTGATGCAGGTGCGTATCGACCTGAACCTGACAGAATGGTATGAAAAAGTGCCCTCGGTCGGCTTCGTTGACGCCCGATCCTGCATAAATCCGGCTAATAGGCCAGAATCGTACATATTCCATCGGCCAGTGTCGTATCCACAAAATTTTGGACCTGAATTTGTACCTAACTTAAGTGTCATAGACCTGTTGTTCTGCCAGGGACCGGCCGCTAAGGACGTGTTGAAGGCCGGCCTTCGGGAGAGTGAACAAATCCTTAAAACTCTTCGTTAGGCCAGTATAGTACGCTTACCTAAGGAGACCCTAAAACGAATGGAAGCAAAATTCTCAAATCGCGTAAAGGAAGTTATCACGCTGAGCCGGGAAGAAGCCTTACGCTTAGGCCACGATTATATTGGCACAGAGCATCTGCTGCTCGGTATGATTCGTGAAGGGGAGGGTGTGGCCGTCGGCTTGCTTAAAAAATTAGGCATCTCGCTCGACGAACTCCGGGTTACCATTGAACAGGCCACGAAAGGAACCGCTACCAACAATGTGAAAAATCTGGCGAATATTCCGCTGACTCGTCAGTCGGAAAAAACCCTGAAAATCACTTATTTGGAGGCTAAAATCTTCAAAAGCCCGCTCATCGGAACGGAGCACCTTCTGCTGTCGATTCTACGTGATGAAGACAATGTCGCCACGCAGATTCTCAATAAATTTAATATTAATTACGAAGTCATTAAGGAGATGCTGGAATATCAATCATCGGGTAGCCGACCAGTGATGGGCCCCGAAACCGACGATGACGACAATGACCGGGGCATGTTTGGCGGAAGCAGCTCCAGCTCAGGAAAAGATCCGAAAGGGTCTGAAAAGTCCCGGACTCCCGTTCTGGATAACTTCGGACGCGATCTGACCAAACTGGCTGAAGTAGGTAAGCTTGACCCTATCGTTGGCCGTGAAAAAGAAATTGAACGCGTGGCCCAGATCCTGAGCCGCCGGAAGAAAAATAACCCAATCCTGATTGGTGAACCGGGCGTTGGTAAAACTGCCATCGCTGAAGGACTGGCCCTGCGCATTGTGCAGAAGAAAGTCTCGCGGGTGTTGTTCGGTAAGCGGGTGGTTACCCTCGATCTGGCGTCGCTCGTGGCTGGTACCAAATACCGAGGACAGTTTGAAGAGCGTATGAAGGCCGTGATGAACGAGCTGGAAAAATCGCCGGAAGTGATTCTGTTCATCGATGAGTTGCACACCATCGTTGGAGCCGGTGGCGCTTCGGGTTCGCTCGATGCCTCGAACATGTTCAAACCGGCTCTGGCACGGGGCGACATTCAATGCATCGGCGCTACTACGCTTGACGAATACCGCCAGTACATCGAGAAAGATGGCGCTCTGGCTCGTCGTTTCCAGATGGTGATGGTTGATGCTACATCGATTGACGAAACCATCGAAATCCTGAACAATATCAAGGATAAGTACGAAGATCACCACCACGTCAACTACACCAAAGAGGCTATCGAAGCTGCGGTGAAACTGTCGGAGCGTTATATCTCTGACCGCTTCCTGCCCGATAAAGCGATCGACGTCCTCGACGAAGTAGGTGCTCGTGTACACATCTCGAACATTACCGTTCCCGAAGATATTCTGAGACTGGAAGAACAGATCGAGAATATCAAGAAAGAGAAAAATCAGGTTGTCAAGAGCCAGAAGTACGAAGAAGCGGCTCAGCTCCGCGACAAGGAAAAACGCCTGATCGATCAGCTGGAGCGGGCTAAACAAGCCTGGGAAGAAGATACCAAGAAACGTCGGTATACGGTCAACGAAGAAAACGTGGCCGAAGTCGTTGCGATGATGACAGGTATTCCGGTTACGAGCGTCTCGAACGACGAAGGCAAGAAGCTCGTCAACATGGGCGAAGAACTGAAAGGTCGGGTTATCGGACAAAATGCTGCCATTGAGAAACTGGTGAAAGCCATTCAACGGACGCGGGTTGGTCTGAAAGATCCGAAGAAACCGATCGGCTCGTTCATTTTCCTTGGCCCAACCGGGGTCGGTAAAACGGAATTAGCGAAAGTGCTGGCTACCTACCTCTTCGACAAAGACGATGCGCTGGTTCGAATCGACATGTCGGAATACATGGAGAAATTCAGCGTGAGCCGTCTGGTGGGTGCTCCTCCGGGCTACGTTGGATACGAAGAAGGTGGGCAGTTAACCGAAAAAATCCGTCGGAAACCATACAGTGTTGTGTTGCTTGACGAAATCGAAAAAGCGCACCCGGATGTATTCAACATCCTGCTGCAAGTGCTAGACGATGGTATCCTGACCGATGGTCTGGGTCGCCGGGTCGATTTCCGCAACACCATCATCATCATGACGTCGAACATTGGGGTTCGTGATCTGAAAGACTTCGGTGCCGGTATCGGTTTCGCTACCAAGCGGAATGCGGAGAGTCAGGATGAACTGATGAAGAGCACGATTCAAAGTGCGTTGCGGAAGGCATTCTCGCCTGAATTCCTCAACCGTCTCGACGATGTGATTGTGTTCAACTCGTTGCAACGTGAAGATATTCACAAGATCATCGATCTCATGCTCGGTAAGTTGCTGGGTCGTGTCATCAACCTGGGTTATCGGGTAGAGTTGACCGATAAAGCGAAGGACTTCCTGGCCGAAAAAGGGTACGATCAGCAGTACGGTGCTCGTCCATTAAGCCGGGCTATCCAGCGCTACCTCGAAGACCCCGTTGCTGAGGAAATTCTGAAAGGCGAACTGAAAGAAGGCGACGTAATTATGGCTGATTACAGTGGTGAAGGTGAAAACCTGACCATCACCGTTAGAAAGCCCGAAGCCGTTGTCGAGTAAATAGATAACCTTGTTATAACTGAAAGGTCGGATGGGAACATTCGGCCTTTTTGGTTAAAGAGTTTTTGGGGCTATCCCCAATGACTTTTCTGATGTTCTTTGTATTAATAAACAGTTAGGAGGATTTGGAATTTATTCCCGAAATATATCAATTCACTAATAGTGATGCTGAGGAGTTAAAGTTTTTAGGCTACCAACTCATATCTGATAACATTGACTCCTTTATACGGTTCATGCAAACTAAATTTCGAAATTTTAATTTGTTAGCATTACTGAAAGTCGTAGACAAGCAGTTTTCAGATACGACGGATAAATACATAATAAGGGAAATTAGATTCGAGGAATCATCTAATAAACTTCGAATTAATTATCACAACGGATGTGATGATGAAGATAACGCACTTGCTTTTGTGCGAGAGTTTTCAGTAAAAGCCAACGCTATTAAGGTTAATCACATTTATTGCGTCATTCCCAAGAGCAGTCGTAACAAGGGGCTTATTAAACCTGTTTTCCGAGAAAGCCTGCAACAATATGTAAATTGTAATGCAAAGGTAATCTCAGTACATGCTGGGTTAAGCGGAGGGGGGTATACATGGGCGAGACATGGTTTCTGTGCAACCATAAGAAGCGAAGTAGACTTTATTCTACAGGAAGCTAAAAAGTTGCTAAGTAATCATGAGTTTGGCGTAGTAGAAAAGATATACAATACGTATTATTACAAAAATCCAAAAGGTAAAGCTTTTCCTATGGATTTATGGGCTGCTCTAGATTTCATGAAACCTGTTTTAATGGGAAGTGATTGGCATGGAGAATTGAATTTGAAGAACAAAGAGCAATTTCGTAACTTTAAAGATTATGTATCCAGATAATAAGAAGAGAGTTGTTGAGCATACTTCAGTGGCGGAAGAACTGCTATTTGAGGTACCTGAACTTGAATCAAAATGTAGAGCTGTTGAAAAAGCCGTGAGAGAAAGCTATTTCACGCTTCAGGAAGCTTTGCGAAATTATAAGGTAAGTGAGGTAGAATACATATCTTATGGTTTAATGAAGAATCGTCGAAAGCTCAAACGGGCCAGGAAACAAGATCAGGTTTTTGATACTATTGCTTTTGTTGTTTCAATTTTTGATCCGTCTATTAAGTCGTTTAATATAGACGGTAGACAAGCTATGCATGAGATAAAAAAAATTTCAGACAAGGCGTCTGCTAATAAAAAACCAGTGATTTATTAACAAAAGCCTCCTGACTTATAAAGTTAGGAGGCTTTTGGATGATTGAACGTTTGGGAATACCCCAGCTTAAATATTCTTCTGCTTCACCTGATCGATTAGATACTCGCTGGTACGCATTGAAGCGGCCAGGATGGTCCAGGTCACGTTCTTGTCGCCCTGGGAAACGAACGGAGCCGCATCGACGACAAACAGATTTTTTACATCGTGAGCCTGCTGGAACTTGTTGAGGGCCGATTTTTTAGGATCGTTACCCATACGAACCGTCCCAACTTCGTGAATGATACGTCCGGGAGCCGCCAGGCCATAGCCATGTGCTGTATTAGGCCCAGGCTTTGAACCAAGGGCAATGCCACCCATTGCATGAATAATCTCTTCGAAAGTATCCTGCATGTGCTTGGCCTGCTTCACTTCGTAATCCGACCATTTGTAGTGGAAGCGTAAGGTTGGAATCCCATATTTATCCACTTTATCCGGATCAATTTCGCAGTAGTTACTTTCGAGCGGCACCGGCTCTCCACGCCCCGACATGCTGATATAAGCGCCATAGAAACGACGATAATCGTCTTTCAGGCCTTTTCCATAGCCACCGCCGGGTTTCATCTGGCCATCCCGACCAGGAATCATTCCGTTCAGGGCTTCTATACCGCCACCAAAACCGGCACCTGGCATACCCATACCACCACCGTATTCGATGTGGTAGCCGCGTGGGAAGTCTAATTTTTTGTTATCCAGCCACCAGGGTGTAAATACGTGCATGCCACCAACGCCATCTTCGTTGTAGCGTTTACGGTCCATCAGGGCAGGTACAAACCCGGATCGGCTGGCTCCTGTAGAGTCGTTCAGGTATTTGCCCACTACACCACTGCTGTTGGCCAGTCCGGTTGGGAAGCGGGCTGATTTTGAATTAAGGAGGATTCGTGCCGATTCGCAGGTGCTGGCTCCCAGCATTACAGCTTTAGCTTTGATCGTTATTTCCTGCAAAGTGGCTTTGTCAACATAGCTGACGCCTGTTGCTAATCCTGTTTGTGGATCGGTCAGCACTTCACGAGCCATAGCGCCATTGATCAGCGTTACATTACCCGTTTTAACGGCCGGAATGCAAAGCACCGAAGAGGCCGAAAAATCGGCATACGCCTGACATCCCCGGTTACACTGATGGCAATAAAAACATTGCCCCCGCTCTTTATTGATGGGTTTGGTCAGAATACTCAGGCGAGACGGGATAACCGGAATACCTATGCTTTTCCCGGCTTTCCGAAGCATCAGCTCATGTAAACGAGGCTTCGGTGGGGGTAAAAAGATGCCGTCTGGTTCGTTGGGTAAGTTCTCGATAGAGCCAAAAACGCCGATTAACTTGTCGACCCGATCATAGAAGGGTTTCATATCTTCGTAGGTGATCGGCCAGTCGTCACCTACACCAGATAGCGAACCCCGCCGAAAATCGTCGGGTCCGAAACGCATGGAAATACGCCCCCAGTGGTTAGTACGGCCCCCGAGCATCCGCGACCGAAACCAGCCAAATTCCGTTCCTGGCTTGGCTGAATAGGGCTCTCCCTCGATTTCCCAGCCTCCCCATGCCGCGTCGAAGTCACCCCCCGAGCGGAATTCGGTAGCAGCCCCACGCCGGGGAGATTCCCAAGGCCACTTGAGTTGAGTAATATACTTTGGGTCGGCAGGATCGTAATAGCCACCTGCTTCGAGCAGAGCAACTTTGGCACCCGCCTTGGCGAGCATATACGCGGCCATACCGCCACCAGCTCCCGAACCAACGATGACGACATCGTATACAGTTGGGGCTTTTTTGAGTTGTGGGACTTCCATACGTTGGAGAGGTACAAGAATAGGCTTTTCAGAAACAGTAGCTTTATAAGTTAAAAAGCGGTTAAGTTTACTGATACGCCGGTACGAATTCTGGTATCGACAACGTGGTAAGCCTGTTAGGTTTATACGTTCACCGCAGTGCCTGTACGCACTCGGCCACTTTATCAGTATTGATGACGTCTACACCGAGCTTTTTTAATTGCTTCCAGGCGTTGGGTGTATCTGGAATTGCCCAGAAACGGATTGGCTTTTTATCGTTGTGTGCCCGTTTAATGACGCGTTTGAGCTTTTCACGGTCTTCGTCCGAAATCTCGCCGTTGCCATCCCAGTGTGAATACAGTTGGAAATTATCACTGATAAGAGCGATTCGCTGAAGGGTTTCTTCGTCATATACCTCGCTGGGCCGACCATCAAACTGAAGTAAGGAATAGTCGAAGTAATTGGGAATTTTAGGTCGATTTCCACTGATAATCACTTGGATCGCTTTCGGATTTGCAGCTCGATTAAACACGGGTAGATTCTGCTCTAATAAGTTGATCAGTAAGGGAAGAGTCTCCGTTGGATTATCTTTTACATCGACCACCAGGTTAAATGTGTAGTCACGGTCGGAGCTGGGTTTGTCTTTGTACTGCTTAAATAATCGGACAATAGGTTGCAGATAGAGGGAATCGAGGGTAGGGGCATTAGGGCCTGGTTTATCGTGCGAAACGACCAATTTCCCATTCTGGAGCCAGATATCTGCTTCGATAAAATCAGCTTTTTGCTCGTAAGCGTTCATAAACGGACGAGCCTTGGCATAATCGTTGTGTGAATGGATTTTCTGGGCAAAGGCAATCGAAGCCGTTAGTTGTATAAGGAGTAAGACGCGTAGCATGGCGAGAGTAGTTGAAAGGCTCAGGAAATTAACGTTTGAGGAATGTGATGAATATAGCACAATCATAATTCCTATGACAAAGTAAGCGGCTGGTACGGCAATCGCAAAAGACTTCCGTCAGGAGTTAGTCAGAAAGTAAGGGGGCGCCAGCAATTAACATTATTTAATATGTTTTTGGATGATTCGATGCACAAAAGCTATAGATTGCTCTGTAAACGAAGAATATAGTAGATACAAGATCGTGAAACTATATAAATAAGACGATTTGTAGTATGAAAATAGTATTTACGGCACTTTTAGGGCTGTTTTGTCTGAACGATTTGTATGCCCAGATTCAGAAAGGGAATGGCATTCTTAGTGGTACTGTTTCTGTTGCCTATGATCGGCAAACGCGTCCTTTTTCGACTATTCTCAATACGGGGCCAACGAGTGTACAGACAAACTGGATGCCTGCTTTAGCCATAACGGCCGGGCGTTTCTGGAAAGACAACTGGTTGGCAGGAGTCTCGTTGTCGGGTTCATTAACCCGGAACCAGCAGAATCTGGAGAGTAATACCGATCGAACGTACCCCAATACCTTCTATTCCATCTTTGTTACGCCTTTTATCCGTCGATACTGGCAGGTTGGTTCGGTTTATGTATTTGGCGGAGTTGGCGTGTCGGTGAGTACGAGTGGGAGTAGGCGATCGTATTTTGATTCTGATGGCCAATTGAAGGAGTCAGGGGAGCGAACAAAAACAATGGGTATCGCCCCACGAGTAGAAGCTGGGATCAACTATTTAGTGTCGAGTCGATTAGGTATTCAATTGCTGGCAAGTACCAATTCATTGCCACTTTCGACTGCCGGGTTAAGTGCCGGTTTAGTATACTGGACAGGACCTGGACGGATGTCAAATGCTCAGGAGCAACGGGATAATCCGCAGACGAATGCTGGTAAATGGGTTTTAGAGGGTGGATTTTCGGTAACTAATCAACAAACAAACCAGGATGCTGGGGGCGGAATCACGGCCTATCAGTCAAGAACTAACGTATGCTCGTTCAGTCCATCAATCGGTTATTTTATCGGGAAAAATAAGTTGATAGGCGTTAGCATCCCTATTGCCTATAGCGGTAATCATCTGACGAGTACAAATGCGTCAGCTAGTAAAGATATGCAATGGACAGTGGGGGTTGTGCCTTATTTTCAGCACTATTGGTTACCAACACAACTGACGCCTTATACGCGCATCGAAGCCGGGTATATGCATTACACGTCAGAGGATTACAGTGGCTTTTCGGTTAATGGAGCGGTTCGGGTTGGATTAGCCTATATGATTGGACAGCGGTTTATTTTGGAGACATCACTGGCAGGTGCTTCGGTTTCTTATAGGGCATCTGGTAGATCTGATCGGCCCGGCGATGCTAAAACCTGGAATGGAGGAGTGTCAGCTGGGTTAACTGGAAACTTTGCACTTCGATATGTATTGTAATACCCCTATGATACCTTGTCATTTACACCCAAACCGCTATTTTTGGCACCGTAAAAAAAGAGCGAAAGAGTGAACGAGTGAACGAGTGAAGCTATCCAGCAGTTTATCGCTCATTCACTCGTTCACTCTTTTACTCTTTCGCTTTTTGCTCTTTATTTTAAAATGAATTTACTAACAGGAAAAGTTGCCCTGATCACAGGTGCATCACGCGGAATTGGCCGGGCCATGGCCCAGAAATTTGCCCAGGAAGGGGCTACCGTTGTCTTTACGTATTTGTCGAGTGTTGAAAAAGGCCAGGCATTGGAAGAAGAGCTACGGGCGTTTGGGGGTCAGGTAAAAGGCTACCGATCCGATGCATCCAATTATCAGGCTGCTGAAGAACTGGTTAGCCAGGTGATTGCTGATTTCGGTAAGCTCGATGTATTGATCAACAATGCCGGTATTACCCGTGATGGATTGTTAATGCGGATGTCGGAAGAACAATGGGATACCGTAATTAACGTTAATTTAAAGTCGGTCTTTAACCTGACCAAAGCGGCTACCAAGCCAATGATGAAGGCAAAAACGGGTTCGATTATCAATATTACATCGGTAGTCGGTATTCGGGGCAATGCAGGCCAGGCTAATTATGCGGCTTCGAAAGCGGGAATCATTGGATTTACCAAATCCGTGGCCCTGGAATTAGGCTCGCGGAATATTCGTTCCAACGCCATTGCACCCGGTTTTATCGAAACCGAAATGACCGGCGAAATCAATGAGAAGGCGCTCGAAGACTGGAAGCAACAGATTCCAATGAAGCGGGGAGGCCAGCCCGACGAAGTTGCCGATTGTGCCGTTTTCCTGGCATCCGACCTCTCCCGCTACATCACCGGCCAGGTGCTGCAAGTGGATGGGGGAATGTTAACCTAGTGGTAATGAGCGCGTAATCGAATTCCGCGCTCATTAATCCTCACTCCTAAAAAAATGGATTTTATCTTTCAGTCCTCACCCTGGTGGATTTTCGTTTGTTTGCTTGTAGGCGCTGTCTATGCCTTCGCTATGTACCAGCCTTTGCCACGGCTGGCAGGTAGTGGTGTAACCGTTGGCGGTTTCGACAGGCGAACAACGTACGGACTAGCCGCTTTGCGCTTCGTAGTGGTTAGTTTTCTTTGCTTTTTGCTGTTGAATCCGCTGATTCGAAGTCTGCGCACACTGACCGAGAAGCCGAAAGTGGTACTGGCTATCGATAACTCGGAGTCCATAGCAGGAGCGGGGCGGCCTAATCTGGACAAAGCGTTGGTTGGTTTGCAAACACTTCGGCAGCAATTGGCCGACAAGGGGCTGGATGTGACCATACGAACCTTAGCCGATACGGTTACCAGTGGTGATTTGACGCAGATTCCGTTTACTCGCCGAACGACTGATTTGTCGGCCTTGCTCGCGGGTATCCGTTCGGATTATGAAGGGCGTAATCTGACCGATGTGGTACTGGTAACCGATGGCATTTTTAACCAGGGTGTTTCACCAACGTTTGGTCAATATCCGTTTGCTGTACAGACAGTAGGGCTGGGCGACACCGTTGCCAAAAAAGATATTCAGCTTAAAGGCATTATCGCCAACCGAATTGCGTATCTGGGGAATCAGTTTCCGGTACAGGCCGAAATCGTGAGTAATGGCTTTCAAGGGCGAAGTGCAACGGTTGTGCTGCGTCAGAATGGAAAGGAATTGGAGAGGCAATCGGTTAACTTTACCAAGAACGACACGTTCAATCAGGTTAATTTCCAGACTACAGCTACCCAGAAAGGTGTTCAGCATTACGTTGTGGAGATCTTGCCGCAGCCAGGCGAATTTAGTACGCGCAACAATCGGCAGGATGTGTATCTGGACGTTATCGATGGAAAAGAGAAAGTTCTGCTATTGGCCCTGGCCCCACATCCAGACGTGAAAGCCATCCGCAACATTCTGGAGCGTAATCAAAACTACGAACTGGACGTACGTATCCTGACGGGAACCCCCGCCGAAGCTACCCCACCCGCCGACAAAACCTACGACCTGATTATTCTGCACCAGATTCCCGATAATGGAGGAGTCGGTAACCCGTTGATTCAAAAGTTTTTTTCGAAAAATACACCTGTACTGTTTGTCCTTGGTAATCAGTCGTCGCTGGGGCCGTTCAATACGTCTAATTCGGTGGTTCAGGTTTCGGCAC
Source organism: Spirosoma sp. 48-14 (assembly GCF_001898575.1). Lineage (GTDB taxonomy): Bacteria > Bacteroidota > Bacteroidia > Cytophagales > Spirosomataceae > Spirosoma. The sequence continues at coordinate 211,425 of NZ_MKUD01000006.1, forward strand.
AGCCTAGCCAGAGCGACAAGGTAACGGGCGTGTTTAATCCCGAATTTCGGCAGTTGAACCTTGATCCGGCCCGACTCGAAATACTGTCCAAACTTCCGCCCATGTCGGTGCCCTATGGCGACTACCGATTACAGCCCGGTAGTGAAGTTGTCCTGTGGCAGCAGGTTGGCAGTATCAAGACCGCAAAACCATTGCTGGCTCTAAACGTAACCAGCCCACGTAAAACCGCTGTACTAGCCGGAGAAGGGCTTTGGTCATGGCGCCTGGAGGAGTACGCCCTGACTGATAAGCAGGAGGTTGTGGATGAGTTGATTCAGAAAGTAATTCAACTGATTTCCGTGAAAGAAGATCGGCGGAAGCTGCGCGTATATCCGATTCGGAATGAATTTGTAGCCGGAGAAAAAGTCATTTTCGAAACCGAACTTTACAACGACATCTACGAACGACTATTTGACAAACCTGTTCGGCTGGAGGTTAGTGACGAAAAAGGCGTAACGCGATCCTATAATTACACGCCCACAGCGTCTAACAGTCGTTTTGAAATAAGCCGATTGCCTGAGGGAGCCTATCGCTTTAAGGCAACAGTCACGATCAATGATAAAGCGGAACAGTCGTCGGGGCAGTTTGTGGTTCGCGATCTGCAACTTGAAGCGCTCAATACAACGGCCGATCACGGTATGTTGCGTCAGTTAGCGCAGCAAACGGGCGGCCAGTTCTATGCAGTCAGTCGCATGGATGATCTGGTCAAAAACCTGACTAGCCGTTCGCACCCGGCTCGCCTGACCAGCACTGAGGAAATGAATGAGTTGATCAACTGGAAATGGCTATTTTTCGTCGTACTAACGCTGGCTGCTATTGAATGGGGCCTGCGAAAGTTTTACGGAGGCTATTAGCCGAATTGACTATCCAAACCTGTAGCGCTTTACCGACACCATGCTTTGTTTCGGTAAAGCGCTTTTCTTTTGAACCCGTTAGTACTTTATACAGATAAACTATTTGCTTCAGCTTTTATGTTTTTAAGATGTAATCAGAAACTTTACGATTGTATATTCGTCTAATCAACACTAACAATAATGGAAACACCAATGAAGCCGATGACCGCTCGCGAAAAAATTCGCAGGCTGGTCGAAGTAAAAGAGCAGGTACAACGGGAAGCCCGGGAACGCTACCAAAATGACCCTGAATATCGGGCCATATTTGACGAGTTGAAAAAGAAGAATGCAGGAAAAAGGGCCATTAAAGGAAAGAAATAGATACGATTTTGCCTGGATAGGTGGAGAGCAAAATGTATATGCTTTTACAACAAGCGACGAGGTTGTTTATGAAATTCGATTTGTTCCATCCGATTATTTATTTATCGATTATATAGAGGGGCGGGTCAACGCTTTTGAAATGGTCATCGCCGTGGCCGATAATCCGACTGGAAAACACATTCCGGCCGACCCTCTGACAGAGCCAACAATTCTGGCTATTTTTTACGATTTCTTCCGGTCTTTAGAACACGTAATAATTTATATCTGCGATAGTTCGGATGGTCGGGAGAAGGCCCGCTTCCGAAAGTTTACCAGTTGGTTTTTCAACAATACGAGGGCCGATTTGGTCAAAATGGACGCCTGGATTCCTGATGGAGATCGCCATACAATTCTCTCCGGGATATTGAGTAGGAAAAATCCCTATTTCAGTCAATTTATCGAACTCTTCCACAACTTATCAGAAGCGGATAAGTGAGTGACGCTAAAGCCAATCCTAATTGACTGAAAAATTAGAAGGGTACTAATCCTGTTCAATCTCACCCAATTCGGCCCGGATGGCGCTGTTTACAAACCGTATTTCGCTGTAGGTGACGCCATGGCCGATTGTCTGAATCAGTTCGGTAAATGTGGCTGATGGCGTAGTTTCGAGGTGAGGGCGAATCAGCTGAATACGATCGGAAGGTAACACGGCATCGACCGATAGTTCGCCCCGATTGATGCATTGAGCAAGATGCCCTTCGATAGTAGATATGGCAAATCCCCGTTCGGTCGCTATTTCGGGAATGGTTTTACCAGCCTGAAAAAGGGCAAGGGTCTGCGTAGTCGATGGAATTTTAGGTTCCTTCGGTTCTTTCACCTTTTTCACTTTCGGCTCTTTGGTAGGCTTGGGCCGTTCGAGATACTCTTTAATGACGGACAGCACTTCGTGGCCGATCTGCTTCACCTTGGTTTTGCCAAACCCTTTGATAGCCAGAAGTTCTTCGAGTGTAGTTGGACGAAGACGGGCTAGTTCGGCGATGGTTTTCTGTGGAAGTACCATATAGCCGGAGGTGTCGTGTTCTCCCGCCAGATCATTACGCCATTTCATCAGCGCACCATATAGCCCACCACGTCCCGATTTTTCGGAAGCAGCTTCGGCTGGCTGGTCGAAATTTTTGCGTTCGGGCTGAAAGTCCAGTTCGGCATGGTTTCGAGCCTGTAAGTAAGCCAGCGCATCGAATCCGTTTTGGCAGCTTTCGAAGGTACGAAGCTTGACAAACAACTCTTTTTCAAGTTCATCCAGCACTTCCAGCAGCAGCTCTCGTACCTGTTTGTTATCGCAATCGGTGGGGCATCGGTGAAGGGTGGGCAATAGCTCGTCGCCAAGCAACGACCGGAAATAGGCAACGGCTTTGCGGATACGTTCCTGTAAATCGGGGTTGTCTTCTGGCAAACGTTCGTCAGCAAAATAACCAGTTAACTGCTTCTGAAAGCGAATGCTGATCTCACGGGCCTTATCCCGTACGCTTTCTGTTAATTGGTTGATAATAGGCCCGCATTCGGGATCGACACTGCTGGCATGCTCATTGACCACTCGTCGACAACGGTATAACAAGGAACTGGCGCGTTCGAACGAAAACAGATCCAGAAGTAATTGCTGCTGATTGGTGCGTTTAGACTCATGCAGATGCTGTTCGGTAGGCGTTTGCTGAATAAGTTCATCGTGAAAATCTTCCAGCGTCTGCTCGGTTTTGATGCTGTGCGACGGAATTGGTGATCGCAACACCAGTCCGTCGAGTGTTTTACAACGGCTCAACGCTACATACACCTGCCCATGAGCGAAGGCCGCAGAAGCGTCGATAATGGCTTTTTCGAACGTAAGTCCCTGGCTCTTGTGGATGGTGATGGCCCAGGCCAGTTTGAGCGGGAACTGCCGGAACGTGCCAATGGATTCAGCTTTGATTTCTTTTGTGGCTGGGTCGAGGCTATACCGAAGGTTGGTCCAGTCGGCGGGGAGCACATCAATCACGTCGTCGTCTCCGCTTTTGACATAAATGATATCATCGTCAATGTCGACAATCTGACCGATTTTACCGTTGTAATAGCGTTTCTCGCGCGTAATGTCATTTTTGATGAACATCACCTGCGCCCCCACTTTTAGTTCCAGATTGGCTTCAGTCGGGTAAATCGTAGCGGGGAAATCCCCTTCAATAGTGGCATCAAAGGTATGTAGTGCCGTTTTAAGACTGTTGAGTTTATGACTATTGATTTGCTGGGCCGTTGTGTTATGCGTCGAGAGGGTAATATAGCCTTCATCGTCGCGGGGGGTAAAGTTGGGAATGTAACGTTGGTTGAGGTCGGCAAGTTGATCGCGGGTAATCGTTTTTTCGCGAATGCTATTTAACAGACTCACAAACCGGGCGTCGGCCTGCCGGTAAATCTGCGTCAGCTCAATCGAAATATAGGGCGTATGACTTAGCGCTTTGCTGCCGAAAAAATAGCCGGTTTCGTAGTAAGGTCTTAGCAGCTCCCACTCTTCATCCCGGATCACGGGTGGTAGTTGCTGCATATCGCCAATGAGCAGAAGCTGGACACCGCCAAAGGGCTGGCTGTTATTTCGATATCGGCGGAGCACTTCGTCGATACCATCCAGAACATCGGCCCGCACCATACTGATTTCGTCAATAATGAGTAGGTCGAGGGTGCGCAGAAGCCTGATTTTTTCTCTGTTGAACTTCCGGCTCTCCCGCAGTGTAGAACCCGGCACCAGGGGGCCAAACGGTAATTGAAACAGCGAATGAATGGTAACACCCCCGGCATTGATGGCCGCTACACCCGTTGGTGCAACTACAGCCAGTCGCTTGGCACTTAGTTGTTTAACCTGGTGTAGAAACGTTGTTTTACCCGTCCCCGCTTTTCCGGTCAGGAAAATATTACGATTCGTGTGAAGAACAAATTGATGGGCAAGAGCAAGTCTTTCGTTTACGGGGGCAGGCATACCAACACAGCATTATTCGTATACAAAAGTACGTATTTTAAGGCTGGCTTTTCAATCGAGAGCAAGAGTAATCCTGTGGTGCCTTTCGTGGTTTTCGTGGTGTCGGGTTTGAGAACCCGACACAATGAGGTTTCTCAAACAGGAAGAGTTTTCAGTCGCGGGAGGTGGCAATGATGATGGCCCCTATCCCCATGAGCAAGGCCCCGGCTATGACCTGCCAGTTAACTTTCTCTTTTAAAAACACCATCGCCAGAATGACCGAAAAAATTAGTGAGCAGTTGGTGATAGGAGATACCTGAGACGCGTGCCCCAACTTCAGCGCCCGAAACGAGAATAAGGACGACAGGCAGGTGACAATTCCGGCAATGATCAGGTATATCCAGACTCGGCGTTCGATTCGGGAGATTTCGGCCAGGAGTCCCTGCGAAATGACCACGCTCCACGACACAATCAGAATCATGACCGACTGAATGGCAAACGCCAGGCTGGAATCCAGATGTTTAATGCCAGCTTTCGATAACGTAACAACAATAGCCGCCGATAAGGCAGCTGACAAGGCAAATACAATCCACATAGCCTTTTTGATGGAGTATACCGTATAAATCAGTAGAGGAGCCTAAATGATTAAAAAAAGATAAAATTAACTTCACTCGGTGGTTTGTATTTTTGGGGATGCTCTACGGAGTTACATACCAGGGTAGCCAATCACGATCAACGACAATATGATATGGATTCCAGACGCGATTTTCTAAAAAAAGCAGCGCTGCTGTCAACGGTTCTCTCGGGCGGATTGCCTGAGTCTATTCAGCGTGCGTTCGCTATTGACCCACAACCCGGTACTACCTTTCTGGACGCCGAACATGTGGTGATTCTGATGCAGGAGAATCGTTCATTCGATCACACCTATGGTACGTTGCAGGGGGTTCGGGGATTTAATGACCCACGGGCGTTTACCTTACCGAACAAAAACAAAATCTGGCTTCAGACCAATAAGGCGGGGGAAACGTATGCGCCATTTCGGCTGAATATCAAGGATACCAAAGCCACCTGGATGCACTCGCTGCCCCACTCCTGGGAGAATCAGGTCGATGCCCGCAATGGCGGTAAAATGGATAAGTGGCTGGATGCCAAGCCGTCGGGGCACAAAGAGTATGCCCATATGCCGCTTACACTGGGGTATTATAACCGGGAGGATATTCCGTTCTACTATGCATTAGCCGATGCCTTTACAGTCTGTGATCAGAACTTTTGTTCTTCTCTGACGGGCACCACACCGAACCGGCTCTATTTCTGGACGGGCACCATCCGGGACCCCCGTGATCCAAAGGCGATGGCGAACGTTCGGAATGAAAATGTTGATTACGATGCCGAAGTAAGCTGGACTACGTTTCCCGAACGACTGGAAGAGGCTGGCATATCGTGGAAGATTTATCAGAACGAAATCAGCCTGTCGACGGGCCTGCACGGGGAGGAAGATAACTGGCTGGGCAATTTTACGGATAACCCCATCGAATGGTTTTCGCAGTATCATGTCCGATTCCACCCGGCCTACTATCCGTTTCTTCAACGCGAGGAAAAAGCCCTTCCCGAACGGATTAAAGCACTGGAAGCCAAACTGAAAAGTTTGCCCGAAACCGACAAAGCCTACGCTGAAACAGCTCGGGCGTTGAAACAGCAGCAGGAATGGCAAAAGGAAGTGCAGGTCGATCTGGTGAAGTATGCGCCGGAGAAATTTGACCAGTTGTCACAACGGGAGAAGGCGCTGTGCCAGAAAGCCTTTACGACCAATGTCAATGACCCGAACTACCGCCAACTGACGACCCTGACCTATCAGGATGGCGCAACGGAGCGGAAAATGGCTGTTCCGAAGGGAGATGTGCTGCACCAGTTTCGAGAGGATGTAAAAGCTCGGAAACTACCGACGGTATCGTGGCTGGTCCCCCCCGAAAACTTCTCCGATCATCCGGGCGCTCCCTGGTATGGTGCCTGGTATCTGTCGGAGGTAATGGACATTCTAACCCAGAACCCGGACGTCTGGAAGAAAACGATTTTTATTCTGGCTTATGACGAAAATGACGGTTACTTCGATCATGTACCACCGTTTGTGCCAGCCCATCCCGAGAAGCCAGAAACCGGATTGAGTAGCAAAGGCATCGATGCACGTCTGGAATTTGTGACCCAGGAGCAGGAAAGTAAGCGTAAAAATGGGGGACGTACCGGGCCTATTGGATTGGGTTTCCGGGTTCCGCTAGTGATCGCATCGCCCTGGAGTCGGGGAGGATATGTTTGCTCCGAAGTGTTTGATCATACATCAACGCTTCAGTTTCTGGAAAATTTCCTGAGTCATAAAACCGGCAAGACCATCCGGGAGTCGAACATCAGCGACTGGCGACGCACCATCTGTGGGGATTTAACGTCGGCGTTTCAACCCTATCGCGGTGAGACCATTAAGCTGCCCACCTTTGTGGCGAAGCAAACATTTTTGGAAGGAATTCACAAAGCGCAGTTTAAGGGTCTTCCCAGCAATTATAAGCAACTGACCTCCGACGAAATCAACCGGATCAATGACAACCCGCAAACGGCATCCCAGTTGCCGCGTCAGGAAGAGGGGGTTCGTGCTTCCTGTGCCTTGCCCTATGAGCTCTACGTCGATGGGCGCGTTGCTGAAAACCGATTTGCGTTGACATTGTCTGCAAAAAACGATGTGTTCGGTAAAAAAGCGCTGGGTGCACCGTTTCAGGTCTGTCAGATGCTCCCAAATGATGCTCGTTTTCGGTCCTACACGGTGGTTGCTGGCGATAGCCTTACCGATACCTGGTTGCTCGACGTTCCTTTACAGCTTTGCGTTCAGGGGCCTAATGGCTTTTATCGGGAGTTTAAAGCAACAGCCGGGAGCCCACCTATCTCCATCGCCTGCACGTATGAACGCGATACGAAAAACCAGTTGACGGGTAATGTGTTGGTAAAACTTACCAATACCGATGCCGCTCGAAGCTATACGGTTCAGCTTATGGATAATGGATATCAGGCTAAGGAGCAAATCAAAACATTGGAGAAGGCAGGGGCAAAGGGAGCCACGCAAACAGTTCTGTTAAATCTGAAAGCCAGCTATAACTGGTATGATTTCAGCGTGAAAGTGACTGGGTTTGCCGACTTTGAGCAACGCTATGCCGGGCGGGTAGAAACCGGTAAAGTGGGTTTCAGCGATCCGCTGATGGGGCGCTCGAATAAAGTGTAAGAACTAAATTGCTTCTATTGTTAAAAAAACAGAATATTCATCTGTAATTAATAAACTTCCCGAAAGTTTTAAAACTTTCGGGAAGTTGGTTGTATCTTCCCCCGTATGACCGACGAATCACAGGGACTTAAAAAAGTATTAAAACCCATTCATTTGTGGGCTATAGGGGTTGGCCTGGTAATTTCGGGCGAATATTTTGGCTGGAACTATGGCTGGGGCGTAGCTGGAACCGTTGGGCTGCTGATTGCTACTCTGTTGATCACGGTTCTGTATTTTACCTTTATTTTCAGCTTTACCGAACTTACCACAGCGATTCCGAATGCCGGTGGGCCGTTTGCCTATGCGCTGCAAGCCTTTGGCCCCTGGGGGGCATTGATAGCAGGCTACGCTACCCTGATTGAATTTTTGTTTGCAACGCCTGCCATTGCCCTGGCGCTGGGCAGTTATATTCATTTCCTGTATCCAGCCGTTCCTGTACTGGCAGCGTCGATCAGTGCGTATATTCTGTTTACGATCATCAATTTGCTGGGTATTCAGGAAGCGGCCTGGTTTTCGCTGATTATGACCCTGCTCGCCATTGTTGAGTTGCTGGTGTTTATTGGGGTTGTAGCTCCCGATTTTAAACTGGCTACGTTTCTGCATAACCCAATGCCGTTTGGCTGGGGTGGAGTGTTTGCTGCCCTGCCATTTGCTATCTGGCTCTACGTGTGTCTGGAAGGCATCGCTATGGTGGCCGAAGAAGTTCGTGATGAGAAGAATGCCATTGCCAAAGGCTACATTTCGGCGTTGCTTACGTTGACCGTGCTGGCGCTGGCTGTTATGTTCTGCGTAGGGGGTATTGCCGACTGGGAAAAACTCGATCATCTCGACTACCCGTTGCCCGAATCGATTGCCCTGGTGGTTGGCCGCGATAATCCACTAACGAAAGCGTTTGCCAGTGTCGGCCTGTTTGGCTTGATTGCTTCGTTTCATGGCATCATTATCAGTTACTCCCGGCAGATTTTTGCATTGGCGCGCAGTGGCTATTTGCCCGGTGTACTCGCCAGCGTTAGCAAGACACGCCAGGTGCCCTATTGGGCTTTATTGCTGGGGGCGGTACTGGGTATTCTTGCGCTGTGTTTGTTGGATACCAGCAACTTGGTGGTCTTGTCGACGATTGGTGCCGTAGTGGTTTATATAATTAGTATGCTGGCTTTGTTTACATTACGACAGAGCCAGCCAACCCTGAATCGACCATTTAAAGCACCGTTTTACCCCGTCTTTCCGGCATTGGCTCTCCTACTGGCCGTTGTGGCATTAGCCGCTATGATTTACTTTTATAGTCGGTTGAGCCTGTTATTTTTTATTGGTTTGATGATTGTCGGCGGTTTGTTTTATGCGTCTAGCCTGTATCGGTTGAAAACTTCCGGGAGGGTTTAAGCACCTTGTCATTGCTAGTCATTGGGTACTCATTCTTGGCCATGCAAAACCAATGGCTGTCAGTGAGGCAAAATGACAACCACTGACCATAGAATGACGATTTGTTTATGACCTATTCGTGTACCATTCGAGGGTTTACGTACCGATTTGACAGCTTACGCGAACTACTGGCAAAAGCAAGCCCAGTACGCTCGGGTGATGCATTGGCGGGACTGGTAGCCGATAGTTACGAGGAACGGGTAGCGGCTCAGATTGCCCTGGCCGATGTTCCGCTGACGGTATTTCTGAATGAGGCTGTCATTCCCTATGAAACCGATGAAGTTACCCGCCTGATTGTTGATACACACCATACAGCTGCTTTTACCCCGATCAGCCATCTGACCGTGGGCGGCCTGCGCGATTGGCTACTAAGTGATGAGGCTGATACGGTTACCTTACAGCAACTAGCCCCCGGACTTACCCCCGAAATGGTGGCTGCGGTCTCGAAACTGATGCGGAATCAGGACTTGATACTGGTGGCTCAAAAGTGTGAGGTGGTCACCCGGTTTCGGAATACGCAGGGGCTTCGTGGGCATATGGCCGTTCGGCTGCAACCCAACCATCCTACCGACGATGCCAAAGGCATAGCGGCTAGCATGATCGATGGACTGCTGTATGGGAGTGGCGATGCTATGATCGGGATCAATCCGGCCACCGATAGCCCGGCTGCTACGTCCCGCTTACTTTTTATGCTGGATGAACTGCGTGAGCGATTTGCCATACCTACGCAAAGCTGCGTACTTAGCCACGTAACAACGACCCTGCAACTGATTGAACAGCGGGTGCCCGTCGATCTGGTGTTTCAATCCATTGCCGGAACCGAAAAGGCCAATGCCAGCTTTGGAATCAATCTGTCATTGCTTCAGGAAGCCTATGAAGCGGGCTTATCTCTACAACGAGGAACGCTCGGAAGTAATCTGATGTACTTCGAAACGGGGCAGGGGAGCGCGTTATCGTCCAATGCGCATCTTGGGGTCGATCAGCAAACCTGCGAAGTACGGGCCTATGCCGTTGCGCGGGCGTATCAACCTTTTCTGGTCAATTCGGTGGTCGGCTTTATTGGTCCCGAATACCTTTTTGACGGGAAACAGATCATTCGGGCGGGGCTGGAAGACCATTTTTGCGCCAAACTGATGGGATTGCCGATGGGTATGGATATTTGCTATACCAATCACGCCCAAGCCGATCAGGACGATATGGATACATTGCTGACTCTGCTGGGTGTCGCGGGGGTTAATTTCATTATGGGCATTCCCGGTGCCGACGATATAATGCTAAACTACCAGTCCACTTCCTTTCATGATGCGCTGTATGTGCGTCGGGTATTGGGGCTTCGGCCAGCGCCGGAATTCGAAGATTGGCTATTGCGACAGGGTATTATGGACCAGCAGGGCAACCGGCTGTCGAGTCAGGCACAAAAACAGCTTTACGCAGCATTGGTAGGCTGAGCGCAACGAACATGAATGAGATTAGAAAAGCAGGAGTCGAACCCGATGAGTGGCAATCGTTGAAAGCCTACACCAATGCGCGCATTGCGTTGGGCAGAACGGGTGTTTCGGTTCCCCTTCGTGAAGCCCTACAGTTCAAACTGGCCCATGCTCATGCTAAAGATGCGGTGTATTCAGCACTGGATATGACTGACTTGCAAAATCAACTGGCGGCATGTGGATTGCCGGTTTACTGCGTTCGGAGTCGGGCCATTCACCGGGACATGTATCTTCAACGCCCTGACCTGGGCCGATTGCTGGACGAACGCTCGGCCGAACAGCTTCAACAGATCGATAGTCCAGCGGCTGACATCTGTATTATTGTAGCGGATGGTCTTTCGGCAACGGCTATTACGCAAAACGCCATTCAGGTTGTAAGTGGCTTAGTTGAAAAGGTGCAACAGACTGGATTTTCGCTAGCTCCGATCGTGTTGGTCGAACAGGGGCGGGTGGCTATAATGGATGCCATCGGGAGTTTACTCAATGCTCGTTTGGCGATTATTCTGATTGGTGAACGGCCAGGGCTAAGCTCGTTCGATAGCATGGGCGCTTATATTACCTACGCTCCCCGGCCGGGCCTGACCGATGAAAGCCGAAACTGTATCTCCAACATCCGTGAGCAGGGGTTAGCGCCCGTTTTGGCCGTCGATAATATCATGGACCTGATTCGATCGGCATTTCGGTTCCAACTGACAGGCGTTCAGCTAAAAGCAGATAGTAACGCGGACCTCCTCTCTGCCTAGTTTCAAGCGAAGTTCTTCGAAATAAACAATCTCAGGAGCAATTTCTGTTTATCTGCGTTATACTTTTGAAGCCACAAGGTCGTAGGCTTTGGGACCACTGAATGCTTATGACGACTAACAACGAGCGATAATCATGAATATAGGAGATAAAGTCCGGTTGCTCCGGGCAAAAGAACAGGGCGTTGTATCGCGGTTTTTACCAGGCGATATGATTGAGATCGAGATTGAAGATGGCTTTCGGATTCCGGTGATGCGTTCGGAACTGGTACTGGTTTCGCCCCTGGAGGCCGAACGTCTTCTGAAAGCGAATCCGTACGATCCTCAGAAAACCATAGCCCCTGCTGCACCCACCATTCTGGCCAACCAGGGGATTTATCTCGCATTCATTCCCGTCAACGATCGTGAGTATACACTGCACCTGATCAATAATACCGATTGGGAATTTCCGTACCTGATCGGCGAAGAGACGGCGGCTGCGGGGGGAGGGGTTCAGTTTCGGGGTTTGCAGAGCGGGGTTCTGAAACCTAAATCGCAGCAGAAAATGAATGATCTCTATGCCCACGCCCAGTTTGATGCCTGGCCAACTTTTGTGGTGCAGGGACTCTGGTTTCGGGTGGGAAAGACGTCGTTGCGCCAGCCATTTATGAAACGCTTTAAGGCAAGGGCGGCTACTCTTTTTAAAGAGAAAGTAAAGACACCTATTCTGAATCAACCCGGTTTCCTGACTCAACTGGATGCCGATACAGCTGAACCCGCACCGCCTGTAAGCGCAGCCAGTAACCGGCCTCCACAACTCAAAACGATTCGGCCCGACGAACTGAAAGCGGAGATGCTGAAGCCCAAAGCGGAGCAAACCAGCGTCTCGATTGAACGTCCTACATCCGTCGTGGACTTACATGCCGAAGCGCTTCTCCCCAAAGGAACGGGCAATCGTACCCCCGCCGATTTGTTGAAGCTGCAACTGGAAACCTTCGACAAAGCGCTCGAAAACGCTATTGCCAGTGGCATGAGCGAGATTACGTTTATTCACGGTGTAGGAAGTGGTGCATTGCGAACCGAACTGCACAAGCGATTGGGCAAGCATCCGAACGTCCGATTTTTTGAAGACGCTCAAAAGCAGAAGTTTGGCTATGGAGCCACGAAGGTGACGATTAAATGAATAATGAATAATGGGTAATGAACAATGAATAATGATCGACGGCAGCCTCATTATTCATTGTTCATTACCCATTTTTTCATTCTCATAGAGTTAGCTAATAATCGGTGTATCCAGTTCGGCCAGCGATGCCTGAATTTCTTCGGACGTTACCTCATGTTCGACCAGTTTGCCCGTGAGGTATTGCTCGTAGGCGCTCATATCGAAATGGCCGTGACCGCATAGGTTGAACAGGATAGTTTTGCTTTTGCCTTCTTCTTTTGCTTTTCGGGCTTCCTGCATCACCGTCGCAATGGCATGGGTTGCTTCTGGGGCCGGAATGATGCCTTCGGCTCGGGCAAATTGAACCCCCGCTTCGAAGCATTCCAGTTGCTTGTATGCCTGGGCTTCGATCAGCCCGTCTTTTAATAACTGACTGACAATGGCCCCAGCACCATGATACCGTAAACCACCGGCATGAATGGGAGCCGGAATAAAGTTATGCCCCAGCGTGTACATGGGAATCAGTGGCGTCATACCGATGGTATCGCCCAGATCGTACCGGAACACACCTCGTGTCAGTTTGGGGCAGGAAGCTGGCTCGGCCGCAATACATCGAATCTGTTTGCCTTCGGTCAGGTTGTACCGGAGGAATGGGAACGAAATACCGGCAAAGTTTGATCCACCGCCAAACGGTGCCACCACAATATCCGGGAAGTCGCCCGCCATTTCGAGTTGTTTGATGGCTTCCAGGCCAATGACCGTTTGATGCATCAATACGTGGTTCAGTACCGAGCCGAGCGCATACTTGGTCTGTTCGTCCTGCATAGCGAGTTCCACCGCTTCTGAAATGGCAATGCCCAGGCTACCCGGCGAATTGGGGTCCTGTGCCAGAATCTGACGTCCGGCGGCTGTCCGTTCCGATGGCGACGGATACACGGTAGCCCCCCAGGTATTCATCATGATTTTTCGGTATGGCTTACCATCGTAGCTGGCCCGGACCATGTATACCTCGCAGTCGATGCCAAATAACTGGCAGGCAAAGCTTAACGCACTACCCCATTGACCGGCACCGGTCTCGGTGGTGATCCGTTTAACCCCAGCCTGCTTATTGTAAAAGGCCTGTGGCACTGCCGTATTGGGCTTATGTGACCCTGCCGGACTGACACCTTCGTATTTGTAGTAAATCTTGGCGGGGGTGTCCAGCAGCTTTTCCAGACCATACGCGCGAAACAAAGGAGTGGGCCGCCAGATTTTATACACATCGCGGACCTCTTCGGGAATGGGTACCCAGGTATCAGTCGTCACTTCCTGCTTGATCAGCTCCATTGGAAACAGCGGAGCCAGCATGTCGGGTCCTATGGGTTCGTGCGTACCCGGATGAAGCGGTGGAAGTGGCTTATTGGGCATGTCGGCCACAATGTTGTACCAATTTTCGGGGATGTCTGTTTCCGATAGACTGATTTTTTTGATCTGTGTCATAATCAATGAGGTGCTCTGACGAGCTGGGTGTTAGGTAAGAACAAATAGGCTAATGCGCAGATTGGCTATCAATAAACGGAGAATAAACGATAAAAAGCAACCAATTCATGTAATTTAGCTCCTAAATCTGCCACTCGTTATGCATGGTAAGTATGTGACTCGTCTGGTCATTATCGGACTATTGGTCAGTACCCTTAGTTGCCAGACTTCTCAAAAACGTCTTAATCCGAAAGCTCCTAAAGAAGCTTATAACACCACCGAAATGGAAGTCCGAAATGAACGATTTTTATCCACGGTTCATGTTCCTGTATCCATTGCCCTCAGCGATGTAGAACGGCAGGTCAATGCTCAGGTCAATGGATTGATTTATGAGGACAATAGCCTGGATGATAACAACAACGACCAGTTCATGACTAAAGTCTGGAAACGGGGAACCATTATGGTGTCGGCACAGGACAGCCTGTTTCAGTTTACGGTCCCGTTGCGAATCTGGGCTAAAGCAGGCGTTTCTGTTCTGGGGTTCATGCAGTATAAAGAAACTGAGTTCGAAATTGACCTACGCTTCAAATCCAAATTTGATCTCGATCCCGACTGGTCGGTGCATACCCAGACTCAGGCCGATGGCTACGGCTGGGTTCGTAAGCCAACGGTGAGCGTAGTAGGAGTGAATATTCCTATTACCAACATTGTTGCCCGGCTTATCGATAAAAACCTGGGAACCATCTCCAAAACGCTCGATCAGCAGATTCGCCGAAATATTGATCTGCGGGCTCCCGTTCTGAAAGCCTGGAACACCCTTCGCGAACCATACCTGATTTCCGAAAAGTACCGGACCTATTTGCAGGTGGTACCCAAGCGTGTGCTCATTACCCCGTTGCGGTTCGAAGGGCGGCTCATTCGGTCAACCATCGGTATTGAAGGGTACACATTAACCACTACAGGAGCAAAACCCGATGTACGTCCGGCCGTATCGTTGCCAAACCTGACGGTGGTATCGGAGGTGAAGGACGATTTTCAGATTGGCCTACTAAGTGAAGCCAGCTACCCTGAGGTAGCCCGGATTGCCGCCGACGAATTTGTCGGAAAGTCGTTTTCGTTCAGCAATGACCGCTACCACATTACCATTACTGGTATGGATTTGTATGGGCAAAACGAACACCTCATCATCAAAGCAGGAATTAAAGGAACCTTGAACGGTGATATATACCTTCGGGGAAAGCCGTATTATGACCCAAAAGATCAGACGATTTCGCTGAGAGATCTTCAGTACGACCTTGATACTAAAAACATACTGGCCCAGTCGGCAAGTTGGTTATTGAAAGGAACCTTTGCCCGAACGCTCGAAAAGCAATTGACTATTCCGGTTGGTTCACAATTGGCCGATATGCAGAAACTGCTGCAACGGCAGCTTACCAACAATCAGTTGGCTAAGGGCGTCGTGATGAATGGGCATATCGATGAAATTAAACCCGATCAGGTGTATCTGACGCCCACGGCGATGCTGGCGGTCGTTAATGCCAGAGGGCGAATCGATATTAAAGTAGATGGTTTGCAGTAGTCGTTCATACGGCAAACGCTAGTCGTTCGATTCTGACACGAATAGGTTAAGAAGGCCTTCCCTGACTGGCGAAAAGGGAAGGCCTTTCTTTTTGTCAGAAAATGATCGTATCGGGAAATTAGATTATCTATATATACTTAAGTAGTTAAAAACTGAAATTTTACTGGATAAGTATCTTTTATGTAAATATATAATACTAATACTTTGACAGTGTATAATTTTATGTTTTGTATATGTGCTAATGGATAAAATTAAAAGTTAAATTATAATTAAAATTCAATTTATTATTTGGTTTGGTATATAGAATTAGTAATTGATAGGTAATAATACTCAATAATTCTGTGAATTTATCGCTGATATAACTAGGTAAAAAATATAATTTTTCCTTCAAAAAATTATCTATAGGTGGTAATACTAGATTAAGTCAATATTCTGATTTATATGATTTAGATAATAAAAAGTTTAATAATATTTATTTTTAATCTAATTTTTATATTTATTATGAGAAAAATAACAGAATTATATTTTGATCATTTTGTCTATTTATACATAAAAGTTTGTATAATTTTTTTAATACGAAATTTTGAACTGAAAAATGCGGAATATACTTTTGTAAAAGTGCTTCTTGCTTAACTGACACTAATCGTACTTGTTTATGGGAAAAAAGTTACTGCTGAGCTTGCTTTTCGTTTGCTCAATTTGCGTCGTTACCTGGGCGCAGGATCGTAAAATCACGGGTAAAGTTACTCAGGCCGATGATGGCACTTCTTTACCAGGTGTATCGGTCGTTTTGAAAGGGACGACCGTTGGAACAGTTACTGATAGTGATGGTGGTTATTCGCTATCGGTTCCCGCAAAAGGAACATTAACCTTCTCCTTCATCGGCATGATGACCAAAGAGGTAGAATTGGGAGCTTCATCGGTCGTAAATGTGAAATTGTCCAGCGACACCAAGCAACTTTCTGAAATCGTTGTAACAGGAACTGGCGTTGCCACTGATAAGCGGAAACTGGCTATATCCGTTGAATCGGTGTCGGCGAAAGATTTGCCACAGGCACCGTCTGCTTCGATCGATCAGGCGTTGATTGGTAAAATCGCGGGTGCCCAGATTACCAGCCGGAGCGGTACGCCTGGTGCTGATGTGAACATTCTGTTGCGGGGTATCAATACCATCAACCGGGGTACTTCACCGATGATTCTGATCGACGGTATTCAAATGGGCGCTACCAGTCTGCAAACCATTGATCTGAACTCGATCGAACGTGTTGAGGTCGTACAGGGTGCGGCTGCAGCTACTATTTATGGGGCGCAGGGGGCTAATGGCGTTATTCAACTGTTCACCAAAAAAGGCAAGAATGGGCAGTTGAACATCGATATTTCGTCCAGCATCGCCCAGAACACGTATTTGAACGTGGGTGGTGTAAGTAAGGCGATGTACCATGCGTTTGCTACCGATGCCAACAACAACATCATCGGATCGTCGGGTAAGCCTATCACCTATGATGCCGCGAACGGGATCTATAGCGAAAACGTGCAGTACAACTCGACCGACCCTACGGCAACCAACAGCAAGCCGTATAATGCGAATCTGCAATACCACGACCACTTTGCGTATTTCTTCAAGCCTGCCAATACAGTCAATAATAGTATAGCCATTTCGGGTGGTAGCCAGAAAGCCGATTTTAGCCTGTCGGTATCGAACAGCCATCAGGAAAGTAACATCATCAACAACGGGTATTTCGATCGGAGTAACATAACGGCTAACATTGGTGCTCAGTTAGCCAAAGGCTTGACCCTGCGTTCGATCACGCAGTTGGCGTATACCAAAAACACGTTGAAAACCAGCGATCGGACCATTTTGTACGGGATGCTGAATGCATATCCACTTGCCGATTTTTCGCTGACTACGACCGACGGTTCCATTCCGTTCAATATGAACCAGACCATCGGTATCAATGCATCGAACCCATCGTATCGGCAGGCTTATACCCGGAACAATGACAACAAGGTCGACATCATCCAAAACATCAACCTGAACTTCAAGTTCCCCAAATTCGTGGAGTTGGACGCCAAGTATGGCCTCAATTTCCAGACGCAAAACCGCGACCTGGAATTTGCGAACCAGGCAAATAATGCAAACGTCAAATACTGGGTAACGCAGGGTTCACAAAACTTTATTTCGAACTACAATACGGCCAATACCGGCGATCTGACGAAATATACGAACAGCAAGATGTTCCAGAACTTCCTGGCTACAGCAACGGCTGTGTTCGACCTGAAAGAAGATTTTGGTTCCTCTATTCCGCTTAAGTCGATTACGCAGGCTCTGTTCGATTACCGGAACAGCACCGTGAAAGAATACACTAGTGCAGCCATTGGTTTGCCGGCTGCCTATGCACCGTATAACGCAGCGAACACCACATCATGGCGCGTATACCGCGATTATCAGGAGCCATTCATTACCTATGGATATCTGATCAACCAGCGGTTTGAGTACGGTGATTTCGCGGGTATTTCGGGCGGTTTCCGAAGCGATTACTCATCAGCGTTCGGTCAGGGTTCCAAGCCCTTTACGTTCCCGCGTGGCGATGCATTTGTACGGTTGTCAGCGCTGCCTTTCTGGCAGAACAGTGCAGTCAATGGCTTCCTGCCTGAGCTGAAACTTCGGGCTGCTTACGGTCAGGCCGGTATTCAGCCCAAACCATTCGACCGCTACGTTACTATTACGCCAACCACGGTCGGTAATACAACGGCTTTCTACTACGCCAATGGGCAAAGTAACCCGGCGTTGGGCGTAGAGGTGTCGCAGGAAATCGAAGTCGGAACCGACATGGTATTCAGCTTATTTAAAGGATCGAGCTGGCTGAATGGTATTGCGCTGGCCGCTACCTACTGGGATCGGCAGACCAAAGACGCGATCTACTCCGTCGACGTAGCGCCTTCCGTCGGCCTGGGTACGCTGATCGATAACGCTTTCACATTAGGTTCGAACGGTATCCAGTTTTCGTTGAACTCAACGGTGTATAATGGCTCGGCCCTGAAATGGAACACGACCATTAACTTCGGTAAGCAAAGCTCGAAAATCATTTCGGTTCGGGGCGATGCGCCAGTTGTTGTGACATCGAATGCCGGTAGCACCAACTATGTATTAAAGGCAGGTGAAAAAATCGGTCAGTTGTATGGCTATAAGCTGATTCACAGCGTCGATGCCAAAGACCCGAACGGTAACTTCTTTATCCCTCAAGCCGATCAGGAAGCCTACACGGTTGCCAGCAATGGAATCGTTGTGAACAAAGCCACCAAGCAGCCCTACTTTACAGCTGATAAGTACAGCTTTGGCGATCCGAACCCAAAATTCAACATGTCGTTTATCAACGACTTCAGCTACAAGAATTTCCTGACGTTCGGCTTCCAGTTCGACTGGGTAGCTGGTAACCACCTGTACAACCAGACCAAAGAATGGATGTATCGGGATGGTATCCACAGTGAGTACGCCAATCCGATCACGATTGATGGCCAAACAGGTGCCTGGACGGCCTTCTACCGGGGGGTTTATGCACAACGTACAGCCAATGGCACAAAAGATTATTTCTACGAAGATGCTTCCTTCCTGCGTTTACGGAACATTCAGATCGGACTTGATTTTGCTAAGTTGTTTAAAATCCCAGCTACCAAAAAGCTCCAGCTCGTACTGGCCGGACGTAACCTGTGGACTCTGACCAAGTATACCGGCTTCGATCCTGAAATCAGCTCGGGTACGTCGAACTCGGCCTGGGACCGGGGTACAGACCATAGCACGATGCCAAACTTTAAGTCGTATCAGGCTACGCTGAACATTGGATTTTAAGTAACCCACTCAAAAACTTGAACTATGAATAAGTTAAAAATATATGCACTGACGCTGGTTTTTTCGGGGTTCATGGCGTCTTGTAAAGAGCAGCTCCAGGTCGAAAACCCCAACCAGCCTTCCTCACCGGCTCTGAAAACGGAATCAGGTCTGGTCTCGTTCGGTGAAGGCTTTTACATCACTGGTTTCAAAGATGTGAAGTATTATGACGGGGTGCCGGGCTATTTCTGGTCGGGTGCTATCGGTAACCATGAATTGATGGGCGACGTGATCGGAACGGATATTGCCAACGTGTTTATCAACCAGATTGGCTGCCCGAACCAGGTCACCCTCGACGATGGCACCGTACTGGTTAACCCGAACTCGCCAAGCAAGCAGATTGATTTCATTCGGATTACCGCCAATGTCAATTCGACAGGCTTCCAGAACTCGACCTATTACGAGTGGGCCTACATGTATAACCTGAACAATGCTGCCAACACCTTGCTGGCGAACATCGACGGTGTCACATTTACGGGTGAAGCCGACACCAAAAAAGGTGTACTGAAAGCGTGGGCTTACTGGTGGAAAGGCTATGCCTACTCGCACATTGGTTCCATTTATTATGCTGGTATCATTAACGATAAGGCCAATGGCGAAGTGCTGAACGGCACGAATGGTAACTACGTAACCAAAGAGGCAATCATTGCTGAGGCTAACAAAAACTTCGATGCGGCTGCTAAAATCCTGGGTGGTTTAACCGCCAGTGCCGACTACACGGCTACAATGCAGGGCCTGATTCCAAACTTCAACCGGGTAGGCAAAGGTGGTGTGCTGAGCCCAGCCATGTGGGTACGGAACATCAATACCATGAAAGCCCGGAATATTCTGGTAAATACGCGTGTAGCGGATATGACCGCAGCCCAGTGGGCCGACATCCTGACCTTAACCAACAGTGGGGTACAGGCTACCGATCTGGTTTTCACAGGCCGTTCGAACGCAACGGGTGATTTTCTGTCGCCAACCACCGGAACTGTTTCTGGTAAAACAACGGGTGCCAACAACACCTACAAAATTTCGGAACGCCTGATTCAGGATTTCAAAACGGGTGACCTTCGTTTGTCGAACAACTTCCAGCAACGAAGTTCGGCATACATTGGTGAAACCTCACGGGGCAATGCATTCTTTACCCGCTGGAACCTGATCAACCGGGGAGCCGCTGGTTCGGAAGGAAGTGCATCGGTCATCACCTATTCAAATACCAATGCGGGTGGTTATGAATTATACATGGCCAGTTCGTATGAAGAGAACCAGTTGATGAAAGCCGAAGCGTTGATGTATACGGGTAAAATCGAAGATGGCCTGGCGCTGATCGACGAAGTGCGGAAAGCGCAGGGTGCTGGATTGGCGGCTGTAGCCGGTACCGGTTTGACCCTGGATGCGGCAAAAGAAGAACTTCGTCGTGAGCGCCGGGTGGGTCTTTTGTTCCGTGCTTTGTCGTTCTATGATGCACGTCGCTGGGGCTTACTGGAATCGGGCCGTAAAAATGCGGTTGCCCTTAGCCGGACGGGCGTTGTAAGCACAAAAGCAACCATTTCGTATGGCTATCTCGACTACTGGGATGTACCAGATAACGAAATCGCCTATAACCCACCCGCCAGTGGTAGTGCGGCAACAAAGAATCCGAAGTAATATAACCTGAATTGATGAGTCGACTCCCGGTTACATGTAGTTCGCTACAGGAACCGGGAGTTTTTTGTTGGTCAGGATTATACGATCGAATAGGGGAGTAAACCAAAAACAACGGCTAAAAAAACGTACCTTTGTAGCCCCAAACAACCCAGGCTGGCTTATCGCGTCTGCACCAGCAGATGAGGAAAGTCCGGGCAGCATAGAGCACCCTACTTCCTAACGGGAAGGCGGATGGCTGGGAACGGCCATTCGACAGACAGGGCAACAGAAAATATACCGCCCAGGTTAATGATTGAATGATTGAGTTTTGAATGATTGAATAGGCTTGCGCCAGTTGTTTTTATTCAATCATTCAAAACTCAATCATTCAATCATTAACCTGGGTAAGGGCGAACCGGTGGGGTAAGAGCCTACCGCCCGGTGGGTGACCAGCGGGGCACGGTAACCCTTAGGGGCTGAAAGACCAAATAAGCATCGGATGTGCGGCTGCTCGTCGCCAGAAGCCGAAAGGCCAAGCCGATGCGGGTAGGTCGAACGAGGTGTCGGGTGACCGGCATCCCAGATAAATGATAAGCCATTCCAATTTGGAAGGACAGAACCCGGCTTATAGGTCTGGGTTGAATGGGGATTTTTAAGATGGGGGCGTCAGGCCTACGGAAGAGCTACGGCTTTTGTGCCGTTTACCTGAATGCCATGCTGAGTAAGGGTATCCACTTTCTTCGGATTGTCGGTTAGCATATAAATCGACCGAACGCCAAGCGCTTTCAGGATTTCGGCGGCTGGCGTGTAGTTGCGGGCATCTTTTTTGAAGCCAACAGCTTCATAGGCATCGGCCTGAGGGAGTCCCAATCGCTTGTGTTCTACGCTCTTCAAAAGGGCGAAATGGCCGTTGCCTTTTCCTTCCTGATCCAGCCAGATAATAATTCCACGCCCGGCCTGCTGAATCAACTGCTGCGAGATTTCCATCTGCTCCCGGCAATCGCATTCGATACTGTTGAATGCATGACCAAACAGACAGGACGAATGTACCCTGCATAAGACATCATCGGCACCTGCCACGTCGCCCATGGTTAAAGCAATTGATTCGTTTTGGCCGTTGTAGAAAAGCGTTTCATGAAATACGCCAAATTTCGTTTTCAGGTCACCTTCGGCAAGTTTTACGATCATATTCTATTGAGTTTGAGAAATCAAGCAATCAGGCAAAATTAAATGTAAACCACAGGGTCGGTAGCAGTCCGTTGTGGACTATACACATACTGAGGGCAAAAGTAGCCAGCTCGTTTAAAAGAGCCGTCACAATAAAATCAAAATATTAATGAATAATACGTGATAATTCAACGGCAGTAAGAAGGGATTAATCTATTTTTTCGTACCTTTGCGGCCACGTTTTACGAGGAGGTGCGCCCTCCATCAAAACCAAACAAGCACAAATGGCTGTTAAAATTCGTTTAGCGCGTCGTGGACGCAAAAAAAGAGCAATGTACGACATCGTCGTTGCAGAGTCGACTTCTCCACGCGATGGCCGGTTCATTGAAAAAATCGGTTCATACAACCCCAATACTGATCCATCGACGGTTGTATTGAAATCGGAGCGAGCTCTTCACTGGCTCATGGTCGGTGCACAACCAACCGATACTGCCCGTTCGGTATTGTCGCACGAAGGTATTATGTATCGTAAGCACCTGCAGGTAGGTGTTAACAAAGGTGCTATTTCGCAGGAACAGGCTGACGAGAAATTCGCAACCTGGCAAGGCGATAAAGAAAACCGCAAAGCCGGTGCCGCTGACAACAAAGCGCAGACTAAAGAAGAGGCTCGTGCCGCTCGTCTGGAAGCTGAGAAAAAGGTAAATGAGGCCCGTGCTGAAGCAATTGCCAAGAAAAACAAAGTAGAAGAGCCTGTAGCGGAAGTGGCTGCTGAAGAAGCGCCCGCTACCGAAGCTCCAGCCTCTGAAGAAACCCCTGCTGCGGAATAGTTTTTCCAGAAATCCTGTTAATAAAGAGCCTGTTCGTACTCGAATAGGCTCTTTTTATAAGTAACACGGCTGAAAATCCGTGCTTTTAGGCTAAACAGTGGCTACCCAGCCGCATTACCTATGACCAAAGACGATTGTTACCAGGTCGGCCACATTACCAAAACGCATGGCGTTAATGGTGAGCTGGTTCTTTTTCTGGATGTTGACCAGCCCGACGAGTATGCCGATCTGGAATCGGTATTGCTGGATGTAAAAGGGGAGTTGATTCCCTACTTTATCGAATCGATTGCGATCGTGAAGGGGAGCCGGGCGATTATTGCCTTCGAGGATGTTGATACCATCGAGCAGGCGGAGCGCTTAATAAACTGTGGCGCGTACTTACCCTTGAGTGAACTGGAACCGATAACCGACGAAACCCGATTCTATTTCCATGAAATTGTGGGGTATCAGGTAGTAGATGCCGAAGCGGGTGAATTGGGGATTGTGCAGGGTGTCTATGCCATGAATGCCCAGGATTTGATTGCGATGGACTATCAGGGTAAAGAAGTACTGATTCCGATCAATAGTGATATTGTTCGTTCGGTAGATCGCGCCAGCAAAAAGCTCAACGTGGTATTGCCCGATGGGTTGCTGGATATTTATATGAGCGAAAGCGGGAAAGATACGCCAGAAACCGAAGGCGATACGGACGATACCGATGAGGATTGATATTATCACCTGCCTGCCTAAACTTCTGGAAAGTTTCTTCGCTCACTCGATTCTACAACGGGCGCAGGCAGGCGGTTATGTAGAAGTGGTCGTGCATGACCTGCGCGATTATACCCTGGATAAACATCGCCGGGTAGACGACTATGCCTTTGGGGGCGGTGCGGGTATGGTGATGCAGATTGAACCCATTGCCCGTTGCATACGGGCACTACAGGCTGAGCGAACCTACGATGAAGTCATCTATATGACACCCGACGGGGAGCGACTGAGCCAGAAAACAGCGAATACACTCTCGTTAAGAAAGAATCTAATCATTCTGTGCGGCCATTATAAAGGTATTGATGAGCGTGCCAGGGAATTATTCGTGACTCGCGAAATCAGTATCGGTGATTATGTGCTGTCGGGTGGCGAGTTGGCGGCCTGTGTACTATCCGACGCCATTATTCGGCTGTTGCCGGGTGTGTTGAACGACGAAACATCAGCCCTGACCGATTCGTTTCAGGACAATTTACTGGCCCCGCCGGTTTACACTCGTCCGGCCGAGTTTGAAGGCCACCGGGTACCCGATATTTTACTGTCGGGCCACGAAGCGAAAATTGATGAATGGCGCTACGAGCAGGCACTGGAACGCACCCGAACCCGTCGGCCTGATTTGCTGGAATCGTAGTTTACCAGATACCTCTTCTCAAATGAATGTGTTGTTGCCAATTGGTAGCTGAACGTTTTTTTGTATATTTAGTAATATGAAACATTCCGCTAAAAAACCAATCTCGATGGACATGAAGGCTGATATTTTACGATCAGCGATGGCGTCGTTTCGTATCGAGAAATTAGTAATCTCACCTGAGCAGGCAGCAGTTGCCCTAAAAAAGGCCGAAGTTATGTCGGGAAAATTGTCTCGATGATCTGTTTCATTGGTTTATAATTTTGCTCGGCTGCCTGTTGTACGGCTATTACATAAGTTGTAAAACGGATTGGGGCATTTTCGTTAGGTTCGATCTTTTCCCAATGGGGGGCATTCAACCCCTGTTTACGACACATTAAATTGGCAAGTAAGCGCGCAGTGCGACCATTCCCCTCGCGAAAAGGATGGATGAATAATAATTCGGCATGAACAACCGCCAAATCGTGTATGAGCTGGGCTTTATTTTCATACCGATTAGGTAGTTTCATGAGAATAGTTTGGTCGAAATGCTCCATAATATCCGGTAAAAAATGAGCCATCGGAAATACAAATCCGCCTTTCGATAGGTTAACATTTCGCCATTTCCCGGCAAATGAATATATCTCCCCCAGTGCCAACTTGTGAATCGTCTGAATATAGCGACTTGTAAACTTTGTTCGCTGGGTTAACTTTTCGACAAGCAAAAGCTCGGCTTGTATAAAACCATTGAATTCTGCGAAAGCAATCGCTTCGGCTTCGCGCAATCCAAGCCGATTAGGTAGATGGTCATTCTGATCATATGGAATCTGATATTTCATAGTTCTTTAATCGGAATGGAATTACAGGCTAAGTCTGATTTGCTGGAATCGTAAAAGTATGCGAATTACCATATAAACTGAATGACTGATTTTGCGTTATACTTACCAGAATCAGCCATTTTTTATGCAAGTACTAGTCGTAGGGGCCACAGGAGGAACTGGAAAACAGGCAGTGGAGCAGGCCCTTCAACGCGGACATTATGTTACAGCTTTTGTCCGCGATCTATCTAAATTAGGTATCCAACATCCCAATCTTACTGTTTTTACGGGTGATGTATTAAGCCCGGAAACTCTGCTGCCAGCCGTCCGGCGTCAGGATGTTGTTTTATGCGCGTTGGGGAGCCGACCCGGTCAGAAGGATGAGACCGTAGCACAGGGTACCGTTAATCTGATGGACGTTATGAAACGCTGTGGCGTTCATAGGTTATTGGTAGTGTCGTCGTTAGGGGTTGGTACCAGCTATGAGGAAGCGCCTTTACCCAGTAAATTGATTATTAAAACGCTCCTGAAGGGAGCCATCGACGAAAAGGAGAAGCAGGAAAAGGCAATCCGGGAAAGTGATCTCGACTGGATCATTGCCCGGCCAACCCGCCTGACAGATGGGCCCCTAACCGGACGCTATCGACTAGGAGAGCACCTGCCTTTTTCAACCTTCGCCCTGCCCAGTATTAGTCGGGCCGACGTAGCGGCTTTTTTGCTCGATCAGCTAGAAAGCGAAACGTACCTGCACAAAGCCGTTACGATTACCGGGCATTGATACGAACATTTCGTTGAGGGGGCTAACGGTTTATTGTTGTGGTTTACGCTCTTCAATTCCATATTCATTCATCAGTTCCCGGCCAAACTGACGGATTGTTTCGATCACAGGGATAACCCGACGGCCTTTTTCAGTAATAGCATACTCAACATGAGGAGGAACTACGGGGTATACTGTGCGCGTCACAAACCCGTGTTCTTCCAGTTCGCGCAACTGGGTTGTCAGCATTTTATGACTGATATGAGGCAGGTATTTTTTCAGTTCGCTATAACGCATAACCTGCTTGTTAAGCCGCCAAAGAATAGGCATTTTCCAGGTGCCGCCGATGTGGGCCATGGCAAACTCTACGGGGTTATAGTAGAGCTTTCTGTTGTGCAAGAAATCAGGCATAAGGATAATTAGTTGTTAATCAGATGCTCTCTAAAAGGAGAGTATCACACTTTTACGTATATATATTTATAAAGGTAAGTAGGTATTCTACTTTTGTTTAGGTCAATCAACAAAAAATCTGACTAAACAACTGATAGATTATGAGCCTCAAAGACCCCAATCTGGTTAATGTAAAGCGCCCTAAGCGTATTGCAATTGTGATTTCTAATCCGGCTGTTTCAACTACTACAGGCTGGCCGGTTGGTTTCTGGTGGAGTGAGCTTACCCATCCCTACTATGAATTCGCCGAGAAGGGCTATGAAGTGGAAATCTTCAGCCCGAATGGAGGAAAATGCGAGCCCGATGCCATGAGCGATCCCAACGATGCGAGTGGGTATTCATCGACAGACCTCATCTCGCAGGGGTTCATTCATACCGAAACGTTGCGTGCTCTGGTCGATGCGACAAAGCCCATTGCTGAGCTAAACATAGCTGAATTCGATGCGTTGGTCGTAGCGGGCGGACAAGCGCCTATGTTCACGTTCGAAAACGCAATCGAGCTGCAACAAAAGTTTGTTGAGTTTTATGAGAGTGGTAAAGTAACCTCGGCGCTCTGTCACGGAACGGCCATTTTGCGCTATGCCAAACTGAGCAACGGCGAGTATCTGGCCAAAGGAAAAACCGTAACGGGTTTTGCCAATGTTGAAGAAGATTTTGCGGACAATGCCGTATGGAATTATGGACTTCTATCACGTGATAAACATGTAATGCCCTGGCGTATTGAAGACGAGCTAAGGAAGCTGGGAGCCAACTATGTACAGGCTGGTCTATGGCGGGGCTTTGCCATTCGCGACGGAAATCTGATTACGGGCCAGCAGAACTTTAGTGGTGCCGAAACAGCCCGCGCCATTATTGAAGCACTGGGCGAATAGCGCAGCCATCTGACAAGCCAATGAGGGAGGCTATTTTATCTGTCTTCTTACTGACGGGGCTGTTAACTGTGAGCCGTGCCCAACTTAATGAGAGTGATTCTGCCCGATTTCAGATTCGGATGTCGTTGACAGGCAATTTCCAGCAAGGTAATGTGGAGGTAAGTACTGTGCGGAGTAAATTGGATTTGATTATATCTCCGGTTCGGCCCTGGGTGTTCAAATCTCAGAATTCCAGTATGTATCAGTCGTTCTACTCGGTTAAAGCTGACAATGATCTGTTCAGCCGGAATTATCTCTACTACCACCCCGAACGGCGCGTGTACCCGTTTGCTATTGCCTACGTATCGACTAACTTCCGCCGAAAAATCGACCTGCGCTATTTTACCGGAGCCGGAACCACATGGCAACTCATTAGCAAGCCCAGGCATGTACTGAAACTATCCGCGGGGACGGTCTTTGAAAACACCCGTTTTATGGCTGATATGTATAACGAAACTCGGTACAACGGCTCACAAACGATTGCTCTCTGGCGCGGCACAGCCTGGTTGGGTGGCTGGCACTATTTGCTCGACAATCATCTGCGGCTTTATTACGATGCCTACTATCAGCCTGCTTTTTCGGATGCCCATAACTACCGCTGCCAATACGACATCGGTTTAGATTTACCAATCTGGCGGGGGCTGGCATTCAATGCGATTTATACCTTTACGCATGAGAATGTGGTGATTACGAAAATCCAGCCCGACGATAAAATGCTGACGGTTGGCCTGGCCTATACCCTACGCAGCCAGCACAAACCATGAGACAACTATCTATTAATCATTTATCAGACTAGTAACGATGATCATTGCTATTATTGGGTCCGGCAACGTTGGGGGAGCGTTAGCCCAGCGATTTATTGAAGTTGGCCATACCGTATTGATTGGCGCCCGGTTTCCACTTTCTGAAAAATCAGTCAAGCTAGCCACAAAAATCGGAGAAGACCGCTTTACCTCGCCAGCCCATGCGGTTGCACAGGCAGAGGTTATCGTGTTGGCTACACCAGCCTTGAAAACGATAGACGTGGTTCAGGAATTAGGCGACACCAACGACAAAGTCATTATCGATACTATGAATAGTGTCCGAGGCATGGGACCAGCCGGATTCGATAACACGACCAATGCCATTCTGGCCAATACGGCCACCCGTGATGTGGTAAAGTGTTTCAACACAACCGGCTTTGAAAATATACTCAACCCATATTATGGCGACCAGTCCGCCGATATGTTCATGGCAGGTGACAGTCAGAAAGGCAAAGCCATAGCCGCTCAACTGGCCAGAGAAATCGGCTTTGCAGACTGCTATGATCTGGGCGGAAATGATAAGCTTACCCTCGTAGAACAATTAGCCCTGAACTGGATCAATTTGGCCCTTTTTCAAGGGTATGGCCGGAACATAGCTTTTACCGTTTTAAAACGCTGAGTTACTCCAATGGATTACTTCTCTAAATCAAGGGTAGAAGCGTTCAGCGACGGTGTTTTTGCGATTATTGTAACGTTGCTGGTACTGGAAATTAAGGTGCCACATCTTGAGCAAGCCGAATCGGTGCGTGAACTGGCAGAAGCATTAGGCTCATTATTCCCCAAGATTATTAGCTGGGTAATCAGTTTTCTGATCGTATGCGTGATTTGGGTGAACCATCATCGGATTCTGGACCAAATCGAGCGGGTGACCCACAGCTTTTTCTGGCTTAATGCCCTGTTGCTGTTGTGGTGTTCCTTCATTCCGTTTCCAACGGCCCTCATGGGTGATTATCTTTCAAATCCGCTGGCTGCCTTTACGTTTGGCTGCGTTCTGGCCATGATGGCTCTTACCTTTAGTTTTATCCGTTGGTACGCGCTTCGAAACAGGTACGTATTAAAACCAGAGATCGATTTAAGTCAATTTCGGCAGGCAACGATTCGGTCAGTAGTATTCGGACCAGTGTTCTATCTGATCGGTGGTATACTGGCATTCGTTCATCCGTGGGTATCGATGAGCATTTATGCCTTTATTCCGCTCTATTTTATTCTGTATAATTCGACCCGTTAACGGCCGGAGCATACGCTAAACGAGATCGTCGCTACTTATACTTTAGTTGAATGGGTGCGAGCTGACAATCTGGCAATCACAGCGTTTAGTTTTTGCCGGTAAAGTAACGGGCTTATCGAAAATGCTGTTAGGTGGGAGCATTCGGGAGAAAGTCGTGTATTTTTCTTTCAACAGGTTACCGGCTTCATCGTAGGCCCTGATCTTAACGGATATATCGTTGTGCGAACGGGACGATAAATTTCGAACCGCTACATTGACCGACGAAGTAACCAGCACATTGTCAAGGTCGGAACAGTCTACGCTTAGGTCGATAGTATTGGGAGAAAGGACAGTATGATTTCGCTGCGAAATGACAATAGCAATAACGCCACCGATGACAAGGAGAACCAGAATAACGCGAATGAGTGATTTCATATTGGTAGATTTAAACAATGCAGACATTATGCCCGCGTTGCTGCATTAGGGAATATTGCCTTCTTCCTGTAATCGCTTCGCTTCTTTTTCCCGACGTTTCTGTTCGC
Organism: Spirosoma sp. 48-14; assembly: GCF_001898575.1. Classification (GTDB taxonomy): domain Bacteria; phylum Bacteroidota; class Bacteroidia; order Cytophagales; family Spirosomataceae; genus Spirosoma. Next base: position 241,086 of record NZ_MKUD01000006.1, read on the forward strand.
GCCGTTCCTGACGAAGCTGCTTGCGGGTCTTGACGGTATCGGTTGGGGCTACCTCAGCAGAGGCAGCCTCAGTACGTTCGTTCTGAACCGTTGGTTCTTCTTCTTTTTTCTCATCGGCCTTCTTTCCCTTGAAAAGGCGACGGAAGAAATTCCCGATTCCAGTTCCGCTTTCTTCTTCATCGTCATCGAGTTCATTACCATTCGGATTAGGCAGGAAGTCCTCCGTTTGCATCGTTGTATCAACAGGAGCCACTTCATGACGAAGTCCCTCACGAAGCCGAACGCCATAGAAGCCATAAGCGCCAGAGTCAGGGGCGGTCAAACCACGACGTGCCATGATTCGCCCAATCAATCGGAAATAACCGCGCACATTTCGGGATTGCAACGTACCATCGGGCAGGAACCAGTCGAGAGCGCGTTTGGGGCGGGGGACGACAAAGGCCAGAAAAATACTTTCACCTAAGTCAAGATCGGCGGGGCGTTTGGCAAAATAATACCGGGCGGCTTCGCCAATGCCATAGATATTTCGGCCCCACTCGATAATGTTCAGATACACCTCATACATCCGTTCTTTTGGAACGATATGCTGGTTTTCAATGAGCCAGACAATCAGAATTTCTTCGACTTTACGGGATAAAGTCTTATTTCGGTTCAGAAACACATTCTTAACCAACTGCATCGAAATCGTACTGGCTCCCCGTTTGAACGACTTTTCCTTGAAATTGGTGGCGATCGATACACGGAAGGCTTTTTCGTTGAACCCCTTGTGAGTAAAGAAATTGTAATCTTCCGAGGTCAGCAACGCATTGCGTAGGTCTGGTGAAATTTCGTTGATTGGCGTATAATCGGGATTGCTCGGCCCAACGATAATATCACGAACGGGTTTGCCTTTTTCGTACGGCGTATAGACAAATGGATGATTGATTTCGGCAAAATCAGTCTGCCCCATTTTCAGGATTTTAAATCCTTCCGAGGTCATCCCGGAATTGAATTCAACTGAATCGGGGAGGGCTGTGTCCAGTCGAAATGTAGCGTCGTATTTTAGTCTTCCGGCTACCTGCATGCCTTCGAGCGATTCGAACAGCCCTTGAGGAAATGAGTTAAACAGCGCCTGAGCGTCCATTTGGCCCGTATGGAGCTGAACCTCATATATTTTCCCCGGCCCTGCAACTTCTTCATCGTCTGAAGAAGTATGACGAGCCTGCTTCAGGTTCGACTGATCCGGGGTTTCGGAAAGGGTATATTTAAGAAAAGGATGGGCACTCACTTCGCCCAGATGGAGTGTCGACGAACTATCGACGCCAACGTAGTTTTCGCCAACGAACAGGTGCGCATCCATAGCCGCTCGGGGAACCAGCACATCCGTACGGGCAATAGCAGGGTGATTGATTCGTAAATTTCGAACCGAGCCTGCCCCCTCCATCCGAAACTCACCACCCGATCGATCCACGTCGTGCAGTTCGGCCCGTAGGGTATCTACCTGTACTTTTAAGTTGTACTTTTTCTGGATATACGGTATTTCAATCGGTTTTCCATCGGCATATAGGGCCAGATTGTATTCCCGGTCAGCCGGATCGGCGGTTCCTGCCACGTGCCACGTTGCCTGATTTCCGTTAAGAAGGATGGTAGACCGAACCTCTTCGTCCTGAATGATGGCCGATTTAGTCAGTAAGTTCAGCGTATCATTATTATCCATCACCCGAAACGCCAGATTGTTCACATTCAGGTCGTCAGGGATTTTAGAGAGGATATTATCGATCAGATTTTCAGCTACTTCGGATAGGTCCGTTTTGCGGCTGGTTACGCTGGGCGCTTCTTCTACGGCGGTAGAGTCACGCTTCCTGTGTAATAAGAAGTCAATGTTCGACAAAGAGTCCCGCTTGACAACCTGAATGAATCCGTTGTCGAGCAGCATGCCGGATAGGCCAATCTTTCCGGTCAGCAGGGGCCAGAACCGGACGGCCACTTCTACTTGCTGGATATGGGCCAGACTGTCGCGGTCTTCGGGTACGACGGAAATGTCCTGAAAGGCCACCGAACTCAGCCCGGTAAATTTGGCCGAACCGATGTGGACATTGAGTTTATAGTCACGTTTGGCTTTACGGATAGCCCGTTCAAGTGTGGACTGTAAAAGACTTTCCCGTTTGGAGTAGGCAATACCCGCTCCTACACAGGCCAATAAAAAAATACTTAGAAATGCCCAACCCGCAATTCGGAGGGCCTTTTGTTGACGATACGTCATGCTCGGTCACAATTCGCGAGCTGCAAAGATAGGGAATTATAGGTAGTATTAGGAGCGAGGAGTGAGGAGTGAGAATGGTTGACGCAACACAAAAACTTCGCGTCAGCCATTTTCACTCCTCACTCCTAATACTGATTTAAAAATCCAGATGGCAGTTGGTCCAGCCGTCGTCGAAGCGGGTGCCGAATTGTTTGTAAAAGCCGATGGCGGGTTCATTCCAGTCGAGTACCTGCCACATCATACCTGTGCAATTGGTTTCGCGGGCCGTTTCGATGGTGGCGTCCAGAAGTAGTTTTCCGATTCCGTAGCCCCGAAATTCTTCTTTAACGATGATGTCTTCCAGATATAACCGTTTTCCTTTCCAGGTTGAATACCGATAGAAATACAGGGCCATACCAACGAGTCGTTGGCTGTCAGAATCTTCGGCAACGAGCATCCGAAAAAGTGGATTAGGGCCAAAGCCATCCAATGCCATCTGTTCGACGGTATTTGTAACTTCATCGGCGGCTCGTTCATAAATGGCCAGTTCCATGACTAGCTCAAATGCTTCGGGTACATCTTCAAGGGTGCCGGGACGAATTGAAATCATTTGCAATAATGAATGATGAGTGATGAATAAGTTTTAAGTTGTGATTGCTTTTGCTGAGAGAATAATACTACGGATTTATTTCAGCAATTCATCTGAATCGTGATAAATACTATCGAATTGGGTAGATAGAGACTGTTGATACAGTCGAATGATACACAAGGTGAACGGAAAACTTTTATGAGATACAATATTATCTTTTTTCGTCGTACAAGTTAGTTCATCGGCGCAAAATTCATGATTCATTAGCCAGTATTAGTTTTCGCCATTTGTCCAGAGCCGACTGGAAGTCATCGGGTAGGGCTGAGTCGAACTGGAGCCATTGGCGGGTACGGGGATGAATAAATCCCAGCGATTTAGCATGAAGGGCCTGCCGGGGGAGTAGCTTAAAGGCATTATCGACAAACGCTTTATAGCTCCCGACGGGATTACCCCGCAGAATGCGGTCGCCCCCGTACATAGCGTCGTTGAAAAGGGGGTGGCCAATATGCTTCATGTGCGCCCGAATCTGGTGAGTTCGTCCGGTTTCCAGATTACATTGGACCAGTGCCACATACCGTAGGTTTTCCAGCGTTTTGTAGTGCGTAACAGCCCATTTACCTTTGCTTTCATCGTCGTAAATGGCCTGTACTTTGCGGTCACGGACGGAGCGGCCAATGTAGCCGGTGATGGTGCCATCGGGCGGATTGGGGATGCCCCATGCCAGAGCGTTATACGTTCGTTCGATGGTGTGCTCAAAAAACTGCCGGGCCAGGTGTGTCATGGCATATTCCGTTTTGGCAATGACCATAAGTCCCGAGGTGTCTTTGTCGATCCGGTGAACGAGCCCAGGGCGGATCTCGCCATTTCGGGAAGTTGGTAAATGCTGGAAATGATAAACCAGACCGTTTACGAGGGTGCCATCCCAGTTGCCATGTGCCGGGTGGACCACCATGCCCGCCGGTTTGTTGAGTACCAGTACGTCTTCATCTTCGTAAACGATGTTAAGCGGAATGTTTTCGGGCTTAATATCGGTGTCACGAGGTGGGTGCGCCAGCGAAATCGTGATCACATCAGCGGGTTTAACCTTATAACTGGCTTTGGTGAGGTTGCCATTGACCCGAACGGATTCGGCATCGATAGCCGCCTGAATTTTGGTTCGGGTTGCGTTCGATAGCCGATCCATCAGAAAACGATCGATTCGCAGCAGACTTTGCCCCTTATCGACCACAATCCGGTGGTGTTCGTATAATTCTTCCTCTTCCGAAAATTCTTCGACTATGTCGTTCATGAGCTGATAAATTTGGCAAATTTACGTTGTAACGCCGATATCCTGCCCGCCTTGTTTAGTAATACCAGCAGACAGGATGTTGGTTTGCTGCATCATCGCGCTACAATGCATTCGCCTTTACAACTACTGGATAATCCCTTTCCCGAATCAATCAACATCCGGTTGCTACTCAAACGGGACGATCTGTTGCATCCGCATATATCGGGTAATAAATGGCGAAAGCTGAAATACAACCTGCTGGCTGCTCGCGACCAGGGGCTCGATACGCTGCTGACATTTGGTGGGGCCTATTCCAATCATCTGTATGCTACAGCGGCTGCTGGTCAGGCGTTTGGCTTTCGAACGATTGGGGTTGTGCGGGGTGACGAGCTGGCCCAGGCACCGCGTAACCAAACCTTGCAGGCCTGCGAAGACTATGGGATGACCCTTCATTTTGTCAGGCGGGCCGATTATCGGCAGAAGGAAGAGGAAGCGTTTCGGGCCGATCTAATCGCTCAATTTGGGCCGTGTTACATCCTGCCCGAAGGCGGAACCAACGAACTGGCCATTCAGGGAACCGCTGAAATTATCCCTGAACTCGTGGCTCAATTGGGCACAGCTCCCGATTATGTATGTTGCCCGGTGGGTACGGGTGGAACCGTAGCGGGATTAGCGCTTTCGGCTCCCGAAAGAACGCAGGTTATCGGATTTGTAGTCTTGAAAGCTGATTCGGGTTTCGCGTTTCAAATTAGCAGGGTTGCAGCATCTAAGCCGATGAACCTAACATTACTCCCAGATTATCACTTCGGAGGCTACGCCCGAACGACTCCGCAACTGATCGAGTTTATTCGGGCGTTTGAGCGAAAAACAGGCATTTTGCTCGATCAGGTGTATACTGGCAAGATGCTGTTCGGGATTTATGACCTGGCCCGGCGTGGTTATTTTCCAGAAGGAGCTACGGTTGTGGCCGTACATACCGGCGGGTTACAGGGTAGGAGCGACGAACTGATGATACCGATTCCATAAAAAATCTACTAATTTCCCGCATGGAAACCATTTTCACCACCGAACGCGTCCGACCCTTATTGGCGCGGGTTCGTGAGTTTGTCGAAACAGAACTGATTCCGCTCGAAGCCGACTTTTCGCATCAGAACCTGAAAGCTGTTCTGCCTGTACTTGACCAAAAACGGGAGCAGGTCAGAGCGGCTGGCCTTTGGGGCCTGGCACTTTCTGTAGCTGAGGGTGGACACGGGCTAACGCTTTGCGAGTTCGGGCAGATCAGCGAGGTGCTGGCCTATGCCCCGTTCTTCGGGCACTATGTTTTTGGCTGTCAGGCGCCCGACATCGGCAATATCGAGCTCCTGCACAAGTTTGCATCACCCGAATTGAAAGAGCGGTATCTGAAGCCGTTGATGGCGGGCCAAATCCGCTCCTGCTTCTCGATGACCGAACCTGATTTTGCCGGTTCCAACCCAACGCGTATGGCAACGATGGCGGTGCGCGAAGGAGATGAATACGTTATTAACGGTCGAAAATGGTTTACCTCCTCTGCCGATGGCGCTGCCTTTGCCGTGGTGATGGCCGTAACGAATCCAGAGGCCGCCCCGCACCAGCGAGCCAGCATGATTATTGTGCCAACCGATACCCCCGGCTTTACCATCGAGCGGAATATCCCGGTCTTTGGCGAAGCGGGTGAAGGCTGGTTTAGTCATGCCGAAGTGACCTATACCAACTGCCGGGTGCCCATGTCGAACGTCATTGCAGGCGAGGGTATGGGGTTTCGACTGGCTCAGGAACGGCTGGGGCCGGGGCGTGTACACCATTGTATGCGTTGGGTCGGTAATGCCGAGAAGGCATTGGATCTGCTTTGCAAACGAGCCGCTACCCGTGAGATTGAAGACGATGTGATGCTCGGCGAAAAGCAGTTTATCCAGGACTTTATTGCTGAGAGCCGCGCCGAAATTGATGCCTGTCGACTGTATGTGCTCAATACGGCTTACATGATCGATACCGTTGGGGTAAGCAATGTCCGCGAGGCTGTATCGGCTATTAAATTCTACGTGGCTAACGCATTCCTGCGGGTGCTGGACCGGGCTATTCAGGTACATGGCGCGTTGGGCGTAACGGACGATACCGTGCTGTCGGCGATGTATCGGCACGAACGCGGGGCCCGAATCTGGGACGGTGCCGACGAAGTGCACAAGCAAAATCTAGCGATTAGCATCCTCAAACGGTACGGTCTGGACATTAAGCAAAAGGCAAAAGAAATCCGGCAGTTCCGTAAACTTATGGCGTCTCAGCAGGAATAAGTGTTTATATTAGGGCTACTTCGTGTTAAATCAGGAAACCTATGCCCTTACGGCTCATTATAGCGGATGATCACCCTCTACTGGTTGATGGGGTACGGTCGGTACTCGACGAGATGGACGAGGTAGAGGTACTTGACCCTGTAACCAACGGCCATCAGCTATTGGACCGTCTGCAAAAGCAGCCAATCGACCTGGTTTTGCTCGATCTGAATATGCCGCATATGGACGGCATCGCTACATTGACGACGCTGAAAGAAAAACGACCTGACCTTAAAGTGATCATCTTTACCAGTTACGATCAGCCGAAGTTGATCAAGGAAATGAAAGCGTTGGGCGCTGACGGGTACTTGTTGAAAACGAGCCGTTCGGCTACCCTGAAAGCCGCTATTCGGGCAGTTGCTGCTGGTGAAAACTGGTTTCCTGAAACAGGAACGGCTGCCCATACATCGGAGCGATTGGTCGATGACTTTACCGTAAAATACCAGATTACGAAACGCGAGGTCGAAATTATCCGGCTCGTTGTGCAGGGGTATTCGACCCGTCAAATTGGCGAACAACTGTTTATTAGCGAATTTACGGTGAACGCCCACCGACGGAACATAGCCCGCAAACTGGGTATCGACACGCCCATTGGCCTGCTTAACTTTGCCAGGGAACAGGGACTGGTATAAATTAGTACACAATATGAGGCTGTAAATAGTAAAGACTGACCCCTCACTGACTGATTCCAGTGTAATAAAAGCCTTTGCGTATTTTCTGTCATTCCGACGGAGGAGGAATCTTCGGACGAGTATATTTTTTCTCCCTCATCCGAAGATTCCTCCTCCGTCGGAATGACAGAAAACTTAAATTACAATGTACTGATAGGCATAAAGTATGAGGTCGACCTTAGCCGCTTTACGTTCTACAGTTTACTTTACACATCCCAGCATCAAATGATTGCTCCTGATATGCCCCGGTCGGTTCGGACGGGCGACGAGTTGGATTTGCTTCGGTTAACTATATATCTCCACGAGCACGTCCCAGATATGGGTGAGGTTGTGGACGTGCGGCAGTTTCCGGGGGGCTTTTCAAATCTTACGTACTGGCTCAAAACGGCTCATGGCGAATACGTATTACGTCGGCCACCCGTTGGAGCCAATATCAAAGGGGGGCATGATATGGGCCGTGAGTTTCGGGTGTTGTCGTTACTAAAAGGCCACTACGCTAACATACCGGAGCCGATTGTGTATTGCGAAACAACGGATGTACTCGGAGCGCCTTTTTATATCATGAAGCGCATTCCAGGTATTATTTTACGGGCAACGATGGCGCCAACGCTGACACTTGCTCCCGAACGCATGCGTCAGCTTTCTGAATCGTTGATCGATAATCTGGTAGCCATTCATCGACTGGATATTGAAGCGACCGGGCTTGTTCAGCTTGGTAAGCCGGATGGTTACGTACAGCGACAGGTAGCGGGTTGGATTAAACGATACCGACAAGCTGAAACGGATAAAATTCCGGCTATGGATCAGGTTGGTGACTGGCTTCAACAAAACTACCCGCGTGATCAACCACCCGCTTTTCTGCACAACGATTATAAGTATGATAACGTCATTCTGGCTCCTGATGAACGTACTGGCGAGCCAACGCCGGAAATTAAAGGGGTATTGGATTGGGAAATGGCCACTGTCGGTGATCCGCTGATGGATTTAGGCGCTACACTGGCCTATTGGTCTGAGGCACGGGATAGTCCGGCCTACCGGAATTTTAATCTGACCTGGCTCCCCGGAAACCTAACCCGTCGGGAAGTGATAGCCCGTTACGAAGCCCAAAGCGGCCGTGACCTGACCGATATTGTCTTCTATTACGTGTTTGGCCTTTACAAGAATGCCGTAATTGCCCAGCAGATTTACGCCCGCTGGAAGCAAGGGTACAGTCAGGATGCTCGTTTCGGCCATTTATTGCCTATGATCATTGAACTGGCGACCAAAGCGGCAGGGACGGTAGAGCAGCAAGCGATTTGATCAAATCGCTGTTGCTTATTTTTCTCGCTGATTGACCGTAATAAGTTCATGAAAGGCCCTAATCAGGCGCTGCCGAAAAGGGTTTGTACTTTTACTGATCAGGGACACGAAGTAGACCTCACCTGAGTCGTCCAGTAGGCTATCGTTGAACTGAACATAGGTGCGCCCGCCATAAAGAGTTAGCCAGCTTGAGAATTTGCGTTGTCGAGCCTGACCGCGTTTGTCGGAAGTGTCGCAGATGTAAACAACACTTCGTTCATGTTGCTCGAAAAAGACACGGAAAATCGAATGAATAGTAGGAGGGACTAGCGGATCACCCGGAGGGCGATTTCCGGTAGGATTGTCAATGACAACGATGCTTATCTCAAAAACAAACGGCTCCAGAGCTGGGTCGTTCGCAAAAATATACCCGCTTGGCTTAAAGCGGACTTCATAAAGAATTCGATTGCTTGTCCTAAATAGAAATGTGTTTTCTTGTTCATGGGTGAATTGGTAACCTAACGATTGGTGTTCCTGCTTCTGCATTTTTACGATCCAGTTCTGCAACCAGCGCCTGTTTGGCTGGATTGTTTTTGTAGTCTTCAATAGCCTCTTGCTCAGCGGCTTTTTTATTAGCCAGCATGCGTCGGGCAATAGCTAAAGAGCGCTCACGGCGTTGATCTTTTGTTAATTCTTCAGAGGTCATACTTGATCGTAGTTGATAGTTAAATCAGAAACGTTGCCACCAACTTAGCTAGGCTAGTATCAATGCTTCTAGTAAATATAAAACAAAAATAGTGACAAAAAAATTACTGCACACTTGCTCGTCGTAAGCGGTCATTCATGGCAAAGCCGAGTTCCTGATTGGGTAAAAGCTCCGCATAAATAACATCGACAGGCAGTGAATCCAGGGCGCGTAAGTGGGCGAACAGATTTTTTGCCGCTTCGGCCAGGTCGCCGGTAGGGGAAAGAATACGCTGATTTTCGGAGAGGATTCCACCAAATGGCTCCCGGAAAGCCAAAGCACCAACACGCTCGCCCGGTTGCGGACTTTCGCCGGGTGCCAGAAGTTTAAGCGGTTTACGCGGTGCATAATGGCTGCTGAGCATCCCCGGTGCTTTTGGGTTCGATGTAGAGTGCGTGCGAACGTCAACCGGGCCAATCACCTGCTCGATCTGTTCAATAGCCAATCCTCCCAATCGATACACCGTAGCCTGATTCTCTTCAAAACCTACAATCGTTGATTCGAGACCAACACCCGCTGCACCCCCATCCAGAATATACGGCACCTGGTTGCCAAGCTGGTCGGCCACATGCTGAGCCGTCGTAGGGCTTATATAGCCAAACGGATTGGCACTCGGTGCTGCCAGTGGGAAATCCAGCGAGCGTAGCAAGGCAAGCGTCAAGGGATGATTCGGTAGGCGGACGGCTACACGGGGCAAGCCAGAGGTTACCAGATCGGGGATGATGTCTTGCTTGGGAAGCAGCAGTGTAAGCGGACCAGGCCAGAAAGTCGTAGCCAGTTTCTGAGCTGCTTCCGGTATCTCCGTAACAAATTGACTAAGCTTATCGAGCGAATCCGTATGGACAATGAGCGGATCGAAAGAGGGGCGGTTCTTGACCCGAAAGATGGTCAGTACGGCGTCGGGATTGAGCGCATTACCGGCTAATCCATAAACCGTTTCGGTGGGAATGCCTACTACATTTCCTGCTTCCAGAAATGCCTTTGCTGTCTGTATGTCGGTTCCTATCTGGGACATACAGGCAAAGATAAGGACAGTTTACGGTCTTCGGTTTACAGTGGCTGACACAATAAGCCTTGTCGCGTCAGCTACTGTAAACCGGAACCGTAACTGTGAACTATTAATGATGCCCACCAGGTCCGTGAACATGGCCATGCGCCAATTCTTCGGGACTAGCATCGCGAACCTCAATTACTTCGACATCGAAATGTAGGTTCTGGTCGGCCAGGGGGTGGTTGGCGTCAACCGTAATGTTTTCAGGATCAACACCGGTTACAGTAACTACCTGACCGTCGTTGGTTTGGAACTGCATACCAACTTCTATGTTCTGGCCACCAAATGCCCGGCGGGGTACTGCCTCAACAAGCTGTGGGTCGCGTTTGCCATAGCCTTTTTCGGGCGTAACGTCAATTTGAAAGTGGTCGCCTTTCGTACGCCCTTCGAGGCCTTCTTCCATACCCGGAATCAGGTTTTGTGCCCCGTGAAGATAGTACAAAGGGTCGCGGCCCTGGCTCGAATCCAGAATAGTTCCCTGATCATCACGCAGGGTATAATGGATGGCAGCTACCTTGTTTTTTGTAATGTTCATGATTGGTTTATTTACAGCATTGCCTGCTATGGCCGTGCATTCTTTTTAGTACAACAAGTAAACAGGGAAAGTTGCTTATTAACTGATAAAATGGTAGCCTCCCCAAGTCTTACCTGTCTTATTTGTAACAAATAAGCCCATTCCTTACGAAACTTACTGGAACAATTTAGACTGTGGGATGAGCTGATGGATAAAAAAGAAAAATTTTTAGCTTACCTGTCCGATTTACAGGAACCCATTCGTCTTAGTGACGAAAACAAATCAATAACCTCCAAAACAATCAAATTATATGGACAAATTTATGTTCGTCTTTCACTCGCCGTATTCTCAGGAAACTGCATTGATGGAAATGTCGCCCGAAGCCATGCAGGCCGAAATTCAAAAATGGAATACCTGGATAGGAGGTATTGCCGCACAGGGAAAACTGATCGGGACTGATGCTTTGGCACCCATTGGGAAAACCATGACGAAAGGTGGACAGGTCATTACCGACGGGCCGTTTACAGAAGGTAAAGAGATTGTAGGAGGCTATATGTTATTGACGGCAGCTAGTCTGGATGAGGCCGTCGAACTGGCAAAAGGGTGCCCTATGTTCGATTCGGATGGTACTGTTGAAGTTCGCCCGATCATCAACTTTGAGTAGGCATTTCTGGGTTCTGCTAATCCGGTAGGTATCATTCAGTTCTGACCTGCCGGAAGCAGAGCCCTGTCTATCTGAAACCTAAATCGTTAATTCAATCTAGTCATAGGGCTTATTCTGGGCGGATGGCGGTAAATGGACTACATACATGCCTGATAAAATAGTATCCTCAACCGAACCTGGCCAACTCGTAAGTCACCTGTTCCGGCACGAAGCCGGTCGGATCGTATCGGTATTGACCTGCATGCTCGGATTTGATCGGGTTGATCAGGCAGAGGATATCGTGCAGGATACAATGGTGCAGGCATTGCAGAGCTGGCGATTTCAGGGCATTCCTGATAACCCGAGAGCCTGGCTGTATCGGGTAGCCCGCAACAAAGCTCTGGATGTGGTTCGTCGGGAAAAGCGGTTTCGGGAAATCAGTGCCGAAACGGACTATTGGCTCCAACAGGAAAACGCCGATACGATGCAGGAACGCTACTTTTTCGATGAAGACATCACCGACAGTCAGTTGCGGATGTTGTTTGCGATCTGCCATCCGGCTATTGGGGTTGAGTCGCAGATGGCGATGTGCCTGAAAATTCTGTGTGGGCTGAGCGTTCGGGAAATTGCCGGAGCGTTTCTGACTACCGAAGAAACAATTGCCAAACGGATCTACCGGGCCAAAGAAAAGCTCCGGCAGGAGGGTATTCAGCTCGAAGTTCCAACGGACGCTCAGTTGCTGGTCCGGTTGGAGGCTGTCCAGAAAAGTATTTATCTGCTGTTTAGCGAAGGCTATAATTCGTCGAACCCTGATCAACTGATCCGGCAGGATTTATGCGAAGAAGCCATGAGGCTCTGCTTGCTGCTTGCTCAGACTCCTCGTACCCAGCAACCTTCCGTTAATGCACTGTTGGCGCTTATGTGTTTTCAGGCTGCCCGTTTCGACGCCCGAACCGATGCGAATGGAGCCATCATCCTACTCGCCGATCAGGATCGAAGTCGCTGGAACCAGGCTCTCATTCAGCAGGGACATGTGTACCTGAATCGTTCGGCCGAGGGGGCAATGCCCGGCGAATATCATCTGGAAGCGGGAATTGCTATGCTCCACTGTATGGCACCAACCTACGATGCCACTGACTGGCCAACCGTTTTGCTGTATTACGATATGCTACTGGGTCTGAAACCTTCGCCTGTTGTTGCGTTGCATCGGGCTGTTGCGCTGGCAAACGTAGAAGGTCCACAAAAAGCACTGGCCGAAGTTGCTAACCTATCCGGCCTGGATTCCATGCACCATTACCACGCTGTTCTGGGTGATCTATACGAACAGAACGGCCAGTTTGAACCCGCCCGGATTCATTACCAGCGTGCCATTCAACTTACGTCTTCGACGGCGGAGAAGGAATTGTTGAGGAAAAAAATAGAGAAACAATGACCGGATGGATAAAAAGCAAGGCTACAAAACCTTTGAATGGCTTTCGCCCCTTCCATACGTCCTTACATTAACGCGGCCCCAAATACCCCGGCACTGTCGCCCAGTTTAGGCTTCAGAAACAACGTATTCAATCGGCCATCGTTGAAGGCGTATTTTTTGGCTCGCTCCACCCCCTCGGTATAGAGTAAATCGACGTTGCCAACGCCCCCACCCAGAATAATGGCGTCGGGGTCGAGCATGTTGACGATGGTTGAAACGGCTCGCGCGAAATACTCCAGCATTCGTTCAACGGTAGCTTCGGCATAGGGGTCTATTCGCCGATGATATCGGTCGAGAATTTCTTTCAGATTTCGGCTTTCGCCACTTTGCTCGAGGTAGAACCGCTGGAGGGCCGGGCCCGAAATCACCTGTTCGTTGCAGCCGCGTTTGCCGCAGTAGCAGGCATAGCCGTTTTCTTCCAGAATATTATGCCCCCATTCGCCCCCGATTCCCTGCCTTCCGGCCTGTACGACAGGCTGTCCATCGAGCCCACGAAATACAACCCCACCCCCTACACCCGTTCCGAGAATGACGCCGAAGACCATCCGGTAATCAGGAATGACGTCCTGCACAATCCCCATAGTGGCCTCGGAAAGGGCAAAGCAGTTCGCATCGTTGGTGGTAGTGACGGGGATGCCCAGTGCCCGCATCAGATCATCGCGGAAAGGCATTCCGTTGATGCAGGTCATGTTCGAGTTTTTCATTGTACCCAGGCCTGGGTCCAGCGTGCCGGGGGTACAGAATCCGATCTTATCAGGGGTGATACCCGTTTCGGCTTTGAGTAGATTGACGAGCTTAACGATCTGATTGATAATGTGATCGTAGCCGTAATGGGCTTCGGTGTCGATGCGTTTGCGAATCAGGATCGCATTGGGCGATGGAGCCGTAAGTACAACTCCTTCAATCTTGGTGCCGCCCAGGTCAACACCCCAGTAAGTTTGCATTGGGTAAAGGTTTCAGGTTTTCGGATTATAGTTTTCGGAAGACTGGCATTAAACGACTAACGCGTCAGCCTCCGGAAACCATAAACCGAAAACCGTAAAGAAGCTAACGAAGTTCGGTGATTGGACTGAAATCCATGTCGCCATAATCAAGGTTTTCGCCTGCCATACCCCAGATAAACGTGTAGTTGGATGTGCCTGCCCCTGAATGGATGGACCAGTTGGGCGAAATGACAGCCTGCTCGTTTTGCATCCAGATGTGGCGGGTTTCCCGGGGTTGACCCATAAAATGGCAAACGCTTTGGCCTTCAGGAACTTCGAAATAGAAATACACTTCCATCCGTCGGTCGTGGGTATGGGCAGGCATGGTATTCCAGATGCTTCCGGCTTTCAGTTCGGTCATGCCCATCTGCAACTGACAGGTCGGTAGTACACTGTTGACGAGCAACTTGTTGATTGTGCGATGATTGGCCGTTTCAAGGCTGCCCAGCGTGACCACATCCGCTTCGGCCCGCGATACTTTCCGGGTAGGGTAGTTGCGGTGAGCGGGTGTCGAATTCAGGTAAAATTTGGCGGGTTTGGCCTCATCGTGCGACAGAAACTGTACATCCTGAGTTCCCTGACCGATGTAAAGCGCTTCTTTGTATTCCAGATCATAAGCAACACCCCCGGCAACTACACGTCCAGGACCACCTACGTTGATGATGCCCAGTTCACGGCGTTCGAGGAAATAGGTTGCTTTGAGTTGATCGGGTGCTTCCAGCGTAAGTGTTCCGGCTACGGGCATAACGCCCCCCGTCAGGTAGCGGTCGAAAAACGAAAGTACCCACCGGAACTGGTCGGCAACGAAGACGGTTTCGATCAGAAAATTCTGCCGAAGCTGCTCCGTATTCATTCCTTTTACTTCGTTTGGTGAGGAAGCATACCGGCTTTCAAACGTAACCGTCTGTTCAGCCTGGTTATCGGCCACTGGGGTCAATTCAGTTTGCATATACTGGTTGCCTGTTGTCGGCAGGCGTTTAGGCGTATGAGGTAATCTGGCAGAGTAGCTGTCAATTTATGGCTATCCCAGACCTATACTAAAATAGTCGTCAGCTGGTCTGTAATACTCCCGAATCGGCTGAATATTTTTGGTTTGACGTTGGTACAATCATCGTTGTCAACGTCAAACCCTATCGTACGAATGCCAAATTACCTGACTTTTGAAAATTTAGCGCCAAACAGGAAAATAACGGCGTAGCAGATAATGGGCAGGTAATAAGCGGAGGCAATATCTTTATCGGCAATCTGTCCCATGAGTGGAGGAAAGAGGGCACCGCCAACCACACCCATCACAATAAAGGATGAAGCCTGTTGTGTATGTTTACCTAATCCTTTCAGGCCCAGACTGAAAATGGTAGGAAACATGATGCTGAAGAAGAAATTGAGCATGATGAGCGCCACGAACGATGTCCAGCCCCAGCTTTGGGCAATCAGCAAACACATGGTAATACTGCCTAAGGCGAACCCTGCCAGTAGCTTGTTGGGGGCAATGAACCGCATCAGATACGTTCCAACAAATCGCCCGATCATCATCATGACCATGCTGAATGAGAAGTAATACGAGGCTTTTTCGGCGGGGAACCCCATTTTTTCGACGCCGTAGTTGATAAAGAACGCCCAGGTTCCGCCCTGTGCGGCCACATTGAACAACTGCGCAATAGCCGCCCAGATGAAATGCGGATGCTGAAACAGGGTTTTAGGCGCTTTTAAATCAGACGGTTCAGTCGGAACAGCATAGGCATCCGCTTCAGCTTCGAGGGAATGGGCGTCCTGAACAGCGGGAACTTTGACAAACGAGAACGCAATGGCAATGCTCAGGATGACAGCGCCAATAATAACATAAAGCATCTTGACGGACTCCAGGTCGTTGGAGTGTTCCTGTCCTCCTCGAAGGATAAAATAACCACCCAAAAGCGGCCCGATTACGGCACCTAATCCGTTGAATGATTGGGCAAAGTTGATGCGCTGATCGCTGGTGCGTTGATCACCCAGGCCAGCCACAAAGGGGTGCGCAACGGTTTCCAGCGTAGCTAGTCCGCAGGCTAGTATGAACAGAGCTCCCCGGAAAAAACCAAACGATTCTGCATTGGCCGCCGGAACGAACAGAAACGCGCCGATGGCATACAGCCCCAGGCCCAGTAAAACCCCGTTTTTATACCCAAAGCGTTTCATGAACAAACCCGCCGGTATACCCATGACCGCATACGCCCCAAAAATGGAAAACTGTACCAGCCCTGATTCGGCCTTCGATACGTGCAGTACGTTCTGAAAATGTCGGTTCAATACATCCCCCATCGTAATGGCAATACCCCATAGCATGAACAGGGAGGTGACGAACACAAGGGTAACGAGGTATTTGTTTTCGGTAAAAGCGGCCGGTTTCGATTTGTCCGCCAGGGATGTTGCCTGCATGAGAGTCGGTTAATTAATAGGTCTTGCAACTAGGTTAAATGCCCAATTTTGGGATGAAGATGCGTTTTCGTTCTGAATAAGTACCGGATCAATATAAAATACCCTTTTTGCCCGAATTTGTAGAGACGGGATACCTCCCGTCTCCTATCCGGATGGTATTGCAGTCCGGATGGTTTTAGTTTCCTGTTTTAGGGCTGTGATGACGGTGAACCTTTGGCTGACGCATAGGAGACGGGAGGTATCCCGTCTCTACATGTACAGGTTTTCGGGATTGTTCTGGTCGCTTAACCAGTTAAAGGGGTTATTTTCGATGTAAGTACGAATTCGATGTAACTCATACTGGTTCCGGATAACGCGATCATAATAACGGGGTTGCCATTGGAAATTGATCTGCTCTGACCTGGCTTTAACGGTGACGCCTGATTTATAACCGCGAATAATTGACGCCAGATTTTGTCGTTGTGGGCCAAACTGATTCGGTTGCCAGGCCGGTTGTTCGGCACCGGGCTTACAAATCCACAAAATGCCATGCAGGTGATTGGGCATCAGTTGAAATGTATCCAGTTCGACAAACGGGAAAAAGGTAGGAATCGCCTGCCAGCAGTCAATGGCTAACTGGCCGACCTCTGATGGATGAAGTTGAGCTGTACCGTCTTCTGTCCAGATAATATCACCAAAGTAACAGACGCGTTTGTATGTACAGATCGTAATGAAATACATCCCGTTGCTACCATAATCGTATTCGGTCAAACGAGCCGAATCAATTCGATAACTTCCTCTGTAACGTT
>NZ_MKUD01000006.1:258183-279489 GCF_001898575.1 Spirosoma sp. 48-14
CCGTCTCTACATAGACGAAATCAAATCGGCAAGGTCATAGAAACTTACCCTTTAAATCGTCGGTCTGAATCACTACTTTGGCAGCTTCACTATCTTACCGCCTGTAAAACCTTCGGCACCTGTGTATCTTGGGATATGAATATTCGTTTGTCGTGGCGTCAGATTGCCGGAGTAGCGTCGCTGATTATTGGGGTGCTGGTAAACCTACCGCTGTTGCGATTAACAGCCAGGGCGCGTTTGGCCTTCTTGCCAGGAGCCCCCGACGTAGGACCAGGGCTTGCTGTAAGTCGACTGGTTTTTCATGTACTGTTTGCCTTCTTCTTTATCGAAATCAACCGATATGTCCTCGGTCGAAAGCTATACCGGACCCGGTTTGGGCTGTTGGGATGGTACGGTATCAATTTTCTCCTATTTCTTTTTTTAACGGGTGTGTTTGCGGCCCTATTGGTGGTCTGGTACCCCGATCGGCCCCTGCTCGTGGTCATAACGTCCTACTTTCGTAGTTTTTTCGTTTGGGTAACGGCCCTGCCAATTGGTTATTTCCTGACCATTCTGCAGGAAAACCGGGCTATGCAGGCAGAGAACGAGCAATTAAAACGGCAGAGCCTGCAAGCGCAGCTCGACACACTCCGGGCACAGCTTAATCCGCATTTTCTGTTCAATTCGCTGAATGCCCTCAGTTCGCTTATTCGGGAAGGAGAGCCTAAGAGTCAGCAGTATCTGGCAAAATTATCGCAGGTGTTACGATACTCGTTGCAGACGCAGCAACAGACGCTGGTGCCCTTTGCCGACGAAATGCAGTTTACCTCCGCCTATTCCTATCTGTTGACGATTCGCTTTGGCACGAATCTACGCATCGAAAATGCATTACCAGCGCAGGCCCCCTGGCTGATACCCCCTATGTCGCTGCAACTACTAATTGAAAATGCGGTCAAACATAACGTTGTTTCGAATGCCCGGCCCCTTACCATTTACCTGACAACTGACCCGGCCAACGAATGGATTGTTGTTCGGAATGCCCGGCAGCCCAAATCGGAACCGACCGATGGCATGGGAAGTGGACTGTCGAATCTGGAAAGTCGGTATCGGCTATTGACTGGCCAGTCGATTCAGATTATCCGATCCGACCGCGAGTTTAGTGTCCATTTACCAATTATTCCGCTCACGCCCGGTCAGCCAGTAAACCAACTTGTATAAACCGAAATCACTGAACTGTCATGCGTGTCTTGATTATTGAAGATGAACAAACGGCAGCGAGCCATATCATCGCTCTGCTTCGGGAAATTGAGCTGGAGTTGCAGGTAATCGGGGTGATCGATAGCGTAGAAGACGGACGGGCTCAATGGTCAACCCTGCCGACACCAGACCTGATCTTCTCAGATATTCAACTGGCAGATGGACTGTCGTTTTCATTGCTCGAAAGCGTGACGGTTACCTGTCCGATCATTTTCACAACGGCCTACGACGAATACGCCATTCGGGCGTTCCGACACAATAGTATCGATTATCTGCTGAAACCCATCGACCGTGAATCGCTTGAAGGAGCTCTGCAAAAATACCGATCCCTGGCCCGGCCTGTTGCCCACGATCTGATTCAGCAGATGCAGACCTTACTGAGCGGGCGGGCGTTTCTGCCGCCCACGTATCGGCAGAGTTTTTTACTATCGTTTCGGGATAAGCTGTTGCCCATAAACGTGGTCGATGTGGCCTATTTTGCAATTGAGGGTGGGGTAGTGTCGGCAACACTGTATGATCGGCCCCATGAACGCCGATTGTCGGAACGGCCAGTTAGCTACTCCATCGATCTGAATCTGGAAGAGCTGGAAGCCCAACTCGATCCACAACAATTTTTCCGGGCCAATCGCCAATGGATTGTCGCCCGAAACAGCATCCGGGAGGCCGAATTGTACTTCAATGGGCGACTCCGGCTCCGGCTACAACCCGAATCCAGCGTTCAGGTGCTCATCAGTAAAGATCGGGTCAGTCAATTCAAAAAATGGATGGAAGCGTTTTAATCGTTTGGAGAATCATCATGAAAAATACCCTTTTTTTTGTTGCTACCTTACTGATGGCGCAGACTACCCTGGCACAGCGAGGGCGGTTGATGCAGCAGATGATGGAGCGGAATTTCGACCGGAACGCAGCACCTACCACTGGCCCGGCACCGGATTATAACAACCTGTATTACTGGGCCGCTTCGCCTTACAAGCACGATGTGGCCGACAGTATCCCCGCCTTTCTGAAAGCCGAACAACGCGATACGCTGGCCGATGTATTCTTTATTCACCCAACTACGTTCGGAACGGGGATTCATTCAGAAGCCGATGCGTCTGCTCCGACACAGCAACGGACTAATCTGCTGGCTGAGCTGCGAAATTCGGCCTGGAATGCCGATCTACGCGATACGGCGCTGAATCGTACGACCGACTTGCGGCCTATTCTGTATCAGGCATCGGTATTTAATGGGAGTTGCCGCGTATTTGCCCCCCGGTATCGACAGGCCAGCCTGAAAGCGTTTTTCGTGCGAGATTCTCCCAAAGCCCAGCAGGCTTTCGACCTGGCATACGGCGACATCAAAAAGGCGTTTCAGTACTACCTCGATCACCATAACCATGGGCGGCCCATTGTGATTGCCTCGCATAGCCAGGGAAGTTTGCACGCGATTCGGTTGTTGCAGGAGTTTTTTGATGGGAAGCCGCTGCAACAGCAACTGGTCTGCGCCTACGTGGTGGGTTACCAGATTGAGAAGCGGGCCTTTAAGCAATTGCCCTGGGGCGATTCGCCAACAGCCACGGGCTGTGTGGTGGGCTGGCGGTCGTATGCGAAAGGTGAAATTCCCCGGCCTGTAGAAGAGGAAAATGGAAACTCGCTCTGTGTGAATCCGCTGACCTGGACCACCGTGACCCAATGGGCTTCCAGCGACCAGCATGGCGGGGCGCTACGGGGGTTCAACGAACTACTGCCGCACAGCATTGGGGCGGGTATTGAACCCCAGTCAGCTATTTTATGGGTCAGTTTGCCCGATGGGATCGATGATCGGTTAAAGCGCCTGAAAAACCTGCATGTGCTGGATTACAACCTGTTCTGGATGGATATCCGGCAGAATGTTCGGCAGCGGGTGCAGTCGTATGTCGATAGTCATAAGCATTGAACTGTACAGCGAGTTGCGCAGGATCGCCTGCGGACGAGCACGGCAGAAACAATTTTATCAACCAATCAATCCAGTAGTTCATATGAAAAACAACCTGTTAAGTGTTGCACTTGTGTTTGCACTCGTTCTATTTTCGTTGGTGTCGTATGCCCAGCAACGACCCATCGGAACCCCTGAAGAACGCGCCACTCGCCAAACGGCCCGCATGAAAGACGTATTGAAGCTATCGCCCGAACAGGAACCATCGGTAGCTGATATTAATCTGAAATATGCCAAGCAGGCTCAGTCGCTGATGGAGACGGGTGGACGTAACCTCAAGACCATGCGCGAAGCCAAAGCCATGATGAACAGCAAGGATAAGGAGATGAAAGAAGTGTTGACCAAAGATCAGTATAAGCAATACGAAGCACTGCGGGACGAGATGCGCAGCGCCATGCGGGAGCGCCGTCGGCAGTAAGTAGATCAGGCTGTTTGCTGAATAGGGGAGGGGTGCTATAAACCGTAGGTAGCGCTACCACCGTTGAGCAAGCAGCCACTTATTTTTTGAGTTCGTAGATTAGCTCAACCATACCGCTTTTATAGGCTCGCACATCACGTAAGTGCAATGTCTGTTCTGGACCAAACTGCTCAAAAAACAAAACACCGTCGCCCAGAATAATGGGTAGGATGGATAAACGAATTTCGTCGGCCAGTTTCAACCGGATGAACTGGTTGGCAAGCTCCGCCCCACCGACAACCCAAACCGTTTTGTAAGCTGGTTTCAGCCGTTCATTCACCAGTACGCTCAAATCGCCCGAGTAGCGTTCGATGTTGGGCCGCTCAATGGGCAGGTCCCGACTGGTTACGACGAATGTAGGTACATCGCCATACGCCCAGCCGTACAATTTCGACAGTTCCAGCGCATGCTCATAGGTGCGGGCTCCCATCACATAGCAATCGATGGTTTTCAGAAAGTCGGCGGTAGCCTGCTCGGTCAGTTCAATGCCTTTTTCGTAGTGGTCCGGCGTGTCGAACCAGGAAACACTATTGTCCTTTTTGGCAATCCTGCCATCCAGGCTCGACACCATATGAATCGTTAGCGTAAATACGTCTGTTGTCATGAATTGATATCGTATATACAGACCTTTGTTGTTTTTTGATGTGATGAGAATAGTGTAACGGCAATCGCTAATTCTGTAGCTTAATTTGTAATGTTGGGCTTGGGAAGAAGCTGATAGTAGCACAAATGTTGAATTTATAATTCTCCACTCCATTTTGCCAAAGCCACTATTAAGGGTTGGCGTTCTTTCTGACTTCGATTTCCTGCCCGTTTATTTTCTTAATAGTTAGCTTGTTCCAGCGTGTTAAGTAATACCAATTTAAAAAATCACACTCACTTGAAAAGTCACTTCCTGACTTTCCGTTAATGGTATTTATTTCTTCATCAATAGCGAAGCTATTTGCAATAAGACTGTCGCTGATTGAAGTTGCTGCTATTTTTAATTTTCCACTCTTCATTACCACTGAAACAGGGAAAGAGGTTTTGAAGTCATAGGTGTTTTTTAATTGCAAATAGATTTTTTTATCATTATTGTTGATGATTACTTTTTTGCAGGTTGAGCTAAAAAAGGCAAGGCCTAATTTGATACTAACTTTTTCTTTAAATTCTGCGGGGATATTGTAGTATTGTTTGCCATTGATGGTTAAACTATCAAGGGTTATTTTTTCTACAAAAGTCGGTTTTGACATTCCTATAGCTGCATAGGTTGATGCGATTGTTGTCGATACTAAGTTCTTACTTTTTTTGTAGTCTATAAACTGTTTTATAATGTCACTTCCTGTAGGTATTTCCATAACCCCTGTGTAGCCGAAATCAATTAAGACATTTTTAAAGTCCATTGAGTTTATCCTCAGCTTTATTTTGGTGGTGTTGTATTCATAGCTTATCGGAATTATTGGCATATCTGCCGTAGTTTCAATTATGTTTTTAGAAACTTTTAGAGTCATCTTTTCAAAATCGATTTCCCAGTTTAGTTGCCTGATTATATCAGCTCCTAATAAGTATAAGTTCATGCATTGTAAGTATTGCATGTCACTTATTGTAGACCGTACATTTTTAAACTTAAAATCTCCAACTGAAAGTTCTTTTGTTATTCCTGTCTGTAAATAAGCAATTTTGCCGTTTCCATCTAGTATACGCTGTGTCGAAGTCTTTCTTTCAATTCCTTTTGTATTTTCTTCATTGGATGTGGCAATGCCTTCGGCGGCACCTGTGTCAAAAGCGAAATTTGTTTCAACTCCGTTTAATTGCCCTTTAAAAACCAGTAGTCTTTTGTCTAATGTAAAAGGGATTTCAAAAATTCGATTGTCCTGACCATTACAACCTGATCGTATGAATGCTGATAAGAATACTAAAAAACAAATCTTCTGTAAAGTCATTTATATAATTATTTGTTTGAAAATAGTTGATTGCCGCCCTAATCTTACCGCTAACATATAAACATACGAAAGTGCCAATGAGCCTTTTTTCCAAATATATTGGAAAGTAAATGTATTTGGGAAAGTTACCGAAAGCAATTTGTTCAAAATCTTCCCGAAAGCGCGAAGCTTTCGGGAAGGTAAAATAGTAATCAATCTTCGCGGCCTTCTTTACGGTTGGCGTCGGCCATGCGGACGATTTTGGGCGTGAACTTTGCCAGAACGGAGACCAGGTCGCGCTGGGCGTCGATGACGGTTTCGATGTTTTTGTAGACCATCGGCGCTTCGTCGAGGTCGCCACCGATCAACTGCACATCGGCCGCTTCCAGGGCTTTCCTCAACTGCGAACTGGTGATGTTGTTGAACGCCTGCGTCCGCGACATCAACCGTCCGGCCCCGTGCGAGGCCGAGTTGAGCGAGTCGGCATCACCGCGCCCCCGTACTACAAAACCAGGTTGGGTCATCGAGCCAGGAATAATGCCCAGTACATCCGGTCCGGCGGGGGTGGCCCCCTTTCGGTGCATAATCACCTCGCGGCCATCGGGCATTTGCTCTTTCCAGGCAAAGTTGTGGTGGTTTTCGATCATCACCAGCGGTTTTTCGCCCAGGGCTTTGGCCAGCTTGTTATGAATCTCGTGGTGGTTGGCCGACGCATATTCTCCCGCCAGGTTCATCGCAATCCAATATTCCTGCCCTTCTTCGGTATTCAGGTCGAGCCAGGCCAGATGCGCTGCCTGTTTGGGTAGTTTCGTTTTCAGCATGGCCAGTTTGGAGTAATAGTTCGCCACGTTACCCCCAAATCCACGCGAACCCGAGTGTGACAATAGCGCCAGGTACTCACCCGCAGGCAGATTCAGGCCAGCCGTTTCCGATGGGTCGGGCGATTCGTAGATCTCCACAATACCCCATTCGACAAAGTGGTTGCCGGTTCCTGAGCTTCCGAGCTGTCGATAGGCTTTGTCTTTCAGGTCGCGAATTACTTTGGTCGCTGTCCATTCGGGCAAATCCATCACCGACTCATCGAACTTCTCCCGCGTTTCGCCACCGATACCAAACTTGGTTTTTTCCACCAGCGATTTTTTCAGCAGATGCGGTTCGCGTTTCAAAAAAGCGGGCGGTAAATCGAAGATCGACAGACACATCCGGCAGGCAATATCGACCCCAACGGCAAACGGAATCACGGTATTGGCATCCGTTGCCAGCACGCCCCCAATGGGCAGTCCGTACCCCTGATGCGCATCGGGCATAAGCGCACCCGCTACCGAAATGGGCAGGCTGGCGGCTGTTTCCATCTGTTTTAGCGCCCCGTCTTCGATGTTTTCCCGGCCAAACACGGCATACGGCAAGGGCCCGGAACGCAGGTCGAAGGTTTGCTCGGTCTGGTTTCCGCTCGCATTCAGGGTGAATGGTGCGGGCTCAGGAGGCAGGTACGCAGCCCCGGCTTCGCTCAACGGAATGGCAATGCCCTGTTTGTTCAGGTCGTAAAGGGCCCGCGCCAGATTCGTTACCTTGTTTTTCGAGTAAGCGAATTTTTTAGGATTCTGAAGCATCTGCGCCAGTAATCCCATCACCTTTTCGGTCGGGTATCCGGCCCGCTGAACCAGACCATTGGCTACCCGCAGAAAGGGCGTATGCAACGACTCGGGAATGGGCCCAAGCGTTAAGATATCGTCGATTGAAATTAATGTTTCCATGGTGTAACGCGGGTGGAAACCCGCGATTTATAACTACTTAAAACAGCGCGGGTTTCTACCCGCGTTACGTTGGCCGTACGAAAAGTTGCTTCAATTGATCGACCATCGAGCCGTCGTTCGATACGGAAATCGAACTGATCTTATCCGCAATTTTCTCGACGTACTCCATCTCTTTCAATTTCCAGAGCATTTCGTTGTCTTCCATCAACTTGGCCGTGTTCAACAGACTGCGCGTTGAAGCGGTTTCTTCCCGGCGCATGATGCTGTTGGCCTGGGCTTTCTTTTCGGCCATCAGGACCTGGTTCATGATGTCGCGCATATCGCCCGGCAGGATAATATCACGTGCCCCACCGTTTCGCAACTCAACCCCCAGTTCAGCGGCTTTGCCTGCTGTGGCTGCGAGTACAAACGGTGCCAGTTCCCCTTTTTTATCCAGCAGTTCGTCGAGTGTCAGGCCACCAATGTACTCACGCAGAGCCAACTGAATAGCCACATACAACTGCTTGTCGTAGTCCTTATTGCCGACCAGCGCTTTGATGACATCCTGCACCTGAAACTGAACGAAAAAGCTCAGCCGTAGAGAGGCTTTGTCTTTGGTCAGAATCTCCTGACCCGACACTTCCATTTGCTGCTGACGGGTATCCACTTTCAGTACATGAACGGGCGTATTGTTTTTCCACCAGTAATAAACACCCGGTTTGAGCACTCGTTCGAATGTCCAGTCTATAAACAAAACGCCCTGCTCGTGTGCTTCTACCGTGAATGTACGGACATAGGCCGACAAAGGCGTTGGCATCAGCGATTTGAGGTCGATCGTTGCCGGAATATCGAGTTGACTTAAGTCGGCTTTGAGGTAGTCGTACTGCTTGATACCTTTCCAGTAGGCCCAGCGGCCTTTGGTCAGGATAGATTGAAAAAGACCTTTTTCGTATTGTAGGGCAATTTCATAATCGTTCACGTCGATCACATCAAGTGAGGCCGCTACCTCAGGATATTGTAAGAGCACGTCCAGATCGCAGGGAGGATTCTGTAACCGCTCTCCCCGGTTGTAGACGTAGACGGTCTCGTTCGGCCAGGCCCAGTACGTGCCTTCCGAAATCAGTTTTTGATACCCGCCCTGTTTGAACACGAGCCCGATTTGCCAGGCCTGGATGCGTACAGTTTTCATTGTTTTTTGGTGTTTGTAAATGGTTATGAATGAATAATCAGTCTGGAGCTATCGATTTAGCCTGTGCGGAAGCCGGTTGGCGAGTGCGTTGGTACAGAGGTTCGACGAACGAGTAGGGGCGAGGTGTTTTCAGGAGAGTGCCGTAACACGGTATCCGTTAACAAATCGACCCATTTGCATCCGGCAAAGCAGTGTACACTGACAAACGCGGTATCGGCCTGCTGGCCCTGGCTAAACTGTCACTCACCCGGCGAACCGATCGAGCAACCCGATAGCTCCTTGCTGATTATGGATCCTGGAGACCTTTTTAGAAGTGGCCGTCTTCCCAACCAATGGATCAACTTTTATAGAGTTGATAGCAGGATTCGAACCTGCATTTTCCTATTGCTCTACCCTTAAGCTACTTTGCCAAAACAAAGGGAGGACTCGAACCTCCAACACATAGAGACAGAACGCATCCATAACCAACAGCATATCGGTATCAGCCAGGGGCTGCGATACTATGGGGCTATACAGAAACCCGCATCTGGTTTGGGTATTGATGTTTCCATCGTTGCAAAGATTCGAGGTGACTGCGCAGTCTTTTTGCGCAGTTCAGGAAATTTTTTCATTTTTCTCAAAAAAATAGCCAACAATCAACAATTAACCAGCATGCCAGCTAATCGGAATGCCCTGATTCGGTACAAAACACTGGATGCCTGCCTGCGTAATCGACAGCGGAAATGGACGCTGGAAGCCCTGATCGAGAAAGTATCGGAAGCGCTCTACGAGTACGAAGGCATCGACAAAGGCATCAGCCGACGAACCATTCAGGCCGATTTGCAGATGATGCGGAGCGATAAGCTAGGTTATTTTGCCCCCATTGTGGTCGTCGATAAAAAATACTACACCTACGACGATCCAGCATACAGCATTACCAACATTCCGTTGTCGGATGGCGATTTGCTTCGGATGAATGAGGCCGTCGAGGTGCTGAAACAGTTTAAAGGGTTTTCGCACTTTACGGCCCTGAATGAAGTGGTGCAGAAACTGGAAGATTATGTGTATTCAACGGCCCAGAAGTCCGTTCCGGTTATTGATTTCGAAAAAAACGAGGGGCTGAAAGGGCTTCATTTTCTGGATGTACTGTATCAGGCCGTTATTCAGAAGCAAGTGGTTTGTCTTGACTATCAGTCGTTTTCGGCACGGATGCCTCAAACGCTTATCTTCCATGTATGGTGGCTGAAAGAGTTCAAAAACCGCTGGTTTGCGGTGGGGGTACGGGATGGAAAAGGACAAATCATGAACCTCGCGCTCGACCGTATGCATGCCATAACACCGGCCCCAGAGGTCGATTATGTGGTGAGTCATATTGACCCTGAACTGTATTACCGGGATGTGATTGGCGTATCGGTCAGCGATAATATGCGGCCAATCAGAGTGAAGTTGTTTATTACGCATCGGCATGCCCCCTATGTAGAAACCAAGCCGCTTCATCACTCACAGGAAGTACTGGAACGAACCGGCGAGGGAATTGTCATTCGGCTATGCGTGCAGCACAATTTCGAGCTGGAAAAGGAAATTCTGGGTTTTGGCGAAGCGATGGTTGTGCTTGAGCCCGAACGACTCCGTCGATCCATTCAAAAACGCCTGCTGGAAGCCGCCCGTGCGTATATTCCGAACGAGTAAAAGGGGCTTTCAACTTAGTTGGACTAATGGTCGAGGGTTGTTTTGTGCCTTATTTTTGAGTTTGGTATCAAAAGAGAATGTAATTGTTGCGTGTAGTAAATAAAGGGCGCTTGAATGGCTAGTTTTGTGTCTAAAAAGCGGCTTTAGTTTTAGCTTTGTGCTCCAAACGAATCTAATCAACGAACGAATGCAAAGTGCCCCCGCACCCGCTGATGAACTGAGTCGGATTGACGCGTTAAAAAGTTACGACATTCTCGATACATTGCCAGAAGACGACTATGATGCCATAACGACATTAGCGTCTGAAATCTGTCAGACACCCATTTCTCTGATTAGCCTTGTCGATGATGAACGGCAGTGGTTCAAGTCTAATCTTGGGCTAAACACGCGCGAAACTCCTCGCGAGTTTTCCTTTTGTGCGCATAGCATTCTGAACCCATCCGAAGTATTCATCGTGCCGGATTCTCGTCAGGATGAGCGGTTCTCCGATAATCCGCTGGTAACGGGCGACCCGCATGTCGTTTTCTATGCAGGTGTGCCGCTGGTGAATAATGAGGGTTTTCCGCTGGGGTCGTTGTGTGTGATTGATAACGCCCCTAAACAACTCAATGATTCCCAGCTTAATGCGTTGAAAGCACTGGGGAAACAGGTGGTCAATTTGATGGAGCTACGCCGTTCCAACAAGGCACTCAGCACGGTGAAAAACCTGTTGGAACAGCGGAATGCCGAACTGGAACAGATTGCCGCCATAGCCCGCGATGAAGTACGACCCGAAGTGCTGCAACTTCACCAGACGATTATTCAACTGATTAACGAAGCCATCAACCCCGACTATGAAACGATCAAGTCATTGCTCAATGAAGCCATCTGCAAGTTGAGAGTCGTTGAGGGGGGACTGAACCGGATACAGCTGCTCGATTGAACCGTACTGACAGTGCATCAAGGCTGTTATGGACTTATCGATCAAATAAATCCATAACAGCCTGCTAATGAGGTTCGATGTGAATCAGTACATCATAAACGGCGGGTTTTTCTGCCATGATGGCGCGTTTCACGGCATGAGCAATATCGTGGCCCTGCTTTACAGTCAGATTGGCCGGAACCTGTACGTGCATATCCACGAAATACTCGAACCCCGTTTTCCGGACAATACATTTTTCGACCCGTTTCACATTCGGAACCGTTAGAGCGATGGCTTCGATTTCGGCTTTCCAGTCACCAGCCGGAGATTCGTCCATGATTTCGCCAAACGACGGCCGGAAAATGTGATAGGCGTTGAAAACAATAAATCCAGAGGCCAGCAAAGCTGCCCAGTCGTCGGCACTTTCATAGCCTGGTCCACCAATCAGAGCTATACTAATACCCACAAAGGCGGTTAGCGATGTAATAGCGTCGCTGCGGTGGTGCCAGGCATCGGCTTTTACTGCACTGCTTTCGGTTTCGGTGCCCACCTGAACGATGCGCCGGAACAGTACTTCTTTCACAATCACGACCCCCGCCAGAACCGCCAGCGTAAACGGAGCCGGGACTTCGTGCGGAACCTGGATGTTATGAATACTTTCGACGGCAATAAAAATAGCTGCGCCCAGCAGGGCCATCGATACCACAATAGCAGCCAGTGGTTCCGCTTTCCCGTGTCCGTAGGGGTGATTTTCGTCGGGTTTACGGGCGGCAACCCGTAGCCCAAACCAGACAAAGGTGGAGGTGATCACATCGGTTCCTGATTCGATCGCATCGGCAATGAGGGCATAGGAATGACCCAGCCATCCGGCCGTTCCTTTGATCACCAGCAAAACAATGCTGACGGCGATGCCAATGAGTGTTGTTTTTTGTCCCCGTTCGGCTTGATGGGGTTTAATGGGTTGCTCCATGAGGTATACGCTTGGTGGTGAAGCGATTCGGTAGTCCATGTTTGTTTGGTTGATTAACAATTCAGACTAGCAAATGGCTGTTAAATACTTTTTAATACGACTTATCCGGCTAGTTTGGCTCGTTCGGCGCTGATAAAATAGGCCCCCTCGCGCACGATGGCCGACGGATTTATGGATTTGGGTAATGTTACTTCGGTCTGGTGATTTTGGGTAATTCCCGTTCGGATCGGGACCAACTGAAAACGATAGGCGTTGGTCGAGTCGGTAGGCTGGCGAACGTAGATAAACGAGCTATTCCCTTCGCGAACCAGCGCATCGTCGGGCAAGGCAATCACCTGCCGGGGATCGGACAGGATAACGGCCCGAACGTATGATCCGGCAAACAGACGACCATAGTCTTTACGGGTCAGGTTGGCGTGTACCAGTACGGTTTTCGTCTGGGGGTCGAACGCCTGACCCACCCGGTACACAACTGCCTGCATCTCACCCGTTTGCTGCTGGGCCACCGTAAAGCGAACGGTTTGCCCTTCTTTTACTTTTCGAATGTCGTTTTCAAAAACGCGGAGTTCGAGGTATAGGTGCTCTTTCCCCACAATCTCGACCAGTTCGTCGGTAGTGCCCACATACTGACCAAGCCGTAGATTTACCTTGTCGACATAACCGCTGATCGGGGCAAGCAGCGGAATGGTTCGGGTGATGGTGCCATTTCGCAGCGTTTCTAGCGGGATGTGTAGTTGCGACAACTGGGCTTCCAGCGAGGTGAGCAGCGCGCGGGTCGTTTCAAAATCGGCGGTCGACTGCTGGAGTTTTCGCCGGGCACCTACTTCTTCGCGGTTCAGTTCAGTTTGCCGGTCAAGTTCCTGCTTCTCGAACCGGCTTCGGGCAATGGCCTGCAAATATTCCTGTTGCAGTTTAATGTAGTCGGGATGCTCAAGCATAGCCAACACATGCCCTTTTTTGACGAAATCACCTTCGACCAGCCGGGTCGAGCGAACAAAGCCACCCATCGGCGCATGCACCGTGGCCCATTGATCGGGTGGTGCTTCGAGTTTGCCCGTTGCCTGGATTTGCTCGCCCAGGGTTAAGGTATCCGGGCCACCCAGTTGAATGCCTGTTTCCTGAAATTGGGCCTTGCTGATGGTGACAGTATTAGGTGTATTGGTAGTTGATTTTACCTGTTTGGTATTCGTTTCGTCTGAACCAGAGCAGGCGATCAGTAAGCTAAGTAGGAGCAAGTAAACGAGGCTCAACGGCTTATAATGTTGTTGTGTCATAGGTTTTTAAATGAGAAGTAGCTGTTTGTTCACCGCAAGGACGCGAAGGCGCTAAGAATTGATGGTCAATACGTTTTAATCCTTGCGTCTTTTCGTCCTCGCGGTCATTACTTAAGAGGAACTGGGATGAAACCTGTATGCCTCCATTCGCCCGTAGCCCCTGTTCAACAGCCTGATCGACCGTTAAAGAAACTGACATCTGGGCTTGGGTAGGCGTCAGGCTGCCAGTCCCCATCAGTAGCAAACCAATCAGGCAGTGGGTTACGGTCGGTAGGGCCAGTTGGGCCTTCTGATTACGGCCCGATGCTACCAGACTATACAGTACTGGAAGGACCACCAGTGTGAGCAACGTGGCCGATACCAGACCACCGATAACGACCGTAGCCAGTGGCTTCTGAACTTCGGCACCGGCTGAGGTCGATATTGCCATTGGCAGAAATCCCAGCGACGCAACAGCGGCCGTCATCACGACCGGGCGAAATCGGACGGCGGTTCCTTGTTTTACCCGTTCCAGTACGTCCGATACCCCTTCCTGTTCGAGCTGGTTGAAATAGCTGATGAGTACGATGCCATTGAGCACCGCGATCCCAAACAGCGCAATGAATCCGACACCCGCCGAGATGCTGAAAGGCATGCCCCGCAACCACAGCGCCACAACCCCGCCAATGGCCGACAGAGGAATTGCGCTAAAAATGAGTAGCGCCTGAATACCCGAGCCGAAGGTGAAGTAGAGCAGCAGCCCGATCATGACGAGGGCCAGCGGAACGGCTACGGCCAGCCGCTCTTTGGCCTTGACCAGATTCTCGAACTGACCACCATAGGTATAACTATAGCCGGCAGGTAAGGGAACCTCTTTTTCCAGGATGGCTTTCATGTCGCCCACCAGACTTTCAACATCCCGGCCCCGTACATTAATCCCGATGGTGATGCGTCGCCGGGCATTATCCCGCGAGATTTGCATGGGCGCATTTTCGTACCGGATAGTAGCCAGTTCCGCCAGCGGCACCTGCTGACCATTGGGTAAATCGACGTACAACTGCCGGATGTTGTCGATGTCCTGACGATATGTACTGTCCAGACGTACCACCAGATCGAACCGTTTTTCGCCTTCAAAGACGGACCCAGCCACTTCGCCCGCAAAGGCTGCTTTCAGAATCCGGTTCAGGTTGGCGACCGAAACTCCATACTGGGCCAGCCGCGCCCGATTGTACGAAACCAGCATTTGCGGTAAGCCGCTGATCTGTTCCACCTTCAAATCGCCAACACCCGGTATCGACCGGATTTTTGCCGCAGCCTGATTGGCTTTGGTAAACAGCGTAGGCAGGTCTTCTCCGTAAATTTTTACGGCGATGTCAGACTTGACGCCCGTCATCAACTCATTGAACCGGAGCTGGATGGGCTGGGTAAATTCAACCGTCAGGCCCGGCAATACACTTAACGCCCGCTCCATCTTTTGAATCAATTCCTCTTTGGTCGACGCCGATGTCCACTCACTGGGTTCTTTGAGCAACACCATCACATCGGCCGCTTCGATGGGCATGGGATCGGTTGGGATCTCGGCCGTACCAATCTTGGAAATCACATCGCGCACCTCCGGAAAGCCATTTTTCAGAATTGTCTCCATGCGCCCGGTGGTTTCAATCGTTTGCCGGAGCGATGAACCCGGTTTGAGGGTTAGACTGATGGCAATATCGCCTTCGTCGAGATTGGGAATAAATTCGCCACCCATGTTCCCGAAAATCCATAACGCGCCCGCCAGCAAGAGCACCGATGTCGCTAAAACGGTTTTACGCCAGCGCAGGGCTCCCGTCAGTAAGGGCGCATAGCCCCGATAGAGGGTTTTCATGATCCGGTCGGCCAGGGTGCCCTCTTCCTGAATGTCTTTGCGTAGCAGTGTAGCCGCCATCATCGGGACGTAGGTTACGCAGAGCAGCATGGCTCCCATAATGGCAAAGCCGACCGTCAGGGCCATGGGGCGAAACATTTTGCCCTCGATGCCCGTGAGCGAAAGGATGGGTACGTACACGATCAGGATGATCAGCTGCCCGAACAGAGCTGAGCGCATCAGTCGGCTGGCCGAATCCAGGGCAATCTCGTCCATCGACTGCATACGGGTCGCCTGCGAATGGACGATGCTGAAAATCATACTCTCCACAATGATAACCGCCCCATCGACCAGCAAACCAAAATCAATGGCACCCAGGCTCATGAGATTGGCCGAAACCCCGAAAACATGCATCAGGCCGAGGGCAAACAGCATACAGAGCGGAATTACTGAAGCCACGACCACACCCGCCCGCCAGTTGCCCAGCAAGAGTAGCAACACACTCATCACAATCAGACCTCCTTCCAGCAGGTTTTTAGTAACGGTGTGAATGGCTTTGTCGATGAGGACTTTCCGGTCCAGAAAGGGTTCGATCACCAGGCCCGTTGGCAAACTTTTTTGTACGTCGGCAATGCGTGCTTTAACCCCCTCGATGGTTTTTTCGGACGATGCCCCCTTGAGCATCAACACAATGCCACCGACAACTTCGCCCCGGCCGTTGCGGGTCATGGCTCCATACCGAACGGCATGGCCATAATCGACCTGCGCCACATCCCGGACCAGAACAGGGGTAGGCCCTACATTTTTGACGACGATCTGGCCAATCTCTTCGGGCGTTTTGACCATGCCTTCTCCCCGGATAAAAAACGCTTCCGGCCCTTTTTCGATATAGCTACCCCCTGTGTTGGCGTTGTTGGCCGTGAGCGCGTCCATCACTTCGGTGAGGCTGGTGCCCATACCGTGCAGGCGCTCAGGATTGATCCGGACTTCGTATTCTTTCAGATACCCACCCAGGCTACTAATGTCGACCACACCGGGTACCCCCGACAATTGGCGTTTGACCAGCCAGTCCTGCACGGTTCGTAAGTCGGTGGCCGAATAGCGATGCTCGAAGCCCTCTTTGGGCCGGATAACGTATTGATAAATTTCGCCCAGCCCCGTAGTAATGGGCGCTAACTGTGGTGACCCCGTAGTTAGGCTGGATTCGGCGGCTTTGAGTTGTTCCGTTACCAGCTGGCGGGCCTGAAAGGTTGGCGTCGCTTCGTCGAATACTACGGTTATGACCGATAGGCCAAACCGGGATATAGACCGGATTTCCGTAACGCCCGGTACATTACGCAGGGTGGTTTCGAGTGGAAGGTGACAAACTGTTCGGTTTCCTGAGCCGCCAGCGAAGGTACCTGCGTAATAACCTGAACCTGGTTGTTGGTAATATCGGGAATAGCGTCGATGGGTAGTTGCCGGAGGGCGTAGGTTCCCCAGGCAATCAGTGCCAACACGCCCAGCCCCACCATCAGCTTTTGGCGGATGCTGAACTGAATGATTTTTTGCAGCATAAAAGAAGTAACTCGTTGAGAACTAAATAGTAGCTACCCGGCTACCTGCCTGCGGCACATAGTCGATAAGGGAAGCCATAAACGGAGAGTTACCCGAGTTGTGGAGGCTGCAACAGAAAGGAGGGGTTCTGGTAGGAGTACAGGTTCTGATAGGAGTACAGAACCTTAGGCAGGAAGAATACCGTAAACTGCCTGACGGCGAGTACCTGGGGTTGTGTCAGCGTAAAAACGAATCCCAGAGACAGGTGATTGAAGAGTGGAATTTTTACACCCTGATGGGGCGTTTTGGCGTGTTTGGAGGACGCATTATAGTGCATGTCCAGAAACTGCCAGAAGTCGAAATTAGTACCGGCGGTCTTCTTGTGCAGTTGATAATGCGCAATCAGTCCTGGAATTTTAAATACTTCCTCTACGTCCGTTTGCGGAAACAGACTGCCAGCGAGTAGCAGGATGCCCAGAAAGAGAGACGTAACCGATTTCATACGGCAAAGATACGACGGAAATCCATCAGCCAAGCGAATCAGGAGCCAACTGTCTGGGCTAACTAAAAAAGAAAGGGATTCAATAGGTAGCCATAGAAGGAGCATTTGCCTATTGAATCCCTAAATAGTTCATGGGTCTGTTGTAAACTGGCAGGGAATCGGGTGTAAAAATAATAGATTGACTAATATAGTTGTATGGTATATAACAAAAATATAATATAAAAATGGGCTAGTTTGTTTGAACAGATTGAAAGCCATTGCATGAACATGTGCCCTTGCCCTGGTACGGGTGGATGGCTGTTTTGAGAGACTTATCGAACCCATTGTGTCAAACATTCCCTGTGGCTGGGTGTTGTAGGAGGTATACTCAACGCTATTTTTTATGAATACTTTTTCAAAAACAGGCTTTATTCTGGCTAGTATCTGTAGTACAACCCTTGCTTTAGGGCAGCAGTACAATTCGTACGACGATCGGTACAACGACCGTTCGGATCGTATGCGGGACCAGCGTCGGTACGAACGGCAAAGTGAGCGCGACCGTGAACGGGTGATTGATGAGCGTAGAGACTACAATCGCCGAAACGAGGAAAATCCCCGGTACAATAACCGCTACGAGGATCGCTATGACGATAATCGGCGGTTCAGTGAAGAGGATTTGAGCAAAGCGTATGACGATGGGTTTGAAGATGGCATGCGCAATCAGGAAGTAACCGAACGTCAGGAGCGTCGGGAGAAATACAAACACTTTACGTTTGGTATTTATGGCGGGGCCAACTCGACCCGTTTCGAAGGAGAAAATGTTGATAACAAAAAATTAACTGGACGCCTTGGGTATCAGTTAGGCTTTTTTGTTCGGGGTGGTGGCCGTGTGTATGGGCAGATTGGCGCCGAATACCTGACATCGAGTTCTGAGTTTTATCAGGCTGGCGATGGTAAAGTGGGTAGTGTGGGCGATATTACGGCCAATATTGATCAGCGTTATCTGCATGTTCCGGCTTACATCGGTGTCAAGCTGGCGCAGTCGGATCGGGGTGTATCGGCCGTTCGGCTGGCTGTTGGGGCGGAATATGCTACGCCATTGAGTACCGATAAAAACGATTTTAACCTGGGTAATGCCGATTTTCAGGCGGCTACCATCAACGGACTGGTAAACCTTGGTTTCGATGCGGGTCCAATCATGCTAAGCTTTGTTTACCACCATGGTTTTGCCGATGTATTGAGCAGTGGCAATAGTCAACGGCGGATATTGGGCGTTAATCTGGGGGTTAAATTCTAATGGATTTAGTAAGTCGTTCGTAAACCGTCAACAACGGAATAGCCCCTGATGGAGTTAAACATTTAACTCCATCAGGGGCTATTCCGTTGTAAAACGAGCCGGAACATAGACGTTACTCAAGTATGTCGCTAAGAATGATGCGTTGATTTTTGAGACGGCAAGTTGGAATTGAGCAGAGCTAAGCGTATCACTTCGCTTACGACTGACCGTGCCGACCGCGCCAACGGACCGATCGACTTATCGTATGGAAACGGATCAACTCAGGATACGGTCGGTGGGACGTATGCCCGAAGCCGTTCGTTATAGCCGAGAGATGCTGACCTGGACCCGTTGTACCCAGTTAGGCTAAGCAGTCATATCCTGAATGGCCTGTATCTGGGTGATAGGGCACCGGCCTGAGTTGCCTTGACTACCTCCGGAAAGCCGCCGATCGGGGCTTTTATCCCCGCAATAGGAAGGTGAGCCTACCCTTCAGACCCTACC
The DNA here is from genome assembly GCF_001898575.1 of Spirosoma sp. 48-14. Lineage (GTDB taxonomy): Bacteria > Bacteroidota > Bacteroidia > Cytophagales > Spirosomataceae > Spirosoma. Next base: position 277,089 of record NZ_MKUD01000006.1, read on the forward strand.
ATTGCCATCCTACTTTCCGACCCATCCTGCAGTAGTGACATCTCAACTAAATGGGGTGTTGGGTATACAAATGCACCAATACACGAAGTTTTTTTTCGAGCCTGACTCCCAGCCAAACGTTTTTGAACGAATACACGAAGTTTTTTCGTCCAGGGAGGCCGAATTTTATGACACAAAACTAACCCACTGTGCCTATCAGGCTGGTTCGATTTTTGCTTTTGCTGGTGGTAGGGCTGACTGCCTGTAGTGACCTCTCTTCGGTCAACTGCGGCAGGCCCAGGACACCAACCTGTGGCTGACCTGATCCCTGCACATCTGCCTCAACGAGAAGTGCCCCGCCAGGGCTTTCTGGCTCGGTATCGCCGGTTGTTACAGACCAGCCCACCGGGGCAGATCACCCTGCGGCAGCTGTATTCGGCGGGAGCCTATCACGTGGTGGTGTGCCTGATGACGAGTTCTGAGACAACTTATCCCATATGACTGATTTATACCATTGAACACAACCCGATTGGCCGGGTATGTGCCTGCTGAAGGCATCCTCGGTTTTGCCCCTCCTCAACCAAAAATTTCTATGAAAGTTACTCTTTACGTTTTTTTGCTGGTTTGTGTGTCGATGCTGCGGCTCACCACCGCCCAGGCCCAGAGTACCCATTACGTTAAACCCACCGCTACCGGCACAGGCGACGGCTCCTCCTGGACCAACGCCAGTGCCGACTTGCAGGCTATGATTAACGCCAGCCAGTCGGGCGATGCCGTCTGGGTAGCGGCTGGGGTTTATAAACCTACCACTACTACGGGGCCCGACAGTCGCACCATCAGCTTTACCATGAAGAACGGGGTAGCCATTTATGGGGGCTTTGTGGGTACTGAGCAGAACCTGAGCGACCGACCGGCTATCGATCCGGTAGCGGATCAACCGTCCAGTACGACGCTCAGTGGCGAAATCGGTGACCCTACCAGCACCACCGACAACAGCCTCCACGTGCTGTATAACCCGGCCAGCCTGAGCCTGACAGCCAGTGCCGTGCTGGATGGATTTGTCATTACCGGCGGCAATGCCAGCAGAGGGGGATTTGGCATAAATTACGGTAATGCGGGTGGGGGCATGTACAACGACAACAGCAGCCCTACCCTCACCAACTGTCTGTTTCAGAGCAATCAGGCTACCACGACGAGTGGCAATGGCATTGGTGGAGCCATCTGCAACCTCAACAGCAGCCCTATCCTCACTAGCTGTGTGCTGCAAAGCAACTCGGCGGTTGGCAGTCAGGTGTCATTTGGCGGAGCCATCTACAACGCGGGTGGTAGCCCCAGCCTGACCAATTGTGTGCTGCGGGATAATCAGGCCTACGGGGGGGGGGCTCATGGCGGGGCCATTTACAACGACCAAACTAACATCATCACCCTCACCAACTGTCGTTTGCTGAATAACTCCGCCACCCCAACGGATCAAAATTCGGGTGCTAATGGCGGGGCTATCTACAACGACCGAAGCACCGACACCCGCCTGAGCAGTTGCACGCTGACGGGCAATAGCACGATAGGTTTAGCAAACGGTTCGAATACGCTCCGTGGTGGAGCTATCTGGGCGAGTGGAACGTTTAGCCTGACCGACTGCCTGCTAACCGACAATGCCATTACGGCTTCGGGAAACTCTTCAAACACTGTCTACGGCGGAGCCTTATATGGAGGGAGTGGTACCCTGACGTTGACCCGCTGTACCTTCCGGAATAATGCCGCTACGGGCTCAGGAACCACCAGTTCAAACACTGCCTACGGTGGGGCCATCTTCAACAATGTGAGCAGCCTGCTGCTGGCCAATTGTAGTTTTCTGGATAATGTGGCTTCAGGTTCAGGAAATAGCGGAAATACTGCCTATGGCGGGGCCATTGCAAGCTCTGGCGTTAGCCTGTCCGTGTCTGGCTGTAGCTTCCGAAACAACGCGGTTCTGGCCACGGGCGCATTCAACAGAATCGGGGGCGGGGCGGTTTATATGACTCAAGGTAGTCCCATACTGATCAATTCTAGTTTTCAGAATAATAGAGCCTCAGCCGTGACACCCGCCGGTAACAGCGTCGTTCAGAACAGTATCTTTGGCGGAGCTTTTTACAATCAGGGCAGCAATCCCTCGATCATCAACTGTAGCCTGCTGACCAATACGGTATCAGTGTCGGTGGCAGGAAGTCCCACCAATAACTCCAGCACAGCGTCGGGGGGGGCTTTTTATAATGCGCAGGGATTGAGCCTTAACAGTAACGTTAGGGTGACCAACTCGGTTTTGTGGGACAACGGGGGCAGCAATGCCATTGCCAATCCGGGCGGGAGCCTGACCATGACTTACTCACTGTATGAACCCTCGTCGGTCACGGCGGGCGTGGATGTGAGCGGGCCGGGCAACCTG
>NZ_MKUD01000006.1:279529-279688 GCF_001898575.1 Spirosoma sp. 48-14
CGCTGGCGACCGGTTCCCCCGCTATCAATGCGGGCACCCCCGCCAGTGTGACCGTTGCCAGTGGTCCTTACTCGGCTACGGCCCTGCCCGCTACCGATTTAGTTGGGAATGCGCGCATCGTGGGCGGTCGGGTGGACATGGGCGCGGTAGAAACCCCAT
>NZ_MKUD01000007.1:0-3332 GCF_001898575.1 Spirosoma sp. 48-14
ATCGGATGATGGCTCGACTTTATACTTGACGAATTTGTATGATAAAAAATTATATGCTGTTGATATTGCAACAAAGTCATTGAAAGGAAGCTGGACTATACCGCAAACTTGTAGTAACAGCAACGATGTGATGAATTTTGGCCTAAAATATTATCAAGGTAATGTTTACATAGGTCAAGTATGTACTGCGCAAACAACTCAAAATGCGACAGATTTAAAGGCCACAGTTTACAAATTTGATGGAAATGGGTTTACTTCTGTTTTGTCATTTCCTTTGAATTATCCAAGAGGTTTTTCTCATCAATGGTGTGGTCCAATTCCCTGGAAGCCTTGGCTATCTAATTGGCCTAGTAGTTTTGGTAGCTGTGCTACTACAGAGATTGCTTACCCTCAACCTATGCTATCAGACATTGAGTTTAATCCCTCAAATGGATATATGATACTAGGTATGAGAGACCGAATGGGCGATTTAGGGGGGCTTGCTCAGTATGGCCCTTCTGGGACTACATTGTACCAAGTTTATGCTGCCGGAGATATTTTGATGGCGTCTCCCGCTACCAGCGGTACTTTTACTCTTGAAAATAACGGTACTGTAGGAGGTTTATCAGGCTCTGGTGGAGGGAACAATCAAGGTCCGGGCGGAGGAGAGTTTTTTAGCGATAATATGATCTATGCAACAGGGTCAGAAATCCATCAGGAAGTTACAACAGGTGGATTAGCTCTATTGCCTGGCTCAAATAATGTCGTTACTACCGTTTACGATCCTCTAAACAATACGGATAGAGTAGCTACTGGAGGTATCCGTAAACTTAGTACTCAAAATGGTAGTCTTGTGGATGGCTTTTTGATTTATAATGCCCAAGATCCAGGTGTTTACGGCAAATCTAATGGTTTAGGGGACTTAGAATTATTGTGCGATCCAGCTCCCATTGAAATCGGTAACCGGGTCTGGAAAGATACCAACAACAATGGGGTTCAGGACCCCGGCGAACCAGCTTTGGCGGGTGTAACGGTCCAGCTAACCAATGCCAGTGGTGGGGTCATTGCAACAGCAACCACAGATGCCAGCGGGAATTATATCTTCTCGTCGGGAACAAATGGTAGTACCACGGCTAGCAAAGTATACAGCTTGTCGTTACTGCCTTCTACTAGCTATAGCCTCAAAATTACCTCGCTGGGTAGCAGCACGTCGGTAGCGGGTTTAACACTGACAGGCATAACCATTGCACCGGGTGAGACCGCAGGTACAAACACTGGCAGTACGATCAACAACAATGATGCGTTTGTGGCCAATGGTCTGCCAACCATCAATCTGACGACGGGCCCGATTGGAGCCAATAATCATACGTATGATTTTGGGCTTACCGCCAATCCACCAGCGTCTTTAGGGGATTATGTGTGGTTCGATGCCAACAAGAACGGTCAACAGGACCCCACCGAAACGGGTGTGGCTTCTGTAACGGCAGTGCTCTATGACGCGGTGAGCGGCACGGTGGTCTCGACCACGCTAACCGACGGGCAGGGCAAATACCTGTTTACCAATCTGAATCCGGGCAGCTACTACGTGAAGTTCACGGCCCCCAGTGGCATGACCTTCACCAGTGCCAATGTAGGCAACGATGCGACCGACAGCGATGCGGGCGTCGGTGGTCAGACGTCAGTTTACAGCCTGACAGCGGGTCAGCAGGAACTGACCGTCGATGCAGGCTTGATCCCATTACCGGCTAGTCTGGGGGATTACGTCTGGCTGGATACCAACAAGAATGGCCAGCAGGACCCCACCGAAACGGGTGTGGCTAGTGTGACGGCGGTGCTCTACGACGCAGTAAGCGGCACAGTAGTAAGCACGACCGTAACAGACAGCCAGGGTAAATACCTGTTTACGAACCTGGACCCGGGCAGCTACTACGTGAAGTTCACCGCACCTGTGGGTACGACATTCACTAGTGCGAATGTGGGTGCTGATGCGACCGACAGTGATGTAGCGAGTCTAACGGGCCAAAGTGGTACGACGGGTACGTATAGTCTGACGGCGGGTCAGCAGGAGTTGACCGTCGATGCAGGCTTGATCCCATTACCGGCTAGTCTGGGGGATTATGTGTGGTTTGATGTCAACAAAAATGGCCAGCAGGACCCTACTGAGACGGGTGTGGCTAGTGTGACGGCGGTGCTCTACAATGCCACCACCAACCAGCCCATCAGTACCACGGTAACCGATGCCAATGGCAAATACTTATTTACGAATCTGGACCCCGGTAGCTACTACGTGAAGTTCACGGCCCCCAGTGGCATGACCTTCACCAGTGCCAATGTAGGCAACGATGCGACTGACAGTGATGCGGGCGTCGGTGGTCAGACGTCGGTTTACAGCCTGACAGCAGGCCAGCAAGAGCTGACCGTCGATGCAGGCTTGATCCCATTACCGGCTAGTCTGGGGGATTACGTCTGGCTGGATACCAACAAGAATGGTCAGCAGGACCCTACCGAAACGGGCGTGGCTTCTGTGACGGCGGTGCTCTATAATGCGACCACCAACCAGCCCATCAGCACGACCCTGACCGATGCCAATGGTAAATACTTATTTACGAATCTGGACCCCGGTAGCTACTACGTGAAGTTCACGGCCCCCAGTGGCATGACCTTCACCAGTGCCAATGTGGGCAATGATGCGACCGACAGCGATGCGGGCGTCGGTGGTCAGACGTCAGTTTACAGCCTGACCGCAGGCCAGCAGGACTTGACCGTTGATGCGGGTCTGATTCCTGTACCCGTCTTCGACTTGGCGTTGAAGAAAACGCTGGCGGCAGGTCAGTCGGCCAACGTCACTCCTGGTAGCAGCGTAACCTTTACGGTGACGGTCTACAACCAGGGCAACGTGGACGCGACCAATGTTCAGGTGACGGATTACATCCCGACTGGGCTGACGCTGAACGATGGAAATTGGACAGCCAGCGGTAGTCTGGCCACGCTCAACAGTGTGATTGCCAGCTTGCCAGCGGGTCAGAGCACCACGCGCAACATCGTCTTCACGGTAGGTGCGGGCGTAACTGGTAGCCTGACCAACACGGCTGAGATCAGCAGTGCGGGCAATGCCCAGAACTTGCCCGACAAGGATTCCGATCCGGACAACAATCCGAATAACGATGGTACGCCGGTCAATGATGACACTAGTGGGGATCACAAGAACAATCCTTCTCAGGATGAGGACGACTCTGATCCGGAAGTGATCAATGTGAGTCCAGCTCCTGTCTTCGACTTGGCGCTGAAGAAAACGCTGGCGGCAGGTCAGTCGGCCAACGTCACCCCTGGCAGCAGCGTGACCTTCACGGTGA
>NZ_MKUD01000007.1:3397-5861 GCF_001898575.1 Spirosoma sp. 48-14
AGTCTGCCCGCGGGTCAGAGCACCACGCGCAATATCGTCTTCACGGTAGGTTCGGGCGTAACGGGTAGCCTGACCAACACGGCTGAGATCAGCAGTGCGGGCAATGCCCAGAATCTACCCGATAAGGATTCCGATCCGGACAACAATCCCAACAACGATGGTACGCCGGTCAATGATGACACTAGTGGGGATCACAAGAACAACCCATCGCAGGACGAGGATGACTCCGACCCTGAGGTGATCAATGTGAGTCCAGCTCCTGTCTTCGACTTGGCGTTGAAGAAAACGCTGGCGGCAGGTCAGTCGGCCAACGTCACTCCTGGTAGCAGCGTAACCTTTACGGTGACGGTCTACAACCAGGGCAACGTGGACGCGACCAATGTTCAGGTGACGGATTACATCCCGACTGGGCTGACGCTGAACGATGGAAATTGGACAGCCAGCGGTAGTCTAGCGACGCTCAACAGTGTGATTGCCAGTCTGCCAGCGGGTCAGAGCACCACGCGCAACATCGTCTTCACGGTAGGTTCGGGCGTAACGGGTAGCCTGACCAACACGGCTGAGATCAGCAGTGCGGGCAATGCTCAGAACTTGCCCGACAAGGATTCCGATCCGGACAACAATCCGAATAACGATGGTACGCCGGTCAATGATGACACTAGTGGGGATCACAAGAACAACCCCTCGCAGGATGAGGACGACTCTGATCCCGAGGTGATCAATGTAACGCCTGTGGTGAAGGCGTCTCTGGGTGACTATGTGTGGTTCGACACGAATCAGAATGGTCAGCAGGATCCCACCGAGACGGGTGTGGCTAGTGTGACGGCGGTGCTCTACAATGCGACCACCAACCAGCCCATCAGTACCACGGTGACCGATGCCAATGGCAAATACTTATTTACGAATCTGGACCCGGGTAGCTACTACGTGAAGTTCACGGCTCCCAGTGGCATGACCTTTACCAGTGCCAATGTGGGCAATGATGCGACGGATAGCGATGCGGGCGTCGGTGGTCAGACGTCGGTTTACAGCCTGACAGCAGGCCAGCAGGAGCTGACCGTCGATGCGGGGCTGATACCGGTATCGATCAACTGTGTACCGGCTAGTTATACACTTTGCGGGGCAAAAACGTCCTTTACCCTTACGGCAGGTAGTATGTATACCAATGTGCAATGGTATAAGGATGGGGTAGCTATTCCGGGAGCAACCAGCATCGACTACGTGGCAACGGCAGCCGGGCTGTACAGTTATAGTGCTTTGGAGGCCGCAACAGGTTGTAGTACCAGTTTGTGCTGTCCGATCAGCATTACAACTTGTCCAGTCGTTTGTGAGAAACCAATCCTCTCACTGGTAGATCCGATCTGTGCGGGCAATGGCTTCTATAGTATATCCCTGATTAGCAGTACCACCAATCTGATTCCTAGTGCGGGTCAGGTGAGTGGAGCGTCGATTGTTAATATCCCGATCGGTACACCGATCAGCGTGACAGCCAGCAATGGAGTGGGCTGTTACAACGTGCTGACGGCCGATTCGCCGACGGGTTGTAGTAATAACGGCAACAACAACTGTACCCCCCCTCGTTTGTCGGTGGGTCAGCCACTGTGTCAGGGCACGGGCTTCTACACGGTGAGCTACCGACTGGTGGGTACCGGTAGTGTAAGCAGTAACGTGGGTAACGTCAATACGGTCTCCCGGGTGATCGAGAACATCCCGCTGGGCCAGAATGTACAGGTAACGGCAACGGGCAGCGGCACCTGCGTAACGCGGGTGACGGTGGTGAGTCCGGCTTCGTGCACCAACCCCTGCGAGAATCCAGCGATCACTCTGAGTGGTCCTGAGTGTGTGGCGGGTAGCTCCACGTATGAAGTGAGCTATACGGTTGCTGCGGGTACGAGTGTGCAGGTGAACCAGGGTGTGGCGTCTAATGGGGTGATCAGTGGCATTCCTTCAGGCATCCCGGTGAGTGTGACGGTGACGACTACCAACGGCTGTAGCCCCAAAGTGGTGATTGTTCCCCCAGCCTCATGTACGGTGTGTACGGCCCTGGGGCTGAACACGGGTACCACCCTGGCCCAGTGTGGTCAGGCCAATGGCATTGCCACAGTGGTGGTCAACGCGGGTAGCGGGGTAGCCCCCTACACCTACCAGTGGACCAACGCGTCGGGTAGTGTGGTTTCCAGCAGTTCAGTGGCTCAAGGACTGGCACCGGGTGTGTACACGGTGAGTGTGACCGACAGCAAGGGTTGTACGGGTCAGAAACAAGTGACGATTTCCTCGACGAGTGCGCCGTTGATCGTGGCTCAGGTGTCGTCGACCTCCTGTGGGGTGGCCAATGGCAGCGCCAGTGTGCAGGTCAGCAATGGCAGTGGCAATTACAGCTACCAGTGGACCAGCGCTGCGGGCATCGTGGTGGGCAGCAGTGCCAGCCTGGTGAACCTGTCGGCGGGCACCTACATGGTGAGTG
>NZ_MKUD01000008.1 GCF_001898575.1 Spirosoma sp. 48-14
CAGTGGGGGCACCTATGATGTGAACCGGCTCAACAACATCTACGCCCGAATCATCAACGGAATCTGAGCTACTCCAGGGGCCGGTGACGAAGCCATGTCTACCGGCTCCTGGCAGTACCAGCCATCGCCGTCAATTATCCTTTACCATCAGGAGCAATTTGTGCGAATAGTACCATTCAGGCTATTGACACAGTCCTCCCTGACCGAGGTTGAACAATCCGCCCGGTATGTTTCCCCAATCAAGAGTGAAGGCATCGTAGCCCCAATACACTTCTGCGAAATAACGTCAATAGACTAGCGTCAATCTTGGGCGGCCAACGGTTACAGAAAGCCGGGGACACACGTGCGTCAACAAAGCCCAGCACCCATACTCCGTCTGCCCACGATTCCAGAAGCCAGCGTGCTAAAGACTCGTTTGTCGCGTATTCGCACAGGTACATTCCGTGACCCGATAAGTAAACAATTGGTTTTTTTCGCGCTGCGAAATAGCTAGCCAGTACGCCCAACAAAACCCGTTTTACCTAAAAAATAATACAATTCAAAAAACAAACATATAGTCTTTTTAAGATCAAGTATATTTTTTCATTTTTATTGTATATTAATATATATTATCATATTATATTATTTATATTTTACAAAACTAGCCAAATCAATCTATTTTGTACTATTTAAATAACCGGATAACCTACCCAGAATGCACTCGTTTCAAACTCTTGAAAACACTACCCTATCCACTTTATTGCTACCCATTTGCCCAGTCCCATAGCTCATTCACCCATCTTTCTTTTAACCTATCCGTTCGTTTTTAGTCAACTTTCTACCAGCTATTACTCAGAAAATGTTCACGTACTCGCTCAATCGTCTGACACCCTGTTTCCTGTTTACCGTACTGGCTTTTTTGATAAACACCCTCCCGGCCAGGGGGCAGTGTACCACCTACACCACCACGGGGCTCTACTCCTTTACCGTACCGCAGGGTGGGCTCTTTCGGGTGGAGATCACCGCCAAAGGCGCTGATGGGGGGACTGAGTTTAAAGGCAAAGGAGGCAGTGGAGCCACCGTAACGGGCACTTTTGTGCTGCAAACAGGCGATGTGATCACCAGTATTGTGGGCCAGTCGGGTGCATCCGGATCCGATAGAACTAGCGGAGGAGGGGGCACAGGAGTCGTGCTCACCCGAAACAATGTCCCCAGTTTACTACTGGCTGCGGGCGGTGGAGGGGGCGCGGCTGCTTCTATTACTGTCGATGGGGGTGGTGGCCAAGGACGGGGACCCAGTACCGGCGGAACCGGTGGAGTGTCCAATGGTTCAAATGGCGGAGGGGGCGGGGGCGGAGGCCTGGATGGTCCGGGGCAAAAAGGAACCAATGGCGCAAAAAACAACCTATATTCGGGAACGGGGGGCGGTCAGGCCAGCCTGACCGCCCTCAGCCCAGGGGGAGCTGACAATAGCAATACTAACCGGGGCGGGCAGGGGTTTGGCGGGGGGGGCGGGGGAGACCTCTACAGATCTGGCTCGGGTGGCGGGGGCGGTTATGGGGGTGGAAATGGGGGGTTTGAGTACTTTTCCGCTACGGGGGGCTACTCCTACCTCAGCTCCACCGCCAGCAACACGGCCATCACCCCCGGCCTCAACGGCGGAGGACAGAACCAGGATGGACAGGTCACCATCACCCTGCCCCCAAGCCCTATCATCGCCACCGCCCCTGCCTCCAAAACCACCATTTGCTCCGGACAGACCGTCACCCTGGCCGGATCACTGGCCAAAGCCACCGGCACCTGGACCATGATCCTCAGCGACGGCACCAGCACCACCGGAAACACCTCCTCCTTTTCCATTCCACTCACCCCCACCACCAGCACTACCTATACCATTCAGTGCCTCTACGATGGGAATGGAGCGGCCCTCAGCACCAACCTGCAGGGGAGCCTGGAAGTCACCGTCAATACATCCCCAACCCTGTTTTCGGTGACCGGACTGGGCGGATACTGCCCCGGATCGGCCGGAGCAGCCATCGGCCTGGATGGCTCAGACCCAAACATCACCTACTACCTGCTACTGACCGGGTCCAGGAGCCCCAGCCCAGCCGATGAGCGGCTGGGCACCGGCAACCCTCTCTCGTTTACCCCTCAGACCCAGGTGGGCACCTATACCGTGCAGGCCCTCAACAAGCGCAATCAGTGTCAGCCGGTCATGAATGGATCAGTCACCGTCAGCCTTCTGCCATCCCCCACCAGCTTCTCGGTGACGGGGGGCGGGGCCTTCTGCCAAGGTGGAACGGGCGCGCCCATCGGCCTGGCCGATTCCGAAACGGGAGTCACCTACACCCTGCTGCGCAACGGCTCGCCCACCAGTGCCACCCTGAGTGGGACCGGCAATGCCCTCTCGTTTGGCAGCCAGACCCTGACGGGCACCTACACCGTGCAGGCGGCCACCACCCAGGGGCAGTGTCTGCAAACCATGAGCGGCTCGGTCACCGTCAGCATTACCTCCCTGCCCAATGCCAGCTTCTCCGGACTGGCCAGCACCTACTGCAACAATGCCAGTGCGGTCACCCTGGTGCCCACCACCGCCGGGGGTAGCTTCAGTGGACCTGGCATCAGCGGCACCAGCTTCAATCCCGCCACGGCCAGCACCGGAGGCACCATCGCCTACTCGCTGACCGTCAACGGCTGTAGCAACACCTCCTCCCAGACGGTCACCGTCAATGCCGCCCCCACCCTGTCGGCGGGGGCCTCCCTACCCCAGGCCAATGTGGGCGTCACCGTCAGCCTAT
>NZ_MKUD01000009.1:0-264567 GCF_001898575.1 Spirosoma sp. 48-14
AGGAAGCCTTTGTTGTTAGTTTCCCAGGAGGTAGTCCAGGCCAGGGCGATGGTTTGGTCTTCCTGGGGTTTGGCCGTGAACGACACTAGACTTACCGGCTGTATAGGGCCTGCAAATACTTTTAGCGCACTATTACCGTTATCGTTACTAGAATTATTTGTAGATAAGCCAGAAGCAACTGCATTTGCTATAACATTTGATTCAACACCGGGTTCATTTGCAATTACACCGCGTAACGACATCACCAAGGTATAAGTAGTATTAATAGGAACATCACCTTTATTACTATTTACAATCACAGTGGTTCCTTTAGATGCGGTGTAACTACCTAAAGTTAATGTCAGGTTGGCCGTGGTACCAGATGGGACCGTAATTGAAGCACTGGTTACGCCCACTACTGGAGGTACATTTATGGTGTAGGTAGCATTTGCGCTTTGAGGGATACTACTCGAGGTAGATGCATTCCCAAAACCAATAGTTACACTAGTGTATGTACCTACTGATAAGCTATATGGACTAACAATCACTCCATCTTTGACGATGTATGGGTCTTGGGCAAAGGCCGTAAAGCCAGTACACATTCCCAATAGCATGAAAAGTAAAAGTTTCTTTATCATAATTGATAATTATAAGTTTAAAGTATCCCATACTAAGGGAATAAATCGTAAGTCAAATATCCTAAAAAAGACATTTGGCACAAGTAAAATTAGTGTTGCGTATTTGTGATTATGGTATAAAGATTATTTAATGGGTCTTTGTCATATTGCTCACAGTATCATTATGTACATTGATATACCAGGTAATTTCAGTGTTTTCTGCTACCCGGACTAGAATAGCAGCCATAATCTGTCGATCGCTGTTTTTTCGTAAACTACCGATCAGACAACTTATTGACGATTGTTCATTTCGAACTCGTTGAAGCAACCGTTGATACCTGCCCCATTACATTTATCTTGTTTATCTTGGGTGAGTATGCTGGCATAAGCCGTTAGGAATGTATGGGTGTAGTATCTATTAAAACCCATAGAACAGGAATTGGGGCTTATTGTACATATTTTTATGATAACCAGAAAAGTAGATTCAGTAGCATATTGGTATTATGGTGGTAAACTGCTAGGTTTTATCTTTTCTTATGAACCACCATCTTAACCGCCGTGATTTTTTAAAACAGAGTAGTACGGCCGCCCTTAGTCTGGCTTTCGGGTACAGCCCGAACCGTAAGGTAGCCCCAAGCGACCGGGTTCGAGTTGCCCATATTGGTCTGAACGGCATGGGGACCAATCACCTGAACTGGTTTGCCAAATTACCAGAGGTTGAGGTGGTAGGCTTATGTGATGTCGATGAGACTCATCTGGCTAAAGCACTTTCAACCTTACAAACCCTGCAACCCAACACAACGGCTAAAACGTATTCTGATTTCCGATACCTGCTCGACCGACATGACATTGATGCCATCACCTGTGCAACCCCCGACCACTGGCACGCACAGATCGCGATTATGGCGTTTCAGGCAGGCAAAGATGTTTACGGAGAAAAACCGCTATCCTACAGCGTGCGCGAAGGGCAGAAAATGCTGAAGGCGCTGAACCGCTACGATCGAATTTTTCAATTAGGTACCCAGATCCATGCTGGCGACAATTACCACCGGGTTGTCGAACTTATCAAAGCGGGCGCTATCGGCAAAGTGCATACTGTCCGACTCTGGAAAACCGGCTTCCCGCCTGTGCTTGGTCCAGCCAATTACCAGACTCCACCGGCTACGCTGAACTGGGATATGTGGCAAGGGCCTGCTCCTGTATCACTCTACACCCCCGAACGTTGTCACTTTACCTACCGTTATTTTCTGGACTACTCAGGCGGTGTGTTTCAGGACTTTTGGTGTCATATTGCCGATGTGGTCTGGTGGTCGATCAATCCTACGGGTTTAAAACGGATTCAGGCGAAAGGCGAAGCCCCTGAAGGCATCGGCGATGCTCCCAAATGGATCGATATCGATTACGAATTTGATGGCCTGAACCTACACTGGACTAGTACTCCGCCTGATGTACCAGGAGCCGCTAAGCGAGGTATAGGCGCCTACTTTGAAGGTGATAAGGGCACGCTTCTCTGCGACTACAACACTCGCGAGATTACGATAAACGGCGTAACTATGCCCGACATAGCCGAAATCCCCATTACCCTTGAACGGTCGCCCGGCCACCAGCAAAATTTTATAGACTCGGTTAAATCCCGAAAACAGCCCGAATCTAATCTGGCCTACGCCCGTCAAATGACTATGCCTATGCACCTGGGTTTGATTTCGTATCGGCTTGGCGAACCGCTGGAGTGGAATGCTCACAAAGAGAAATTCAGGCATAATGCCGATGCCAACGCACTGCTGTCAAGAGACTATCGTAAAGGCTGGAATTTACTATAAGTTGAATTCGATTTGTCGTTTGACGTTGATTAAGAGGCTTTTTGAGTTCGTGAGGGCCGGTTCCTACAACCTGCCCTCACCCTACCTGTGCCAAACGTTTTACGTTGACTAACTCAAACAACTTCTAAGTAAATACTATCAAACGACAAATCAGAGACTTACTAATACTTCATCATAAACTCGCTCAGGTTCATATCGGCTTCGAGATCAAGCTTTTTACGAAGTCGGTACCGTTTTAACTCTACGCTCCGGTGAGTGATGTTCAGCAACTGGGCAATTTCCTTCGTCGACAGGTTCATACGCAGATAAGCTGCCAGTTTTAGATCACCCTGTCCTAAATCGGGGTACTGTTCGAGTAGTCGCTTCAGAAACTGCTCATGTACTTTATTGAAATTTGTCTCGAAGAGCTTCCAGTCCTGTTCACTCGAAATATTCGTATCAATCAAGGTTGTAATCCGCTGAAAATCATCACCCGGCACGCGAGTACCAGCACGTGCCTTCGCCCGATTCAGTTCCTCTTTTAATTGAATGAGGAGTTCGTTTTTCTGAATCAGCGCCATCGTTGAATTAGCCAATTCTTCTGATTTTTGAATCAAGCCTTGTTCCAACTGTTCTTTCTGAAGCATGATAATTTCACGCTGATTCTGCTCTTCCTGTTGACGCAACTTTGTGGCCATCCGCTTTCGCATTCGGTTCTGCTGAATAGCTATCCGGCGAAGGTGTAACAGATAAGCCAGCCAGCCTGCCCCTACCAACAGGCCTAAATAGATCAGTTTAGCCCATATGTTCCAGTACCAGGGTGGTCGAATCTCAAATGTCAGACTGCTTTCAGTTGGATTCAGGTTCGATTTCAGATGAAACGTGTACTGGCCAGGAGGCAGGTTATTAAATTCTTTCTGATGTAAGGGCGTATAAGGCGACCACTCGCGAGTGCTATTTTCAAGCCAGTAACTGTACTTTACGGGTTGAGCATAGTAAGGGGTCGAATAGGTAAATAACAGATTAGACTGATCGTGAGAGAAGGTTAAATGGATTGCCGGTAGCTTTTCATTCGACATATAACGACTACCTGGATCATCTACAGGTGTAACAGTTCGAATGATGGGTGGGGGTACAGCTCTAGTTGGGTGATTTACCATAGAACGAGGCAAAATCGCAAATCCATTCTCGCGGCAGAAAGCAATATACCCTGGGTCCAGCTGAACAATTTTTTCGAAATCCTCTACCCACTGATTCGTTTGTATTGGCATATCGCCCGACACCCGCCCCTGCGGCTGTGTCCACCCCACCGTTCCATCCTTACGAAGCAAAAACAAACTGGAATCTGGCATGGGGAAAATTTTTCGGATGGTATGATCGGCCCAGGCATAAACGACCGAAGCAGGAATAAAGCGGTCGTTTGAAGCGTCATATATACGCAACCCCTCCGACATAGTCAGCACGATCCGATTACTGACCCGGCAAAGGTTTAACACGGGGCTATGAAACGCATCATCCGTATACTCTTTGTTACTGGCTACCTTATGCAGGTCGGCGGTGAGCGTCAACCGTTGGAGGCCCAGATTCGATGCTTTATTCACCCATATACTACCTGCTGCATCTTCCTCCAACTGACGAACAGGCGCTGAAAAACCGTCGACCGTGTGCGAAAAAGCCCATTTCCCCTGTTTGTCTTTCTGGTAAATGCAGAGATTTGTATAGGTCCCCTGAATAAGTTTGTCGGGGTGATTCTTCAAACGACTCAACACCCACCCACCCGTAATGGAACAGATAAGCTGCGCCTGAGCTCCCTCTATTCGGAACGTTCCTTTGTTATGCCCGCATAGTAACTGATCATCAATCACAGCCAGATCCCAGACCTGACCCTGCGTTCCCGGAATCAGTTTAAACGGTATGTCAGGCTGGTGCAACGGCCGATAATATATTCCACGATTCGTTCCCAAATACAGATTCTCACCATACCGAGCCATGTCGTAAGGAGTCCCTAAATTACCCTCATTATCCGTAAAGTACCGTACTGGCGAACTTATATTGATACGATCAATACCTTTATCCAGACCAAGCCATAAATCTCCATCATTATCACGGCACATGGCTAGTACCGTATTATTCTGCAACCCATTCCGCTGGTTGAAATGGTCGCGGATACGCCCGTCGGCGGTGGTAATTACAACACCATTCAGCAAGGTTCCAAAGGCATACAGCTCCGACGTTAACCGAACACCCCGGTTCAGGCGATTTTGCTGAAAAAAGGTATTGAGCTGCGCATTAAACGGCATAAATCGCTGGCCATCGTACCGATATACACCTCGTTCGGTACCAATAAGTATATCCTGACTACCAATGGGCAGAATCGTATTGATCGTTTCGCGGCCCAGAAACTCACTCCCCTGTATCAACTGATACTGATCCCCCTGTAACTCATACAATCCTTTACCCAACACTTCCAGCAAGGATCGATTGTATACCTGGTGAATAAACAGAATCGTGGCCGGTGGTGGTAAGAACTGGATACGTCCCTGCCTGTATCTATATACGTAAGCAAAAGACTGAAATAAAACGCCATCGGTTGTGATCTGAATATTCCAGATTTCTTCCCGTAAAAAACCCTTTTCCCGAATCAGGGGCACGAGTGAATGGTAGACTAATTCGCCATTCTTTCCGGGAAACCAGTATCCGAACTCGCCCAAAGCACCCGTATAGATTCGACCTTCCTGATCGATAGCGACAGATCGCACTCGTTGTTTTCGGGGGAGTTCATACACGCGCCAGTTACTGCCATCAAATTCGAGTAATCCCTTCGAGTTGGCAAAATACATGAATCGGCTCCGGTAATTCTGTGCCACACTCCAGTTCTGGTTATAGGCTCCGTACTGTTGACGGCTATACGGCATAAGCTCAGGACGACAAAAACCGTAAGGCGACTGGGCTATGGCAGGCATGATGAGGAGGACATAGCATCCCCAAATACCAACCACCCAACGTCCAAAGACAGTTCTGCTTACATACATCCCGTTTTGCATAAAAACAGCGCCTGATACGCTGTGATGTATTAAAAAACATTGATTACTGGCTAAAAAAGCCAGAATGATGTGGTAATGATGTACCCCTTTTTTATAGGCTAAGTTAGTGTTCACCTACTTTTGTGCAAAAAAATATTAGAAAGTTATTGCGGATCTCTGTTATAACACATAGCTGTACATCAGCAAAAACAGCTTTACAGAAACGCCACGCAAGCAATCTTAACCAGATCAACTATGGATTACATTTTTCTTGGTTGGAGAACAAAATGGGTAATTAATCTGGTACTATGCCTGGTTTTCTACTCATTCATAAACCTGGCATGGGCCAGGCATGCCCCCCCCATACGCATAACGGGTAAAGTGACCGATGGCGCAACGACTGTAGGTCTGCCGGGAGTAACTGTACAGGTCAAAGGCACAAATACTGGTACCGTTACCGATGCCAACGGAGCCTTTTCAATTCAGGCAGATGATACCGCAACCCTGATCGTTTCGAGCATTGGCTATCAGAAACAGGAAATTGCAGTGAATGGGCAGACAACCATCAATGTATCGTTGCAGGAAGATACCCGGTCTCTGACCGAAGTAGTCGTCATTGGGTATGGCACCCAGCGGAAGGCCGACGTTACCGGGGCTACCGTAACGATAAAAGGGGAAGAACTGGCAAAGCAGCCCGTTCTTACAGCTACACAGGCCTTGCAGGGAAAAGCGGCAGGGGTGCAGATTATCAGTAGCGGCCAGCCTGGAACATCTCCCACGATACGTATCCGGGGTACAAGTACGGCCCTGGCAGGAACAGCAGCCCTGTTTGTCGTGGACGGTGTGCTAACGGACGACATTTCAAACATCAACACGGCTGATATTACCAACATCGATGTACTGAAAGACGCATCGGCAACCGCCATTTACGGGGCTCGGGGTGCCAATGGTGTGGTTATAATCACCACAAAGAAAGGGACCACAGGAAAAATGACGGTCAACTATTCGGGCAACGCCGGTTTCCGCATGCCAGCCAGCCTGGTCAGGATGGCCAATGCAACTGAATATGCCAACTATGTGAGTGCTGCGAGTGGTAATGTTGTTAACCCAGGTACCACATCCACCGACTGGTACGGACAAATTATTCGGAACGGCTTCCAGCAAAACCACGGCCTGTCCGTCAACGGTGGTACCGACAAAGCCACCTACTTCCTGAGTGCAGGGTATTTTACCGATCAGGGTATTGTGATCGACAATATCTACAAGCGGTTTACCCTTCGGGCCAATAACGATTTCACCTTCAGCAAATACGTTAAAGCCGGTATTTCCGCTTCGTACTCGAATGGCGATAACCAGATCGCTAACCTGAATTCAGCCTACAATGATGCCTATCGGGCCGCCCCGATTATACCATCGAAAGCAGGGACTAAATACGGCAATACGTCTGTATACCAGAACGTAGGCAACCCGATCATGGATATTGAGAAGAACAACAATAAAGCAACGGATAATCGTCTTTTGGGTTCTGCGTATCTGGATATCAAGCCCATTGAGTGGCTTACTCTACGCAGTGAAATGGGGGGCGACTGGCTGAATCAGAATAGCCGGGTTTATAATTATCAGTTTAATAACGATACTACATCGTTTATTACTCCCGGTGGTAATCAGCGTAATCCGAATAGTAATCTCACCTTCGAAAATACACGGACCTTTCACTGGACCTGGAACAATTTAGCAACCTTTAGTAAGAAGTTCGATAAACATAACCTAACCGTACTGGTCGGTACAACTGCCGAACAATATACGCAGGTCAAGTTCTCAGCTTTCCGGAAAGATGTTCCGGCGGCACAGAACTTATGGTACATCGGCACCGGCAATGCCAATACGTCGACTAACGACGGGACAGGCGACAAATACACCCGCAATTCCTACATCGGGCGTGTCAATTATAACTTCAACGACAAATATTTACTCACGGCTACCCTTCGGGCCGACGGCTCTTCCCGGTTCCCGAGCCGGAACCGCTGGGGTTATTTCCCGTCAGTGGGAGCAGGCTGGCTACTAACCAGCGAACCATTCATGCAAAGCCAGCAGATTTTCGATATTCTGAAACTGCGGGCCAGCTGGGGACGCGTTGGTAATGACCGCATACCCTCCGATTCCTATACGGTTACGGTACAGCCTAACCTTGCCTATCCGTTCGGAGGAGGTATTGCTACGCCAGGTAGTGCGATTACCCAAATTAAAGACCCTAATCTGAAGTGGGAAACTACCGAAGAAGCGGATCTGGGTGTTGAATTCTCGGCGCTTAATGGGCGGCTGTCGGGCGAGGTCAACTATTACAACAAAAAAGCCCGAGACCTGCTGATCAACGTTAAAGTACCTTCCGTGACGGGTGATGCCGATGGCGTTGTGCTGACCAATGCGGCTTCGATTCAGAACCAGGGACTGGAAGTTACCCTAAACTGGCGGGGCAAAATTACTAACAATATTTCCTACCGCGTAGGGGCCAATGCTACCCTCAACCAGAACAAAGTCATTGGCTTAAATGGTGGGCAACCGATTCTGGATGGTGGCGTGGGCGCCAACCAGCAGTACACGACCCGAACCGACAATGGACAGCCTGTCGGAAGCTTTTACGTCCTACAGGTACTGGGCGTTTTCCAGACTGCCGATGAGGTTGCCAACTATAAAAGTGCAACCGGCCAGGTCATTCAGCCGTCGGCCAATCCGGGTGATTTTAAATACCAGGATACAAATGGCGATGGCAAAATCGATGATAACGATCGGGTGTTTGCCGGCTCCTACCAACCGAAAGCTTACTTCGGCCTGAATGCCGGACTGACCTGGAAAGGCCTCGATTTCAGCGTTGATTTTTACGGGAACGTCGGCAATCAGGTTTACAATGGTAAGCGTGGATTCCGTCAGAACCAACTGGACAACGTCGAACGGTCGATGGCGTATGGGCGCTGGTCGCCGGGTAGCGGCATCCAGAATGAGCCCGGTGCCAACAGTGGCAACCTGCCTGCCTCTACCTATTTCGTTGAATCGGGTTCGTTTGTGCGCATCAACAATGCCACGCTGGGCTACAAACTTCCCGACAAGCTGCTCGAAAAGGTCAGGATAAGCAGTGTGCGGGTGTTTGTTACGGCGCAGAACATTCTGACGATCAAGAAGTACAGCGGTTTTACAGCCGAACTATCGGGCAATCCAACCAATCAGGGAATTGAACTGAACGCGTATCCAACCACCCAAACGTACGCCCTGGGGCTGAACGTGGGCTTTTAACCTGACTCGACACAAATGAAACGGACTACCTATATCTCACTCAGTATCGGTTTTACAGCCGTTTTGCTGACGGCTTCCTGCCAGAAGAGCTTTCTGGATGTACCCATTCAGGGCCAGGCTACTACAGCTACCGACCCAAATCTGGCGGTCAACCTGGTGACGGGTGTTTACAACAGTCTTTACAACAGTGAAGCGTTTGGCGGTGCCGGGGGCGACATTCACGGCATTAGCTTTATTGCGGCTACCAATATCATTTCTGACGATGCCGACAAAGGGAGCTTTGATGGTGATCAGCCTAGCCTGAAAGACATCGATAATTTTACCACGACGCCCACCAACAATTTCGTAGCAGCTCTCTGGAATGGCTATTACAGTGGTATTGCTCGCGCCAATCAGGCCCTGGCAGCGCTGCAAACCGCTTCTATCGATGCCAGTACGAAAAGCCGGCTAATGGGCGAAGTTCGCTTCATCCGGGGGTACTATTACTTCAACCTGGTTCGGTTTTTCGGGAAAGTGCCTAAAGTCGTTCGCGTACCGAACGATGCACAGGATGCCAATACGGATCCTGCTTTCCAGACCAGAGCCCCAGTCGATACGATTTACAATGTGATTACACAAGACCTGCAATACGCCATCAGTAATCTGCCTTTGCGGGCACAAGCGGGCGCTGGTCACGCCAACAAAGGAGCTGCACAGGCGTTACTGGCCAAAACATACCTCTACCGCAAAAACTGGCAACAGGTACAGGCTCTTACGCAGGAAGTTATCAACTCAGGACAGTATGCTCTGTTGCCCGACTATTCGATTATCTGGCGATATGCAGGGAACAACAGCAGCGAATCCATTTTCGAAACGCAGAGTGGAACATTCAACAACGGCGATATTGCGGTAGGAGGTTATTGCACCTGGCAAGGACCCCGTGTAGGCGGAAAAGGAGGATGGACCGATTTAGGCTTTGGTTTCGATACGCCTTCTGCCGATCTGGTCAATGCCTACGAATCGGGCGATAAGCGAAAACCGGCTACCATCATTTTCATCGACACCAGCCCGCAACATAAAGGGACAGTCCTGTACGACGGATTCCGCATTCCCAGTGCCGATTCAGTTCAGAACCTGTATTACAACTACAAAGCCTACGCGAGTGAAAACCCAAATGTCGAACCCTACTTAGGTAATCGCGATAAAAAGCAGAAAAATGTACGGCTCCTACGCTACGCCGATGTGCTGCTGATGGCCGCCGAAGCCAGCAACGAACTCGGCCAAAGTGCGCAGGCCATTACGTATCTGAACATGGTCCGCAACCGAGCGGGACTAACAGCCACAAAAGCGGCTTCTCAGACCGACCTAAAGCAGGCTATCTGGAAAGAACGCCGGATAGAACTGGCGATGGAACACGACCGCTTTTTCGATCTGGTTCGGACAGGCCGTGCTGCACAGGTGATGCAGGCAGCGGGCAAAAATTTCGTAGCAGGTAAAAACGAACTACTACCTGTACCAAGCTTACAGATACAGCTCAGTGGAGGGCAACTGGACCAGAATCCAGGGTACTAAGATAAACCAAGCATTTTCGATTACAAGTCCAATAAATCCAATTCAATTAAAACAACTAAACATGAAAACGACGAAAATCACAGCGTGGGTAATGGCCGGTGTACTAATGAGCACTGTGTTTACTTCCTGCAAAAAGGATGATGGCGGAACTACGTTACCACCGATCGGTGGATATAATACCTCCAATGATGTTGCAGCCACTAATTTACTGGCTCACTGGACGTTTGACGGCACAAACAATGAGGACAAGTCAGGCACAGCACCATCGAACAGTAGCAATACTTCGTTTACGAATGGCCCTAAAGGACAGGCACTCCAATTGAACTCAGGCTATGTACTTTATCCAACCATTTCTGCTCTAAGCAGTACCAGCGCGATACCCAGCGTAACGGTAAGTGCCTGGATAAATACGGCTAATAACGGAAAAACGGCCTCTTCTGTATTTGCCCTTACACAGGCAGTGGCAACCCAGGCCGACTGGAACCAGGGACCGATCAATATGTACCTGGAAACGGGTCGTGCAACAACCAAAGGCGACACGCTGGCATTACACAGTGCTTTCCATACCTATTCTGGTGGAAACTATAGCTTGGGTGGCGACAACATCAATGATTACGGAACCGCTGGCACAGACTTCCAGATCGTTAAAACCAAAAATACCTGGGTTCATTACGTAATGGTTTATGATGGAGCAGGCTCAAATATCGATCTGTATGCCAATGGCGTGTTAGTATCGAACAAGAACTTCCGTAACAGAACAACGGGAACTCCTCCGGTAGGTATTGGCCCTATTACCTTGTCAACTCCTACCCAGGTACTTATTGGAGGCTGGCCTAATGCTGCTACAGGATATACAAAATCAACAGCTCAGACCTGGCAGGGTCTGTATACCGGTGGAATCGATGAAGTTCGCGTGTATAACAAAGCATTGTCTGGAACAGACATCGGCTACCTATACCAATTAGAGTCGGCAGGACGCTAAGCATTAAAAATTAAAGTGTAGGGGCTGTTGACCTTCTGGACTACAGCCCCTACTTCCAGAAGGTTAGCCCAACGGTCAGATTATCCAGCCAGTACGATGCCACTAAACTCAACGTCTTATCTTCTAAGCTTATTCTGCCTGCTTCTTTGCCTGAGTTGCAAAAAAGAACAGGATACCCAACCTGCCGAACAATTCTATTATAAGTCGGTGCAGGTAGCGGGTCAATCGTCGTCCAGTATGAGTTTTCAGAACGTGGGCGCCAATCCAGTCATATCGGTTTCGTTCTCAGCCCCGGTCAATAGGGAGTCGGCAGCAAGCGCGATTCAGCTTATTCAGAAATCAACGTCAGCATCTGTGCCACTCAATTATACCGTTTCGAGTGGAGATACACTCATTACCCTAACCCCTAAGAGTGCGCTGAGTTCACTCACAGCTTACCAGTTCACCGTTCAGCCTACCTTACTATCACAGCGGAGCACACCCCTGAATTCGACGATAAGCGTTAACCTGACAACCTCACTCGACAACTCCGACAAATTTACCCGCATCAGCGATTCACTCCTGCTCGATCTGGTTCAGAAACAGACGTTTGCCTACTTCTGGGATTTTGGGCATCCCGTGTCGGGCATGGCTCGTGAGCGCAACTCTTCCGGCGACGTGGTCACTACCGGCGGAACGGGCTTCGGCATCATGGCGATTCTGGTGGCCGTTAACCGCAATTTTATTACCCGCCAGCAAGCCTTGACCCGCCTGACAACCCTGACTAACTTTCTGGCTAATAACGCCAAACGTTATCACGGTGCATTTCCGCATTGGCTCAACGGGGCAACCGGCGCTACCATTCCCTTCAGTCAGAAAGACGACGGTGCCGATCTGGTCGAAACATCGTATCTGATGCAGGGGCTATTAACGGCCCGGCAATATTTCAACAGCACAACCAGTGCCGATGAAATTGCCCTTCGCAAAACGATCAACGCTCTTTGGGACGGCGTAGAATGGAACTGGTTCACGAAAAATGGAGCTGAAACAAACCTATACTGGCATTGGTCGCCCACGTATAACTGGGATATGAACCTGCCAATTCGTGGCTGGAATGAAGCCCTCATTACCTACGTACTGGCAGCTTCATCGAACACAACTCCCATTTCCAGAACGGTTTATGACAATAGCTGGGCGCAAAACGGTAAGATGGTCAACGGCAACAGCTATTATGGCATCAAGCTCCCACTGGGGCCGGCCTATGGTGGCCCGCTCTTCTTCTCGCAATACTCCTTTCTGGGTATCAATCCGCACGATCTGAAAGATGCCTATGCCGACTACTGGCAGCAGAATACCGCCCATACGCTCATTAACTACACCTACTGTAAAACCAATGCAAAGCAATATGCCGGGTATAGTCAGGATTGCTGGGGCTTAACCGCCAGCGACCAGCAGGACGGCTACTCCGCCCGCGACCCTACCAATGACAACGGCACAATTGCTCCTACAGCCGCTTTATCGGCCATGCCTTATACGCCAACGGAGTCGATGCAAGCGTTGCGGTTCTTTTATTACAAACTCGGAGACCGCATCTGGAAAAATTACGGGTTTGTCGATGCTTTCAACCTGACCAATATCTGGTTTGCCGACTCCTTCCTGGCCATCGATCAGGGGCCGATTATCGTCATGATCGAAAACCAGCGGTCTGGGCTACTCTGGAAGCTTTTCATGAGCTGTCCCGAAGTCAAAAAAGGCATGAAAAACCTCGGTTTTCAAAGTCCAAACCTGAATTAGTAACGCGGGAAGAAACCGTATAACCGCAGGCTAAAACCTTTCAGCTACCACCCAGCCTGCGGCTACACGGACATCCCCTGCATCAGATTACCCTCTCTTGTATGAAATCGTTTATCCTCTTTCTGTTAACTCTATCCGTTGGCTTTGCGCAGCCTAGACCGTATCCATTTACGACGGCCGACAATGCGTTTCTGGATAGTCTTGAACGGGATACATTCCGGTATTTCTGGAATACAACCAATGCCGAAAATGGCCTTGTTCCCGATCGAGCCCCTACCCGTTCGTTTGCCAGTATTGCCGCTGTGGGATTCGGACTTAGCTCGTATCTGGTTGGCGTCGAGCGGGGGTATATCACCCGCACACAAGCTACCGAGCGTACCCTCAGCACATTACGTTTTTTTGCCAATGCCCCCCAATCGGACAAGGCAACGGGTGTCACTGGCTACAAAGGGTTTTTCTACCACTTTCTGGATATGAAAACCGGCGAACGTTTCAAAGAAGTGGAGCTTTCGACCATCGATACAGCTTTACTACTCGGCGGCATACTCAGCTGCCAGACCTATTTCGACAAGAACACGCCCATTGAAGCAGAAATCCGGCAACTGGCCGATCAGATTTATAGCCGTGTCGACTGGACCTGGATTCAGAACCATAAGCCCTACGTGTCGATGGGCTGGCATCCCGAAAAGGGATTTATCCCGGCCGACTGGAAAGGGTATAACGAAGCCATGCTACTATATGTACTGGCTCTGGGCTCCCCTACCCACCCAGTCGAAGAAACCGTCTGGAACGCCTGGACGAAAACCTATCCCTGGGCTCGTTTTCAGGGGCAACAGCATGTCAACTTCGACCCACTTTTCGGGCATCAGTATTCACACATCTGGATCGACTTTCGAGGTATTCAAGATACGTACATGAAAGAGAAAGGCATAGATTATGCCGAAAATTCGCGTCGGGCAACGTACGCCAACCGTGCCTACTGCATCGAAAATCCGGGCAAGTGGAAGGACTACAGCGCAACAATCTGGGGCCTGACAGCCTGCGATGGGCCCAAAGACACGACGGTAGCCGGTCGAACATTCTTTTCGTATCGGGCGCGGGGGGCGGCCTCTACCCAGATTGTTGACGATGGCACATTAGCCCCAACGGCGGCTGGTGGCTCTATCGCATTTGCCCCCGAAATCTGCCTGCCTACCCTACGGGCCATGAAAGCCAGCTATGGTCCTGCCCTCTATGGCGAATATGGTTTCCGGGATGCCTTTAATCCAACTTACCGGTATCCATCTGCCTATGCGTACGTACCGGCAAAACGTAGCGAATCCAGACCTGGCTGGTTTGACAAAGATTACCTTGGTATCGATCAGGGGCCGATTCTACTGATGGCCGAAAACGCCCGGACCGCTTTCATCTGGGACCTGATGAAACGCAATCCATACATTCGTAAAGGCCTGAAACGCGCTGGATTTACGGGAGGATGGTTGAAGTAAAGACCGTGTAAATCGTTAACTCGCTCTTTCCCTATAAGCCCACAGCCTGACCTGTGGGCTTAAACGTACCCGGCTCTATACCAAATTTTCAGACCTACTTCTGCCCGTTATTTTGTCTTATTTTTCAATACGATCAGAGGCAGGTGTGTGTCCCAGGCTGGCTTTAACTCCTTCTGAATAATAAACGTCTGCGAAAAATTACCCAGCACCACATCCGCATCCCCATCCTGATCTACATCGTTTACATCCATGCATATCCAGCGGCCATACGTATGAATGGGCAGCGCATGAGGTCGAAACGCCAACGGCTTCTGTTGCTCGAAGTACTGGAAGCTCTCCGCCGGATTGTGTAAAAAATCAGCAAAGAAGGCAATGGTGGCAATATCCAGATCACCATCCTGGTCGAAATCAGAGGCCATCGCTTTTGTACATCCATTGATGGGGTAGAAATAGGCTTGTTTCAGTCGAAAATCGCCTTCGTTCAGGTAGATATAGAGGCCATGATAGGGCTTCATAATTTTGGAATAATCGCTGTTGTCACCACAGGTGTACAGGATATCCAATCGACCGTCTTTGTTCAAATCGACTAGTTGAAAACTCGTAGAGCCATATACCGACGGAAACCGAAGTAGATTCCGCTCTACAAAACCGCCTTTTTTATCATTCAGAAATAACCAGATACCTTCATCGGCATGGGCAAATAGAACGACTAGATCGGGCCAGCCATCAGCATTGTAGTCCCCCACCGTCGTCTGAATAGCCCCGGCCACTTCCCGAATCGAAACTTTTGTATAGCTATGGTTAGGTTGCTGCTTCAGCCAATATAGCCCTCCCTGCAAATGACCAAATCCAGACACCACCCAATCCATCAGCCCATCTTTGTTCAAATCGGCAGCAACCGACTGTAAAGGGCGGGGCAAACCAGAAGCAATAATCGAGGTATCCGCTGGCTGTTTACCTGCCAGGCTCATGGTTATCAGCTCCCCACGCGATATATCGGCCGCTCGCATAGTGCCCATACACGTAAATAGCCCTTGTTCGGTCCCCGACTTATCACGAAAAAAGGTAGCCTGCGCAGCGGCCGATTGCAATTGCTTACTGCCCGTCACCTGCAACTGTTGATTCCACTGGGTAATATCTGACCGGAACGCATCACTCGAGTACAGTCGATGACCAATCGTGTCGATTGCCACCATCGTCGTCATCGCTGTTTTAGAAATATCGGCCTGGGGCTTTTCGAGCGAAAAAATGGCCCAGTCGCTGGTAGGTTCGACAGGAACGTCGGCTCCTTTTAGTTTTGGTGGGGCCAGCGTTTCGTAGTAGGCAATCAGTTTTTGCCAGTTTTCGAACGAGATGGCCGATTTCGGTCCTGCGTAGTAATTTCCATCCGTATACGCTTCAAGACCCAGATTAGATGCCATGGCTGGCAACACCGATTTTACCCAGGTTTCTTTGTCCAGCAACTCGGGCGATGGCAGCACATGGCAGCTACCGCAGTGCTTTTCGGCCAGCGTTTTCCCTTCAGCGATGATTGGATTATCGAGCGCACTGTTACTACCCGAATGACAGCTACCGACGGCAATAACTAAACCAACAAAACTATAAACGGGGAAAAAGAAGCGCTTAATTGTACGCATGGTTACTGCGTTAATAAAACGGGAATAGGTTAATCAAAAACGGCTGTAATCAGCCGAAAAGTCCGCCTAACATATCGAACTCGTTTGCCTTACGAACTTTATAGGTTTTCAGAAATGCTTTCAGCACGGTTGGGTTGGTTAGCTCTTTAATATCTTTCCTGGTCGCCTTTATACTGCCTTTCAATTCCCGAATATCGTTGTTGAAGCTGAATTCCAGACTAAGCGCCGAGCCAACCATCATGAGAGGTTTATTAAGGGCTGCCGAAAGCTGGCTCTGTAGACCATACAACTCGTTGGAGAGTTCGTCGGCCTGTTGTTTGAGTATTTTGTTATAATACCGAAGCTGATCGTCGGCCAGGGTTTCGAGGTGCTGCTGATCGATTCGGTTAAACTCAAGCTGGAGTCTTAACAGCGAAAGCAGATCACTTTTTTCATAGGCTTCGGTCACCCGCTTCATGATTTCGGTTTTTCGGGCCTTTTCATCTTCATCACGTTCGCGGTCAGGGTGAAACGCTTTCACCAGATCCATATAAAGCGTCCGGACCGCTTTGGTAATGTTCCGTTCTTCGACCAGCTTTTTTGCCTCCCGCTCCTGTTGTTTTGCCGATTTAGGCTTTTGGGCGCGTCGCTCCTGAGCTTCCTGCTGGCGTTGTTCCGCTTCGGCCTGTTTGGCTTGCATCTGCTCCTGCATATATGCCATAAACTTTTCCTGCGTACTGACATCAACACCCTCTTCGAACGTAATGCCATACATAGCCCCGACCATTTCTTTCATGATTTCCGAAACCTGCTGGTCAGCTTCTGTATCGGTGGCGTCATACCCTGCCTTGTCATATTTATCAAAAACCGGCTTTAGCTCATCCAGTCCATGTTCACTAATGAGTTCGTAAGCCAGATTGAGGATTATATCAACCAGTTTTTTCCGCTCCGTCTTGGTCGTTTCGGGCCTGTCATGAGCCCGGTCAAACAGCTGTACCAGATCGGCCCGAAGCGCATTGAACGACCGAAGTAAGGGCTCATATTCGGAATACACCCGCTGTTGAATCTGGGTAGCGGTTGCTCGAAACTGTTCCAGGTCGGTTTCCAGCTCCCCTATTTTTTTGGTCAGTCGATTAAACTCCTTCTGTGCCTTCGAGAGCGGAGTTTTGTCTTTGCCGGGTGTTGGAATACGAACAAGTTGGGCCATAACAACTAATCGTGAGAAGCATTTAACGTAATTGGCCCAGACTATACATCGTCCAGGCCAACCGGATACCTACAAATATAGTACTAATATGGCTGTAGGCCCACAGGGTTTATTGTGAATCTGGGTATTCAACCTAACCCGAACAAGGGGTAATATGGCTGATTAAGAACGGGTAACCTTAGTTAGTCGCTTTTGAATGCCTTTGCATGTCAGATTGTCCTCAACGCATAATTAGTACTCCGCCCACCCGAATCTTCTTTGACAAGTATTTCCTGATCAAGTAAATTCTGAATGTCCCGTAGCGCCGTATCCTGCGACGTTTTGGTGATTTTAGCCCACTTCGATGTGGTCAATTTCCCTTCGAATCCATCCAGCAATTTATTAAGCATCAGTTGCTGACGTGCATTAAGCATTTTTTCGGATAACCACTCCCAATAACGTGCTTTTGTCAATACTCCTGCCAGTATGTTTTCGGTAGCACTCAGTGCCCGATCCAAACAGGCCAGAAACCAGCTCAACCAATCCGTAATGTCTAATGCCCCTTTTTGAGTCTTTTCCAACATCGTATAGTACGTAGTTCGCTCTTTACGAATTTGAGCCGACATACTATAAAATCGTTGTTTTAATCCGTCGGCTCTTGCCAATTGCATATCGGCAATCGTGCGCCCAAGCCGTCCGTTTCCATCATCAAACGGGTGAATAGTGACAAACCATAGATGCGCAACAGCCGCTTTAAGAACTGGGTCTAACGTAAACTCTCCGTTAAACCAGGTAAGAAACAGTTGCATTTCACGGTCCAATATTGATGCATCCGGGGCCTGAAAATGTACCTGTTCCCGTCCTATTGCTCCCGAAACGACTTGCATAGGTCCTGCATCTCCACTGCGCCAATCGGCCACAGTTATTTTATGCATTCCACTATATCCCGTTGGAAATAAAGCCGCATGCCAACTGCACAAGCGCTCTTTGGTTAAAGGCTGACTAAAGTACTGAGTAGCATCCACTAACACATCAACAACGCCTTCTACCTGACGATCTGGAGGCAAAAGTCCAAACGTATCAATACCTAAACGCCGGGCAATAGACGAACGTACCAGATGCTGATCGAGAATTTCACCTTCTATTTCGTTTGACTTTAAGACTTCTAACGTCATTGTTTGGAGCATTGCCTCGGACTGAAGCGAAAATCCCAACCCAGTCATCTGCCCTATTAGTTTTCCTTGTTTATGCCGAAGAGCAGCGAGAGGTATAATGAGTTCAGCCTGATCCCATCGAAACTGGGGCCATTCCCGTCGTTGATAAATGTACATCCTTATTCACCGCATATTTTGCGGTGAATATATCACCTAATCACCGCATTTTCCAAACTGCTAATCAGACAAGTTACGGAAAACAGGAAATCGGCCCCAGGAGTTTGTGAGCTATACTTATTGCTGTATCCCGACCAGATTGAGCATAAACGCATATTCCAGCGCGATTTCCTTTAATACCTGGAAACGCCCCGAAGCACCACCGTGACCTGCATCCATGTTGGTATGGAGCAACAACTGATTCGTATCCGTTTTCAGCGCACGCAGTTTGGCCACCCATTTGGCAGGCTCCCAGTACTGTACCTGCGAATCGTGTAAACCCGTGGTCACGAGTAGATTCGGATACGCTTTTTGCTCCACGTTATCGTAGGGTGAGTACGAGAGCATGTAATCATAATAGGGTTTATTTTTCGGATTGCCCCACTCTTCAAACTCACCCGTTGTGAGCGGAATACTTTCGTCGAGCATGGTCGTCACAACATCCACAAACGGCACCGACGCCACTACGCCCCGGTAAAGCTGCGGTGCCTGATTGATCACAGCGCCCATCAGCAACCCACCTGCACTCCCGCCCATCGCAAACAGCTTATCCGAACTCGTATACTTGTTATTAATCAGGTACTCCGATACATCCACAAAGTCGTTGAAGGTGTTCTTCTTTTTCAGCATCTTGCCATCTTCGTACCACCGACGCCCCATTTCCAGCCCACCCCGAATGTGGGCAATAGCGAAGATAAAACCCCGGTCCAGCAGACTCAGCCGGGTTGAGCTAAAGCTGGGATCAATCGAATAGCCGTAGGAACCGTAGGCGTATTGTAGCAATGGCGCCGAACCATCTTTGGGTGTTCCCTTGCGATACACCAGCGATACGGGCACCTGTATGCCATCGCGGGCGGTTACATAGACCCGTTCCGATACATAATTGGCCTTGTCGAAACCGCCTAACACCTCCTGCTGCTTTTTCAACGTTTTCTCCTTCGTATCCATGTTATAATCGAAGGTTGAATTGGGCGTTGTCAGTGACGAATAGCCGAACCGGAGAATATTGGTGTTGAAATCAGGGTTATAGCCAATGCCGGCCACGTAAGCAGGCTCGCCAAAATCGAGGTATTCGTCAGTTTTAGTCTGCTGATTTATAACCCGGATATTGGTTAAACCGGCCTTACGTTCGCCCAACACCAGATGGTTGACAAACACGTCCATAGTAGCCAGATACACATCGGGCCGGTGTGGGATCACTTCCTTCCAGGCAGTACGGTCAGTTGTTTTTCCTTCTGGCACTTCCATCAGCCGGAAGTTCTCGGCTTTCCAGTTCGTACGGACATAGAATTTATCCTGGTAGTGTACAATGTCGTACTCGTGGCCCTTCTCTCGCGGCAGAAACACCTTGAACTGACCCATCGGCTGTCTAGCCTCCAATAGCCGATATTCGGTTGCAACGCCATTGTGATCGGAGCCAATGGCGATGTATTTCTTCGATTTTGAGCGACCCAGGCCCATGTAGAACTGGTTATCGGCTTCTTCATATACCAGCGCGTCGGTCTGGGGGCTTGTACCCAGCACATGCCGATACACCTGATACCCCAGCAGCGTCTGCGGATCTTTTTTGATATAGAATAAGGTCTTATTATCAGCCGCCCAGGCAAAATTATCGGCTTCTACATCCGGTATCTTGTCTGCATAGGTTTTGCCGGTTTTCAGGTTTTTGATCCGCAGCGTATACAACCGACGGCTTACCACATCTTCAGCGTAGATCGCCATCTCCTCATTGTCCGACACTTCATATCCGCCCAGGTGGTAATACGTATGCCCTTTTGCCAGCGCATTACCATCAAAGAGAATCTCTTCCGGGGCATCGAGCGAACCTTTTTTACGACAATAAATCGGGTACTCCCCTCCCGTGATGTATCGACTGTAATAAAAATAGCTCCCCTCTTTGTAAGGCACCGACTCATCCTGTTCTTTAATACGGCCCTTCATTTCATCGAACAGTTTTTCCCGCAGATTTTTCACGGGCGCAAGCTCTTGTTCGAGATACGCATTTTCGGCGTTCAGGTAGTCGATTACCTCCGGGTTTTCGCGCTCGTTGAGGTAATAATAGTTATCAATTCGCTTATGGCCGTTGGTAATCAGTTCTTTAGGTTTTACAGCGGCTTTAGGAGCCGTAACGGGTTGTGCCTGCGTCATACGAAGGGATGTCAATAAACAGAAAAGCGCAAAATACGTCCGTTTCATAGGAAGAGAATAGCTCAAGCGTAAAGGCGCAAAAAGGATATACAAAGAACGTAAAGAAATTAACAGCCGCTTTGCGTTCTTTGTGAAACGTTTGCGCTTATCCTCTTAACTAAATGCCTGAACTCGTTGTAGCTCACTATACCGAAGATCTGAGCTGGCTCCGAAATGTACCGAAAGACCTACAGATCACGGTCTACGATAAAAGCCCAGACCATGCCGCTGGTCCTACGGCCATTCCCCTACCCAATGTCGGGCGAGAAGCCCATACCTATCTGCATCACATCATAAGCCGATACGATTCGCTGGCCGAGTGGACCATTTTCTGCCAGGGCAAACCCTTCGACCATGCGTATGATTTCAAGAAAACCCTACGGGCTTTTGCTGACGGCTCCTGGTTTTCTAACCCCAACGAACAGCACTCGAACCCGCATTTTTACTGGCTGGGCCATCTGATCGATACTGACGACGCCCGAGGCCATCGACTATTCCGACCGTGGAGCAAAAACGACGACGGGCGGGGTCTGGATTTACGGGGGTTTCATCAGTCTCTTTTTGGTACGGGTGGCCCCGAGCAATATACCTTTGTGCTGGGCGCCCAGTTTGCTATTCATCGCAACCTTTTACAGCAAAAAACCGTATCCTTTTATGAGCAGGCCTTGAGGGTATCTATTGATTTTCCCGATGCAGCTCACTGTTTTGAACGAAGTTGGGACCGTGTGTTTGGCATTGCAGGTATCGATCCGCACTGGCTGGCTAATCGACTAACAGTTCAGCTTAAACCCATGAAGTACCAGTCTGCCAGCCAACGTTCACGCTAATTGATCGTTAGATAAAAAAAGTCAGTCTGAACTAGTTACAGATAGGTAAATCTGATTTTTTTACAGTTTCTCCGAACGCTTTGTCCATTTATTGCGTCTAATCATTCGGCATCGAAAGCAACAAACCTTTTCGTATATTTAGCAAGTAATTCTGCCACCCATCCTCTCATGACCCGGACGTTTTACGTGCCTCGTTTTCGGCTCGTTTTGTTATGTATCGGCACCGCTGGTACACTGACTGCTTTTTACCCTGAAAAACTATCTCTTCAAAAAGCATTCGCCCGAATTACTAAAGAAGTAACCGCTCATAGTCGTGCCTACGAAACGCTTGCTCAGGCATCTGAACAGGTCGGCCACCGACTCACAGGCAGCCCTAATGGTAGCCGTGCAGAAGCGTATGCATTCGATTTACTGTCGACATATGGCTTCAAAGAGATTCGGTATGAGCCATTTGAAGTTGAAGCCTGGGCACGCGACACGGTAACGTTATCGGTGGTACCCTCCAAAAGTGATAACTTCCGCGATGTGCCCGTGGTAGCGCTGGCCCATTCACCCGTCGAAGCGCACGTAAAGGGAGAAATTATTGATGTAGGCAATGGTCTGGAGGGCGATTTTGCCGCCCTGAAAGGCAAACTTAAAGGCAAAATTGCGCTGGTCAATATAGGTTTGTCTGCTCCAACCAAAGGTGCCCGAAATTTGCATCGTTCCGAAAAAACAGCACTGGCTATTCAGCACGGGGCATCGGGGGTGATTATGGTCAATCTGGTACCCGGTAATGTACTGCTGACAGGAACCGCTTCCGTAACAGGCAAACTGATTCCAATTCCGTCGGTATGCATCTCGCTGGAGAGTGGCGAAGCCATACGTTCGTGGATGCAGGAGGAACACAGCCCGTTGCGGGCGATGATCGACATGACCAACACGAGTCGGAAAATTCGCGCCCGAAATGTAGTAGCCACCCTGAAAGGGTCGAAGTATCCCGATGAAAAAATTATTGTCGGTGGTCACCTGGATTCATGGGATCTGGCGACCGGAGCCATCGACAATGGCATCGGCTCCTTTGCCGTACTCGACATTGCCCGGACGTTTAAAGCGTTGAAACTGAAACCCAAGCGCACCATCGAATTTGTTCTATTTATGGGCGAAGAACAGGGGCTTCTAGGGTCAAAAGCAATGGTAGAAAACCTGAAAAAGACGGGACAACTGGATAATGTTCGGTATATGATGAATCTCGACATGACCAATGATCCTACTGGCCTCAATGCGTTCGGGCGGGCCGACATGGTACCGTTCTTTAACAATGTTGGCGAAAGCATAAAGTCGGTAGAGTCTGCGTTCTCAAACGATATGCAGAACCAGGCCGGTCTACATTCCGACCACCAGCCTTTTATGCTCGAAGGGGTTCCGGTAGTGGGCCTGAACGGGCATCTGTCTAAATCCGTACTCGACTGTTATCACGCCAATTGCGACCGAATGAATCTGGTAAATGCCGATCAGTTGAGAAATACCGTTCGCTATTCGACCATGCTTCTCTATGCCCTCGCCGATGCGGATGATATTCCTGCTCGGCGGCAAACCGATACCCAAACCCGCGATTACCTCGTGGCACAGGGGCTTCGTACGCCTTTACAGATCGCCAACGAATGGCGCTGGAAGGAATAAAATCTTATCAAAGAATTTGATTCCAGCCCGGATTAGGAGATCAGGTTTTCGTTTCTTTGTAATTCTGTAGCATCCTAACCCAAGCTATGGCCAAAAACACATTTCGGGAATCACCACGCGCGACGCAACAGCAAAAGAAGCAGCGACGCAAACTCAAACTGGCAACCTGGCTCAACGACTTTATTGGCCTGGATCGCCTTTTTGGTGAAGACAATGCATGGCCCATCCACCACATCGACCGGATTTTGTGGGTCACTTTTCTGCTTATTCTATACATTGGTCTTAACCACAATGCTGAGCGGCTCGTCCGTCGGATTCAGCGGACCAAAATCCAGGTCGATGAACTCCGCTCGCAGTATACCGTTTTACAGGCTGACCTGGATAAAAGCGGAAAACAGTCAGAAATCAGCAAGCGCGTAGCGGCACTCAACCTTTCGGATAGCCAAACACCACCCCATAAAATCGTCGTCAAGTCAAATGAACATTAAGCAGGACATCATTCAACGGGCCAATAACGTTTATTACTTCGTTATTGTCCTGGCCGTTGGCGTTGTCTTTCGGCTGATTTACGTACAATATTTCCAGACCTTTAAAGGGCAGTTCTGGCGCGAGCGTGTTGATGCTACCCTGATTCAGCGCGACACCATCCGGGCCATGCGGGGCAATATTTTTGCCAACGACGGCCGACTACTCGCTACTTCCTTACCAACGTATGTAGTGGGCCTTGACCCAACAATGGCAAAGCCCGACTATTTTAAAAAGAAAATAGACTCATTAGGCTTATTATTATCTCAAATCTATCGCGACCGCTCCCCGCAGGAATATGCTGATCTTGTTCGGGATGCCCGCGCCCATAAACGTCGGTATGTATTGCTGAACCGCCGACGGGTTACTTTTCAGGAACGTCAAAAAATGCTGAAATGGCCTTTTTTCCGGTCAACGCCAAAAGTAGCTGCGCGGGGGGGGGTGTTGCGTCCTTTCTATGAACGCTATCATCCCTTTGGGCAGATGGCCGAACGAACCATCGGAAATCTGGATGCCAAGACTGGCCGGGGGCTGATCGGTCTGGAAGCGTCGTTTCAACCCGCACTGGCGGGAAAAAATGCAGTCGGCCTGGTTGAAGTGCTGGCGGGCGGCATCCGAAAACCCGTCAACGATGGACCCGATATGCAACCTGAATCGGGCATGGATCTGTACACCACCATCGATGTCAATTTCCAGGACATGGCCGAATCCGCTCTGCGAGACGCTTTGATCAAATACAATGCGGCTAAAGGTTGCGTAATAGTGATGGAAGTAGCCACCGGCGAAATCCGGGCAATGGCCAATCTAACCAAACAGGGCCGTGGCGACGGACCGGATCAGTATGTCGAAAACTTCAACCATGCGCTGGCCGGTCGGACTGACCCCGGTTCAACATTTAAGTTGGCGACGATGATGGCCCTGATGGAGGAGAAAGCAATTTCGCTGAATCAATTGGTAGCGACCGGCGGTGGATCAGCACGCTACAACGGCCTGGGCATTCATGATGCCAGCCGGGTAGGTCATGGAACGATAACAGCCCGGCAGGTTTTCGAAAAATCATCGAATGTAGGCACACACCTACTCATGCGTAGCTATTTCTACAGCCGCCCTGATCTGTACTGCCAGTACCTCCGTCGATTCCACCTGACCCAACCAACGGGCATTCATATGAAAGGGGAAGCTATTCCGGTCGTTCGTAACCCAGATATGAAAGGCTGGAGCAAAGTGTCGCTGACTTCTATGTCGTATGGCTATGAAATGCAGATTACCCCGCTCCAGATGCTGGCTTTCTATAACGCTGTTGCCAATAACGGCTATTGGGTACGTCCGGTCATTGTGAAACAGATTAGGCTCGCAGGCGAAATTATTGAAGACAATAAACCCAATGTGCTCCCTGAACCTATCTGCTCGAAGGAAACCGCTCGGAAAGCGCAGGATTTACTCCGGGGCGTAGTGACCAATGGTAC
This sequence comes from Spirosoma sp. 48-14, assembly GCF_001898575.1. Classification (GTDB taxonomy): domain Bacteria; phylum Bacteroidota; class Bacteroidia; order Cytophagales; family Spirosomataceae; genus Spirosoma. Next base: position 25,339 of record NZ_MKUD01000009.1, read on the forward strand.
AGCCAAACACATCAATAACCCTTATTATGCCATTGCAGGTAAAACCGGAACGGCTCAAAAAATAATTAACGGACAGTATCAGGTCGGTAAATATTACACCTCATTCATTGGTTACTTCCCTGCCGACAAGCCCAAATACAGTATGATTACGATGGTTGATACACCCCAGGGCGATAACATTGATCTATTGTATGCTGGCGCTGTATCGGCACCCGTATTTAAGGCTGTTGCTGACCGGATCGTAGCCTACGATATTCGCATGCACGCACCAATCCGAACTGGCAGTTCAAAACCCCTCTCGACAACGGGCCTACTGGCTGGCTATGCCGGTGACCTGCATACCATCAGTTCCACATTGGATATTGCCAACGAACCCTCAACCGAAGGCTGGGTAGAGGCCACAGGGAATGGGCGATGGAAACAGCGTTCGACGCGGCCGGGTCAGGTTCCCGATGTGCGCGGCCTGACCTTACGTGATGCCCTTTTTCTGCTTGAAAATCGCGGTCTTCGCGTATCCGTCGAAGGGCGAGGCAAAGTAAAGGAGCAGTCGATTTCACCGGGTATAGCTATCGAACAGGTTGGTAGTAAGAGCATTACGCTTCGGTTAAGTTGATAGTCGATACGCTATGCAACATGTGCATACTGTAATAATTAGGCAATTCAGACCCTAACCTGTTTTTTTGCAGCCGTAAAACGAGACCAGGAATCGTTTATCGGTATGCAACTCAAAAACCTTCTCTATAAAATTCCGCTGCTGGCTACGTCGGGCAGTATGGAAACTGACATTACGGCCCTTACAATGGACTCGCGAAAAGTTGGGCCGGGTAGTTTATTCATTGCAGTTCGGGGAACCGTAACCGACGGGCATAATTACATTGAAACGGCAATAAAACAGGGGGCTTCGGCAATTTTGTGCGAAGAGCTACCGGACAATCCTTCGCCGGGAGCTACCTATGTTCAGGTGCAAAACACGGCCCGAAGTATGGGGCTGATTGCAGCTAATTTTTACGATCACCCTTCCCAAAAGGTAAAGCTTGTCGGCGTAACGGGCACGAACGGCAAAACCTCTGTGGCAACACTCCTTTTTCGGTTGTTTCGTGCGCTTGGCTACCGCTGTGGATTGCTATCGACTGTACAGAATCAAATTGACGATGAGGTAATCCCAACAACACATACAACCCCCGACGTCATTACGATCAACCAGTTACTGGTGAATATGCTGGCGCATGGATGTACGCATGTGTTCATGGAAGTCAGCTCGCATGCGGTCGTTCAGGAGCGTATCGCTGGGCTTACGTTCGCAGGGGCTATTTTTACGAATATCACCCACGACCACCTCGATTTCCACGGTACGTTTGATAATTACATACGGGCCAAAAAAGGCTTCTTCGACCAGCTTCCTTCTTCGGCTTTTGCCCTTACTAATGTCGACGACAAACGGGGGTTGGTAATGCTCCAGAATACGGTTGCCCGCAAGGAAACCTACTCGCTGCAAACGCTGGCGACCTTTAAAGGCAAAGTTATTGCCGATAGTTTATTTGGCCTGCATATGCAGCTCGATGGACATGAGGTATGGTTTAAGCTGATCGGCCGCTTCAATGCCTACAACCTACTGAGCGTATATGGGACAGCTGTGCTGCTGGGCGAAGATTCGGCCGAAGTCTTAATGCTACTTTCTGGTATTAAGCCCCCTCCTGGCCGTTTCGAACAGGTCGTATCGGACGATAAAATTGTCGGTATCGTCGATTATGCCCATACACCTGATGCACTCCAAAATGTACTGGAAACCATCAATGGCCTGCGTCAGGCAAATGAGCAAATCATTACCGTAGTTGGTTGTGGAGGTAATCGAGATGCAGCCAAGCGACCTATCATGGCCGAAATTGCCTGCCGATTCAGCAACAGGGTGATTCTCACGTCTGATAATCCGCGAAACGAAGACCCAATGGCCATTCTGGAACAGATGCAGGCAGGTGTCCCACCCATCGATTATAAAAAAACGACCACAATTGAAGATCGGCACGAGGCCATTCGAAAGGCTGTATCGCTCGCCAATCCGCACGATATTATACTGGTAGCCGGAAAAGGCCACGAAACCTATCAGGAAATACAAGGAATCAAATACGATTTCGATGACCGGGCCATCTTACGGGAGGCTTTCTCAGAACGCGGAAATCTGTAACTTTGGCACATGTATAATTTTGAATGACTGAATGATTGAATGATTGAATAGAGCCTGGGCAGTTATTCAATCATTCAATCATTCAGTCATTCAATCATTCTCCTCTATGCTCTATTATCTCTTTCAGTTTCTGGACGAACGCTATGACTTCCCGGGGGCGGGAGTTTTCCAATATATCTCGTTCCGGGCGTTGGGGGCTGTCGTCACGTCGCTACTTATTGCCGCTATTTTCGGACGCCGAATCATCGACACCCTTCGTAATTTACAGATTGGCGAATCGATTCGTGATCTGGGACTGGAAGGCCAGATGCAGAAACGGGGCACCCCCACGATGGGAGGTTTTATCATTTTAGCCTCACTCCTGGTTCCAGCACTACTTTTTGCAAAGCTTTCCAACGTGTATGTCATTCTGGCTCTGGTGTCAACCGTCTGGACGGGCCTGATCGGCTTTCTGGATGATTACATCAAGGTTTTCAAAAAGAACAAAGAAGGGCTACAGGGCAAGTTTAAAGTAGTTGGTCAGATTGGTCTGGGGCTGATTGTCGGCCTGACACTCTATTTTAACCAGTACGTCAAAATTCGAAAGTATGCTCCTCGCCTATTGAGCACCTCCAACGTACCCGACGTGTATACCGATATAAAATCGACCCTGACGACGGTTCCGTTTCTTAAGAATAACGAGTTTGATTACAGTTCTCTGCTTTTTGGCGTATTACCTGACAGCTACACCTGGATTATCTATGTAATTGTCTGCATTTTCATCATCACTGCGGTTTCGAACGGAGCCAATATTACCGATGGTATCGACGGACTGGCGGCTGGCACCTCCGTCATTATTGGCTTAACCATTGGCGTACTAGCTTATTTGTCAGGCAATAAAGTATTTTCTCAGTACCTCAACATCATGTACATTCCCAATGCTGGCGAGCTAGTAATCTTCTGCGCAGCTTTTGTGGGAGCCTGTGTTGGTTTTTTGTGGTACAACTCCTACCCTGCGCAGGTGTTCATGGGAGATACGGGTAGCCTGATGCTCGGTGGCGTTATTGCCGTGTTGTTTCTGGCCATTCGGAAAGAGCTGATGATTCCTATTATCTGCGGCATCTTTCTGGTTGAACTTGTGTCCGTGATCCTGCAAGTCAGCTATTTTAAATATACGAAACGCAAGTATGGCGAAGGCAGGCGAATATTCCTGATGTCGCCCTTGCACCACCATTTTCAGAAAAAAGGCTATCACGAAGCCAAGCTAGTGACCCGTTTCTGGATTGTCGGAATTATCCTGGCGGTATTGGCGCTGGCCACGTTGAAGTTACGCTAACAGGAATTCTTGGCAGAGCCTTGTTTTTCAGCCTTATATCTTCTATATTTGCACTCCCGTTTTGAAGCGGGAGTGCTTTTTTATAGGCAAATCATTAGAAATCAACCAATTAGTCTCCATAAAGTGAATACGCTCAGTTACAAAACCATCTCTGCCAACAAAGAAACGGTGCAGAAGGATTGGGTTGTGGTTGACGCTCAGGGCGAAGTACTTGGCCGTCTGGCTAGCCAAGTTGCACGTCTGATCCGCGGCAAACACAAAACCAACTTCACCCCGCATGTTGATTGCGGAGATAACGTGATCGTCATCAATGCCGAAAAGGTGCGCCTGACGGGCTCTAAGATGACCGACAAAGTTTACGTTCGCCACACAGGTTATCCCGGTGGTCAACGGTTCGCATCGCCCCGGTTGTTACTCGAAAAACAACCCGAGCGCATCATTGAACATGCTGTGAAGGGCATGTTGCCGAAAAACCGGCTTGGTCGGCGGTTGTACACCAACCTGTATGTTTACGCCGGTGATCAGCACCCGCACGAGGCTCAGCAACCCAAAGCAGTTAAATTCTAAGTCATAATGGATCGTATTAATACCATTGGCCGCCGTAAAACTGCCATCTCACGGATCTATCTGTCGGCGGGCAGCGGAGCCATCTCGGTAAACGGAAAAGATTACAAACAGTATTTCCCAACCGAGGTTCTGCAAATCATTCTGAACCAGCCCTTCGCTACAGTTAATGGCGTTGGTGGTTACGACGTAAAAGTAAACGTTCGTGGTGGTGGTGTAGCTGGTCAGGCCGAGGCAACTCGTATGGCCATTGCCCGCGCTCTTGTCGAACTGAACGCTGAGTTCCGTCCAGCCCTTAAGAAAGAAGGGTTCCTGACTCGCGATTCGCGTATGGTTGAACGGAAGAAGTACGGTCGTCGGAAAGCCCGTCGTCGGTTCCAGTTCTCGAAACGTTAATCCATTAATGTATAATGAGAAATGTTTAATGTTTAATGACTTCATTATACATTTTATATTAATCATTGTTCATTAAACATTGTCCAGACTGCGCTTAGATGATGCCGATGCGTGGTGCTGCGTACTAATCAACACTTTTATTCTTCATTTTTCATAACGAAAATGGCACAAATTGAATATAAAGATCTCCTCGACGCTGGTGTGCACTTTGGCCACCTTACGCGCAAGTGGGACCCCCGGATGGCTCCGTACATCTTCATGGAGAAGAACGGCATCCACATTATTGACCTCAATAAAACATTAGCTTCACTCGACGAAGCCTGCAATGCTATCCGTGGTATTGTTCGTTCGGGTCGGAAAGTGTTGTTCGTAGCGACTAAAAAACAGGCTCAGGAAATTGTTTCGGAAGAAGCACGTCGCCTGAAAATGCCGTATGTTACCGATCGTTGGCAGGGTGGTATGCTCACCAACTTCGCTACTATTCGGAAGTCGTTGAAAAAAATGCAAACGCTTGACAAAATGCTGAAAGACGAGGAGACCGTCAAAAGTATTGCCAAGCGTGAGCGTTTGACCCGGATGCGTGACAAAGAAAAACTGGAGCGTGTGTTGGGCGGTATTGCCGACCTGACTCGTTTGCCAGCCGCTCTGTTCATTGTCGACGTAAAACGCGAACACATTGCTGTTGCTGAAGCACACCGTTTGGGTATTCCTGTATTCGCTATGTGCGATACGAACTCGAACCCCGAAGCAGTTGACTTCGCTATTCCAGCTAATGATGATGCTTACAAATCCATTGCTCTGATTACCCTTGCCATCGGTAAGGCTATCGAAGAAGGGCTGATGGAGCGCAAGCAGGATAAAGACGATCAGCGTATCCAGGAGGAAGAAGAAGCGAAGCGTGCTGAAGATCTTGCCCAGGCTCGTGCCGAAGGCGCTACTCAGCCAGAAGCGGAAGCGACGGAAGCTCCTGTTGCTGAAGATGAGCAGGAAGCATAAATGAGTTTACAGTTTTCAGTTCGCGGTTTTAGTTGGTGAGCACGGACTTTTTTTAATGCATAAATCAACCAAAAACTGTAAACCGAAAACTGTAAACTAAAAAATAGCCCGTAGCCAGCCGCTATGGGCTATTCCATTTCAACAGAAAATTTTTTGATCACAAAATAACGTTTGGTAATTCAACTTACTAACAACCTTTATTATGGCAATTACTGCTGCTGACGTAAACAAACTTCGGCAAGAGACCGGAGCCGGTATGATGGACTGTAAAAAGGCCCTTACCGAAGCTGATGGCGATTTTGAAAAAGCAAAAGAGATTCTGCGGAAGCAGGGTCAGAAAATAGCTGACAAGCGAGCCGACAACACCACGGCTGAAGGCATTGTATTGGCTCATGTTAGCCCCGATGGTAAATCCGGTAAAGTAATTGCCCTGGCCTGCGAAACAGAGCCAGTATCCAAGGTAGCTGATTTCCAGAATCTGGCGATGGCTGTTATGAGCGCAGCGGTTACAACTGATGCTGCCGATAAAGCTACGTTGCTGGCAACTCCTCAGGCTGACGGTCGTTCGCTTCAGGACCACATCACCGACCTGATGGGTAAAATTGGCGAAAAAATCGACGTTGCCTCTTTCGAAACCGTTTCGGCCGACAAAGTGGTATCCTACATTCACTCAAATGGCAAGCTGGGCGTACTGGTTGGTTTGACTAACACCAATGGTACGGATGTTGCCGAAGTAGGTCGCGACGTTGCTATGCAGATTGCGGCAATGAAGCCTGTAGCCCTGGACAAAGACGGCGTTGATGCTACTATCGTTCAACGTGAAATCGAAATTGGCAAAGAGCAGGCTCGTGCAGAAGGCAAACCTGAAGCAATGCTTGAAAAAATTGCCATGGGTAAACTGAACAAATTCTACAAAGATAATACGCTGCTGAACCAGGAGTTTGTAAAGGATCCTTCCATTACGATCTCGCAACTTCTGGATAAAACCAGCAAGGGCCTGACTGTATCGGCTTTCAAACGCGTAGCTATTGGTTAGTCAGTTTAGCAATTTACCAAATAAATCGCTTGTATACCCAGCCATATGGCTGGGTATTTTTTATTGTCTACGTTTTTGATCTTGCCATTATTCACCCAATTTTAACCTTGTGGCAAACTTAAAAGTGAGTAGCTTGCCATAAAACGAGTTGTTGCTGAATTTAATAGCTGCCAACAAAAAATATTCCAAAATATAATTGAAATGGGCTAAAGATAGATTGAACAGAAATAGGCAGAGCAACAATATTTTTGAACTTCTACCAAGTAAATTAATTGAAATAAAATCTATTTTATAAACGTACTATTTTATAAAGTATATCTATTTGGATAATATTTTTTAAGGATCAATTCGTAGCTGATATTTTATTAATATTGCCTTTTAAGTTGAGTTACTTTTTTAACGCTTTCTGGTCATAAGAGCCACCACCGTATAAAATGGAGCAATATTCGGACGAGGAGTTAGTTCGGTTATATGTCGACACGCAACGAAATATTTATTTCGAACGGCTATACGAACGTTATTGCGATAAAGTGTACAGAAAGTGTTTATCGTTTACAAAAGATCCTGTTCGGGCAGAGGATTTGACGCATGATATTTTCCTTAAACTGGTCATTAAACTCGGGAGCTTTCGTGAACAGGCGAAATTCTCCACCTGGCTATATTCAATCACGTATAATTACTGCACCGACCAGATTCGAACGCAGAATATGCGTAAAGAGGTGTATATGGAAGATGGATGGGAGCGGCTAGATATACAGCAGGACGATGATCTGGGCGATCTGGCAGAAATGGAAGCAAAGCAACTTGAGCGTGCCCTGCACCAACTTCCTCCCGAAGAGCAGTCGATGCTTTTGATGAAATACCAGGATGATATTAGCATTCGGGACATTGCCAATATAAACGGCCTGACTGAAAGCGCTGTAAAAATGCGCTTGAAACGATCACGCGATAAACTTCGTAAACACTATCTCGAAGGAGTTGTATTCTGGCTCCTACTGGCTATTAAAATGATACTTTCTATACGCTGGCCTTTTCGTTAATCAATCGGTATGGAAACCACAAACCCATTTAAACAACTTGAGCCAGATGACCTTTGCCCTCCGCATTTGAAAACGGAGTTAGTCTCTGAGATTGATCTGATTCGTAATGCCGTTACTGTTATAGATCTCTATATCGGTGATTTGTTTGCGTTAGCATCAGCACTTGTTAACCCACCGCATTTAACACCAGACGATACAAATCCTACCGTATGAATCAATTACCAGAACTGACCGAAATTATTCGGAATACATTTCAAACCCTCATCAATCAATTTGTCGAATTTGTTCCTCGTCTACTAGGTGCTTTTGTCATCCTACTAATTGGTATTGGATTTGCCCGATTGGTTGCTATGATCGTGCGCCGGGTACTGGGAAAAGTGGGGTTCGATAAAATCGGTAACCGCCTGAATGAAATCAGTATTATTAAGCAGCTAAAGACCGAAATTAAGTTAAGCGAAATTATAGCTAAGGTTCTTTATTATTTCATTCTACTGGTATTTATCAAAGCCTCCACGGAAAAACTGGGGGTTGGAGCGATCACCGAGATGGTGTCTTCGTTAATCAACTTTATCCCTAAATTAATTGCAGCCGCCATCATGCTACAGGTTGGCGTTCTGATCGCTGACGCTTTACGGGCAGCCGTTATCAACGTGTGTCAATCGTTTAACATTGCATCGGGTCGGTTGCTAAGCATGATTGTGTTTATTTTCTTTCTAATTGTTACGGTTATCAGTGCTCTGGGTCAGGCTGGCATCAATACAGAATTACTTGAATCCAGCTTCAACCTCATCATTGGTGGAGTCATATTCGCCTTTGCTATCGGTTATGGCATTGCTTCCCGCGACTTAATGGCTAATATTATATCGTCTTTCTACACGAAAAATAAATACAAAGAGGGCCAGGTTATTCAAATTGATGACGCCAAAGGTGAGATTATTAAAGTAGATACATTATCGTTAACCCTTCGCACGGGTCAAACTACTACGGTTATTCCTTTACAGACCCTACAAATGAAAAAAGTAGAGGTTTTTGACAACGCTCCTGCTGCCTAATTAAGTTACTATACATCCATTAAAGCGTCTTAAGAGCCAATCAAGTTTTCAAAAATGATATGAAAAATTCTGCGCTCTGTATACTTATAGTCGGACTTTCTCTGAACCAACTATTCGCCCAGGACTCTACGCGGGTAACCACCAATTTTAAAGATACCGTTGCGGTAAAACCCGATACGTCGTACTGGCAGAAATCATTTAGTGGCGGGGTCAATTTTAACCAGGCCTCTTTTAGCAACTGGTCGGGTGGCGGGGTTAACTCGGTGGCTCTTGGCGCTGTTGTAGCCGCTCGTGCGCTCTACGAAAAAGGGAAAACATCCTGGGATAATACGGCAGATCTGCAACTGGGCTATGTAACGCAATTAGGTAATACCCGCAAAGCGGCAGACCAGATCATGATTATTTCGGTATTGGGCAAACAGATTGCGCCTAAGTGGGACTTCTTTGTTTCTGGAACTTTCAACACATTTTTTGCGCCGGGTTACCGCTACGATAAGCTTCCTGCCGATCAGACACAGCTGAAAGTATCCAATTTTTTTGCGCCGGCACAACTCACACTAGCCCTTGGCATAGCGTATAAACCGAATGACTGGTTTGCCCTGCGAATGAGTCCTATAGCTCCACGGTTCACATTCCTGGGCGATCAGAGTGTGCGGGTACGCGAACAGGCAGACGGTACATTTGTGCCCGACCCCACACAGAAAGCATACGGTGTCGATCCGGGAAAAAGCAGCCGAACCGAATGGCTGGCGTTTCAGCTACAGGCAGCCCTTAATCGTAATCTGACCGAAAACATTTCCATAAATACACGGTATCAGCTATTTACGGAATATTCCCATCTGGATAATATCAACCATCGGCTCGATCTGATCATAACCGCCAAAGCCAGCAGATACATCAGTACTACGTTTGGTCTGATTGCGCTTTATAACAAAGACTTTAGTTCTAGTTTACAAATCCAGCAAACATTAGCCATCGGACTGGTATATAACATCAGTTCCTTCAAAAAGAAAAAAGACTCCGCAAAAGCCAGTGATCCTTTGCCGGGCAGATTTTGATTTACAGGAACTTTTATCTACTTTACTCTTCACAATTACAATTAGTATATTCCAACCCAAAACTTAACCATTATGCTAAGTGAATTTAGAACCTTTATTGCTCAGGGCAACGTCATCGATCTGGCCGTTGGTGTTATCATCGGTGCTGCATTTGGTAAAATTACTACCTCACTAGTTGAAGACATTATAAACCCAATTCTGGGGATTGTTTTAGGCGGAGTTGATTTCAGCCAAATGAAATACGTTCTTAAAGAAGCCGTTGGCACTACACCTGAAGTGGCCATTCGATATGGTAACTTCCTGAATACGATCATCCAGTTTTTGATTATCGCCTGGGTAGTTTTCCTGATTGTCAAGTTGGCTAATCGTGCACGGCTATCCAATTCGATGCAATCTAAATAATAAGTTTTGTAGAGAAATTTACTTGAAAAGCCCTGGCGCATAGCCGGGGCTTTTTCATTTATGTGTTACTTTGCTAAGTGTAAGTACTTGTCATGTCAGTGCAAAAAATAGTTATTCTAGGCGGGGGCGAAAGCGGTGTAGGAGCCGCTTTATTGGCACAAGCGAAAGGCTTTGGTGTGTTTTTGTCGGATAAAGGTACCCTCAAAGAGAGTTACCGAACAACTCTGCAAACGGCGCAGATTCCATTTGAAGAAGGAAAACATACAGAAGAGCTTATTCTGGATGCTACGGAGGTCATTAAAAGTCCAGGTATTCCCGAAACGGCTCCTCTGGTGCAAAAACTTAGAGCGCAGGGAACGCCCGTAATTTCAGAGATTGAATTTGCAGCCCGTTATACACGCGCTAAACTGATCGGTATTACGGGTAGCAATGGTAAAACAACTACTACGTTACTGACCTATCACCTGCTTAAAACCGCTGGCTTTAATGTGGGGCTGGCTGGTAATATAGGCGATAGCTTTGCCGAACAGGTCATTACGGACCGCTTCGACTATTTTGTACTTGAACTAAGCAGTTTCCAACTGGATGACATGTACAACACCCATCTCGATGTTATGGTGCTGCTCAATATCACTCCTGACCATCTGGATCGGTACGGCTATAACTTCCAGAATTACGTCGATTCCAAATTTCGAATACTCCAAAATGCGCGACCAGACGATGACTTTATCTTTTTTGCCGAGAGTCAACCGATTCTGGCCGAGTTCGAGAAACGGCACCCAGAGGTGAATCGGCTGCCCGTTTCGTTGCTAACGGCTGTTTCGCCCGGCGGCTACCTGGAAAATGGACAGCTCATTACCGCGAACAAGAATCGTTCGTTTGCCATCGCTCAGGCCGATACCCCTTTACGAGGCCCGCATAACGCCATAAACATGCTATCGGCCATGTTAGCCGCGCAGTCGGTTGGCGTATCGAATGAAGCACTGGCACAAGGACTAAAAACGTTCCAGAATGCCGCCCATCGACTTGAACCGGCGGGAACGATTCATGGCATCCAGTTTATCAACGACTCAAAAGCCACGAACGTCGATTCGGTTTTCTATGCCTTGTCGAGCATGGATGCGCCAACGGTCTGGATAGCGGGCGGTCTGGACAAAGGAAATGACTATAGCCAGTTGGACGAATTGGTGAAACAGCATGTAAAGGCGCTCATTTGCCTGGGCATTGACAACCATAAACTCGTCGATTATTTCGGCTCGAAGATTCCGACTATCTATGAGACCCAATCAGTTGCGGATGCCGTTGCGAAGGGACTGGAATTAGCGCAGCCGGGCGAAATCGTACTTTTGTCCCCCGCTTGTGCAAGTTTTGATCTGTTTAAAAATTACGAAGATCGCGGTAATCAGTTTAAAGCCGCCGTTCAAAAGCTACTATAGGAAACATATACTGGCAACCTACTTCACCCATCATACACCATACCTTACAAAAACATGGCTCTACGGGAATGGATTCGAACGCATCTGAAAGGTGACCGCCAAATCTGGTGGATCGTCCTGTATTTGTCGATTATGAGTGTTCTGGTTGTTTATAGCGCAACAGGCACTAAAGCGTTTCGGGAACTTGATGGCAATACCGAAATCTTCCTGCTTAAGCATGGCTCTTTGCTGTTGATCGGGCTGGCCTGCACCTATTTTGCCCATAAAATCAACTACGTCTATTATGCCCGGCTGTCGAAATATGGTCTCTGGCTATCTGTCCCTCTGCTAATATGGGCCTATTTTAAAGGCTCTACGTTGAATGATGCATCGCGCTGGGTAACGATTCCGATCATTAACCAGACGTTTCAGCCGTCCGATTTAGCCAAACTGGCTCTTATTTCTAATCTGGCGGCCATGCTGGCCAAGAGGCAGCGGTTCATGAACGACCCAACGGTTCTGTTCAATCTGATTCTCTGGATTGGTCTTATCTGCTCGCTCATTATCCTCACAAACACATCGACAGCCCTTTTGCTGGGTGCCACCTGCTTTCTGCTGATGTATATTGGGCGAGTACCCGTTCGGTATCTTGGCTACATGATAGCCGTGTGCGTTTTATTTGGTGGAATTGCCCTGGCAGCTGGGCAACGGTTAGGCACAGCCGTTAATCGAGTCAAAAGCTTTTCGGACTCCGACACCATTCTTTATCAGGTAGAACAGTCGTATATAGCGCTGGCCAATGGGGGATTAACGGGTCAGGGCCCCGGTAACAGCCACCAGCGAAACACCCTGCCCAACCCCTTCTCCGATTTCATTTACGCCATAATCGTTGAAGAATATGGACTACTGTTAGGCGGCATTCCAGTCGTACTGGCTTATCTATGGTTTTTATGGCGCGGCATGAAAACACTTCAAAAGGCGACCCGACCGTTTGGTGGATTGCTCTCGGCAGGTTTAACATTCAGCATTGTTTTTCAGGCCTTTGCCAGTATTTGTGTAGCTATTGGTATGGCACCCGTAACAGGCCAGCCGTTACCTTTATTAAGTATGGGCGGAACTTCCTTGATTTTCACAGGCTTAGCCATTGGCATTGTTCTTAGCGTTAGCCGTGAGGAAGCCGATGAGAGTCGAATTTAAACAGTACGGTTTACAATCAATCGAATGAAAGTAATTATCAGCGGAGGTGGAACCGGCGGCCACATTTACCCAGCCATTGCCATTGCCAACGAACTAAAAGCAATTGACCCCTCTACAGAAATTCTGTTTGTGGGAGCCGAAGGCAAAATGGAAATGGAGAAAGTTCCCCGTGCTGGCTATACAATAGTCGGGTTACCTGTTGTTGGCATTAAGCGCGAGCTTACTTTGGAAAACCTTGGGTTTCCTATCAAACTGGGTAGAAGTTTATTGAAGGCCCGCCAGATCGTTCGTGATTTCCAGCCCGATGCCGCTGTCGGCGTAGGTGGCTATGCAAGTGGTCCACTGCTTTTAGCGGCTTCCCTTAAAGGCGTCCCTACGCTTATCCAGGAACAAAACTCGTATGCTGGCCTGACCAATAAAGTACTGGCTCGCTGGGCCAAACGCATCTGCGTTGCCTACCCGGGTATGGAAGCCTTCTTTCCAGCCGAAAAACTGAACATAACGGGGAATCCGGTACGAAGCGATATTCAATTTGCTGATCAGCAGCGAGAAGCCGGACGAACGCTGTTCAATCTGGACGCCAGTCGGCCAACCTTGCTGATTATTGGGGGTAGTCAGGGAGCAAGAACCATCAATGAGAGTATAGAAGGGGGCTTACAGCGTTTTGTTGAAGCGGGTGTGCAAGTGATTTGGCAAACAGGCCCTGGATTCATCGAGCGAGCGAAAACTGCTGTTATCGCAACAGGTTCGTCGCTGATAAAACCCTACGACTTCATTTATGAAATGGATAAAGCTTACGCCGTTGCCGATGTTGTGGTCTCACGTGCAGGGGCTCTATCCGTATCGGAATTATGTCTGGTTGGCCGTCCCGCCATTCTGGTACCATTTCCGGCTGCCTCGGAAGATCACCAAACCAAAAACGCGATGAGCTTGGTAGACCATAAAGCTGCTTTGCTGGTAACTGATAAAGCTGCTCGTGAACAGTTGGTAACTGCCGCGCTGAACTTACTGAATGATCCGATGCAACAAACTCAGTTAAAAACCCAAATTAAAACATTAGCGAAACCCAATGCCGCCCGCGACATTGCGAATGAAGTAATTAAGTTGGCAGGATCAACTTCCAGCCGGACTCGTTAAATTTAGTTTACTAGACCAGGCTATCGTCTGGCCATGACAAAGATGACTTTAGATCAATTCAAATATATTTATTTCCTCGGTATTGGTGGGATTGGCATGAGCGCGTTAGCGCGTTGGTTTCGTATTAACGGATATACAGTAGCCGGGTATGACCGAACACCAACGGCACTGACCGATGCCCTACAGGCAGAGGGTATTGCAATTCATTTTACGGAAGATGTAGCGCAAATACCCGCTGCGTTTCTGGAACATCCAACCCAGACACTCGTCATTTATACACCAGCTATTCCCAGTACTCATCTGGAGTACATCTATCTGACTGAACAGCGGTTCATCTTACAGAAACGCTCGCAGGTGCTTGGTCTGCTGGCGGGCCAAATGACCACGATCGGTGTAGCGGGTACGCATGGCAAAACGACTACCTCGTCGATGGTTACGCATATCCTACGTGATGCGGGCGTAAACTGTGCGGCTTTTCTGGGCGGCATTACCGCTAACTACGGCACCAACTTCCTGCTCAACGAACCCGCTGACGACCTGCGTTCGGTCATTTGTGTAGTTGAAGCCGACGAATTCGACCGATCATTTTTGACCTTATTTCCAAAGTATGCCATCGTCACCTCCACAGATGCCGACCATCTGGATATTTATGGGGCGCACGAAGCAGTGCTTGCCTCATTTGGTATGTATGTCAGCCAGATTGAAGCCGACGGTGTCCTATTTATGAAAACCGGGTTGTCGTTAGCCGACAAAACAAAAGCGGCCATTCGGGAGTACTCTTTACAAACGGGAGATTATCACAGCCAGAATCTGCGGATCGAGCAAGGCTCGTTTATCTTCGACATTGTATATCCTAATGGAGTTATTTCTGATATTCAGCTACTAGTTCCTGGGTTTCACAATGTGGAGAATGCAGTGGCGGCTGGCGCGGTAGCCCTGGAAGTTGGGGTATCTCCAGATGCCATCCGTTCGGCCCTGGCTACGTACAAGGGCGTCCGTAGGCGATTTGAGTACATTCTCAAAACAGATAAAGCCATTCTGATTGACGATTACGCCCATCACCCCGCCGAAGTAAACGCATTTCTGTCGTCGGTAAAAGCCCTGTATCCTGATCGCGAAGTGACGGTCGCGTTTCAGCCACACCTGTTTAGCCGCACCCGCGACTTTGCCGATGGCTTCGCCGAAAGTCTGTCACTAGCTGATAACGTTATTCTGCTTGACATCTACCCGGCCCGAGAATTACCCATAGAAGGTGTAACGTCTGATTTGATTTTCCAGAACGTACACTCGAAAAGCAAACAAAAATGCACCAAAGACGAATTGATTGACGTTGTGCGAAAAATGAAACCTTCCTTACTTGTAACCGTAGGGGCTGGTGACATTGATCAACTGCTTCCTGTACTAAAATCGACTCTAAGCAACCAATAGATAAAAATATTGGAGAAACAATTGAGCTTATTTACAGATGTTTTCTACCTTTAAATCATCCAAAAAGTGGCTGTTGGCCTTTGGAGGACTGCTGAGTCTGTTTGGACTCATTGCATTCACCGAAATTCAGCATGGGCAGAAACATGTTCGGAACGTTATCGTTCAAATTGATCCGATCGACGACCACCGTTTTCTGACCCGACGTGATGTGATGGGCTACCTGACAAACGGGGGTGCTGATCCAATTACGGGCAAGAATTATGCCGATGTAGATTTGCAGCAATTGGAAAAGCGGCTAAAACAACATGGATTGGTGAAGAACTGTCAGATTTCACGTGATTTGGACGGCGATTTACTGGTCGTAATCGAACAACCCAGGCCTTTAGCTCGATTAGTAGTAAATGGCGATGGTGTCCGACCTGTTTCTGGGCAGTACATTAGTGAGGAAGGGTATTTTTTCCCAATCTCTATGAACTACTCAGCCCGAGTTCCGGTTCTTACCGGCAATTACTTTGCCCAGAACCGTTCGTTGGCGAGTGAACGAAATAGACCATTACTGGAGCTGTTAAAGCGAATCCACGATGATCCATTTTGGCAGGCACAGATAGCAGAACTATCCGTTGATACCCAAGGCAACATCACGATGTGGCCCCAAATGGGTAACCACAAAATAGAATTTGGGCCGCCTACCGAATTAGATGCTAAATTTAGAAAATTAAAAATAGTATATACCGACGTTTTACCCGCTAAAGGTTGGGATCGCTACAGCCGGATAAACGTTGAGTACCGAAATCAAATTGTTTGCGAATGACTAAGACGGGCATGGACGAGAAAATTGTAGTGGGTCTGGACATCGGCAGCACCAAAGTATGCGCCGTGGCTGGGCGGTTGATACGGAATAATAAAGAACAGGAAACGCTCGAAGTGCTGGGCGTAGGCGAAACAAATCTGACTGATGGTGTAGCCAAGGGGTCGGTTGTTAATGTCAATAATACGGTCAATGCTATTCGGAGAGCCATTCATGAGGCTTCTAATCAATCGAATCTCGACATTCATTTAGTCAACGTTAGCTTTAGTGGGTCCCATGTTACTTCGGTAAAATCAAGCGGAAGTATTACCCGATCGTCTTCAGGCGATGAAGTACAGGTTGAAGACATCGATCACTTGCTGAACGACATGTACCGCACGTCCATTCCGGCCGACAAGGAAATTATCCATGTGCTGCCGATGGATTTTGTGGTCGATACCGAAACGAATATCAACCAGCCTGTTGGTCGGAATGGTGTAAAACTTGGCGCTGATTTTCAACTTATTACTGCTCAGGCCAATGCAGCCCGCAACATTCGCAAATGCATTACCCGCAATAACCTGGCGCAGGATACCATGATGCTTTCGGCACTGGCATCGGGCTTGGCTGTACTTACCGACGAAGAGAAATATGCCGGTGTAGCCCTGGTGGATATTGGCGGTGGAACCACCGAAATGGCAATCTACTACCGGAACGTGCTACGTCATGTGGCCGTCTTCCCGTGGGCTGGCAACAGTCTGACATCGGATATTCAGGCAGGTTGCAAAATTTTGCCTAATCAGGCCGAATTATTGAAAAAGAAATTTGGGAATGCAAATCCAGGCGAGTACAATCTGAATGAGGTTGTAGCCGTACCTGGCTTAAGTAATCGCAAACCGAAGGATGTACTACTGAAAAATGTTGCCGTTATCATTGAAGATCGGCTACGCGAAATAGCCGCCCTGGTACAGGCCGAAATTATTCGTTCAGGCTATGAAGGCAAACTCCTGGGAGGTATCGTATTAACTGGTGGGTCTGCATTGATTCCGGGAGTAGAGCAAATTTTTGGGCGGGTAACGGGCATTGAAGAAGTACGCGTAGGGTATCCCGAACATCTTGAACCAAACGGAAGGGCCGATCTGGTAGGCGATCCGGCACATGCCACTGCTGTAGGGCTGGTGTGGGCTGGTTATAAAACCATCGATAACCGCATCTCCTTCATTACTGACCCCAATCGGGCTATCAAAGAAGAAGAGAATCAACCGATCCACGCCCATAACGGAACGACTGGTGGACATGGAAGCAGTAATGGCCACACAACCACAGGCGGCTACGGCACATCGCATGGTGGGCGAGTAAGCCAGAAAGTACCTGAAAAAACACCTGACCCTGAACCATCTAAAGAAGAAGGGGGCCTGATTGGCTGGATACGAAAACTAACCAGGCCAATCAGAGGCAACGAAACCGATCCCTATTAAATCGGCATCCATTGGTTGCTAGTAACGGAATCGGCGATATGAAGTGTAAAAGTAATGAATAGATACTCCAACCCACACGATGAATACTCAAGGCTATAGATTCGAAATGCCAGACGACAACCCGGTTATTATCAAGGTTGTCGGGGTGGGCGGCATGGGCGGAAATGCCGTCAAGCACATGGATAAAATGAAAATGCAGGATGTCAGTTTTGCTGTTTGCAATACAGACCGTCAGGCACTCATGAGTAATCCAGTGAAAACGAAGCTGCAATTGGGCGATGGACTGGGTGCGGGTACGGAATCGAAAGCGGGTGAAGATGCCGCCCGCGCCAGTATCGAAGAAATTGAGAATTTGCTGGCACCACCGACCAAAATGGTATTCATTACCGCTGGTATGGGTGGTGGTACAGGTACAGGTGCAGCGCCAGTTGTTGCGGAAGTAGCCCGAAAAATGGGCTTGCTAACCGTAGCTGTCGTAACAGCTCCTTACTGGTATGAAGGTACCGACAAAAAAGAGCAGGCTCGCGTTGGTATTGAACGACTGAAAGATAGTTGTGATACTGTGCTTGTTGTTCTGAACGATAAACTGGCAGAACTGTATAGCGAACTTACCTGGACCGAAGCCTATGCACATGCCGACGATGTACTCGCGAATGCCGTAAAAAGCATCGCCGAAATTATCACGACTCAGGGCGATATTAATGCTGACTTTGCCGACGTAAAGAAAGTATTAGAGGGAGCCGGTCAGTCGGTAATGGGTTCAGCCGAAGCTGCTGGCGAAGACCGGGCTATCCGTGCTATTGAAGCAGCCTTGAACTCTCCGCTCCTGAATGACCACGATATTCGTGGGGCCAAACGGATTCTGTTGACCATTTCGTCGAGTAAAGACCATGCCATGAAGCTGAAAGAGCAAATGGCTATTTCCGAACACGTTGCCCGGAAAATCCAGAGCGAGGCCAAGATGTTTAAGTTTGGGGCTATTACCGACGAAAATCTTGGAGAAAAGCTGCGGGTAACGATCATTGCTGCTGGCTTCGACGGAACGGGTGACTTACTGGACAAGCTTGGCAATCCGGCAGGTGTAGTCTCCGCCGATGCCGCTGAACAGAATAAAAAACTCGATACGGATGTCTCCAGCAATAGCATCAATCCTCCTGAAGACATTGCTGGCGACCAACCAGAAGGTGTAAATCAAGAAGCTGCCGAAAAAGAGGAGTTGGTATTGGCAGACAACGATGACGACGATATTGACCCTACCCCAACCGGAAATTCGAAGTCTGACGATATACATACCCCAACGGTCGGTTATAACGGAGGCTCAACCATTGTTCGTCCAGACCCGCCTGTGTTTGTCGATCCCTTCAAAGACGATTCTGACGTTGACATTCTGGAACTGGATGAAGAACGGCCCGACGATACCGATTTGATCAAACGAATGGTAGAAGCTTTTGTAAAAGGGCAATACTTAGCCTCCGACCTGGATCGACCTGCGTTCGAGCGGAATAAAACGGTTCTCTATTCGATCCCTTTACTGGCTGAGCAGGATTTCGTTCGCTCAAAACTAAACGACTAACCAGAACAAACACGTTCTTTTTGCAGCAGAGGCTCACATGGGCCTCTGCTTTTTTTATCGTCTATGGAAATTACCTACACCACCGTGAAAAATGAAATACTGGCACTGGCCCAGCCCGAACGGGCTCTTCTGGTAGCCCGATTCTTTAAAACGGCTCCAGGCCAATACGGCGAAGGCGATCAGTTCCTGGGTTTATCAATGCCTCAACAGCATGAAATCGCGAAACAATTTAAAGGGCTTACCCTACCAGAAACGGAACGCTTAATCCACGACCCGTACCACGAATGTCGCATGGTGGGCTTATTGATCTGGGTAGAACAAGTCAAAAAAGTGGGGCCTGTTCAACGGACGGAGATTATGGAACGCTACCTGGCCAATCGGAAATACATCAACAACTGGGATCTGGTCGACGTTACTTGCCCGCATATTGTTGGCCAGCCACTTTTACACAATGATCGGTCAATTCTGTATGATCTGGCTCATGAAGATCATCTCTGGAGCCAGCGTATCGCTATCGTATCGACCCTGGCTCTGATTCGAAAATGGCAGTTCAGTGATACCTTCGCCATTGCCGAAATCCTATTAACGCACAAACACGATCTGATTCACAAAGCCGTTGGCTGGATGCTGCGGGAAGTAGGCAAGCGAAATACCGACGCGCTGGAAGAGTTTTTACATGATCATGTGCGCGAAATGCCGCGTACTGCCCTCCGCTATGCCATAGAACGCTTCGACCCCGCCCGGCGCAAGTATTATCTGGCTTTATAAAACAGAAGTCGGTGGTCAATAACTCCTGCCGAATTATTAACCACCGACTTTATCTCACCAATGCGGTTATCGCATCATCTTATTCAGTTTACCCGATGCCTGCATGGTATTCATTTTCTTCATCATCTTCCGCATCTCGTCAAACTGCTTCAGCAGATTATTCACTTGCTGAATACTGGTTCCACTACCAGCCGCGATGCGTTTTTTCCGGCTACCGTCGATCATATCAGGACGCTGCCGCTCAATAGGCGTCATGGAGCTGATGATAGCCTCAATCGGTTTGAATGAATCGTTATCAATATCGAGGTCTTTAATCATCTTGCCCATACCCGGAATCATACCAAGCAGGTCTTTCACGTTACCCATCTTTTTGATCTGCTGCAACTGCGACAGGAAATCGTCGAAGTCGAACTGATTCTTCCGCATCTTGGCATTGATACGGCGGGCCTCTTCTTCATCAAACGCTTGCTGGGCACGTTCTACCAGCGAAATAACGTCGCCCATACCCAGAATCCGGCTGGCCATCCGATCGGGGTAGAATACATCGAGGGCTTCCATTTTTTCGCCCGTACTGATAAACTTGATCGGCTTGTTAACAACCGTTTTGATCGAAAGAGCCGCTCCCCCACGGGCATCGCCATCAAGCTTAGTCAACACAACGCCATCAAAATCGAGCCGCTCATTGAAGGTCTTGGCCGTATTAACGGCATCCTGCCCCGTCATGGAGTCGACGACAAACAACGTTTCGGTTGGCGAAATGGCTTTCTTTACGGCTTCGATCTCCTGCATCATAGCCTCGTCAACGGCCAGACGACCCGCCGTATCGACAATTACAATGCGCTTACCCGATTTACGAGCCAGATCGATGGCATTTTTAGCAATTGCCACTGCATTCTTGTTCTCCGGCTCCGCGTATACATCTACGCCAACCTGTTCGCCCAGTACTTTTAACTGGTCGATAGCCGCCGGGCGGTAAATATCAGCCGCCACTAGCAGTACATTACGGCCCTGTTTTTTCAGGTATGAAGCCAACTTACCCGAAAAAGTTGTCTTACCTGAACCTTGTAAACCAGCTATCAGGATCACTGCCGGATCACCCTTGATGTTGATGCCCTGTGCTTCGCCCCCCATCAACTCGGTCAGTTCTTCCTGAACAATTTTGACGAAGAGTTGGCCTGGCTCAACCGAAATCAACACTTTCCGATCAAGTGCCTTGTCGCGAATCCGATCGGTAATGTCTTTAGCCACTTTGTAGTTTACATCGGCATCCGTAAGTGCCCGACGAACTTCTTTTATGGTAGCCGCAACATTGATTTCGGTAATGCGGCCCTGGCCCTTAAGGGTCTTAATCGCTTTATTAAGCTTATCCTGAAGATTCTCAAACATGCTCCTAAATCTCACTCCGGTCTGTACCGGCTTGTTTTAAAATGGTGTAAAATATGCCTTTCGCCATATTTCGATTCCCATGCAAGACTTGTTTGATGGGAATACTGATTATCTACTACAAAGATAACAGTTTCCGACAGGCAATGATTACCAAACCGTTATTGGTGATGCGTATCTTGGATTTCAATGCCTGTCAAGTCCGTTTTCAGCTTGCTTTATAGCACAATATTTTTTTGGCATTATAGTTGATAAGGGAGTAACAGACCCTTTTCCCAACCCATGTCATTCGATTCTATGAGGTAACTCTACTCGTTTTAACCCCTTTAACCAGTACCTCATGAAATCTTCGATGCATTACGCAGCCCGCTGCCTGGCGGTTGCCTGCCTGCTAGCCAGCCCATTTGTATCATCAGTTGTCGTGGCGATGCCGCAACGCATGACATCAGTGCTGTTGGATAAACCAGCCGACAATACCTCTTCATCAACCCGCACATCCGCTTCAAAACCCGAATCGTCTGCGCCAGTAGCTATGGCTAAAGAACAAAAAGGGCACGATAAACAAACGATTAGCCGATGCTGGAAACGGATTATGGGTATGGCACGCGAAGTAAGCCACGCACATCGAAATAAAAACTAACTAAGCCGATACCATTTCCGATGGCTCAGTCGACAATCCGGCTTCCTGAATAAAGGTTTTCAAAAGCTGTTGGTAAGCCTGAATTTGTTCGGTACAATACGATGTACTCCATCCTAATTCGTCGGCCATTATATGCGCCACGATTGGGGCGAGTTGGATGGTTAACTGCCAGTCAGAAAGCTCAACACGCCATCGGCGGGCCAGTACATCGCGAAGAGTCATAGCCATTTCTTCGCGTACCTGATAAACGACTTCGGCTTGAAGATAGGGCTGGTTTTCCACTAATTTTTGCCCCAGCGCAGGTTGATGCTTGATGAGTGCACTAAGTTGACTTATCCGGCTTCCGTACGTTCGCATCAGATGCTGACATACATCAGCCGGAAGGTTAAACGTAGCCTGTAACTGCTGCCAGTCGTCGAAACGATAGGACTCGCCACCAACCAGATAAGCCGTTTCGGTACGACTCGGTGTAGACTTGTTCAACAAGGCTCCCACCCGGTCAATAGCATCCTGCGCCATCAGGCGGTAGGTAGTCCATTTACCGCCCAGCAGGCTAAGCAAACCCGATGTAGCATCATATTCCACTTCATGGTCGCGCAGCAAGGTTTTGGTATCGGCCCGACTACTAACGATCAGTGGACGAATGCCGCCAAAGCCAGCCTGTATCTGTGAGCGCTCGGGCATTTTGGCCAGATAAGGTCGAACCGTTTCCAGCAGGTAATCCACTTCATCAGGTTCCAGAAGTGGTTCCCGTGATAAGCTATCGTAATCGTTGTCGGTTGTCCCGACAAACACTTTATTGCCAAACGGAATCGCAAAAATCACTCGCCCATCGGCCGTTTTAGGAATTAATACGGCAAAATCGCTGTCCAGCGTTTCACGCGGAAGTACGATGTGAACACCTTTACTGGGCCGGATACGTTGTTCAAGTTCTGGATTGGCCAATAACCGAATCGCATCTGAATATGGCCCCGTACAATTCAGGAACACCGACGCGTTTACTTCGACGGTTTCGCCAGTAATCTGATCTTTTACCAAGGCCGTTGTGATACGTCCATCCTGCCGACCGAAATCCGTGACAGTGGCATAGTTCACAACCACAGCGCCTGCTTCGTCGGCCGAGTGAGCCAACGCCAGCGCATAACGGGAATCGTTGAACTGGCCGTCATAATAAAGCACGGCACTATGCATCTTCTGGGTAAGCTTTGGGCTTTTTTCCAGCGCCTGTACCCGACTCAGCCACTTGCCTTTCGGAAATGCATCGTGGCCCGAAATAAGGTCATAAAGCGTTAATCCAATGGTCATGTACATCCCTTCAAACCAACTAAAAACAGGGGTAAGAATAGCCAGCGGATGAGCCAGATGGGGCGCATTACGAATCACTGTCCGACGCTCGGCCAACCCATGACGTACCTGCTTCAACTGAGCCAAATCAAGTTTTTTGATGGCTTGCTCCAGATAACGGACACCTCCGTGAATCAGTTTAGTGGATCGCGAGGAGGTTTCACTGGCAAAATCCCCCCGGTCGACCAGCGCAACGCGGTACCCTCTTAAGGCAGCGTCGAAGGCAGCACCTGCCCCACTAGCGCCCGCCCCGATAATACAAACGTCGAATGTTTCCTGCCTCAGCCGCTCCCAGTTTTTTGTCCGCTTCATGTTGTAAAGATAAGGTAATTAGCGGAGTAGTATAGTGAAAGTGGGATTCTGGACTGTAGTAATTACAGTAAGTTAATGTAGAATATACTTACTCTACGATTCAGCGCGGGCACACCGCACTCACTTATCCTGAGAAACCACGCCCCATTCGGCTGAAAAAACCACTACGACCGCCGGAAGGCCGGGTGGTGCGTGTAACCCGCGAACTGCGAACACTTTCGCCCACATACCTTGAGCGATTATACAGACTCGAATTTGCATATACGCCCGAACTGTACCGACGTTCGTATTCGTCGTATCGTGGCGCAGTTGAGCGACCCAGCATGTAGCCCAGGCTTCCCCACAGTAAAGCGTTCGCTAAACCATTATGGTGGCGCGTATGATAGGCACTTGGATTGTTCAGATAGGTACGGGTTGACTCGTCATTCTCAACAAGTCGTTTGGCAGCATCAACACTTAACGTATCCCGATGACCGTCGAAATAACTCACAATGGCCCCAGCCTGACCAGGATTGGCCTGCACTTCGTCGGTAATTTTGAAATTTCCGGGAGAGGTTTCGGTAATGTATGTCCGTACACCTTGCTGAAAACGAGTTTCCGTTTGCTCTTCAGAACGACTATTTCCGCAGCTTTGGAGCACAGCAGCCCCGTTAAGAAGTGCCAGCGAGAGTGTCGTACTAAGCGTAATATCTTTGACGCGCCGGAGAACGGCATGTCGGCGAAGGGGTGTCATAGCCTGATTTAGTGATAATTGACCGCTAAGCTATACCACCTATGCGAGGGTTACAACTGAATAAGGATGAACTGTTGGTAGGGGTTACTTAACGGTTGCTAGAACGGACGGTACTTCGTTCCAAACAAAATAGCGATACCTGCCGAAGCACTGACTACATTCACCGTCCGATCACTGCTAAACGTAGCACTTTCGGGACGGCTCGTACCACTGGTAGTAGTTGATGTCACGTTATCGAAGGTGAACGCAGACTGGCTATAATCGGCGTTAAGCAACACAGCCGTATTTAACCCCAGTCGATACCGTAACGACACTCCTCCTCCATAAGCCATCGCTGTACTTTGCGAACCCGTGGTCTTTACCGACATTTCCGAACGCCCAACCAGCCCAGCAACCGATGTATTGGGTAATACCGCCAGCGCCCGACCTGCCAACAAACGGGCATCGATCGAAAAACGTCCGCCCATTGGTAATGATACATAAGGGCCAGCCATAACCGTCATGACTGACCAGTTATCGGCTTTTGCTGTCCAATTGCTTGAATTGCTCTGCGAAATTGCGCCGAGCATAGCGCCTGTATTGACCGAATTACGATGCTGCTCTCCCCGAACCATTAGTCCAACTGGGCCAGCAATCCGATACCCGGCCGACACGTTAAAGGCAAAACCTTCACCGGCCATGCAAGCCTGACCATCGGTTGGCGAGCAACTGGCAAACCGCCCAACCGGTACACTAGCACCCGCAGATGCAGCAAAAAAACCTTTTTTATCCTGATGCGATAAAATAAACGTCTTCTGGCAAAAGGAAGCGGTAGTCATTCCAGCCGCTATTACGGTTAAGAAGAGCTTTTTCATAGCCAATTTGTTACTGATAAATGCTAGTTAGTATCTTGTCAGACCACCAAACAAATACAGTGCCAAATTGGTGAAGGAGCTTATGATTGAGTGATTGGCGAAAGAGTGAAAGAGTGAAAAAAGCTGACGCGTCCTCTTCACTCTTTCACTCTTTCACTCTTTCGCTCTTTATCCATCGCCAGATACACCCCATTCGTCCAACCAAAGCCATCCTGATTGGGGTATTCACCGCCCCCTGTGGTTAAAGCGGCATCGACCACGTTATATTTTTCCATCATTTTACCGGTAGCCCGGAATACTTTGTCGTTCAAGGCCAACCACCGATCGCGGCCTTCATTAGCGGTTTCGGTAAACCCATAGTTAATTAGTCCCTGATAAACAATCCATTGCAATGGTGCCCAGCCATTTGGCCAATCCCACTGCTGCCCCGTCTGACTTAGTGTAGTAACCCAACCACCAGCCTGTAGGAAATCGGCTTTAAGGCGATCATGGACCCGGCTAGCCTGCTCTGGGGTGGCCAGTTTGAAAAATAATGGGAAGGCGCCAGCCAGTGTCAGCGCTTCAGTTTGGCAGCCTTTTACGAAGTCGAAATCGTGAAAAAAGCCGGTTTCTTCATTCCAGAATGTTTGCTGAATGGCTTTCTCGCGCGCTTTGATCAACGGGTCATAGTCATCATAGGCCATTTTCCAATCGCCCGTCCGAAGAGCGGCATTATGCAGGGTTACTTCAAGTTGCCAAAGCAGGCAATTCAGATCGACAGAAATAATACTGGCGGTATCGATCAGCGCCATCGTTCGCTCGTCCGTAAACCAGCGACTGCTAAAATCCCAGCCCGATTCACAGGCCGCCCGGATGTGATTGTATAGTGCTTCAGGCTGAACGCCCAAAGGAGTCGCTTCGTCCGTTAGCTCGATTTCCTGCCGATAGGCTTCTGGCCGTGGTGTTGGGGTATCATCCCAGTACCGATTCAGTAGTCGATTGTTGGCTAAGCGCACAACCCGCTTACAAACAGGCTGGGCGTCGGTCAAGTCCCGCTGGCCATCCATCCAGAATTCGTATTCACGACGAAGCTGTTTTGAATACGTCTTCAGCGTGTCGTCGCCATCAATTTTCGCCAACAGATTAATCATCAAAGCAAAATAAGGTGGCTGTGATCGACTCAAAAAATAAGTCCGGTTTCCATTCGGGATGAATCCGAATGTATCGATCAGGTACGCAAAATTGTCGAGCATAGCCCGAATCAACTTAATCTGTGCTTCGCCCGACTCTTTCAGACCCAGCATAGTAAAGTAGCTATCCCAATAGAAAATTTCCCGAAAACGGCCACCCGGCACTACATAAGGATGTGGCAGCGGCACCCGCGAACTCCCTTCAACGTGGGTGTCTTCGGGGCGGGTCAGTCGATCCCACAGGCGATTAATGTGCTCAGTTGTGGTAACGGTCGTATCGCTGACGTAATCATCGGCTAATTTCTGAGGAACAATAAAATAAGTATGAACAAATGCACTCAGGTCGAAGCCTGGCTTACCTTTTTCAGCTTCGTATAAAGCCACCAAATCCGTTGGCGACAACTTCGGCACGCAGTCTACAAACGTTTTAGAATCGGCAAAAACGTGGCCTAACTGGACATCGCGAAACAAATTACCAAATAGTACATCGGGAGATTGGGGAAACAACGCTGGTGCCAAGGCAAATAGAAGAAAGGTTCAGAAAACGTAACCACAAGGTGGCTGCTTTGTCAGGATCGCAAGCCAGTTATGGAAACAAAAATGCAAAAATCGCAACTTATACGGGTAAAAATAATACAAATAAACTTGTATGTTTATGATTTAGAACTCGTTAACCACCGTAATTCGATGAGCCACTGGCGTATTAAACTCTCGCTGCTTCTCAACTACTTCGTTTTTGCTATTCTTCTCAACAGTGTTGGTACAGTCATTTTGCAGGTACAGAACAACTATGGGGTGTCGGAATCGGCCGCCAGTGTGCTCGAAGCTTTTAAGGATTTAACCATTGCTTTCGTCTCGTTTCTGGTTGCCTCCTACATCACACGGATCGGCTATAAACGAGCGATGCTGGTTGCGCTGGGTATGGTTACGCTGGCTTGCCTGCTAATGCCACAGGTTCCGGCTTTCTGGACAACAAAACTCCTTTTTGCGGCAACCGGAGCGGGTTTTGCACTTATCAAAGTATCGATTTTTGCTACCATTGGTCTAGTTACCAACGACTCAAACGAGCACGCTAGTTTCATGAATTTTCTGGAATCCTTTTTCATGATTGGTGTATTATCAGGCTATTTTCTGTTCACCCTTTTTGTAGACGACACGAACCTAAAGTCAACTGCCTGGCTGAATACCTATTACGTGCTGGCGGGAATTGCCTTACTAGCCTTTTTACTACTTCTGAGTACCCCTATTGATGAATCCAGGGTTCGCCAGGAAGCAGCCCGGACGCTGGCCGAAGATTTGGGCGATATGCTTCGTCTGGCGCTCAAACCCGTCGTACTGGTTTTTATCATTACCGCCTTTACCTACGTACTGATGGAGCAGGGTATTATGAGCTGGTTACCAACTTTCAACAGTAAGATTCTGAATCTGCCTACCTCACTCAGTATCCAAATGGCGAGTATTCTGGCCGCTTCAACGGCAGCCGGGCGCTTTCTGGCCGGAGTGATGCTAAGTCGGGTTTCTTGGTACTGGCTTCTGATCAGTTGCCTGGTCGGCGCTGCGGGGCTTGTCCTGCTTGCTTTACCGCTGGCCGCCGATGTTGACGGGCGGACCATCACGGGTTGGGGCGATGCACCAGTAGCTGCTTTTATTTTCCCACTAATTGGTCTGCTTATAGCCCCCATCTACCCGGCCATTAACTCCGCTATTCTGAGTAGCTTACCGCTCCGTCAACATGGGCCAATGGCAGGCTTGATTGTTATTTTCTCGGCCCTCGGTGGAACCACAGGCTCTATCATTACTGGTCACGTGTTTGAAGCCTATGGTGGGCAAACAGCCTTCTATTTTTCGCTGGTTCCAATCGGTCTGTTGCTAGTATTCATTACGGTATTCAGCCGCATGCAAAGGAAAACGGGGTACGAGGTAAAACAAACGGCAAGTATGGCAGGGCATTAGTGTCTCAGAACTCCTAAAGAATTTTAGTCTATACAATCTTATTCAGGGCTGATAAAATGAAACAGGCCTTGTTCTAAGCTGGGATTACATATTCCAGTACCTTTCTCAAAATAAGCCCTCGGTTGTGTTGTCAGATGCTTACATCTGACACAGCGAGGTTTCTCAAAACCGAGTGCACAAGTAACCTCGCCCTGTCGGTTATTAGTAACCGACATCACATCCTACCCTGTTGTCAGTATAGGCAAAACTCGTTTCGGTATCATCAACCTAATGTCAATTGCCTATCGGCTGGGGCATATTGCAGACCAAAACCCTACCCGAAGCCAGAATTAACTGGTTATTTGGCTAAACAAAAACTTCTGAGCCAAGCAACCGTACCAATTCTCTCTCCTAATTTCCGCTCTGTACATCATCGTTCCGAATACCTCGTTTGTTCTTTTTAATCGACTCTCTGAGCTTCCCGAATTTGTAGTTCAGACTCATGGTAAATGACCGGAAGTAGTCCCAGCGAAAACTGGTTTGCTGAAAATCGGGGCCGGAGGTAGTGCTCAGATTTTCACGGTATTTTCGAAACGGATTGTGTATGGAACCGCTAACAGAAAGTTTGTCTTTGACCAGGTCTTTATTAATACTAAACGACGAACTTATTATTCGATTAGTAGCTCCTTGCAGATTAATGCCTGGTCCATTTGGCTGTAAATTAGCCGTCAGCCGCCAGTCTTTGGGTAGCTTATAACTGGTCGACAGCGAGGCTTGATACATGAACCCTTCATTTTTAATCAATACGCCATTTACTACGCCCTGTACTATGCCATAGGCAACCCGACTGTTTATACTCATGTTCCACCGCTTGGTAATGGGTAGGTTGACGTTCACGAATAGGCTTGGAAGCTTTGCTGTACCCGTGTTACCGTACGATGTACGCGTAATATTGGTTGTAGAATCATACACGGAAACCGGAAAGATCAAATCCCGAAAAAACGTAAATCCTAGTCCTGTATTCAGTTGAATTTTGCCTGACCCACTAAACGTCAACTGAATATCATTGACAAGGGCAGGTCGGAGATCAGGATTACCCGTTCGTTCGAAATTCGGGTTGGAGCGATCCACAAAGGGATTTAATTGATAAATGCCCGGCCGCTGAATCCGCTGTGTATAACTCAGAATCAGCCCGCTATTGTTCCTGAATTTTCGGTTTATCGATACAGAAGGAATCAGATTTATGTAGGTTCGTTTCACTCTGGAATCGACCGACATAAAATCGGCATCAATAACGGTTTGCTCTATACGCATACCTGCTTTTATGCCCCAGTTTTTTAGTGCATACTGATAGGTGGTGTAGGCTCCAAACACATTTTGGGTGTTCCTGAAGCGGTTACTGATGCCGGGTAGAATGCTATACTGGCCTGTGATGGAATCAACGACTGCATATTGAAAATCACTTTTATTAGCCCGTAAGATACCCTTCAACCCTGCCTCGATCTGGTGTTTTTTAACGGGATGAACATAATCAACCTGAAAGGTTTGCTCGGCAAAACGCTGGTCGTTTACCTGCCGATAATCAGGCATGATATAGTTCAGTCGATCGCTGATGTGTAAATCAGCGTTCTGCTGGCTACCGTACGATAGATAGCGGTACGAAAATGTCAGCAAGCGGTTTTTATCGGCCCGAAAGCCCCGCTGATAATTCACGGATGCATCTACGCCATTGCCGTTCCCAGTGTTGTTATTTTCCAACTTATATCCCTGAAACCGAACGTCTGAGTTCATCAGCGAACTGGTCTGTATCGTGTACCCTTCCGAGCGATTGCCATTCAGGTTAAACTGGGCCGAGATCAGGTCCAGCGAATCCAGCTCATAACTCATCTCATAGCCCAGATAAGCTGTTCGGTTCTTCGATTCGGTAGTGCCTTCCTGCAACAGCGTAGTGGGTTGCAGCCCGGTAGCCAGTCGCTGAATACCACCACGAACAGGAAGATTCGTATACAGATTGGCCCCACCAAACGCCGAAATACCAAATTTACCCAGCTTAGCCGACACCGATCCACCCAGACCAGGCCCTCCATTGGGAAAACGCTCGTTGATATTGACGGAGCCATTGTAGCCATTATCCAGCTTTTTCGCCGTGATAATGTTAATGATTCCCGCCAGCCCTTCTGCATCGTATTTGGCGGGGGGCGATGTAATCACCTCAATTCGCTCAATAGACGAAGCGGGCATAGTCCGAAGAATATCCTTGTAGCTTCGTTCCATCATACTCGACGGCTTGCCATTGATCAGGATTTTGAAATCGCTGTTGCCTTTCAGCAGGATGTTATTATCCGCATCCAGCGAAAGCAGTGGCACTTTTCGCATCATTTCCAGCACATTAACCACTTTACTTTCGGGATCAGCCTGAAGGTCGTAGGTAATACGGTCGATCTCCTGCTTTACAATCTGTTTTGTACCCGTAACAACCACTTCCTGTAAGCCAACCATGGCTGAGCCCAGCGGCACCATACCCAGGTCTATTGTCTTGTGAAGCGAATCGGTCAGGTTAATGGCCATTCGTTTCGTCGTATACCCTACGCCTACCATAGCCAGGGAATAATGTCCAGCTTCCAGACCGACAAACGAAAATGAGCCGTCCTCTTTAGAGTAATCGACTTTCAGAACGGTATTTGGCGCTTTTAGTAAGTTGACGGTTATGAATGTCATCACCTTATGAGTTACCGAATCCGCAATGATTCCACGAACCGAATAGGCTTCGGATTGTTTCTGGGCAATACCTATGTGGTAGCACAATAGGAGTATCAATAGCACTAGTGCGTTGAGAATTTTCATAGATGTACTGGCTAATCGATTTGGACAGGCAAAGCGATTCCGATAAGAGATTCAGGCTCTTTTAGCGAAATCACAGGAATGGAACCGGAGTAGTTGTGCTAATAGCAATCAGGCGCTGTCGGCAGAGAGCAGGGCTACTAGCAATGAAAAACCAAGAGAGGGAAAGCGAGAGGAGTTACTTATTCTTCGACAGCCGTTGCTCAATCACGAAGTTGAGAATCAGGCTAAGGCCACCGAATAAAAATACCATCGACAGAAAGGATGTGACGCTGCCAACTCCATAATACTCGTGAAGTACATTGCCCACGATCATGCCTATGGCAATTCCGACGAATAGCATCCCAAATTTCAGCGTAGGTGAAATTGAGTTGTTGCCCGAAAATATGGATGCATCGACGCCCCGCTCAATCATCGCCATTCGTTCGCGGGAGCGCGTCATCAGGAATACGTATACGATTCCGAAAATACCCGCAAATGCGCCAAGAGATATAAGAATATGTTTAATGTCGTCGCCATCCATAAGGTTATTCGTTTATTGTTTCTTACTAATTGATTTCGCTGCATATGACCGTCGAAATAGAAATGGGGTTACAGTTATTCGCAAAAAAATTATCCCTAAAAATAAAATAGTCTTTTGCTGTAACCTCCTTTTAAAAACGCAGGTCTAATCGGGCAACGTGTGCGAACAGATTTCCCAACAAACCAAGCGGCTCGTGAAGCAACCGGACGATCAGGTCTATATCGACAAAGTCAAACAGGGCGACTCGGCTTCTTTTGCGTTTCTTGTGGATCGATACAAGCATATGGCCTACACGATTGCGCTACGCATCATGCGAAATGCTGAAGACGCCGAAGACGCAGCCCAGGAAGGTTTCGTAAAAGCGTATCAGCAACTTCACCGATTTGAAGGTAAATCGAAGTTCTCTACCTGGCTTTACACGATTGTATATCGGGTGGCTATTACTAAATTGGAGCAACAGCGGGTCGCCACGGTTCCGATCCAAGAAGAACTAACTGAAACCTATAGCAATTCGTATCAAACCAATCAATTGGAGAGCCTTCAGGTATCGGATCAGCAGAAATACATCAAGGATGCGATTGAACGGCTACCTGCAACAGAAGGGTTATTGATCACGTTGTATTACCTGGATGAAAAGTCCATCCGGGAGATCGAAGAGATTACCGGCCTATCGGAATCCAATATCAAGGTGAAATTATTCCGGGCCAGAAAAGTATTGGAAGAGCAGTTACGTTTTTTATTGTAAAGTACTACAATGCGTTTTACCCATAAAGTGAGCTTTGCCTGGGTTTGTGCCAGGTCCTCTTTAGGGAATTTAGGGATAAAACGAGCTGGGAATGAATCTGAAGAGTCCGTTAAGCTATGGAGAACGAAAACGAAGATAATTTCAGAAAGCTAATTCAAAAAGCACAGCCAGAGAAGCCGGGAGCTGCCTTTACCAATGCTATTATGCAACGGGTACAGGCAGCATCGGAGTTGGACTCGGCCAAAGAAGCAGCCCTGATTCAGCTCCTGCAATCGCATACCCTTGTCGAGACCCCATCAGCCAATTTCAGCCGTCGGGTAATGAATCAGCTTACGGTTCGGCAATCCAAACCGTTAGAGCCGATCATCAGTACACGGGTTTGGTATATGATTGCGGCATCGCTGCTGTGCGTTGTTGTTTCTTGCCTACTCCTACTCTCTTCCGGGTCATCACAACCTACCTCTTCTGGACTGGATCAGCTTCTATCAGGCTTTGATGGGACACTCAACGCCCTTCCAATTCAATACGCTCTAACCATTTTTGCGGTGAGTGTTCTGATGGTAACCGATTATATCTTACGGCAGAACCGACGTGTACGCGTCTGATTATCTGAAAGAGTCAGACACGTACACGTCGGTTCCATACGCAACCGCTTATTTTTCGTAGCCCGGCCCCATCAATAACTGCCCCGGACGCTGGCCATTGTGTTTTCCATTTTCAACAACCGGCAATCCATTGACCAACACATAGGCAATTCCGGTCGTGTATGCATGAGGCTTGTCGTAGGTTGCCAGATCGGATACGGTTTTCTCATCGAAAACCACAATATCAGCAGCATAGCCGGGTCGTAATAATCCACGGTCGGCCAAATGAAAACGTTGGGCAGGGAGTGAGGTCATCCGGCGAATAGCCTCTTCCAGCGGAATAATGTGTCGCTCACGCACGTAACGGCCCAGCACACGGGCGTTGGTTCCATAGGCACGCGGGTGCGGCATACCCGAACCAAATTTGGCAACCCCAGCATCCGATGCGATCATGGTATTGGGATAGCGCAGGATATTCTCCACATCCGTTTCCGACATGGTATGGTAAATCATCTGAATACGCTTCAGGTCGGCTTTTTCCATTAATTCCAGAATCAGATCGGCCTCTGTTTCAGGGTTGTTTTTACGGCCCAGCTTCTGGTTGATGGCACTAATGCTCATACCATTGAAGGTCGTGTCGGGTTTATAGCTGGCCACAACGGCGTATTCGTAATTTTTGCGAAGGTTCTTCGATAGTGTTTCCAGCATTTCGGCCCGGATTCTCGAGCGGGTAGCCGGATCATGAAATCGAACCAGCACCGCCGAATCTCCATCGGCCAACGCCCAGGTTGGTAAAATACTTTCTAACGACGTACTAGATGCGGTATAAGGATACTGATCAACGGTTACGTCGAGTCCTTCGCGACGGGCAGCGGCCACCAGTTCAACGGTTTCGGTGCTTTTTCCCCATAGGGGCTTACTAGCTACTTTGAAGTGCGAAATTTCGACCGGGATACGCGCTTCCCGACTAATCTGAATGGCTTCTTCAACAGCCTGTTTTACGTTCTGTCCCTCGTTGCGAATGTGCGATGCATATACACCGCCATACTTCGAAGCAACTTTGGCCAGGTTAACCACTTCGGGCGTACGGGCATAGGTGCCGGGCGTATAAATCAATCCGGTCGAAATGCCTACGGCCCCGTCTTTCATGGCCTGCTCAACTAGAGCCTCCATAGTGGCCTGTTCTTTGGCAGTTGGTTCACGGAACGCCATTTTCATAACTTTCATCCGAACCGAATTATGACCGATCAACGACCCAACGTTTATTGACATGCCTTGCATCCGAAGCGTATCGAAATAGGTTCGCAGATTGGCGCTTGACCCACCACAATTGCCCGTAATGACCGTTGTTACACCATCGTGGATAAAGTTAGGGGCACCCGGTTGCGCTTCCAGACTGCCTTCTACGTGTGCGTGCACGTCGATAAAGCCTGGAGAAACTATAAGTCCTGTGGCATCGATCGTTCGTTTGGCATCCGAAGATGCGATGGGGCCAATCCGAACGACACGACCATTTTGAACAGCTACATCAGCATATACCCAGGGATTGCCCGTACCATCGACCACCCGGCCATTTTTGATAACAAGATCATACGGCTGGGCATTGACCAAACAGGTTGAAAACAGGAAGAAAATGAGAGAAAGATAACGGTGCTTCATCAGGTTGCAGAGGAGATAAAAAACAGGAAATCAGGTATCAATATGATCGATTTCGCTGTTAAAATCAACTCCTCTGCAACATAAAAATCCGTGTTCTATTTATTGTTCATCGGCACTTGGCCCGTAGCTACCCGGGATAGGAATATCGAGCAGCCGGAGATAAACGCCCAACTGCGCCCTATGATGCACAATCTGGCAGAGTGTCGTTCGTACCACTTCATGCTTCGGTTCTACAAAATAGATTTGTTCTCCATTCCGTAGCGTCCAGGGTTGATTCAAAACGGCTTCATTCTCCGGTACTAATTGCGACTTTCCATCAGCTAAACACGTTTCGGCATAGGTCATCAGCTCAGCGGTATTGGCAATAAAGTCTTCGGCATACGGATTTTTGGTAAAATCCAGTCCGTCGGTTGTTAACGCCATGGTTATCCAGGTGGGCAGATTGGCAATGTGTGTGGCTAATTGCCGGACTGTCATACTCTTCTGGTGAGGTTTCCAATCGTATTTGTCGTCAGGGATTCGCTGGAGCATTTTACGGGTAGTTTGGGTTTCCTGCTCTAGCTCTTTCAAGAAAATGGGAATCAGTTCCATAAGATTTGTCGTTGGTTTATTGACAATACAAAGATCGTCGGCCCCTGTGACAGCCCTATGTCAGTAGTGTTTTGCTCATTTTCACTTACTTTGCAGAAGGTATTTTACTACCTAAACCACTCGCTACTTTACTGGCTGCCCCAATGAAACTAAGTCTGTTTTTGCTGCTTTTGGGCATCACCTCCATCGGTTTTCCTCAATCGACAAAGCCTATTTTCCCAAAGCCGTTAAGCCCGCGCCTGGCGAATTACCAGATCGATGTGCATCTCGATCCAGCCACAAAGAAGTTGACTGGCCGCGAAACGCTCACCTGGCGTAACCCCTCAAACGATGTTATTCGTGACTTGCAATTCCACCTGTACCTCAATGCCTTTCGGAATGAGCAATCGTCGTTTATGCGTGAATCGGGAGGCCAGTTGCGTGGAGACCAGATGGACCGGAATGCCAAAGAAAATCCATACGGCTGGATAGATGTCGTATCGATGAAAGCCCGGAATCCAACAGCCAATACAACCGAAGCGCTGGCCTATGAATTTATTCAGCCCGACGACCGGAACCGCGACGATCATACGGTGATCCGAGTGCCACTGAGCAAACCCGTCGGGCCGGGCGAAACGATCGTTTTAGACATCGCCTTTCAGGCGAAACTGCCAAAAATCTTTGCCCGTACGGGTTTTAGCCGCGACTTCTTTCTGGTAGGCCAGTGGTTTCCGAAAATTGGCGTGTATGAACCGACAGGAACACGCTATGCCAAAGTTGGCCAGTGGAATTGCCATCAGTTTCACGCCCACTCGGAATTCTACGCCGACTATGGCGTTTATGATGTGAACATCACTACCCCTAAAGACTATTGGGTTAGTGCTACAGGCTTGTTTCAGTCTGAGAAAATGCACCAGAATGGGACCAAAACCATCCTCTATCATGCTGAAGACGTAGTTGATTTTGCCTGGACAGCTTCGCCCCATTTTAAGGTGATCAACGATGCCTGGAAACGACCATCGGGCGGGGAGGTCAGTATTGAGTTAATCATGCAGCCCGAACACCTGCATCAGGCTAAACGCCACCTGGACGCAGCCAAAACCGCGCTGGCCTATTTCGATAAACATCTGGGAAAATACCCGTTTCCTAACCTGACCATTGTTGATCCCCCGCTCCATGCCAGTGGTTCGGCTGGGATGGAATACCCCACATTGATTACGGCCGGGACCGCCTGGTTCGTACCCGACGCGGCCCGTATTCCAGAAGGCGTAACCGTTCATGAATTTGGTCACCAGTATTTTATGCAACTTTTGGCGACCAACGAATTTGAAGAAGCCTGGCTCGATGAGGGATTTAATCAATATTACGAGGGTCGAATCATGGACGAAACCTACGGTCCACACTCCTCGCAGTTGGATTTATTTGGTTTTCGAACGGGCGATCTGGAAGAGTCACGTAGTAATTATGTTCATCAGGACAACCCGGCACTAGGTTCTTCGTTTGGCAATACCTGGCAACTACCGCCAGGGCAATATGGTGTGCTGACCTATTCAAAAACAGCTACCTGGATGCGCACCCTGGAAGGGCTGGTTGGTCGGCTGGTGATGGACGAAATCATGCAAACATATTTCAATCGCTGGCAATTTAAACACCCCAACGGCCAGAATTTCATCGACATTGTTAACGAAATCGTTCCAAAACGACTGGGCAGCAAGTACGGCCCTGATATGAACTGGTTTTTCAATGAAGCCCTGTACGGCGATAACGTAGTCGACTACCAGTTGCTTGGCATCAAAAACAAAGGCAATCAGTCCGTTATAACCGTCCAGCGAAACAATGATGGAAAAATACCCGTCGATATTCTGGTGCATTTCGAGAATGGGAAAGAGTTGATGCTCTTCTGGAACGGGCAGGCCAGACAACGGCAGTTTACAGTATCGGAAGGCTCAAACGTTGCCTGGGCCACTGTTGATCCGAAGCAAAAGGTTTACATGGACATTAATCTGAACAACAACAGCTTAACTTTGAACCCATCCAAAACACCTGCTGCTAAATTTGCCACCAAATTTTTATTCTGGCTCGAAAACTGGATGCAGTGGCTGGCCTGGCTGGCATAAGCATTTCCCACTTTTTTGTATCTTTCGATACGCAAATTGAATACGTTTACACGTATTCCGCATTTCGAATCTAAATTAATACATGACTTTCCTCGAAATCACAGACTTACTTAACAACCAGTTTAGTTCTGATTTTCAGACT
Source organism: Spirosoma sp. 48-14 (assembly GCF_001898575.1). GTDB lineage: Bacteria > Bacteroidota > Bacteroidia > Cytophagales > Spirosomataceae > Spirosoma. The sequence goes on from NZ_MKUD01000009.1 coordinate 62,711, forward strand.
AATACCCAAAACCCACAACCGTACCTTACAATTCCGGCCAATCAACTGACCAACGTTTGTCAGTTTCTCCGTGACGATGACCGGTTGTTTTTCGACCTGCTGGCTTGTGTAACGGGTATCGACAACGGCGTTGAAGCCAATACGATGGAAGTTATCTACAACCTGACTTCGATCCCGTATGCGCATGATCTGATGCTGAAAGTGATCGTACCCCGCAACACCCATTCATCGAAACTTCCGTCGGTACCGAGTGTATCCCATATCTGGCGAACGGCTGATTGGCACGAACGCGAAACTTTTGACCTTGTCGGTATTCAGTTCGAAAACCACCCTGATCTTCGTCGGATTCTCCTGCCAACCGATTGGGAAGGCCATCCGTTACGCACTGATTATGAGGAGCAGGAGCAGTATCACGGTATCAAAACCAAGTAAATACCAGCGCTTTTTTCGTTCTTTACTGACTGTTTAGCCATTTCACTGGTTATTGCTTTATCTGTTCTTCAAAGCAATGAGAAACCCTTACGTTTATTTTTTGAGCCTTCTACTGACGGCTTACTGTCTATTAACCAATCGATGTGCTGCCCAAACCGATTCAGTTATTGTAACGGGGCGAATCCGGCATCTTTCGGCACAGCTCTACCGCGAATCGCCAACGGTATTTATAAGTCGAAATAATATTCTGCAGGCTAGTCGTGAGCTGGTTCGTCCGGCCCCGCTTAATCTGGACGGCACCTTTCGGGTATCGTTGCCGCTGATTTATCCGCAGGAAGAAATGTATTTTAACTACGGTCGTATTTCGACGGCCTTTCTGGCATCGGCAGGTACACTCAACATTGAACTGGATGCCGATTCCCTCTTTTCTGTAGCCGTTCCGTTTAAATTCGGCGGTGTCAATGCGCAGGTAAACAGTCAGTTTGCCCGCTATAAAGCCTTTGAAGCCACCTATCCACTCAAACCAGATGGTCGAAAGCTATCCACGCAAATAGCCAATCTGGGCGATGAAGCGGCTTATCGGATTGTTTCGAGCGCTTATCAGGCTCCATTTGTGGCTTTTGCAGCCAAAGAAAAGCCATTTCCACTACTCAAACGTTGGGTTGGCTTCGTCAATCGCTACAATGCTGCTGCCTTTGTATATGACAAGGCGACGTACGAAAATGAGAATATCAGTAAAGCACTGAATGATTCGTTACGCCCACCCAATGACCAGTTTTTAACGGCTGCGCGGGCATCGGCTATGAATCGTTTTGCTACCTACACCTCCCAACGGCTGACAGCCGAAACAGGTCGAACAAACGGATTAACGGTACGAGCTTTGGCACTGCTTCTGGAACGATATGGGAAAAATATAACGGCAGGTGAGCGGCTACGTCTTGAGGATTATGCACAATCGAATTCAGCCCGGCAGGCCGATCTGCGTTTTTTTGATGGTCTGGTAAAACGCAACCCTGATACGCTGCAACGCCTGGTGAACTATGAAACGCTGATTCAGCGGGCTATCCGGCAATTCGACAGCACAACGGTTGATTATCTGTCCGCTTACTGGCTGGCGGCAACCTTACCAACGGTAACACTCGATTTTGCCCGGCTCCTGTACGACTATGCCCGTCCGCAGGTGAAAGACCCAGCACTGGAACAATCGCTGGATGAACTCTATCGGCTTGAAGTTAAAGATAGCACCCGCATTCGAACGGCTATGCAGACATTGCGAAACGGCGGAAGAACCAATAACGCCTTAGAAATTTCGCCAGGCATTTTTGTTACCCGCGATGATTTTGGTAATGGCTCCTCACTGTTCGATAAGGTGGTCAATGCCAATCGGGGCAAGGTAATTTATATGCTGGTCGTCTCCCCCACCGATGATGGAGGCCGTCAGGCAGCCCTGGACGCTCAGCGGCTACGCAACACCTACAGTGCCCGCGATTTTGCACTGGTATATGTACCCATGAGTGGTACCGACAAATCGCTATGGCCTGAATTAGCGACCCGTTACAACCTCACTGGCGACCATTTGCTCTTGACCGATTCTCAGCTTTTCGACGCCATCGAACGGCTTCGGCCCGAGAACGACCTGTCGGCAGCGGTTATCAATCGTACAGGCAAAATTGTGAAACGCAATGCGCCCCTACCAGCCGATTTCGACGAGGCCCGGAAAGTGATCGATAAAAACTTATAGGCTTAAAGTAAGGTACTTGTGGAGGCAGATATAAGTATCTGCCTCCACAAGTACTTCAAACTTATAATCCATATTGATCCAGCAGATAAACCAGGGCTGCCATTGAGGCTGCCCCAAGCTCAAGCTCTCGCTGACTAACAGCTTCGAAATTATCGACTGCCGTATGGTGGTAATCGAAATACCGCTGCGAGTCGGGCTTGAAGCCAAATAAGACTGTACCGAGCTGAGCCAGCGGGCCAATATCGGCCCCTCCACCTCCAGGCCCTATTTCAAGCAGTCCATAGGGAGCTAACAGCGGTTTCCAGGGCATTACTTTGGCCCGCTGCTCCGGTGTACCAACAATGCCAAATCCACGCGGTGTAAACCCTCCGGCATCCGACTCAACAGCGGCCATATGTTTTTCGTTGTTCTTCTTCGCCAGATCGGCATATTGAACTCCCCCCCGAAGGCCGTTTTCTTCATTCATAAACATCACTGCACGAATCGTACGCTTTGGCTTAATGCCCAACGCCTTAAACAGCCGCAGCACCTCAATGGATTGCATACAACCAGCACCGTCATCCTGCGCCCCTTCGGCCAAATCCCACGAATCCAGATGCCCACCCACTACAATAATTTCATCAGGTTTCTCGCTACCCTTAATTTCACCAACCACATTGTAGGATTTAGCATCGGGCAGGGTTTCGCAGTTCTCTTTAAAATAAAATGTTAGGTTCGGATTTTCCTGAAGCAGTTTACTAAGCAAGTCGGCCCCATTCGTACTGATTGCTGCCGTCGGAATCAGTGGAACGCCAGTTGCATACCGCATTCCGCCTACGTGTGGGTAATCATCATGCCGGGGATTCATGGAACGCACGATGGCCCCAACAGCACCAAGCTTGGCGGCTTCCGTGGCGCCATTGGCTCGTTGTTCAACGGCACCCCCATAGGCTTCAAACGTGTTGATTTTGGTTGGGTCCATTGGGCGGTTATAAAACACAATTTTGCCCTTCACTTTATCGGTGCTCATGGCCCGCAGTTCGGCAAAGCTTTTCACCTCGATCACGCCAGCATTGACACCTTTCGGGCCTGTAGCCACCGATCCACCCAAAGCCGCAATAGGTACCGTTATTTTTTGTTTGCCATTCTGAATATAAGCCTCTTCTTTAGCTCCCCTTACCCAGTGAGGCACCATCACATCCTGCAAAAAGACCCGATCGAACCCCTGTTGCTCCATAATCTGTTTCGTCCAGTCGACAGCTTTCTGGGCTCCAGCAGAACCACTTAACCGAGGGCCTATCTGTTTGGTCAGATACCGAAGCCATTCATATGATTTGCCACGGGCAAGGGCTTCATCATACATTTTTCGAATGGTAACCGAATCGGCAGTCTGGGCATAGCCATAACCCACAATCAGGCTCAGAAGAAGTGTACTTATTTTTTTCATACGGTTGTATTGGTTAAAAAGGCAATATACAGAAAAGACGAGATCACTACGCGCTAAATTGAAGTGTCTCAGAGACTAGTCAGCAACGTCTACGTCTTATGTACAATTCACCTAATTACAACGGATGCAACGAGACGATACGCTCTGGAAGGCTATTCTGGAAGATATTTTTGACGACTTCCTGCGATTTTTTATTCCCAATGCCGACGAAATCTTCAATATGGAGCGTGGCTTTGAGTTTCTGGATAAAGAACTAGAGCAACTCTTCCCTCCCGGCGAAAACGAATTTCAACCACGTTATGTCGATAAACTGGTTAAACTGTTTACTCGAAACGGCCAGGAAGAATGGATACTGGTCCATGTCGAAGTACAGGGCTATGTTGATACTGATTTTGCTCATCGTATGTTTACCTATTATTATCGCATTCTGGATAAATACCAGCACCCGATTACGGCCTTCGCTATTTTGACCGACGCGAATCGCCAATTTCGTCCTAAAGTCTATGAACGTTCGTTCTTAGGAACTCATCTGCGTTACGAGTTCAACACCTACAAAGTACTCGCCCAAACGGATGATGAAATCGATCGTTCCGACAATCCTTTTGCAATAGTTGTTCAAACCGTTAAATTAGCCTTACAGGGCCGAAAACGAGGAATAGATGGCGAAGTGCTTCTTGAGTTAAAACTAGATTTAGCCAAACGGCTACTTGTGAAAAAAATAGCCAAAGCTAAAATTCGGGTATTGATGGATTTTTTACGGCACTATGTCCGTTTTCATTCTGATACCCTACGAACCAAATTCGATGAGCAAATAAGTATACTTACAAACCAGAGAAAGACAATGGGCCTTGAAGAATTTCTGCTACAACGAGCCGAACGGCAGGGAGAAAAGAGAGGTGAGCGTAAAGGGGAGAAAAAAGGAATAGAAAAGACCAAAAAACTCTTCATTCAAAATCTGCTCACCAAAACCAACCACAGTGACGAACTAATCGCCGATCTGGCTGATGTCGATGTATCACTGGTTAGTAAGCTACGCCATAAACTGAAGTCCTAAAAAAGAAGCGTCCGGCCACTGTGTAGCAACCGGACGCTTCTTTTTTCTCGCTAGTTCGTGCCTTAGATATTAATAGCCCGATTATCTGTAGCCGCCAGACAGGCTTCCTTAAACGCTTCGGTATAGGTTGGGTGAGCATGCGACATACGGGACACATCTTCGGCCGATGCCCGGAATTCCATCGCCGTAACGGCTTCCGCAATCATATCGGCCGCACGAGCACCAATCATGTGGACACCTAGAATTTCGTCGGTGTCTTTATGGGCAAGCACTTTTACCAGCCCATCAACGTCCATACTGGCCCGCGCCCGCCCCAACGCTTTGAATGGAAACGAACCGACTTTATACGGAATGCCTTCTTTCTTCACTTCTTCTTCGGTATAGCCTACCGAAGCCACTTCAGGCCACGTGTACACAACACCCGGAATCAGTCGGTAGTGAATATGTGGCTTCTGACCCACAATGGTCTCGGCAATGAATGTACCTTCTTCTTCCGCTTTATGCGCCAGCATAGCTCCGCGAATCACGTCGCCCAATGCGTAGATGTGCGGAACGCTTGTACGTAGGTGTTCATCGACCTCGATCCGACCACGCTCGTCCGTTTTCAGGCCAGCCGCTTCCAGATTCAGCCCTTCGGTGTATGGACGACGCCCTACCGATACCAGACAATAGTCGCCGGTAAGGGTCGTTTGTTCACCTTTGGGGGTATCCATACTCACGACTACTTCATCGCCTTTGTTTTCAACTTTTGTGACTTTGTGGCTGAAGTAAAAATCAGCACCCAGTTTTTTGATCACCTTCTGCAACTCCTTGCCCATCGTTTTGTCCATGGTTGGAATCATCGAATCGAAGAATTCAACGAACGAAACCTTCGCCCCAATACGAGCATAAACGGAACCCAACTCGGCCCCGATAACGCCCGCGCCAATCACGATAAGGTGCTTAGGAATTTCTTTAAGGGTAAGCGCTTCCGTCGATGTAATCACTCGTTTTTTGTCGATCGGCATCGATGGAAACGATGACGGTTTTGACCCGGTCGCGATAATTATATTCTTCCCGCTAATGGTCTGTTCAGACCCATCGGTTTTGGTAATTTTAATGGTATGAGGATCAACGAATGAACCGACGCCATGATATTCGTCGATTTTATTTTTCTTCATCAGATAGGTGATGCCCTTGGTCGTCTGATCGACTACACTAGCTTTACGGGCAATCATCTGGGCCAGATCGACCTGTAAGTGTTCCAGTTTGATGCCATGTTCGGCAAAGGTATGGGCGGCATTATAATAATGCTCCGTCGAGTCAAGTAGTGCTTTTGAAGGAATGCAGCCAACATTCAGGCAGGTACCGCCCAGTGCAGGGTATTTTTCGATAATGGCAGTTTTCAGCCCCAGTTGTGCACAACGAATGGCGCCGGTATACCCACCAGGCCCCGAACCGATCATAATAACATCGTATTCCATGAAACAGTTGTTCTTAAGTTTCAGGCTCTTATTTCCATCTTTTAGCTTGGTAAGACCGCTGCTAACGAGGCCCCCAACAGTAAAAATTGAAACTCGAAACCTATCTAATATATAGCATTATGAATGCAAATTTGGTTCAGAATTTGATTACCCAAACCGATTTGCAAAAAATCGTGTTGGTGGTTTCGTAAAGCCCTTCTCATTCGGGGCTCTTGTGGTCCATTTTATGCGCTTCGTTTTACTTACTTATCTTCTTGCTTTGCTGATCCTCAGCAGTTGCACCGACTCCACTCAGCAAAATCAGCCAGCCGTTTATTATGATGTATTAGGCTTTGTGAAACGTCAGATTACCGACCTTTCAGATCAGAAGCCCGTTGTGACCAAGTCAGTCGCCATCAACGAAAAAAGAAACCAGGCGTCTACCCGCGACATTAACTGGGAACGCGAACTGGAATTATTCGCTCAGGCCGATATCAATAAGCCAGCCTTACGAACCAGCTACCAGATTGTACGGCCTGATTCGCTCACCTATCAGTATACGCTGAAAAATCCAGGAGAACATCTGGCTGTTCGGTCGCTTAACGTTCAGCTTGATTCCGTGACCCGTCAGCCTCGTCGCATTACTGCCGTTCTACAAACCAGCAACCCACTCTATTCATCCGAACGTACTCTTTTGTTAGAAAGCGGGCCGAAAGGCGGGCAGTGGCGCGTGCAACATTATACGCTGTCGGGCTATCAAAAACTTCCGTATTTCGATAAAAACAGCTTTCTGGTCGAAGGGCGTGTTCAATAAACTAAGCCGTTGTCAGGTTAGTCGATACAGGAAGAATAAAAATGAACGTTGTTCCTTCTTTGGGCCCGGAGTGAATTTCGTAACGCCCTTTGATCAAATCCATTCGGGCCTGAATATTGTGTAGCCCCATGCCTGTAGCATCGGCCGGGTTCATGCCACAACCATTATCTTTCACAATCATATTCAACTCGTTGTTGAACCGCCGGAACAAAATATCGGCTTCAGATGCTTCGGAGTGACGAATTATATTACTACAGAGTTCAATGCAGATCGAATAGAGATTAAATTCGGCTGTTTTATCCAGTCGGGGCAGCTCTGCAGCTTCTAATCGGAATGTAATCTTTTGCGTCAGATTAAGCTTGGTTACCAATCGGGTCAACGCCTGCGAAAGTCCTTGCTTCTCTAGTTCGTCGGGTTGGAGGTTGTGCGATAAATAGCGGATTTCCGCAAAAGCCTCCTTACTCATGTTCAGAAGATTAAGGTAGATCTGCTGTTCCCGATCCGACATTTTGGCTGGATTCAGGGCCGACAAACTGGTTTTAATAGCGGCCAGTAAACCACCCAGGCTATCGTGCAAATCGGCAGCCATACGTTTCCGTTCAAGTGTCTGTCCACGCAGTAACGCTTCTTCAATCTCCCTGTTTTTGGCCCGTAACTGATCGTTAGCCAGTTTCAGTTCAACCGTTCTGGCCAGGACTTTGTCTTCCAGATCATGATTCAACGCTTCGATCTCCTGCTTCTGGCGATTAATCAGGCGATTTTTCCGGTAATATAAAATAACAAAGCCCAGCAGCATAGTCAGTCCACCGACCATGATAATTCGCATCAGGTTAGCCTGCTCAATATCATGGCTAAGCTTGTCAATATGGGCTCGTTGCTCCAACCGACTCTTTTGCGATTCGGCGCGTAGACGTTCTGTCTCCACCCATTGCTTTAAGTGATTCATCCGGGTTTCACTTTCAAGCTGTTCCCGCTCCGACTCGGCCCGCACCCGATCCAGCTCAGCCTGTCTGCGGACGTTCAGTAATTGCTGCTGTTGTATAAACCGTTCTTTTTCGGCAGCAATCCGCACCTGGTTAACATCATATTTTTTCTGAACGGCTGATAATTCCTCTATACGTTTAAGATTTGTCAGACTGTCGCGCAGCATACTGAACTCTTCATACATACTTAACGCCTGTGCCGGTTGATTTGCCTGACGATAAGCCCGATACAGGGACTGCGTAGCCATTTGCCGAATTCGGGTATAACCTGCATTCCGCGCTACAGCCACCGCTTTTTCACCAAACTCAATAGCCAATTTAGGCTGTTTGATTAAGGTATAACATTCGGAAAGTCGGGCCCAAACCGCAGCTTGCCCTGGAACATCTTTCAATTGTGTCCAGACAGCCAAAGCCTCTTCAAACACCTGAATAGCCTGTTCGGGTTGTTGCCGGCTTATATAAAAATCTCCGAGTCGTTCCCCTGCATAAGCTGCATTGATCTGCGAGTGGGTATCTCGGGCAATTTGTCGGCTCAGTTCATATTGCTGGCGCGCCTGCTCATACTGCCCCCGAATTTCGTAAATCTCACCAATTTGCGTTATGGCCTGGCTAGTAAGTAGTTTCCGGTTCTTAAGCGGCACCGACGTATTATAACCCAGCAGCGTTTGTGAAAGCTGATAGCTACTTAAGGCCTTATCGTATTCTTTGAGCAACATGTAGATATCGCCCATGTTCATCTGCACTTGCCAGCGCGGAGAGCTCTCGCGAGGCAGTTTACTACATAATTCGGAGGCACGCTGATTGATTTGAAGGGCCAGCGGGTAATCGCCTTTTACGACCCGGAGGTGATACTCCTGCAGCATCATGGCCCGAACCGCATACAGGTTATTATGAAGCAGCAAAGCCTGTTCTTCCAACTGCTTCGCGTAGCTATAGCTACTGTCTCGTTGAGCCCCTCTCATCTGCTTAAACACCAGGGCCATATAACGCAACCCCTCCAGGCGTAGCGTATCATTAATACGCCCTCTCGGCAAGCGGGCTGCCATCTGCCGATGTACCCGGCCCAGTGTCAGTAAACTATCCATGTAGGCGGTGTCGCTCCGCCGATCAAAGTTCAGTTCCGGCAATTTTGGAAACGGCTGAGCCAAGCAGGTGATACACCAGCTGAGTATGGCTATTCCAATCCAAACTGATCTCATAGATATTTACCTATCTCATGTAGAGCTGATCCAAGTACGAAAGTAATGATTTAGCTCAGTAAATCAAGACATTGACTATGTATACGCTCAATTATAAGATGACGTATAGAGCTAAAGTAACCCTGTGTAACCTAAAACACACTATTTACTTATTATTGATCAGATTCCTTCCCGTTAATAAAAACCAACCGATGTCCTATTAGTAGGTATTGGCTGTTCATTACCTAACAAATTTACCTACTGTTAATCGATGACTTAAAAGTTTTTGTTAATGTTGCATTAAAAAAAAGTAAGCCCGCTTTAAACGACTGGTATTAAAATTGAATCTATACTAGTGTTATCAAACGTAAGTACAATTATTTCCCCGAATAAGCTAGATTTGGTAAAAATTGAAACTTACGGTATATTTTCTGGCGGCAAATAGAATTTTTCGAAGAAATGGTCTCTTTTGGCAGATTTTTTGTGAGATTTATTTGGATTTAACCCTAAAATCTTAGTATCTTCAAGGCTGGATCACGGAAATATTTTTAAAAACATAACCCCTTCATACACTATCGGAACACAACTCTACGTTACCTAATTGTCTTACTGAAAATGGAAAAAGCCCAGGTAAACGACAGTGAGTTGATTTCCCTGTATATCCGTGGTAATGAAAAAGCCTTTGCCAAACTAGTGCAACGGCACAAATCGAAGATTTACACCACTATTTATCTGATTGTAAAAGATCAGTATATAGCAGAAGATTTGATGCAGGACACGTTCATCAAGGCCGTGGATACTATCAAATCTGGTAGATACAACGAGGAAGGAAAATTTCTACCCTGGATTATTCGAATTGCTCACAACTTGGCCATTGACTATTTCCGAAAAGATAAACGCTACCCCAGTGTGGTGTTTGAAGACGGAAGCAGTGTGTTTAATACGCTTGAGTTTGCAGAAGATTCCGTTGAGTCAATGCAAATTCGCCAGGAAACACACGAGCATTTGCGCGAGTTGATTCAGCGATTGCCAGAACAACAACGCCAGGTGCTTATCATGCGGCACTACGAGGAAATGAGTTTCCAGGAGATTGCCGATGCAACCGGCGTCAGTATTAACACGGCATTGGGACGTATGCGTTATGCGCTGATCAATCTGCGCAAACAACTGAGCAAACGTTCGCCGAGTTATGATAAAAACCTTTACTCAAGATGATGTGATCCGGTATGTCTATGAGGAGACCTCAGCCGAGGAAAATCTGCTCATTGAAGACGCTCTGATGTCGGAACCGGAATTGATGACGTTCTTCCTCGAAGCCCTTGAATTAAGAGCTTTGATGAATAAGATCGAACGCCAGCCCAGGCCCGACACTGTTCAGACTATTCTGGATTATTCCCAAAACCATCCATTAAACCCACCTGCCCGATTACGCCATTCGTAATTGGGCAGTTTACGGGCGCAGTTAAAAGCTGCGTAGCCGAAAGCTATCTTGCTGTGTAACGCTAACCAGCAGGATAGCTTCCGGCTATATCTGTTTATGCCTACTCACTGAGTGAATTAGTACGTATTATGGTAAAGAAAGAACGGTTCCGGCACTTCCTGGATTATTTTACCGTGCATTACCCTGAACCGAAGACCGAGCTTAATTTTTCAAATCCTTACGAGTTACTGGTAGCTGTGATCCTATCGGCACAATGCACCGACAAACGAATTAATCAGATCACACCCGCTCTATTTGCTCGTTTTCCAGAAGCAGAATCTCTGGCAGCGGCATCGGTCGATGAGGTATTTTCCTATATCCGAAGTGTGTCTTATCCGAATAATAAGGCAAAGCACCTGGTCGGCATGGCTAAGGCGTTAATGGAGCGGTTTGGAGGGGACATTCCAGCTACAGTGGAAGAATTACAAACCCTGCCGGGGGTAGGTCGTAAAACGGCCCATGTGATTTTATCGGTAGTGTATAACGAACCGACTATGGCGGTAGACACGCACGTTTTCCGGGTATCGCATCGGTTGGGTTTAGCTCCGCTTACGGCAACTACTCCCCTGGCCGTCGAGAAAGCGTTGATGGCGCATATACCGAAACAGTACGTGCCCAAAGCGCATCACTGGCTGATTCTACACGGACGATATATCTGCCTAGCCCGTGCGCCCAAGTGTGAGGTTTGCGAACTGAAGGATTTTTGTAAGTATTATGAAAAAGTAATTAGGAGTTAGGAGCGAGGAGTGAGAATCCTCCGTCCGACGATAAGTTTTTGCGCCAGCCTTCTCACTCCTCGCTCCTAACTCCTAATTACTTGCAACTAGTACTGTTCGGTTCCGGCGAAGAAGAAATTGCTTTCGATTTCAGCGTTTTCGTCGGAGTCCGAGCCATGAATAGCATTGGCTTCCATCGATTTAGCATATAGCTTCCGAATGGTTCCTTCTTCAGCGTTGGCCGGATTGGTTGCGCCAATAAGTTTACGGAAGTCAGCAACGGCGTTCTCTTTTTCCAGAATCATCGGAATAATAGGACCCGACGACATGTAAGCCCGCAGATCATTATAAAAAGGACGCTCGCGGTGAACAGCGTAGAACTGGCCAGCGCGCTCACTCGTTAGCAGCGTCTTTTTAATTGCGACGATACGGAAACCCGCTTCCTCAATCAGTTTGATAATTGCTCCAGAATGCCCGGCCTCTACAGCATCGGGCTTGATCATGGTGAAAGTGCGATTCGTTGCCATTATGGATATTAATCTCCAAATTTTATTTGGCTGCAAAGGTAGACACTTCCATCCGAAATGCCACGCTGTTCGTCAAAACACTGCAGTTCCTTATAACTATTTAATCATGATTGATGCGGTGGGCGGGTTTAATTACCCCAATAAATAGCCTGATAATTAATCCACTATTCATCAGATACAGCAAACGATCAACCGCCAATCGTATTATTTCTTACTTTTGGGTTTTGATTACGGCCAGGGCCGTTTAGGTATGCAAGACATTGAAGCAATCGGCACGTTGCTAGAACACCCACAGACAGTGCTGATTACAACTCACCAGAATCCTGATGCCGATGCTATGGGATCGTCGCTGGGTTTGGCGGGCTATCTTCGGAAGAAAGGTCATCGGGTTACGGTTGTGACGCCGACAGATTATCCGCAAAGCCTCCATTGGATGCCGGGCAATGATGGCGTCATCGCATTTGATGAAAAAGTCCGGGTTTCAGTCAGTCAGCTCGTTGAAGAAAGTACCGTTATTTTCTGCCTCGATTTTTCCAGCCTCGACCGTATTCGTGAGTTAGCCCCGCTGATACGACAGGCACGTGCCCGAAAAGTACTGATCGACCATCACCTTGAACCTGAATCGTTTGCCGATTTAGCACTCTGGGATCCCAAAGCGGCTGCGACGGCCGAACTCATTTTTCAGCTGATTGTACAACTGGGTGACAAAGCCTTGATCGATGTCCCCATAGCCGAATGTCTGTACTCGGGATTAATGACCGACACAGGCTCATTCCGGCATTCCAATACAACGGGCAATGTGCATCGCATGGCGGCCGAACTGGTTGATTTGGGCATTGATGTGAGCAGCATTCACCGACGTATTTTCGACAATGTATCACTCGATAAGTTTCGGATGCTCGGGTATGTCCTGAACGAAAAGCTGAAGGTATTGCCTGAGTATAAGTTTGCCTACATTACACTGACCGATGCAGAACTAAAGCGGTATCGATCAAAAACCGGCGATACGGAAGGCATGGTCAATTATGCACTGGCAGTAGAAGGTGTCGTGATGGCGGCCATTCTCATTGACCGGGTCGATGAAATTCGACTGTCGTTTCGCTCAATTGGCGATTTTTCGGTCAGAGATCTGGCCAGTACACATTTTGATGGTGGAGGGCATCGGAATGCTGCTGGTGGTCGTTCTAAATTATCGATGGCCGAAACAGAAAAGAAACTTTTATCTATCATTCCTTTGTATCAGCAATCACTGCTGGAAACTGTTTAATCTTTCTGGATTTCAACTTTTGACTAGCCTCCGAAAGTCAGAAGCCTGGAACCTTGAACCTGAAGCAATCTTAAATAAACAACTAACAATCTCTCATGTCTCTCAAAAATTTCGGGAAAGCCGCCCTGATCGTCGCTGTGGTAGCGGCTTGCGGTAAAAACCGCGTTCAGGTAACGGACAACGGCCTGAAGTACCAAATTCACGAACAATCAGAAGGCACTCGTAAGGGCAAAGTTGGCGATATTCTGACGCTGCACCTTACCCTGATGAACAACAAAGATTCGATTCTGCGCGATACGCACAAAGAAGGGGCTCCTTTCCAGATGTTGCTACAGGTTCCCCCTTTCAAAGGATCTTATGAAGAAGGTCTGGCTATGCTGGGCAAAGGCGATAGTGCCACATTCTACGTGAGTGCCGATTCGCTTTTCACCCGGGCAATGCAGCCCCTGCCGCCAGGAGTTCAAAAAGGTAGTGATATTGGCATAGCCGTAAAAGTCCTGAATATTCAGACTGAAGACGAGTATAAGAAACAGCAGGCTGCCGATTTTGATAAACAAAAAGGGATCGACGCAAAAGTCATTGATAGCTACGTAGCCAAAAACGGTTTAGCCGGAAAAGGTCAGAAAACTCAGTCGGGGGTTTATTATATCGTGACTCAGCCATCGAGCGGCCCAGCTCCTAAAGCCGGTGAAATTGTTAAAGTCCGTTACACAGGCAAACTATTGAACGGAACGATTTTCGACAGCTCCGAGAAAAGCCTTAATCCACAAGCCAGCGGTGAACCTGTTCAATTCCCGATTGGTGTAGGACAGGTTATTCCTGGCTGGGAAGAAGGGGTTATGAAAATGCACAAAGGTGAGAAAGCAACCCTGATCATTCCTTCGACACTGGCCTATGGTTCACGTGCCAATCCGAAGATTCCAGCGAACTCAGTGCTGTTGTTCGACATTGAGCTATTGGATATTCAGAAAGGTCAACAGCCAGGAATGCAGCCTGGTATGCCACAGCCCAGTCGGTAAGATAGTTTTATTTATTCCGAAAGCCGTTTGCAGTTATAGCTGTAAACGGCTTTTTTTGTTGATGATGGAACTCTGCTTTGCTACCAACAATCAACACAAACTCGACGAAGTGGCTGGTCAACTCAGCGGCTCGTTTACCCTGAAAACGCTACGTGACATTGGCTGTACCGACGAATTACCCGAAACAACGGGTACAATAGCTGGTAACTCACGCCAGAAAGCCGAATACGTCTGGACGCATTTTGGCCTATCGTGCTTTGCCGATGATTCGGGTCTGGAAGTAGAGGCCATTAACGGCGAGCCCGGTGTCGATTCGGCCCATTATTCAGGTAGTCGGGATGCAGGTAAGAATATAGAAAAGTTACTCACTAAACTTGCCGGAAACAGCAATCGGAAAGCCCGGTTTATCACAGTATTCACGCTGATCCTGCAAGGTATTGAGCATCAGTTTGAAGGCGTTATTGAAGGCCAGATACTAACGGAGCCTCGTGGCGAAGGTGGCTTTGGCTATGACCCTATATTCCTACCAGATGGCCATAACCGAACATTTGCCGAAATGCGGATTGAAGAGAAGAACGGGATGAGCCACCGCTCCCGAGCCTTGGCTAAGATGATCGCCTATCTGGAAAAACAAAAAGGGAAGTAAGACCCGGCATAAACATGACATCCCGAAAGTATAGCACTTTCGGGATGTCGTAATAGACTCTATTGTTCCGTTCCTACTCCGACCGCGAAGACGAAACTTTGGCGGCTGGAGTCGATTTTTCAGCTTTATCTTTCTCCAGTTGCTTCTTTACGGCCTCACGCTGATCATCGCGAACGGTTGGGTATTTGATGCCGAGTTGCTCCAGATACGTTTTATACTTCGTAGGATCGTAATAAAATGTCGAGAGCTTCGGCTTGAACTCGTCCATGATCTTCTTATTTAGATAGATCGCGGGTTTTTCCTTCGAGGAGATCAGCGGTTCGTATTTGATATCCTTGGTCTGCTCATCCCGGTAGTAAGCCCAGGCATCTTTAATCAGCTCAGGCTTCATCAGCAGATCGAGCAACGTCATGGCTTCCGCTTTGGCGCCGTAGACAACCCCTTTATGGGCAATTGGTGTCGCCATCGAAATGGCATTCGCCCAGTGGTGCCCCGGCAGTCCTGGAATATTACTTGGATAGCGTAATACAATCGTTGGCAGCGACCACGAAATATCAGCAATATCGTCGGAGCCACCACCCATAGACGTCATAGCCTGACCACCCATCATCACTACAGGAGCCGACGAAGTTGGCAGACTCATCGAATCGAGTTTGGTAGCCAGTCCACTCATTTTGGGTGCCTGAAGTTCCAATTGCGAAGCACGCGCCAGGAGTTGATCTTCCTCCGTCCAGGTGGGTAGGCCTACCTTTTTGATATTCTCGTAAGCCGCAATGGCCATCGCTTTATTGGTATGTACTGGCCAGGCCGAGCCTAAAATTTCGTAGCTGAATTTCGTATCGGTCATCAGCGCAGCTCCCTCGGCAATTTTGACGCCCGTTTCGAACAGTTTTTTGATTTTCGGATACGTTCGTTCGCGGAAGTAATACCAGACTGAGGCTTTTGAAGGCACTACATTAGGCTGATCGCCCCCATCGGAAATGACATAGTGTGAACGTTGGGTAAGCTCCAGGTGCTCACGACGGAAATTCCAGCCTACGTTCATCAGTTCAACCGCATCCAGTGCACTCCGTCCACGCCAGGGTGCGCCGGCCGCGTGAGCCGCCTGCCCTTCAAAACTGAACTTCACCGACACCAAGCCGTTGTTGCCATTATCGCCCCAGGAAACACCGAGGTTATTGCCTACGTGCGTGAAAATACAGGCGTCAACATCCTTGAAATACCCGTCACGAACGTAAAAAGCCTTTGTACCGACGAGTTCTTCAGCCACACCCGGCCATAGCATCAGCGTACCCGGAATTTTTTCACGCTCCATTAGTTTCTTCACGGCCAGTACAGCCACAATATTCAACGCCTGCCCTGAATTGTGCCCTTCACCATGACCAGGAGCGCCTTCCACAATCGGGTCTTTATAGGCTACACCGGGCTTCTGGCTAGCCTTTGGAATACAGTCGATATCGGAACCGATTGCGATGAGCGGTTTACCTGATCCCCAGGTAGCTACCCAGGCCGTTGGGATGCCAGATATACCTGTTTTTACGGTAAACCCTTCGTTTTTCAGCAAGCCGGTTAAGTACTCAAACGACTCTTCTTCCTGGAAACCCAGTTCGGCAAAACTGAAGAGCATGTCGTTGATTTGCTGCGCTAGTGCCGAATTAGCTTCCACAGCCGCAACAGCTTCCTGCTTCAATTTATCAAGCTTGTCGACGGATTTAGCCCCTTTCTTCGTCTGCGCTATTAGAAGCGTTGGCACGAGCAAAAGAGCCAATAAAAGATTTGTACAGTTTCTCATTGGTATTACCAAATTTTATAATGATGATTGGGCAGTTGACTAGCTAAAGATACGGCTAATTGATAAATCAATGAATAATTAACAACAAAAAAGACAACCCAATATGAGTTGTCTTTGAATGGCGTAGTGCCTGAACCAACGCAAGACTTATCTATTCTGACTTTAGCCTGGTCAGAAAACGGTCGTATGTCTCTTGATCAACGTCTAGCTCGATCCGTTTGTGCGGATTGGTAAAACCAGCCACAATCGTCACATTGGACTTGGCAACACCGATTTGTTTAGCCAAAAATTCGGTCAGATACGCATTGGCTTTCCCATCCTGCGCTGGAGCTTTAATCTTGGCGTTAAGCATCCCGGCGGCATCATAGAATAACTGGTCTACTTTACTGCCGGGTTTTACTTTCAGATGTAGCGTAACAGGCATGAATCAGACGTTGACTTTATAATTCAGCGTAATTTCATCGCCCGTCATGCCTCGGAACCCCCAGTTATGCGCCGGACTTTCCAGAATACAGATTTCGAGGTCGGTAAGGGGCAAATTTAGCTGAGTACAGACACGTTCATAGAGCAAACGGATCAGCCTTTTCTTCGTATCGACCGTGCGGCCTTCAATCATCATAAACTCCAGAATGATATATCGTTCTGATGCGGTAGCCGGTCGAAAGAAATCGTCCTTATCAAGATAGAAAAAGCGGTGCGCCCGTTTGTTTTCCGGAAACTGGAGCGCTTCGACCACACACGCATGAATGGTATCGGAAAGCACTTCCCGAATGGGCAGCAGGTGTTCACGCACACCGTAAATCTTTACCTGACTCATGTTTGCTACGGCTTGAGCTGACTGGCCAGCACAGCAATGCCTTCTTCAAAACTATGCGGATCGTAACCTAATACGGTTCTGGCTTTATCCAGAATAAATCCGGTACGCGGTGGCCGACGCGCTACCTGCGTGAACGTGGATGCATCGGCCTGCGCAATCAGTGATTTATCGAGACCGAAATAATCGGCGGTTTTGATTGCCATGTCATACGGGGTCAAAACTTCTTTCCCCGATATATTGAAAATGCCTTCAGCTTCTTTATCGGCAATCAGATAGCAGCCCATCGCCAAATCTTCGGCCAGGGTTGGACTCCGCCACTGGTCGGTGACGACTTTAATGTTCTTACCGTCTTCCAGCGATTTTTTGACCCACAAAATGATGTTGCTGCGGCTCATATCGTGGGCAATGCCATACACGAGTACTGTACGGGCAATAGCCCAGCGCAAGGGCGCATCGGCCCGGTTCGCATGTTTAACGACTGATTCGCCAGCCTGTTTGCTCCAGCCATAAAAACTGATGGGATTAGCTTCGGCCGTTTCGTCGTAAGGGCCCGCCGTGCCGTCGAATATGAAATCGGTAGACACGTGCACCAGAAAGGCATTGGTAGCCTGGCAGGCTTCAACGATGTATTCAACCGCATGAACATTCTGCGCCCAGCACGCATCTTTCTGTACTTCGCACTTATCCACATCGGTCATGGCGGCCCCGTGGATAACTACATCGGGTTTTACCTCGCCAATGGTATCCAATACCTGCTGCCGATCGGTAATGTCCATTGATCGGTATATATATCCATCGGCATAAGGCAACCGATTATCGCCCCGGGCGGTGGCAATTAATTCAATGTTTGGCTGTTTGGTCAACAAGTCAACCAGTTTTTGCCCCAACAGGCCATTGGCCCCAGTGATAAGAATTTTTTTCATAATCTGATAGGTAGAGACGCCATACCTGGCGTCTCAAGTGCGTCAGCTATAAACCATCCGGTTGGTAAAGTCTCCGGTTAGGAGACACGAGGTATCGCGTCTCTACAGGTATTTGTATCCGAACTGCTTTGTAATCTTCTTTTTCTTGACCCAATCGCCCGTCATGGTCATGCGAACGTCTTTAACGGGTCGGTCCATTTCGTCGCGGGGTTGTTTGGCAATGCTGTCCACAATGGCCAGCCCATCAATTACCTCGCCAAAAACGGTGTAGTTGCCATCCAGATGCGGAGCACCCCCAATGGTTTTATATACCTGTTTCTGCTCATCAGTCGGTACATGCCCTTTCATAGCCTGGATTCGTTCGACCTGCTTTTGCAACGTGGCATCATCCCAAACCCGACCTTGTACAACGTAAAACTGGCAGGCACTCGACGCTTTTTCGGGATTATTATCGCGAGCAGCCGCTAAGGCCCCTTTCTTATGGAAGAGTGTGGGCACAAACTCGGCCGGTATCCGTTCGCCAATGCTACCACTTCCAAGAGGATCGCCAGCTTTTGCCTTACGGGAGTTTGGGTCCCCCCCCTGAATCATGAACAGAGGAATAATGCGATGAAACAACAGACTATCGTAAAATTTCTGATCGACCAGTTTGATAAAATTTTCCTTGTGCTTAGGTGTCTGATCGTACAGAACGAGCCGCATAGGGCCGTAGGCTGTTGTCAACGTAACCAGATAGTCTTTTTTCTTCCGGTTCTGGGCCAGAAGCGTGGTTGGAATTAATAAAAAGAGAACGAGATAAATACGCATGGTTCGTTGCCGATCAGAATCGAGAAATAATTACAAAGCTACGCGATTCTGAAAGGCATCTTTCAAACGCTGGTCGTGGGTAACCACAATGAGGCTGGCCCCTATCTGCTCCGACTGCTCACGCAGGAGTTGCACAACACGCTCTGTATTTTCATCGTCAAGGCTCGACGTTGGCTCATCGGCCAGAATAACCCCCGGCTGATTCATAACGGCCCGTGCTATACTCACCCGTTGCTGTTCGCCCTGACTTAGCTGATGCGTTTTTTTGTCCAGATGATCACCGAATCCTAATTGGCCTGCCAGTTCCTTTGCCCGCACTTTATCCTGCGGTTTATCTGCTAAATAATTAGCCAGCAACAGGTTATCAAGCACCGAAAGCGAACTGACAAAGTGAGGTTTCTGAAAAACGATACCCACGTGTTTGGCCCGAAAAGCGGCTGTTTCGGCTACACTCAATTTTGTCAGGTCTGTTTCGTCGATGGTAACCGAACCACTTTTGGGCTTGAGCAACAAGGCCAGCAAGTGCAGGAATGTTGTTTTACCCGTTCCTGACCGACCCAGAATCAGGAGTGCTTCCCGGTTGGCGCAGTACACATCGGGAAATGTAAACTGCTTTGTGGGGTTGTACGCAAACGAAAGTTGGTTGGTCGCCAGCATAGAAACAGAAGCTAATACACACAAAAATAGGCAGGCAATGAGAATAATATAGAATGGATGATGAACAATGAATAATTTTACTCCCCAGTTAGGCATTATTTATTATCCATTCTACATTCTACATTTGAAACGAATCGCTCTGTTTGCTTCTGGATCTGGCTCGAATGCCGAGAAAATCGCTGCCTATTTTGCTGATGATACCAGCGTTGAGATTTCATTGATTGCCTCGAATAACCCAAAAGCGGGGGTTATTGACCGGGCCCGCCGTGGATTCGGAAGACGGCTGCACATCCCGGTTTTGCTCTTCGACCGACAAACATTTTATGATACCGACCGAATTACCCAACTGTTGCTCAATCAGCACATTGATTTAATCGTATTAGCCGGTTTTATGTGGCTGATGCCCAGCAAATTGGTGCAGGCATTTCCGAATAAAATCATTAACATTCACCCAGCATTATTACCTAAATTTGGGGGGAAAGGCATGTATGGTCACTTTGTTCACGAAGCAGTAGTAGCAGCCAATGAAACAGAGTCGGGGATCACGATTCATTATGTAAACGAACATTACGACGAAGGACAGATCATTTTCCAGGCCAGCTGCCCGGTTTCACCGACTGATACGCCCGAAGACGTAGCCAAAAAAGTTCAGGTATTGGAACATCTGCATTATCCAAAAGTGGTAGAAGACGTGTTGACGAGATGACTATTTTTACAAAACATAAAGCCATTGGGCTAGCTGGGGTACTGGTTGTTTCAGCCATACTGACCAGTTGCTTCCGACCAGTCCTTTATCTTCAGAATAAGACGCATTACCCGGTTGAGGTATTCTACGACAATCAGCGGCCTTCCCGTCCTTTCGACCCGTTACAGGATTTAGAAGTCAAAGGGGAAGTGCAACTCTCGGCCAGGCAGCTTGACGAACGCAACAAACGGATGCTGAGCCGGGGAAACGATATGCAGCAAAAAGAACTAATGCTGGCCCGACTAACTATGCAGGCCAAGAATATCGGCGCCGATGCCTTGGTAGCTGTCAAATACACGTACTACACGTCGGTGACCGACAACGGCTACATTATGACGGGACTGGCCGTGAAATACAAGAAAGAAGAGGAAACCACCGCTAAATAGCTCCTTACTTCGATTAATGGCTCTTACTCACTCCTAAGTGTAACCGTTCCAGTGGTCTTGTTCTAAAACCGCTTGTAGGGTACACTCGACTTTGTTTTTCTCGAAAAGCGCCCCAAAGAGCTTTATCATGGCTCAGCGGGTAATTCGTCGATTAATCCACTAGCTTCACTAGCTTTCCTATCAAAGGTAAAACCTGCCAGTTTTGTGGCCGTTAGCCCCGTATATAAACTACAACCTGCCAACTATATAGTCTGAACCTTAACGCTTGCTGTCGGCGGTAACTTTCGCCAGTCACCCAAACACAAACCTTAAAACGTTTCAGAAAATGAAAACCTTATCCTGTAAAGATGTAGGATTCGATTGCGAAGCAGTAGTGAAAGCAGGCTCCGAAGAGGAAGTACTACAGCAGGCAGCCCAACATGCTAAGGCTGCCCATGGTGTTACCGTTACGCCTGAGATGGCTGAACAGATCAAATCGCTCATTCACGATGAATAATCTTTTCGTGTCCCTAATGAACTGGAAACGATTTCTGCTCATCGCTGTATGGACCTGTTTAGGTTGGGCGTCTTTACAGGCTCAGCCAATGACCACCAGTACGACAAACTCACCGAAACTGAAATTTCTGATCCATGTTACCCATGGCCCGGCCGACCCAACTCGGGCTGCAATGGCTTTTCTGGTTGCCAGAACGGCTTTGGAAGAAGGGCATACCGTCAGATTGTTTTTAGCGGGCGATGCAGTTACGTTGCTGAAAGAAAGTGAGATAGATAAAGTAGTAGGACTTGGCACAGGCAAACTGCGTGATCATTATGAAGCCATTGTGAAAACCGGCGGTCATTTTTATTTATCTGGCAATTCGTCCAAAGCCAGGGGATTAACTGACGTCGACATTGCCGGTAAGCCAGCGGAGTTTGCCTTACCGACGGTTCTGGTCCGGCTCGCCACCGATAGTGACCGGATATTTACGTATTGAGCTTTCGATGAATTCCGCCCTCCCAAAGACACGTTTTCCCAGATATAGTCACGACTTACCTTAGAAAGCGGTTGTCTGTTCAAAACTGCTGAGCAGGTAGTCAGTATAAGTAGTGGCTTTCCTAAATCTGCCATTTATCAACACCATTTCCCCACCTATCAACCGAGGCCTTCCACTCACAAACTAGTTCCTAACTCTATGTATGAAAAGGGAACATTTACAACCATTGATTAGTCTAACGTAAACAATAGCTAGATGGGAAGAGGAGGAAGTTACGTACGAAAAAGCGGCCCAAAAGGCCTATTGCGATTTTTCGACAAAAAGTTCGACTGGATCTTCCTGGTAATTATCACCCTGATTATCCTACTCGCCATATTTCTGTAGAGACAACAAACAGCCAGGTATGTACTAATGAACCCCCAGTCTGACCGGCTGGGGCTTTTTGTTGACTTTACTGGCCAGCAACTGTCTATGCCACCAGATATCTAGTACGCACCACCGCTTCTGAAGCTAAACCCACCAGCTATCGATTCTTGCTCATAGCCCCCTTCCGGGCGCTATACCTTTGACTCATCAACAGGCCGCAACGGTACACTAGCTAGCCCATTGCGACAGCCTGTTCTTAATCAACTTCCAAATTCTTCGTTCAATCATGAAAATCTCTTCCCTATTTATCCTGTTCGCTTTCGGTGTCCTGTTCAGTTCTTGCAGCAAAAAAACAGAAGATGTATCCCCCACCAATGGCTCTGCAACGACTGCCGCTGGATTCCGGGTTAAAATCGACGGTAGCGACTATAACCCCGATTTTTCATACGCACTGGCTACCATGCCAGGTAAAAACGCCTATTACGCCATTTATGGTCTCGACAGTAAAACTAGTGATGTAGTGGCGATGGCGCTACCCGCAACAGCTGGCGAAGGTACTCACCCAATTGATAATGTTAACTTTGGCATGCTCACCTACAATAAAGAAGACTTTTCGACCATCAATGGCGGATCGGGCACGATCACAATTACCAAAAAGACCGCCACTAATCTTGTTGGTACGTTCAGTTTTACGGCCGTTGACGCAACTGGCCTTAAGAAGCGGACACTCACCGAGGGCACTTTTAACGTCACCATTCGGGAATAACGTAGTAGTCACCGTATAAAGTTGGCCCGACGCTTGCCCACTAATCGGCTCGTTATTACCTTGCTGAAGGCCTGAAAGTCAATCCCGTAGGACTGCTAAGTAGCTCTGCGGGATTCCCGTTTCTCTACAAAAGAACCCGCTTACTCAATGCGTTCCGTTCTGCTCCTGCTGTTCGTACTAAGAGTTGCTCAGGCTCAACCGCCTAACCTGAAACTCGAACACCTGACCATCCGCGAAGGGTTACCTTCCAATGATGTCTGGTGTTTGCACAAGGATCGGCAGGGGTTTCTATGGATTGGAACGGGGCGCAATATCTGCCGATACGATGGCTACGACTTTCTACGGTTAGATAGCCTTAAACTAGGCTACTGTTCGGGTATTTCTTCCGACTCTAAAGGCAATCTCTATACGTCCAATGATACGAAAGGCCTGTGCAAAATCGACACGAAAACGCTGGCCATGACCACCGTCGTTACCAACAATTATGATGACACAGACCCCACTAATGATCTCCACGAGCAGAGCTTAGTCGATAGCCACGATCAGGTGTGGGTGTGCGACTACTCGTCGGTCAAACGGTATAACCCAGCCACCGGCAAGCTTCATCGGTATACATTCTCCAGAACAGTTTCGGGTGGCGACGTATATCAATACGCCAGTTTTTTAGAAGATAATCAGAAACGACTGTGGATTGTCTCAGAGATTGGGCTGTACCAGTATGACCGATCGCACGATCGGCTCATCTGTGTACTCGGACCTGAAGCTACCCAACTCCAGAACCGAATCCCAATTCGACTGTGCCGGGCCTCGGTTGATGCAGCCGGAAACCTCTGGCTAGGAGGCTACGAATACGGGTTGGTCTGGTTCTCGCCCGACAAGGGCACTTTCCGAATCTGGAAGACCGGGTTTGAGTACACCAACGTAACCTGTGCGCAGGAGTCGCAGAACGAGAATGGACGAAAAATGCTGTTTGTAGGCACCGACGATGGGATTAGTGTTTTTTACCCCGACCGAAATGCACTGTACAATCTGCCGACATTCTCGAATACAGGTGTTCAGGTAAAAGACATGCATGACGACCGAGCCAACGGTATTCTCTGGATCGGCACCCGCGAAGGAATCTACAAATATCGATACCGGAATGCGGGTATCCGCACCGTTGCCATTCCGCCAGACGTAGTCCGCCTACCTGTGCAGATTACCAGTATTCTGCCCGTACCAGGAGGTTCGTATCTGCTGGGATTGTCGCGTTCGGGGGCGTTGCACTGGAATCCGGCTACGAATCGGTTTCGGCGTGTACCGTATCCAATGCAGACCTATACGCAACAACTTCGGTGGATCATGGGGCGTCCGTTTGCGTTTACAGAGAAGGGCGTATTTGTAGGCGATCCGTCAATGCGTCATTTCTCGGCCTGGGAACCCGCCACTCGATTATTTAAAAGCCTCGACTTCCGTGATGGCCTGCTCGACCGGAAGGGGCGGCTATGGATTCTGAATCTTAACGAGGGGCCACGCGTCATTGATCCGAAAACCGGGTCAGAAATTAAACTCTGGTCGGACAAGGAAACCCGTCAGTTAACCCATTTTACCTACATGAAGGGGATTACGGAAGGCATCGACGGGCGCATCTGGATTGCTACCTGCACACGGGCTTTGTTTCATTTTGACGAAAAGCGGGCGAAATTCATCAATATTGAACAGATAGCAGGTGACAAGACCAAAATATTGGGGGGCGACTGCGTCAATGGTATGCAGCAAACGCCCGATGGGTCAATTCTTATTGCCAGTTGGGGTGGGGTCTCCAAAGTTTCATCGACGGGTAAAATTCTGACATCCTTCGAGTTCCAGACCGACGCGCTGATGGATACCTATTGCGCCAACATTGCCGAAGCGCCTGATCATAAACTCTGGTTCAGTACAAACGAAGGTGTTCACATTGCCAACCCTCAGAATCGCTCCATTCGGTACCTGACCACCATTGAAGGACTCTATAGCAACGCGCCCGTTGGGTTCTATTATAACCGCCCAGCCAACGAACTCCTGCTAGGCCATACGAACGTGCTGAACCGACTAAACATGGTGCAGATTGACCGGCAGATGACGGTGCCCCATATCGTAATCAGCTCCGTAGAAGTGAAAGGCAAGCCCCTGCACCAGGACTTATCAAAGGAAATTAGTTTACAACCTGACGAAAACGCTATCACGCTGAATTTCTCGGCCCTGAACTACGAACCGGACTCTAAAAATCAGTACCGATACAAACTCGACGGGGTCGATACGGCCTGGGTTGATCTGGGCGATCGGCATACCTTGTCGTTCACGAATCTGCCCCCTGCTACGTACCAATTAGCGCTCAAAAGTGGTAACGCGGCCGGTATCTGGTCCGCAAAACCATTGATGGTCAGGTTTACGGTGAATCCCCATTTTTCAGAAACCTGGTGGTTCAGAAGCTTGCTGGGACTGCTTCTCAGTGGCATTGTGGTCGGGTTGATGCGCTGGCGGGTTGATACCCTCGGTGAACGAAACAAGCTCGATCTTGAGATTACCGAATTGAAGCTAAAGGCGCTCCAGTCGCAGATGAACCCCCACTTCCTATTCAATTCGCTTAATTCGGTTCAGCATTACCTGCTTACTAATCAGGGCATTGAAGGAGCCAGGTACCTCTCCAAATTCTCCAAACTCGTTCGGCGCATTATGGAGAACTCCAATCACCAGTACCTGCGCTTCGAGCAGATCATCGAAACCCTAAAGATGTACGTGGAGATCGAGTCATTTCGTTTTAACCACGAGTTTCAGTACGAATTCTGCATCGATCAGGACGATGAAACCCTGATGGATGCCCTCTTACCGCCTATGTTACTCCAACCCTATGTGGAGAACGCCATCTGGCACGGTCTTATGCCCAAAGAAGGGTTCAAGAAGCTTACTATCTCTGCCCGCACAGAAAACGACCATATTGTTTGCCAGATTGAAGACAATGGCGTGGGTCGGCAGTTTGCTCCCCGAACCGAGGGACATATTTCGCGGGGACAGGAGATGACCAGGGGTATTTTTGATTCCCTGCGCCGGAAAGACAGCGATGCCCGCCTGGAAGTGATTGACCTGGTGGATACCGAAGGGCAGCCCATAGGTACCCGTATTAACATGCTTATTCCTCTCGAAAACTCTTGAACTCATGGAAGCACTCCGCGCTGTCGTTATCGACGACGAAACCAATGCCCGACAGGCAATTATCAGCTTACTCCAGCTGCTATGCCCTGAAGTGGAGATTTGTGGCGAAGCCAAGAATGTCGATACGGGACTTGAACTCATTCGGAAACAGCATCCCAATCTGGTTTTCCTCGACATCCAGATGCCTGGCAAAACTGGCTTCGACCTGTTGTCGAGTGTAGAAAAAGCCGATTTTGGGGTTATTTTCACCACGGCCTATCAGGAGTATGCTATTCGGGCGTTTCGGTTCAGTGCGATCGACTACCTGCTAAAACCCATCGACCCTGAGGAGTTACAGGCCGCTGTTCAGAAGTGTAAAACGCAGTTGTCCGCTGTTAGCCCGCAGCAACTGAGCATCCTGCAGGAGCATATTGACGAACCCCGGCCCCACGGTCTGAAGCAACGGAACTCAAATGCCAACCAGCGCATTGCCCTACCCACGGCCGAAGGCATACACTTCATACAAATGACCGACATCATCCAGTGTGAATCACTGGGTTCATACACCAAGTTTCACCTCATTAGCGGAAAACCTATTGTGGTTTCGCGCTTGCTGAAGGAGTACGAAGAGATTCTGGACAACTATTATTTCTTCCGGGTCCACCAATCGAACATCGTTAACCTCGAACACATCAAGCGATACGTAAAAGGCGATGGTGGTCAGGTCTGGTTGAGCGATAACTCAGAAGTAGAAGTGTCGCGTCGGCGCAAGGAAGAATTTCTGGCCCTTCTGTCAGACTTTTACGTCAATTCGGGCAAAATTGGTTAATGGCCATTAGCGTATAGCCGAAAAAAGCATGCTACAATAAAAAAGTCCGCTAGGTTAGAGCCTAGCGGACTTTTTTATTGGTTTTGATCTTTTATTTGACCTCTTCATAGTCAACATAGTCGCCCCCTTTAAAGCGGGAGCCGTTTTCTTGCGGCCGGTTATCCACACGAATGTCGCCTTCCCGACGGGCTCCGCGAACATCACCCTGCCTCTTTTGCTCCTTAACCAGTTGACGACCAACCAAAAGATAAAAAACAAATCGGCGTACTGGAGGAACGAACAGAATAATCAGCGTGATAATGAAGAGATATTTAAGTAGCATATCAGGGTATCGTTATTACCTTATAAACGTAGCGGTCAGTCATTTAGTTTTCTATCCCGTCAAACGGTTTCAATCCAGGTTATTCGGTCCGCTACGTTGATAAAAGCGTGATTGGTAGAACTCTACTGTTGTCCGTACAAGGCTTTTCCGGCTGCTTCGTACTTATCGCCCGCCGACCATTGGGGGCGCGTAGGCCGGTCGGCAATCAGCCGGGCTGCGTGCGCATAGGCCTGACAAAAGCGAAGCACATAATTAAAGTCCAGCGATTCGGGGTTATCAATGGCCTGATGATAGTATTTACCAATAGCGGCATCGAACGCCTTGAAACCGGCTGAGAATGTGGGGGCTGGGATACCCTTTGCCGCAAACTGAACATTATCTGATCGGTCGAATAAGCCCTGCTCAGGAGCAGGTTCGGCAAAAACGCTCAGTCCAAACGCTTTAGCGCCAGCTTCGATTTCGGCTTTTGCCCCAGTCCGTTCCAGACCAATAACCGATACCACGGTGGTATCGTTATACCCGGCTCCGTCCGAATTCAGGTCGAATATGGTTTGTTTTAGCGGCACTAAGGGATGCTCGGCGTAATAGCGGCTACCCAGAAAACCAACTTCTTCGCCCGTAAGCGCCAGCACCAGTACAGAACGCTTGGGCCGCTGTTGTATCAACGCTTTGGCCGATTCAAGTAAGGCTACGGCACCAATGGCATTGTCACGAGCCCCGTTGAAGATACTATCGGTAGGCTGATACGCGCTTCCACCCTGTGCCCCAACCCCAATGTGATCAAAGTGGGCCGATAAAATGACGTATTCATTTTTCAGCTTTGGATCGGTGCCTTCAATAATTCCGGCAACATTGGCTGAGGACGTGGTCAGGTGTGGGCGGCCGGAGGTTCGCAAGGTAACGGTTTGACCTGCTTCTTTCAACTGCTTGTACTGGTTGTTGGCGTTGTTGACCCAAAGGTGGGTTATGGGCGCTTTGCCGTCGGTGGAGGTGGCGATGGTCAACTGGTCGCGGCTGAAATACTGGCTCACAAACCCCCAGGGAGTAGCTTCACTGTACAGTTCAATCAGAGCAGCCACGCCTTTTTGGGTTGCCATTTTCCGTTTTTCAGCAGCAGCCCGAATAATGTCGCCAGGGCTTTTAGCGTCGGGCGAACCACCCTGTGCCACCACAATCCGACCTTTTACATCCCGCCCCTTATAGCCATCTTCGCCATCAGTGAGGCCATAACCGACATAGATTACCTCGCCCGACAGATTGGTTGGGTCGCCCGACATCACAATCAATTGCTTCCCCAGCTGAAGCGTATCTTTTCCGATCAGGAGTGTGGCAGAGGTAGCCGTTTTTGCTTTTTCAAGATTGATATGCTGAAGATAGTCCGGCTGATTATCGGTCGTGGCCGCAGGTTTGAGTCCTAGCAGACGAAACTGCTCGGCAATGTATCGGGCGGCTGTTCGGTTGCCCGGCTCGCCCGTCCGACGGCCCTGCAACTCATCAGATGCCAGAAATCGCGTATGTACCTCAACTTCAGTTCGGGAGAGTAACGCTTCAGGAAGGGTTGATTTGCCAACTTTAGCAGGTCGGCTTTGCGCATGAGCCCCCAATGCCGTTAGCAGTAGGCTCATCCACAGGGTTACTCGGATAGTTGTTTGCATGATGATTGAATTTGGGATAAAAGTACGAAAAAGCCCGATGCCCACCGGCAGTCCTTCCATCTCATCAAATTTCAGTATTTTCGTCCCCTTACAGCTAGTAGATTCCGAAAATCTATCAGGTTGTGTTGCTTATGCCCTCTTCTACCAAAACGAGTTATTTTATTTCCGAAAGAACATATCTGTTCATTGCCATAGGGTTGTTCGGGTTGTATGTTTTCCCATACATCTGGCTCGGCGAAGGCGCCCACCTAACCATTCACGATAATCTGGACAGTGATTTTCTGTACCTATACCTGCTTAAATTCACCCGTACCGCCTTCGATTTTGATCTGGACACCGTCATTCCAAATATGATGAGTGGTGGGCCATTCCGGGGTATACCACGCTCAGCATTTCGGACAGGTCTAAATGTTGAAGTACTGTCGTTCTGGTTGTTTCCGCCTTACGCAGCTCAGGTTATCAATTTTGCGGCTGTGCATGGCATTGGCTTCTGGGGTATGTATCTATTGCTGCGTCGATACATGTTACCCGAATCGGTCTGGGCGTTTACCCGAGTAGCTATTGCCTTTCTGTTTGCTCTGGTTCCCTGCTACATCGTTCACGGTGTGTCGGTGACGGGCCAGCCATTACTGTTGTTTGCTTTTCTGAATCTATTGACGAATCGGGTTCGCTGGACCGATTGGGCCATTATCATTTTATTTCCATTCTATTCGTTCTTCGTCTGGTCGGGCCTGTTTATCTGTGTTGCCTTAGGGGTATTGGGACTGGTCAGTATGCTCAGAAACCGGCAACTGAACCGACCGTATCTGAATGGATTACTCACGCTTTCCCTGCTCTACCTGGCCAGCGAGTGGGAACTGATTTATGGCTTTGTCCATCAAACGTATATCTCCCAACGCGTTGAATTCGACTATAGCCAGCTACGTTCGATGCAGGTAGCGGATAGTTTGCGCCGGAGTGCGGATTTATTTGTTTGGCCGATGTTTAATACGGGTGCATTTTTTACACTGGGTATTCTACTAGTAGCTGGATTGAGTGCCTGGAAAGCCTTTTCACGAGAACGTTACACGTCGGTCAGGTGGCTGGTCGGGTTGCCAATGCTGGCGGCTCTTATTTGTCTGATTCATGGCTTTTACCACTATCTCGTCGTTGCGCTGGGCGATAGTGATCTAGGTCTCAAATTTCGCGTGTTTCAGTTTGATCGTTTCTATTTTCTGCTTCCGACACTCTGGTTTATTCTGTTTGCTATGGCGTTGCGGGAGTTTGGGGATGGGCGAGGGGAGCGAGGGGCAGGCAGCAACAGTCAGCCATCGAACGTGGTTTCATTGTTTCTGGCCTTACAACTCGCGCTAATGCTTATTGCGAATAAAGAATGGCGCATTAATGTCGGCAAGTCGGTTGGGCTGATTACCGAAGCGCAATACCCATCATTCCGGGCCTTTTTTGCCGAAAAGCAATTTGCTCAGATTCGTAATTACATTGGTCAACGACCGTCGAACTACCGGGTCATCTGTCTGGGTATGCATCCGTCCGTTGCGCAGTTCAACGGCTTTTACACGCTTGATAGTTACCAGAACAATTATCCCCTGCCCTACAAGCACGCATTCCGCAAAATTATTGCTGCAGAACTCGCTAAAGGAACCCGGCAAATGCGCGTCTATTACGATGCCTACGCCTGTCGTGCCTACCTATACACCGCTGAATTAGGGATGAACTACCTTTTCGGAAAAACACAAAATCGGTCCGTCAGCCATTTACAGATCGATACAAATGCACTAAAGTCGCTCAATGGCCAATACGTAATTTCGGCTGTACCGATTTTAAATGCTGCCGCTAACCGACTGTATCTGAAAAAAGTCTTTGATGAACCGGAAAGCTATTGGCGAATCTGGTTGTATAAAGTAGTCTAGGGCAAACGGGTAAGGATTGCCCTAGATTAGCCTCGCTTATAATGCTGGCGGGCGAATCGCATGAAAGTATCGGCAAGCCCTTCGCTGACGCCCTGCAATTGAATGGAATACAAATCCCTCTCGATAGTAAGCCCCTGTACATCAAGCACTTTTAGCGTACCAGCCTGTAATTCCTGCTGAACGGCGAAAACGGAAATAAACGCCATACAGCGCGAATTACTGAGATACGATTTAATGCTTTCCGTACTTCCTAAATGCATTTCCACAGTCAGATCCGACAACCGAATACCAACTCCCCGCAACGCATGTTCAATTACTTCAAGCGAACCGGAGCCTCGTTCACGCAGCACAATCGGGACGGCACGTAATTCGTCCAGCGTAATCTCGTCGCGGTTGGCTAACGGGTGATCGGCCCGGCAGATCAGGACCAGCTCATCTTTAACAAATGGCGTATAGCGAATGTCGCTATGATGCGTTCGGCCTTCCACCAATCCCAGATCAATTTCGTCGTTGAGCAACTGCTGTTCAATCTGTTCCGTATTGCCACTCAATAGCGAGATGGCTACATCGGCCGATTGTTCATGAAACCGTGCCAGCACAGGCGGAATCACATACTGCGCTACGGTCGTGCTGGCCCCTACCCGCAACGACCCTCTCGACTCCCCTTTGAGCGCGTTCATATCGAACTCCAGTTGGCGATAGGTAGCCATGATGGTTTCGGCATGACGAAGCAGAATATTTCCGGCGGCTGTCAGACTGATCTGATTCCCGCGCCGGTCGAACAGGGCGGTTCCAAACTGATGTTCGAGTTCCTGAATGTGCTTGGTCACGGCAGGCTGCGTAACATACAGCTCAGCGGCTGCTTTGGTGAAACTCAGCCGTTTGGCCACGGTATAGAAGACATTCAGGCGGAAGGATAGCATATGGGGGTCCAGAACTACGATTAGTTAGGACAAAGGTAGTTGTCGGCTCGTATTTGTCGGCGATTTACTTAACCCGTTCGTATTGATAAAAGCCAAATGTCATTTGCTGCGGTAATGCAAATGACACAGCTCCATCAGCCGCTACGGCCATCCGGAAGCTTTTTCCCTGACCCATTAAGTGCGTAAACTGATAGGTGCCGGGTAACAGGTTCATGAGCTTCATTTTGGCAGCACCCGCTTTATTCTGCTCCCGGAATACTAATACATAGCCGACAGACTGGTTTTCCGAAATGGATTGAAAGCCTGTCCAGCTTGTACCCGATGGTTCATTACCAATTGGAAATAGCTGGCCATTATGCCACGCTCGCCACTGTTTTTTATAGGCATTAATCAGGCCGGTAATGGCAAATGCCTCTGGTGGCAAATTGCGGGCTTCCATCCAGGCCAACGGCTGAGCAGGCATGGTAATGGCAAACAAGTAATCGAAGGGGTAGTGTGCCGGGCTAAATGAGTCGCCCTGGGGATAGCGATCCTGATTACGCCATTTGTTCAAAAACTCGATCTGCAAGCGCTGGGGCGGCACATACCGGGCCAGCATCCACAAATTGCGCAAGGTGAAATGCGGATAATAATTTCCCCAGTCGGTATAGCGGTTTTCCAGAAACAGATTACCGTACTCATAAAAATAATGGTACCCAAACCGTCGGCCAGCCGTCACATCCAGGTTAAATACGGCTTCACCGTTTGTGCTGGCCATAACCGTATCGAGCATTTTTCGGAAGTTGATTTCGGCCTGTTTATCGGCAATCCGCACCCCGTCGATCTTCCACATCCGAATGCCATAGTGTCGGTATTGGTCAATCATCACCTGCGCATCCCGATCCCAGTATTTGAAGCTACTATCGACACTCGGATTGAACCAGGTGGAAAGCGTAATACCTCGCTTTTTACCCGCTTCCATAATCCGGCTAAAACCCGTCGGGAACTTCTTAGGGTCGGGTAACCAGTAATTGGGTTTGCGCCAGATGTCTTTGAAGCTCCCTCCCTGAAACGCCGAATTGGCACTTTTCCCTTGCTGCCAGCCATCGTCGAGCTGGAAATGAGTGATACCCAATTTTTCACCTAATTTCAGTTCGCGTAGCACAAACGCTTCGTTGATGTTCTTATCCTGCCCCCGATCTCCCCAGGTATTGAGCAGAATCATCTCATCGCGGTTAGGCTGCCGTATTCGCAAATTCTGTTGATACGACCGGAGCGCTGTCAGTTGCCCCGTTTCGCCACCCAACCAAACGCCAAGCACCAGGCTATACCCACGAACCCATTCATCATCGCGTAGGTCAGTTGGCCCTATACCAATACCAGCCGCCCGCATCTCGTTGAATTTTAACGAGAAATCGAAGCCAGGGTAAGCGAGCTGTACGCCCGATACAGGCGCTTCTTTGAGCCAGAAAATCCCCGTATCGGTTCCTACTTCGTCCAGAAACAATAGGTTACCCCGCAATCGTACTTCCTGACGATACGCTAGTCGGGTATATTCCTGCACCAGTGTGTTATTCTGGTCGGTAGCATCGAAAAATTCCACCGATTTTCCACGCCAGTGAAGTCCGGGAAGGGCGAGTCGGTCCAGCACGACAGCATTGGCCTCGCCCTCTTTTTGGGTTGCCAGGGATTCAAGATTACGTAAATCGTAGGCTTGTTGAACCTGTTGCTGCCAGTCAGGAGCGCGCCCTTTCAGGTAATAATCGCAGGCAATAGCCGGGCAGTTGGGATAGATTCGAAAGACCCGTTTTACCCATACATCTCCTAATGAAACGACTACCTGCGCTTCCAGATGGGCAGGTGTTCGGCTGGTTTCGGCAACGGGTTTCACCGTAAAGCTGCCATTGGCCGGATTACCCACTTTAGCAGGCAAGGCAAAATCAGCGTTTTTGTTCGCCAATACCCATTTCTTCCCGGTTCGTTTATCCTGAAGGGCGAATGAACTGAGATTTCCATTCTGAAATAGGTAGGTACGCTGTATCAGTGAGTTGCCTAAAATGAGCGTATCACCCTTCCGAATGGCCTGGCACGACGATAGGTCCGTTTGCCCGTGGGTGGGTATAAAAGAGCAGGTAAACAGGAAGATCGCTATAAATAAACCCCTCATTGGCAATAGATTGTATTGGTTTTCAGAAATCTTGATTGTTCAACGTGGTGGCAGATGCTACGGTGAGATTTCTTGATTCGGTTTTGAGAAACCTCACCGTGTCGGGTTCTTAAACCCGACACCACGCAAGTCACGCAAAAAAGGGAACAGGCAATGGCTGCTCCCTTTCGTAACGCGGGTGGTAACCCACGATTGGCGTATCATAGCGCGGGTTACCACCCGCGTTACAGATTAATACCCCGGATTTTGCTGAATTTTTGATCGGTTAATGTCGATCTGGCTTTGGGGGATTGGATCGACCAGATTGTTTTCGGTTAACACATTTACGAGTCGTATCTGGTCTTTTTTGCTGTTCAGAACCGGAATGGCCCGGTCAGTACGGACAAGATCATACCAGCGCTGCCCTTCAAAAGCAAATTCGACCCGACGTTCCTGCTCCATTGCCAGCCGGAATGCCTGCTGAGTCGGAATATCCGTAGCCGTTTTGCTGGCCAGCCCTGCCCGGTTACGAATTTTGTTCAGGTACGCAAATGCGTCGCCATTGGACTGATAGCCCACTTCGTTCAGGCTTTCTGCATACATGAGCAACACATCGGCATAGCGGATCACAGGAATGTTGTTGCCGTTATCGCCATTAGTGGCTGGCGTGTCATAGTACTTCTTCACAAAGTTGTACGGAATGGTTTGCCCGCTGGCATTTACGTATGAGGTTGCCAGCGAGACGTCTTTACGCTTATCGCCCGATTCATAGGCATTGATCAGATCGGCTGTGGGCTGGTTGTTGCCGCCACCACCAAATGCAATCACGGCATTGCCTGAGTTTTCGGGTGCGAACGAATTTGGCCAGGAGTTTCCTTCGCCAGCCCCACCCGATTTGTACTGCACATCGAACACCGATTCCTTGTTGTTCTTATTGCTTACTTTGAAAACATCGGCATAGTTTGGCAGAATATCGTATACACCCAGATCGATCACTTCTTTAAGCTTCGCAACTGCCTGAGCGTATTTCTTTTCGGTCAGATACACTTTGCCCAGTAACGCTTTTGCCGCTCCTTTCGTGGCCCGGCCGACTTCGGCAGTGGCATACGAAACCGGCAACACCCCTTCGGCATCGGTCAGATCTTTCTCAATCTGAGCATATACATCCGCTTTGGGCGACCGACCGTACTCATACCCTTCGTCAGGATTAGAAATGGCCTTCAGCACCAGAGGCACATCCCCGAACGTACGTACCAGATTGAAATAGACCATTGCCCGCAGAAATTTGGTTTCAGCGATGTAGCGGTTCTTCAGGTTTTCATCCATCGATACTCCGCCAATTTTATCCAGAATGGTATTGTATCGGGCAATGGCGGTATAGCTGTCGTTCCAGCGACCGGAGATAAATGGGTTCGTCGTTTTGATGTAAAACCGATCAAATTCATCCTGATCCGTTACCGAACCGGAGGCCGGGGGCACTGTATTATCCGAAGCCACATCACCAAAAACGTAGCTATTCCCGAAAATACCACCCGATTGTAAAGAGGCATATGCCCCATTGACCGCATTCTTGAAATCATCAGCTGTCTTGTAAAAATTATCTGATGTAGCCGATGAGATGGGTTTTAAATCCAGAAACTCTTTGCTGCATGAGCTGAGCGTCAGGCTGAACAGCAGCGATATATAAATTTTAGATACTTTCATTGTTTTTGTCATTAGGGTTTACCGATGAGGCTCTTAAGCGCCAACGCGTTCCATCAAAATCCTAAGTTCAGACCTACTGTAAACGTCTTGGCCAGTGGATAGTAGCCGTAATCGACACCACCCGTCAGCGGACCTTCGTAGTTGCTAACCTCCGGGTTGTAGTTCAGGTACTTGGTCCAGGTATGCAGGTTCTGCGCTGACAGATAGATACGGGCCTGCTGAATTTTTGCTTTGTTCAGTAACGCCTTCGGCAGTTGATAACCCAGGCTCAGGTTCTGAATCCGCAGGTACGAGCCATCCTCCACCCAGCGCGACGAAACGGCATTGTTGTTCCCTGTTGTCCGGGCGTTAGCGCGGGGGGTTACTCCATCGCCGGGGTCACTCTCCGACCGCCAGCGTGTCAGCACGGTGGTGATCTGGTTCGCGTTTCCTTCCAGGTTCTCGAAAAAGCGACGACTTAAGTTCAGAATCTGTCCACCCTGTGTTCCCTGTATAGCAATGCTCAAGTCAAAGCCTTTATAGCTAAACGAATTGGTCATTCCATAGATAAACTTCGGCTGGTTGTTACCGATGATGGTCCGGTCGTCGGCCGTGATTTTTCCATCGCCATTCACATCCTCGTACTTCACGTCGCCGGGTCGGGCGGTGGCATCGTGCGGGTAGCTATCCAGATCAGCCTGATTCTTGAAAATACCAATCTGCTTATAGCCATAGAAACTACCAATAGGCGAGCCAATCTGGGTGATGTTGGTTTCGTTCACACCACTGTTGCTTCGGATCGGATCGCCCGTGGGTCCAAGTGCCAGCACTTTGTTGCGGTTCAGCGACAGGTTGGCACTGGTATTCCAGACAAAGGCCCCGGTCATGTTGCGTGTATTGATCGAAAACTCCCAGCCTTTGTTCTCCATTTTACCAATGTTCTTCACAGCCGATGTAAACCCAGTCAGTGAAGGGACGTTGACCGACAGCAGCAGGTCTTTGGTAATCCGGTTGTAATAATCCACAATCAGGTAGATGCGGTTGTTGAACAGACCCAGATCAATACCGGCATCAAATTGTTGATTCTTTTCCCAACCTAGATTGGCATTACCTAACGTGCCAGGAGCTAAACCATTCGCCAGGTTGTTATTAAAGCTGTAATTGTCCGACCGCAACGTGGCGGCATAGGGGTAATAATCAGGACTACCACCCGATTGGAACGCATTGTTACCAGAGAGGCCGTAACTTACCCGGAGCTTGGCTTCCGACAGGCTGGGAATACCTTTCATGAAATTCTCCTCGCTAAATCGCCAGCCCAACGAAGCCGCCGGGAACGTACCCCAACGATTCTCTGGCCCAAAGATCGACGACCCATCCCGACGAACCGACACATTCAAAAGGTACTTGCTTTTGTAATTGTAATTAACCCGGGCGAAATACGATGTAGAGGCATTATCCCGGCGGCTAGAGGTAATGGTCGATGTAGTACCATTGGCGCTGGCGTTCAGCGTTTCGACCACATCGTTGGCGTATGAGCTGCCCGTGCCGGAACTGTACTGATACTGAAAACGGGTCGCTTCCATACCCACCAGCACATCCAGATTATGCACCTCATTCAACGTTTTGGTGTAGGTCAGCGTCTGGTTGAACAGCCAGCTAATCCCCTGCTCAGATGTAGCCGTCCCTTTCGCTGCATTTGGTGGCAGCAACTGATTGAGCGGCATCCGGGAGGTCTGGTACGAATTACGACGGTAGCCTGCGAAGTTAAGGTTACCTGTTGCCCGGTATTTAAAATCCTTCAGGAAGTTATATTCCAGATACGAGTTACCTAACAGATTGATCTGCTGATAGTTGCTGTGATATTCGGTAATATTGGCAATCGGATTGGTAATACCGGGATAATTATAGGGTGCCGCCAGTTCGGTTTGCGACGAATAGGTTACGCCATCGGCTGCATAAATGGGAGCCATCGGCATGGCCGACAGAGCCGCATTGATAATACCGTTATTGGCCCAGTGCCCATCAGACTGTACTTCCTGCTGATTCTTGAACGATGGATTAAGGTTCAGACCGACCCGAAGCTGGGGAGTGATGTTCACATCGACATTGGCCCGTACAGTGTACCGATCCAGGCTTGAGCCTTTAATAATACCATCCTGCTTGAGATAGCCTCCACTGACCAGATAACGAGCTTTATCGGTACCACCCGAAACCGAAAGCTGGTAATTGCTAATGGCGGCCTTGCGGAAGATCATGTCCTGATAATCGTAATAGGGCATATTAGCCACCTTGGCTGGGTCATCGAAATTGAACCAATCGTACAGTTCACCCCGTGGGTAGCGATACCGTAGATACGAACTCGGTCGGACACTGTTGGGGTCAGTAATTTTAGCACCGGGAACGTTATCCAGATAAGCCGTATTGGAAGCCTCTTTACCAAACTCGACAAACTGCTGGGAGTTGAGCAGGTCAAGTTTTTTGGTTATCTGCTGAAAGCCGGTATATACATCCAGATTCACATTGGTCTTTCCGTTTTTCCCACGTTTGGTGGTTACCAGAATGACCCCATTCGAGCCTTTAGATCCATAAATAGCCGCCGAAGAGGCATCCTTCAGCACATCGATACTTTCGATGTCGCTTGTGTTCAGCAGCCCGAATATATTGGCATCGACAATGTTGCCATCGACCACAATTAGCGGTGA
This sequence comes from Spirosoma sp. 48-14, assembly GCF_001898575.1. GTDB lineage: Bacteria > Bacteroidota > Bacteroidia > Cytophagales > Spirosomataceae > Spirosoma. The sequence goes on from NZ_MKUD01000009.1 coordinate 100,968, forward strand.
ATTACCCGCGCTGATCGAGCCAAACCCTCGGACCTTGATGGCGGGGGTACTACCTGGTGTACCGTTGTTCTGCTGAACGATAACCCCGGCAATTTTACCCTGTAAAGCCGTAGCCGCATTCGATACAGGCATATCTTTCACTTCCGACATAGGCACTGACGCAATGGCCGCCGTAACGGCTTCCCGCTTTTGCGTACCGTATCCTACTACAACTACTTCGCTCAGAGTCTTATCGTCCGTTTGAAGCTGAACCGACAATTGGCTGTTGTTGCCCAGGGGAACTTCCTTCGTCTGATAACCAACAAAGCTGAATACCAGTATGGGTGATCCGCCATCGGGTACATTCAGGCGGTAGGCGCCCTGCACATCGGTCGTGGTACCACGCTGAGTGCCTTTCACGATGACGCTTACACCCGGAATCCCAGCGCCCGTTTCGTCGGTAACCGAGCCCGTAACGGTACGGTCGGCGGCAACGCTCACGGGTGTTTGAATCATTCGGAGGGGTAAGAGCATTTCGGGAGCCGACGCATTCAACAGAATCCGTTTTCCGGCCAACTGATAACTGATTTGCAGCGGGCGCAGCAGTTTATCGAGCACTGTAGCTAGCCGTTCATTGGTTACATTGAGCGATACTTTCCGGCGCGACTGAATAATCCGGTCGCTGTACATAAACTCGACATCGGCTTCGCGCTCAATCGTTTTGAGGAGATTTTTTACGGTCACATCCGTCAGTTGCAGGCTAATCTGGCGATCTAGTGGTGACTGTGCATCGACGGTCGTAGCATACGTCATACCGGCAAAAAGTATGAGTAAACAGCCTTGCACGAGCGAAGTTTTCATGAGAAACAAGGCAAGAGTTCGTAGACATCTATTCTTTTCCATACAGTAAATTGAGTAAAGGGGGATAATGAAGGGTCAATAGCAGCCTTGAGCGCTAATGACGATTTGGGCATCAACGATTTGGTAAGAAGCTTTTATGGTTTGACAGATTAGATTCAGTTTTTCCAGCAGGGGCTCGTCCTGGAATTTGGCCGTCAGTGTACACTGTTTAAGTAGTTGCTCATCGAAAACAATATCGACCCCGTAGGCTTCCTCAAGCTGGGTAAAGGCCTGCGCAACCGGCGTGTCGTCGTATACGAAGACATTACGGCTAAAGCGGGAATCAATAATGGCTGGGTTGGGAATAATGGTCCGTCGGAAATGCCCTTCCAGTCGGCTGAAAACGACTTGCTGATTAGGTGTGAGCACTACGCCGGGAATATCGCTGTTGGCTTCTTTCTCCGCGCGTTGCCAGTCTTTCCGGGCAAAAACCGATACGCGCCCAGTGCGTACCACCACCTGCGCATTCGCCTGACTTTCATAGGACCTGACGGTAAAGCTGGTACCCAGCACTTTGGTTACCAACTCATTGGCATACACATAAAAAGGTTTTGCCGGATTTTTGTGAACGTCGAAAAAGGCCTCGCCGGTTAGGTAAACTTCGCGTTTCGTTCCCTGAAATTGATTGCTGAAACTGATCCGGCTGGCGGGTTGCAGAGTAACCCGGCTCCCATCGGGTAACCCAACCACCAAAGGCGTATTCGTTGTATTGACTTTCTCAATCAGTTTTGTCGACGACGCATTGACTAATTCTGCGTAGGTAGCTGGCCTGGCCGACTGTCGAACCGACCAGACAGTCCAGCCGATACCGAGTACCAGAACCAATACAGCGGCAGCCCTGGTCCACCAGCCCAGTGAGCGGTTCGCCACTACCCATACGGAAGGTTGTTTATGCGTTCGGAACTGTATCTGTTGAAGTTGCTGCTGTACGTCCGACTCCGAAATATCCCGATACGGTTTCACACTCAGGCCACCAATAATTACTTTGGCCTGCTCGGCTATATCGCGTTTTTCAGGGTACTGATCCAGCCATTGTTGCCAGAAGAGCTGTTCGTCGGGCAAACTTTGGTTACTGGCCCATCGGTTGAACGACTCGTCCAGCAGCAAATCCTCGATCTGGTAATCCTGGTAGTTTTTCATGAAGGAATAAGCTAAAAACTAGCCCTATACCTCCAACATGCAGTCGCCCTACCGATCCTACTGGAAGAAACTGCATTTTTTGCAAAAAAATTTAACCGATGAAAAAAGTCGACCGAACAGGTTTACCGAACCAGAAGCGACAATAAAGCCACCGAAAAAGCCATATCACCCTGCCAGGCATTGCGCAGTTTCTGAAGTGCTTCGTGGAGAATATTGTAGACCGACTGCCGATTCAGGACCATCACTTCGGCAATTTGTTCATGCGTGAGGCCCTGATAAAATTTAAGGAAGATGACTTCTTTCTGCCGTTTGGAGAGCTGATTGAGCAATGTTTCCAACTGCCGGACCTGATCGTGGGCGATCTCCTGCGTAATGAGCTGGTTCTCTATAGAAAACTCAACCTCAAACAGATAATTCTCCTGAATCGACTCCCAATTGGTGCCCCATTTCGCTTTTCCCCGAAAAATGCGTCGTCGTAACGATTTCAGCAGGTAAAATTTAACGAACCCCGTTTCGCGGACTGTTTGCCGACGCTGCCATAGCTCTACGAAAACATCCTGGATACAGTCTTTTATGTACTCCTCGTCGGGGTCGAAACGGATACCATACCGGAACAAAATCGGATAATAGGCCTGAACAAGCTGGTCGAACGCCACCGAATCGCCCGATCGGAAGCGTTGCCACAGGAGTGCATCATCGATTTGTTCAGCCTTCATACGCAGAGTAACCCTCTTTATTAGAAGAAAAGTATTTGGGAATCTACCCTACTTGTGTTGCCAGATCAGAAGTGCACACAGACGTTCACTACGGATTGAACAGGCGATTTAACCAATTGACAAAAAGCTGGCAGAGTTCCGTATTATGATCGAGATAGGTTTTCGTTACTGCTAACCCCATGGGCGTGCCGGGGTCTTTTTGCCAAGCTAGCCAAGTATGGATATAGGCTTTAGCCCGATGAATTTCACTGTACCGACTATCAATTGGCTGGGTTTCAAGTTGAACAAGGGCTTGTTCTACAAATGGACTCAGCAGATCATTCGGTCGAATTAGCAAGCGAATAAAATCTTCGAGCATGCCTGATTGCAAATTATCGGGCATAAGCCAGATACCGATAGTTGGGTAAATATCATGTGGCAAATGCGTGAAGCCTTCTGGGCTAGGTTGATCAGGGATTGCATAACCGAATGACGATAAAATTCCTGATAAATTTCTCCAACGTTTTTGCAAATCCTGGTCAGCATCCAATACCACGCCAATGGCTTTAATACTTTCCTGCTTTAGATCAAGGGGCAGTCGTTCTAAAATCCGACTAATACCTTCGCAATCAATCACATCGAAAGTTTCAGGGATATTGTATTTTTCACAAATGGCCCATACTACGTGTTGATCATCATTTCCCTCAACTAACAGTTTGGCGTTGAATTTCTCTCTTACTTTCATGTCAACGCACTTCGATGTTATATTCTACGGCTGTTTCCAATTCCTCTGGTGAGTAATCTATGGCTCGAACATCACCGTTGTGAAGCTGTAAACGAATGGCTTTGCCCGCTTCATCAGGCTTTTCCTGCTTAGCTAATACAGATGTAAAAGAGCGAATTGCGTCATTACTATGCGTTGTGGCAAATACCTGAATATTGAGCCGTTCAGCGAGATAAAATATAACCTCCCATAATTTTTCCTGAACAGAATAATGTAAGCCATTTTCAAATTCATCAATGAATAGGTAGCCGTTTTCGCAATTGACCATTGCTAAAATAATTGTAAGAATCCGGTTGATACCATCGCCCATTGACTGCAATGGCTGAGGATAGTTGTCATTCAGCCTTACAACTGCATATCTTTTTTTAGTCAAAGAATCTGTCCTAAACGCAATTCGTGTTACATCTTGATTGACTATTTTAAGTGCTTTTATAATATAATCTTCAGCATCGGTTGTGACGACATTATCATAAAGCTCCCCATTTTCAACCGAACTAAATCCATTAGCATTTACAAATTGATTCCTGATATTTTTAGGCCACTCAAAGGGAGGAAAACTTGGATCAGCAGGATTAATTGGTTGATGTATAAGCACATTAACTGGTCTTTTAAAATCAGTATGTTCTATTTTAAAAAAAAGCAACTCGGGGGCCTCAGGGTCACTTACATTCATAATTTCGAAGCCCATACGTAGCTCTGTACCATCAGAATCATTTATTATAATATCTCCCTCATCGGTGGGCTTAATTTTCTGATCGAGAAAAAGAGAAGATAAGCTATTCTTATTGTACTGATAACGGTCATCCGAAGAATCAAATAAGCCTCCACGTAGCCTGAGAATATTATAAACTAGCTCATATCGTCCACGGTTCGCCCACAAGTAAACCGCTTCCAGCACCGACGTTTTTCCGGTATTATTTTTCCCGACCAACAAGTTCACTCGGCCTAACTTTTCAATCGTCAGGTGGCGGAGGTTGCGGTAATTGCGGATTTCGAGCGAGCGTAACATAGGTTCGCAAAAAAGTTATATTTCAAAATACGGGGTAATATTGCTATTACACAAACAGCCCGCCACCAGTTCGTTGATAGCGGGCTGTTTCGTCAAAACGGCTTAGTTGAATCAAGGTCGAATGATGGTCCAGCCTTCCTGTTCGCGGATGATGAGTTCACCGTTGGCGCTGGGTACATAACTCACAATCGGGAATAACTCATCCTTGCTGATTTTCCGCATCCGCATGGTGTTTTCGCACATGGCCATAATGACGCCCTGCTTGTGCAGGTTTTCAATATCACTCTGGAAATAAGGCTTGTCTTTCCGGTACACGATGTTGGCCCCACCATATACAACCAGTTCAACATCCAGTTTGCCTTTCAGTCGGGGATCATTCAGCGCGTTCTGGATGCTGGCCAGCGCATGCCGGATGGTGGCCGTATCGGCCGTATTGAGCTGATAAATAGCTTTGTAACGGGACTTGGTAGGCTGGGCTCCGTGGAATGTACCCGTCTCGCTCGACTGGGCCCTTAGCGATACAACCATTCCCAGAAAGGCTACCAGCAGTAAGTAGATATGTTTTTTCATGATCAGTTTGTTTACAGTAAAACTACTTCGGTTTTCGCGCATCTGCAATGGGTTGGTAAGGTCCAAACTTATGCTGCTGTTCACTAAAGCCATCGGCATACGGGCCCGTAGGAAAGTCAATCGGTTTGGTGGCGATATTGGGCCAGTCGTTGCTTTGGTCTTTATGCGGACGCGGCATGGAGTTGACAAAGGCCGCTACATCCCAGGCTTCTTCGTCGGTTAGCTGCGGACTGGCGTAGGTAGCCCCAAACGGCATGTTGTTCTTTACGTAACCCGCAAAGCTCGACAGTCGGTAAAGTCCTGCGCCATCGTTGTAGCTTTTCGGCCCCCATAAAGGCGGATACACATACTCCGACGCACCAGCCGCCCGGATGCCTTCGCCTTTCGCTCCGTGGCAAACCTGACATTTGGCCATATACACTGCCCGACCTTTTGTGGAGTCGGCCGCCCGGTTCAGATAGGCTAGTTTTGCCAGGCCAACTCCTTCGGGTCTTTGCCCTTTCGGCACATCCGTTCCCAGCCATTGCATGTAGGCCACAATCGCTTTCATTTCCTTACTGCTGCTATCAGGCGCTTTTCCCGCCAGACTCCGCTCAAAACAGTCCGATACGCGCTTGATAATCGACTCTACTGCTCCCGAACGATCCCGAAACTTTGGGTAGGTTGAGTACACAGCCGAATAGTTGTTTCCCAATACTTTAGTTCCGGCTTCGAGATGGCAGTTCTGGCAATTCATGCCATTCGAGAGTTGCTTCACGCTTCCTTTCGGACCCAGGTATTTGGCCGTATGGGCAATCAATTCCCGACCGTAGCGAATTTGCTGTCCTTTAGCACCCGCAGGTATCCGACTATCGGCGGGTGGCTGCCAGTAGGAAGGTGGCACTAAAGCCACCAACCCAGCAACGCAAATGCATAAGCCCAAAAGCCAGTACATCCGGCGATGTCTAAAGACGGAGTAGTTCATGGTTTATGAGGAATAAACAATTCAACCAGCAACCTGGCGTGTAAATTTCATTACGGCATATCTACGTTTACCAGATTATCGTCGGCAACGCGGTCGATCAGCTTATTGTACGGATCGATTCCGGCTTTAACCGGCTTACCTTTTACAGTCACCTCGATGACATGCTCACCGGGTGTGAGGCTGTGCTTCTTCATGTAAAGCGGTACTTTGATCGTCAGACCATCTTTGTTTTTGCTGTCGCTGGTCAGAACCGCAATGTCGACCAGAACCGGCCCCTTGCCTTTGCTGATTTCCTTACCCGATTTGTCGTAATACTCTGTTGCCGAGCGTACATTCAATTTAATACGGTATTGGTCTTTCCCGATGGGTTTTGCTTCGGCCTTGGTGATCCGGTTGTCGTAAAGCGTCAGCTTCTCAAAGTTATCGGCCAGCCAGGGTTTCAGCGAATCGGGGGTGGCGGCTTTCAGAAAACTGTACCATTCGAGCGAGGTGGTGAATGGGGCTTCCTGCCGGAACCGGGCTGCCTTCATGTAGTCGTTCATGGCCTGATTGACGCGGGCTTCGCCAATGTAGTCCTGCAAGGCATACATCAGCATCGACCCTTTCTGATACCAGACGTACGAACGAGTGTCATTATCAAGCATATTGGCTTCAAACTTATCCTCAAACGCCCGACCACCCAAATACCGATCCAGGCTATATTTCAAAAACTTGGGCATGGCATCGACACCATAGCGTTCCTTAAGAACCATCAGCGCTGAATATTCAGCCATCGTTTCCGAAATCTGGTTGGCTCCCCGTGTCCGGCTGGGCATAATCTGGTGCCCCCACCACTGGTGTGCAACCTCGTGCGCGGTCACGTAATACGCGTAATCCGTTTTGTCGGCATCCCGGAAATCGCCCACCCAGCCAAACTCTTCAGAATACGGCACTGTGGTCGGAAACGACTGGGCAAAAGCAGCATAGCGCGGAAACTCCAGCACCCGCAGCACCGGATATGGGTAAGGCGCGTAGTTTTTGGTGTAATAACTCAGCGACGCTTTCATACTGGCCATAAATCGGTCGAGGTTACGGTCATGGCCGGGATGATGGTAAATTTCCAGCGCCACCTTTTTGCCATCAGGCCCCGTCCACGAATCACGTTTTACGGCGTACTTCGCTGAACACATGCTGAAGAAATAATCGGAGAAACTAGGGAGTTTGTACTGAAAATACTTGCGGGGTTTGCCATTAGGCCCATTGGCGGTCCAGGTCTTGAGCAACTCGCCCGGCATAATAGCCGTTTGGTCGGGGGTAGTTGAAATAGTGCCTTCAAACGTTACCCAGTCCGCATCGTCGGTGAATAGAAAATCGCGCAGGCCACGCGGATCATTTTGAGCCGGAACCGTCCATTCTTTCACAGGTAAACCGTACTTCTTCCGGTACTTGTCACTACTCAGCTCACCATCGACATTGTACCCAAAACCGGGAAAAATGCCCACGTTGAAGAACGTACCATTAGAAACCACTTCACGCTGATCACCACTGTTCGGAAACCCGGTATATTGCCCAGTCACGTCCATCTCCATCCGTGCCGTATCGCCCGGATTCATTGGTTTCGGAAGCTTGTAGATGTAATAGCCAAAATCCGTATCGTTCAGAATCAGCTTCGGAGCCTGCCCATCGATGGTAAACTTCGTGAGCTTCCGATGAAAATTATCAGGCGAAATGGTCAGATGAAGCGAATCGATGGGTTGATCACCTTTATTCACAATCGAGAACTGTCCGGTTGCTACCGCCTTAAACTCATCGGGGAATACATCGACCGCTAGTTTGACGCTGGTAATTTTCGGCTGTAGTACGTTCGCATATTTGTGGTATTTCTTCTCATAGTCGGCCTGTTGTTCCCGTTGCTCGTCGGCCGAATAGTAGCGGTTTTTTACACTTACGTTGGTATAAATCCAGGCGCCCATACTCACAAAGGCGAGTACCAACAACGCCACCAGTGCTATCGATAATTTGCCCATTCGCTGCCGGGCCAGTTGCCAACGCGACTTGAAACCCGTATCGGCTCCCCGATTCCAGAACCATAGGGCCAGCACCAGCAGAATGCCGCCAAAGGCATACCAGTATACCCGAAACGATGCCAGCGAAGACAGGTAATGCCCAAATCCGTTCATGTCGGAGAGCTGGACCCCACCGCCCGAAAAGGGCAGCGCCAATTTGTAACTGAACTCGGCAAACTGCGGTACGGCCCAGATAACAATGTACGTAGCCAGGGTAGCAATATGCCCCACAAACTTCTGGTTGACCATCGTATGCACGAAAAAGGCCAGCATCACCAACTGAAAATACTGCGTGAAGGCAATGCCATACGCATCGCGGAAGTAGAGCGGAAATTCGTAGTTGAAATAACCCTTCACCGTCTGGTCCAATACGCCCGATACAATGATGAGTGTACAGAGCAGCAGACAGATGTAGGTCATAGCCAACAGCTTGGCCCCGTAATTCATCCAGTCGGGCACGGGCAGGGCATCAGCAATGGTATCGTAATGGACCACTTTATCGCGGTGAACTACCTCGCCCGTGTAGAAAATAATGACAATCAGCACGAAGAAGAAGAATGTACCGTTCCGGGCTTCGAGCATGGTATAGGTAGTTGGCAAGGAGGGCGTACCATAGGTTTGTACGCCAAACCAGCCATCCAGAAACAGGAACAGCACCGCCCCGAGCAGAATGGCAATGAAATACGGGTCGCGGATGATGTTGCTAAACTCGATCCGGGCCTGTTTAACCATCTGCCCAATGTAGGTACTGACCTGAAAAACAGGCGTTGGCGTTGGCAGACTTGCCAGCGAAGGTGCTTTCTCTGTAGAAGCTTCTCCTTTGGCTTTTTTGCCCAGTTTGACGGCCAGAAACCGCGCGAAACTAAACCGAAACACCGTTAGCAAAAACACCAGCAGTGCTACGCCCAACCAGATTAGGCGATTAGTCAGTAAATCGCCTTCGAGCGGTGGTACCAGCGTATTCTGCTCCACTGGCGACCAGTATTTGGTGGCATTGTCATAAGCAAACGAGCCGAACGGATCGAGCAGGTTGACAAGGTGTTTGTTTTCCAGATCCTGCGAGAGCGTGGTACCGAGCAGATACGCAATGAACAGCAAAATACTCCCCGCATAGGTCGTAAACACCTGCTGTGAAAAAGCGACTAATGCAAAGAAAATGCTGCCGACCAGAAACATATTGGGCAACACAAACAGCAGAAACGGATAGGCATAATCGCGAAACCGAATGGGTCCGAACCGCTCGGTATTGTCAGCCAGATTAAACACCGGCCCCAGCAATGAGCCAATAACGATGCCGAGCATCCCCACCGCCATAATACCCAACAGTACGACAAACGACCCGAAATACCGGCCCAGGATGTAGCCTCGCTCGGTGATTGGGAAACTGAAGAAGTAATTTTTGGTATTGTGTTCAATGTCGCGATAGACTGGCACACCCATCACCGCTGAGGCTACCAGCATCCCGAAAATAGTCATTACCACCACAAACTGACTGATGGCGTAGGGTGAATTGACATTCGTTTTCTCCGATGCCGGTCCACTCCCATAAATAACAAACAAAAAGGTAAACAGAAACAGAATCAGGGCGTAGAGGTAAGTGGCAGGCCGTTTAAGCCGGTACGCGAGTTCAAAGCGGAAAATTTCAGAGAACATGGGGTTTCAAGGAGTTAGGAGTTAGGAGCTAGAAGTGAGGAGGTGGGCTACATAGGCTCACGTACCCATGCTACTAACGTTGGCTATTAACTGCGGTATAATAGGCGTTAAGCAAACGCGCTATTTCTTCTAAATCAGCTTGCAAATCGGCTGTATCAGCGTATTCTAAATCATGAGCCAAAATCAGATAATAATGTGATTCATCTAATGACCCCTGTGCCGTGTTAAGAAACTTGGCTTTATCGGGTATCGTCCGTTTTCGATAACCTTCTGCAATATTTCCAGGAACTGAAACAGCACTTCGTCGCAACTGGGAAGTCAGCCCGAACAATTCTTCCTTCGGAAAATGTTTGGTCAGCTTATAGATTTTCAAGACAAATTGATGAGCTTTTTGCCAGACAATGAGTTCCTTAAAATGTCGTGTTTTCTCCATTTGAAAGATGTTTACAAGGTGGGTATTTGATTTATATGCGTCAACGTACGTGGCCCGAACCTCCTCACTTCTAACTCCTCGCTCCTCACTTCTTTTACACACTCATCACCCCCATTTTCTCCGTGATTTTCGTAAAGTACACGTCCTCCAGGTCGGGGGTTACGGGGGTGAACCCGTCAAGGGGAACTTCACTGTACGCATGTAGCCTTGTTTTGCCACCTTTCAATTGTGTGGAGATAATTTGATGCGTTTGGCGATAGGTATCGATTTCCGACTTCTCAACGGATTTCTGCCATACCTTGCCATTCAACTGAGTCACCAGATCGTTCGGATTGCCCGTAGCCACGACTTCGCCCAGACAAATGATCGCCATGTCGGAACAGAGATTGGTCACATCTTCCACAATGTGCGTCGACAGAATGACAATGGTATTTTCACCAATTTCCGACAGCAGGTTATGAAACCGGTTGCGTTCGGCCGGGTCAAGACCGGCAGTTGGTTCATCGACAATAATCAGGCGGGGGCTACCGATCAGGGCCTGGGCAATGCCAAAGCGCTGTTTCATCCCACCCGAATACGTTCCCAGATTTTTCTTCCGCACCTCATACAAATTCACTTTCTGAAGCAGGCCTTGTACAATCTCTTTTCGCTCTTTGCTGTTGGCAATTCCTTTCAGCGTAGCAATATGGTCGAGCATGGCCTCGGCCGTTACGCGCGGATAAACCCCGAACTCCTGCGGCAAGTAGCCCAGCAGTCGCCGAACAGCGTCTTTCTGGGTTAGTATATCCAAGTCTCCTTCGGGCAGTCCAGTCAAACGAGCGCTTCCGCCGTCGGCTTCCTGTAAGGTTGCAATCGTTCGCATGAGCGATGACTTACCGGCCCCATTAGGGCCTAATAAACCAAACATACCCTGTGGAATGGTCAGCGAAACACCTTTCAGCGCCCGAACGCCGTTGGAATAGGTCTTGGTTAGGTCTTTAATTTCGAGTTGCATATAGGAAGCAGAAGACTATTTGGTTGAAGGGAATAGGAGCAAATATGTTGAAAGTCTGTGAATATCAAACCCAAACTTTTGCCGACGGTACTAATTTGATTTGAAAGGCATAAAAAAAGCGCTTCAATCACTTGAAGCGCCATCCATTTAGAGGACTATACCTACCCCTTCGGGCGTTTGTAGAGGGGGACGGTGCTGCACGGTTCGCCAAACAACAGGCTCTGAACGACCGGGCGCAGCACGCGGGTCAGTTCAACATAAGCGGCTGTAGGAACCGGCACTTTCGAGCAGCCTTTTACCACCACCCGCACATCCCGATATTCTTCAGGATTAATCCGCGCGATGGCATCGAAGTACAGTTTTTCTTCCAGATCAGTCAAACTCCCGAAAACAATAGCATGGGCATATGGCTGTAATTGTAGTGTTAGCAGCATATACGCCCAAGTGGGTATGATCGCATCTTCAGTGCAGGTGATGGCCACGTTTTTACCCGCGTACTGGCTCCAGTCGTGCTCTTTCAGAAAGGCGCGAAAATCTTTCTCTTTCAGGATTAGGCCCATGAACAGATTATCTTTCAGGTCGTAGACAACCCGTTCACCAGGGTGATAATAATCCTCCAGATCGAGCGTGATTAGCCCGCTATTGGCAACTCTATTAACGATTTCAGCTTCCATCGTTTTCAATGAATAATGGATAATGTATAATGAACATGGGAGCTACAGACATTATCCATTGCCCATTATACATTATCCATTACAACGGCAATTTAGCCCTGAAAGGTTCTGATAAAACATACACAGGCTGTCGGCTTTTTTCGTACTTTTGCTTTTATATATCAACTAGAAACTGACTAAGATACCTGGCCTATGAAATTTATAGTTTCCTCGTCTGTCCTGCTAAAAAACCTTCAGCATATTAACGGCGTCGTGGCCACCAATCCTATCGTTCCAATCCTCGAAAACTTCCTGTTTCGCATTGAGGATGGGACGCTTACGGTAACCGCTTCGGATCTGCAAACGACCATGACGACTCAGATTCCGGTTGAATCGAGCGAGAATGGAGCGATTGCGATTCCAGCCAAATTATTGCTTGATACCCTCCGTAGCCTGCCCGAACAGCCGGTTACGATCAATATAGATACAGATACGTTTGGTACCGAAATTCTGACCGATAACGGCCGCTATAAACTGTCGGGCGAGAATCCGATTGACTTCCCCAAACTGCCGACAGTCAACAAAAACATGTCGGTCGACATGCCTTCGGATGTCTTGCTGGGGGCTATCAATAACACGGTTTTCGCGACCAGTACCGACGACCTTCGCCCGGCCATGACCGGGGTGCTGTTACAACTCACCAGCGAAAATGCTACGTTCGTAGCTACCGATGGCCACCGGCTCATTCGCTACCGCCGGACCGACCTCAGTGCGTCGGGCAGTACGTCGATTATTATTCCGCGTAAAGCCCTGCAACTGCTGAAAGCTTCGTTGCCGGAGAACACACCCTTGACAGCTGAATTTAGCCAGTCGAATGCGGCCTTTACGTTTGGCCCGACTAAATTAATCTGCCGCCTGATCGACGAGCGGTTCCCGGATTACGAAAACGCTATCCCGACCAACAATCCGAATGTGATGACCATCGGTCGGACTGACTTGCTGAACTCGCTCAAGCGGATTATGATCTACGCTAACCGGACTACGCACCAGATTCGGCTATCACTAAAGGCAAACTCACTAACCATTTCGGCCGAAGACCTGGACTATTCCAACGAAGCGAACGAAAAACTCCTTTGCGAGTACGATGGCGATCCGATGGAAATTGGCTTCAATGCCAAACTGCTGTCGGAAGTACTGAGCAACCTCAGTGCGAAAATGATTTCGCTGGAGATGTCGGCCCCGAACCGCGCCGGTCTGCTGATTCCAGCCGACAAAGAAGAGAATGAAGACATCCTGATGCTGGTAATGCCCGTGATGTTGAATACATACGCTTAATTTTTAAGGAGTTAGGAGCGAGGAGCGAGAAGTGAGAATGGCGGACGCAAAAGATTGCTGCCGGATGGATTCTCACTTCTCGCTCCTCGCTCCTAACTCCTTTATACCCTCATGAAAAAGCGCACCGCACCTGCACTGATTTTTATTTTTATCACGTTGCTGATCGATGTGACGGGTCTGGGGATTATCATTCCCGTTTTCCCGAAACTGATTGAGCAGCTTATTCATGGTAACATCAGTCAGGCGGCAAGCTGGGGGGGATGGTTGACGTTTTCCTACGCAGCCATGCAGTTCCTGTTTTCCCCTATTCTGGGTGGATTGAGCGACCGCTATGGCCGTCGGCCAGTCCTGCTGTTTTCACTGCTCGGTTTTGGCTTAGATTATGTGCTCCAGGGATTTGCACCCAGCATTGGCTGGTTGTTTGTAGGGCGGGTTCTGGCTGGTATTACAGGAGCAAGCTTTACAACCGCTACAGCTTACATAGCCGATGTGAGTCCTCCAGAAAAGCGGGCGCAGAACTTCGGTCTGGTAGGGGCAGCCTTTGGAGTGGGTTTCATTCTCGGCCCAGCGGTTGGTGGCTTTTTAGGACAATACGGTCCACGCGTGCCCTTTTTTGTAGCGGCTGGCCTTACCATGATTAATTTCCTATATGGCCTGTTCATCCTGCCCGAATCGCTTGACGAAGCCCACCGCCGTCCGTTCGACTGGAAGCGAGCCAACCCCGTAGGCTCACTGATGCAGCTAGGTAAGTACCCGGTGATTCTAGGACTTGTTGCATCGCTGGTTTTGATCTATATAGCCGGTTTTGCCGTACAGGGTACGTGGACGTTCTATACGATGGAGAAATTCAAGTGGGACGAAAAAACAGTCGGTCTATCATTAGCGGCTATTGGTCTCTCATTTGCCATTGTGCAGGGTGGCCTTACCCGAATCATTATCCCCAAACTGGGTCAAGAGCGCTCGGTATACGTCGGGCTGATGTTCAGCGCCATTGGTTTTCTGCTGTTTGCCTTAGCCACACAAAGCTGGATGATGTTCGCGTTTATGGCCGTTTATGCGATGGGCGGCATTGCAGGGCCGTCAGTTCAGGGCATTATTTCTACACAGGTTCCGGCCAATGAGCAGGGCGAGTTACAGGGCGCGTTAACCAGTCTGACCAGCACGACGTCGATTTTCGGACCGCTGATTATGACCAACCTGTTTTCGTATTTCACTTCGCCCAAAGCACCTATTTATCTGCCTGGCGCGCCATACTTTTTAGGCTCTTTACTGGTCATTATCAGCGCGTTCCTGGCCCGCCGTGGCTTCAAGCGGAACATGATTACTGAATCAAATCCAACCCAGCCAGCCAAGCCCGAAGCTGACGATATTGCACGTGAAGCCGACCAGCAGACTATAACGCCAGGAGGTCTTCCATAACGAGCGCACCCAAAAGCTTTCTACCAACGATACCACCCCTTCGAGCAGGTAAATATTCCCGCCAAACCTTGACCAGTAATAGACTAGAAATGGCCAGGTCGATCCACTGATCAGTAAACCCAGCCAGAAAATGTTCAGGGGTGTATCCCGCTTTCGGATAAACAGGAACAATAGCGGAATTTCAATTAGCCACGTTTTGACCAGGTAAATCCACATTATTGTTTTCGCTTCCAGAAATACAGAACAGCCAATAGTGCGCCTACCGCGAATATACCGGGCACCAGCCAACCCAATTGAGTCATCGTTTCTTCCCGACGGATATCTTCTCGTCCGCTAGCGTAGGTATATACCTCATTATCTGAGGATATAATAAGTGTGTCAGATGTTAGGGTTTTAATTGTCCACACATCTTCTACACTTACTGCTGAATCGGGCTCCGCAATAAAATCGTGTGGGTATATATCGGCATCCGCTCTGATAAGCTTAGGGTTGGCCGTAAAATAATGCCCATACTGGTGATTATCTCCATTAGGGCTTTTCGCCGGATTTGCCTGAATATCGCCGACGTTAAAATCTGTTTTGGGGATGGCAAAAATAGTGGTGTGGCTTTGTTTATTTAGGCCAACATGCTTTTCATCCAGTATGGAATAACTATCGCCGAATCGATCCTGAGCGTATGCCAGGAATACATAATTCGGATACTGATTGACATTAGCCAGCCGAAAATAAGCCTCAACCCGTCGTTGCCCTGTAGGAATTATATCGGCCCGAAGGCTTGGAACAGAGCTCGCAAAAAACAAGCCAGGCAGAACTAATCGCCAGAGGTTCATGCGTGATCGCTTGCGTGTATACGAAACGATCATAGTTGTTTGCGTTTACGAACCCGACGCACAATCAACAGAACGACTACTGCCACTACGCCGATCACCAGCGTATAGTCCACTACAGGATACCCTGTCGGCTCGCTGTTAACAATGTCAGCAAATACCTGCGAAAAGGAGCCGAGCAACAGCAAGGCGAGGATGAGTTTTGTCATAGTTGTATAGGGCTTATTGGCAGGATTATTTACCACGTGTTATGCTTACTGTAACGCGGGTGGAAACCCGCGACATTCGACTGAATAGCGCGGGTTTCCACCCGCGTTACAACGAATCAATCATCTATCTCTCCGCTTACGAACGCGCTGAACAATTAGTAGTATTACCACAGCAAAGACACCAATAACTAATGTGCTTGTTAGTGGTGAAGAATGATGGGGCGGCCCTTTATGAGGAATTTCATCCGCAAAAGCGGGCAAAACGCCATTGGTAAAAAGCAAGAGCAGAGGCCATATTTTCATGATGCGATGGGGCTATACTTCGGTTAACAACACTTATAAAAGTCAGTTATAAGGCTAGGTTAGTTGGTGGCGGTCGGCCGACCAGAACGAATAGTAAAGGCACCAGGCCAGAATACCCAACAGAAGCAACTGGGTAAATAGCGAAAAATAAGAACCCAGCGAAATAGATGAGATTAGCCCACCCAGCGCAATAGCCAGTCCGAACGTAGCCCCACTCACGGTAGCCGGTGTATTTGGGAAAAGCCGCTGGAGCGCTACTACACTGACAGGTGTCAACGATTGTAACAGCCCTGTTCCAAGCATTAGCCAGAACAATCGGCGATACCCCCAGCCGAGGGCCGGTATAGCAATACCCAGTGCCACAAGCGTATACGGTTTCCAGGGAATCCGGTCGGTCAGCCAACCACCGATCAACTTACCCGCCATTGCCGCCAGCGCGATATACAGGAGCCAGTCGTATTGATGCGCGTAAAGCAACTGAATCATATTCCACACTGCCGACCGCATCGCAATCGCTGTCAGCAGTAAGATCATCAGATAGTCATGACGATCCAGTTGAGGCTTTTCTGGAACTACCAGTTGTGGTCGACTCAGGGGTAGTTTAACGTTGCCGACGATCAGGGCAAGTATGAGTAATCCGCATATCAGAAGATAACTAACGCCAGCCCAATGCATCGTGCCTGACCAGCCACCTAGTGCCAGACCCAGTACGCCAAAGGCGGAGAAAATGCCTACAAACCGTGATTTCTCTGGAAAGCTTCTTAGGGTGATAGCCCCACCCGCTACATGGTAGATAGCTGAGCTTAGTCCGGCCAGTACTACGGCAGGCCAGATTAGATCGTTGCCCAACAAGACCAATGCCCCTGCCATACTCAGCAGAGAGATGATGGCGGCCTCCCGGTAGTGCCCAACGCGGTCGAGCCAGATTCCGGCAGGCAACTGCCCGCCAAAAGCCAGCAGGTTGTAGAGCATGATGGCAACACCTAAGTCGGTAAACGAGGTATTGGCCGAAAAACCGCCTACCAGATAACCAGCTGCTGCGTCCGAAAACCCATGCCCCATACCCAGTGCCAGCACCGTAGGCTGATAACGGTCAGCTCTTGCTGGCGAACCACTTAATTTACGCATAGTGCCTGTCAATCAAACAATTGAACAGGACAAAGATCAAGCATAAGCACCCCATTTTCAATCCGGGAAAACCTATATTTTACTGAAGGAAAACCTATACTTGAAGGCAGTACTATCTTATTTGATTACCTGGACGGTCGAAAGCAAACCCAGAATGGCTACTCTTTAGTAAACTCAAGCCCGTCGATCAGCAGTTTATCCACCTTTCCCATTTTATCGAACAGAAACCGGGCCTGCGCCTTTCCATACCAGGCTTTCTGATAAGGTCCATAAAAGGTATCGTACTGCCAATGGGCCAGATTTGCCTGCAGATTGTTATCGTTGATATTGACGGCTAATCCATCACCCTGTACATTCACCACGGCCTTCCCATACAATGGACTGCTGTAGGTTCCGGCGTACGATGCCAGGGGTAAAACAGGTGATGTATTCCTTATCCGGTCTTCGTAGAACTCATTGATCGCCTGCTTTCGCTTCTTTTTCAGCCCATCATATACTGTTTTCAATTCCGCACTCCAGTCCCGATTACCCCCCAAAGCAAACCAGTCGAATGTTTTGTACATCAACGCATGGCGCACTTCGGCATGGTCCAAGTTCCCAAAAATATAGACCCCTAACTTTTCGTCGGGTAGCTGTCCAGTAATGGCTGTCAGCCCCGCCAGACTTCCCGTATGAAAATTGACTTTATGCCCTTTATAATCATGCTGATACCAGCCCAGTCCATACGTCCGCCAGTTGGGTTTCAGGACCGACATAGTTGGGTATTCGTCCTCGGGGAAGAACGTTTGCGGGGTGAACATTTCGGTCCAGGTTTCAGGCTTTAACAGACGGCCACCTCGGTATTTGCTGCTGTCCAGCATACAGATAACCCACTTACTGATGTCATCAGCCGACGACCAGACGGCACCTGCCGAACCAATTTCACTATCTGCTCCGTAGTCAATAACCCGAATCGTATCGTTGATGGCGTAGTGCGGTCGGGTCTGATTATCGTCTTTGATATAACTGCGTTTGGGGGCCGTGCGGACCATACCGAGGGGATTGAACACACGCTCTTTCAGAAACTCAGCCCAGGTTTTTCCGGCAATCCGCTCAATAATTCGCCCGGCGGCTGAGTAAAACGTATTCTGATAGGCAAATCCTGCGCGAAACGAATAGCTGGGTTTCACCAACCGCATTCGCAGAAACATCTCATTGGCCGGAATAGTCATAGCACCCGTCATGAAATCGGTACTCCCGATACCGGTATCATGAATGAGCAAATCCCGTACCCTCAGTTCGTGGGTTACGTAAGGGTCGTATAGCTGGAGTTCGGGCAGGTATTTGCTGACGGGATCACTCCAGGCGAGTTTACCCTCATCGACCAATATGCCCAGCAACGTAACGGTCATTGCCTTGGTGGTTGAGGCACAGGCAAATAAGGTTTGTATATCCACAGGCTCTGGTTTGCCCAGCTCCCGAACGCCGTACCCTTTCTTAAAAATTACCTTATTGTCTTTAACGACCGTTATGGCCATACCCGGCACCTGCCATTGCCTGCGGGCGGCCTCTACATAGGTATCAAAATCCTGAAGTTGTCTGGAAGAAATGGGCTTTTGCGCCCACAGCGAAACGGTGCTCAATACGAGCAAACCGAGAGTGGATAGTTTCATGTAGCTTATGCATAGGTTGTAAATGGCATAATATACAGAATACTTCCCTGTAAATCATGCCATTTACAACCTATTCATAAACTAAATACAATAGTAAACCGGAGCATCATAGCATCTTCGGTCTTTAGCCCCATCAACGAGGGACGCTCAATGTTGTGATCAGTCATATTCACCGGGAACTCACCCGTCAGAGTCATCTTATTCCCATTGTCTTTGCGGGTGGCGTTCAGTGTGACAGGCTTAGATACCCCATGAAACGTTAGCGTTCCCTTTGCTGTAAGTGCCCCATTATCGCCTGCTTTAATATCTGAACTGGTAAAGGTTACATTCGGGTATTTGATGCCTTCCATCGCTTCTACAGCGTGAGAGTCCCGATTATTATTATCGCTGTCGAAGGAGGCAACTTTGATGGAAACAGCTACGGTTTCAGGCTGTTTTGTATCGTCATTGTAGATAATGGCACAATTCACATCATGGCTAACGCCCTCCCAGCTATGAAGCGGGTGTTTGGCCGCATACGTAACAGTCGAAGCCGCTTTATCGGCCATTATTTTTCGTTTTGCCAGGGGAGCTGTAAAGGCACAAAGAACCATGATGGCTACCAGGCAGCCATTTGCAATCGAATAGTTTTTCATGATCTTAGAATTTTAAGGCCAGAATCGAAGCTGCGTAAGCGCCAAAGGTGGTATAGGCAGCGGCCCGGTGATACGGTTTGAGCGACGAATTATCCTCAATCATACCTGCCAGAATATTGGTGGTAATCATACCTGCCAAATGCACAATAGCCAGGTATCGGTGCAACTTGATGGTAGTAAAGCCACGCTTGGGGCCTACAATGGGCGGTGGAGCAGTTAGAGACAAGGCCAGGGTTGTTCCGTAGGAAATGTTAATAAACGTGGCGGTCCGTTCGTGCCACTTCTTTGTATCGACGTAATCCTGCCCTTTGGCATTATACAGCTTCGCTCCTAATATACCCTGCGTAACGAAACCCGCCAAGGTCAGAAAACCGCCAATCTGGTGAGCCACCAGCATGGTCCGTCGCACTTTCAACTCATGAATACGCCCTTCCGAGGTAAGCGGGGCCACATTCATAGTTCGCAGCAAGCCCTTTGGTCCCCAGAAAATTCGCTGGGTAAAAATCATCTTATGGGGCAGTAACTCCTGTTTTTCGGTCGAGTCAGCCAGACCAGCCAGAAGGTCAGACGCCGAATTATCCGGCGTCTGACTGGGTGTAATGGTTGTATCCCGACGTACGGCGGTTGTATCCTGAGCCTGTAGCGTACCCAGCCCAACCCATACCAGTAAGGCAAAACAAATAAATTTCATCTAGTACGATTTAGTGGTTAGGCAGTTACGGTCAGCGTGTTTCCGTCGGCACTAAGGGACGTTTTGTACTGTGTGAGCGGCTTGGTAGCTGGGCCAACATCAACTGCTCCTGTCAGACTGTATTCCGACCCATGATTGTCGCAATAAATATCGTCCTGCGCAGCCCGATACTTCACTTCTGTACCTTCGTGCGTGCAAGTTTTGGAAAGCGCTATAAATGAGCCACTTTTTGATTTAGCCACGATCAGGCTACCAATGATGGCATACTGACCCGACGTCTTCAGTTTACTATAGTTGGAATTGGTTAGATCAATGGTAAAGCTGATAGCACCTTTCGACGTATCGGCATTGCCTGTTACACCAGCCACTGGCGTTGGTGTTGGCGTAGGTGTAGGATCGCTACTATCACTTTTCGAACAAGCTGTGAGCCCTGTCCCCATGCAGTAGAAAGCCATCAGGGCACCCGTGCTCAAGCCCAGGCTACGCAAAAATTCTCCACGCTTCATTGTTTCGGTTGCTGAGTTACTCTTCATCTGATTAGTCGGTTTCATGTAGTTACATCAAATAACAGCCTCCTGTAGGCTATCCGTAGAGATTTTGTCATAGTTTCAAACGAAGCGAGAAAAAGGCACCCGTGCTCAATAAATTAACCTTGAAAAGGCCAACACCCCGCAATGGCATCTTGATAAAGGGTTCAATCTGCCAGGACAACCGACGGCTTAGTGCCCGTTCATAGCCTACCGAGAAATTCAGATTACTAAATCCGTATCCACCTGTGCTGGCTGTAGAATCTGTTCGCTGGTTGTAAGTATGCGCCGGATAATTGTAATGATACGCTTCCTGTTTGATAATATAGCTGGTTGCGCCTGTGCTCACAAACCAGCGATTGACCAGTCGGTTATCGGCTTTTTTAGGCTTTACTGAAAAATCGTACCGCACGTTGATCGGAATATCGAACATATTGCAACGCCCGTCGATATCGTTAGGCTTTACATACCCTCCCCAGGCGCCCGTCGGAGCAACGTATTCGTCAGGGTAAGCCTGATAAATTTTTGTGCTCTGAATCAGCCCTGCCTGAATACTCCAGCGCGATGCCAACCTATACTCCAGAAATGCACCTATATTGGTACCAGGTCGGGAAAAATTATCCAGCCCAACCGAGCTTAAATCGGGCGACACACCAAACCGAACACTCAACCCTCGCTGAAATGGTACACCTGTCTTTGATACCACACGTTGGGCCGTCGTATCAGGATGCGCAACGACAGGCTGATTCGTAAACGTCACGACTGGCCATTTTGGCGGGCGAACCGCTAGTTTATAGACTGTAAACGCTTCTGATGAAGGCGACTCCAACTCTTCACCGGGTGTTATACCTCCTCCAACGGCATACCCATCTGGCTGAACGACCTCCCGTCGACGCGTATCTTGCCGTTTCGTGTTCAAAAACGATGTCGTGGGTGTTGTCGAATAATCCGCCCCAACTAATGCGACGGCTTCCGTATCTGGAACGCCATTACGGACCTTACGCACACGTGTATTCCTGCCTTTTCTAGTGATCAGTTCCGGGCGGGCGGTTTTCATTTCACCATTGGTTGCAGCTAACAAAGCAGGCTCCGATAATGGTCGATTGCTGCGCTTCGGGCGAAGTAACCGACCATCTGTTACTGACTCATACGTAGTTGTTGCCCGGTTCGTTACAGGGCTTCGCGTCAATTCTAAGGTTGGTTTGTGTGCGGACGTTGGCCGCTCTGTCAATTTGTTAAGTCGGTTGACTGAATTCGTGACTTCATGTATCGATTCGTTCCGATTAGCCGATTTCTGAACCTCGTCTTCCTTAGGCTCAGCAGTACGACTTCCCGGCAAGTCTGACTCGCGAACGAAGGGGCGCTCCGCCGATTGGCGAGGTTTTGTTTCGGCTAGTCGGGCCGGATCGATGGCAGTAGTTCCTTTAGCTGTTGTTTTTTGATAGACAAGCCATCCCCCTCCCGTCAGCAGCAACAGCAGCACAACAGGCAGCCCCCACCGAAGCATATTTTTCCAGAATAAGGCTCCTCCAGCAGGCGTAGTATGTTCGTTGGTATCCAGGCGGGTTTTCATGTCCTGCCAGGCTGCCGGATCGAACGGGGGATCGAACTCTTCAGCCGACTTTCTGAAGAGCCCGTCCAATTGGTCATCGGTTAGCTCTGGCATACTCGTCGTAGTTTAGTTGTTTCAATAGCTGACGCAGATTTTCGCGCGCCCGAGCGAGGTTCGATTTCGACGCACCGACCGAAATACCCAGTTGACCAGCTATTTCTTCGTGCGTAAATCCATCCATAACGTATAAGTTAAATACTAGCCTATAGGCAGGCGACAGGCGCTGAATCAGGGCCAGTAAATCTTCATGCGCTAACTGACTGAAGGCATCGGCCGATTCGGCGATGGCCGTTAATTCAATCTTTTCGACGCCTTCATGCTGATGGCGGGCTTCCCGACGGTACAGATCGACAGCCGCATTGATCATAATGCGTCGGAGCCAGCCTTTAAACGGCTGTGCAGGATCGTACTGATCCAATCGCGTAAATACTTTCAAAAACCCATCGTTCAACACTTCCAGGGCCTCCTCGCGTGTAGGTGCATAGCGCATGCATACACTCATAGCATACCCGTAAAACTGCCGGTACAGCAATTCCTGACTTTGCCGTTGGTTGCGTAGGCAACCGGCCAGCAGATCAGTTAGCGCAGGTATGTTTGAAGCGTTGGACAAAATAAGCTTTATCTAAATGGGTATTGCACGTAAATCAACAATGAATAATGGGCAATGTAAAAGATAACGACCGGCAACTAAATCGATGATCAGGAGCGCATTATCCATTCATAATTCATTGTCCATTATTCATTTTACATTATTCCTACTGGGCTGGGGCTTCGACCGATGTGGTATTGACCACTGGCCAGATACCTGGTTTTGGTACACTAACTCCTTTCGTACTACCTCGCTGTCCGGCATCGGCACCGAAATAATACAGTGGCCAGCCTTTGTAAGTCAGTTGAGTTTTGCCAACGGCCGTAATGGTTGTAAAGTCAGCTTTATTGAGCGCTGATGGAATTTCACCAAGTTTCGATGAGGTCTGGAAAATAGGCCAGGTGGCATCGTTGCTCAAATCAGTCTTGGTATACTTATTCACATTCTTTTTGTCATTTGCAAACGCATACAGCGTACGACCCAGGCTATCGGTCAGAAACAAGGAATTCCCTGTACCCTCTTTGGTATCAAATGTATAGTTTTTTCCATCCAGTCCAACTAATTGCCGTGAACCGAGTAATACGGTATAATTTGGTTTGGCGACTAACCATAAATTGCCCACATTTTCGCCCGTTACATCGCCCGCTTTTGCGTCATTTTTGTAATAATACAATGGCCAGCCTTTGAACGTCGTCTGCTTGTTGCCATCGGCCCGTGTAATCGTGCCAAAATCCGACGCCTTCAGGCCAGTGGCTAACGAAGGCGTTTCCTTATAGAAAATTGGCCAGTTATCCAGGCAAGATCCTGAACAATTGGCATCACCCGCTACATCCCGTGAAAAGAAGTACAGTGTTTTGCCATCCTTTCCGGTCAGCACCTGACCCAGCGTGGTGGTTCCCAGCCCTACATCCGAGCTAACGATTGGGTTATCTTCTTTGCAGCCCAACAAGGTTGCTACGCACAAAGCTGTCAGTAAAACTGATCGATTTATGTAAACAGAAGGTTTCATTCTATCAACTGTGTTTTTTAGGTTGAAAAAAGAACAGTTGAACCGGTTCAATGGGCAATACGGAGTCGTATAACACTGGGTTGCGTAGCCGATAAAAAAAAGTTATTCTTTATCGGCCCGGCGGTCGGCGCGTATCTCAGGAATGGTATCTGAATCAATCAATCCGAGTGAAGCCGCATGTTCGGCAGCGGCTACCGTATCGGATACCAGTAACATGGGAACGTGGTAGGCCTGGGTTGTTTGGATCAGCTCGCGAACGGCTTCGTCCCGCTGATCTTCCGACACATCGCGAATATAGATGGCAAGTATACGACCCGGATTTTCGCGTACGACTCGCGTGTAGATTTCAGGATCCTGCTGACCACTATCGCCAATCAGTACAAACGGTAATTGAGGATTTACATCCAGTACCTTCCGAATCATGGCCAGTTTATGCGTGTGATGTCCTTCGGACGCTAACAGTTTGGCCGACAGATCAAAATCGCGAAGTAGCAGCGGCCCTTTGGGAATACCCTGAATTCGAAAGAAGTCGACCAGCAGATCGTACAGATTCCAGGGACTGCTCGATACAAAATAGATGGGATTGAACAAGGTGGTGACAGGCCCACTTTGTAAGGCCCGGTAAAACGCAGCTATCCCGGCAAAGGGTAACCGCGTGTAGGCATTTCCCAAAAATGTCAGCCGGGCAGTTTGTAAAAGGTTGGTCGCATCGGTGACCAGAACGGTATCGTCAATATCGGATATAACTCCAAACTGACTGTAAGTTGGCGAAATCATTAGATACCCATCCTTTATTACGGGCTCATTTGCTGCCGTTTCCGGTGTATCAGGCTGCAAAACTCCGTCCAGCGCATATCGGACCGGAAACCAGGCCCGGCCAGGTGGTAAATCGTTCGGCGGATTGATCGTCAGATCAAAATACCCTTCGTCGTTGGTCAGGGTCTGATGCACCTGTCCAAAGGCTTCGATCCGAACGGTTACGTTGGCAACGGCCTCACTCCCAAATCGCTGGTAGGTAGCCAGCAGATTCTGCCAGAAGGTATCGTGATCGCTGGGCGTACTCAGGTCGTTTTGGCGCAATACCCGGCCTTTCAGCCAAACAGCCGTCGGGCTCCCAAATCCCCGATAATACATAATCCGGTATGGCTTGTTGCTATCGAGCCGTCCCGACAGCCGATTTTTGAGCCGATCAAACTGGGCGTCTACATCCGCAACGGTATTTACCAGAAAATCTTTCCAACTGGCCATATTGATCGATTTAATGTTTGATTCTTTGGGTTTGACGAGTAAAGCTGGCAAATGGCAAATGCCAAACTTTAGGCCAAACATAAGCCTATCCAGGGTTTAGTGATAACTTTGCTGGCGTTAACCTCACGGCAGGCGACGATCGGCCTCTGCCATAAGGCTACTCATTATTGACTACTAAAAACCATGAGCAAACAAATTGTTTATAGCGATCAGGCACCAGCCCCGATTGGGCCTTACAGCCAGGCCGTACTGGTTAATGGAATGCTGTTCGTTTCGGGTCAGATTGCCCTTGATGTAGCCGGCCAGGGCGACATTCAGACTGAGACCCAAAAGGTAATGGAAAACATCGGTGCGATCCTGAAAGCTGCTGGCCTGGATTATACCAACATCGTGAAAAGCAGCATCTTTGTGAAAGACATGAACAACTTTGCAGCTATCAACGAGGTATATGGCCGGTATTTTACCTCCGAACCACCTGCCCGCGAAACCGTCGAAGTGGCCCGTTTGCCCAAAGATGTTAATGTCGAAATTTCAGTAATAGCTATTCAATGAGCGAAAGAGTGAAAGAGTGACAGAGCGAAAACTCTCCCGCAGCTTATTCGCTCTGTCACTCTTTCACTCTTTCACTCCTTCAAAATTATGTCAAGTCCTGTTCGCGTTCGTTTTGCACCTAGCCCTACGGGGCCGCTTCATATTGGCGGGGTGCGTACTGCGCTTTATAATTACCTGTTTGCCCGAAAAATGGGCGGCAAAATGCTCCTACGGATTGAAGATACCGATCAGAATCGGTTTGTACCCGGAGCAGAAGAATATATCCTTGAATCGCTACGCTGGATCGGTATCGAGATCGATGAAGGTCAGGGTGTCGGTGGACCCGATGCACCTTATCGTCAGTCGGAGCGGAAAGAAATTTATCAGAAAGAAGCCCAGCGGTTAATCGACGAAGGCAAAGCGTATTATGCTTTCGATACAGCCGAAGAGCTAGATGCCATGCGCAAACGGCTGGAACAGGCCAACGCACCAGCCGCGCAATACAACGCCATCACGCGCATGCAGATGCGTAATTCGCTTACGATGAAGGCCGATGACGTGAAAGCGCGCATCGAAGCGGGCGATCCGTTTGTGATCCGGCTGAAAACCCCGCGTAAAGAAGAAGTTCGACTAAACGACCTGATTCGAGGCTGGGTGACCGTTCATTCCTCGGCCATTGACGATAAAGTACTTTTAAAATCGGATGGGTTACCTACCTATCACCTTGCCAACATCGTCGATGACCATCTGATGGGCATTACCCACGTAATTCGGGGTGAAGAGTGGCTTCCTTCGGCACCATTGCATGTATTGCTGTATCGGTATCTGGGCTGGGAATCGACCATGCCCCAGTTTGCCCACCTGCCGCTACTCTTGAAACCCGAAGGCAATGGTAAGCTCAGCAAACGCGATGCCGACCTGGGTGGCTTCCCAATCTTCCCCCTCCAATGGACTGATCCAACAACAGGCCAGGTGGCACGTGGTTTCAGGGAGGATGGTTACCTACCCGAAGCCCTTGTTAACTTCCTGGCTCTGTTAGGGTGGAATCCGGGTACGGAACAGGAGTTGTTTACAATGGACGAACTGATTGCCACCTTCGATATTGCTCAGGTGCACAAAGCCGGAGCCCGGTTCGATATTCAGAAGGCGCAGTGGTTCAACCACCAATACATCCGCCAGCGCCCCGATTCCGAATTGGCTCCCACTGTTCAGCAACAGGCTGAAGCTGCTGGGTTTGCTTGTTCGCTGGAGAAAGCCGAAAAGATTGTTTCGCTTTTGAAAGGACGTGTCAATTTCGCGCACGAAATTTTTACGGAAGCGAGCACTATTTTCAACGCCCCCACTACCTACGACGAAGCCATTGTAGCCGCCAAATGGAATGAAGATGCCATTCGGGCTGTCACCGTTTTCCGGGATGCTCTGCAAACCTTTGACGGTGATTTTGTCGCTGATGCGATCAAGCACACGCTGAGCGATACAATGCAGCAGGCAGGTATCAAACAGGGGAAAATCATGCAGGCTATGCGCCTGGCTCTGACGGGTTTAGGGGCTGGCCCGGATCTGATGTTAACGCTGGAAATTATTGGTAAAGACGAAACGATTAAGCGACTGGAAAACGCCCTGAGTATTTTATGATATATGATGTAAGGTATATAATATATGTTTACTAATCCAAGCATACATTATATACCTTACATCGCATATCATAAACTCACCGTTCTAAATGGTACAGAAAGCGAATATCACTAAAGACAAAAGTTTTGCCTTTGCCATTCGTATCATCAATCTGGAAAAGTATCTCCGGAAAAATAAAAGAGAAACCGTACTCAGCCGTCAGCTTTTGCGAAGTGGTACATCTGTTGGCGCTAACATTCGTGAAGGCTATAATGCAGAGTCTGACGCCGACTTTATTCATAAGTTTGGTATGGCGCAGAAAGAGTGTGATGAAACATGTTACTGGCTCGAATTGTTAAATGCCACAAATTACCTTGATGAAAAACAATTTACGTCGATCCATACTGATGCCGAAGCACTTCTTAAAATTATCAAGAGTGTTATTTTGACAAAAAAGAAAAATTGCAAGCCATAAAATACATCATACGTCATATATCATACGTCATTTAGTCATGGCAAAGAAGAAAACCAATCCCGACGAAAACGATAAGCCACGAGTCCATAAAGAACTCGAAGGTTTCGATATCAAGATCAACTCGTTCGGTGAAATCACCACGAGTTTTGACATTGACCGCATCAACCAGTTCCTAAACAAAACCGTCGACGATAAAAAACTTCGTCATCGAACCGACCTTAATCTGAAAGGTGAGCCTGAGCCCGACGAGCCGAACGATCAGGATGATGACGATAAGCTGTTTGACGAAACGGACAATGATTTACCCGATGACATTAATTCCCGCTAAAAGCCCGACCAGCGAAATTGCCCGGTCGGGCTTTTTTTTGCCCGTTTGTCAGAAAAATTAGCAGCCAAATGCGATGGTTTCTGTAGTTTTCGGTAATAAATGTAACGCGGGTGGAAACCCGCGATTGGCGTATTACAGCGCGGGTTTCCACCCGCGTTACATTTACTAACCACTAACGACTCTTAGCATGTACTCGCACGAAATCGACTACAAAATCATTGGAGAAGACATTCAGATTGTAGAAATCGAACTAGATCCGAACGAAACCGTCATCGCCGAAGCTGGTTCTATGTTGTTCATGGAAGATGGCATCACCTTCGAAACCAAAATGGGCGACGGTTCACAACCCGATCAGGGCTTTTTGGGTAAGTTGCTTCAGGCCGGTTCGCGCATGATTATGGGCGAGTCGTTGTTCATGACCCATTTTACCAACCGGGGCGTGGGCAAGCGTAAAGTAGCTTTTTCCGCACCGTATCCGGGCACCGTGATGCCAGTTAACCTGGCCAATGTATATGGCAATACCCTTATTGTTCAAAAAGATGCGTTTTTATGCGCAGCCCTAGGCACCAAACTAAGTATTCAGTTTAATCAACGGCTGGGCTCCGGTTTCTTCGGTGGCGAAGGCTTTATCCTGGAAAAAGTACAGGGTGATGGTATGGCATTTATTCATGCTGGCGGTGTTGTGGTAGAGCGCACGCTGAACAACGAGACACTCCGGGTCGATACGGGTTGCGTGGTCGGTTTTGAGCCGAGCATCAATTTCGATATTCAGCGGGCTGGTGGTCTGCGCAGTATGGTATTTGGTGGTGAAGGTCTGTTCCTGGCTACACTTCGTGGTACGGGTAAAGTCTGGATACAGTCGATGCCAATCTCGAAACTCGTTCAGCGGTTGTCGCCTAATAGCGCTCAGGCCCATAAAGAAGGTGGTTCTGTATTAGGCCAGTTGGGTAACCTGTTCGAAGATTAATTGGGAATCTGTTTTGGCGATTCGTTGTTACCTTTGCATAGGTATCTGAAAAACAGACAATACATGGAAGTTATCTGCACAAATGACAATTTTCCGGCTCCTGTGCTGGCATTTTATGCGGAGTTTGGTATACAAACCCCAAAACGTGACAAAATGTACACCATTCGTCAGGTAAAGCGTCATACAACAGGCGAAACGGGGGTTCTGCTGAACGAAATTAAAAATCCTGATGTGCCTGTAAAACACCCCGTTATGGGTGAAGTTTGGTTCGAACCAACATTCAATATCAATCGGTTTGCCACACTGATGGGCCAGCCTGTCCGGCAGGAAGAAGTAGAGAACGTAAATGTCTGATTAGGCTATAAATAGTCTCTTGTAAAAGCCCAGCACCAAACTGCCGGGCTTTTGCGTTACTAAATTTGTCATCCTGACAAAGCCGGACAGCCGTTGCTGAAATAGCTTCGTTAGCAAGACAATACTATGAATGTGATAAAGCACTGTATCGTTCTCCTTACTGGCCTTGTGCTGGCTGCCTGTGGTGGTAGCTCGTCAGATAATTATGTACCCAAACCCAAGGGGTTTCCTCGGCTGGATTTGCCACCACAGCAGTATAAGCTGATCGATCCTGTTCACCCGTATCAGTTTGAGTACAATAAAGTGGCCCGGCTACTACCCGATACTTTCGCTCGATCCGAACCACACTGGATTTTTATCCATTACCCGATGTTTCACGCCAGCATCCAGCTGACCTACAAACCGATTCACAACGATGTGAATCGGCTGAGGGCCATGCTCGAAGACTCGTATAAACTGGCAGCCCGTCACAATATAAAAGCATACGCTATCGAGCAGAAAAAAATGCGATTGAAATCGGGCCTGGAAGCCAGTGTAATTGACTTGACGGGCGATGTGCCGAGTCAGGTACAGTTTGTGACGACCGATTCCACGACACACTTCCTACGAGGGGCTTTATACTTCAATACGGCCACCGAGAACGACTCGTTACAACCTGTTATTCAATACATCCGGAAAGACATTATCCATCTACTCAACACCCTGAAATGGAGAAAATAAACAGAGTTGCGTTAGTCAGTCTGATCGCTGTTTTGGCCATTGTTCCCTCGTTCACATTTGCTCAAAACCCTACGAAAAAAGCCTCGGTAAAACCCAGTGGCAAACCGTCGGCTACCGTTACCAAATCGCCCGGCCAGGTTGTTTATGAACAAAACTGTCTGACCTGTCATCAGGCAAACGGCTCAGGAGTTCCCAACCTGAATCCGCCCCTGCGTGGTACCGATTGGGTTTTGGGCGATAAAACCCGACTCATCAATGTGGTACTGAAAGGATTACAGGGCCAGGAAGTGGAAGGTGATGCGTACGACAATGCCATGCCTGCCCACGATTTTCTGACCGACGCCCAAATCGCCGATGTACTGACCTACATCCGAAGCAGTTTCGGCAATAAAGCCGATGCCATCACGGCTGATGAAGTAAAAGCTACCCGCGCGCAGAAGTAGCTATCTGTTGCTACACGCGCTCAACGACCTTAGACATTTTTCTCCTGGCAATGGATATTGGTTTAATCGGCTGTGGACTTTGGGGCCGCCAGATTTTATCGACATTGCTGAAATTAGCAGTACGGGTAGTTGTCTACGATATAAATCCCGAACACTGTGATCAGGCGCTACAGTTAGGGGCCATTGATGCCACACCGCACCTCGATTCATTGAAGCAGGCGAGGGGGATCATCGTGGCAACGCCAGCCACAACCCATCGGGCTGTACTTGAGCAGATACGATTTTTCGACAAACCCATATTCGTTGAAAAACCGTTAACTACCTCCTACGCCGATGCCCTGGCTATTGCTAATTTAGGATTACCTCCTACTTTTTTGATGCACATCTGGCGTTATCATCCCGGTATTCGGCTACTAGGTGATCTTCAACGCGCTGGTAATCTTGGGCGCCTTTTAACGGTGAGAACAAGCCGCACCAACTGGACTAGCCCGCGCCTTGATACAGATAGCCTGTGGACGCTAGCCCCTCACGACTTAACTATCATTCAGCAGATTCTGGGATATATACCTGCTCCTAGAGCGGTAGCCGCAGAACGGCATGGGAAGTACATACGTAGTTTAACGGCCATCCTTGGCAACGATCCAGGCTGTATTATTGATGTATCGACCCGGTACGCTGATAAACGTCGGGAAGTGCGGCTCCAAGGTACGGAAGGAGTGGCCGTACTGGCCAATGAACAAACAAACGCGATTGACATCTGGTATGGTAACGATCGTACATCCGTTGCCGAACGTCAGCATGAACAGCTCTTTTTTGACTCCACTCCTCCACTCGAATTAGAGTTGGCTGCATTTATTGAGTACCTTCGTGGAGGACCGCCCCCACTTAGTCCTTTAGCAGAAGGCATTGACATTGTGCGTTTGATTGATGCGATTGAGCAGTTAGCCTGATTACTTATCCCTTCGATGACCGTTATGAGTCCAGCTATTCAGGCTACGATCATTTTGCCAACGACTGCCGACCGGGGATTACTTCTGCCTTTCTGCATTCGTAGTATCCAACAGCAGACCCTACAGGCATTTGAGTTATTTATCATTGGTGACGGTGTCGATGAGCCAACCCGCTCCGTGATTCAAGACCTGATAGCTCAGGACCATCGCATTCGTTTTTTTGATCACCCAAAGCATGAGCGCCGTGGTGAAGTGTATCGGCATCAGGCGCTTCAACAGGCGCAGGGATTCTTCGTCGCCTACATTTGTGACCGCGATTTGTGGCTCCCTAATCACCTGGATTCGTTGTGTAACGCTCTACAGGAAGCCACGTTGGCAAGCACAAATTTTTACTTCGTAAGACGGAGTCAGCAGCTCTTTCTACCCTACCTGCCCAGTTCTCCACGCCAGAGGGCTAGAGGTATTCTTTCGGCAACAGCCCATCGGCTCGACTTTTACCGACAGCTCCCCTATGGCTGGCGAACAACCCCTCCCAATCAAGCTACTGACTTATACATGTGGGATCAGTTGTTGGCTCACCCCAACTGCCGGGTAGCAACAGTCTGGCAGCCAACGTTGTTGTATTTTAAACGAAATAACCATCCAGGCTGGCCAACAGCTCAACGCTATGAAGAATTAGCTCGCTGGGATACTATTCTACAGAACCCCGAACAGCTTCAGTCGGCTATGAATCAGGCCTTCGTCAATTTAATCTATGAGCGTAACCAGTTTAAGGAAAGCTGGTTTCTGTTTCGGGGAAAGCGGTTTTCCGAGCTAATACCATGGTTTAGGAACAAACTTCGCTGGTGGCTAACTGATCCAGCAAAGCGGCCAAATGAGGAAAGTTGACGGCCCGATCCGATAAAATTGGAGTAGAAATACCCCAGGGAATAGCCAGGGCTGGGTCATCCCAGCGGCAACCGAGGTTATCGTCGTGTGCATACTTGTTATAGGATTCCGATACCGCCTGCAGATGAATGGAAGCGGTATGAAAATACCAGCCATGCAGGATACCAGCCGGAAAAACAAGCGCCCTCAGATCTACTCCGAATAATTCATAAAGACCGTACTTCCGATACGTTGGCGACTCGGATCGGACATCGTATAAGCCCACCATACAATGCCCCTGAATCAGACAGAAGTATTCATCATGTCGCTGGTGAATATGCAGTCCCCGGAGTACATTCGCTTCCGAGCGAATCATACTCCACTGCGTTGGCGAAATGGCCAGGCCCCAATGATCAGCAAACGTTTCTGTAAAAGCCCCCCTGTGGTCATGTATTTCCCGAAGTTGTCTTAATTCAACATTGCGAAGATGAGTACCTGCAATCAATTGAGAAACACACGACGTTGGTTCAGCTATCATTTTTAAGTAGTGGATATACGTTGACTATGAGGATATTCGCCATAAACATACAACTGCTATAGGATTAAATAGCTCATAGTTACTGTTATTCAAAAATTTTCCGAGATTATCAAAACCTTGTCCTTGCTTCTGCCTTTAGGTCTGAATCACGCCCACCGAGAACGATTTTGTGATTGGGGCATGATTGGCGGCTGCGATGC
The DNA here is from genome assembly GCF_001898575.1 of Spirosoma sp. 48-14. GTDB lineage: Bacteria > Bacteroidota > Bacteroidia > Cytophagales > Spirosomataceae > Spirosoma. Next base: position 133,958 of record NZ_MKUD01000009.1, read on the forward strand.
CTTCCGAAAGAAGTTGACGGGTTTGTAATGGATCAATAACGGCATCGACCCAAAGCCGGGCGGCTGCATAGTAGGGCGAGAGTTGAGCGTTGTACTGATCCGTAATTTTGGTCAGTTGGGCCTGTTCTTCCTCAGGGGTCATGGGTTGCCCCTTGGCTTTCTGAGCCGCTACCTGAATCTGTAGCAAGGTTTTGGCTGCCGAAGCGCCACTCATAACGGCCATCTGCGCGGTAGGCCAGGCCAGCATCAGCCGGGGGTCGTAGGCTTTACCACACATCGCATAATTACCCGCTCCATAGCTATTACCGACCACAACCGTAAACTTCGGGACGACCGAATTAGCCATAGCACTCACCATTTTGGCCCCGTCTTTAATAATTCCCCCCTGTTCGGCCCGGCTACCCACCATAAATCCCGACACATCTTGTAGAAACACCAGTGGGATTCGTTTCTGATTGCAGTTCATAATGAACCGGGCGGCTTTATCGGCGGCATCACCATAGATAACCCCGCCCATCTGCATCTCGCCCGCCTGGCCTGTCCGACCTTTGGCCTTTACCACCTTCCGCTGATTCGCCACAATACCAACTGCCCATCCATCGATACGCGCATAACCACACAGCAGCGACTGGCCGTAGCCAGGTTTATACGCATCGAAAGCGGAGTTATCCACAAGCCTATCCACAATTTCCTGCATATCGTAGGGCTTAACCCGGTCAACGGGCAGAATCTGGTAAATCTCTTCCGGATTTTTAGCGGGAGCAGCGGGCTCAACGCGATCAAACCCAGCTGATTCGTGATGCCCCAGTTTATTGAACATTCGCTTAATGGCATCCAGGCAGCTTTTATCATCAGGATACTTATTATCGACCACGCCCGAAATGTCCGTCTGCGTAGTAGCCCCACCGAGGGTTTCGGCATCGACATCTTCCCCTATCGAGGCTTTAACCAGATAAGGTCCCGCCAGAAAAATAGAACCTGTCCCTTCTACAATCAGGGATTCATCGGACATGATGGGCAGATAGGCACCACCCGCTACACAACTACCCATGATAGCCGCCACCTGAAAAATGCCCATAGCCGACAGGTGCGCATTATTCCGGAAAGTCCGACCAAAGTGTTCCTTATCCGCAAACACCTCATTTTGTAAGGGTAAGTACACCCCCGCACTATCGACCAGGTAAATGATCGGAAGCCTGTTTTCCATCGCGATTTCCTGTGCCCGAAGGTTTTTTTTAGCCGTAATCGGAAACCAGGCACCTGCTTTTACAGTCGCATCGTTGGCAACAATAACGCACTGACGACCCGACACGTACCCTATACCAACTACCACTCCTCCCGATGGACATCCGCCATGCTCAGCATACATCCCATCGCCGGTAAATAGCCCGATTTCAACAAATGGTCTGTCTGAATCAGTCAGGTAGACGATGCGCTCGCGGGCTGTTAGTTTTCCTTTCTGGTGCTGGTCTTCTATTTTCTTCAGACCGCCCCCCAACTGGGTTTGAGCGGTGCGTTGGGCGAGTTCGTCAAGGAGGGCTTGCATAAACGTTTATCGGGATTGTTGCTGGGCAAACATCGGGATTCTCTCGCGAATAACGTAGCATTGGGCACTTCTCATTGCATATCGACGCAAGTGCCTATGGCAGAAACGATGAAAAGCCAACATGACAGTCCAACTAATGTAGCAGACAGACTTGATCAGGTTGGAAGTAGTCGTTGTAAGCGATCTCGATCTTTACGAAGTAGGATAAGACTATTTTGGGGAAAGACATTTAAACGGATTTAGCCGTAACCAGCCCTACTGTCCGGGCATATACGTTCGCCAACGAAATCGTCAGCTTAATCGTTTGGATGGAGAATTCGCCAGATGGGTCGGTAGATTGTTCGGCCAGTGTCCATTGCCCAAGGTCATTTTTACGCCAGGCCTCCACAGCTACCTGTTGTGAGTCGATAAGAATATACTCCTGAAACGTGGGTATGCTCCGATAACGTAGAAACTTCCGTCCTCGGTCATAATCTTCGGTTCCTTCCGACATCACCTCAAGCAATACAACTGGATTCAACAGGTTGTCAAATCCATCTGGCAAGAGTTCAGGCTCTCCGCATACAATGACGATATCAGGATACGCATACAGACCTGTTGCCGGGAGGTGGACACGCATATCCGACGAAAATGACTGGCAGGAAGCTTTTTCAAGAAAGGCTCCTATACTAATCGATAAATTTTCGTTAATACGATTGTGATTGAAGGTTGCGCCAGCCATGGGGATACGTTCGCCGTTGAAAAACTCGCTTTTCTCAAGTGCCTGCCGTTCATGGGTCAGGTACTCTTCCTGGCTGATTATTCGTTTTTCGGCTACTACCATATTCTGACGAGTTTTAGCTTCCTAAGATACAGGTTTATCTACCTAAAATCAACCCGTATTTCTGGCGCGTTTACTTCTTCGTCGAATCGGCTGGCGTCACGCTGGTGCTGGTCACTGGCGCCGTATACGGTTGCTCTTTCTTACCAAACAGAGAGAACTGAACATACCGTTTAGGATGCTCACGTAGGTCGGTCAGGAGTTTTTCCAGACTAGCAGCCGTAGCGTTCACGTTCCGATAGAGCTGTTCATCTGAGGTGAGTTTACCCAATGAACCCCGTCCGTTGTTGACATCGGCCAGAATCTTCTGCAGGTTATCAACCGTTTTATTAACTGTCAGCAGCGTTTGTTTCAATTGTAAACCCTGAAGTGAATCGGCAAAGGTATCGGCTTTAGCCAGAATGGGCTTGAGTTGTTTTTCTGTTTCCACAAGCGAGGCCGACAAATGGCTTACATTAGCCAGCGTAGCTTTTAAACCAGCCCGGTTTTCGGCAATGGTAAGGTCGAGCGTTTTTACACCGGCGTTCGCACTTTGGAGAGTCTGTTTGAGCATAGACCCCGTCTGGTCGAACTGAGCGACTACCCGATTAAGCTGAAAAGTCAGCGAATCAACATTGTTCAGAACGGGCAGCGTTTTTTCCCGAATCAATGCCGACAAACCTGATTCTTTTGTAGCTACCAGCATACCCCCATCTTCCAGCGTAGCCCCTTTCGGGTCAATACTCAGCTTAATCAGCTTCCCCCCCAGCAATCCATCATCGTCCAGAACCGCTTTGGAGCCCTGCGTAACCCGAATTGTTTTATTTAGCTCCAGCGTTACCAGCAGTTTGTTACCCTGGTTCTGCAGAATCTCGATGCTCTTTACCCGGCCTACCGACAAGCCATTGATTCGAACTGGGTTTGAGGGCACCAGCCCATCGATATTATCATAAACGACCTGATACTTATTCGTTGAGGAAAAGAAATCAGAGCCTTTCAAAAAGCGAAATCCATAGTAGAACATCAGCAGCGACACAACGGCCAACAATCCTACCTTTACTTCCTGTGAAATTTTCATGTGTTGCGTGAAGGTGAACAACCCAGTTATGGGCAGTCCTAACCAGACTGGTTGGAGGTATAACCAACTTTTAGGGGTGTTTGTCCCACAGTCGGGCGAATTTAGTGAAGCTTCAGACTAAGTTGCTGCGAGAATTGATTGAACGTAAGGCTACTCTTTAGCGACGTCACTCACCCGCTTCAATTTCTTCTTTATACCGGGCAAAGGCTTTATAAATCGCGTCGGCCATCTCTTCCTGCCCTTCTTCCGAACGCAGGTAATCTTCTTCGTCATGATTGGTCAGGTAGCCGCTCTCGATCAGAACGCTGGGCATGGTTGTTTTCCAGAGCACAATAAATCCGGCCTGTTTAACGCCATTACTCTTTCGATTGGCATTAAAATGAAAGCTTTTCTCCAACTTTTCGGCAAAATTGATGCTGCTGGCAATAAAGGCATGCTGGTAATTGGCCAGCATGATCGTAGCCAGCGGTGAGTTTGGATCAAAGCCTTTGTAGGTCTGCTGATAGTTCTTTTCCTGTAAGATAACCGCATTTTCCCGCCGGGCCACATCGAGGTTGCTTTGGGTACGGTGTAATCCAAGCGTGTACGTTTCAGTACCGTATACCCGATTACTCGACGGGCTGGCATTGCAGTGTATCGAGATGAATAAATCGGCCCGGTTGCGGTTGGCAATAGCTCCGCGCTCCAACAATTCGACGAAATGGTCCGAAGTTCGCGTATAAATGACCCGTACGTTTGGGTGCTTCTCCTTAATTTTGCGACCCAGTAAGAGAACCAGATCCAGGTTAATTGTTTTCTCTTTGGCATAGCGGCCATGGGTACCAGGATCTTTACCACCATGACCAGCATCCAGAACGATGGTTCGAAGCTGATTAGGGGCATCATTCTCCTGCGTGGCTTCCTTATCCTGCGAACCTGCCTGTTGTACAGACTCCTGGGTGAGGTCGAAGGGTAACGAATCTGGGCTGGTCATCGCCAGTAAGGGTACGATGGCGAAGACCAAAGTTGTCATTATTCCGGGAGCGGGAAGGCTCATGGGTTTAATAATTTTTAACAGCCAAAAACGTTTCAAAGCGATAGTAGGATAACTGTTCGTGGATACCTTTGTAAACCATAGACTTAACGGTCTAGTGGCAAATATAATTTTTTTAATAAACCTGAAAAACAGAGACTTTATTTTGCGGCCCCTGCATAAACGACCGATATGGATACAGATGATCGTCTGTCTGTTCTGGCTACTCTGGGCGTTTACGGCGCTGGGGCAACAAAAAACGCTGCCTCAACTACCCGCCAAAGGTGGTATTCCCCCAGCAACGGTACCTGCTCAGCGGGTGCCCAACAAGACCACCCCAGGTGTTGTGTCGCCCAATACCGTTCGGCCACAATCTACAACGAGCAATAGCGCTGATTCATTGCGAGTTACGGCAAACGACACCGCCAAAGTTGATACCACAAAAGGCACCGATGATTTTAAAACTACGGTCAAATACCAAGCCAAAGATTCAACTATTTATGCTGCCGATGGCCAAACCGTTGAATTATTTGGGGATGCCAGCGTCATATACGGAGAGATTTCTCTGAAAGCTGATTACATCCGTCTTAACTATCTGACCAATGAGGTGTATGCCCGAGGGCGCTACGACTCAACAACAAAAAAAACGATTGGACGGCCTATTTTTCAGGATGGCGAAGGCAAATACGACACCAAAGAAATCCGATACAACTTCAAATCCCAAAAAGGCCGAATTCAGGGTGTAGTAACTCAACAGGGTGAAGGCAATATTCGGGGAACGACGGTCAAAAAAGATGCTGAAGATAACCTCTACATTGGTAAAGCGATCTATACGACCTGTAACCTGGCGATTCCGCACTTTCATATCAACGCCAGTAAACTCAAGGTTATTCATAACAAGCAGGTAGTGGCTGGGCCTTTCAATCTGGTTATCAATCAGATTCCATTGCCCATTGGATTGCCCTTTGGCTTTTTTCCGTTTCCAAAACGAAAAGAGATCGGCGTTTCGGGGCTTATTGTGCCTCAATACGGCGAAGAACCCAACGGGCGTGGGTTCTACCTGCGCGATGGCGGCTATTACTGGGCTGTCAGCGAAAACCTGGGTTTGCAATTCAAAGGACAGATTTATTCACGCGGAAGCTGGGGGTTGGGCGTATCGTCGGCCTACAATAAACGGTATCGATTCAGTGGCAGTGTGAATCTACAATTCAATCGCAACCGCTCCGGCGACCGGGTCGATACCACCCAAAGCCCACGCAACGACTTCTCCTTTACCTGGTCGCACTCGCCGGTACCACGCGGCCGGGGAAGTTTTTCCGCCAATGTCAACGTTAGTAGTAACAGCTACAACCAGTTTAACTCCTATAATACGCAATCGTATATCTCCAACGTAGCAGGTTCGTCGGTTCAGTACAGCCGCAGCTTTGGGCAATACGTACGGGCAGGAGCCAACATCCGTGTAAACCAGCAGTTCGGACAGGTAAACCAGCAAACGGGCGTTCGGGAAAACGGGAAAACTGATGCATCGTCCAGTTTCAACTTTGGTGTGAATCAGATCGCTCCCTTCGCCTTGAAGGGTGGGTCGGGCCGCTGGTACGAAAGTTTCCGGGTCGGTTTGGATGTAAGTGGATCGATTGGCGTAAGCAATACCATTCGTCGGCAGATCGATACAACAGGTTTGGGCTTCCCCGTTGTTACGAATCTAACCACGATCAGTACAGTACAGCGCATCCAGGATAGTATCACGAGGGCCAATAATCTTCGCTTAGGTATTGTTACGGCCGACCCTAACCTGATTGCTTTCAGCCTCCCCAACCTGGACCGGATCTGGCGAAATCGAACGCTACAGGCTCAGTATAGTATCCCCATTTCACTACCCAACGTAAAGCTATTGCGATACATCAACCTGACACCCGGTTTCTCGTTGCAGGGCAATATCTATAGCAAGAAATTAAAACTGGATCAGGGGTACAATGCCACTCATAATGATGTAAAAATTGATACTGTACCGGGCTTTTTCCCGTCCTACAACTTCTCTATCAATGCCAGTATGAACACGCGCTTCTACGGAACATTTTTTGTCCGTGGCAAACGTGTTGAGGCAATACGGCATACCGTAGCGCCTTCTATTTCGTTCAGTTATGTACCCGACTTTACCAACCCGAAGTATGGGCAGTTTTTCGTTCTGGAGGCTCGCGGAGCGCTGGCAAATTTGCCGCTTTACCGACGAACTATTTCGGTTTTCCGGGGTATCGATGGTGGAAGTACCAGTGCCTCCAGTACCGAGTCGGCCTTCATCAACTTCGGTATTGTGAACCAGTTGGAAATGAAAGTTCGTACACGTAGTGATTCGTCGGGGCAGGACTTTAAGAAGATTCCGATTTTCGATAATCTGAGTATCAACGGCAGCTACAACCTCCTGGCTCCCGATTACAAGCTATCGCCTATTGCCGTTAGTGCCAACACGCAGATCTTTAAAAACATCAGCTTCAACTTTTCATCGACTTTCGATCCGTACGCTTATCGAGCTTATGGTGGCACAGCCGCTTATTATTTTGCCACTACGACCAGTACCCTAACACCCCTCTCGTATTCGCCCTCGCTTCAGTCGTTACAGGAACCGTATGTTGATCAGCAATACACCCGCGTTCCGAACCTATACTCATTTCAGGCTGGGCAAGGACTATTACGGCTTACAAACTTACAAGCCTACGTGAGCGCCCGCTTTGCTCCAAAACAGGCAGAGAAACCCAAATCCAGCCCGAACGCATCGGAAGCAACTCTTAAAGCGATCAATAACAACCCAGAACTGTACGTCGACTTCAACATCCCCTGGTCGATGAACGTGAGTTATACCTTCGGTCTGACCAAGTTAACCCCGCAGCTTTCGCAGGTGGTCCAGGCGCTCACCTTAACCGGCGATCTGAGCCTGACACCGAAATGGAAAATTACCATCCAGACAGGGTATGACTTCCAGTTCCATAGCCCAACCCTGACCACTATCGGTATCAACCGTGATCTGCATTGCTGGGAAATGGCTTTCAACTGGACGCCCTATTCGGGTAATAACTTCCGATCGGGCAACTACTCATTCGACCTGCGGGCACGATCGTCCATCCTCCAGGAATTAAAGTTAAGCCGCCGTCGGAGCTTCTACGACAACGGAGGTTTCTATGGCCGTTAAGTCTTGAGCGGGCCTGTTGATTTTGTTTACAGGAAGCCAAAAATTGTTATCTTGCATCTGTAACTCTTTCTGACTGTTATACATGACCGACCGTGACAAACAACGCCTGAACGAATTAGAAGAAAAAACGGCTTATCTGCTTGCCCGGCAGGATGAACAGGAGACACGCATGAGCCAGCTCATAGCGCGCTTAACCTATATCGAAGCCCGCCAGTATCGGATTATGAAAGAACTGGGCATGGACCCCGATAAAATTGACTCGCCCCAGGCCGCTCTGGATGATGCCAAAACCATTAATCTGACCCGTATTCCCGAACAACGATTGAATTGATGATACTCGGTCCATTATACTAAACCGGATTAGTTCATTTCAACCATTACCGCATCCTGTAAACTATGTATACAAGGCACGGCGTTCTTTCGTTATAGTCCCGTATGAACTCTGCCCGCTTACGCACGCTTCTTTTAATTGCTGCCCTCATTGCCGTCAATGTTCTGTCGGCATTTGTATTTTTTCGGATTGATCTGACCCAGGAAAAACGGTTTACCTTATCGGAAGCCACGCAAAATCTGCTGGCTAATCTGCCCGATGATGTCCATATCGATGTATACCTCACGGGTGATTTACCACCGGGATTTAAGCGACTAGAAAATGCCGTTCGGGAAACACTGGATGGGTTTCAGGCAGAAGCCGCCAAAACGGTTACGTATCGGTTCATTAATCCAGATGACGTTACTGCCCCAGATGCCAGAAACAAACTCATTGATAAGCTCCAGCAAAAGGGCCTACTCCCCACGAATCTGTTTGATAATGAAGGTGGTAAACGAACCGAAAAGCTGATCTTTCCGGGTGCCATTGTTTCCTATAAAGGTCAGGAAGTAGCTGTTCAGCTCCTGAAAGGAAATAAAACGGCTTCACCGCAGGAGCAACTAAACCAATCGTATGAGGGCGTCGAATTTCAGCTGGCATCCGCCATTCGGAAGCTAAGCCAGACCAAAGAAAATCGAAAACGAGTTGGGCTGGTATTTGGGCATACACAGGTACCGCCCTCCCGCTTCTCAGACCTGCTGGCTTCTGTACAGGAAAATTACGATCTGTTTTTTGTCGATATGAATAAACCGGGACCGGTCGAGAATGTCGATCTGCTGTTGGTCACAAAGCCTGACAAAGCATTTTCGGACGACGAAATTTTCAAACTCGATCAGTTCGTGGTAAAGGGAGGCCGCGCCCTGTTTTTTGTCGATGGGCAGCGGGTCGATAGTGTTAGCAATCAAGGTACGTATGCACAGCCCCTTAGCCTCAATCTCGACGATTTGTTCTTCCGGTGGGGAATCCGAATGAATCGGGATGTCGTGAAAGATATGTACTGCGCCCCCGTTCCATTTGATGTGGGCAATATGGGCGATAAACCCAATATTCAGCTCGTGCCATGGCGGTTTTATCCCATGCTCAACAACTTCGGCACCTCCAACAATCCAATTGTTCGCAATCTGGATGCTGTACTCGGTCGGTTTGTTAGTACCGTTGACACGGTTCATTCGGCAGGTATTCAAAAAACCCCTTTATTGCTGACATCGGCTTATACGAAGCTGCTCAAAACCCCTGCTTTAATTTCATACAACGAAGCCCGTCAGCAACCCGATCCGGCTACTTACACCGATGGCCCCCAGATTGTAGGCTGCCTGCTCGAAGGTAATTTCCAGTCGTTGTATGCCAATCGGATTTTACCCGGCGATCCACGCGCTGCGGGTTTCAAGGCGGAAGGGGTAGCCTCGCGTGTCCTGGTTTGCTCGGATGGGGATTTAATCGTAAATGATGTCGATTACAAACGGCAGACACCCTATCCACTTGGCTTCGACCGATACACACGTACTACATTTGCCAACAAGGATTTCGCCCTGAATGCGATTGATTATCTAATTGATCCCAACGGGGTCATTGCCGCCCGCAACCGGGTTGTTACCCTTCGCCCGCTTGACAAAATCCAAGTCGATTCATCCCGAACTAGCTGGCAGGCCCTTAACCTGCTGGGGCCTTTAGTTCTTTTAAGTCTTGTAGGCGTTGTATGGCAGTTTATACGACGACGAAGCTATGGTCAATAATCAAAAAAAGCGCTCTATCACTTTAGAGCGCTTTTTGTATAAAGATGTATGACTCTGATTAGACCTGTGCTTCTGCAAGCGCTGGATAATCGATGAAGCCTTGCTCAAAGCCTTTAGGGCCGGGAGCAAAAAACGTTGACGCATCAAATTGAGCGAGCTCAGCTCCCGTTTTCAAACGTTCGACCAGGTCAGGATTGGCAATGAATGGACGCCCGAAAGCGATCAGATCAGCTTTACCACTTTCCAGGTCATCTTCGGCCCGCTCCGTATCATAATTACCACACAGAATCAGTGTTCCCTTGAAAGCCGCGCGAATAGCATCCACTGTTTCCTGCGGCACTGCTGGAGCGCCCTGAGATGAGTGATCTACCAGGTGTATGTACACGACACCCAGCGCCTGCAATTTATGAGCCAGGTAAACATATAGATCGTGCGTATCCTCAGCATGAGGCATTAGATCACCGGCAGCTCCGAAAGGCGATAATCGTACCCCTACTCGGTCGGCACCAATCGCTGCAATCGCTGCGGCCGCCACATCGAGAACAAACCGAGCCCGGTTTTCAACAGATCCTCCATATTCGTCGGTACGCTGGTTGCTACGGGCGCTCAGAAACTGTTCGATCAGATAGCCATTGGCACCATGCAGTTCGACCCCATCAAAGCCCGCTTTTACAGCATTCTTAGCGGCCTGTGCAAACTCCTGAATGGCCGACTGAACATCTTCACTGGTCATTTCACGCGGGGTTGCATTCGGCACCAGCCCTTCGGTATCCGTCCAGATACTACCAGCCGCAGCAATGGCCGAAGGGGCTACAACCTCAGCTCCTGAAGGCATATTAGCCGGATGTGAAATCCGCCCTGTATGCATCAGCTGGACAAAAATTCGGCTTCCTTTATCATGAACTGCCGTAGTTACTTTCTTCCAGCCTTCCACCTGCTCAGCACTGTAAATACCTGGTATTCGGGCGTACCCTAGCCCATTGGGCGAAGGAGCCGTTCCTTCGGTAATGATCAAGCCTGCCGTAGCTCGTTGTGCATAATATTCGGCGATCATATCATTTGGAATATTTCCCAACGCTCGGCTGCGGGTCATGGGAGCCATGACGACGTGATTCTGAAGGGTTAATGTACCAAGTTTAGTTTCTGAGAACAGTTTCTGTGCCATTGTCTGACTGCTTTTTAGTAATAAGATTAGAGTGGGTTTTATTGAATCCTCCTATCTCTAACACATCCATATATTCAAAAGTTTGGATGGATTGATTAAAATTTTTAGCCTAATCCATCCAGAAAAATCGTCAATTGCTGAATCGCATCTTTGTTTAAACGGAGATGTATATTACGACCATCTTTCGACGAGCTAACTAAGCCACTGTCAATCAACTGCTTAATGTGATGCGAAACGCAAGGCTGCGAAAGCCCTACCAATTCCATCACTTCGGCATTGGTCAACGTTTCTTTTTTAGCCAGCTCAACCAGAATTGACAACCGGGATTTGTCGGCCATAGCCCCCGTCGCCTTCTCAATAAATTTACAGTCCATGGCCATTTGTGAAATGTATGCAATCAATAATTCGTCTCTATAAAGTTAACAAAATTTACAGTGGTATCGTGCCAAAGGTCGCCCTCAAGCCTTACTGATCGGTCGTTCACCTGCTTAGCGAACTAGTCTGTTTCTACTCAACCGAGAATTTTAGCAGCCACTGCGTCACGGTGGCGTTGGTCAGGTTGAAAATAAGATTGGGGAATAAGCCTAACAGAAGTGCCAGGACCGCCAGCGGAATCAGCATTAATTTTTCACGAGCGGTTAAATCCGTCAGCACCGTTGTAGCCTCATGACGAGACCAGTATGGCCCAAAGAACATACGCTGTAATGTCCAAAGAAAATAAGCAGCCGCCAGCAAAACGCCCGTTGTAGCTACAACGGTAAGCCAGCCTGCCAGCCATCGGGACTGAAAACTTCCCATAAGCGTGAATAATTCACCCACAAAACCCGAGAATCCAGGTAGCCCTAACGACGCAAAGAAGGCGATGGCAGTCAGGGTTGTATAGCGTGGCATAGGCTTCATCAGGCCACGATAGGAATCGATTCGGCGGTCGTGGGTCCGATCATAAACTACACCCGCAATCAGGAATAGCATGGCCGATAATACCCCGTGGCTTACCATCTGATAAATGGCGCCATTAATCCCTTCGGCCGTTAGCGAGGCTATCCCCAGTAACACAAACCCCATGTGGGATACCGATGAGTAGGCAATCATTTTCTTGAGATCGGCCTGCGCCAGCGCGTTAAGACCGCCGTATACAATCGATAACACGCCCAGGCCAGCCAAAATCTGCGTATAATTGACCGCTCCATCGGGAAAGAAATCCCATGCGATTCGCAGGAAACCGTATCCGCCAATTTTGAGCAGAACGCCTGCCAGCACAACCGATACAGGTGTAGGAGCCTCTACGTGTGCCTCAGGCAACCAGGTATGTAGAGGAACAATGGGTAGCTTAATGGCAAACCCAATAAAAATTGCCCAGAACGCCAGTTGCCTTGCCGAAAAGCCCCAGACAATCAATTGAGAAGCCGGATTCAGTAGCGCATTAGGCAAGTAGTTGTTGCTATCTGACAGATAACGCATCGTAAACGTATGAACGATCTGGGCAGAATTCAACTGACCACTTTGCAACGCACTCTGAATGCTTCGCATAAGCTCATCCGTTACAGCCGAAGGGTCAGGAATCAGCCCCGCTGTAATGGCGGTACTCACCGGGTCCATGACCGACAGAGACAGCCCAATCATGACCAGCAAAATCAAGAGCGACCCAAACAGGGTGTACAGAAAAAATTTGATGGATGCATATTCCCGTCGTGGTCCACCCCATAGGCCAATCAGGAAATACATAGGCAGGAGCATGAACTCAAAAAACAGGAAAAAGAGGAAGAAATCCAGCGCGACAAAGCAGCCCATCACCGTGCCTGTCAGAAGCAAATACAAGGAATAGTAAGCTCTCAGCCGATGCGTCATTGTCCAGGATGCCCCAACGCCGATCAACATGACCACCGCTGATAGAATAACCAGCGGCAAGCTAATGCCATCGATTCCAAGCAGATAGTCGATTGACACAATACCCAGATTACCAAGCGGCAATGTAATCCAGTTAACCTGTTCTACCAGTTGGTAATCGTCGATGGCCTGATTGAACTCCCGATAAGCTACCACTGATAGCATTACTTCGGCCAGTGTAATCACAAAGGCAATCCAGCGAAATTGAATGACCTGACTCTCAGGAAGCAACGCTATAACCAGAGCACCAAGTAAGGGTAGAAAAATAAGTAACGAAAGAATCATAAGTTGTCAGGGACACATTCTCTATAGCCCCCACTAGTAAAGCAACCACCAAAGAACCAACACTAAACCAACTACAGTTACCGTAATATAGGATTGCACCCGGCCATTTTGCACAGATCGTGTCATTTGCCCTAATAAACTGGCTAACCAGGCTGCCCCGTTTACAATACCATCGATTACCAGCCGATCGAGTGTGCGCACAATATAAGCCAGTACTACCAGGGAAACACCCAGTTTATTCACCGCCCCATCGACCAAACGCCTATCGGCCCGGCTCAGAAGATTCGCCAGCTTTTGTGTTGGGTTTATTACCAGGTGCTGAAACAGGACATCTAAAAAACCATACTCAAGCGAGAGCCGGACAGCCAGTGTTTCCGTACGAGGATCTTTCATACGAAAGCCGGCCCATCCTCCCACTGCAATCAGCCCGATTGACACGGGTGCCAACCACCAAAAATGGCTTTCTGACGTTGCAGGCAGGACGCAGAAAAACCAGCTCCCATGTACCGAAAGTGGATTGATCGAAAACCAAAAACCAATCGACAAAACGGCCAATACCACCATGGGGCCACGCATCAGCCAGTCAGGTTCATGCGTTTGTTCTAATGAAATATGCCTGTTCCGGTAGTTCCCGAAGAAAACAAGTCGCCATTGCCTCGCCATATACAGCATGGTCAACCCTGACGATAAGAGCAATAGTATGGGGATTATACTGGCAAGCCCACTAGTCTGTTGATTCGCCCAATCGAATGCCCCGCCTAAAATGGCTTCTTTCGACAGAAAACCCGACAGAAATGGAACACCTGCCAACGCTGCTGCACAGAGTGTATAACTCCAAAAGGTTATAGGCAACGCTTGGCGTAGCCCACCCATATGCCGCATATCCTGCGTGTGAACAGCATGAATAACCGCACCTGCACTTAAAAAAAGCCCAGCTTTAAAAAAGGCATGGGTCAGTAAATGGAACATGGCCCCACTCACATTACCGGTTCCCATAGCCGCTACCATCAGCCCTAATTGTGAAACTGTCGAAAACGCCAGTACCTTCTTGATATCCGTCTGAAAGAGGGCCGAATACCCACCCCATACAGTCGTAATGGTTCCGATTAAGGCAACTACTACCAACGCATCGGGCGATAGCAACGGGTGAATCCGGGCAAGCAGAAAAATCCCGGCTGCTACCATCGTAGCGGCATGCAGCAAGGCCGATACAGGCGTAGGCCCTTCCATAGCATCGGGAAGCCAGGTCAGTAAGGGAAACTGAGCCGATTTCCCCATACAGCCCATAAACAGGCAAAGTCCCAACACCGTTGGTAATGTAACGCCCGCTCCGGCAGTATTGAATGCCGAAAAATCGAGCGTTCTGAAGAAGTAATACGTCAGAAAAATACCGATCAGAAATCCAGCATCGCCAACGCGGTTCATCAGAAAGGCTTTTTTCGCAGCCTTTGACGCAGCTGGCCGTTCGGCATAAAATCCGATGAGCAGGTAGGAAGCCAGCCCCACCAGCTCCCAGAAAGCATACATCACCAGCAGATTTCCGGCCAATACTATCCCCAGCATTGCGCCGACAAATAATTGTAGGTACGCGAAATAACGCCGGAGACGGGGTTCGTCATGGAGATAGGCAACCGAATAAATCTGTACCAGCAGCGCTACAAAGTGCACCAGAACAAGCATCAGAGCCGATAGTGAATCAAGCCTGAAGCTAGCCGAAAACAACGTACCCGACAGGTTCGCCCATGCCGCCTGAATCGTAAGTGGCTGATCCGGTACATGCAGGGCCAGAACGATGGATAAACCCAATCCTAAACCTGTTATCAGACTAGCTAACAACGCAGATACCCGACGACTTGCTACAGCCAACGCCAGAAACCCAACAAAAGGAAGGCCTAGTAGAACGGTAGTTAGTAACGATAATGACAAAGGTGTATGGACGGGCATCCGTATTCGGTCAGAATTGGCCGCAAATATCCCTATTATCCGGTGGGGATGCAAATAGCTTTTATCCCGTTTTCAACCAGCCCGTTATACTCAGCCGTTCGCGGGTGGCCGGAAGCACTTCATGCTCTAAGCGTCCACTTTCAAAGCAAACCAGTCGTCCGCCTAACGGACTAACCGTAATTTGGCGTTCGGATTGGCCCTCGGCTTCTGGCAGATAGATTGCCAGTTGCCCGCCATCGGTTTCCTGCCAATCGGAATTGAGGTAGCAAATGACGGATAATTTCCGGCGCGAGTCGCTGCGAAACTGATCCAGATGCCGTTTATAGAACGTACCTGGCGGATACACGGCATAATGAAACTCGTACTCTCGTAAGCCTAAATAACACGTCTGGTTTACATACGCTACAAACTCGTTGATTCGCTGTAAAAAGGCCGTTTCCTCAGGCGTAGCCGACGCTTCATCCAGCCAAAGTATTTCGTCGCCCCGGATCGTATGTTGAACCATTTTCTGCTGGTTACCAATACCAGCAGCCCGAAACTGGCCCGCTCCCCGGTGCTCACGCAAGCGACTGGCCAGGGCTGTAACTTCTTCGGGTGTTAGAAAATTATCGGCAATACCATACCCTTCGGACACAATACCATCGATAACTGATTCAAAAACTGTATTCATATGCCAGGACCTTTCCGGTTTCGAACCCTACCAGGTCTGTTACTGTTTCAGTTCGTTAAGTTCATCCAGTTGCGCCGTCCGGAAATGGCGATACACCTGCAACACAATGGCCAGCGCAACAGCCGATTCTGCGGCAGCCACAACCATCACAAATAGAGCCAGCATCTGCCCCTGTAATCGATCGGGGTCATATTGGCTAAAGGCTACCAGATTGATATTGACGGCATTCAACATCAACTCAATACCCATTAATACAACAATGGCGTGACGCTTAAGCAGCACAACCGCAAGCCCAATGCTGAACAAGGCGGCACCAACAATCAGAAACAGATGACTATCAACGGGCTGCATTTCGAAATGATTTAGCTAATGGCGATGCTAGGTAGGTTGCGCCTACCAGAGCGGCTAACAACAGTATTCCGACTATTTCAAACGGTAATACATATTCGGTCATGAGTTGTCGACCAATGGTATTTACGGTGCTCTGCCACCCAACCGGCTGATTTAATAAGGCAAAATTTGCCCTGGCCAGCAACGTAAATAGAGCCACAAACAAACTTCCGGCTACCAAGGCACTAATCACCCAACCTGTAGAACGATTCTGGGAGGCAATTCGATTAGGCTGCTGGTTACTGGCATCGGCAGCAGGATCGGTTTTATTCGTGAGCATCACCCCAAAAATCACCAGCACCAATACTCCCCCAACATAAATCATGAGTTGAGCTATTGCCAGAAAGTCGGCACTTGCCAGGACAAACAAACCTGCTACGCCCAATAGGGTCAGCAGCAAAAAAAACGCAGCATAGATTACATTGCGGGTAAACAGCACCGCCAGACCTCCCGAGAGACTAAGTGCGGCAAACATATAAAAAGCAACCTGAATCACTGAATTAGCTGGTTTTAATTAGTCGATTCGCCTTCGTCCGGCTTGGGTTTAGGCTTCATAGTTGGTCGGAAGGCCGGTTTGGGTTTGGCTGCTTCCTGAATGGCTCCTGTTAGTTCGGCTGGTTTGGCTTCATCGGAAGCCTCTGATTTTGCAGTCAGGTCTACCTGGCCACCAGCTTCTCCTTCCGGTGCTGGTTTTGGCTTCATCGTTGGCCGAAATCCAGGTTTCGGTTTTGCCGCTTCGGTGGGTTGTGCTGTGGGATCTGGATCAGGTGCTGGTTTAGCCGGATTGGCGGGCTTCATGGTTGGTCGAAAACCAGCAGGCTTCGGCTGAACAGGCTCCGACACATTGGCCTCCGACGCAGGTTTTTCTGGTTCAGCCGTCTTACCAACTGTCGGTTTCATGGTCGGTCGGAAACCGGGCGGTTTTGTACTTGGCTTTGGCGTCACCGCTTCGGAGTTTGCTGGTTCGATGGCATCAGGCTCAATCGATTTTGTCGCTTCGGCCTTTCCCGGCTTCATGGTTGGCCGGAACGCCGGTTTGGCAACAACGGGCTTGGTATCAACCAATTTCTCGCCAGCCGGTTTAGCTTCCCCAGTATCCTCGACAACTGACTTTATTGGCTTTTGCGTAGGTTTGAACACCGGACGTTTGGCCGTTTCCAACTCTTCCTGGGCAATCTGTTGCATTTCGTCCGGTTTGGCGTCCGTTAATGGATGCTCAATCGATGACCCTTCCGAATTAACCGGTTTATCGGTCGCAGGTGCAGCCGGTTTGGCTGTTGGCCTGAAAACAGGGCGTTTAGGAGCGGTAGCAGTCGGCGCAGTCGCTGATTCTGATGCAGGAGCAATGGCCGGTTTTGCCGTTTTCTGTGCCGCTTTCGCTTCCTCTTTTTCACGTAAGAACTGCTCATATAAGGAGCGTTTCTCATCGGCCTGTTCAGGCGTTAAGTTCGAGAAGTTATATGTAAGCTTGCCCAATTCGAACTCACTGTAATCGAACTTTTTGTCCATCGTCAGGCATTCGGTTGGGCAAACCACCGTGCAAAGGCCGCAATAGCAGCACTTAGCCATATCGATGTCGAATTTAGCAGCATACAACCGAATGGGAGAACCATCCGACGCCCGACCTACTTCTTCTGTGGCTTTGATGGCGTCGATCGTAATACAGTCGACAGGACAGACTTTCGCACATTTATCACAGACGATGCAATCTTCGATCTCATTCCGAAGTCGATACCGCCCATTATCGGGTATGGGTAACTGCTCATGCGGATATTGAAGTGTAACCAGCCCATTCTGAAGATCGAAATAGTTATCGCTGGCAATTCCTTCAGGGGTCCGGCGTTTTGTCGCTCGTCGAAGGTGCTTCAGTGTAAGACTCAAGCCTTTCAACGTAGTCCGAATCCCGGTCTGTATATCGTGGAAGTAAGACATTTTTAATGATTGAATGATTGAGTGATTGAATGACTGAATGGATCGTCCCCTTCAATTATTCAATCATTCAATCATTCAGCTATTCAATCAGTATAGTTTGGGAAATCGGTCGGGCTCGCACTCGCTCATTAGCTCGTAAGCCATCTCGATTACATCGTCAACATTTGGTTTTGAGAAATAGTCCCCATCGGAACCATAGGGTGGGCGATGCGCTTTAGCCGACAACGTTCGGGGTGGAGAGTCCAGGTATTGGTAAGCATTCTGCCCATCCACAACCTGCTGCATCATGTAAGCCGAAGCCCCACCGGGAACGTCTTCATCTGCAAAAATCACCCGGTTCGTTTTCTTGATCGACTCCAGAATAAGGTGATGCACATCAAAAGGAAGCAGGGTCTGCACATCAATTACTTCGACCTGAATCCCCATCTGTGCCAACTGGTTAGCCGCTTCCCAAACGATCCGACACATCGAGCCGTAAGTTACAATGGTCAGGTCGGTACCCGCACGAATAATATCAGGAACGCCTAGCGGAACGCAAAATTCGCTCAAATTGTCAGGCAGGATTTCTTTCAGACGGTACCCATTCAGGGATTCGATCATCAGCGCCGGATCGTCTCCTTTTATAAGCGTATTGTAAAAGCCAGCCGCCTGGGTCATATTGCGCGGGACCAGCACATGCAGTCCTCGCAGGCTACCCAGCATGGCCCCCATCGGTGAGCCCGAATGCCAGATACCCTCCAGTCGATGTCCCCTGGTACGGATAATCAACGGTGATTTCTGCCCCCCTTTAGTTCGATATAGCAACGTGGCTAAGTCGTCGGTGAGGGTAGCCAGGGTATAGTAGACATAATCGAAATACTGAATCTCGACAATAGGCCGTAGACCACGCATAGCCATACCTATCCCCTGCCCAATTATCGTCGTCTCGCGAATGCCGGTATCCGTAATACGAATCTCACCAAACTTCTCCTGAAGGCCCGCAAATCCCTGATTGACATCTCCAATTTTACCCACATCTTCGCCTAAAGCTACTACGCGTGGATCGCGGTCAAACAGGCTTTCGAAATAGTGTTGGAGAAGCTGGTAGCCATCCAGTATTGGGCTCTCATCAGAGAATTCGGCTTCTACACCTTTTACCAGCATCGGTGAATCGGGCGACTGGCTGTATAGATGTGAGTGAAACCGATCGTCGTTCTCAACATTGGTACGCGCCAGCCAGTCTTTCAACCGTTGCCGCCCGGCGCCAGAGTCAGCCCGTAACAAGCGTAATGCTTTCCGAACGGCACTCACCGCATCTCGCCGAATGGGCATATCGGTTTTCCGAAGCTCCTCACGAATAGCCATCAACTCAGCCGATTTCGGGTTATGTCGGGCAGCTTGCTGAATCAAGTCGACGGCTTCATCAAAATCACCTTTCAAAGACGCCTGATACGCATTCCAGGCCTCTGTACGCGCTTTTTTCGTTACTTTTTTAGCTTCGTCTTCTATCTGCTCGAGTTCCTCATTGGTCGCATAACCATTTTCCAGAATCCATTGCCGGAATGTTCGATTGCAATCATATTCAGCTTCCCAGGCTAAGCGTTCTTTCGACTTATACCGTTCATGCGACCCCGATGTTGAATGTCCCTGCGGTTGGGTCAATTCCTGAACGTGTACCAATACCGGCACGTGTTCGATCCGGCAAATGTGAGCAGCCTGCTGATAGGTTTCGAGCAGCCCGACGTAATCCCAGCCTTTTACGGTAAAGATTTCAATGCCTTTGTCGTGCGCATCCCGCTGCAAACCAGCCATGGCTTTCGAAATACTCGCCTTGGTCGTTTGATACTCAACGGGAACCGAAATACCATACCCATCATCCCAAACGGACATAAGCAAAGGCACCTGCAATACACCAGCAGCATTCATGGTCTCCCAAAACATGCCTTGTGAAGTTGATGCATCGCCTATGGTAGAAAATACAATTTCGTTCCCATTATGGGAAAACTTCGTCAGATCGCTCAGGGCAGGATTATTCCGGAATAATTTTGAGGCATACGCTAGCCCTAGCGAACGAGGAACTTGACCAGCGGTGGGGGCAATATCACAAACCGAGTTGTACATCTCTGTCTGGTTACGCCAAAGCCCCTGTTCATCGAGCCAGCGAGTGGCAAAATGCCCATTCATCGAACGGCCAGCGGTATTCGGATCTGCTTCCAGGTCAGTATGTGCATAGAGCTGCGCAAAAAATTCCGTCCATCGCAGTTCACCCAGAGCCGCTACAAACGTTTGGTCGCGATAATAACCGGACCGAAAGTCCCCCTTTGCAAATGCGTGGGCGGCTGCTAGTTGTGCCAGTTCTTTACCATCGCCAAAAATGCCAAATTTAGCCCGACCTCCCATTACATCGCGCCGCCCCAGTAAACTTGCCTGCCGACTTTCGCAGGCAAGCCGGTAGTCCAATAGGATTTTTTCGCGACTTAAAATATCAGTTGAGCGGAGTTGTTCGTTTGCTATCACAACAGAGCTACGGATTAAAATCGTCTACCTTTCAATTTATCGATGAAGTGGATGGCTTTCAATAGCCCATTTACTTAACAAAAGTAAAAGTAAGTCAAAACAAGACAGCTTTCAAAAAAACGATTTTTTGAGTTTCTTTGTTAACCGAACAACAACCTGCAAGGATTGGCAAAATGTTTGCTATGATTGAGGTTGTGAGGGTAAATATCTTAACAACCAAATCATAATTCCGTTTAGTCCAATGAAAAAGATTTTTTCACTTTTCGTAGCTTTGTTTGTGTTTGTTGCAGTTAGCTATGCACAGAAAGGCGTTCTGAAATTTGCGAAAGAAACGCATGATTTCGGCAAAGTTGAGCAAGGCAAACCAGTAACCTACGTATTTGAATTCAAAAACACAGGCGCAGATCCAGTTGTCATCAGCGATGCGCAGGCATCTTGTGGCTGCACAAAGCCAAGCTGGACTCGTGAACCAGTTATGCCGGGCAAAACGGGAACAGTATCTGCAACGTTCAACGCAGCAGCTATGGGACCGTTCAATAAATCGGTAACGGTAACCAGCAACGCTGAAGCCGGTCAAACAGTTTTGTATCTCAAGGGCGAGGTCGTGACACAGAAAGAGGCAGAGACCGCAGCTACGCCAGCGGCTACAGCGCCTAAGAAGAAAACTTCACGCTAATCTACTGAAGGGTTAATAGTGTGGTTAAGAAAGGCATCTGGTAGTTTACCGGATGCCTTTTTTTTATGTTTAGTCTTTCACCATCCTGTCCTGTAACCAATCGGCCTGTTGCCCGTCCACTCCTCCAATAGTTGTTCTCTATCAGTCAATTACCCGCTATATTTGGCCCGTCTACCGACTTATAGCCAACCATGACTCCGCCCCATCGCTGATTTGTCCGGCACCTTGTCATTTCTGCCTTATCCGTTCTTAACCATCATTTAACCATGCTGTTCGAGTCCGAACGGCTCGTTTACTATACACCATGTTTTTCATTATGCTAGGCTTTCTGGTCTTCATTGCCGGATTTGCCATCAATACCCCTGCGCTTACTATTTCGCGCTTTTCAAGGCCCGCCAAGGTGGTTGGGCTTATTTTACTTGTGCTGGGTGCGCTGACTGCCAGCATTCGGCAAATCGATGCTGGACAGGTTGGCGTTATTTCGCTGTTTGGCAACGTAAGTGACCGTGTCCTGAATGCTGGACTTAATTTTGTGAACCCTCTGGCTGCTGTGTCTGAATTTGATATAAAAACCCAAAACTACACGATGTCGGCCTCGCACGATGAAGGGCAAAAACAAGGGGACGATGCCATTCGGGTTCTTACGGCCGATGGTCTGGAGGTAATTATTGACCTGACCGTTCTCTATCGGGTTGTCCCTGATGATGCTCCAAAAATCTACCGCCAGATTGGGGAAGATTACACGGATAAAATCGTTCGGCCAATCACCCGTACGCGTATCCGGGACAATGCCGTGTATTACGATGCTGTTGCCCTTTACTCCACCCGTCGTGACGAATTTCAAGGACGGATTTATAAAACCATTGAAGCCGATTTTAAAAAGCGTGGTCTTCTACTGGAGCAATTATTGATCCGCAACATTGACTTGCCTGCTTCGGTCAAGAAAACCATCGAGTCGAAGATCAATGCCGAGCAGGATGCCCAGAAAATGCAGTTTGTTCTGCAAAAGGAGCGTCAGGAAGCCGAACGAAAACGAGTTGAAGCGCAGGGCATTGCCGATTATCAGAAAATCCTGGCCACGGGACTGACCGACAAGCAGTTGCAATATGAGCAGATCAAAGCCCAGCGAGAGCTTGCGGCCTCACCGAACGCCAAAATCGTGATTATGGGCAGCCGAGGGAATGTACCCCTAATCCTAAATGACTAGTAACAGGGTAAGACGTTTGGTAGTTGAAATGACTAGTATATAACGGTCTCATCTATATAACGGTCTCATCAAACACCAAACGTCAAATCAGTTCTTTCGGATTCCTTATTTGGCTGCACCTATACTTGTTAGCCAGGCTTTGCAAGCTTCAGGCCATTTGTTGAGCGACCCAAATTTTGTTGTTCGCAATCCGTAGCCGTGCCCCCCGGTTGGGTAGAGATGCATTTCGGCCGGAACCCCACTTTTCAGACAAGCCAGGTAGTAATTTATGCTATTTTCTACCGGAACCGTCTTATCGTCTTCGGAATGGACCAGAAACGTTGGCGGTGTTTGGTTGCTTACCTGTAGCTCGTTGGAGTAATAGGCAACCATCTCGGGGGAGGTATTTAATTTACCCAATAATTTATCTCGTGAACCCGTATGGGCTTTCTCCCCAAATGTGACGACCGGATACATCAGGATAGCAAAATTTGGTTTGGCCAGCTCACTGGCTTTCGGTCCTCGATGGTAATGAGTCGAAAGCGTTGATGCTAAATGACCACCTGCCGAAAAGCCCATAACCCCTATTTTGGTTGGGTCGATACCATATTTGCTGGCATTTTTCCGAATCAATGTCATCCCCTGCATAGCATCCATCAAGGGGACTTCCTGCTGGTTAGTCATAATTTCAGGATTGGGCAACCGGTATTTCAGCACAAAAGCAGCTATGCCCATGTCATTAAACCAGCGAGCAATGTCGGACCCTTCATGACTGGCCGCCAGAATTGAATAGCCTCCTCCTGGGCAAATCATCACAGCCGCGCCCGTCATTTTCTCTTTAGCAGGCATATAAGCTGTTAATGTAGGAACCGATACATTGCTGATTCGCAAGATTCCATTGGCATCTGTTGCAGAAGCTTCTGTGATTTGGGCTCCAGCAATGGCATTTGGAATCGCATCATCGGTCCATAGCTTTACAACATCTTGTGCCGAAGCAACCGTCGTTAAACCAGAAATAAAAAGCATACTAACAAAGAAAGCGCGCATATGTGTAGAAACGAATCAAAGAAGCCTTTAAACAAAAAGCCGACCTTGTGGTCGGCTCTACTCATATCTCCACTTCACTATCAGCGTCGGATGAGCTTGTATTAGTACCGCCGTGCAAAATGTCGATCAGTTCCTTTACCCGATACACCGTTGTATTATAGCGGTTACCAAGAATTATGATGACATATTCATCTTTAGGACTAAACCAGAACATGGTATTGTAGCCCTTCCACCAGCCTGAGTGATAAATGTATTCCGGCTGATTCATATCATTTAACATCATCCGAAACCCGTAGCCATAATTCTTAGCTCCTTTTCGTTCGAAACTGCGTGGAATAAATGCTTCAGCCAACATTTTTCTAGGCAACAGGCAGTCTCCATTCAAGGCACGATACCACCGAAACAGATCGCCTGTTGTTGAATAGATCCCTTTATCACCAACTACATCGTCGTAATAATCTTTGGGAATTCGGCGGTTCCACTGATAACCCGCCGTTCGATGGTGATTAATTGAATCGTTCTTGGTAGTTGCCACAAAGGTCTGATGCATACCAAGTGGCTCAAAGATATTTTTGTTTATAAACGACTCATAGCTTTGCCCGGTTGCCTTCTCAATAATAGAGGCCAGCACCATATAATTCGTATTGCTATAGCTAAAGCCACGGCCTGGTATGTTATAAGCTCTGGGCGTGGGTTGTACGGTTGCAAACCAATGCATGATCGTTGCATTAGTTGGATAGGGTTTTTCTTTCTTATAGAAATTCACCTTCATGCTATCGTCGAAGGCATATTGATAATTGGGCAAGCCACTTCGATGACACAATAAATCCCGAATCGTGATTCCGTGATAGGGGAAATCCGGGTAATATTTTTGGATAGTATCTTCAAACTTCAGTTTACCAGCCTGAATAAGCTTTAGCGTACCTACAGCCGTAAATGTTTTTGACAGAGAGGCCAATTGAAATTTAGAATCTTCAACCAGTGTATCGCGCTGGCTTTTTTCAAAATGGCCCAATCCAAACGACTGTTTATAAAGTACGATTCCTTTCTGGGCAATCAATACATTCCCGTTCAAGCCGCTTCGGACTTTCTGACGGATTATCTCATCGATTTGCTGCGTTTTCCGATCGGCATCGATTTGTTGCCGGACAGCTGCTTCCTGGTCTGTAGTGAGCAACTGACCATCAGCACAGTTACGCATTTCACGTGCCGACCGATTGAGATTCTTTTGGGAATCCTGCGTACACGCAACACTAATTGCTATGAGAATTAAACTAGCGCAAACACTCCAGATACTATTCGTCCTCACCATCCTCACGCACTTATTTCAACTTACTTTTATTAGCAGACATTAAACAAAAATAGTATTTATACCAGACTCAGCGGCCTCCATTGAGTTAAATTCAAATGAAAGTTCGTTATCGGCCTTTCAGACGTTTATTTAAATGGCCATCTGGGTGATAGTACAGAGCGAGATTTCCGTTGGCGTTCAAAAACACCTATTTTCCGTAAACTAACATATCCTCCTACACTATTAGGCAACAACTCACCTGAATCAACTGCTAATGATCCGTTCAATACAGTTCCGCCAAATAGATTAACCGGTATTGATGCCGTTAGCAAACCAGAAAACTCTCTAGGTAATGTTAAATAAGGAGTGACATAAGTACCTGCATTTTTACTAAACGATAAACGAGTGGTTATATCTACTTTACCAACGACTAAAGCGCTTAATCCTATATGAAACACACTGACACGATTATTGGCAATCCCAAAACGAGGAGGCAGCGACGAATTAACCTCCTGCTGTGGTGTTAAAAACGGCGTACCTATCGTGCGGCCAAAATACGTCCAGCCATCTAGATACTGACTATGATTAAAATAATCGTCACGACCTCTTAATTTCGGATCCTCAAGAACAAATACCTCTCCCCCCTGGCTTCCTGTAAACAGGTACTCTACAGTAATTTGACGCAGAAAAAATGGTGAACCTTTAGGCTCATTTCCATTTTTCAACCGTAGACCGTTCAAACCGTCTTCTAGATTAGTACCATAGAACAGAGAACCATCGTCATAAACAAATTGGCGATAAGCGAACAGATTCCAACGGCCTATATTCACATCAGCGGCCAGATCTATCGAACCCAGATGATTACCTATTCTATTTTCTTCAAAACGAGTGATTGTCTGAATATTCTGATCTTCCGGAAAGGGATCTCTGGTTCCTAAAACTACCGCAGGAAAATACTTGATACTCGATGGTAAGCGCCCATCTGCACCTATATTCGGGCTTACGTAGTTTGTATAACCACCCCACATTACCTGATGATTGAACCCACCGTATAATCGCAACAGCCAGGAAGGCTTTCCAATTCGCCCGTATAAGGATGATTGATGGAGATAAACCCCCTTTATCAGGCGATCTGCATTTTCAAACCATCCATGAGCAAAGGTTCCCATTAGGGATATAACACCCTTTGTAAGTCCAATAGGCGTAAACTGAGGTACCGCAAGTTGGATTTTAGGCATTGGCAACGCGTTTCCTGACCAGATATACGATCCTGTCGTCAGTAAAGTATCCATCAAGCCAATCACCTCTTTACGGCGCCCAATGTAAAGTTCCAAAGCGCCCCAGCGGCCCTTTACATAAGCTTCAGGAAGTAGAACCTGATTAGTTTTCCCTGTATTAATAACTGCATTTATACCATAGCCCCAATCAACTCGTGGTCTGTAACCTGTACTATCAGTTGATTGGTAATCAGACTTTAAACCAGCAGATAGCCGCCCTAGAGAGGACTTCAGCGGCACCGTGCCATACTGATTTGCCCGAAGCCAGAAAGGGGTCTGGTCTGAAGCAACAAAACCACCTAGCTCAAGCTGATATTGGTTTGCCCGCTGCCCATACGCTATATTAACCCCACTGATAATATAAATTATCCCCAAAAACAATAAGCAAACAAGCCTCATAAAGAAGAGTGGCTACATTAAAAATTAGCCAACGATCATTTACCACGCCCCTGAGCCATAACTCGCAGGGTTTGTGCAATGATCCACATATCAAATAAAAATGACCGGCGTTTGGGATAGATTAAATCATATCGTAAACGCTGTACCATTTCATCAACGTTGGCAGCGTAGCCAAACCGAATCTGGCCAATCGATGTAATCCCCGGCTTTACTTTCAAAAGGGATCGATATTCAGGAGCAATTTCGACAATCTGATCGATAAAATACTGCCGTTCGGGTCTTGGTCCAACTACCGACATGTCTCCGATCAATACATTATAAAATTGAGGAATTTCATCAAGCCGCGTTTTTCGCATAAATCGCCCCCAAGGAGTAATACGAGCATCTAATAGACCACCTGACAGAACCGGGCCGGTTTTCTCAGCATCTACGTACATACTACGGTACTTATATATTTTGAATGGTTTTCCAGAACGCCCGATTCGTTCCTGGGCATAAAAAATGGGGCCTTTAGAGGTTACTTTCGTAATTACCGCAATCAGCAAAAAGAATGGTGCCCCCAGCCCTAAAGCGAGTAGAGAAAACAATATATCAAACGAACGCTTAAAGATGTTTACCCTAAAATCAGCAATCACCTCTGACGATAAATTCAAAACGGGTAGAAAATCATGATATTCAACCGACGTGCTACGCGCTAAAAAGCCTCTAAAATCAACCAATAACTTTACCTGATAATCAAGAACTTCGGCATTATCAGCGATAGGCCTCAAGTTATTATTATCAATATAAGGCATACAGCAGTATACACAATCAATTTGTTCCTTTTGAATATAGGCGAGGAGATTAGTGTAATCACCTGTAAGCAGACCTTGGTTTTCTAAAGTCGGTTGATCGAAATACCCACAAAAGCGAAACCCCATTTCAGGATGCGTATCATAAAAACTTTTTATAGAAGCAGCCAATTTACCATATCCGACAACTACGTATCGCCGATTATTATAGCCTCGAGCGCGATATTCTCTCAAGAATAGTAGTCCCCCAATTCGAATAACGGCTGCTAGCCCAATAAAAAGTAAGTATGTGATCAGTAAGTGCTCTCTTGAATAGTAATAGGCCCGTATGCTTACCCAATAAATCGAAATAACCGACACATGGATAATCATTAATATTAATAGCTTTCTTATTAAATGGTCTGCCTTAAAAAGCTGCCTGGGGAATATATACGGTTTTAGGAGTAATATTTCTATTAACCAAATCAAATTAAATGTTGCCCATAATGTTGCATATGGCTGGTCCCAAACGGTTTCAACAGTCTGAAATTTTATCCAATAAGCTCCTACAAAAGCCGCATTTAGACTTAGAAAATCAACAATTACATGAAGTGGGAAAAACAGTATGGAATAACGATGCCTCATACTTGTTGGATTTATTTGGCGAAGTATGGCTACTATACCCAACCGCTTATGCTAAAATAACTCATTGACTTAATTGAGTATGCAGAATATTATTCTACGGCTCAATTTACAACCCTGCAAATTAATAATTACCTGTCGTAATAAAAAACAATCGATAGTACCGAAATCAGAATAAAGTTACATAACCATTATCTGTTCCAGCTTTTGCGAATCCCGATATAGGCTCCGAAACTATTTTGATAAAAATCACCAGCATCACCTGCAATGCTGGCATTGAGGTACAGACCTCCAAGCATACGTAAAGGTACACCTAAACTAGCATAAGCAGAAAACTGATCTCTTATGGATTGAAAAGGATTATCATAAGTACCTAAGTTTCGACTAAAAGACAACTTAACCTGATAGGAAACTGGAGCGAGTAACTGTCGTCCACGTAACGGGAGTTTTCCTGCTAGTCCCATATGAAATACATAGACCCTGTTGTTTGCCGTAAACGTGCCATAAGGATATTGATCTTGGCTACCTAGTGCTGGGGCAATAAACGGGGTACCGACTGTATGATTGCGATATGCCCATCCATCTCTATACTGCTGATGATTAAAATAATCATCTTTACCTCGTCGGTTCGGATCATCATACACAAAAACTGGGCCGCCCTGGCTGGTTGTGTTCAAAAATTCAAATAGAATATCGCGTACTAAAGCATTGGGGTCATTACGCCGGAGTCTGACTCCATTTAATCCATCAGCGATGTTTAGCAAATAGAACAATGAACCGTCTTCATAGAGGTTCTGCCTATATATATATAAAGTATGTCGTACTAAGTCAATTTCTGCCGCTACGTCAACAGAGCCAAGATGATTACCGACACGATTAGTCAAATCAAAAAAGGTATATTGCTGCGTGTCGGTCCGGCCATAATTAAGGGTAGTCACTACATAAAAGTAGTTAATCAGACCAGAGGGCAGTTTACCACCGACCGGAATTGTACCCGGAATCCCCGTCGGATCGGCTGCTTGTCCTCCCCAAATGGCTTGATGATTTAATCCTCCATAAATATGTATTACATCGCTCGGCCTTCCTATTCGAAGGTATAGTGACTTCTGGTGTAATAATTTATTTCGAATATATCCTTGGGCATCCAAGTAGCCATGTGCATAAGTTCCCTGGATAGCAACCCAACCTTTAGTAAATCTGATTGGGGTGAAAACCGGAATAGAAATTTGAATTTTAGGAACTGGTATGGCATTACCTGACCAGGCATATGATCCTGTCGACAATGAAGAATCAGCGAGCCCAAATTTTTCCCGTTGTCGGCCAACGTAAGCTTCAAAAATCCCCCGGCGTATGGCTATATAGGCTTCGGGAAGTAGTAGACTCTTTTCATACGATAATAAATTTTGGGGTGTATTAGCGACAAAATTTATTCCATATCGGACATCAAATTTAGATTCCTTCCACCGCCCTGTACTATGGCGACTCGTGTCGTAATCACTATATAAGCCAACCCGTAAAGAGGATACTGGAGACCTATTAGGAACTATACCGTATTGATTAGAGCGCAGCCAAAATGGGGTTTCGGTAGATGTCGATATATATGTTCCTATTTCAGCAGAATATTGATTAGGGCTATGAATCAGTTGGGCCAATAAGTAATAAGGAACAACACTAAATATGAGAAAAAAAAATATCAGACCTGGCTTTGTGCAAGTGAGCATTGATTGTCTGGTATAAATGAGCTAAGAAGGTTACAATAATAATGCCGTATTCAATAATTTACTTCAATTAATTAAGATTTCTATAGTGTGGTAAAGTTTTACTAGCCCTATTAACAGCAAAAGACACTCCAATTGATTGGAGTGTCTTTTGCTGTTAATAGGGCTAGTAAAATCATTTTTTCACGAGCCTTCCACTAACTCTTTGTTGATTAACCTCAACAATTGGGATATACATACCCGAACTTATTGCTTCTGGTTTCCACTCTAATCGATGACTACCAGATGGTTGGTCTTCGTCTCTTAGTAACTGCGCTACGACTTTACCTTGTGAATCAATGATCCATAAATTTACTTTACCATCAGCAGGCAAGTAGTAGTTAATTGTCGTTGATTGCTCAAAAGGGTTTGGGAAAGCAGTAAGTTGTAAAGTAGGCTCACCCTGCTGCATAACTGGATCTATCTGAGCAACAAATTGACTACCAT
Source organism: Spirosoma sp. 48-14 (assembly GCF_001898575.1). Classification (GTDB taxonomy): domain Bacteria; phylum Bacteroidota; class Bacteroidia; order Cytophagales; family Spirosomataceae; genus Spirosoma. The sequence continues at coordinate 163,941 of NZ_MKUD01000009.1, forward strand.
GCTGAGCCTGAAAGCCAGGTAACAGGCTTATAGACCGTCCTGCCTTGTATTCAACATCCGTATTTTTGATCAACAAATTAGAGGCTTCTATAGTCTCAATGGCCCTCTCCCGATATTGACCAGCCTTTTCATAGCTTATCTTGATAGTCAATCGATTTTGAATTGACTGAGCCATACCGACAAAAGATAAACAGCAGCCTAGTGCTAGTAGTAGTAGTCGCATACTATTTACGATCTTTAGATTGGAGTTTGTTAACTCGATGCTCAAGCTCTACACTTTTCTTCTTCAATAATTCATTTTCTTTTTTGAGCTCAATCAGGTAAAGCGTTAATTCTTCAACTTTCTCAAGAAGCTTCGCTTGCATTTTACCTACATCAACTCCCTCACTAACGACTTCCTCAGCAGATGGAATGCCGGGCAAATGCTTTTCATGATTAATATAGTGTTCTACCTCATTTAAATTCCGAAGACGATAGCCTTTTTCAAACACACGGTCAGACCAGTCATCCGTTGTTTTTACCGCAACTTTTACTTTTTCCGTCAAAACGCCATCAGCGACAAAAAGTCTGTAACCAACAGGAGTCTTACTAATACCGGGCCCAATAACGACTGCCCCTGTGTTAGTATTCTGAATATTTGCTCCATCAGCTTGCCAAAGTGGCGTTTCGTCAGCAGCAACTCTTAAATTAGGTGTACCTGACTGTGCTAATACAACATCTCCTGAGGAGTTAACTGTCAAAAACTTATTAGTTGTGTATGTAGTACTAACAGCGCTTGTCAGATTAGTAAATCGCAGTCCACTATTTCCGTTGGTGCCCTGAGTAATTTCTAACTTGTTAGCAGGGGCGGATGTACCGATCCCTACATTGGCACTGTAGCCCAAAATTACACTGTTGCTCGCCGTGGCAACCGCATTGTAACCCAACACGGTCACATTGTTGAGAGTCACTCCGACCGGCACGCCAGCATTATGCCCAATAAACGTGTTAGCACTCCCATCCAGATTCTCTTTACCAGCATAGCTGCCAATATGAACATTGGAGCCGCCCCGTTTGTTTTTCGAACCTGCTTCTGAGCCAATGAACACATTGAAGTTACCTTCTGTATTGGCCAGGCCAGCCCCATTACCGATAAAGTTATTGTTAGCCCCTACCGTGTTGCTTTCTCCGGATGAGCTACCGATAAAGGTGTTATAAGCCCCCGTTGAGTTTCCATAACCAGCTCGTTGACCTAAGAAAAGATTGGCAAATCCATTTGTATTACCGTAACCTGCAGTACTACCAATAAATACGTTAGCCCCCCCCCCCTGATTATTTCGGCCCGCCTGATAACCTAGAAATGTGTTAGCTGCGCCTGTTGAACCGTAACCTGTTTCAAAGCCAACAAATGTATTTTGTGATCCTGATATATTCGAAGCCCCAGATTTGCTGCCTAAAAATATATTACTACTTCCCGAAGTATTAGCTGCGCCAGCTAAGTTGCCATTAAATACATTATCATTCCCGTTAATATTTGCAGAACCGGCATCAGCACCTAAAAAGCTATTATTGATGCCTGTTTGGTTTGCATAGCCCGCCCCAGACCCCACAAAGGCATTATTCTGCCCAGAAGTATTAAAAAAGCCAGCCCTATAACCAGCAAAAAGGTTATTGAACCCTACATCATTTTTATTACCAGCTTCTGAACCAATAAACGTGTTATAATTACCACTCGTATTCGTGAGTCCAGCAGAATATCCAACAAAAGCATTGCCTTGTCCACTCGAGTTATTTTTACCAGCACTAGAACCAAGAAACACATTTTGGGTACCAGCTGCATTAGCCACTCCTGCCGCTCTACCAACAATCAAATTATTAGCCCCACTCATATTTAGGTTTCCTGCTCCTATCCCTATCAGCGTATTATCAGAGCCTGGTGTGATTGATTCTGGTGCAGTTGAAACAAAGTTCGTTTGAGCTGTCAGAATATGGCAATTAGCCATAAAAATAAATAGCATGTAAAATTTGTGCTTCATAACTTGAAACGGTTTAAACATATGGCAATACACATACAAAGTTAAATTTTAGAAAGTTGAATAGCCAGATAATCTAAATTAGAATGTAAACTAACCAATCCTCAAGCCAAACTCTTTTTATTATACTAAGATCATTACCGTGTGATTCCTTACTATTTGTCAACTTACTTAGTTACAAATCGATCAGAGTTGAATAATCAATTCTCAAAAAATGTTAAACGAAATAACTACAACCGCATACCCAGACCTATATATGAGAAACTTAAAAAGAAACAAATTTCATGCCATAGGATGTTATTTAGGCTTTCATTGGTCGCTTTTAATTTGATTGAGATATTGCTTCAAAAGTAGGCTTTTAATATAAATAAGCCAAATAAGTAACAAGTAAAAATGATAAGGCTTACTCAATAAATACAATATATATATATTTAACATCCGGAGCATATATATAAGTAAACAGATATCACTAGATATATCATTTACTCTATTTTTAGTTAATAATTTCAATATAGCTTCAACACCATATTGACCTTACCCCGTTCGAGAAACCAGTTTCAGCCGGAATTTAAGCTAAGATGAGGCCCTCCAAATAATGGACCACTCAAAGATTTAGGAATAGCCAAATCTACGATTTTTAAGTGATTCATCACTATCACCACCGCACGGATTTCCATGGTTTATGCAAGCAGTGGCGTATAATTTTTGTCATATTTTTGGCCCCGCGCCACCACCGAGCAGACCCGGTGGATGAGTTTATTGCGTACCGCGTTCAAGACAAGCCGCATCGGCGGTCCGAATTTTATTCTTGCCCTCCATAACCTTGCGCTGATAGTAATCTCGTAGCTCGCCCTCCATGCGGATGGCAGACATAGCTCCCAGATGAAAAACAGATTTCAACGGGGCAGCCCGCGCTGCGTAATCGAGCATGTTGACTCACGCGAGTTTTGCCTCGGACGCTGCTACCGATCGGTATTCAAAAGAGGCTACACCAGCATGGCAATCGGACGGCCGAAGCCGCTAATTTCTTGGCATTGTTGATTGCCTTGAACTCGTCGGTTGCTGCTAATACTTCGGTTGCAGTGGCACTACCAACACCAGGGATAGAAGTAATCCAGCCAAAGAGTTCTTTGAGCCGATCATCACCTTGAATGAGTTCATCAATTTGTTTATCAACCACTTCCAGATCAGCGTTAATTGCTTTGAGGGAAGCCTGACAGTTTTTAGTGAGTTGCTTTTGAAGGGATGACTCCACAAAACCAGCTTGTTCGGTCAGAGGCTGTTGAAGTTGCTGGCGAACGCCTACAAGCCGTTGACGCATAGCACCGCTCCGGCCTTTAGGTTTAAGGGCTGGTAAGATTCCTGGATTTGGGTAGCTTGCCTCAGAAAGAAAAACAGAGCGGGCTACCCTATCGCTCGGCAAGGTTCCTAGGCCTATGCGGGGCGGCCCGTGCCGGCCGATTTAGGACCCGCTCTGTCTCTACTTGGCTGGCTCGAACGGTGCGCCGTAGCGATAGAAATGTGGGACACAAGGCCCGTTAGCAAGGTATGAGCACAAAACAACGGGGCCGCCCGGCGGTAGGCTTTTGGCAACTCTAAAGTACAAATCATCATGGACATTCGCTATTTCATTGGTATTGACATCGCTAAACTCACGCTGGATTGGGCGGTTTACGACGGCAAGAAAATAGTACTGCAAACCAGCTCTCCTAACACCATCGCAGGTATCAAGACTGCCTTGCGGCTCTTAAAGGCACTGCCTGGTTGGAACCCACAACAAGCCATCTTCTGCATGGAACACACAGGTATTTACAACGCTCACCTGCTTGATTTTCTGCATAAACTTCATTTCCCTATTTGGTTAGAAAGCAGTCTGCAAATCAAAAAAGCGGGTGGTTTGCAGCGAGGAAAAATCGACTCAATTGATGCCCAGCGGATAGCTGAGTATGCCCGCTCCGGCGGCCCGGTTTCGCTTCCGCGATCAGCTTCGCCTATGGGAGCCGCCCCGCCAGATTGTTCAAAAGTTAGCATTGTTGAGTGCTACTCGTCATCGGCTTATCAGCGTGTACAACCAGCTGGCTTGTCCTCTAACTGAACAACAGGGCTTTATCGGCCCAGTGCTGCAAAAGCAACTGGGCCAGAGCTGTCAAGCCTCGTTAACCGCCTTGGAGAAAGATCGCAAAGCAGTGGAAAAGGCCATTGATAAACTTATCGAAGCTGACCCACGTCTGAGTCAACTTTTTGAGTTGGTCATGTCTGTGCCGGGCATCGGTACGGCCACGGCCACCGAAGTTGTCATCGCCACCAATGAAATGAAGGCGATCACTGACCCTAAAAAAATGGCCTGTCATGCCGGGGTTGCCCCCTTTAATTACCAATCAGGCAGCAGTGTCCGAGGGCGTCCCGGCGTGAGTCAACATGCTCGTAAACGACTCAAGTCTTTGTTCCACTTGGGTGCGATGGCAGCCATTCGAGCCAAGGGTGAACTTCAGGACTACTACCACCGAAAAGTGAAGGAGGGCAAGAATAAAATTCGGACCGCCGATGCGGCTGGTCTTGAACGCGGTTCGCAACAAACTCATTCATCGCGTGTATGCGGTGGTGGCACGGGGTGAAAAATATGACAAAAATTATGTGTCACCTCTTGCATAAACCATAGAAATCGGACCGTTCAAACATTGATGAATCCCGGAGAGTTGGGGACGTTCAAGCCTATGAGCCGCTGCCCGGTTGCGTCTAGGCCGCTTACTATGTAGATGCAGCCCTTCTAGACGATATAGACGATCACCCGCTTGTGATTATCGCGCCAACCCTCACGTCGGAGCAAGTGAAAATGCGTTGGCAACCATATCGAACCCAAGTTTCGGCAATCTCGCGTATGCGCTTTCTTAATAGGGAATCGTCTCGCCGATGGTCTTTATAAAACCAGTCGAGCCACCGGAGCGGTTGAGCGTCGAAGCAGAAGCACGATACAGGATCGACGCTCGACCGCTCCGATAGTCAGCCATCAGGCTTTGGGCCAGCCCTCGCTTTTGATCTGGCCCGCCCGGGCGGCCCCGTTAGAGCTTTTTTTGATCACATCCTGAAGCATCTGTTTATCTAAGCTCAAGTCCGCTACCAACTGTTTTAGTTGCTTGTTCTCTTCTAATTGGCGCAGCCGTCGAAGTTCGGGAACTCCTAGGCCTGCGTACTTCCTACAGTCCGCCGTCGCGGCTCCAATTATAAAAGCGGGGTGGCCCGTGCTGGGGCCTCACTGATGCCCATCTTACGGCAAACTTCGACAAAGACCGTGTCGGCTTGACGAAGCGCAAAAACAATTGCTCCGGCCCCCGGTTGTGCTTCGGTGAATTTTCTCTTCTTCACAAGCGATTATCTGATTGGTTTAAAGTATAAAAAACCGCCCAAATTCTCTATTTTAGATTGGTTTAGTTTGCTGGGAGGTTGTCACATAATAAATTGCATAATAGGCTTATTTAAGAGCGTGTTGGGGAATTATGTTTGGTTCTTGGATTGAATTCGTTGCAACATGATCTGAATGTTAGCTAAATACATCCAACTAACCGAAGAAGATATGGTATATTCATAGTCCTTCACCAGCTTACGGAAGAAATTTGTCCAGCTAATACTCCTTTCGACCACCCAACGCTTGGCTACAGGCACAAATCCCTTGGCTGATTCAGGCCGGGACGCTTTCTCAAACTCGATACTCCAAGTTGCTAACTCTGCGGCAAATACCCCGTTATAAGCCTGATCGCCGAAGAACTTTTCCAGCCGATCGCCACATCGCCACAAAATACTAGTGACAAGGGGGACAGCTAAGGCTCCATCGGCCCCATTTGCTAGGTTTACATCAGCTACCCATAAGCGTCCTTGGGTATCGACGACAAACGTGCGCTTGCGTCCATTAACAAGCTTATGGGCATCCATACCTCGATATTCGCCAATCATAGGTAATAACTTAATAGATTGTGTATCAATACATAATGCGGAAGGTAGTGCTTCCCTGCCTTGCTGTTGACGGTCAAATTGGTTCAGTGCCGCATTCATTTTTTCGAAAACCCCCGCTTTCTTCCACTGGTTAAAATAGTAGTAGACAGCTTGCCAAGGTAGCCAGTCAGGGTGAATGTTACGCCACTAGCTGCCTGTGCGCAATAGCCACAAAATACAATCAAGAATTTTACGTAAATCGTGTTTACGCTTGCGTTGGAGCCGGGTGGCCGGTGCCATTGAAAAAAGGCGAAATTGCGGCCCACTGGTAGTCGGTCAGTGGCCCCCACTGTTTGGTCATAGCTTTGTCGTTTGGCGACCACAAAGTTGACTCCGCTACCAGTTCTTTTCAATTCCCAAACACGCTCTTAGCTTGACTTTAGCCTTTTAGAAGAAACTCGCGGGTATCCAGCGTGTAATTTTGGGTCGCCAAACTCAAATCACCATGCCCATTTTACCCGACGAGTTTCTCTCAGTAATACTACCATACGCGAGTCTGTTTTGCAAACGGGTCTTTGCCCATGTGCAACTATTAGTGGCGGGAGCCGTCTTGGCACCCGGTAAACGAACCATCAGTTCGGTACTCCGAATCATAGGCCTCAATAACGAAAAAGCCTTTCATAAGTACCACCGGGTATTGAGCCATTCCCAATGGTCAACACTGGCCGCTAGTCGGCTCTTGCTTGACCAACTGCTTAACTTATTTGTGGGTGATGGCCCTCTAATAATTGGTATTGATGAGACGCTCGAACGACGTTGGGGACCCAAAATTCAAGCCCGTGGCATTTACCGCGATGCCGTGCGCAGTAGTGGCAGTCATTTTGTAAAGTGTAGCGGATTAAGATGGATGAGTGTAATGTTGTTAACCAAAGTAAGCTGGGCTAATCGAGTATGGGCACTCCCTTTCTTAACAGCTTTAGCGCCCTCGGAGCGCTACTACGCCGATAAGCCCCGCCTACACAAGAAGCTCACGGATTGGGCACGGCAATTACTGTTGCAGGTAAAGCGGTGGGTTGGTGAACGTGCGGTTATTGCAGTCGGCGATAGTAGCTATGCAGTCATTGACTTGCTCACATGCAGGGCCAGGTTAGTCTAATCAGTCGGTTACGGTTGGATGCGGCCTTGTACGAACCGGCTCCTATTCAGTCTGCTGGCAAACGAGGCCGAAAGCGGCTCAAAGGGCAACGCTTGCCGACCTTGATGGAGGTAGCCAGTGATCAGCGAACTCAATGGGAACCCTTGACGGTAAGCGACTGGTACGGGGGACAACCACAGGCCCTCGACTATTGTACAGGTAAGGCCCTGTGGTACCACACCGGCAAGCAGCCGGTGGCCATCCGATGGGTGATTGTGCGTCTGGATGGTAAATTAACCGGCTTAGTTAGTAACGATGATCATTTACAGGCCCGTCAGATGATCGAGTATTTTGTCCGCCGTTGGTCGATAGAGACAACTTTCGCCCTGGTACGTGCGCATCTGGGTGTGGAAACACAACGGCAATGGAGTCATAAGGCAATTGCCCGCACTACCCCTGTTTTGCTGGGCTTGTTTTCGGTAGTTACGCTCTTAGCCCATTCATTACAGCAGCAGGGCCAATTGGTTAGTCAGGCGAGCAGTTGGTATATCAAGCAGCAGTTGACATTCAGCGACGCACTGGCTGGGGTTCGCCGGTATTTGTGGCAGGAAATGAATTTCCAGACATCAGGCTCGGCGGTAGTACACGTTAAAATGAGCCAACAGCAGTACCAACTGTGGCAGAACGCCTTGGCCTGGGCTGCATAAGGCTAAAGTCAAGCTTAGAGTCAATACTAGCTATTTTTGGCAACTTATTTCACCAAAAACAGGAATCAATACAGTTGAGATTTTAATTAAATTTATTTAAATTATTATTAGCTAACTGGCCTTTGTCAGTAAAGCCTATAACCATATTATTTTCTATGTAATTATCGACCACTCTTTTATCAGGTAAAAGTAAAGGAGTAATAGCTTTACTTTTACCTGTATGTCGAAACGTATTGTTTGAAATTCTTGAATTTGTAAGGCCTGTTAAATAGCCGAATATAGGTGAGTCCGGCACTATGTCGCCCAATTTAACATTTCCAGAGTAATCACCAGTAAACACATTATTTATTATGTACACCGTAGTAATAATTTGGCCTCCACCAAATTCAATACATCTACCTAGGCCATTGCGGTGCATGTTAGCTACAATTTGAATGTCTTCTGCTTTATGATTAATGTAGATCAATCTATTGACATAATTCAACGAGTTACTATTAACTTGTAAGCCTTTTATATTCTCGCCGTTAGCATTAATAAAATAAGGAATGTGTTTGTTCACATCAGTATATATAAAATTATTATTTATTTGTAATCCATCAGTATTAATTAAATCAATTGCACCACTTCTTATATCGTAGAAAGTACAACCACTTATACTTGAGTTAGTAACTGAGTTAATACGACTTCCTAATTTAATTGAATGATACGCAGCTACATCGAATGTACAATTGCGAATATGGATATCGTCCCCCCGCGCAAAATTTACCCCATATTGCTCTGGTGTTTGGAACCATACATTATCAATATAGGTACTGTTATTATTCGCATCTTGTGCGCCTTCGCCACCATAAATTAATGCAGTTTCATTGGCAGCTTTTGAGGCACTACCTTTTAAAATCCCGCCAATTATATGAACCCCCGACGAAATACCGTCCGTATCTTTGATGATGTGAAATAAATGTTTCCCTTGAGCCATCTGTTGAAGTCTTGTGCCTCCGTAACTGCTAGCCTGTTCCATTATGATAGTACAAGCCCCACGCACCAGAATTTCATTGGTAACTTTGTATAAACCATGAGGTATATAAACGGTATTGGATCCATCGGAAGGACTAGCCGCTCCTCTAAGTTTAGGGTTATTAACGATACAGGCAGCATCTATTGCAGCTTGTATGGCTTTGGTATCATCGGTTACTCCATCACCTTTAGCTGAAAAATGTTGCTGTACATTAATTGGTCCCTCTAAAATACGTTTATATCGTTTGCCCATTTGGGTCACGATTACTGTCCCACTGTTATCAGGCGTTGTTATATCTTTAGGATCGTAACGAAATGCACCGTAAGATTTAGAATCTGTTATATATATGTAATTCGGCGCTTCTCTTAAGTTTCGAATTTGCTCTATACTATTATAAGTTTGAAGTGTATTCACTAAAAGAGTTGTTTGTTTTCTATTTTTATCGCTAGCAGATCGATTTGTTTTAATCTGTGAAAATAGTAAATATGACTTCAAATACAATATGGAGAAAAATAGAATACGATACGTATCTGAGTACTTCATGAGTGCCTGGGTTGTTATATATTTAAATAATTGATTAGCAAAGCTATCAAATTACAATAAATCATATATCCTGAATTTTATTTATATTTCAAAGATATTATTTGATATGCAAACAATCGATATTTTAAACAATTGAGATATAATCATAAATATCGATATAGAATCACTTTAGCTTATTTTTCAGTAATTGTAACTCTTGTAATTGTTTATTTTGTTTATGCTTAATTTTAATTATTTGTTTTTGTAAATCATTATTTATCTTTTGAAGTTGAATACTGTAAAGCGTTAATTCTTCTATTTTTTCCAGTAGAATAGCATCGGTCTCATGTAAGTTATTACCAGATAAAACCATCTCCTTTGCAGAAGGTACTCCTGGCAAATGCTTTCTCTGATTAATATATTGTTCTACTTCGCTTAGGTTACGCAAATGATAACCTTTTTCAAATACTTTATCACTCCAATTCGAGGTCGACTTTACCGCCACTTTCACTTTTTCAGTCAATATCCCTTCCGCTACGTATAATTTATAACCGACAGGTTTTTTATCAATTCCGTCACCAATTATTATTCCTCTCTCATTTGTATTCTTTAGATTGCCATCATTCTCCAATTGCCAACTGTTAACCTCAAGAGAGTCAATACTTGCTTGCCGGAATGCGCCTTTGCTACCGCCTACTAAAGCCAGTACAATATCACCATTAGCATTAACAGTTAAAAACTGATTTGTACTTATAACAGGTATATTAGCGCTTGTCAGATTAGTGAATCGCAGTCCACTATTTCCGTTGGTGCCCTGAGTAATTTCTAACTTGTTAGCAGGGGCGGATGTACCGATCCCTACATTGGCACTGTAGCCCAAAATTACACTGTTGCTCGCCGTGGCAACCGCATTGTAACCCAACACGGTCACATTGTTGAGAGTCACTCCGACCGGCACGCCAGCATTATGCCCAATAAACGTGTTAGCACTCCCATCCAGATTCTCTTTACCAGCATAGCTGCCAATATGAACATTGGAGCCGCCCCGTTTGTTTTTCGAACCTGCTTCTGAGCCAATGAACACATTGAAGTTACCTTCTGTATTGGCCAGGCCAGCCCCATTACCGATAAAGTTATTGTTAGCCCCTACCGTGTTGCTTTCTCCGGATGAGCTACCGATAAAGGTGTTATAAGCTCCCGTTGAGTTTCCATAACCAGCTCGTTGACCTAAGAAAAGATTAGCAGAGCCACTACTATTACTGAATCCTGCAGCATTGCCAATAAATACATTTACAGAACCAGTGGTATTCTGATAACCAGCTCTGTTTCCAGTAAAGACATTACTGTTAACAAAGGAAAAGTTATTTTGTGCATTTGCCTTACCAATAATGAAAACCAGTAAAACGCTAGCAATCATTTTTATATATCTATTCTCCATATTTTAAGCCGTGCATTAATGGTATCTAAACTTATTACTGCTGTTATTATAAAGCCCAAACCCAACAGTTACTCAACAGGCTTATCCCGCTACAACTAAATTAGTTTATTTAATATGTGCTTTAATTACCCCATTATTAGGAAAATTGTTTGCTTAAATTTTCTAAAATATGTACGGATAGGCTATCCTAAACAAATCTTAAAGAGTTATTGTTTACAACTCATCTTTACCAATAGATCGAATTTAATCGTTACTTAATGGCTATCAATGTAAAAGACCCACAATTTGGTGCAGTAGGAAACGGCTCTGCAGATGATTCAGCGGCCATTCAGAAAGCCGTAAATTATGCAAAGACTCTCTCTGCTAATGCCTCGGCTCCATATATTGCTACTGTTTATTTTCCTGCAGGATATTATTTAATAGGAACAACTATCAATTTGACAGGGGCAACGGGCATTTGGTTAGTTGGCGATGGGGGATCTTATTTAAATACAATCATCCTTGGCATCACAGGTAGCCGACCTATGTTCGACTTTAGTGGCTCTTCATTTTCTGGCTGCGAAAACTTTATGTTCGAACCAGCTGGGGGGAATGCGTCAAGCCCGTCCACTATAGCTGTACAATTTGGTAGAACTAATCTTGGCGGGTTGAATTGTGGCATTAAGAAATGTTATTTTCAAATGAGTGACACACCGTCATCCAACGGTGGACTAGGGTCAATTGGACTTTTGAATATACGGAGTGAAGAGTTTTTTATACATGAATGCACTATTCGGGCTAACTCACCAGTAGTTCTGAGCTACTCAGCCAGCCTTAATTACCCAGGTGTCAATTATTCAGCATCCAGCTCTTTTTCCCCTGGGCTCTTATCGGGCACAGGGTCTATGGGAGTAGTGAATATAATGGGCACCTCTTTACAGGCTGTTGAAAAGCGGCAACCTGCCCTAATCCTCAACGGCACAAACAGCATAAACTTTGAGGGATACCTCAGTCGAATTGTTTCAGCTGGTGGCACGAACGAAACAGCTGTACTATGTACTACAGCAACTACAAATTTAAAACTTCATGCCACTGTTGAGTCTTTTTCTAGAATTCTACAAGTTATAAGCAGTGGGCTTGAAAACTGTGACTTAGATGTAGTAATTGCTAATTCTTTAACTCCCACAACGGAATTAATTGATATAACAAACTGCTTTGTAGCAGGACTTAAAGCTCGAATCGCTCAGCCAGTTACTACTGAACGTAATCGTACTGTGCTCTATCACGCTCCTACTAACGGAGGTACTCAGCAAGCGGCTGGCACACTAATTAATTGTGAAATATATTGCATAGCAGTTCCCAACAATCAATTCATTATATCAGCCAATCTTTTAAAACGTGCAACTAATGTTTCGCTAAATACCTTACAACCATTTGAAAAACGTAACGGTCGTATTCGACAATTAGCCAACACTCGCGTTTCTGCAGGGGTTAATGGTAATGTGACGGCGGCAACTATCTTACAATTTATTGAAGCGCGATTATCTACTACGTCAAACAACAGTGGATATTATCGAATCTGGGTGGAAGGTACAATGAAAGCAGGAGGGTATGGATCAGGCCAGGCTGCAACTTTTTGTTTTCAAGCCCAAATCGTAATTAATCAAAAGTATGATGGTACTTTATCTCCTCCATCCGTTACGATTATCTCATTAGATGAAAGCTCAGACAATCCTAATTATCTTTTTATCAACGGTATTATAGCTAATCTCACTTTTAGTGGAGGCATTGGATCCGTCACATTGACACCTCGGGTTTCAGGTAGTGGCACAGGAGAACCTGTTTATTTTGAAGGCTATAGTGAATTGCAAAGTGATTTTTTTATTAATGAGCCTATACCCATATCGTAAGCATTAATTCCAAAACGATCTATGCATGCTAAAAGATCGCTTTATCTTTAAAGGGATATTTTCATGCCAGTATCCCAATTTATAGCCAATATATTTTGCAAGTGTTCGAATTAATTGTTTAGGAATTAGATACACTCTATTTATTCTTACCAAATAAGTCCATTCTTTTAGAACATATTTTACTCCTTCCGACTCTGCTTGCGTAAAGGGCTTAAGAACGTTTTGCTGTTGTTTATGGAAAACGCCTATATCAAAATATCGTCTAAATTCCTCTAAAAGTTTATAGTTATGCGAATGAAATACTTCAGCTTTCGACTCATAAGCAACAGATTTCCCGTTTAAAATCAACCGTGCGGCTACACTTACATCTTCACCTAAAATAGTATCGGATGGAAATCCACCCACTTCCATTAAATCTGCTTTGCGATATGCAGCAAATGAGTTAGAACAATGACAAGTTTTTATTCCCATTTCAGGAATTAACGACTTATTTTTTATGATGCTTTTAGCAGGGTAGTTGCTTGCTCTGGCAAACTGGCTTAATACATCAGCATCAGGATAAGGTAGCTGGCGCCCATAAGCTAAAGAAACGTCATTATGACTAAGTAGTGCCTTTACTAATAATTCAAAAGCATCTGGTTTTGCAGGTAGAGCGTCTTGCGTCAAAAAGATTATAAGATCATACTTTGCCAACGATACGCCATAGTTCCGAGTGCTTCCATGATTAAAAGTATATTTTGGAATTACATTGAAAGGCAACCCATAACTTCGAAGCAACGCCTGTGTTTCATCATTTGATTCTGAATCAATAATTATTAATTCATAAACTAACGTTTGTTGCTTTATTTCTTCTATTAATTTCGGAAGGTAAGAAGCCGCATTGTATGTTGGAATAACAACAGAGACCATAACAGATCTATTTTAACAAACGCATAACTAATGAAAAAACGAGAACAACTCTATTAAACAGTCTTGCTAACCAGTTAGCAGATATTTCTAACTCACCGGTTGGAGACGCATTATTCCCATGCCGTACGTATAGAATCAGAGGATCGTTGTAAAAAAAAACCTTGCCTTTCATTTCAACCAAGAGGCCAATCCACCAATCATGCATATGAATATAGGCAGGGAACGGAAGAGCATAAAGCAATACTTCTCTCCGAAAAGCCATGCAGCAACCAATATAAGAGTTCTTGTAAATATTACGAAGCAAACCCTTATGGCTACCACGCAGTTTGAAAAAAGATGGACTTATTTCTTTCAAAGAATTATTAACTATCTTACAATCACTAATTACTAAGTCATAATGCTCTAAAAAAGCTAGCATTTTATGTACTTTTTCTGGCAACCAAACATCATCTTGGTCGCATAAAAAAATAAAATCATTGGTAGCTTGTTCTAAGGCAGTTTGGAAATTACTCAAAGGGCCTTTAGGGCCAGCATTGTTTAAAACTTTAATACGTCTATCCCGGAAGCGGGCAAGAATTTTTTTAGTTTCATCCGTAGAAAAATCATCAGAAACTATTATTTCATCTTCAAGGTCTAACTGCGGTAAAATTGATTCTATTTGCCGGGCTATATAGGGTTGTCCATTATAAGAAGCAATACATACACTAATGCGTTTCATATTTTTGCTTATTTAATAGTAACCGAATAACCGTATGCCAATCAAATAAAAACCTTATCTTTTTAAATGGGTATATGAATATAAAGTAAATTGACAAGCAACCGCAAATTACCAATATAAACAATTCCATATCCAAAACGGGCTCAAAGCTCAATAACCCTAAAACAAAAGCTAAATCCTGATTAACGATAAGTTTCCTTGACAACTTATTTCCCCTTAAAAAAGCAACTATAAAACTAATCAATAAGCAATAAAAAGGTATAAAAAATTTACCAAGAACAAAAGCCTGAAGTGGTAAAATATAATTTGGGCCTACCGCAATAGGTGATATTATTCCATGCTCTAATTCATAAAGCTGCCATCCAACACTTTGAGATTGAACAGGCATTATCCGTTTAAGAAAAATGCCAAAAACAGATTTAATATACTCTCCAGGTCCCGACTTAACATATGCTGACCCATGATTAGTAAGATACATCTCAAGGCCATCTCCTGCTGCTAGTAGCCTATTGATCATTCCAAGCATACCTTCTTCTACAGTAGACTCTCTTTTATAAAAAGATGTGATTACAGCACCTACAACAATTGCTAAAACAATTACTAGAACACTGATCTTATTAATCTGATTAAGGCGTTTTTGAGAGAAAAATGGCCTAAAAAAATAGATATAATAACCAACAGATAGAATTAAACCAATAATAGCAGATCTACCTCCTGAAAATATATCTAACAATACGTTTATTGACAAAATAAATATTAAAGGAGTTCTCCAAGTTTTTTTTGCATGAATAAGTACAAATGAATAATATATAAAAAAGGGCCTAGCCCCAACTTGTAAAATATATTGTATAAAGCTATGAGATTCAATTTGCTTAAATTTATAGAGGAACCATTCTACAACAGAAGGGTTATTTATAGCATATATAATAAATTCATACCTGCTTACAACATTAAGTAGTAAACTAATAAAAAATAGTTTTTTATTTCTATTGTCGTTTAATATTAAACTTAAATCGCTTTTACTTTTTGGAGAAGTGTCTAAAAATAAATATAAGCCTAATATATAAAATAAATAAACAGACACAAAACCAAAGCCATCAAAATCAATACCTCTATCAAAAAAATAACCAGAAAGTAAAGCTAAACCACTTGAACACCAAGTTAGATGAAGGATCAAAGGATCAATTAGTGAAAAAATTTTCCTTTTAAATAAAAAGAACAAAGAAATTGTATAAAAAGCCATTGATAAAAAGAGAACAATAGCATTATACTTTTCGTAATAATACATAATTAATATAGTATTTAAAAGTAAGAAGCCAAGTCAAATTAAAATTCAAAAATTTATTTACATGTAATTTTCTTATTTGATTAGTTTCTTTTAGAGACAAATTCGTATTAAAGCTACTACCACCCACCATGCATTCGGCAATTAGTATATTCTTATTTAAGTATGGTAGCTTTTTCAAATATATAAGCAAATTCAGCTCGTAGTCAGAAAGTATCTTAAATCCAGTATTAAATTTAAAATCATTAAATAAATTTCTTCTATAGAAAGCGGATTGATGATGAAGTGTATTTTGCAATATAGTCTTTAAACTTATGCTAGATTTAAAAACTTTGCCATTGCTGTATTTAATATTACCAAATACTAAAGCATATTTATCACCTAAAAGAATATGTTTCATACTGTTGATGATACCAGGTAACATGACATCATCTGCTCCTAAGAAATATATCCACTCACCTTTAGCTATGTTGAGCCCCTTGTTCATAGCATCATAAATACCACTATCTGGCTCACTCAATAAATAGGTAAGCCGTTCCTGATATTCTTCTAGTACAGATAATGTGCCATCAGTACTAGCTCCATCTATAATTATTATTTCATGATTTTCAGTCTGATTTATTACACTCTCAATCGAATCTCTTATTGTACTTACGCCATTGTATACAACAATAATAATACTCACAAGAGGATCCCTATTAATAGATGCCCTATCCTTATTAGCTGTTATATTAACATAATCTATCATAGGGAGTGATATAAATTCAGTGTCTTCACTGCTGTCTCTTTCCAAGAATAGCTTACAAGTCTCTCTCTTCCTCTCTCTACAAGTTTCATGCGTAAACTATTATTGCTATATAAGTTTTCTACCGCATTAACCAATGTTTCTGAATCTTCAGGATCTATATATAATGCAGCGTCGCCTGCTACTTCAGGTAAAGAACTGCAATTACTTAATATACAAGGGCAATCACAAGTAAATGCTTCTAGAATCGGTATACCAAAACCTTCATATAAACTAGGAAAGACAAATGCAATTGCATTTTGGTATAAAATAGCCAATTTATTATCTGTAATTGGCTCCTGAATTACGCTATCTTGAATCTTCAGAGTAGAGAGTAATTGCCGTTCTTGGCTATTGAAAGCCCCCCCCCCGGCGCAAATCACATGAATTTTATATTTATGAATAATTGGGCAAATAGCCTTTATAAACCAAACAAAATTCTTATAATAATCTCGATTTCCTACAAATAATAGGTATGGTGGTCTATCAGAAAATAGGCTATATACAGGTTCAAAAGTAGCTACTTTTTGTAGAGAGCTACCTAAAGGAATTACTGAAATTTTTTCAGGCTCCACATTAAACAACTGAATAATATCATTTTTGGTATTTTCGGAAATAGCAATAATAGCAGTAGATTTCTCTGCAAGCTCTCTCTTACGTTTGGTAATTCTTCGATCTGCTGCGAGCCCTAAGTATTTATTAGAATATCGCTCATGAATCATATCTAAAAAAGTAACAACTGAAGGCTTGTTTCGAATAAGATTCACAAAGTATGGATCATAATATGTAGCATGAAATATGTCAAAATTGTTTTTTTTTATTTCATATTTACAAAACAATTTATTTAATCGATACTGTATAGATATTTTCCTTGGAAAAGAATTCCCATTATATAACGAATAAAATTTATCATAAACATCTCGAATATGAATGTTATCTGTAAATAAAAGAGATAAATGCGCTTCATCTGCTTGAGTGTTATTAATCGCATTGATTAATTCTGAATAGTATCTGGATATACCTCCATAGTCTTGCAGTGAAAAAGTTTGATGATCAAAAAATATTTTCATAATAATTAAGTAAATATACTAACGACGCCCTAGATATATTCGTAACCTATCCATAATAGATCTGTATAGGTATTCTTTTTTAGTCATCAAACCTTTGTCTAGCCACAATTTATAATTATCCCATATCGCCGTATTCCTGTGCGATGCTCCCCCTTCTCTAAAATTGGCTAATATGCTTTCTATCATAACAAAAGGTATATTTTTACTTTGCAATCTTAACATAAGTTCATAATCGCTTGCATACTTATAATTCTCGTCAAAGATACCATATGTCGAGTAAAGTTCTTTTGGTAAAAAACAGGTAGGATGTTCAATCATTCTTATCTGTAATTGATTAGAGCTAGTACATTGTAAGCCAATAATTTTATCATTGAGATAAGTCCTTTGGATGCCATGGTATACGGCAAGTCCATTTTTGGAATACGCTAACAAAACATTTTCTACAGTATTAACTTCATACCAATCATCACTATTGATAATGCCTATCAACTCTCCTTTTGCCATCTTAATCCCTTTATTCATAGCATTATATATGCCAGCATCAGGTTCAGAAATATACTGTATAATGGAAGGGTGTTTACTAGCGTATCTTTTTATTATCTCTAATGTTGAATCTGTCGATTTACCATCAATAATTATATATTCAATATTATTATATGATTGATTTAATACAGATTGAATTGTCTGTTCTATATGCTTATCACTATTTAAACAAACAGTAATAATAGTTACAAGTGTCATACCTTATGGCTTTTAAAAAAATCCTTATAAACTATTTTCAATTTTCATTAAACTTCTTGTAAAAACAACTACAATGTCATGAGTAAATTCTATAAGGATAATTGATAGCAATATTTCGCAAAAGACAAATGAAGTCACTACCTCAAAACAATCAAATTAAACTATACTTTTATAAACATTTAATGTATTGGTGACAGTATTATTCCATGAGAAAGCAGTCAGTCTCTTTCTACCTTGTATAATAAGGTCATGCTTAACCGAGTTATCTACTATTACTTTTTCTACTGCATTCATCATTGAATCTGGCTCTTTAGGGTCAAAATATAATGCTGCTGTCCCTGCAATTTCAGGTAAAGAGCTGACATTACTAAGTATACAAGGGCAATTACAAGAAAAAGCTTCTAATATTGGAATGCCGAATCCTTCATATAAGCTCGGAAATATGAATGCAAGTGCTCCCATATACAATGTTTGAAGTGTTGCATCATTGATATCTCGATAATACACTTTATCAGATAATCCTAGTGAATTTATTAATTCATGCTCAGCACTTGTAAACGCTCCTCCTCCTGCACATATCAGATTAATACGATATTTTTTTAAAATAAAAGAAATAGACTTTATCAATGGCACGAAATTCTTGTAATTATCTCTTTTACCTACAAACAGTAAATATTGATCCTTACCGTCTTCAGTTTTCATATTAACCTCTGGTTCACATAGCTCAAAAGTACTTGCTAAATAAACAACAGAGATTTTTTCTGGCTGAATATTTAGCAGTTCTATCATATCTTTCTTTGTACTTTCAGAAATTGCAATTAAATGTGCTGCTTGATTAGCGATAACTTTTTTTTGCTCAATAATAGATTTATCATTGGCCAATTCTTTGAAATCTTTTGAAAGAATTTCATAAGTCATATCGTAAAATGTTGTTACTAATGGTTTCTTTTTGCTAAATTTCTTTAAACTATTATCAAAGTATGTAGCATGGTAAAGATCAAAATCATTTACTAACATATCTAATATATTATAAGCTTGATTAGAGTATTTATATAATCTATGCTTGCCTAAAAACGGAAATTTGGAAACTTTAAAATCATATTCGCTTAAATTTTCATTGTTAGACCATAAAATTGACAGATGAGCATCATAAAAATTTAAGGCATTTATACCAGAAATCAATTCACAATAGTATCTAGAAATACCTCCAAAATTCTGGATTGTGAAAGCTTGATGATCAAAAAAAATCCTCATCTTTTGATAAAATTTAATTTTAAACTTCTAATTGAAAAGCAAGGCTATTCATAGTTTCTAAATTTTTTAAAGAAATTTATTTCGTCGCTTCTTATCTGCAAAAACAAATCATTATCTTCTTCATGAAAAGCACAAATATCACAGTATTTTTTACTTAAACGACCACTATAAAAATGAGTTATATCTTCTAATAAACTTTTATTAGTTAATTCCGCTGATAAAACATAGTCACCATCATTTTCATATATCAATACATTCTTATATCCCATATCTAACAAATTACTAAAAATAGAAATGCTATCGTCATTTTGTTTCGATAAAAAATAAGGATCATATTCAAAAAATATAATAGGCTTTGCTAGTTTAATAAAATCAGCTGAACCTCTTATAATTTTATTATCAAAACCATCTGTATCAATTTTAATAATTTTTGAGCTTTTAAATAAGGGATAATCTTCAACAATAGATAAAATATCTTTTATAAGTATTATATTATCCTTACTAGAATCTTGAACTAAACGAGCTGTGCCACCTATTTCAACTGATACAGCATTTATTCTTTCAGTAGACTCACCTACATAACATTTAGCTAAGTAAACATCAGAAAAATTAGATGCATTTTTTTCGAGAATTGAAAAAAAATAATCATCTCCCTCAATACATAGAATTGGAAAGCTTTCCTCTGAACGCAATAGAGCGACAGTATCGCCTATATTTGCCCCAATGTCAATAAACTTTAAATCATGATATTTTTCTAAAGCTTTACGGGCAATCCTGGCTAGGTTAGTAGAATAATTTGGAAACAATTTTATTATAAAGGGCAATTGATGGGAAAACGGAAGTCGTAGCCTGTATTTTCCGATATACGTTTCAATCAAAGGATTACTACCTTTGATTTTATTAAAACACATGTTAATCAATCGATTCTTTACACGTGTGCTCAAGCTATTGTTAGTTTGCTCAAGCTTTAAATCATATATAAATTGTACAATGTCGCGATTCATGCAATTAGTTTTTTTATTTTACTTGGCAAATAATCTCTAAACTAGAGCGTTTAATTATTTATTCCAAATTCCTTTTGCTTTATCGGAAACAATCCTTTTCACTTGCATGCTTCCTAAAACAGACCCTATTAATAAAGTGCAAGTAGTAGCTAATATTATCCCACTACTCATCATCTTAAGATGTTTACCCAAAATTATTGCAAATGGTACATTTATGGTGGCGCAAAACACTGCTACTAAAAGTTGCAGCTTTATCTTCCCTGTTCCATTCAGAATCAAGCTATTGATGCTATTCCAACTACTCACAATAACAAACAATCCAGTACATATGCTCAATGTAATCGAAATTTTCACCCTATCGCCAATCCACATTTCATAAATTATATCAGAAAATAAAATCATTATGCATACGCTTACTGCTAAGCCAACCCACATTTTCTGAAGAGACCTATATGTGCGTTTTATCCAATCTCTGTCATTTTTTATAAACGCTTCAGTAAATGCAGACCAGTAAGGAGAAATGATAATAGTAAATATAATATTTATTGAATTGAAGTACCGAAAAGCAACATTGTATGTAGATACTTCTGAAGGGCCAAATAGTTGTGATATTATTAGATTATCGCTATAGAAAATTACAATAACAGCTAATTGAATAATAAAAAACTGGTAACCTAATGATAATAGTCCTTTTGCAAATTTCCAATCTATTGATGAGATAGTGGGTCTATAATCTTTTAGATAGGTCGAAAAAAAAATTATACTGCTTATTAACAATACCAATATAGGGCTAACTGCAGTTAAAACTGCTAGATATAGTAAATTCCCAATTGCAATCTTTGAAATTATAAATGTACCAATAAGTATTAGAGCATTAGTTATTAGATTTAATATACTCGATAAGCCCGATTGCTGAAGGGCCATTAATATATACGTAAGCATATCTAAGACTAATTTTATAGCCATTGATATAACTAGAATAATAATAATAGTATTTAATTGAACTTCATTAATTGAAGTATTAAATACTTTCTGCCAAGGTATAAAGCTGTATATACTATAAAATAATAATATTATTATTAGCTGTATTATCCCGAATAATGCATAAGCAGTGCTAATGTATGCTCGTGCTTTGGTGTTATCTTCTTTCGAAATTGCCTCGGATATTTTATTCCGGAGACCATTTCCTATTCCAATATCAAAGAATGACAACATTGTAACCACAGAACTAATTGTCAACCAAGCGCCATAAGTTTCTTTCGACAGATAATCGATGGTGAGAGGAACTAGTAAAAGGGAAATTAGCATACCTACTCCCTTAACGCAAAGCCCAATAAAGGCATTTAATTGAAGTTTTCGTGTGCGAGGGTGCGTCTCGCGAATACGTTGAGCTAAATAATTTAGTACTGAAATCTTCATTATTGAATTAGTACATTCGCCTATCTGTTTCCTCTGTCATACGGTGTTCAACCATTGAACTAGCAACATCAGCCATAGAATAATTTGCAATCCATCCTAGCTTATTTAATGCTTTAGCAGGATTAGCATGGCCTTCTGCAATATCAGTAGGGCGAAAAAAAGAATGATCTATTCGTACATGTTCCTGCCAGCTTAATCCAACCGTTTCAAATACAATACGTATAAAATCACTTAGTTTATGAGTTTTACCAGTCGCAATTATATAATCATCAGCCCGCTGATGTTGAAGCATAAGCCACATAGCTTCGACGTATTCAGGTGCCCAGCCCCAATCACGAGCAATATCTATATTTCCAAGTACTAATATTTCCTTACTTCCTTTGGCAATACGACAGGCACTGGCAACTATTTTCTGAGTTACAAATCGCTCTGGACGAAGCGGAGATTCATGATTAAATAGAATACCAGTACATGCATCGAGCTGATAAGCTTCTCGATAATTAGCTACCTGCCAGAAAGCAGCCGCTTTAGCTACTCCATATGGACTACGTGGTCTGAAAGGTGTATTTTCATCGGCTACTAAGCTCCCTGTATCCCCAAAACATTCACTCGAACCTGCATTGTAAAATTTGATGGGCAGATTACTAAATCGAATTGCCTCTAAAATATTAAGTGTGCCAACGCTAATGCTTTCAAGAGTTTCAACAGGTTGCTCAAATGACAGCCCAACAGAACTTTGACCAGCCAAGTTGTATATTTCATCTGGCCTTACTTTTAACAGCGTTTGCAGAACACTCCTAAAATCATTGATACTGACTGAGACAAGCTCTATTTCTTTTCTAATATTTAATCGGACAAGGTTGTGAAATGAAGCTATTTGCGCATCTCTCGACCCTCCATAAACCTGGTAACCCTTATTGAGTAATAGCTTTGCCAGATAAGCCCCATCCTGACCAGATATACCACAGATTAAGGCCTTTTTCATACATTTCGAAAAATCTGATGTCTATTTTGAAATAAGATGATGATAAGGGATAAAAAAATCCCGGCAAACATGAAGCCTAGCATAATTAATGTTCGGCCAGGCCCGCTCTTTTTCAGAGGGATAGTAGCAGGCTCTAATATCTTAAAGACAGGCGTTTCTTCCTGAACTTTAATTTTAGCCTGTTCTAATTGTTTCGACAATTCACTATATACTGATTGTTCCAGTAAATAATCGGCTTGCAATCGCTGTTCATCAATTTTAGCTGTATTTAAATATAGGTTTCTGTTACGGTCTCGATAACTGGAAAGATTATATTCAGCAGCCTGATATCGACTTTTCGCTTCATTGACACGTTGGGTTAGGAAAGTAACTTGCTTTCGCGCTTTTTCGGTTCTATAAGTTGTTACATAGTTGGCTAAATAATCTAACGACAAACCCGCAACTGTAGCTGCAACAACAGGATCAGGCTCAACGGCTGAAAGCGTTAATATTCCTGTTTTCCTATCATATAAAGCAGATACACTTGCATGCACTGCTTTAATCATACTATCTTGCTTCTTGGTTAACTGAATAGCCTGAATAGAATTACCAGGATTGGTTTTAGTACCACTACTATTCTCTTCTGTATTAGAAAATAAGTTAAACAAATTAAACTTACTCTCATTTATTTGAAGCAGGAACTCTTGTAATGTTAACCGTTTCTGTAAATACTGAGAAAATACAGGTCGATTCAATACATCCAACGCAAATGGAATACTCTGTAATATATTTGGATACAGATCGGGTCTAACCGCATCAGACGAAGCCATATTGTCAAGACCAAGGCCAGCCAGTCCTACCAATGAGCCTAAACTACTTAGGCCTCCCGCTCCTTTTGCCTGAATTTCGGGCATGACCATTATTTGGGCTGTATATACATTCTGTTTTGAAAAAGCGTATACGCCACCAAAAGCAAGCCCAATTAGAGCCCCAATCAGGACTTTTCGCCAGTTAGTTTTCAGAAAAAATAGTAAATCGCTTAACTTAATCTCTATTTCTCCCTGCTCCATGTTCGTTTCGGATAACTTTTGCATCGCTAATACCAAAAACTAACGAAGAATTATATTAACTAATGCAATTGATACTGTAGTCAATAATGACAAAATACCCAGTCGCTCTGCAACACTTAGTTTGTTGTTATCCAGCGGCTTAAAGGGAATGACTACGGTTGAACCAGGATACACTTTTGGTCGCGATGAAAAAAACAAAAAATGGTGCGTACGATCCTTACGACCATTTGGATAAACTATGTAGGCTTTACTTTTTCTAGCATTATCCGTAAACCCTCCTGCTTCACTAACATAGTCGCTAAACTCATAGGCCACTTTATAGCTTACGATCCCTGGGTTTAAAACAGCGCCCTGAACAGCAACAACCTCTTGTTGCTGAGGTATGTACAGGGAATCTCCATCTCTCACTAACAGATTTTCTTCTATTCCTGAACTCCTCAGTATTTCACTCAAATCATTACCGATGATATTTCCTTTCCGTTTGAATTGTGCTCCTGGTAAATAAGCTTGTGGCTTGAGTCCCCCTGCACGCTTAATCACATCACTAATTCGTTCTGCTCTACTAAAGATAGAGTAGTTGCCGGGTTGCATCACCTCTCCGTAAATATAAACTTGTTGCTGTGGTTCGTAGTTTGTCGATGTTCTTACATAGACAATATCAAATGGCCGTAGCCTGAACTCGGGCGAAGTGCCTTCCAAAGCAGTGATTTGTAGATTACGATCTATCGAAAAGCGGTGAATTTCTTGTAATGTTGTACTAATTCCAGCCGAATCCTGACGAATGCGCCGGGCCACTTCAATTAAATTGGGTTTAGCGCCTTCCTGAAAACCTCCTGCCTGCACAACCAAATCCGCTACACTCATATTCGAAACATATTCGACTGTGTCTGGCTTATTAACAGCACCTTCAATTGTGACATAATACGGTTCTCGCAAATCCCGGATAGATAAGACCGTTAAACTATCCTGCCGCATCAGCGGAATATCTGCTATTTCGCCACGCATCAGTTTGCCAAGGTCAAATGACAGATTTTCACGATCCATATCAGGTCGCTCCCGAATAATAGAGGCTCGATTCGTAAACGCGTCCTTGCGGAGCCCATCTGCCCGATTGATCAACTGGCGGACTGTTTCCAACCCTGGCTCGAGTGCATAATCACCAGGACGCATTACGGCACCGGCTACCTGGACTCGGTTTTCGTAACGCTCCAGAATTTTTCCAACCTCGTACTTATCCCCTTTCTGTGGAATGAAACTTTTAATCTGTTCTTCCGTAATCGTAACAATTCGTCGCTCACGATTGGTATTACGCCGAAGCGTGATTGCTGCTCGGTAGGCGTCGTCGGCAAAACCACCGGCAAAACCTAAAAGCGTCTGGAGCGTTTCCCCTGGCAATAATTCAAAAATAGCCGGACGACGTACTTGCCCCCCCAATTCAACACGCGTTTCGTAATCAGCTACCCGGATAACATCCTGGTCCCTTAACTGGATATTATCCCGCTGGTCGGCCCGCAGAATAAAATCGTACAAATCAATCGTACGAACAACGCGATTTCCACGAATGACGCTAATCTTACGAAATGATCCCGTTTCCGGATTCGGTCCACCAGCTAAATAAAGGGCATTGAAGGCTGAACCAAGCGACGAAATCGTATAGGTACCTGGACGAACGACCTCACCAACCAATGTGACCCGAATGCTGCGAATATTTGTCAGGGTCAAGTTCGCCGTCGTGTTACTACCTGGCGTCCCTAAACCCTGATAGCCTCCTTGCCGGAGTCGGGCGATTATACGTTGCTCAGCCTGCTCTATCGTCAAACCACTAACAAAGATAGGGGTCAGGTTAGGCACTTTCACCGTACCATCCGGGCTAACTTTCAAGAGAAACTCTCCTGTCGATGCTCCCGCAATGTCGATTCGGATTTCATCGTCAGGCCCAACTACATAATTGCGGGGCGTTGCAATACGCAAATTTGGTTCAAACGACAGATTGGCATTTTCAAATAATGAGGCTCCAAATACACGTAATTTACGACTAGTATCTTTACGAGTTATCCATGAAGAATCGGGCCGACGGGAAAGATCGGAAGGTAGTGTCCGCCCCGTTGATTTGGCATCAGCCGATGTAAGGCTTAAAGGATTCGATGCTTTTGTACGAATAGCATCAATACGTTTCCGCATCTTTGCTATATCATCCAATGTATAGCCCTGCGACATAGCCGCCTGTTCAATTTGTGCTTCCGAAAGGCCACTAGCCTGCGCCCGACGATAAAAGCTTTCTACTTCATCATCCGTAAGCTGATCGACACGAGATCGGGGAGTTTGAGCGAATACATCATAAGATCCTGTCAGTAAAAATAGCAGGACAACAGCTTGGAACAGGTTAATACAATGGAGAAAACGTGACAATTTGTCCTTAGTATGCATGAACGGTGGCTGTTGGGCCGAAAATTGAACTGCAAAAGTAATAGATTCCTTTCAAATCATCATTCCCTTATAATAAGGTACCTGCGTGGAGTGGTCTTACCTTGTAGTCCCACTCTAATGCACTAAATTTGTAGAAAAAAAGCCGTCAGTTGATAGTCGTCAGTCTTTTAAATCACAGACTTATCTCCTATCGACTAACGGCTGGAGACTAACGACTAACAAAATGATTAACCTCATAGCGAAACTTTTCGGTACCAAATCCCAACGGGACATTAAAGAACTGCTCCCTTACGTGGAAAAGGTAAATGCCGAATTTGCCCGGTTAAAAGATCTGTCCAATGATGAATTGCGGCAGGTTTCGGCATCTCTTAAAGCTCAGATTACCGACGAGTTAGCCGATATTGATAACCAGCTCTCCGAGCTTAAAGAACAGGCTGGTCATCCAGAAATCGACGTCAACGAAAAAGAACAAATCTTCAATCGGATTGACAAACTCGAAGTTGAACGCAATACAGAACTGGAACGGGTTCTGCTCGACATTCTGCCCCGCGCTTTTGCGGTTGTGAAAGAAACGGCCCGGCGGTTCACCGAAAACGAACAACTTACCGTTACCGCCACCGATTTCGACCGTGAATTGGCCGCTCGGAAAAAAAGTGTAGTTATCGATGGTGAATTGGCGCACTGGGCCAATCGCTGGGATGCTGCCGGATCGCCCATCAAATGGGACATGGTTCATTATGATGTGCAAATTATTGGGGGCGTTGTTCTGCACCAGGGTAAAATTGCTGAGATGGCTACGGGTGAAGGTAAAACCCTTGTGGCTACGTTCCCTGCTTTTTTGAATGGCCTGGCAGGCCAGGGCGTTCATATTGTAACGGTCAACGATTACCTGGCCAAGCGTGACTCCGAATGGATGGGGCCTCTATTTGAATTTCATGGCCTACGCGTCGACTGTATTGATAAACACCAGCCGAACTCCGAGCAACGCAAGAAGGCGTACCTTGCTGATATTACATATGGTACGAACAATGAATTCGGCTTCGATTATCTGCGTGACAACATGGCTCGCGAAACCGGCGAACTGGTGCAACGGAAGCACCACTACGCTATGGTCGATGAAGTTGACTCCGTTCTGATCGATGATGCCCGAACACCATTGATCATCAGCGGCCCCGTTCCTCGTGGGGATGAGCAGGATTATATCGAACTAAAGCCTCGGGTAGCACGAGTTGTTGAAGCCCAACGGAAATTAGTATACGACTTCCTGAATGATGCCAAACGGAAGATTGCCGCTGGTGATGAAAAAGAAGGGGGTTTGTCGCTGTTCCGCGCACACCGAGGCTTGCCCAAGCATAAGCCTCTGATCAAGTTTTTGAGTGAAACTGGGAATAAAGCGCTACTTCAGAAAACAGAAGCAATCTATCTGGCCGAAAATCAGAAGTTGATGCCGGAAGCTGATGCCCCCCTTTATTTTACCATCGACGAGCGGCATAACAGCATTGATCTTACTGAAAAAGGGATTGACTACATCACGGGTTCGGGCGAAGATCCCAACTTCTTTATCCTTCCCGACCTATCAATTGATCTGAACACAATTGATAAAGATGGTGAATTCTCAGAGCAGGAAAAACTTCTTCATAAAGAAGCCGTCATTCGCGATTACTCCGTTAAAACCCAGCGCATTAATACCGTAAACCAGCTTCTGAAAGCATATTGTCTGTTCGAACGAGACACTGAATACGTCATTATGGACGGTAAGGTTAAAATCGTTGATGAACAGACAGGGCGGATCATGGAAGGCCGTCGATGGTCGGACGGTTTGCACCAGGCCGTTGAAGCCAAAGAGAATGTTAAGGTAGAAGACGCTACTCAAACCTACGCTACTGTTACGCTTCAAAACTACTTCCGGATGTATCACAAACGGGCTGGTATGACGGGTACGGCCGAAACGGAAGCGTCTGAATTCTGGCAGATCTATAAAATGGATGTGGTTGTGATTCCAACTAACCGCGCCATTAGTCGGAAAGACGAAGAAGATAAGGTGTATCGTTCGGTTCGGGAAAAATACAATGCAGTTGTTGACGAAATTACCAGCCTGGTCGAAAAAGGTCGTCCGGTACTGGTGGGAACAACGTCGGTCGAAAACTCTGAATTACTAAGCCGCCTACTTACGCTCCGCAAAATCCAACACCAGGTTCTGAACGCCAAGTACCACCAGCGCGAAGCCGAAATTGTTGCAACAGCAGGTTTGCCAGGTACGGTTACGATCGCTACTAACATGGCTGGTCGGGGTACTGATATCAAACTAACCCCCGAGTCGCGGTCTGCCGGTGGATTGGCTATTATTGGTACCGAACGCCATGAATCGCGTCGGGTCGACCGTCAGCTACGGGGTCGTTCTGGCCGTCAGGGCGATCCAGGTACCTCCCAGTTCTTTGTTTCGCTGGAAGATAGCCTGATGCGGTTGTTCGGCTCCGAACGGATTGCTAAAGTCATGGACCGCATGGGTCTGGAAGAAGGTGAAGTGATTCAGCACTCGATGATTACAAAGTCCATCGAACGAGCGCAGAAGAAAGTTGAAGAAAACAACTTCGGCATTCGGAAACGGCTGCTCGAATACGACGATGTGATGAACTATCAGCGGGAAGCTATTTACAAACGCCGTCGGAACGCTCTGTTTGGCGACCGTTTGCCGCTGGATATTGCCAACACTATGTATGATGTAGTTGAGGAGGTAGTCAATAACTCCGAAGGCAATTATGAGGAGATTAAACTCCAATTATTGACTACGCTGGGCTTTTCGCCAGATTTAAGTAGTGAAGAGTTTAATCGTCTGAAGAAACCGGAGCTGACCCGGCGTTTATATGACGAGGCCGAAGCACATTATCAGGCCAAGAACCAGGCTATTGCCGAGAAGGCATTGCCCATTCTAACGCAAGTGCTAAACGAGCAGGGACATCAGATTAAGAATATCGTTGTGCCATTCTCCGATGGAATCCATGAATTGACCGTTGTAGCCGATCTGCGTAAAGCCGTTGAATCAGGGGCTCGCGAAATCGTGACCGAAATGGAGAAAGCAGTCACGTTATCGATTATTGACCAGGAATGGAAAGAACACCTCCGCGAAATGGATGACCTTAAGCAATCGGTACAGAACGCCGTATTCGAACAGAAAGACCCCTTGCTGGTCTATAAGTTTGAGTCTGTAGAGCTGTTCAAGCGATTCCTGAACAAGGTCAATTTTGATACCATCAGTTTCCTGACCAAAGCCGATATTCCAGCCCAGGAGCCAGAAGAAGTGCAGCAGGAAATCCGTCAGGCTCCGGCCCAGCGAAAGCCACAGCCGCAGCCTAAACTGCAAACAAATGCGGAGGACTTCACCGACGATCACCTGGCTACAGGCCCTGAGGAGTATGCTCGTCGGATGGCCGAAAATGATGCGATGGGGGCCGGGGCTCCACCTATGCCTGCCCAACGCCAGGCCCCACTACGGGTAGCTAAGCTTGACCGGAACGCTCGCGTCAATGTACAATATGCAGATGGGTCAGTAAAACGTGATGTCAAGTTCAAAACGGTTGAAAATGATGTGGTTAGTGGCAAAGCCATGCTCATCGACTAAACTAGTCTGAACTCAGACAGTAAAAATGCCCGCCGAACAGATGGTTCAGCGGGCATTTTTACTGTCTGATTTTTTAAGTTATTCATCTCTTTCGGCACACTTTATGGATAGGCAGTTAACAGGCACTTTCCGGTAAACAGAATCGTTATTAGTACAGCATGCGTTACATCTTTTTTGCCCTGCTTTTTGCTGGACTCTTGTCGTTTTCCCCACAGGCCGATCCAATCAGACTTCACGCTGAATCACTGCCGCTGGTCCCAAAAGAATTTTATATTGCCAAAGTAATTGACCAACGATCAGACCGGGGGCCGATTGCCCGTTTGGCGCTGAACCTGAATCAGCCGCCCTTGCCGGTCGATCTGGAAGGAGGTCTCGTAGGTAGCTTTCAATCCTTTATTAATCAAAGCCTTAAGCAAAACAAAGCCCTGCGCCCCATTGGTCTGAGCGTGCGTGAGTGTAAAGTCATCGAAACAGCTAGTGGCAGTCGGGTCAATGGTCAATTATCGTTCGATGTCGATTTTGAATTGCTCGGAAAGGACGATAACGGGGCAGAAACGCACACGCATCTGATGGACTACCGGGGGGGGACTAAATACATACGTCCCTTGGGCCAGACAGCCGTTATTGAGTCGTCAATTCGACAGACGCTGGTTGCTGCACTTCGCCGGTTCAACGAATACATGAATCGGGAGAGCAATCAGAATGAGAAATTGGCGAAAACGCTGCGGGTTAACTTCATTGATGATACGCGTATTACCAACGATGATACTGTCCTTTATAATCCTACGCGTAAGTTAACCTGGGCCGACTTTAAAGCCGAGCCCCGTAAGGGTAGCCACTATGCAGCCGAAGTCTTTACCAGCTTTTCGTATGAAGGCAAAAGTTCGGTCAAGGACGGGATCATTAGCCTGAATCTGGCCGCCAAAGCCTATATGCTGAAAACCTCATCGTGGGGCCGCGCCGATGCTCGTAATGCCTATTCGCTCAACCATGAACAACGCCATTTCGACATTACCAAAATCATTGTGGAGCGATTCAAACGCAAGCTGGTGGCCGATAGCCTGACGCTGGAAGATTACAATAGCATTGCCCAATACAAGTTTATCGAGTCGTTCAGGGAATTAAATAAGATGCAGACCCAGTACGACGACGAAACCAACCATAGCATTAACCAGGCTGCCCAGGAGCGCTGGAACCAGAAGATTGATGCCGAATTGCGCAGTCTGGGTGTGATCAAATGAAGACAATCCGTGTATTTCACGTCAGTACAGCCCATCCGGCTCAAGACCCGAGAATTGTTTTCAAGCAATGCCCTACCCTAGCCGAACAGTATGAGGTGTATTGTGCTCTCCCCCACGCAGACTCTGCCTGTTCTGAAAGCATCCACTTTATCCGTTTGCCTTATTTTCGACGGGTTATCTGGCGAGCTTTATTTACCAGTCCTTATGCCCTTATCCGAGGTTTATGGCTTCGTCCGCAACTCGTGCATGTGTACGTACCCGAATTTCTGCCATTTGCTTTTGTCTTCCAGCTTTTGGGCGCTAACGTGATTTACGAAGTACAGGAAAATCTGTATAAGAAAATGTACGTTAAAACCCTAAATCGTGGGCGTTTACTGGAAAAAGCCTTTTATAAAATTGACCAGTTTGCGCGTAAGCATTGCTATCTGATTTTCACGGAACATGCCTATCTGACTACGTACACGAGCTTGACCAAACCCTATGAGGTGATTTACAACTACCCATTACCTGGATTTCTGGAGCCGTTTCGAACGCCGTATTATCCTAGCCCGACCAAACCCTCTTTTTTCTACATTGGCTTACTTAGTTTCGAACGAGCTTTCGATACGCTGGTCGATGCATTGGCCCAACTGAAAGCGACCTACCCTGAATTTGTGGTGCATTTGTTTGGCAGTCGCACATTTACCGATGACGACCTGGCCAGACTGCCTCGTTTCAACGAAGTGAAAGCAAATCTGCGCTTTTATGGCTATACTGATCAACGAGAAGCCTTTCGATATGCAGCCGGTGCAACGGCTGGCCTGGCTTTACTGAAACCCGTTGGTGATTACCCCGATTCCTATACAACCAAATTGTTTGAGTACATGGCGCTGGGACTGCCCGTCATTACCTCCGATTTCCCGCTTTATAAACAAGTCGTAGAACAACACCAATGTGGATTTTGCGTGTCGCCAAATAATCCAGCGGAAATCGCCGATGCCCTTAGGTATTTGATCGAGCATCCTAAGGAAGCTCTGGCGATGGGACTACGAGGATACGAAGCTGTCAAGAAGCACTATACCTGGACAACGGAGGCCAGAAAGCTACTTAGCTTTTATGAACGGGTACTTAACTCGTAGCCATAGAGCTATATTATGCAATTTAACAGGATATATCAAATACTTTATGGTATTGTTCCAATGTGTAATACTACGTTTTCCCGGAAGGATTTAACTTTAGACGTTAATTAAGGGTTATCTTCGTATAGCCCAACTTATTTGGCCTGATGTATATACATGCAGTAAGCCATTACCTTCCAACGGAGGTAGTTGGCAATGAACACTTTACCCAGCTCAATGGCTTGTCCAGCGACTGGATTATTGAACGTACCGGAATTAAGGAGCGACGCAAAGCTGCTCCCGGTGAGAATACCAATACCATGACCATCGAAGTCGTAAAACGGCTTCAGGAAAAAACCGACCTCTCGACCATCGATTTAATTGTAGGTGCTACTTATACACCATACGATACCATCGTTTCACTCGCTCACGAAGCTCAGCATTATCTGGGCATTGCCGATATTCCGGTTATTTCGGTTTCCACAGCCTGTTCCTCGTTGCTCAATGCCATTGAAGTTGTTGAAGGCTACTTTGCGCTGAACAAAGCAACGCGTGCATTGGTCATTGTAGCAGAGCATAACACACTCTACTACAACGAGCAGGATACGATCTCGGGGCATTTATGGGGCGATGGTGCGGCTGCTTTATTAATTACTAAAGAGCGACAAAGCGAGGACGATTTCTCAATTAAAGCTTTATTGACAGGCGGAGCTGCCCATACGCCCAAAGCGACTACTGGTGTGATGATGCGACCTGCCGATGGCGGTGTTACGATGCCTCACGGACGCGATGTCTTTATCAATGCCTGTCAGTATATGCCCAAAGCCAGTCTACAGGTGCTGGAGCGTTGCGGACTTACCCTCGCCGATGTCGATTATATACTGCCCCACCAGGCGAATCTGCGTATTTCCCGTAACGTGATGAATACGCTTGGCTTACCCGAAGAGAAATTAATTTCGAATATTCAGCATTATGGCAACACAGGTTGTGCTGGTTGTGCAATAGCTCTTTCCGAACAGTGGGATATGTTCAAAAAGGGCCAGCATATCGTCATCACCGTATTCGGCGGAGGTTACTCCTACGGTGCCATGCTGGTAGAAGTGTAATGTAACGTAGGCAGAAGCCCGCGAAGCTGTAGAGGTTACCTAGTTATCCTACAGCTTCGCGGGCTTCTGCCTACGTTACATTACATTAAAACTTCGCTTTTCCCGAATCCAGAAACGCGACAAAGTTGGCCACGTCGCGGTCATAATTCTTAGGCGGTACCAGCAACTTACCTTCGCTATTGACCAGGCAGTAATGCGGTTGCGCGTTGTTGTTGTACTTTATAATCTGTAGATCGGCGTTTTGGGAGCCAATCGTCTTCTTCACTTTCTGGTCATAAGTCGACGTGTACCACTCCGATTCAGGCAGTTCGGTCTTGTCGTCTACGTAAAGGGCCAGCATCACAAAATCATTTTGTAATCGTGACAAAACGGCCGGGTCCGACCAGACGCGCGCTTCCATTTCACGACAGTTGACGCAACCATGCCCGGTGAAGTCGATAAAGACGGGCTTATTCACCTTTTTGGCATACGCCAAAGCCTGCTTATAGTCG
This sequence comes from Spirosoma sp. 48-14, assembly GCF_001898575.1. Taxonomy (GTDB): domain Bacteria; phylum Bacteroidota; class Bacteroidia; order Cytophagales; family Spirosomataceae; genus Spirosoma. The sequence goes on from NZ_MKUD01000009.1 coordinate 197,785, forward strand.
AAGAACCCCTGCAAGCCGTGTGGTAGATGGAAAAGATCGGCGTATTTAACATTCTCCGTAATACCAGCCCCTGTTGGGCCACTCACCGCTGTTCGCTGCCCATGCAGATTAAAGTCCTGAGAGGTTTCTGGAGGTAAGTAACCCGAAAGCGCTTTCAAGGGCGCCCCCCACAAACCTGGAATCATATAAACTACAAATGAGAAGGTTACAATTGCTAACAGCAGTTTCTGAACGCTAATGACTTTCACTTCGCTATCGTGCGGCAGTCGAAGTTTACCAAGGAAATAAAACCCGATCAGTGAGAAAATTACAACCCAGATAGATAGGAATACTTCTCGGTCCAGCAAATGCCAATGGTAAACCTGGTCGGCTACGCTCAGGAACTTAAGCGCCAGCGCAAGCTCCAGAAAGCCCAGAACTACCTTTACGGAATTGAGCCATCCACCCGAGCGGGGTAAGTTTTTGAGCCATTGCGGAAACGCAGCAAACAACGTAAACGGCACCGCAAACGCCGACGAAAAAGCGGCCATGCCCAGAATTGGTTTTACAACCTCACCGCCTGCCGACGCTACCAGCAGACTACCCACAATTGGGCCCGTACAGGAGAATGAAACCAGCACCAGGGTAAAGGCCATAAAGAAAACGCCCAGAATACCGCCCTGCTCCGACTTTGCATCCGACGCATTGATCAGCGAGTTCGGTAATACAATCTCAAACAAGCCCAGAAACGAGAGGCCAAAAATGAAGAAGATGGCAAAGAATAATACATTCGGTATCCAATGCGTACTAACAAAATTAGCAAACGCCGGACCATTGAATCGGGATACCACCGTACCTACCAACACGTAAATGCCAACAATAAACACACCATAAAGCAGTGCTTTCCACTGCCCCCCCTTTTGGTTGGTAAAGAAGCTAACCGTAGCCGGAATGATGGGAAATACGCAGGGAGTCAGCAAGGCTACTAAACCCGACAGAAAAGCCGCCAACAGAAAACCACCTAACGATTCGCTGGCTGCCGATTTCGGCTCGGTCAATGAAACCTCTGCTTTGGGAGCCAGATCCGTGGTGGTCTGATCCAGTTGCTTTGACGCTTCCGCTACCATTGTCGTCGATGCAGGGGCACTAGCCACAGCAACCGTCTCGGTCGTTGGCGTAGTAGCTACTGAGGTTGCTTTAGGTGTTTCGGCTACTGCTGTCGTTGTACTCGTGGGGCTGGCTGTGACCTGTATGCCTGTGAACGAAAAATTATCATCGCCCGGAATGCATTGGCCGTCTTTATCGGTACAGGATTGAAAACTGACTGTCCCCTCAATAACGGGCTTTTCGGCTAAAATCTTCACCCGTTGCGAAAATTGGGCCACACCATGCATCACGTACGTATCGCCTTCAAATACTTCTTCGTACTTGGTTTCGACCTTACTGATTGGTTTTACTTTCCCAACCAACTCATAGGTTTTGTTCGGAGTAAACTTAAACTCTGTTGGTAGAGGCCCTTCAATTTTAGGGTTTACATCGGACGAATAAATGTGGAAGCCGTCTTTGATCGCTGCCGAGAATCGAAGCTCAACAACGTCGCCTATTTTGGCCGATGACTTCGTGGCTTTATAGCTCCAGGTGACTGGCTTAAGTAATTGAGCAAATGTTGCCAGGGGAAGCAGGAGCCCCACCACAAGCGTAAGAATAGATTTCATACCACTCCGGGTAAATAATGGTTCTGTTTTAGAACAGAAATACTGCAAAAATATTTCCATTAAATAAGAATAGTCGTTAATCGACGGTGATTTTGCTCATTTCACCTCGACTAACGACTAGTAAGTAGTCTGAATCGCTTGTACGTTACCGACTATAAAGTACAGGATTCAATTCATCCTGAGGCTGGCTCCCAACTGGTAAACCTGCCAGCCAAGTAATATGATCGGCTATCTGATATTGATTTCGCGGCTGGCTAATGATCTGATCTTTATCCATATAAATCATGGTCATTACCTTACGAGGGCGATCTGACAGATTAGGACCAGCCCGGTGAAATGTCCAGCCAGCATGGTAACTAACCTCACCCAGCTCAAAGGGTGTATCGTTCATACTGAAATTCTGGCGTTGTAGTTCGTCGGCCAGAATCGTCTCACTTTCGTCACTGATTTCAATATCACGCCCAATTTCAACGTGCTGACTTCCTTCGGCAAAGGCAAGCGGTCCCATTTCCATAGGCGTCTCCTGAAACGGAATCCAGACAGTAACCGTTTTTGGCGATGCCAACGGCCAGTAAAATTGATCGGCATGCCAGGGCGTAATACCACCCGAAGGTTCCTTATACAAAGCCTGGTCATGATAAAGTCGTACCCCATCTACTTCCATCAGGTCTGCGGCTATTTTGGCTAATCGCTTCGAAAAAACGAACTCTTTAGCCTGTTCATCTTCCCGCCAGAGATTCATGATTTGCAAAAACGCCCGCTCATAGGTCGTACGCTCTTCCATAGGTTTAATGAGTGTATTGAGCCGAAAAACTAAATCGGTTATGATCGTCCCATAATAGTCCAGCACAACCGGGCTTAGTACATTTTTCAGCTTTACATACCCATTTTTCCGGTAAAATTCGATGGCTTCCGGGCCAATCGTATACGGTTCATCAAGTTGACTCAGCAAGAGAGATTTGTCTGCCAGCGCTTCCATAGGTTTAGCGAAAAATAGATTAGACTCATAAGACAAAATAGAGCCCCGTCTACCATTCAGAAAATCCGTTTTGCTGCCTATAACCAGTCAAAACAAAACTTCCCGAAAGATTGGGCCTTTCGGGAAGTTTAACTCAGACATTATCATCAATCACTACTTATTGCCAATGACCTTCTACCCAAACTGGGCCACGACGGGTTTGTTGCCAATGCCCCGGCGACCAGGCCGTATACCGTCCGGGAGCTGGCCGATACGAGCCCCCTACCCAGCGGTAATCCCGCCCCCGACGTACATAGTGACCTGGAACCCAAACGTGGCGGGCCGAAGGTGGTGGAGGAATCCGTTCGACACGTGCAGCCGGAGGTCCCTGTACGGTGGTGGTAGCCGTACAGGCCGACACCAGTGCCATACACACAAAACTGACTACTGCCAATACATTTCTTTTCGTTTTCATAGCGTTAAATACTTGAATTATATAACATTACACTACCAATGAAAACCAACTATATAGTGTTTGTACTCGTTGTTCTTTTTAATCAGATTATAAGTTGGCTAAAAGGTTTAATCAACAACAAAACTCGTCCTTTGAATCGCCCAAGCGGTTTTGTTGGTTTTGTCAGGAAATTCTTCCTTTTTTCACCATTTTCCGCCGTACCTTTGCACTATAACTATCTGGCTGTTCGCACATTTACAACTATTGACTTTATTAGATCGAACCAGCAGATAACCAACACAATAAATCGCTCATTCTGATGACAACCGCTACCACCACCCGCGATACGCAGGTGTTTGATCTGATTGCGAAAGAACAGCACCGGCAGGAATCGGGTATTGAATTGATTGCTTCTGAAAACTTTGTGTCGCCCGCCGTGATGGAAGCGGCTGGAAGCGTTCTCACCAATAAATACGCCGAAGGCTTGCCCGGTAAACGGTATTATGGCGGTTGCGAAGTAGTTGACCAGATTGAGCAAATCGCTATTGATCGGGCAAAAGAACTGTTCGGTGCTACCTGGGTAAACGTGCAGCCACACTCGGGCGCGAACGCTAACACCGCTGTGTTTCTGGCTTGTTTGCAACCCGGCGATACCATCCTGGGTTTCAACCTTTCGCACGGTGGTCACCTTACCCACGGTTCACCCGTAAATATTTCTGGTAAATACTTCCGGCCAACATTCTACGGTGTGGAGCAGGAAACCGGCGTCATTAACTACGACGTCGTAGAAGAAACAGCCAAGCGTGAACGTCCCAAAGTTCTGATCTGTGGTGCGTCGGCGTATAGTCGCGACTGGGATTATGCCCGCCTACGTGCCATTGCCGACGAAGTTGGCGCTTTGTTGCTGGCTGATGTTTCGCACCCTGCCGGCCTGATTGCCAAGGGATTATTAAACGATCCACTCGCTCATGCACACATCGTAACGACTACGACGCACAAAACCTTACGGGGCACACGTGGCGGCATTATTATGATGCGGAATGATTTCGAGAATCCATTTGGTATTAAAACACCGAAAGGCGAAACCCGTCTAATGTCCTCACTGCTCGATTCAGGTGTATTCCCAGGTACGCAGGGTGGTCCACTGGAACACATTATTGCGGCCAAAGCCGTTGCTTTCGGTGAAGCGTTGAGCGACGATTTCTACGATTATGCTGTTCAGGTAAAAGCCAATGCGCAGGCAATGGCAGCCGCTTTCCTGAGCCGAGGGTATCAAATCATTTCGGGCGGCACCGACAATCACTTGATGTTGATCGACTTACGTTCGAAAGGACTAACCGGAAAACTGGCCGAAAATACACTGATCAAAGCCGATATTACAATCAACAAAAACATGGTTCCGTTCGATGATAAATCGCCGATGGTTACGTCGGGGATGCGCGTCGGAACGGCAGCTATGACCACACGCGGCCTGAAAGAATCGGACATGGAGCAAATTGTCGTATATATCGACAAAGTGCTGATGAACCACGATAACGATTCGGTTCTAGCTACCGTTAAAGAAGAAATCAACGAGTGGATGAAAGCATTTCCGCTCTATAAAAGTTAATTGTGAATGATTGAATGATAGAATTAGTTAATACCTGCTTATGTGTTAATTAATTCTATCATTCAATCATTCAATCATTCGCAATTACAACAATGCCACTCGACCAACTGACTGACGAAGAGATTGATTCTGAAGGTAAAGAGATGTCCTTTCTGGACCATCTGGAAGAACTGCGCTGGCACATTATCCGCTCGGCCGCAGCCATTCTGGTATTTACGATTACGGCCTTCATTTTCATCGACGATATTTTTGAATATGTGCTGCTGGGCCCTGCCAAAACGGACTTCTGGACGTATCGACAGATGTGCAAACTGGCTGATATTACGGGCTATGCCGATTTGTGCGTTAAAAGTCTGACGTTTAAACTACAGGCGCTGGGCTTATCGGATCAGTTTACGATGTCACTCACCTCGTCGTTTTTTGTTGGGTTAAGCTTTACCTTTCCTTATGCCTTCTGGGAACTGTGGCGCTTTATAAAACCTGGTCTTCGCCCGGTTGAGAGACGCGCTGCGCGAGGAGCCGTTTTTTATGTATCGTTACTGTTCGCTCTTGGCGTACTGTTTGGCTATTTTATCGTATCTCCGCTGGCAATCAACTTCTTAGTCAACTATACGCTATCGAGTAAGATTGAGAACAACATCGACATTACGTCCTATATCTCGGTTATTGTGACGCTGGCGTTGGGTTGCGGACTCATCTTCCAGATGCCGATTATTGCCTTTGTGCTGTCGAAAGTTGGTGTTCTGACACCTGCTTTCATGCGCGAATACCGCAAGCATGCCTGGATTGTCATTCTGGTCGTAGCGGGGGTTATTACTCCCTCGCCCGATATTTACAGTCAGGTGCTGGTTGCCTTACCGCTTGCCCTTCTTTATGAGATAAGTATTGTGGTTTCGGGAAGAGTCCAGCGTATGCGCGAAGAAGACCGGAAGGAGTTAATGAATTCGTAAATAAAGCGCCTTAACCAAAAGCCCTTTCTGCGGAGAGGGCTTTTTTGCTTTGCCAACCTACCAGAAGAATAAACTATGCCCCAATACGATTTCCGGAAATATCATTACCGCTCTATCAACGCGGCCACTGATGCCGAACGAGCGGCCATCAATCAGGAATTGAAAGAGTTGTATGCGTCTTTACCTGAAGATGAAAAAGAAGATTTTAATCGACAATTACAGACTTTCCTGGCTAAAGAAATGGGCCGATTGAAAACCGATTACGAGTCCGTCAAAGGAAGCCTGGGCGATAATTGATAGATATAGCTGTCCAGAATACAGCTATCAAATCATACCCCTTGCCTTCAGTTCCAGGTACTTATTGACCGTGTTAGCTGTCAGGTTTTGCGGAGCGGTCAGAATCGTCTGAATACCATATTGGCTAAGCTCTTTTACGATCTGACGTTTCTCAAAGGCAAACTTTTCGCCAATGGTTTTGAGGTAAATATCTTCCGTATCCGCAGCCGATTCGGTAAGTAAAGCGCGTAGCTCGGTGTTTTCAAAGAAGATGACCAGCAACAGATGATCTTTAGCCAACCGACGCAGGTAGGGCAATTGCCGATGCATGCCACTTACGGTCTCAAAGTTGGTAAATAGCAGCAACAGACTCCGCTGGCGAATGTGCGTCCGAACACTTGCATATAGGTTTTCGTAATCGGTTTCCAGAAAGCGGGTCTTCTGCCGATACAGTAATTCCAGAATTTTCAGCATCTGTCCCGACCGACGGTCAGCAGGCAAAAGCTGGCCGATATGGTCGGAAAACGTCAGAATACCAGCTCGATCCTGCTTCATAAGGGCGATATTGCTCAATACCAGGCTGGCATTGATCGCATAGTCGAGTAGTGTTAACCCGTCAAACGGCGACTGCATCACCCGACCTTTATCAATCAGGCAATAAATCGGCTGCGACCGCTCATCCTGAAAAGCATTGATCATCAGCGATGTGCCTTGGGAGTCACTCCGACGAGAGGTAGCTTTCCAGTTGATGGTCCGCACATCGTCGCCGGTTGTATAAGGACGTACCTGTTCAAACTCCATGCTGTGGCCAATTCGTCGGATTCGCTTCACGCCCACTTCGGTCAGGCGATTGGTAGCGGCCAGGAGTTCATACTGCCGCATCTGCAAAAACGACGGATACACGGCGACCATTCTACCCTGTTCAAACTGATACCGCCGTTTCAATAAACCCAGTGGCGACATTACAAACACATTGACGGCTCCAAAACTATACTCGCCCCGACGGGTGGGGCGGAGTTCGTAACGAATCGCCTGCGTCTCGCGTGGGTTCAATCGAGCCATAAACAACACATCACGTCGTTGGAACTGGAACGGAATTTCATCGATCACCTCTACATCCGCCCGGAATGTATAGCGATTTTCGAGGTAAATCGTCAACGGATTCTCATCGCCATTTGATAAACGGTCGGGCAGTTCACGGCGGGCAAAAAAGGCCGCTTTCTGCCGAAACAACAGCCCTGCATCGATTGCTATTAATAAGATAAAGACAGCAAAAACGACCTGCATCAATGGAAACAGAATTGGAAACGCGTAAGCCGCTACAAACAATAAAACAATCGCAATCAAGCTAAACCACAAGCGGTTGGCGATAAACAGGGCGCGGATGGATTTCATTTTATTCGGCGGTTTTGTTGCAGTAACTGTTTATCACGTTCTATTTCGGCCATTAATTTCTCTACGGTAGATAAAACAGTTTGTATTTCGAGGCAAACAACTGTTGGGTTCCATTCAGAACATGACTCCAACTTAATTCGTCATACACTGCGTGACGAATTGGAAAAGCCTGATAAACAAGCCGCGTGTATTTTAGATTCGTCTCCGTAAATCCCTTTCCAAAACCCTGAGTCAGCCATTCGGCGAGGTACTTAAGCAGGCAACTTCCGTATTCGGCCTGACTGTTGCCCCTTTGTTCTTCTTCAACAATGAGCTGGCCAATGTGCCAATATGCTTCAACCATACCGACATTAACGACACGATACGCTTTCTGGCAGCCCTCTTCCAGAACGGTTTTTATTTGCTCGTAAAACGTAGTCATAAAAAGTTACGGTTTTAGTTGCCGAACGGCTTCGTCAATTTCTGGCTCGTAAACCGGGTTAAAGTCATCTTCCTGATAATCGCCCGTTCGTTCGGCACGAAGGGCCTTAAAGAAAAACGATGCATCCTGGAAAGCGGTTCGGGCTTCGGCAATCCGATTGAGTTGTAGCAAGGCTCGGCCACGATGATAATAGACGAGGGCACTACGGGGAAAATTCTTAGTAGCCTTTTCCAGATCGACCAATGCCTTTTCTGCCTGATTGGTAGCGATATAACTAACCGCCCGGCTCACGAAATGCTTGTAGTTAACCCATTCGGCACCGTGCTTTTCGGCTAAAGGATCGATGGCTTTCGAAAATTGCTCGATGGCTTTTTCCTGATTACCCTGACTTCGGTACGCCAAGCCTCGCAAATAGCTGACTGGGTTATACCCTATAATGTCATCGAAATTCGGCGTCAACGCATCGTACGCATCGAAGTGAGCCAGCGCACGGGGGTAGTCCCGCAACTGCGCCAGGTAAAGCTCACCGACGGTGCCGTGTTCTTTGGGGTAAAGTGCCGTTGTTTTTTCGAGCCAGACGATGGCTTGTTCATAGTCACCTCGCCACACGTAATTGAACGCCCGAAAACGATAGTTCTGCGCACTAGCCGATAAAGTGTCCAACCGAAGCCGTTCCCGTCGTTCCCGGAAGAAGAATTGGGGAGGCACAGTCCGATTAGCAGCCAGCATCGAAGAGAATGATTGAAGGAATCGTTCGCCATCCTGCGCCCAACTTATCAGCGGTGATAGCAGAAAGAAAAGCCATCGTCCTTTCATGGCAATAATTCAGTTATACGCCCTTCTTTAAGCCGAAATGTAAGCGAAACCCACAGATCCAGCGGCCAGTCGCCAGGGCGCTCAGGTTCCCGAAGCGATGCATCAGTAGCCACATAATTCTGACAAATTGCAATTAGTTGGCTAGTAATTTGAGGAGCGAATGATTTAGGGCAATAGTCTTCACCAAAGCTGTTGAGGGTTATAGCCCCTTTTTCACCTTCGCAGTTGACGGCAAACTGAATCTGTATTAAACCGGTTTCGCTTTCCCGTTGAACGGGTTGATACTGTTTCGTCACAAAGGCAAGTAGGTCGTATCGTTTCTGTCCATGCGTTAACGAACGCTCATACCAGGTAGGGCGGAAACAATTGCCACAAGCCTGAAAACCACTGGGGCGGCAGGAATCGCCAGGGAATAGTTTTCTGACGAACGTAAACCGTTCAGTAGATACAGCCCGTCCGTTCCAGCCAATCGCTTCTAGCTCATTAGGCTGTAGCGAGCGGAGTTGCCAAAGTGGTTTATACCCTCTGAACCGATTGTACTGATTACCCCGAATGACGATGAATACCGATTTACCAAACCGAGCCAATCGCCAGAAGTGGGCCGTTCGCTGCTTCGTTGTGCGGTTTTCAAGGCTCACTTTTCCATTGGCATAAAAGGCCATGACCAGGCTATCTGACTGCCAGACTCGCCCACTTAATTGTTGGTAAGCTCGAGTCGAATCAACGGGAATATCAGTAAACCGCCGAAGCACCATCGGATAGTTTTTACCTATTCGCAGCAGATCGTTCTGTACGGTCACCAGTTTGGGAGCAAAGTGAACGGTATCGAACCGTACAATTTCTCCATGAATAGCCCAACTCGACACCTGCTCCTGCGCCGATCCATCAACCATTCCCAAGTGATATATACTATCGGCATCCAGCCGGATATAGTTGGGTAATGGGCAAACAAAATCAATGTCCTGTTCGGTATGGACGCCTATCCAGATTCCTACTAGCTGTTCGTAGGTAGGCGTAGGTACCTGAGCATAAGCATGCACAATGAATAATGGATAATGAGCAATGACTACCAATAGGCAGAGCAATCGACTTTGCCATTCCCTTTTATTCATTATCCGTTGTGCCTTGTTCATTTATCAACGCGGTACTTCAATTTTTTGCACTAACTGAGCAACCACTTCATCGGCTGTACCGCCTTCCATTTCGCGTTCGGGAGTCAGCAGTACGCGGTGGCGCAATACCGGTGCGGCCAGCTCCTGTACATCTTCGGGCGTAATAAAATCGCGTCCTCGTAAGGTAGCCAGCGCTTTAGCACTATTTAGCAACGCTACAGAAGCGCGAGGAGAGGCTCCCAGGTACAATGATTTGTTGGCACGTGTAGCCTGCACAATCTGCGCGATATAATTGAACAATTTGTCTTCAACATGCACCTGATGCACCTGGCTGCGTAGAGTTGCCAGTTGATCGGCCGTTAAAACAGCGCTGACGGCATCGATGGCCGCAGCCAGATTCCGACGTTCGTGGTGCCCACGCAGAATATCGACTTCTTCATTGACGGCCGGATAGCCAACTACGACTTTAAATAGAAAACGGTCGAGTTGGGCTTCGGGCAACCGATAGGTCCCTTCCTGCTCAATCGGGTTTTGTGTAGCCAGTACCATAAAGGGCTCATCGAGTGTGTAGGTAGTCCCATCGTTGGTAACCTGCCTCTCTTCCATCACTTCAAACAAGGCTGCCTGGGTTTTGGCCGGAGCCCGGTTAATTTCATCGATCAGCACCAGGTTCGAAAAAATGGGACCATGCCGAAACGTAAAGTCGCCGGTTTTGGGCATAAAGACCGCTGTACCGATCACATCGGATGGCATTAGATCGGGCGTAAACTGAATACGACTGAAGCCCACCGACATGGTTTTGGCCAGCAGTTTAGCTGTTAAGGTTTTGGCTACGCCCGGAACGCCTTCAATCAGTACGTGTCCATCGGCCAGTAGGGCCGTCAGCAGTAAGTCAACCGTCTGATGTTGGCCAACAATTACTTTACTAACCTCGGCCCGGATGGCGTCAACGGCCGTTTTAAGAGGGGTTAGGTCTAAGCGAGAATCGAATGTTTCCATAGGATGTCTGAACCGCTCCGGCGGCCCGGCGGGATTTAACTGATTTTAAGATTAATCTGATTTTGTTTTTCGCTTCTCTGAAGCACTGAGATCACAAAATCCTGCAAATCCATGAATCAGCTAAATCCCGCCGGGCCGCCGGAGCGGTTCTGATTGTTTAAATTTTTCTATTGCCCGGTTCAGGGTTAGCAAATCGAACTCAGAAAGTGAAATGCTCTTTTGTGCATTACGCAGGAGCATGACTAATTCCGACGTTTCGACTAATGAAACGCCACTTTTCCGGGCCAGGGCTTCTGTAAATTCTTTATCTAAACTAGTTGTATTGAGGCCATATCGCTCACGGATATCGGCTAGAAAATACTGAATTTTCTTCCGGGCCAGATTATCGTGGTCGCCCTGCTGAAAATACATCCGCCCTACCGTCTTCACAAAGTCGAGAGATGTATTTTGGGGCGCTTCTATCACCGGAATAATTCGTTGCTTACGTTTTCCAGCAAAGATGGCATAGGCTAACAACCCAATCAGAATGAGATAATAGGCCCAGTTCAAGGCTGGTTGTGAGCGAATGTAGCGGAAAATCGACTGCTGGTCTTCATTAAAACGGCCTTGTTTCTGATACTCGTCCCAATACGTCTGTTGCGCAGGCAAATACGAAAACGCCTTAAACGCATAGTCGGCTGTCTTCGTATCGAGCACGTAATAGTTGGTAAAGGCAAGAGGTAAATTATGAATGAAGAACGTTCCTTTACCAAACTGTACCCGGATAAAAACGGGTTCCTTGCGGGCATTACGTCCCAACACAATACTATTCTTCGGCTTCTTAATAACCAGAAAATTTCGTCCGTCGTCGTGAAAGAAATTATACCCGCCCGCTTTTTGCAGTTGCGGATTAACCAGATTCTGACGTAATGTCGTGTCGGCTTCATCCTGCTCTTTCAAATCTGCCTTAAACCCAAGCGTGTCGCCCAGCGATTCAGGTATCGTATAGGCCGAAATGAATACTGTATTGCCCCGTTTTACATAATCGAGCAGCCGCAATTGCTCGATACTGTCGGCCTTAAATTCCTGACAGATAAATACATAGTTGCTTCGACCGGAAAACTTACTTTCTCCCAGAAAATTATAAATAGGTAAGCGTACTGTTTGTAGAGACGATTGCGGCAGTGCATCGGGCAGTAATTCAAACAATGCCTGCGTCCCAAACGGAATTTTGTCGTCATTCTGGTAGGTTGGCGACCAATCAATCGGTTTTGGACGATAATACTCAAAGAGCATATATGCCAACACCGTAGTTAATAAAATCAGTAGGTATTTATTCGGTTTTCGCAAGATGTGGTTACGGTATAGGATTTATGGCTTTGGCCAATGGTGCCTGATTAAATTGGCGAAACTGATTTTGTATGGCCTGAAATCGCTGCTCGTCGACAGGAAAATCACCATACCAGACAAATTCAAATTGTCGTGTCAGGGTTTCAAAATCTGGCTGTAAGGGCGAATTGATCAGCTCGGCTACATACTGCCGATTGGTTTTATCAGGTTTATAGTGTACACGCCCGGCATCAGTTAATCGCTTTAGTGTTTGCAGATAGAGTAACCGGACGGCCAGCCGGAAATTTCGGGCAGCAGCAGCTTCGTCAATGGCCGTCTCGAAGTCGATTTCATGAATATTCTCCGCCAGATTTTCATAATCCAGCGCACCCGATTGTGCTTTTTTCGGAAAAAGAAAACCCAGTACCTCAGCTTTCATGAGCAGATAAATCACAAAACAGGCAATAGCCGCCAGAATCACATACTGCCAGACATTCTGATACGCTTTGCTGGAAAGGAACTGGGCCAACTTTCGAAACAGCCAGTTGAAAAAACGAGCAATTGGATTTTCGGGCGGTGGCGTATCGTTGCCATATTGATAATCGTGATCGGTTTGCAGATCGCGGAGGTGGTCAGCCTCCGGGTATCGTACGCGTATGGGCGAACGATCGTCGCGGGCACTCGTATTGGCTGTTCCTGAGATCGGTTTTTGCTGCCCATAGCTTATAATTGGACTGCTAGTCAGCCAAAAGAGTACGATCCCCAAAAGAAACCAGAGTCGGCCCGTCCGCGATGGCAATCGCCCCGACAAAATCCGAAAACTGAAAATCGAAAACCCCGAATTAATACGTTCCTTCATCCGATGCGCGAGGCTGGGTTGGGCTGGTACCAATTGAATCAATAGCCGACAGTAACCCTCGACCTTCCTGACGTTCTACCAGATTCGTATATTGAAAACCGATGGCTACATAAATTAAGGCCCGCAACAATGTACCGCCCACTGTTGCGATTACATTGCCCAATATAAGCCAGAAACTAGTTATATTAGGCAGTAGTTTCATGCCCGTCAGAATACCAATAATGCCTGCGGGAACGGAAAAAATCATCCCAACGACTGCGGAAATAATCCCCATTACAATAATCAACCCAAAGGTGGACCACCACTTATCCCGAATCAAGGCGAAACATCGGTTCCAGGTCTCCCCAAAATCCGTTCCTTCAAACGTAGTAACGACCAGCCCCAGTGATAGAACAATACCTACGTAAACGCCCGGAATGACAAAAAACATAGTCGCTATAAATGAAATAATCGCGCTTAGGACGCTAATCAGGACACCTCGGCCGATGAGTGGCTGCATTTCCTCCCAAACCTCGGCAACACTAATATCAACCGTTCCGGTAAAACTCGTCGGCGCATTAGGCTGCGTCTTACGAGCATATACCTTCATATGGGCGTAGGTAGCCAGGCTGACGGCCAATATAGCTAACAGGCTAAACAGCATCGTAATCCAGAACGCCGGCGAAAAAAAACTTAGTGCTAAGGCATAACCAACAGCAAAAGGAGCACTCGAATCTCTACCAGCATCTTCCGCTGTTTTGCCCAGATCAAATATATTCGACTGCATCACTCCCGAAGCGATTCCAGCCATTAAGGCAACGGGCCCAACAATGTACAAAAGTGATACCCCCAGGCTGCGAAAATTCTGGGTGATGTATTGAAAGGTAGTGTTGATTTTATCGCCAAAATCACGTTGTTGAAAAAGCTGAATCATGGTTGCAGTTTACGGTTTAGGTGAATCGGGTAATACACAAAATACCAGCCAATGAAAGTAGCTGAAATAAGAATGATTCCGCCACTAACTACCGGAGGCAACGTCATACGGGTAATAAAGCTTTCCAGAAAGCCAGCCGTGATAAAAATGGGAACCAATCCAATGGCTATTTTAAGCCCTTGTTTGACTCCTCGCTTAAACGATTCCAGCCGCGAATACGTCCCCGGAAACAACAGGCTATTCCCGACCGTCAGTCCTGCACAACCCGCAATGACAATAGCCGAAATTTCGAGCGTACCGTGAATCCAGATTTTCAGAATCGAGTCGAGTAGCAGACCGCGTTCGTAAAAGAAATACTGAAACGACCCCAGCATCACCCCGTTATAAAACAGCATGGCGATGGTACCAAACGAGGCAAACAACCCGAAAATGAACGTGCGGAAAGCTACGAAAATGTTGTTCATCGTAATCTGAACAAACATTGTGGCCTGATCGCTGCTGTTATAAACGCCCAGCGGATCTCCCTTTTTGATATTCTCGAGCGTCATGTTTACATATCCATCGCCCAGAATAAGCCGTACAAACGTATTATCGTGTGCCGCCGAAACCCAACCCAATACACACGCCACCAGAAAAATTGCAGCAGCCAGCGCCAGCATTCGATGCGACTGTCGAAATAAAAGCGGTAACTCGTATTGCCAGAACAGCCGAAACCGTCCCCGATCATCCCGCCGATTCTGCATCAGTCCCCGGTGCATTTGCCCGGCCAGCCCATTGAGGTATCGCGTTACGTTCGCGTTTGGGTAGAAGGTTCGGGCGTACGACAGATCATCCGTCAGTTCCACAAAACGGGCCGTCAGTTCATCAGGATCGCGGGTCGGGTTCTGTTCAATGTCGCGCCACTTGTCGGAGTTGCGTTTAACGAAAAGGGCTTCACGCATAGGAAGTCGTCAGTCTGTAAGGTATCAGCAGGCTAGGAAAGGGTAAATTAGTGAAGTTCCCAATGGCGACCAAGTTGGGCATTCGTTTTCTATGAAAAACTTTTGACTAAACCATCGTAACTTACGACTTTTGACAGACGACTTATTCATTTCTCCTGCATGGCTGTTGCGATTCGCACCTCCCAAAACGTCCTTCTGGAATACGAACCGGCCAGCATTGGCGAGCGAATTCTGGCAGCGCTGATGGATTATCTGGTGATATTTGGCTGGCTTATCCTGACCGTTTTTTTGCCCACTTCGCTAGGTTATCAGATCAATAGCTTTTACAGCCTTTTCATTGCACTACCCGCCGTTTTTTACGACCTCCTGAGTGAGTGGTTACTCAATGGCCGCAGCATCGGCAAGCTCGCCATGCGTATTCGGGTGGTTATGCTCGACGGATCACCGCCAGGAATCGGGGCTTACCTGATTCGGTGGCTGTTCCGAATTATTGAGTCGGGGGCGTTTTTAGGAGGCATTGTTCCCGTTATCACAATAGCCATCAACGGAAAAGGCCAACGCCTTGGCGACATAGCTGCCGGAACCACCGTTGTGCGGCTGAAACCCGCGGTTACGCTCGACGACGTCGTTATTAAACCCTTTACAGACAACTATATCGTGCAGTTTCCCGACGTCCGGCTGCTTTCCGATCACGACATCGCCATTGTGCGAAATGTAGTCCGGCAGGGTGATGAACCTCTTTTCCAACGTACTGCCGACAAGGTTAAAGCCGTTACTGGAATCCGTAGTGATTTAGGAAACCGAGAATTTCTGCTTACCGTTATCAATGACTATCAGTTTATTACGACACAGTAACGCGGCTGGAAAGCCGCAAACTATTTAATAAACGGCTTTCCAGCCGCGTTACCTATGCTTGATTCAATTAAATCGCTCGCCCGTCAGTATGCGGCTGACATCGTTCAGACCCGCCGACATTTGCATGCCCATCCCGAACTATCTTTTCAGGAGCGCAACACAGCCCGATTCGTGGCCGACCAGTTGAAAGCCATTGGTATCACGCCCCAGGAAGGCGTTGCCGATACGGGCCTGGTTGCATTGATTGAAGGCACCAAAGGGTCGTCGGGCAGCGCAAGGGTCGTTGGTTTGCGGGCCGACATGGACGCTCTGCCCATCCATGAAGCCAATGATGTCCCATACAAATCGACGATCGACGGGGTAATGCATGCCTGCGGCCACGATGTGCATACTGCCAGCTTGCTGGGTGTAGCGCGTATCCTGCATGTACTGCGTGACCAGTTCGATGGAACCGTTAAACTGGTTTTCCAGCCCGGTGAAGAGAAAGCACCTGGTGGGGCCTCGCTTATGATTAAAGAAGGCGTACTCGAAAATCCGGCTCCCATCAGCATGATTGGGCAACATGTAGCCCCCAATATTCCAGTAGGCAAAATCGGGTTCCGCGAAGGTATGTACATGGCCAGTACCGACGAATTATACCTGACCGTCCGGGGCAAAGGAGGCCATGCTGCCATGCCCGACAACCTTGTCGATCCCGTTCTGATTGCATCACATATCATTGTGGCCCTGCAGCAGGTCATTAGCCGAAACCGGCCACCAGCCAGCCCATCCGTATTATCCTTTGGCCGATTCATCGCCGATGGCGTTACCAACGTGATTCCCAACGAAGTTACCATTCAGGGGACGTTCCGTTGCATGAATGAAGAATGGCGGGCCGAAGGTAAACGACGCATGGTAAAATTGGCCCAGGGCATTGCCGAAGCCATGGGTGGCTCCTGCGAATTTGAAATTGTCCACGGCTATCCTTACCTCAAAAACCACCCCGAACTGACCCGCCGAGTACGGGCCGAAGCCGTAACCTACATGGGTGCCGAAAATGTGGTCGATCTGGATTTGTGGATGGCTGGCGAAGATTTTGCGTTTTACTCACAAGTGGTCGACTCCTGCTTTTACCGACTCGGCACCCGTAACGAAGCACGGGGTATCATCTCTGGAGTCCACACGCCCACGTTCGACATCGACGAAGCGGCTCTCGAGACGGGTGCTGGGCTTATGAGCTGGCTAGCGGTTCAGGAATTGGCAACCCTATAATTTCATATTTGGAAATAAAATTTCGAATTATGAAATATTTTTCGCTCAAGAATTGTTAGTTAGATGGTCATCATTACGAAAGGAATTTTAACTCGTTTCGGCCTTGAGCATCCTGATGTAGCCGAAGCCCTAAATAGCTGGTATGAGTTGGTGAATACGGCTGATTGGAGTAATTTGACCGACATACGCCAAACATTTAATTCAGTCGATTATGTTAAAAATGAGCGCTATGTATTCAATATAAAAGGGAATCAGTATCGAATTGTTGCTATGATATTTTTCAGTAAGCGAACTGTTTTCATTCGATTTGTAGGCACCCACTCAGAGTATGACAAAATTGATTGTAGTACGATATGAAACCAATACGCAATCAGGAGGAATACAATTCTTTACTAACAGAAATTGAGAAGTATATCCAGAAAGTTACGGAGCACGGAAGCTTTGATAGCTTGACATCAGTAGAAGCCGATACACTACATCGGCTATCGGTACAGGTTGAAGCGTATGAAAAGAGCATCCCGCTCATGCCAATTCGTACACCAGATACGTTGCCAGGAATGATCCATATCAAAATGGCGGAACGAAATATGAAACAAAAGGATATGGCAAAGCTTCTGGGAGTATCAACCGCCCGTTTGTCGGAGGTAATGAATGGGAAACGACGCATTACCATTGACTTAGCGAAAAAACTTTACGAGCGTTTAGATATTAGCCCGGAGTTTATTTTGAAAATGGCGTAACCTGACAGGCCTAAAACTTCGGTTAACGCTACTGGACGAATTCCTGGCTCCATCCATCTGGGGATAGACCTCATCACACCTGAAAACTCTATCCCTAAATAGCACAAACCATTCCTTGATTGTTATACATTTGTAATTCCTTAATACGTTCTACCTGAAAGTCTAATTGCTATAACCTATGAACAGAAGAGATGCCCTCATGCGGGTGGCCGCGCTGGCAGGCGTAACCATGTCGTTGCCAGCTCTGGCCGATACGCTTGAAGCCTCAGCCACTCGACGTGCCCTCACCGGCAAACCTGTCTTCTTTACGGCCGACCAGGACGCTACTGTCGCTGAACTGGCCGATACCATTATCCCGACCACCAAGACTCCGGGTGCCAAAGCGGCTAAAGTCAACGAAGTTATCGACGTGATTCTGAAGGACTGCTATAAACCCGATGATCAGCAACGTTTTGTCGAAGGATTAGCGCAAACCAACAAGTGGAGCCAGGAAGCGTACGGGAAAGCGTTTGTGCAACTCGATCCGGCACAACGCATTGAGATTGTAAAAAAACTCGAAGCTGACGACAAAGCGCAGCGGGCCCAAATGGCTCCGGCTAAATCCGTTGCTAAAGTCGAAAACTCCCAGGCCGACCTCCAGATGCCTACCGCCAAAAAACGGTATACGCCTTTCTATTCGATCCTGAAAGATTTGACCCTTACCGGCTATTTCACCTCCGAAATCGGCTGTACACAAGCATTGGAGTACGTGCCTGTTCCGGGCCGTTATGATGGCTGTATTACATTGAAGCCGGGCCAGAAAGCGTGGGCTATCTAATTTTTAGTATTAGGAGCGGGGAGTGAGGAGTGAGAATACTTCGCATGATGAGATTGCGCCAGCTATGCTCACTCCTTACTCCTGACTCCTCACTCCTTAACAAAGACATGAATCTTAATATAGACGCAAAAAAAGATATGACCTACGACGCAATCGTTGTAGGATCAGGCATTTCGGGGGGTTGGGCCTCTAAAGAGTTGACTCGATTAGGGTTAAAAGTCCTTATGCTGGAACGGGGCCGCGATGTAAAACACATTGAGGGCTACCCAACAGCCATGAACAATCCCTGGGATTTCCCGCACCGGGGCCGTATCACGACCCTAGCAGCTGAAGAATACTGGGCCAACATGCGGACGGGCTACACAGCCAACGAAGAATGGCGGCATTTTTTCGAGAATGACAAAGAAAACCCATACCTCGAAAAACGGAAAGTCGACTGGATTCGTGGTTACCACGTAGGTGGTCGTTCGCTGATGTGGGGACGCCAGAGTTACCGTTGGAACAAAGAAGACTTCATGGCTAACGGCAAAGAGGGTATCGGTGTCGACTGGCCCATCCGCTATGAAGATCTGGCTCCCTGGTACACACACGTCGAAACGTTTATCGGTGTTTCGGGTAATAAAGATGGTATTGACGTACTGCCCGATGGCAACTTCCTGCCCCCCATGCAACTCAATTGCCTTGAGCGGGAAGCCAAAAAGCGAATTGAAAAAGCGTTCCCCAAACGGCTTGTTACCATCGGTCGTACGGCTCACCTGACCCAGCCCCAGAAATGGCATACCGATCTGGGCCGCGCTGCCTGTCAGTTCCGTAATCAGTGTATGCGGGGATGTCCTTACGGTGCTTATTTCAGCACCCAGGCCGCTACCTTACCAGCAGCTATGAAAACGGGGCGGCTAACGCTCCGGCCTGACTCAATTGTATCGGAAGTCCTGTACGATGAGAAAAAAGGGAAAGCGACCGGCGTTCGGGTGATTGACCAGAATACCAAAGAAGTCCGTGAATATTATGCCCGGATTATCTTCCTGAATGCATCGGCATTTGCCAGTACATCCATTCTGATGAATTCCAAATCGCATCGTTTCCCGAATGGTATGGGTAATGACTCGGATCAGCTTGGCCGTAACATCATGGACCACCACCTGGCAGCAGGTGCGGCTGGTAGCTTTGAAGGCATGGAAGATCAATACTATTTCGGTCGTCGGGCCAATGGGGTCTATATCCCTCGGTACCGCAACTGGAATGGCGATAAGCGCGATTACGTCCGTGGTTTTGGTTATCAAGGTGGCGCTGGCCGTGGCGGCTGGGGCCGTGGAAACGGGATGGAAGGTTTCGGAGCCGACTTCAAAGAAAGTCTGACCAAACCCGGCCCCTGGACAATGAGCCTGGGTGGTTTTGGCGAAATGATTGCCGATCCTAATAACCGCATGACGCTTTCGCCCGATCAGAAAGACAAATGGGGTTTACCCTTGATTGTTTTCGATGCCGCTTACGGCGAAAATGAGAAGAAGATGCGGATCGATATGATGAACGACGCAGCCGAAATGCTGGAAGCCGCTGGTTTTAAAAACGTGACGCCCTATAACGACACGACCAAGAATCCAGGTATTGGTATCCACGAAATGGGTACTGCACGCATGGGTCGTGATCCTAAAACGTCGATCCTGAATGCGCACAACCAGATTCATACGGTCAAAAACGTATTCAATACAGACGGTGCCTGTATGACCTCCGCTTCGTGCGTGAACCCTTCACTGACCTACATGGCACTGACAGCCCGCGCTGCCGATTTTGCCGTTAAGGAAATGAAGAAAGGCAATCTGTAAGACTGTTTTCATATACGCTAAAGGCAGGAAGAACAAATCTTCCTGCCTTTTTTCATGAAGAAACGTACATTTTTCAATAAAAATTAAAACAACTCAGAATTAGTATAGTTATACCATAGAATATCAAGCAATAACAGAACTCAACGATGAAAAAAGTAATGATAATGGGATGCATGCTGGTAGCCGGCATCGCCTTTAGTGCAACAGCACAAACGACCAATACGACAACCAATTCCAACGCAGGAACAACCGGAACATTACCAACTACAGGAACCCGGACCAACTCGGGTACCTACCAGTCGCAACCGCCAACTGGAACCACGAATTCAACAAATCCGGCAACTAATACGAACATGAGTACGTACCCTACTCAGCCAACAACGCCAACGACGGTGAATCCGCAGCCGACAACGGGTACCTATCAAACGCAGCCGCAAACGGGTATCAATAACTCAACAACCGGAACAGGTACAACCTATGGTACTGGGACTGGGACGATGAATACGGGGACGACTAATACGGGTACAACAACGACAACCGATCCACAAAGTACAATGGGCACCACTGATCGGTTAAATAACGGGACCACAACTAACGGTTCAACTCGTACTCGTAGTAGCACAAGTACATCGCCCTCAACGACGCGCCCCCGGTCAATGACCAACTAAGTAACGAAGTCAGATTTATTAATATCGATTATCGGCCAAGCTCGGTAAATTGATGACCGAAATAGAGTGAAGTAGGTAACTTTGTAAAGTTGCCTACTTTTTTTATGTCTCTTTCTGCCGAGTTGATTACGCTAAATGGCCTGACTGTCCGTCGAAGTGGCCAGCCTGTTTTAACCGATTTAACCTTTACACTCCGTCCGGGCGAATGCTGGGCTGTAGTAGGTCCAACGGGCAGTGGTAAAACTACATTTTTACAGACGCTTGCCGGGCACTTTCATGCACCACCTGGCACACTCATACGCCAGGCGCGTACTGAATTCGTATCGTTCAAGGAAGAATCAAGCCGTTTTTCTTACAGCAGTTATTTCTATCAACAACGTTACCAGGCTACCATGAGCGACGAAGGCACCGATGGTAGCTATTCATCGACCCCAACCTTACGTGACTTCTTACAACTGACCGATACGGAGGAATCTACCAATCTGGTCGACCGCCTGGGATTATCTCCTTTGCTCAATCGATCGTTCATCAAGTTATCCAATGGCCAAACTCGTAAAGCTCGCATTGGCAAAGCCTTGCTTAAACACCCCTCCGTTCTGTTACTGGATAGCCCTTTTGTAGGTCTCGACTCCACTTTTCGCGCCGAATTGACCGATTGGCTCGGCGAACTCATACACCACGGGCTAACGCTTATACTGGTTAAAGAACCAGATAACATTCCGGCCTTTGTAACGCATGTGGTTGTCTTGGAGAAAGGACGAATTGCCTGGTCTGGCCCCAAAGAAGCTTATCAATACAATCCGCCAGAGCCTCCATCGGTACCACCACCAGCCTTACAGGTCTCTGCTCCAGCATCCGACTTTGATGAAGCTTTTCGCCTTTGTGATGTAACAGTCCGATATGGCGACACTATCATCCTCAATGGTATTGACTGGGCAGTTCGGACCGGTGAACGCTGGGCGTTGTTTGGGCGGAACGGGGCTGGTAAATCGGTGCTACTTAGCCTGCTATATGGCGACCATCCGCAGGCTTATTCAAATGATGTACGCGTATTCGGCCGTCGACGCGGGAAGTCGGGCGAAAGCATCTGGGATGTGAAACGGCGCATTGGCTTTATTTCGCCCGAATTGCATCTTTATTTCCCTCAACACCTGACTGCTCGTCAGGTAGCCCTCACCGGGCTGACCGATACACTTACCCCACCCAGCCAGGTTACGCCCGCTTCTGAAGCTGATTTATCGTCATTGTTTGATTATTTCGGGCTGACCCAGTTGCTTCAGCGCTCGTTTGGCACATTGTCGGCAGGTGAGCAGCGATTGGTATTGCTGATTCGAGCCTTTTTAAAAAATGCCCCCGTTCTGCTTCTTGACGAGCCGTTTCAGGCTATCGACCATAGCCATGTGCAGTTAGCCAGACAGTTGATCGACAGCTTTACCAGTAAAACAATCCTATTCGTTACGCACGACCAATCCGAACTGCCGAGCAGCATCAATCAGGTCTTTTCTATTCGTGTTACTACTTCTTAAAAATCAAATAAATCCTTTTAACGGCTTTTGGTATACATTTAATTAAACTTGTAGTCTTGTATAATCGTAAAGGTATCCTTTTGTAAACAAAAAGGCCTTTATGTTGGCATGGTTTATGAGGCACACCCCGACTATTTCCTTCAGGCATCGCAACTGACCATTCACTCAAAAAATTGACAGGGTAATCCCATAAATACCTCAACCAACCCGGTTCATTTACTAAAAAAAAGGGCTTGGCATGAAATTCGTCCTATATCCTGTCAAGCAACGTATATTGATGAGGAAACGACTACTGTATATTTTTATCGAAAGGTATGGGTGGATGGTCGTCTGGCTACTTTCGTGGTCAAGCGTCATGGCGACGTC
This sequence comes from Spirosoma sp. 48-14, assembly GCF_001898575.1. Lineage (GTDB taxonomy): Bacteria > Bacteroidota > Bacteroidia > Cytophagales > Spirosomataceae > Spirosoma. The sequence continues at coordinate 220,539 of NZ_MKUD01000009.1, forward strand.
GAACACGCATATACCAGCCGATACCTGTCAGCACCCAGAGCCTCCCATAATCATAGGCTCTGCGAAAGCCATTTGTCGCAACGAAATTGTTTCATTAACCGCAACTGGCTGTTCGGGAACAGTTGTCTGGTCGAATGGCGACACAGGCTCGACAATCAGCGTCAAACCACAGCAGACAACAAAATATACGGCTATTTGCCGAGCAAAGCCAGGTTGCATCAGTTGTTTTGCCGACGTCTGGAAAATTACCGTCAATACACCAGAAGCCCCTACTGTAACTACCTCTTCAAAGATTGTGTGCCCCGGTCAACCTGTAACGTTAACGGCGGCCAATTGCGCTGGTACGGTTCATTGGGTCAGTCAGGACGGAACGGAACAAGCTGTGGGAAAAACCTGGGTAACAACTTTGCAAACGTCAACTGCTTTCAGGGCAACCTGCGAGCAAAACAATTGCATAAGCAATCCATCCATTCCTCGCTCCATTGAGGTAGCGACTCCCCAAACGCCCGCCGTCTCTGCCGATAGGCGTGATATATGCGCAGGCCAGACGATCCGACTGACGGCTTCAGGCTGCCTCGGAACCGTTCGCTGGGCCGATGGAACCGAAGGACTGACCCGAACAATAACACCTTATTCATCAATTAGTTACCGGGCTGTCTGCCAAATTGGTTCATGCCAGAGTGACAGCTCTCAGGCCGTTTCGATAACCGTTCGATCGGCCAGCAACCCGCTCAACCTGCAAACCAATTTAACAAGTAACTGTCCGTTTCAAACCGTTGATCTGTCGAAAGCCATTATCAACAAAGACGTTTCGATACAACGGTATGAATTTCGAACCGGAGCCTCGCTACTTGCTCCGGCAGTACAATCGCCTGGAGCCGTGGGAGCCGGAACCTATTACCTATTTGGCCGAACAGCCGATGGGTGTTATACAGCGCCAATAGCCATCGTTGCCACTATCAAACCCTGCCAGAACGCGATACCTCCCTGCCTGAGCAACCCAGCTTTCGTAGCCATCCGACTCGACTCTCTCGATCCGGCAAAAGGCGTTGTTCGTTTAACGGCACAGCTAGGAGGCTCGGCCACAAAACCCTCCTGGCAGAGTGACGGCGGGGGCTTATTTACCAGCACTGAAACCAACGCCCGCTATCTACTCTCTGAGGCCGACCGTCAGCGGGGAGCCACGTTGTTTACGGTGTCTATAGCCGACCCGGACGGTGATGGGCCCTGTGTAGGTGCATCGGCCCAAAAACTGGTGACGGCATCTTCACGCGAACTTGTGGGACTTAGCAAAAAAGTAGCGGAACCGATCTGGCTAACCGAAAACCAAAAACGTCTGGTTGAACTTACGTATCAACTCACTGTTGCCAACCTTGGTAAGCAGACCCTGACAGGAATACAATTAGCGGATGATCTGGACGCAGCTTTTTCGGGAGCTGGTGCTCAGATTCGGTCGGTCAACGTTCGCGTCGATAGCGGTCTGGTTGCAAACAAGAACTATACCGGGCTTGGTGCCGATACTATTTTAGTAACCGGAGGGACGTTAAAGGCAGGTGAACAGGCTCATGCGTGGCTGACGGTCCGATTGGATGTAAGTCAGGCCAACACCTTAACATTCACCAATAAAGCAATGGCTCAGGCCATCGATGCAACGGGCACCATCTGCCGCGATCGGTCGACCAATGGCCTCGATACCGACCCTGACCAGAATGGTAATCCAACCGATAACGATGAACCAACCGTTATCACGCTGCATTCAGTGCAGGGCGAAGAATATTCGAGTGTTTTTATTCCAGAGGGTTTTTCGCCCAACGGCGACGGGATTAATGATCGATTCGTTATTCAGAATGTTCCTACAGGCGTAACCATACAGGTAGAGATTTACAACCGATGGGGGCATCTGGTTTATCAGACTATGAATTACAAAAATGACTGGGACGGCACATCCAATCAGGGAGTCAAAACAGCCGATAGTCGACAGGGGTTGCCAGATGGTACATACTATTACCAGATTCGACTCAGCGACGGACGCGAATTTGTTCGGTTCCTGACCTTAGTAAGATAACTTTTGTAGCAATGATTTTTGGCCAATTTCGTTTTTCGTAGGGAGATCGTGTAGCTGGCCGTAGGGGGTAATACCAATGAGTAACAAGTGGATCGTATGGATCATAGGTGGGTTTCTGTGGCTAAGCAGTTTACAGGCTTGGGCACAGGTAGACTCGTTGCTGCAGCAGGCCGACCGTCTGCTCAGCTATAAGGCCTATGGCCGAGCTATTGAAGCCTACTCGCAGCTCTTGAACGAGCAGGCCGATCAGCTCACGCCCACGCAAAAAATAACTGTACAAAGCCAGCTGGCTTCTGCCTACCGCCAGGTTGGTGATGGCGCAAAAGCTGAGCGCTTTTACCGGGAAGCCTTAACCGCTAACCCTGAGCCTAACCCCCAATTACTTCTGCTTTTTGCCCAGACGCTGGTCGGTAATGGTAAGTTCCAGGAAGGGCAGAAAATGTTTGAGCGCTATGAACAACTCAAAGACAAACAACCACCCCGCGCAGCTATAACGGCTTCGACGGCAGGCAGTTCTTCGGCAAGTCCTCGTAAAGAGCCAGTTAAGTACCGACTGGAGTTTCTGGATTTCAACACATCGGGAGAAGAGTTCAGCCCGGCCTATTACCAGGATGGCCTCGTCTATGTGGCCGGTAAAAAGGGAGGGTCTGCCATCGAAACCACAGGCAGTGGTGGTGGAGCAGGCTACCTGGATCTCTTTTATTTACCCAATCGGAATAACCTGAAGGTGAGCAGCATTCTCAATGCCGACGGCACTACCAGCCGCCCTGTCACTACACCTGCCCGAGATGACCGCTCCGCCGGAAGCTACAGCCGTCAAACACCGAATGATTCGCCGACTATACCCAATTTTGGCCAGGGCATCAACATTTCAGAAGGGCTGGGCTACGCAGCCAATGCGAGTTCACAGAATGTTTCCAAACGCTTCAGCCAGACACTGAACACCAAATACCATGAAGGGCCAGCCACGTTCTCGCACGACGGCTCACAGATCATTTTTACCCGTAACAATTACAATAACGGTCGGGCCAGTAAGAGTTCGGAGGGGGTCAATAAGTTAAAACTGTACACGGCTGTTCAGGAAAATGGCGCCTGGACTGACATTGTCGAACTGCCGTTCAATAGTGATGAATACTCGGTGGGGCATCCGACCCTGAATAAGAGCGACGAACTGCTCTATTTCTCTTCGGATATGCCCGGTGGTTTTGGCGGAACCGACCTGTATGTAACGCGCTTCCAGAACGGAAAATGGAGTCGGCCTGTCAATCTGGGCAGTACCATTAACTCGAAAGGAAACGAATTATTTCCGTTTGCCGATGATGCTGGTAACCTCTACTTTGCTTCCGACGGCCGAAAGGGTTTGGGTGGACTGGATATTTATTATGCTACCTTAACCAATGGAATAACCGTCCAGTCGATTGAACATCTGGATGCACCCATCAATTCGCCACAGGACGATTTTGGCCTCATCACCGACGCTAATCGGAAGGCGGGTTATTTCAGTACAAACCGACGCGATGGTAGTGACGACATTTATCGGTTTGTCCGCGAAAGCTCTCTGTATGGATGCCGCGACCTGACCATCCGGTTATACGATACCTTTACTGACCAGCCTTTAGACAGCGTCAGTGTGCTGGTGAAGTCCAATGCAGATGGGCAACCCGACCAAACCCTGCTAAGTGACCAGAACGGCCTCGTTCGCATTTGCCTTCCCGGAAGTAATACATTTACCTTCAAAGCCAGCCGCGATGGGTATATCAACAGCACCGTTGGTTTCACAACTCGTTCATTAGTCGATGATCAGCCCAGCCGACTGGAAATCGGTTTACTGAAGCCAACCGTTCCGATCGATACCATTTCAGAAGCGCAATCGACACCGGCCCCTGCCCTTACCCGATCACGCATTCAGGGGACCGTTTTGGGCGACAATAACCGCAAGCCGCTCGCAGGGGTGAAAGTACGCCTTCGAAACGAATGTGATAATTCGATAAAAGAATACATAACCGGGGCCGACGGCCATTACTCGTTCGACATTAACGAGGGCTGCGATTATACGTTGATTGCCTCAAAGCCATCCTTTGGCACCAATACCAGTAAAATCAAAAAGATAGCCCCCAAGGCAAAGCCCAAGGAACTGTCGGCTGACCTGAAAATGCTGAGTGTGGGCGATGTGGTTACGATTGATAATATTTATTACGATCTCGATCAGTTCAGCCTTCGTCCTGCTGCCATGCGCGAACTGGATAAAGTTGTGGCTACCATGCGCAAATACCCGTCGCTGATCATCGAAATCCGGTCGCATACCGACAGCCGGGGCGATGCGGAGCGAAATAAAGCTCTGTCGCTGGAACGAGCCAAACAGGTTGCAGATTACCTGGTTTCAAAAGGCATTAGCCGTCGGCGAATGGCCACCCTGGGCATGGGCGAATCGCAGTTAGTCAATAACTGCACCGACGGTGTGATCTGTACCGAAGCCGAACACCAGCGAAATCGCCGAACCGAATTTAAAGTTGTCTCCATCAAGTAAATGATGAACTATAGCATCCTATTTTTACATCATCGTGTAAAAGCTTTAATTCATCCTTCATTTGATTGCGTTTCCAACCTGTAAAATCAACATTGGCCTTCGGATCACCGAAAAACGACCGGATGGCTATCATAATCTACAATCCTGTTTTTATCCCGTAACCTGGGGGGACATACTGGAAACTATTCCAGCTACCGATTTTAGATTCAGCAGCAGTGGCCTGCCTATTCCGGGTGATGGCCAAACTAATCTGTGCGTTCGGGCCTATAACCTACTGAAAGCCGATTTCGACCTACCTCCTGTGTCCATGCATTTACATAAGATTGTGCCTATTGGAGCGGGTTTAGGTGGGGGCTCGGCCGATGCAGCCTTCACACTGAAATTGCTGAATGACCAGTTTGCCCTCGGCTTAGGCATCGCCCAGTTGGAGGATTATGCCCGGACGTTGGGAAGTGACTGTGCCTTTTTTGTTCAGAATCGCCCCCTGTATTGCCTGGAGAAAGGTGATGTTTTCTCAGAGATTTCGGTTGATCTGACAGGGTATTACATCCTGCTCGTTTACCCCAATCTGGCTATCTCAACGGCCGAAGCGTATGCAGGAGTTCGACCACATCAACCCGAACTGTCGTTGTTCGAACAGTTACAGGCGCCAATCGATAACTGGCGCAATACCATTCATAACGATTTCGAAGACAGCCTATTTCCCAGGTATCCACGTTTAGCCGACATTAAACAACAACTGTATGAGGAAGGGGCTGTTTATGCGAGCATGAGCGGCTCTGGATCAACCGTATACGGCATCTTTAACGCGCCCATTACCACGCCAAACCAATTTCAGGCATACAGCGTTTGGTTAGGGAAATTATAAATCCCTTCCAATCGTTATTCCATTAACGAGTCCCGATTAACAACCTCTGTTACTATGAGCAACTTCGTGACCAAACGGCGTGAACCATCTCGTTTTATGGTCTGGCTGGGCATCGCCAGCAGTACGATGCTTTTTACCATGTTGCTGATTACCTATATCGTTCGTCAAACCGCATCAGACTGGGCTACCGTAAAACTACCCCTCGTCTTTTTGGTTAGTACCGGTGTTATCCTACTGAGCAGTTTAACACTTAACAATGCCAAACAGGCTTTCTGGCATGAACGATTTGGAAGTTACCGTACCAATCTGGCCACTACACTCGGGCTTGGTATTCTGTTTATTCTCCTCCAGGGCTGGGGCTGGCGCGATCTGTTCAGGGCCGGCATTCACCTGGAAGGCAACCCTGCCGGTAGCTTCATCTACATTATCTCCGGGCTGCATTTGCTGCATATCCTGGTTGGCCTGATCCTACTGGGGATAGTCCTGTGGGAAGCCTTACTCCGACGACCTTATGTCGATGCCTTTGTCTACAGTGTAAACCCACCCAATCGGCTCAAGCTCAAACTCATTGCTTTGTATTGGCATTTTGTTGATGTGCTCTGGCTGGGCCTATTCTTATTTTTACTTGTCCATCATGGCATCAACTGGGGGCTTCCCGTATAATAGTAGCTAATTGTAAGGCTTTATAGCGTTATTTGTAAGAGAATATGAATCAGAAAGTTGGTTCAGCTTTTGTAATCAACATCTGCCAATCGAAAAGTAAGTTTACTCAATTAATCGAGTTACGCATCTGAATTTCATGAGAAAAATCGCTCTTTGGGCAGGTATTTGGGCATTATGTGTCTCTTCCTTCGCCCAAACGTCTCCTTCGTCAACCTCCACACCGGGTTCCAAATATGACCCACTGGCTCTATTTCATCCGTTGTTCAACATGCAGCCGGGCAACGATTATCGAACCGGAAGTGGTGCTCCTGGACCCAACTACTGGCAAAATCGCTCAGATTACCAGATTAATGTTACACTCGATGATCAGCAGAATTCCATTACGGGCGAAGTAACGATCACGTATAAAAACAACTCGCCAGAGTCATGACGGTATTTGTGGCTCCAGCTGGACCAGAATGCGTTCAGCGACACCTCACGAGCCGCTAAAACGACCCCTGTTTCGGGGGGAAGATTTGGCAACCAGGGGTTTGCAGGTGGGTTAACGATCTCCAGTGTAAGCGTCGATCAGGGCAAAGGCAAGTTTTCGACCGTTCCTTATGTCATTACAGATACCCGCATGCAGGTTCGCCTGGCCGAGTCTGTAAAACCCAAAGGTGACGTTATAAAAGTAAAAATTGCCTACTCTTTTAAAATTCCGGAATACGGTTCGGACCGGATGGGGCAACTCAAGCGGAAAGATGGGATCATCTATGAAATCGCTCAGTGGTACCCGCGCATGTGCGTTTACGATGACATTGAAGGCTGGAACGTACTCCCTTACTTAGGCGCTGGTGAGTTCTACCTCGATTATGGCGATTATGAATACAGCATTACCGCTCCCTGGGATCATATCGTAGTTGGTTCCGGCGAACTACTGAATCCAAACGAAGTGCTGACGGCCGAACAGCAAAAACGACTGGAACAGGCTCGCAAAAGTGACCAGACCGTAATTATCCGTGGAAAAGATGAAGTAACAAACGCTAACTCCCGCCCGAAAAAATCGGGTACACTTACCTGGAAATTTCGGTGTGAAAATAGCCGCGACGTAGCCTGGGCTTCGTCACGCGCGTTTGTCTGGGATGCTGCCAGAATTAATCTCCCCAGTGGTAAAACCGCTCTCGCCCAATCGGTTTACCCCAACGAAAGTGCGACCAATGATTCGTGGAACCGCTCGACCGAATATGTAAAAGGCTGCGTTGAGTTTTACTCAAAATACCTTTATGAGTTCAGCTACCCCGTCGCTACAAACGTAGCCGGTATTGTAGGTGGAATGGAGTATCCGGGCATCATCTTCTGCGACCACCGCGATAAGAAAGACGCGCTCTGGGGCGTTACCGACCACGAATTTGGGCATAACTGGTTCCCGATGATTGTGGGTAATAACGAACGAAAATTCCCCTGGATGGACGAAGGCTTCAATACTTTTATCAACGGGCTGTCGACGGCCAACTTCAACAAGGGCGAGTACAACCGCGAACGGGGCACCATGCATGACCTGGCTCCCGCACTGGCCTTCCCAACTGAACCGATTATGACCATCCCCGATGTTCAGCAGCCCAGAGCGTTAGGCATTTTGGCTTACTACAAGCCGGGTATCGGCCTGAAACTCCTGCGCGATGTCATTCTTGGCCCCGACCGTTTTGATTTTGCCTTCAAAAATTACGTGCAGCGCTGGGCGTTCAAACACCCAACTCCCTATGATTTCTTCCGCAGTATCGAAGACGGTGCCGGTGAAGATCTGGGTTGGTTCTGGCGCGGCTTTTTCTACGAAACCTGGCGGCTCGATCAGAGTGTTAAAGACGTAAAATATGTGGATGGCAGCGCGGATAAAGGCTCGTTGATTACCATCGAAAACCTTGACAAAATGGCGATGCCCGCAACGATCGAGGTGACCGAAAGTAATGGCAAAAAAGGTCGAGTCAATTTACCAATCGAAGTCTGGCAACGCGGTGGTTCCTGGACGCTTAAATACAACTCGACATCGCCCATCAAAACCGTTGTGATTGACCCCGACGAAAAACTACCGGACATCAATCCCAAGAACAACACCTGGCGGGCCGAAGCGCAATAGCACTGATTAGGCTTCAATAAAAAAAGTCCTCGCTTTGGTAGCGAGGACTTTTTTTATTGAAGATAAGCCTGTTAAACCATTTGCCTGGAACCCATTTTTCAACTTATCTAAAATAGGCAAACAAGTTGGTTCATTGAACGCCTGCCCAGGTCAAACAAACACTAGGATCAGGCAGCCGTTTTAGCGGGTCTGTTCAACGCTTGTGACTCGATCAGTTCCAAATCCGGTTTCGATTGATCGGCAACCGTAACACGACCGCGTTCTTTACGCACAATCCGGGAGTAAAGCGAAATCTCCTGATCGAACAGGAAACGGAAGAACAACCGAACGTACGACGTATGGTATTTCAGCGTATCGTAATACTCAGGAGCTGACTTTTTGATCTCAGGCAGTCTATTCCAGGGGATAGACGGAAAATCGTGGTGCTCGTTATGGAAGCCAACGTTCAGGTTCAAGCCGTTCAATTGGCCGTAGTAACTGTAGGTTTCCTGCTCAGGATCGAGCGTCAGGTAATGCTCCTGAATCCAGCGGGCGCCCAGTGGGTGTAGCCCAACCGAGAAGAACAAACAAAGCAGCAGAAAAGCCAGTGCTTTCCAGCCAAAGAAGAAGACAATTACAGCATCGAACGCTATCTGTACGATAATATTGGCCGCTACCCATTTATCGATCACCGCGAGCTCGTGCATCCGAAGCGTACGAATGGCCTGGAAAATCGGAAAGAAAAGTAGCCAAAGCGCTTTACCAATGGAGTAATTGTTGATGAGTTTCGCTTCGTACCAATCGGGCAGATCGGCATCCAGTTCGTGTACACCCTGAAAGGCATGGTGTTTAATGTGAAAATTCTTGAACGACAAAGCCGTTGGTAATACCGTCGGCAGGTTCGCGAAAATAGCCGCCCAGGCATTGGCCCCTGGTTTGCGGAAAATTAAATTGTGGGCCGCTTCGTGAATACAAACGAATAAGGTGTGCGCCGGAAACGCGCCAATAAACCAGGCAGCCGCCACAACAATCCACCATGACTGATCGCGTACCAGCCAGGCCATGCCCACCATCATGCTTACACAGCCCAGAATAACCCAGAACGTGGCAGGGTTTTTCTGACCGATTAACTGTTTGATTTCAGGATGCGCTTTAAGAATTTGTCGGGTACGAATACGGTGCGGTTCAGTTGCGTTTGAACGAACAAAATCTGTGAATCTTGCCATAAATAAGGTGTCGCCAGAACAACAATGGCCGTGCGAGCGGCTCAGTGAAAAAATAGACAGTAAAATTAACACAATCTTAGCAGGCAATCCTACTTAGCGAATGGAAAATTGCCTGATTTTAATCAGATATTCCACCAAAATAAGAAAGGCGAAGCTGATTAGCTCCGCCTTTACTGATTCAGGTTGATTCAACAAATTCGTATAGTGGGTGGGATGGTGAATGGTGGACTGGTTAATAACCAATCGGGAATGAGTATCCGAGCGAAACCGCGACGCCACGGTTACGTACGTTGAGATTGACAACGGGAACCTGTATCTGACGGGTAAATCCCTGCGTGTAGCGGCCTTCGAAGAAGAACTTTCCGGGACCCGCATCCATCGCCAGCCCTAGGCCACCCACTGCGCCGACGTCCCAGCGGCTGAGTGAACCGCCATAGTTAACATCGATATCGTAGGGTTGCGTCGTAAATAAGGCAGAAGCTCGTGTACGAATTCGCCCGTCAACAGCGTAACTTACCGAAGGACCAACAATCAGGTAGGGCTGAACTGCACCATCGGTCAGGTTGATTTTTGCCAGCAGCGGAATCTCCAGGTGTTGCGACTGGTAGGCGATGGTGGCCCCAATCGGCAGATTAAATCCGCCCAGATTTAAATCTACCCCTTCTTTGATGGCTACCCCTTTCTGAACATAGGCAAACTCGGGCCGAAACGATACGCGATCACTCAGCGGAATATCCAGAAAGATAGCGCCAGTAGGGCCAACAGTGGGGTATAAATCGGGCAGTAAACTACCCATAAAATCGGGTTTAGAAGCAAACCCCCAGTTAGCACCGCCCCGAATTCCGACCTGAACCTGAGCAAAAGAAGATGGGATAACAATGAGGGTTAAGAGGGCAATGACACCGGCAAGCACAATTCGTTTCATGGTTCTGAAGGGAAAAAAATGTAAGTAAAAATGGATAAACCTGAAGTTGATTGTGTAGAGCGTCGGCTATAGGCAGTGGTTGTTTTTTAAGTACTTTCATGGGTTAGAGAGCCGTAAACTGAAAAGGATTAATCCCATGCAAAAAAAATTTATTGTCAGCGATTTTAATGATTCATGACGTTAGTGGTATACTGCTAATCAGGGCGTTGTATTTTTTCTTGAAAACATTGCAGCATCCTTTTAACTTTACTCGTTACCTATGACCCTATTACCGAAATGAAATACGTCAAGCCAACTAAATTCAGCTACCTACCGAAGTTTCTGATGCCGTTGGATATTCTTGGGCTATTTGACTGCGATCCGTTTGGCAGTTCGCTTCTGCTCAGGCGAATACTTATTTGCATTGTAGGCTGGCTAACCTATGCCCGTTATACCGTAGTGAACCGCATACAGATTGAAGGCACCGAAAATCTGGAAAATCTGCCCATCAATAACGTCCTGTTTCTTTCCAACCATCAGACCTACTTCGCCGATGTCATCGCGTTCTTTCATATTTTCTGTGCTGTAAAATGGGGGTTTCAGAATACCATCGTTCCGCCCATGTATCTGTTTGGCCCCAGAGCGCGCCAGTATTATGTAGCCGCATCAGAAACCATGAAGAAGGGCTTCGTTCCGCGTGTTTTTTCGGCTATTGGTGCCTTAACCATCGAACGTTCCTGGCGGGCAGAAGGGCGAGAAGTTCAACGGAGCGTAGATACCTCTGCCAATGATAAAATCGCGAATGCGCTGGCTCACGGCTGGGTGGTTAGCTTTCCGCAGGGTACCACAACGCCCTACGCGCCCATTCGCAAAGGCACCGGCCACCTGATCAAAAACAATGAGCCTATCGTAATACCCGTTGTTATCAATGGTTTTCGTCGGGCATTCGACAAGAAGGGGCTACGTTTTAAAAAACGAAATACCTTGTTGACCGTCCAATTTAAACCGCCCCTTCCCTACAGCCCGGAAGATACCGTCGATGATCTTGTGGCCCGAGTCCGCCATGCCATTGAACAGGATGCCCCTGAATGGGCCCAGGAACAACGCTAAGTTACGCGGACAGACATCCTGTCTGCATAGTTGAGTACAACTTAGCTTAATAATACCTCGGACAAGATGTCCATATTACCCCGACCTAACTATGAAATCGTTCCTATTACCAGCTCTTTTTGTTTCGCTCATTATCATCGCATTTGGTTGTAATAAAACATCTACAACCACTTCTAAAAGCGATTTTACCAGAGTTGTGCTGGATACCAACCCGCCTATTGAACCGCTATCGCCCGAAGCGAGTATGGCAAAAATTCAGCTACCCCCAGGATTTCATGTCGAACTGGTCGCCAGTGAGCCTATGGTTCAAGAGCCCGTCGCAATTGCCTGGGATGGTAACGGACGCATGTATGTAGCCGAAATGAACACCTACATGAAAGACGCCAATGGCACAGGTGAATATGCACCTACCAGTCGGATCAAACGGTTGGAGGATACAGATGGCGATGGGAAAATGGATAAGTCGACCGTTTTCATCGATAGTCTTGTTTTACCCAGGACCATCCTGCCTGTAGGTGATCAATTGCTGGTCGGTATTACCAATATTCAGCACATCTGGAGTTATCGGGATACAAATGGTGATGGGAAAGCCGACGAGAAAAAAATCGTTTTCCGAAACGACGTCATCGACTCCCGGAATCTGGAGCATCAGAATGGTGGCCTGATCTGGAATCTGGACAACTGGATTTATCCCACCCGCGACAACCTCCGGTACAAATACAAAGCCGGAAAACTCATTGCCGATACGCTGGTCGACAACATGATTGGCCAGTGGGGTATGACGACGGACAATTACGGTCGCCTGTTTTATTCCGAAGCCGGACCAGGGCTACCAGCTGTACAGATTCAGCAAAACCCGGCGTATGGGGCATTAAACTTTGCCGATCAATATACCGAAGATTTCACCAAACCCTGGCCTATTATTGGGAATGTGGATGCCCAGGGTGGTCGGGAAGCCCTCCGAAAAGAAGATAATACGCTGAACAAATACACGGCCGGTTGCGGGCAATCCATTTTCCGGGGCGACCGACTGCCCACCGATATGCAGGGCGATTACTTCATTCCGGAACCTGTCGGCCGGATCATCAAGCGAGGAAAAGTTGTTAACCGCAACGGCAAAATCTATATCGAAGACGCCTATAAACAGAAAGACTGGCTGGCATCGGCCGATATGAATTTCCGACCCATCAACACCTACACGGGTCCCGATGGTTGCTTCTACATAGTGGATATGTATCACGGCATTATCCAGGAAAGCGAGTGGACCAAGCCGGGTTCGTATCTGGGCAAAGTCATTCAGGATAAAGGGCTTTATAAAAATCGGGGGATGGGCCGAATTTATCGCATAGTCCATGACGACTTCAAACGCGACACCCAAAAGCCTACTCTACTCGATGAGCCAAGTAGTAAACTGGTAACCTATCTGGATCATCCAAACGGCTGGTGGCGCGATAACGCCCAACTGCTTCTGGTTGTCAGAAATGATCAATCGGTTGTGCCAGCGTTACAACAAATCGCCACCGGACAGAAGGCATTCTTAGCTAAGGACCCAAGCGCCCTGGCCCGCATCCACGCCCTCTGGACTCTTGAAGGACTCGAAGCCATCGACAAGCCTACGCTGTTCAAAGCATTGACGGATACCGACGCGCAGGTTCGTAAAGCAGCCGTTTGGGTCAGTGAAGTTTATTTGACGAAGAAAGACCCAGAGGTGATTGAAAAACTGGCCGCCATGACCAGCGACCCAAGCCCCGACGTTCGTATCCAACTGGCTCTGTCGCTTCGGAGCCATTCGACTCCTCGTACAAAGGCGCTGGTGACCCAACTCCTGGCCGATAACCCTCAGAACGAACTGATGCAGTTCTCGTACAAGACCTTTACAGAAGCACAGAAAATGCTGCTGGCCGAACAGGAGCGTACCCGCAACCTAAGCCCTGCCGACCGGGCGCTGGTCACAAATGGCGCTACTATTTTCAAGCAACTATGTGCCACCTGTCACGGTCCCGACGGTAAAGGCATCGTAGTAGCCGGAAGTACCCAGATGCCAGCCCCTCCACTGGTGGGTTCACCACGGGTAAAAGGCGACAAAACGCTGGTTATCCAATTATTGCTCAATGGTATGAAAGGGCCGCTGGATGGCAAGACCTACCGGGATATAATGCCATCGATGGGTAGCAACGACGATAAATGGATTGCATCGGTGCTAAGTTATATTCGGAATAGCGGTAAACTGGGGAATAAAGCCTCTGTGGTAACACCCAAAGAAGTGGCCGAGGTACGTGCCACAACGCCCGTCATTGCCGGCGGTATGACTCAGCAGGAGTTGGAAATATTTAAGTTGGGCCGGGCCGAGCGGACAAACTGGAGCAAACCCGAAACGAAATAACCATCGTCACAGATTACTATGAAGATACTCATTATCAGTGGCATCCTTATTGGCCTTACGGCTCGGCTGGCCGCTCAACCCACTACCTTTACCAATACTATCGGCATGGATTTCGTGCGCATCCAGCCGGGGAGCATGGTCGTTGGTCGATTTCAGCCACCTTATCCCAGTCCGCCCCAATCAGAGGAAACGGCTAAAAAAAGCGGGGTTCAATGGACGAAGGCCGACTATCAGCTTGCCGAGAATCTAGTTAAACAAGACGCCCGGCCAGGATTTGACGTCAAGATCAGTAAGCCGTTCTACATCGGCAAATTTGAAGTAACGCAGGGGCAGTGGAAGCGTGTTATGGGAACGAATCCATCCACATTCCAGGGCGATCGCGTCAAAGACGATGCCGATCAGCATCCAGTGGAACAGGTTAGCTGGCAGGATACGCAAAAATTTCTCACCAAACTAAACGCGCTCGACAAAGAGCACCACTACCGATTACCCACCGAATTCGAATGGGAATATGCCGCCCGTGCTGGAGCTGATGACGACATCTCCTGGAAAGCAATCTGGGCATCAGCGCAGATGGGTTCACCCACGACGGCTAAAGTAGGCCAGAAAACGCCCAACGCCTGGGGTTTATACGATACACTAGGTAACGTTTGGGAATGGGTACAGGACTACTACAATGGAAAAACCTTTGCCGATCCAACCCCTACGCGTTCAGGTACGCAACACGTTCTGAAAGGAGCCTCATTTGTCGGTGATGTAAAAAATGCTACCTATATGACCCACGCTGCCGGCCCCGGTAATGGCTGGGATGTTGGTTTCCGGGTTGTCATGGAAGCAAAGCAATAATCTCACGTTCATCATGCGCTTGCAAACAATAACGCTCATTCTCTGCCTCTCATTGGCCGTTTGTCTGGCACACGCCCAGATCGGAAAAGTCCCGGCTGGCTTCACCCCTATTTTCAACGGGAAAGATCTGAAAGGATGGCATACCAGTCGGACATCGCATCAGGGCACAACGGGTAATTTTTACGTCGAAAATGGGGTTATCACCCTCAAACAATATCCATATGGCCAGGGTGGTATCTTGCTGACCGACAAAAAGTATGGCAACTATGAACTGTATCTGGAAGCCAAAATTGATTCGTTCTGCAATGGTGGTATCTTCCTTCGGTCAACGGAAAGTGGCATGGCCTATCAGGTTGAACTGGCGACTCCCGGCGGACTGGGCGATCTGTTGGGCGAACGAATGAGCGTCAGCAAAGGGGCTCAGGCTACCAACATTAGTAGAGTCTGGAAAGCAGGTGGCTGGAACTCGTTTCGTATTCGAATGGAGGGTGCCATTCCCCGCATTCGATTGTGGGTCAACGACGAGCTTATGTGGGATGTGACCGAACCCAAAAATGATTTTATTGCCGACGCTACAACAGGCATGATTGGCCTGCAATCGCACTGGTCTGCGGTGTATTCGGCAGCCGCCGAAGCGTTTAACATGGCGGGTTCCTGGAAACCCGGTGCTGCTCACCGCTTTCGCAACATCGCAATTAAAGAACTGTAACTGTAACGTGGGCGGAAGCCCGCGAGTTAAAAGAATTACTCGCGGGCTTCCGCCCACGTTACAGTTACAGCAACCAGCGGAAGAAAATATATAATGAAAAAGATAGCAGAACCGACACAGGCAGCGTAAGTACCCAGGCCAGCGCAATATTCCGGATGGTATCGGCCTGTAAGTTTTTAACCCCTTTGCTGGCCACCATGCTCCCGGCAATCCCCGACGACAGCACATGGGTAGTACTAACCGGGAGTTTCAGCCAGGAAGCAAATCCGATCATACTGGCGGCCACTAATTCGGCCGAAGCCCCCTGCGCATAGGTCAGGTGTTGTTTACCGATTTTCTCCCCTACCGTCACCACAATCCGTCGCCAGCCGATCATCGTTCCTAAACCCAGCGACAAGGCAATCATCAGAATAACCCAGAAAGGCGCATAGTCTGTAAACCGACGCAATCCACTTTCCTCGCCCAAACTCTTGTTCAGTACCGACATCTGAGCCGCGCTGACGTTAGCTCCTTCGTCGGCGGTAATCTTTTTCATGTTGCTATTAATCAGCAATAAGTCTTTCCGTACGTCCAGCCGCTTTTCATTCGGAATCTTATTATCGACCAACGGTCCATTGATGAGCTTGCTCAGCTCAGCCAATTCCGACCGGGTTTCAACCAGCCGTTCACGGTTGGCAGGCGAAAGCTGGCTGGAATCCAGGGTAGCAATTGTCTGCTCAATGCCGGTGATATTGGTTTGCATCAGCCGTGGATCAAGCTCCGATTTTATGGCAAAATGATAAGGTACAATGCCAATCAGAATCAGCATAATCAAGCCTACGCCTTTCTGACCATCGTTGCTACCGTGAAAGAAACTCACCAGCGAACACGTCAGAATCAGGACACCTCGAATCCAGGAAGGTGGTTCGGTATTTTTCTTTGGCTCTTTAAAAAGCTGATCTTTAACATCCTGCGACACAGATCGGCGCAAAACGAACATCAGCACAATAGCCAAACTGAAACCGAGTAATGGAGAAAGCAGCAGCGCTTCGCCCGTCTCGATCGCTTTATCCCAGTTGACAGCAGCACCGGTTTTATTTTCAGGGAGCGTAGAAAACGCTAAGCCAACACCCAGAATTGAGCCAATCAGCGTATGCGAGCTGGAACTGGGAATACCAAAATACCAGGTCCCAAGGTTCCAGATAATAGCACTCAGCAGCAGCGCCAGTACCATAGCCACACTATGATACACATTCTGATCGACCAGCAACTCGACGGGCAACAGGTTAACAATACCCATCGCTACACCAATACCGCCCAGCAACACACCCGTGAAATTGCAAATCCCGGACCACACGACCGCAACGGTCGGTTTTAGGGAATTGGTGTAAATAACCGTAGCAACGGCGTTGGCAGTATCGTGGAAACCATTGACAAATTCGAAGGCACAAGCAGCAAATAAGCTGATAAAAAGGAGGATAAAAACATCCGTTTCTAATCCAAACATAAATGGAGTATCTTCAGTAAGTAGGCTAACAGTGGGTCCGTAAGCCAATGATTGCCACAAAAGTACGTCAAACTGTCCAGAGCAATGTTAACAAATTGTTAAGTAGAGACGCCGTATATGAAGTCTCATGTGTGTCGGCCAGTCTATCCAACTCAACAGTAAATCACTCCACAAACCAACAAACCATCCGGTCATGAGACGCGAAGTATCGCGTCTCTACTTTTTACCGGCCAATTGGCCGCAGGCGGCATCAATATCTTTCCCCCGGCTTCGGCGGACATTGACCGTTACGCCTTTGGTATCCAAAAAGCCAGCAAACTTATCCAGCGTTTTTGGGTCCGTATTTTTGAAATTGGCTTCGGCAATTGGGTTGTATTCAATGATGTTCACTTTGGCAGGCACTCGTTTCGTGAACTTCCAAAGCTCGGTTGCATCCTGAATTGTATCGTTGAAGTTATAGAAGAGGATGTATTCGAATGTGATACGGGTGCCGGTTTTTTTGTAGAAATAACTCAATGCATCGCCCAAAGCCTGTAAGGTGTTGCTTTCATTAATGGGCATAATCTGGTCTCGCTTCTGATCATTAGCCGCGTGTAATGAGAGCGCCAGATTGAACTTTACTGCATCATCGCCCAGTTGTCGAATCATTTTGGCAATCCCAGCCGTCGATACCGTAATTCGTTTGGGCGACATGCCCAGACCGTCAGGCGATGTAATGCGATCAACCGATTCCAGTACGTTTTTGTAGTTGAGCAATGGTTCGCCCATACCCATATACACGATGTTCGAAAGCGGAACATCATAGTTCTCTTTGGCCTGTCGGTCAATCGCCACCACCTGGTCGTAGATTTCGGCCGCATCCAGATTGCGTTTGCGATCCATATAACCCGTTGCGCAGAACTTACACGTCAGCGAACACCCTACCTGACTCGATACGCAGGCTGTCATCCGGTCCACGTCATCGTTGCGAAGAGCCGGAATCAGTACACCCTCAACCAGATTGCCATCGAACAACCGAAACGATGACTTAATTGTACCGTCGCTGCTACGTTGCTCCTGATCGACCGTAAGCGGCCGGATTTCAAAGTGCGTTTTCAGCAACTCCCGCATCGGTAGCGACAGGTTTGTCATTTGATCAAACGACAATACCGATTTCTTCCAAAGCCATTCCTGAATCTGTTTGGCCCGAAATCCCTGCTCACCGTGTTGTGTCAGCCAGTCCTTAAGTTGAATCGTTGTTAGTTTGCGGATGTCCTGCATTTTTCAAAGAGTGAAAGAGCGAAAGAGTGAAAGAGTGAAAGAGCGGAGCAGAATAACCACTCTTTCACTCTTTCGCTCTTTCACTCTTTATGTTTTCAGCTCGCCATTTTTTCCCGGCTTCCAGGCCTTTGGGTACCCAGACAGCGGCTTTGTACATCACTTTGGGGGCAATGGGCCGTACATAGGGATATAGAAAGGCGTTTTCGGTATAACGCGGGGGTATGACGACGTTCATATAGCTGAACAACCAAAGGATAACACTAATTCCAAACACCCAGGTAAAAAGCCCTATGGTTGCTCCGGCTACGCTGTCGAATGTGCCGAGTAAGGTGTATTTCAGTGAGCGACGAAGCGCGAGGCCCAACTGATTGACCATCAATACCGTCGGAAAGAATATAACCGAGAAGCCCAGCAAGGGCAGTACTTTTCGGGCGAGTTCGCGGCTGATGTATGGACTCAGCAGGTCAATACCGAATGCCAGAAATTTAAGCCCAACAATCATAGCTACCACAAAGGCTATGATGGCCACAATTTCGACCAGCAACCCTTTGCGGTACCCATTAAAAGCCCCCCAGGCAAGGGGGATAAACATGAATAAGTCGAGCGAGTTCAAAGAGCGAAAGAGTGAATGGCGAAAGAGCGAAAAAGTCTGCGCGATTAATTCGCTCATTCACTCTCTCGCTCTTTCGCTCTTTAAGAAAGAAGTTGCTTCACCATGGCCGAAATGGCTTTCCCATCAGCCTGACCGGCAAGCTCTTTGGTCGCTACGCCCATCACTTTACCCATATCCGACGGGGCCGATGCTCCTACGCGAGCCATGATTGCCTGAAGCTTTTCTTTCAACTCATCTTCCGACAATTGTTTGGGCAGATAATGCTCGATAACGGCAATTTCGGCTTCTTCAACGGCCAGCAGATCAGCGCGATTTTGCTGCCGGTAAATATCGGCGGAATCCTTACGCTGTTTTACGGCCTTCGTTAAAATGCGGGTTTCTTCTTCGGGTTTAAGACCTCCGGTTTGGCCTTCTTTGGTTTCTTCGAGCAAAATCATTGACTTTACGGCCCGCAACGCACGAAGTTTATCCTGATCCTTGGCCAGCATGGCCTGCTTAATATCGGCGTCAATTTGTTGTTTCAGCGACATAATTAAAGAGCGAAAGAGTGAATGAGTGAAAGAGCGAACATGCTGAACTGAACCTTCACTTGATTGGCAAAGTTACAAATTTGTAATTCGTATTTCGCTCCGCTTCGGCAGACCGATTTCGCTCTTTCGCTCATTCACTCTTTCGCTCTTTACTAAATATGACTCGCTTATCCGTCAATATCAACAAAATAGCTACGCTGCGGAATGCCCGTGGAGGCAATAACCCAGATCTGGTTCAGGTTGCTCTCGATTGCGAACGCTTTGGGGGCCAGGGCATTACCGTTCATCCTCGGCCCGACGAACGACATATACGATATCAGGATGTGCTGGATCTGAAAGAGGTGGTGACGACTGAATTTAACATCGAAGGGAATCCCGACGGCCGTTTTGTCGAGTTAGTCAAACGTGTAAAACCCCATCAGGTAACGCTTGTACCCGATGCGCCGGATGCGATCACATCAAACGCAGGCTGGGACACCATCCGCTATGCCGACCACCTTCGCCAATTAATCGCCATTTTTAAAGAAGATAACATTCGTGTCTCCATTTTTGTGGATGCTGACGAGCGCATGGTCGAAGGGGCCAAAGCCGTTGGTACAGACCGAATTGAATTGTATACTGAACCGTATGCGGCCCACTACGCCGAAAATCGGGAAGCAGCCATTGCTCCTTTTATTAAAGCTGCTCAACGAGCCAATGAACTGGGACTGGGCCTCAATGCGGGGCACGATTTAAGTCTGGAAAACCTCCGTTATTTCAACGAACACATTCCCGGATTGCTGGAAGTTTCGATCGGTCATGCGCTGATCTGCGACGCTCTGTATTATGGCCTTGAAAATACGATCCAGATGTATCGTCGCTGTCTTTCTTCTGATCAGATCGCCGAAACGACCGGGATTTAGCTGATTTTGGATTTACAGGATTCAGGATTTCATTATCAGTTTCCTAATTTTTCAAACAGAATCAGCTTTAATCCAAAAATCAGCTAAATCCCGGTCATGGTTTATCAACTTTCTGTTGACGATTTTTTAGAGAAGGCGCAACGGCTCCCGGTTATCGATGTGCGCTCACCAGCTGAGTACGAACATGCTCACATTCCTGGGGCAGTTAGTATCCCTTTGTTCGATAACGGCGAACGGGCGCAGGTAGGCACCAAATATAAGCATGCCGGAAAAGATGCCGCCGTGTTGCTGGGCCTTACGATGGTAGGGCCAAAGCTGGCTGATTTCGTTGTACAATCTAAAAAACTTAATCCTGCCGCTAAAGAAGTACTGGTCCATTGCTGGCGGGGTGGTATGCGGAGCGGTTCGTTTGCCTGGTTGCTCGATACAGCTGGTATTAGGGCGTCGACGCTCGTGGGTGGCTATAAAGCTTACCGAAATGCTGTGCTGTCGTCGTTTGGTCAGCCGCTCAATCTGCTTATTCTGGGTGGCAAAACGGGGAGTGGTAAAACGGACATCCTGAAAGAACTAGCCCGGCAGGATGAACAAATCATTGACCTGGAAGCTCTGGCCAACCACAAAGGCTCATCGTATGGCGCTATCGGGCAGCATCCTCAACCGAGTAATGAGCAGTTCGAAAACCTCATTTTCAGGCAACTAAGCACATTAGACACATCGCGTCGTATTTGGCTGGAAGATGAAAGCCGCAGTCTGGGAAGTTGTTTTATCCCATTACTGCTCTGGCAGCAAATGCAACAGGCTACTACCGTTTTTGTCGATGTTCCGAAAGACAGACGTATCCATCGACTGGTCACTGAATATACGGGTATTGATCATAATCTGTTGGTGCAGGCAACCGAGCGAATTAAAAAACGGCTGGGCGGCAAAGCCACACAGGACGCACTTGATGCGCTTATCCGACAAGATTATGCCACCGTGGCAGATTTAACGCTGGCTTATTATGACAAGGCCTATACACACGCACTGGCTCAACGCGACCCGGCAAATGTTCATTCACTAGAAATGGATGAAGATAATCCGGTTAAGACAGCTCAACAGCTTATCCAGTGGGCCAATGGTCAACCTGCCAGGGGTGTTTTGCGGTAAATAGTGCGTAGAGGTAATTCCAACTGCCCCAGACGTACTACATCATCAATCAATCTATAGTCGGCGTCGAACCACTCGGTAGGCTTTTCGGCGCGTGAATAAATACGAACAAACAACTCTTCCTGGCTAACGAATAGAATGTGTTTCAGTGAGGGGATAAGTCGATACTGATCCAATTTGTCCGACTGGTCGTAAGCTTTGGTGCTTTTGGAAAGTACCTCAACCACAATTTCCGGATTTTTGATACGCACTTTCGACACGTTTCCACTGGGAAGAACCACATAGTCCGAAGGCCCTTTAATCACTGACAGATCAGCATTGAACTCGGCTTTCCCTTCTTCAACACAGATTTTCACATTACTGCCCAACACGCGATAATCAGGTTGATCATCAAGAAGAATAGTAAATAACGTAATCAGTTGGGCAACCAACTGTTCGTGTATATCAGTGGCCTGACTCATAGAAATAAGTTCACCGTACAAGTACTCAATGGCATAAGGAACTACGTCGGCCAGTTCCAGATATTCCTCCCAGGTGGCCGGAACACGAATGACTTCCGGCGCTTCGTCGCGCTCTAATAGCGTCATCGGAATTTTAGGGGCAACCGCTTCCATAGCAAGAGGAGATGAGTTCTTGTAAATATACTTATTTTTTAATTGAGGCACCCATTCGCCGGATTACTTCACGCTTCTGAAAACCAATGTGCCACACCGCAAACGGTACGTCCTGTTTACCAAAACAGGACTCGCAGATGGGGCTATCGGCAGGCACAGCCAGGTTGTACACAAACGAGGTATCCGACGTTTTCTGAATATTTGAAACAGGAGCTAGTTTCTGTTTGGCATTATAGAAATAAGCCGACAGAATCTCGCGCTCTTTCGCACTGATGTCTTTATCCTGAATATCGGCTGGCCCTAATAAGCGGATGTCCAGCACATAGCGTTCCGCAATCGCTTTGGTCCGGGGCATGTTTTTCAATTGACACAGTCTGGTTCGTTCGGCAGGGTCGGTTGTTTTCTGAAGCGCTGTAGTCAACTCTTTTTGTATGGTTGCACTTACTTTACCACCCAGATTATCAATCGTTTCAACCAGGTCGGCATCCGTAACCCGTTTAATTTTTGAATCGGCCATTTCCTGCTTCAACTCATTGGTATACTGCACTCGCTCAGGATTACAGGACAATAAAAAACTGATTGATAAACCCGATAAAACAACGATGCGAAACATGGTCAGAACGTACTTAAGCATTACATTTTCATTGTATTAGCACAACATACCTCTACTCGGCTTGGTTGCATACCATCAAAATAAGCCCAACTGCCGGAACGCCAGACCACCGGATTTTTGTAACTTTGTTTTTTATCCATTTGTCTTATTCGTTGCCATTCTTAATTAGATGGCAAGTAAAGGTATATATTATGCTCGAACAGCTGGAAGCCATTCGCGAACGCTTCGATGAAGTATCTCAGCAAATTGTACAGCCCGAAGTAGTTTCGGACCAGAAACGCTTCATGAAGCTGAGTAAAGAGTACAAAGATTTAGAAAAAATCGTCGTGCAGTACAAAGCGTACACCCAACTGCTCGAAGAAATTGAGAACGCCAAACAGATCATCTCCACGGAAAAGGACGAAGATTTCCGCGAATTGGCGAAAGCTGAACTGGACGAACTACTACCCCGCCGGGAAACGATGGAGGAAACACTCAAGGAGATGTTGATGCCGAAAGATCCCAACGATAGCAAAAATGTCATTCTTGAAATTCGGGGAGGCACTGGTGGCGATGAAGCCGCGATCTTTGCGGGTGATCTGTTCCGAATGTACCAGCGCTTCTGCGAAAAAATGGGCTGGCGTATGTCGTTGGTCGATTTTACAGAAGGCACGTCGGGTGGTTATAAAGAAATTGTGACCGAAATCGAGGGCGAAGATGTGTACGGTAAGCTAAAATTCGAGTCGGGTGTTCACCGGGTTCAGCGCGTACCAGCCACAGAAACACAGGGCCGCATTCATACGTCAGCGGCTAGTGTAGCCGTACTGCCCGAAGCCGAAGAGGTCGATGTGGAACTGAACATGAACGACATCCGTAAAGATACTTTCTGTTCGTCGGGAGCGGGTGGACAGTCGGTAAACACGACCTATTCAGCCGTTCGACTTACGCACATTCCCACAGGGCTGGTTGTCCAATGCCAGGATGAGCGCTCCCAGTTAAAGAACTTCGACAAAGCCCTGACGGTGTTGCGGTCACGGCTTTACGAGATCGAGTTGCAAAAACACAACGACGCCATTGCCTCGCAACGGAAAACGATGGTAGGTAGTGGCGACCGCTCTGATAAGATTCGTACCTACAACTACCCTCAGAGCCGTGTAACGGACCACCGCATTGGTATGACGGTTTATAACCTTCCATCGGTCATGGATGGTGATATTGGCGATTTCATCGAGCAGCTCCGCATCGCCGAAAACGCCGAACGACTCAAAGAAGGCGCTGCGGCATAAGCTACCGAATAAAATGAGAATCCCCCCGATGGGTTCATTTCTTTATAGAAAACCATAATATCTATAAAGAGATAAACCCATCGGGGGGATTCTCATTTTATCGAACGCTGCGCTATTAGTTACAGATTCAATAAGC
This sequence comes from Spirosoma sp. 48-14, assembly GCF_001898575.1. GTDB lineage: Bacteria > Bacteroidota > Bacteroidia > Cytophagales > Spirosomataceae > Spirosoma. The sequence continues at coordinate 244,497 of NZ_MKUD01000009.1, forward strand.
TTTTCAGCCGTTCATAAAAACCTGTGTTCCGAAACGTAAACTGCTTGTGCAACACATAATTGCTAATAAAACTCAACCCCATACCAATAATCTGAGCTACTAGTTTATTCACATTTACTTCTTTTACCGAAAACGGAATCAGTACGGTTAGCGGCTCAAAATTATTGACCGAAAAATCATATAGAAAAGAGGCAACATATACTGTAATCAGGCAGGAGATAATCGAAACAAGTGTAAACTTAATGGCCTCCCGATTGGTCTGGGCCGAATTCCGGGCATTGAACGCAAACAATTTGGTCAGTAGAAAACCCACGAAAAAGGCGACAACATACCCAATCAACAAAGCCTCCCGGTAACTAATCTGAAACCACTCCTGCAATAAACTACCGGCAATCAACTGTAACGAAGCACCAATAGCGGCAACAATAAAATAAGCCAGTACATCCCGGCGGTTAAAAAGATCATTTGACATGTATTCTTTGAACAAACAAGTGACAAAACAAAGGCTTTTTAAGTAGGCCTCATTGTTCCGTTCACTTTTACGAAAATGACAACTTAAAAAAAATCCGGCCCTTCCCCATCGAGAAAGCACCGGATTTATCGAGATCGATAATCAAATTAACCCTGAACGTTATCAGAGGTCAGTTTAGCCCCTAGATACTCGCGGTTCAGCCGGGCAATATGGTCAAGCGAAATAGACTTCGGACACTCCACTGAGCAAGCCCCCGTAAACGAACAGGCTCCAAACCCTTCGGCATCCATTTGAGCAACCATCCGCTCGGCCCGTTCTTTATGTTCGGCCTTACCTTGTGGCAAAATAGCCAGTTGCGATACTTTCGCTGATACAAACAGCATAGCTGACGCATTTTTACAAGCCGCTACGCAAGCGCCACAACCGATACAGGCAGCCGCATCCATCGCTTCATCGGCAATGCTACGCGGAATCAGGATTTCGTTGGCGTCAGGCGCTGAACCCGTATTGACGGAAACATATCCGCCAGCCTGAATGATTCGGTCGAAAGCCAGTCGATCTACCATCAGGTCTTTAATAACGGGGAAAGCCCGCGCCCGCCAGGGCTCTACCACAATGGTATCGCCATCATTGAACGAACGCATGTGCAACTGGCAGGTAGTGGCTCCTGTTTGTGGGCCGTGGGGCCGTCCATTGATGTACATCGAGCACATACCACAGATTCCTTCCCGACAGTCGTGATCGAACACAACAGGCTCTTCACCTTTGCGAGTCAGCGAGTCGTTCAGTACGTCGAACATCTCCAGGAACGACATATCTTCCGATACGTTATCCAGTTGATATTCGACCAGTTTACCGGGTGTATTACTATTTTTTTGTCTCCAGACTTTGAGTGTAATTTTCATTGTCGATGGGTTTTCGGCTTATGGCATTCTGTTTACGATGAACATCAGCCATCGTAAACAGAATACTATAAACCCAGCATTTATTTATAACTACGCTGTGTCAGTTTTACGTTTTCAAATACCAGTGGTTCCTTATTCAGAATTTCAGGCTTACCTTCACCCTGATATTCCCAGGCAGCCACGTAGGCATAGTTTTCGTCGTCGCGAAGGGCTTCACCATCGGGGGTTTGGTATTCCTCGCGGAAGTGCCCGCCACACGATTCATTCCGGTTCAACGCATCATCGACCATCAGTTCGCCCAGTTCGATAAAGTCGGCAACGCGACCAGCCTGTTCGAGCGCCTGATTCATTTCATCGGCATCACCCAGCACTTTGGCATTTGTCCAGAACTCTTTCCGTAGCGCCTGAATTTTTTCTTTAGCAATTTTCAACCCTTCAGCCGTACGCGCCATACCGCAGTATTCCCACATGATATGGCCAAGTTCCTTATGCAAATCGTCGACTGGGCGACTACCTTTGAGCGACAGGAAGTGGTTAATCTGGTCCTGAATTTTCTTTTCAGCCTCTTTGAAAGCCGGAGCGTCGACAGGGATTTTATCACCTGGGCCAATTGTAGCCAGATAATCGCCGATGGTATACGGAATAACGAAATAGCCGTCGGCCAGCCCCTGCATCAGCGCCGAAGCACCTAGCCGGTTAGCGCCGTGGTCGGAGAAGTTGGCTTCACCTAACGCATACAGACCGGGGATGGTCGTCATCAGGTTATAATCGACCCACAAGCCGCCCATGGTGTAGTGAACAGCCGGATAAATCATCATCGGTGTTTCGTAAGGGTTCTCACCGGTGATTTTCTCATACATTTCGAAGAGGTTGCCATACTTGGCCTCGATGGTTTTATGGCCATCGCGCTTGATCGCATCGGCAAAATCCAGATACACGGCCAACCCTGTCTTCGATACGCCACGGCCTTCATCGCACATATTTTTCGCGTTCCGAGAAGCCACGTCACGGGGTACGAGGTTACCGAACGATGGGTATCGACGCTCCAGGAAGTAGTCGCGCTTATCCTCGGGCAGGTCTGTTGGTTTCAGCTGGCCTTTCCGAATCTTTTCAGCGTCTTCGACCGTTTTGGGAACCCAAACACGCCCGTCGTTCCGAAGTGATTCGGACATCAGCGTGAGCTTGGACTGGTAGTGGCCCGATACAGGAATACAGGTCGGGTGAATTTGCGTAAAACAGGGGTTGCCAAACAGAGCGCCTTTTTTGTGTGCACGCCAGGCAGCTGTTACGTTAGACCCCATCGCATTAGTCGACAGGTAGAACACGTTACCGTATCCACCCGTACAAAGCAGAACAGCATGTCCTGCGTGCGATTCAATTTTGCCGGTTACCAGGTTGCGTACCACAATACCCCGCGCTTTGCCTCCTTCCACAACGAGGTCGAGCATTTCTGTACGGGTATAAAGTTTTACTTTCCCGTTAGCAACCTGACGACTCAGCGCCGAATAGGCGCCTAACAGTAGTTGCTGCCCCGTCTGACCGCGTGCGTAGAAGGTTCGGGATACCTGAGCGCCCCCAAATGAACGGTTTGCCAGCACCCCGCCGTACTCGCGGGCAAACGGTACACCCTGAGCCACACATTGGTCAATGATATTGACACTTACTTCGGCCAGTCGGTGAACGTTTCCTTCACGAGCGCGGTAATCTCCCCCTTTGATGGTATCGTAGAACAACCGGAAAACACTGTCGCCGTCGTTTTGGTAATTTTTAGCAGCGTTAATCCCTCCCTGTGCTGCAATCGAGTGCGCCCGACGTGGGCTGTCCTGGAAGCAGAACGCTTTTACATTATACCCTAACTCAGCTAGCGAAGCGGCAGCTGATGCTCCCGCCAAACCTGTACCAACTACAATGATATCGTATTTCCGCTTGTTAGCCGGGTTAACCAGTTTCAGCGAAAACTTATGCCGTGCCCATTTCTCGGCTAAAGGGCCTTCGGGGATTTTAGATTCCAGTTTCATGCTTTAAAGAGCGAAAGACTGAAAGAGCGAAAGAGCGAAATCGGACCGCCGAAGCAGAGTAATCCGCAATTAAAGAAGTGAATTTCTGACGCTGGTCATTCGTCATTCACTCTTTCGCTCTTTCACTCTTTAAATTATATTGTGAACCTGTAAATACACATAAATTGGCATGGCTGCGAAAGCCGCCGGAATGATAATGGCAAAAAAGTACTTACCCAAAAACTCAATGACTGGGGTGTATTTTTTATGCCGGATACCCAAGGTCTGGAATCCACTCTGGAAACCATGCCACAGGTGATAGCCAATAGCCACCATGCAGATTACATAAAGCACAACGTACCATAACTCACCAAACGCTACCTGCACTACCGCATACAAATCCTTATACTCCTTTCCATCATATTCCGCCATAGGCACTGATCCGAAATGCATTTCGTACCAGAATGTCCGCATGTGAATAACAATGAACAGCAGCAAAATGGTCCCCAGAATACCCATATTTCGCGAAGCCCAGTCGCTGTTTGCTTCAGGCTTGCTATAGGCATATTTGATGGGGCGAGACGCCTGATTATGACGCGTCAGGACAAAAGCCATCAGCGCATGAACCAGAATCGACGTGTAGAGGAGGTAGGAGATGGTGATAATAAGCGGGTTATGGGTCATGAAGTAGGTATACTCATTGAAAGCCCGACCGCCATCGCCTTTAAACAACTGGAGATTTCCAGCCATATGTACAATCAGAAATGAACTTAGAAACAGTCCCGTCAGCGACATGATAACCTTTCGACCGAGGGAGCTGGATAGCGTTTGTGTTACCCAAGCCATAGGATGAACGACACGAAAAATTTAGTGGTAAACAATTGAAAAAAAGCCGGTTTGAATGGCGCATCAAAACTAAGCCACAAACCCGATGGAAACAAGTTAAAGCCCTTTTCTAAACAGTTTTATGGTTTATTTACAGCCGATATAAATTAGTCGAAATCAGCGACTGACCTGCTCAACACTACGTTGTAGTTAGTTGTTAGGTAAGTTGGCACATTTCTGCGCAAACAACCAGCAAACGTGGCTTTGTTTTGAACATCGCTACTTATCACTCTATTTTTGTGGTCGTTCGCTACGGTATAGCCCGCTCTGTACCGTTCAATTTTACTTTATCATTCTTTCGCTCTTTACAATGAAAGCATACGTTTTTCCCGGCCAGGGTTCTCAGTTTCGGGGTATGGGACAGGACCTCTACCAGGCTTCTGAAACGGCCCGCCAATTGTTCGATCAGGCCAATGAGGTACTGGGCTACAACCTCACCAGCATCATGTTTGAAGGTTCTGACGACGAACTAAAACAAACTATTTATACCCAGCCTGCTGTTTTTGTCCATGGCGTAATACTGGCCCTGACAACCGATTCATTCGCTCCTGACATGGTAGCGGGTCACTCGCTGGGCGAGCTATCGGCGCTTACGGCTGCCGGGGTGCTATCATTTGCCGATGGTTTAAGTCTGGCATCGGTCCGTGCTACAGCCATGCAGCGAGCCTGTGATCTGGCACCGTCAACGATGGCCGCAGTACTGGGTCTGGCCGATTCAGTCATTGAACGTGTGTGCGCTGAAATTACCGAAGAAATTGTGGTACCTGCCAACTATAACTGTCCGGGCCAGGTTGTGATTTCGGGCAGCGTAGCCGGTATTCAACTAGCCGAAGAGCGGCTAAAGGCTGCTGGTGCAAAACGTGTTGTTCCGCTGGCGGTAAGTGGCGCCTTTCACTCTCCCTTCATGGAGCCTGCCCGAACCGAATTTGCCGAGGCCGTGGAACGAATGACCTTCCATACGCCCCGTTGCCCGGTTTATCAGAACGTCAATGCCCAGGCAGTTACCGACCCGGCCGAAATCAAAGCTAACCTCATTGCCCAACTCACGTCGCCGGTTCGCTGGACCCAGTCTGTTGAACGGATGGTGGCGGATGGTGCTACTGAGTTTTTCGAGTGCGGACCGGGTAAGGTTCTGCAAGGCCTGGTCAAAAAGATTAGTCCAGCCGTACCTGTAGCGGGTATTTAAGCGAGCTAGCCAACTGTAAATCAATGCTGAAGCGTTTTTTTACACAAAATGGCTACTTTTTTTTAGACCATAATTTGTTTTTAACACCCGTAATCCGTTATCTTTGCACTCGCAAATGCAAAATAGCCCGATAGTATAAGGGTAGTACGACAGATTTTGGTTCTGTTTGTCTAGGTTCGAATCCTGGTCGGGCTACAAAAAGCAAAGTGCACACTTCATTGATTCCCCTGTAAATTAACCATTTGCAGGGGATTTTTGCATTCAGGCCTTTTGCCGCTCTTTCGCATAGTCCAAGAAATAAACCTTTGATACAACTCATTGCAGGCTTTCTGTTCGGCGGAGGTTGGCTAGTCAGCAGGGGCACACGATTTCAACTTGAAACGACTTTCTATTTTTATTTTGCTATATATAATACAACTATGATATAGTAGCTGTATTTTTGCCATAAATCCATACAGTAAGCGCCACCCGTTCTGATGCACTCCGCCTGCATACGTCAGGTGTTGTTATGGATTATCCAGATCCTCTAATTACTCTATACAATGGCAGCAAAAAAACAGGTAATTCGCATCGTATTTGATGTTTTGGATGAGCGAAATCATAGTCTCTTTACCAATGGCGATCTATCGATCACCGCTGCAGACCCCGATGAAGCGATTGATCAGGTTTTCGCCCAAATGCAACGGCAGTTTAATCGACCCGATATCCGGCTTACGCGGGTACGTATCTGCGCCTAAGCTATTTTTAGACGCAGATGCGTAGTTTGTCTGGTCCACTGACCAATTCTTATAACCCGGCAACGTATAGAGCCGTAGCTTATTTATTACGTTATGGATCAACGTATTGGCTTTAATGACCTGGAAAGGGCGCCTTACAATGAACACATCCGGAGTCTTGCGCTGGAATGGGTACTGGCCGAACTGCCTGCCCAACGATTAACGTATAGCGACTATCTGACTAATATCCGGATTTTACTACTGACAACTCAAGATGTAGACCGGACCTCGCAGATCGTGAAGGCTGTGCTGGCCCAGGCTGCTCAACTACACAAACCATCGGAGTGGGTGGAACAGGAATTAAAGTTTGAAGGCATGGTAGAAGGAGCCGACCGAGTTGATTTTTTGCGTTTCGAACTGCAACAGGCCGGCACCCCGGACGATGCCCTGCTCGATCAATATAACGAACGAATGACGCGGTTTAGGCCATAACGAGCCGCGTATTCCTGTCGCTGCCTGTAGCCATCCAACTTTTTTAATACCCGGTCGTTGTTTTAGGGATCAATGAATTCAACGAACGGATGAACAGCCTTTCCAATACTGATGCGGATTGGATTTTCCAGGGGCCTGGCAATATGCAGGCTCTGTGTAGGGCCTTTGACTGGTCAAGAACCAGCCTTGGTTCTACTTCCAGATGGCCCCAGTCGTTGCGCACGGCAGCTCAGTTAGTACTGGATACCCCTTTCCCTACCATTGTTCTGTGGGGAGCTGAGCTAATCCAGATTTACAATGATGGCTACCGCAGACTGATGGGCAATAAGCATCCGTTAGGGTTGGGTCAGCCGACCCGTTATTGCTGGCCCGAAGTTTGGGCTATCAATCAGCCCCTTTACGAGCGGGTATGGGCAGGCGAATCGGTTTCGTTCACTGATGCATGCTACCCCATTACCCGTTCGGGCCAGTTGGAGGAAGCCTGGTTTACACTATCCTACAGCCCTGTCCGTGAAGAGTCAGGGCAGGTCGGAGGCATCCTGGTAACCGTATTTGAAACGACAGATCGGGTACAGGAACAGCGGCAACGGCAACAGGCTCAACAGGCATTGCGGCAGAGTGAGTATCGATTCAGTATGCTGATAAGAGCGACCTCCCATATTGTCTATACGATGAATGCCGACTGGCAACTCATGCTCCATTTAGATGGCGGAGACTATTTGGTGAACACCACAACACCTAACGAAAACTGGCTGAAGCATTACATTCCTACCTACGAACAGGAGCGTGTCAGGAGCGCTATTCAACAGGCGATTACCCGGAATACCTTCGTCGAAGCTGAACATCAGGTTATCCGACAAGATGGCTCGTTAGGCTGGGTATTCTCCCGCGCCATTCCGATTCGCAACGAAGAAGGTCAGATTCAGCAGTGGCTGGGAGCCGCTAGTGACATTACTGACCGAAAACGAGCCGAAGAAGCGCTTCGAGACTCGGAGCAAAAATACCGCACCCTGTTTACCTCCATCGACGAAGGTTACTGCATCATAGAAATGCTTTACGACGCAGCTGGTAAACCTGTCGACTGGATTTACCTGGAAGCTAATCCCACCTTCGAACGGCAAACCGGCTGGTGGGCACCAGGCAAAACGGTATCCGAACTCGTTGGCCCCGTGGAAGAGTTCTGGCTCGATTTTTACCACCGTGTGCTGATAACTGGCCAGGCGGAGCGAACCGAAAACAAGGTGGCCGCTCTGAACCGTTGGTATACAATTTATGCTTCCCGCGATGGAGGACCAGGAAGCCGACGTTTAGTGGTTATTTTCGATGATGTTACCGAGCGAAAACAGATGCAGGAGCGTCAGGCGTTTATTCTCACATTGAGCGATGCCCTACGGCCACTGTCCGATTCAGCGATTATCGAAGAAACGGCCTGCCGTTTGCTCGGTGAATACCTGGTTGCTGATCGAGTTTACTGCCCGGTAATTAATTTGACAGAAAAGTGTGTGGTTGTCGAGCAGGAGTACATACGGGATCATTCACCATCGCTGCGAGGCACCTACCCGCTGTCATCTTCCGGTATCTGGCCAGCACTTCTTGGCTATAAACGTCCGCTTATCGTAGACGACATTACCCAATGGGATATATCCAGGGAGGAAAGAATTGCTCTGGAATCCGTTCAGCACGTCTCACTATTGGCTATCCCATTCCTCAACAAAGGTGTACTTGTCGGTACGCTTACAGTGGTCGATAAAGTGCCCCGACACTGGAAGTCGGGTGATGTAGACCTTGTCAGCGAAACACTTGCACGGACCCGTGCGGCTGTCGAACGGGCCCAGACGGAAGAAGCCCTGCGCCGTAGTGAAGAACAGCTTCGAATTGCCGACCGACGCAAAGATGACTTTCTGGCAATGCTGGCTCACGAACTGCGCAATCCAATGGCGACCCTGCACAACACGTTATTGGTACTGAACTTGACCAGGGGGCAGGACGAGAGTTTACCCCTTGAAAAAGCCGTATCCATTATGAGCCGGGAAGTCACGCATTTGAACCGTATGGTCGATGACCTCCTGGATTTGAGCCGCATAAGTCTGGGTAAAATTCAACTCAAAATGAGCCGGGTCAATCTCGTTGAACTGGTGAAGCAGGCGACTCAGAGCATCCGACCTCAATTTGATCAACAGGAAAAAACGCTTCATGTAGCGATACATACGCCCTCGATCGAGCTATCGGGCGATGCTACCCGGCTTATACAGGTGATTAATAATCTGTTGACCAATGGCATACGGTACACCACCCAGCAAGGAGAAGTATGGCTAAGTCTGGTGCATCGGCATACAGAAGCTATACTTCAGGTGCGCGACAACGGTATTGGGCTAGCGCCTGATCAACTCTCAACCATTTTTGAGCTATTCGTCCAGGTAGATACGTCATCGGCTCGTTCAAAAGGCGGCCTGGGCTTAGGCCTGACACTGGTTAAGCAAATCGTCCAGATGCACGGAGGGCGGGTTGATGCTCAGAGCGAGGGTTTAGGAAAAGGCAGCACATTTACGGTTTATCTACCTACATTGACTACGGCTTCAGAGCAAGCCCCTAAGTCTGACCAGTCGGCAAGCGCACCGCCGGTTTCTGACCGGATTTTAATCATTGATGACAACGCTGAGCTGCGCTCACATTATCGATGCTGCTCAAATTAAAGGGATATGAGGTTCATACACGTCTGAGTGGTCAGGCTGGCCTGGAAGCCGCCGAACAGTTATGTCCAGCAGCCATTCTGCTGGACCTTGGCATGCCGGACCTGGATGGTTATGCCACCTGCCGCTTACTCCGTCAGCAGGTTTGGGGGAAATACATACCCGTAATCGCCTTATCGGGATATGGCCAACAGGAAGATAAACTCCGAACGAAACTGGCAGGATTCGATGAGCATCTGGTGAAACCGGCTGATTTGGCGACACTGACCTCCTTACTGACTACACTACTGGCTCGGGGGAAATCGACTCAGTAATCCAGGGCCTATTTTGACATAGAATCAGACCCGCCTTTCAATAGTCTTACTAGCTCCCTTTCTCCGCTTTACGGACTACTACCTGAGTATGTGCCTATGGTTTTATGCACAAAAGGCTACCCTATTAGCCTAAACCGGAACATCCGTTATAGTATTTGGAACGTCTGTTATAGTGCTTAGGATGATGCAATTGCAAATTTATCGCCTGAAACAAAGACCTAGTTAGCCTCTTTGCGAACCGGTCGATAATAGGTCGCCAGAGTCATAATGCCATGCTCTGCACACGGTCATCGTTTACCTGGCCCCAACGCAGATCGGACGGTACGACTCCTTAGTTAATGGCTATGGCACCTCTACTACAACCCTCCTCTATTACTGACGGGGTACGTCTTCCTGATCTTGTTTTCAATACGAGTATATCAGTTTCTATTCTATATCTTTTTCCTGGACCCATGAACAACGAATACCGTTCTGCTTTATCCGTTATTAGTTTTTTAATCCTATTACTAAGTGTGTCGAATACAAGCTTGGCGCAGGTCACCCGATACGTCACCGCCAATGGTAATTCCGACCCGGTTTACGCGTTCAGTTGGGGGGCTAGCACGAACAACCTACAGTGGGCCATAGACCTTAGCAGCCCCGGTGATGTGATTTGGGTAGCAGCGGGTGCGTATAAACCCAAATCGCCTGCTGGCCGGGAAGCTACCTTTCAAATGAAGGAAGGCGTGAAGATTTATGGTGGTTTTCAAGGAAACGAAACCTCCCTGAACCAACGCCCTCGCATTGATCCGGCCGATGGCCTGCCCAGCAGCACGACCCTTAGTGGCGACATCGGAACGCCAGGCGACCCTTCCGACAATATATACCACGTTGTTTCGTATGCCGGTAACGTTCGGGGAGGTATAACCACGAATTCCGTATTGGATGGCTTTGTGATAACTGGAGGTAATGCCGTGGCTACCAACACCTCCAACCCCGATGATGACGCGAACAACAGTGGAGGAGGTATCTACAACGGAGCCTATGGCGGCACGAGCAATCCTATCATTCGCAACTGCTGGTTTCAAGGAAATTACGCCCTTTTTGGTGCGGGAATGGCCAACGATGCCTATGGGCAGGGGAATACGTTTCCGCAACTGATTAACTGCGTCTTTCAGAGCAATACCGCTTTTGTGTCAGGAGGAGCGATATTCAACAATGGACATTTTGGTGATAGTGATCCATCCCTGATTAACTGCCTGTTTCAGCGGAATGAGGCTTTCGGCTCTGGCGGGGCCATCTATAACCTTGGCGTACAGGGACACAGTAATCCAGAACTAACCAACTGTGCTTTTTTGGCCAACAAAGCCGACTCTGGCGGGGCTATCTACAACGATGGACGAAGCGGTGAAAGTGCGCCGATACTGACCAATTGCACCTTCCAGAGCAATACGGCTACCCAGCAGGGCGGGGCTTTCTATAGCTCTGGAGCTTTGCTCGGGCGAGGTCGTCCCGTAGTCACGAACTCGATCTTCTGGAACAATGGTGGGGCGAACACATTTTACAATGAGTCTGCCAGCATTATAACTGGCTACTGCCTGTTCGAGTCGACCGTAACAGGCTACAACGCCGGTACAGGCAATCTGACCAACGTCAGCACCTCCCCATTTGTGAATGCTACCAGCATAGCGCTCAGCGCCTGTTCACCCGCCGTCAATACAGGTAACCCTTCCAGTGTAACGGCCGCTTCAGGCCCTTATTCGGCCAGTACGCTACCCACTACGGATCTGGCCGGCATCCCCCGTATTGTCGGGGGGCGGGTTGATATGGGCGCTGTCGAATATCAACTCCTCAACTCCCCTACCCGGCTCTATGTCAATGCTGCTGCAACGGGCATTGCCGACGGGCTAAGCTGGGCCACTGCCTTCCCCGACCTTCAACTAGCGCTGACCTACCCCTGCACCTCAACTCCAGCCGAAATCTGGGTAGCAGGCGGAACCTACAAGCCAACTTCAGGAACCGACCGCTCTGTCAGTTTTGCCCTGAAGAATGGGGTAGCTATCTATGGGGGATTTGCGGGTAGCGAGACAGCCCTGAACCAGCGACCAGAAATCAACCCTGTATCGGGTGGTCCCGACGCAGTTCGTCCATCAAGCAGTACACTTTCCGGCGACATTGGTACAGTAGGCAATGCGAATGACAATAGTTATCACGTCGTCACCAGCTCGCAAGGGGTAACCGCTACAACGATTCTGGATGGATTTGTCATCACGGGGGGCAATGCCAATGACAGCAACACGAATGGCTACGGTGGAGCCATGTATAATACACAAAGTACACCCAAACTAGTCAACTGCGCTCTACAAGGGAATTCGGCAACGCAGGGCGGAGCTATCTACAACACCCAAAGTAACCCTAGTTTAACTAACTGCTTCCTGCAAAATAATCAGGCACAATCTAACGGCGGAGCCATCTTCAATACATTGAACAGTGGACCAATCCTACTCAATTGTGCGTTGCAAAGCAATCAGGCGAAGTCTAACGGGGGTGCTATCTACAACGAAGGCAACAGTGCTCCCAAACTAACCAACTGCACCCTGCAAAGCAATTCGGCAGCGCAGGGTGGCGCTTTTTACAACACCCAAAGCAACCTGAATCTATATAGTTCAATCGTTTGGAATAACGGCGGAACGAATACCTTTATTAGCGCCAACGGCAGTAACATCAACGCCAACTTTTCGCTAGTCGACAACTCAACAGGAGCAAACACGAGTGGACCTGGAAACCTGACCACTACTACTTCGCCGTTTGTATCCTCCACTAGTGTAGCTCTGAATCCCTGCACGATAGCCATCAACGCCGGAGACCCCAATAGCACCACTACTACGATAGGCATCAATGACCTGGCCAGTAATGCTCGTATCGTAGGCGGACGGGTCGATATGGGCGCTGTCGAGTATCAGAGTGCGGCCAGTCAGCTAATAGCCTTCACTCAGCAACCAGCATCAGGATCAGCCGTCTGCGTAGGTGGCAATCTCACCGTACCTGTCAGTGTAACTGGTACAGGGCCAATAACTTACCAGTGGTACAAATCCAGCGCATCGCTGGGAGGGGCTCAGCAAAATGCCAGTCTCTCGCTGAGCAATGTGCAGTCAGCCGCTGCGGGGAATTATTTGGTAACGGTGACGGGGGCCTGCAATTCGGTCACCTCAACCGCCTTTAGCCTAACGGTGAATAGCCTACCAACACCAACGGTCATAACCAGCACGAATCTACTCACCTGTCTTACCCCTACTGCCAGCCTCTCGGCTACAGGCGGCACTTCCTACGGGTTTCGGGGCCCAGGCATCGTGTCCTCCAACCCCAGCAGTGGAACTGCTCTGCTCAATGCAGCAGGAAGTTACTCGATCATTGTAACGGCAGCGAGTGGCTGTTCAGCCCTAAGCACCACTACTATCAATAGTAATATGACGCTCACGGTTTCAGCAGGAGCTTCTTTAGGGCTAGCCAATGTAGGCGTTACTATTAGCCTGACGGCTACTGGAGCCAGCTCTTACCAATGGAGTGCTCCCAGCTCAGCCTCACTAAGTACCCCGTCTACAGGCCCAGCCGTTTCGGCTAAACTAACGACGGCAGGCGTTCAAACCTTTACGGTAGTAGGCACCAGTGGAGTGTGTAGCCAGAATGCCCTCGTCAGCGTAACGGCTTTGTCAGGTCCTGACCTGACGGCCATTGTTAGCCTGCCTGATGCCAACTTCCCGGCGGGTGGCAGCAAAGACTTACTGGTACAAGTTCAGGAGGTCAATGGATCCATAGCCAGCGGCAATATCGTGATTACGATTACAGTTCCTACCGGCTACAGCGTCAGTTTCGACAATACACTAACCAGTTTCACGGTCTCGGGAGGGGGTTCTGATCTAGTATCAGTAGACAATACCAAGTGGCAGCAAAGCAGTAATTTGGCGGGTCAGCAAATCAGCCTTACTATTAATAGCGGTCAGTCAATCGCAGCACGCAGCACTATGAATCTGGGTTTTACCATCACCCGAACAAGTGCGAACTCGGGTAGCGCATCCAATCTGACCGTAAACATAGCTGACGATAGCAGTGGTGGCTATGATGTCAATCGACTTAACAACGTTTACGCTCGCATCATTACGGGTTTATAGTAACCGTCTTTGAGATCACTGAGAGAAGCTATCTCAGTGATCTCAAAGTGCCTATCGTTTCCTCTGCGCTTATTGTCGGCAAGTAATTCCGTGAGGTTCGCAGCTTATTCTCCCGATTCACCTGACGAATCCATCCCGTTTCCGATACCACACAGTAGTCTATTTATCGATGGAACCGTATCGCACAGTTTGTACGTCGTTTTTGCTTAGTATGCTTTTGCTGGCTGTGTTTATCAGGCTTCAGGCGCAACCTACAGAACCAATAAACTACGACGAAGCCAAGGTTCCAGTCTATACCCTGCCTGCTCTTCTAAAAACAACCACCAATCAAACGGTTCATGACAAGTCAACCTGGGAAAAGCAGCGACGCCCTGAAATTATCCGGCTTTTTGAAGAGAACGTGTACGGAAAAATGCCCAGGCCTTATGATCAGCTTACGTACTCGGTAACCCATGAAGATGCCAACGCTATGGCTGGAAAAGCTACCCTAAAAGAGGTACTCATTGAGGTGGTCAACCATGCAAAGTCAGTAAAAATAAATCTCGTTCTTTTCGTGCCGAATCAGCCGAAAAAGCCCGTTCCGGCTTTTTTGTTGATCAACAACCGGGGTAAAGACAATACCGACCCTACGCGAGCCCAAAAAAGTGAATTTTGGCCAGCCGAAATGGTGATTGATAGTGGTTATGCTGTTGCGGCTTTCCACGTCAGTGACCTGGCTCCCGACGATAGTGTTCGGTACGTAAATGGAGTACTACAGCTTTATCCTGACCGATTGACGGCCAACAATGGTATGCGGGCTATCGGTGCCTGGGCCTGGGGAGCCAGTCGTGTGTTGGATTATCTGGAAAAAGATGCTTCCATCGACGCCAAACGAGTAGCGATTGTGGGGCATTCGCGGGGCGGGAAAGCGTCTTTATGGGCGGCTGCCGAAGATACTCGGTTTGCTATATGTATCACGAACTGTTCAGGGAATACGGGAGCCGCTTTATCGCACAGGCGTTTTGGCGAAACGATTAGCCGAATCAACACTACTTTCCCTCACTGGTTTGCCAATAACTACAAAACATTCAATAATAACGAAGATGCCTTACCCCTCGATCAGCATATGCTGCTGGCTGCCATCGCTCCGCGCCCCCTTTATGCAACCAACGCATCGAAAGACTTATGGGCCGATCCAACGGGCACTTTCCTGGCTTTAAAACAGGCCGAACGTGTGTATGCTCTATACGGCTTAACACCCCGTCTGCCCGCTAGCCCCCCGGCTATCAATCAACCGATTATCAACTCCCCGATTGGCTACCATAACCGCGAGGGCGAACACAACCTAACGGCCTACGACTGGCGCCATTTTATCCAGTTTGCCAACCTCCATTTCCGATCAAAACCAATCCGTTATAAAAAAGCACCGTAGATCCGAGCGATTGGTCGAGTTATAGTTAACGGGCCAACGGCATAGATTAACTATAACAATTTGATAATCTGAAAATCAGTGACTCTGCCTGACAAGTCAGTCAAGAATAGACAGACATCTATGCACCTGTCATGTTTGAACACTGGATCAATGAGTTGATGAATCTACTGGCTGGCAATAGCCGATATATGCGCTATTCACGAACCCGGCAATCCCTATTTCTACTAAGTATTCTGGCCTTTTTGGTCATTACCTTTCTGCTCATCTACTTCGTTGACATGAACTGACCCGGTCTGGAGTTTTCCATATAACCGCGGTGGCGCAAAGACGCGAAGGGGTATAAGTCAGAAACTTATTCTTCGTGTCCTTGCGCCCTCGCGGTTTATAAAAAATCGGTCTAGTAACCCGGATTCTGATACATACCGCTCGGATTCAGCTTATACTCGTTGAACGGAATTGGGTAGTAATAATCTTTCGTCCCAAAATTCGAGAGTTGGGCCGCGCCAAAATCAGCCTGGCTTTTCGATTTGAAATAAGTAACCAGTTCGTCAGGCGTAAAGAACCGCAGCAGATCGAACCAGCGCTGGTTTTCGAAGGCTAGTTCAACCCGTCGTTCGTGTAAGATAGCCAGCTTCAGCGTAGGGTATTTGGCGTTATAGGCCGGATTGGTTTTAGCTACGTTGTAGAGCGGTAGTTTGGCCCGTTCGCGGACCTGATCCAGAAAATCAATGGCGGTTGCCTCATCGCCCAGGTACATATTCACTTCGGCCAGCATCAGAATAACATCGGCATAGCGAATCAGCAGCCAGTCGTTACCACCATAGCCACTCGTTCCGGCTGCCGAGCTGGCATCCCGAAACTTGGTAATGAAATAGTCTTTTACGACGGCTGCGTTGGCGTACTTGATCGAGTAATCTTTCCGAACATCGCCGTCTTCATAGTCTTTTACCAGATCAGGCGTTACGTTGCCACCGACACCCGTAGTCGTTTTCAAGGAGTTGATGGTTTCGCCCTGCGCCTGGTTGTTAGCGGCAATGCTCGACGAATAGTTAATATCGCCCTGTTTGTAAACGATCTGAAAAATGGCTTCAGAATTAGTCGTTTTTTTGGTTACATCGAACACATCGGCATACGCAATTTCCTTCAGTGTTCCGAAAGTCCGCTTGCTGTAAGCATAGGTCAGGTATGTTTTTGCCTGCGCCAGATTCGTAGCCCGGTTCGCCTGATCCAACGTGGTCGCCATGGTCAGATACACCTGCCCGAGCAGCGCATTTCCAGCCACTTTCGACACCCGACCTTTATCGGCAGCAACCCGAACGTCGGGCAGTGGACTGTTAACTACATCCGTCAGGTCGGCCACGATCTGAGCGTATACTTTCTCTTTCTTCTCCCGGAATGTATTGGTCGTCACCTCATCGACCGTGGTCAACGGCTTGGTCACCAGCGGTACATCGCCCCATTTCCGAACCAGTTGAAAGTAAATGAGTGCCCGGATAAATTTGGCTTCGGCCTGGTATTGTGCTTTTGTGTCGGTCTTCGCATAGGTTACTTTTTCTGAACCAGCCAGTACGTAATTAGCTCGGGTAATGATCTGATACAGCGAAGTCCAGTGTGTTTGCAGATACGAATTGCTGGGTAGCAGGGCGAACGCGTTGAACTGAAACGGCTCCCCGGCATTCGACTGGTTATCGTTTCGGCCCGTATTATCAGAACGCTCCTCGGAGTACAGTCCACTGCCCTCTGCGATACCACTATTGTCGCGAAGGGCATTATAAACCCCGTTCAGCGCCAGGAGCACATCATTCTCCGTCTTGTAATAGTCAGAAGTCGCAATCGCATTCGGATTGGTTTCAATCAGAAAATCCTGGCTGCACGAACCCAGCAACAATAAGGTCAACAGCGGTATATATCGAACTAATGATTTAGATGTCATGGTTGATTAATTAATAATTCATCATGGGTAATGTAAAATGGATAATGGCTAAGGCTTGAGACCTCTCCCGACCTCACTGCCCATTATCCATTTTACATTATCCATTTTTTAAAAAGTGATGCGTGCACCCAGGTTGTAGCCACGAGCCAACGGGTATTTCCCATAATCGACACCCGGAGCCAGGTTAGCGCCGTTGTTATAATCCACCTCAGGGTTATAGCCCTTGTATTTGGTGATGGTAAAGGCATTGTTGACGTTGACATACAGCCGCAAACCGCTAACGTGTGCTTTAGCGACCAGGCTGGCGGGCAGATTGTAGCCCAGCGTCAGATTTGTGCATCGGAAGTATGACCCGTTTTGCAGGTAGAAGGTCGACAGGCGGGTGCTGTTGCTTTGCGTCCCCCCTCGCGATGCCCGATAGACCTGTCCATTACCGGGCTGATCTTCTGACCGATACCGATCAGCCACTACCGAATACTGGTTCCCCGACCCTTCCATGTTGAACAGGTAGTAGTCCTGCCCATCCAGTACCTGACTGCCATAAATACCGTTGAACGAGGCATTGAAATCCAGCGCTTTGTAGCTGGCGTTCACGGAGAAGCCATACGTAAATTTCGGATACGGACTGCCAATCACCTGTTTGTCGGCATCGTTCACGACACCATCGCCATTCACATCCTGGAAAATCAGATCGCCGGGACGGAGCGGGTTCGTCGAAGCAGTTGACCGGACGGGGCCTTTCAGGACGTAGCCTGCTGGAAACGACTGCGTGGCTGCGTTGTAGACGGCATTGTCGGCCGCCAGATTGTCCATGTCTTTCTGGCGTACCATACCGATCGCTTTGAACCCGTAGAACATGCCAACGGGCTGGCCTTCCTGCGTGATGTGTGTGATGTATGACCGCTCGGCACCGGCTACCAGAATGGTATTAGCTCCCCCCATATTCAGCACCTTATTGCGATTCAGCGCGATGTTGCCACTCAGGTTCAGTTTGAAATCTGGTGTCGAAATAGCCCGGCCATCGATCTGTATTTCAACGCCCTGGTTCCGGATTTTCGAGTCGCGCAGGTTGGTCAGGATACTGGTTGCACCCGAAATAGCCGAGATGGGTTGGTTAAATAGCAGGTTATATGAATAACTTAGGTAACCGTTGGCAATCAGCAGGATTCGGTTGTTGAACAAGCCCAAATCTACACCCAGATTATACTGCGACGTCGATTCCCAACCCAGCTTCTGATCTTTGATCGGCCCGGAGTAAAAAGCCGTCTGAATGGTTCCTGGTCCAAACACGGCTCCGGTCGGGCTGGCCATCGTTTGCAGGTAGTTGTAGTTACCTACGTTGTAGTTCCCGGTAAGCCCCCAGCTTCCCCGCAATTTCAGAGTCGATGACGAGCCAAACACATCAGCATAGAATGGTTCATTCGAGATCGTCCAGCCACCCGAAATAGATGGGAAACTCCCCCAGCGATTCAATGGTCCGAAGCGTGACGAGCCATCAGTACGAAAGGCAGCCGTGAGGTAATAGCGTTCGTCGTAGTTATACTCGGCCCGCGCCAGATATGACAGCAGCGTTTCTTCCTGCTTACCCGTACCAGTAAAGCCTACACTGCTGGTAGTTATGGTGGTATTCAGGAAAAAGTTGGTAGGATCGGCGCCTTTGGCTGTAATTTCCTGCACGGCATCGTTCTGGAATCCCTGGGCCGATACACTGATCTGGTCGAGATTAGTTTTTTGGGCAGTGTACCCAATCAGGCCATTGATTCGGTGACGACCAACCTGCTTAGCGTACGTAGCCGTAAACTCCGCCAGCAGGTTCTGCGTATTGAGCGAGAGTGCCTGGGCGGTAGCGGCAGCAATGGCCTGGGGCGAATAGGGTGGGTTATTGCCGCTACTGAGGCTGGTTGGCAGGTAGTATTCGTATTTTTCATTGTAGGTCTGCATACCCACATTCGCTTTGGCTACCAGGCCCGGAATGATTTCGTAGCTGGCCGTACCGTTGAATGTACCGCGAAGCCCTTTGCGGGTGATGTTCGTTTCCATAGCCATCGCCACGGGGTTCTCAATCGTCTGATATCCATAAACTGGCTGCTGAGACGCCATTTCATTTTTGATCAGATTGCCATTCTCGTCGCGCGCCCGGAAAATCGGGGCATAGATCAACGCCCCCAGAATTGGCCCCTGATTAAAACGCCCCTCCTGCACTTCGCGGTTGCTGGTCGAGGTCACAAACATGCTGGTACCAACCTTAAACTTCTTGCTGATATCGGCGTCGATATTGGCCCGAAAATTCAACCGCTCCTGTTTGGTAGCTACGATGATCCCCTGCTGGTTCTGGTAGCCACCGCTGATCAGGTAACGAACCCCGTTATTTCCACCTGAGAACGTCAGATTGTGGCGACTAAAGGGTGCATTTCGGTACAGCTCGTCCTGCCAGTCGGTATTGTATTTAGGAGTAATCAGTTTCTGGTTAGCGAAATCGTAGAAGTCGGTGGGTATACTGACCGACGAGGCATTCCCCACTTTGGCAATCCGGGTTGCGTTGTCGTCCGAGAACATGGCATCGGTCCAGGTTTTGCCGCTATTCTGCACCAGATCACGGTAGGTGTTGTTGCGGCCATCGATCAGCAGTTGCGCAAAGCCACTGGCATCCAGCAGTTTTACTTTTTTAGCCAGTTGGTTAATACCATACTGGTATTCGTAATCGAACTTACCCTTACCGTCTTTACCGCGTTTGGTAGTAATCAGCACGACCCCGCCCGATGCCCGCGACCCGTAGATAGCAGCCGAAGCGGCATCTTTCAGAATGTCGATACTTTCAATATCGTTTGGGTTGATGAATACATCGTTGCCTGCCGGAAAACCGTCGATCACATACAATGGATCGGAACTGGCATTGATTGACCCGATACCCCGCACTCTAAT
>NZ_MKUD01000009.1:264577-322411 GCF_001898575.1 Spirosoma sp. 48-14
TCACCTGCGAGACCTGAACCCCCGCCAGTTTACCGACCAGTGCCTGACCCAGTGTTGGAGCGGCCACATTCAGTTCGCGGGCTTTCACATTGGAGATAGCTCCCGTCACATCGCTCTTCCGCAGCGTCTGATACCCCACGGCCACCACTTCGCTCAACTGGTTGACGTCTTCTTTCAGCCGTACGGTTAGTATCGGTTGTGAGCCTACTATCACCTCCTGCGTTGCAAACCCTACCGACGAAAATACCAGCGTAGCTCCGGCATTTACATCCAGCGAAAATTGGCCATTGGCATCCGTAACGGTACCTTTCCGGGTTTGCTTTTCCACAATATTGACCCCCGGAATGGGTTGGTTCTGCTCATCGGTGACCGTACCACTAATACGAATAACCTGATGAAGCAGGAACGTTTTGCGTAGGTTCGCCAGCACTACTGTCTGGCTGGTAAGCAGGCCGATCAGCAGCATAAAGCCAAAGAGGTACCTGCTCAATGGAATTGAGTAATGATTCATGTCAAGTTGTATAGAATTGGATTAGTTGTACAGCAAAACCCTGGTGGTTTACCAGGCAAGATTCATAAAATGCACATTATTGGTCCGCGATGAGGTCACGGCAAGGCCGGTCAGCCTATCGCCTAAAAGTGTAAATCCTTCTAATTCGTCCGCTTTGTCGATGTCGACGGTTTTAATGACCTGTTCCCGTCCCGACTCGATAGACCGTTTGAGGTCCAGAAACGTAAATCGCCAGCGTCGCCCTTCTATCTGATTCTGAATCAGCACCAATACGCCTTTCGATGGTACCCAATGGAGATTTTGCACCCAGGGTGAGCAGGTAAATTTTTTCACAACCACACCAGGCTCACTGGTCTTTTTCGCTTTCGCCAGCAACAGTGGATCGTAAAGCCGCACCTCATTCGCTTTATCGCCATAATCGGCTGTGGCCACATACCATTTGTTCTGATAGCGCACATACTCGGGTCTGGTGCCCTGAATGCACGCATCATCCTCAATCGTATTCAGCAGGTTATCGTCCAGCGTACCTGTCCGAAGCAGTCCCGCCCAATTGACCATATAGATTACGGCCCGCCATTTGGTGCCTTCAGGATTCAGCCGGATGCTGTTGCCAATGAAGGTCGGGCCCGTTTGGTTGTAGGCAATACCTGTCGGGTGATTGATTACATCCTGACCATCGACAGTTAATTTCACCTCCTGCCCGGTATACGTGAGCGATTCTTTGCCAACCCTGTACGAACGGATCATACCGACCTCCCGATCGCCATATAAATACACCTTATCCGGCTGATAACTTACACCCTGACAAGCCCCCAGCGAATCGATTGTGACAGAGGAAGTTAAGCCAATGACGAGATCCCATCTAAAGAAGGAAGAAAGGCCGATCAGGCCAACCACAATGAAGAGTAACGTCTTCATTATCATGCATCTAGTATTGAGAGAGTGTTATCAGCTAATCAGCAAAAACAGACAACTGAACGAAAGACCTTCCAGAAAAAGCCACCAATGAAAGCGCAAAACAAGCAGTTAGAGATTACCCCAGTTTTACCGAAGTATTTCCAAAGTGTTATGATTTCAGCCAACAGAAACGAAAGCAGCTTTACGAGCCCCAACCTGACGATACGAGCGACTTACCGCCCAGCCCCTTCATCATATACTTACTCCATACCCTTTTTTCCCGATAGATCGCCAACGGCAAAACGCCCCTAATAAGCCACGAACGAATCCTTTATAAATCAGTAATAGACTGATAACATACAGATCATGGCGGTAATTTACCTTTACTACCGATCGATAGTTTGCTGAGTAAAATTACCCTTACCTCTATGTATGCGTGGCTATTTCTATTAATTGCAGCACTTTTTCAAACTGGCTGGACATATTCGCTCAACTACATGGCCTTCGATAAATTGACAACGCTGCACTGGAATTCATTTTATTTGCCCGGTGTGGGTTTACCAATCCTGCTCCCTTTTTTAGCCAATATTATTTCTGGCCTAATCAACATGTTCTTTTTCTCGCTGGCTTTAAAACAGATTTCTACACCAACTGCTTTCGCCATCTGGACTGCCATGACATTAGCGTTGGTAAAGGTCATCGACGTAACCGTGCTGAAAGCCCCCTTGACGGCTACCGAACTCTTCTTTCTGTTACTGATTGGTATTGGCATAGTAGGCCTGAGAGCCTATTCAGCAGCCTAGTCATTCCTGTAATCTTCGCCCGTAAAGCCTGTTTAGCGACAAGCCGTTTCGCCTATATCCATTGAGGTAACGGCTCATTCATGATGCTTTCGGAGTATCAAACCGATCGGGTCAATATCCCGCATACTATCTATCAATAAATAATTTCAACATATTTACATTTTATAAAGTATAACCCAATCGGGTTACCTTGTTTTGCATTGGCCCAGCCTAACCATTCCCTAATAAATTACAGTAATCACTAAGTAATTTTTACATTTGCTAGTTTTCCAATCAACTTGCCTCATGACCAATAGTGTAGCTCAATTTCTGAAGAAAAATAAGGACCGCCTTTTAGATACATGGACCCAGAAACAGTTAGCCAGTGATACCCTCCGGGATGATTTAATGTCGAATGACGAACTTCGTCTGCAATCTGAAGAATTAGTTAATCTACTGGTAAAGACAGTAAACGACGAAAATATAAACCAAATCGAGTCGTCCAGATTCGACGAACTGTTTGAACTACTGTCGGGTATTTCCATGTCGAGGGCTCGGCAAGGCTTCTCTCCGCGCGAAACCGGCCTTTATATTTTTAGTCTGAAAGACGCCATCTTTGACTTGCTTCAGCAGGATTTAAGCAGCGATCCCGTTCAACTTTTTGAAATCAGTCTTAAATTCAACCGCCTATTGGATAGTTTTGGCGTTGTCACGTTCGAAACGTTTATAAAAGGCCGTGAGGAAGTTATTTTCCGGCAAACGGAAGAGATCAGCGATATTTCTACGCCGGTCATTCAGGTATGGGATGGGATTCTTGCCTTGCCGATCATCGGTACGCTAGACAGTGCCCGGACGCAGGTGGTTATGGAAAGTCTTCTCCAGAAAATTGTCGATACAGGTAGTAGTATCGCCATTCTGGATATATCCGGTGTTCCTGCCGTCGATTCACTGGTAGCGCAGCACCTGATCAAAACTGTCAGCGCTACCCGACTGATGGGCGCCGACTGTATTATTAGCGGTATCCGGCCAGAAATTGCCCAGACGGTTGTTCATCTGGGAATTGATCTGTCCAATATCATTACCAAAGCGACGCTGGCCAGTGCGCTCAAGCACGCATTCAACATGAACAAACTAACGGTGAAACGAGCAGAACCTGAAAAGAAATTCCTGTAGAAGCGATGGATAAAATACCAATTCTGCGAATGGGGCCTTTTCTGCTGGTTACCATTCAGGTCGATTTATACGATCGGTTAGCTTTGAATCTGGAAACTGATCTGGTCAATATGGTTCATAAAACCGGCGCTCGTGGGGTACTGATCGATATTTCGGCAGTCTCGATAGTCGATTCGTTTATGGGGCGCATTCTGGGCAATATTGCTAGTATGACTCGGGTCCTTGATGCCGAAACGGTGGTTGTAGGGATGCAACCTGCCGTTGCCATTACCTTAATTGAGTTGGGGCTATCGTTAAGTGGTGTGTATACAGCCCTCGATGTAGAGCGAGGTATGGCTCTCCTGCAAACAAAAATCGGCTCCGATGATGAACTGATTGACGACGATGCTGATCACACTGAGTAAAGACAGCATCGCTATCACCCGAGAGCAGGATGTGGTGCCCCTCCGAAACCGGGTTAAAGAGGTAGCTGTGAAAATTGGGATGGGCCTTGTGAATCAAACAAAGCTCATTACAGCCGCCAGTGAACTGGTCCGCAACATGCTCCGCTATGCGGGTACGGGTAATGTCCTGATTGAAGTCGTAAGTCGTGGCCGCGACACGGGCGTACGACTGACATTTTCGGATAAAGGGCCAGGCATAGCCGATATTAATCTGGCTATGCAGGATGGCTACTCAACCGGAAAGAGCCTCGGCTTAGGCCTGCCAGGCACCAAACGGCTGGTCAATGAATTCTCAATCCAAAGCGTTGTGGGACAGGGCACTACAGTAACTATTTTAAAATGGAAGAATGGATAACTCTCCTCACGTACGCTTTCAGGCACTTGACCGAAGTTATTTGTCGAGCATCAAAAAAGGTATCTATCAACTCGCCACGCTGGTAGGATTCACTACACAACGGCTGAACGAAATCGACTTGATCATTGCCGAATTAACGTCTAACCTCATCAAGCACGCAGGAGGAGGAGAATTGCTGGTCCGACACTTTCAGCTTGCCAGCAATTCGGGTCTGGAAATCATTAGCCTGGATAATGGCCCTGGCATGGCCGACCCAGCCCGAATGATGCAGGATGGCGTATCAACCACTAATACACTGGGGCATGGTCTGGGATCGATCAAACGCCTGGCCGATCAGTCGCAACTCTATTCGATTAAAGGCTGGGGAACCATTGTACTGGTCAGAGTTTTTAAAAACCCATTGGCTACACAAACCAAAATAGCAGGGTTCGAGTTTCGGTCCCTGCTTGTTGCCAAACCGGGCGAAACGATGTGTGGCGATGGCATTTACGTTAAGAAAACCGACGATTATATTAAACTCTTTGTAGGCGATGGCCTAGGTCATGGGCCAGAAGCCTATACGGCTGTTCAGTCCGCGATCAATGCGTTTCGGATTTGTGTCGATAATCGCCCGGCAGACATTATCCGGTTCTTGCACCGTTCCGTAAATAAAACACGCGGCCTGGTAGGTTCAATTGTTGTATACGATATGAAGAATCAGCGGTGGAACTGGTGTGGCGTTGGTAACATTTCGACTCGGTTAAGTGGCACCATAACCAATAAAAACCTTTTGTCGTATAATGGCATTATCGGCATGAATCTTCCTTCAGCCATGAATGACCACTTTTTACCGCTAGAACCAGGCCAGTTATTGATTATGTGTTCCGATGGGCTTCAATCCCGTTGGGATACAACCAAATATCCGTTAATACATCGCTACGACCTAACGGTTCTGGCAGCAGCTCTATATAAAGATTACGCCCGACAAACTGATGATGCATCACTGTTTATCGGGCGTATGCAGGCTACCTATGGAGGAATTAGCTAAAGTACTGCTCAGCAATGAAATGGACCTGATTCTGGCCCATAAACGTGCTATGAAATTAGCCGAGCTAGCCGGATTGTCGCTGGCGGCCCAAACTACGTTTGCCACGGCGGTGTCAGAAGTAGCCCGCTACAGTCTGGAGCATGGTACCGAACCGATTCTGATGCTGGGCGCAACCCATTATCAGCGCAACCAGGCCCTGATGGCGATCGTTGAAGATAAAACGCTAACCGTAGCCAATCCACTTCATCAAGGATTGCAGTATGCCCAGCGTCTGGTCGAAAAGCTGGAAATCAGCAACACTGGCCTGGCCAGTAAGATTACCTTGTATTTCAACCTTCCCATCAGCCGCCGGATCAGTGCTGAACGGATTCAGGATTGGCGCGCTCAGTTTATGGCCGATCAGCCTTTGTCGGCTTATGATGAGATAAAGCGAAAAAACGATCAGTTACAGGAGTTGTCGCAACGGCTGAAAGCCAGCGAGGACCACTATAAACAGGTTACCAACTCGCTGCCGCTGATGATTTTTACCGCCAATCAGATGGGCCAGCTCCTGTATGCCAATGAGTGGGTAACCGAATTTACAGGCCGGTCCATCCAAAGCCTTAACCAAAGTAAATGGTCTGACATTATCCATCCGAACGATTACCTTCCGTTCTGGAAGCTATGGACCGAAAAAGCGAGTCGTCATCAGCCCATTCAGTATGAGTTCCGGCTAAAAGAAAAAGCGACGCAGGCATACTTATGGCATTTGTTCTCAGCCCAGCCCGTCGCTAATGAACTCAGTAAAGTAAATGCCTGGACAGGCTTTGTGGTCAATATTGATGCACAAAAAATTGTTGGACAAACACTCCAGGAAAAAGAAGAACTAAGCCGCGCCAAAGAAGAGCTAGAGCAATCGCAGCAGAAACTGGAAACAACCATTAAAGAACTCAACCTGAGTAATGCCAAGCTCAGTCAGTTTGCCTACATTGCCAGTCATGATTTACAGGAACCTTTACGGAAAATACAGCAATTCGGTGATCTGATCAAAACACGCAGTGCAACCTTGTCGGGTGAAGACTTGCTCTATCTGGACCGGATGCAGTCGGCTGCGGCCCGCATGTCGATTCTGATCAAGGACCTCCTCACCTATTCGCGCCTGTCTACCCGACAGGAAGAACCGATTGAGATTCCTCTAACACAAATTATACAAACAGCCCTGGACAATTTATCGGTGAGCGTGGAGGAGTCAATGGCTGAAATTACGATAGAAGACCTGCCCGTGATTGCGGCCGATGTACCTCAGCTTACGCAGCTATTCCAGAACTTACTAGGTAACTCGCTTAAATTCAGGCAAAAAGACGTGATTCCAACTATTCGTGTATTTGCCCATACCGTTCCATCTACAGAGTTGCCCGACTCAATTAAACCCACCCGATCCTCGGCTGTGTATACCTGCATCAGTGTAGCCGATAACGGCATCGGCTTCGATGAAAAATACCTGGACCGGATTTTTCAGGTGTTCCAGCGCCTTCATGGCAAAAACGAATTTGCCGGAACGGGCGTTGGCCTTGCTATTTGTGAAAAAGTAGCCCAAAATCATGGTGGCGCGATTACAGCTACCAGTCAGCCAGGCCATGGGGCTATATTTCAGCTCTACTTACCCCTGGCATAATTTACTGGCGTGTCGATGGCAGTGTGGCTAATTGCAATAGTGTATTTGCCTGCCTGTTTAACGCCCTGATCGTCCGCGTATGATCTGCAAGTTTGGTGTAGTACTCATCCTGATTAGTGGAATCTGGCTCATGGTACTGATCAACATCGAGCACTAATCTTTCCAGTTCCTGTTTCATTGCATTCACCAACGACACCAGCGGACCAATGGCGAATTGAGTGGCACATGGCTTGCCCTGATCAGGTGGGTTATGTTTGGCCCCAAGATCATTCAGGCACTTAACCAATCGACTATAATTTGAATGAAAATCGGCCGTAACCAACAGCCAGTTCATCAACACACGTTTATGGTTTCCCTCATGCATAAGGAAACCATCTGGTGGAGATTTATCTTCCACGCAAATTTTTGTTTAACATTATAACCATATTAAGCCATCAAAGTTAAACAAAAGCCATTACCTAAACTCTACATGGTACTCATTTTTACTATGTGGCCAAATCAATTTAACTTAACTAAGATTCCTATATACAATCTATGTAAACCTGTAAACATTTTTATGGTGTATATAACCACCTTATAAATAATACCACTCTACTATTTATGATGTGTGTATATACACCGTTTAATAGATTCATTAGGTTTAAGCCCTGTATTTCAGGCTTATATAAAAAACGATGAAATATTTAATTAAATTTGAAAGCAATATCTAAACTTCTTGTTACCAATACACCATGAAAGTTCACCTAAGTGATGAAGAAATGATTCGTCACTACCTGCCCCAGCAGCCTAACCAATGTTTTGAAGCTCTTTACAACCGGTATGTAGGCAAAGTCTACCAGCAATGCCTATCGATGACCAACGACTCTGAGCAAGCGCAAGATTTCACACAGGACATTTTCCTGAAGGCGTTTCATAAGTTAGATGCCTTCCAACAGCGCTCAAGTTTTTCTACCTGGCTTTATTCCATTGCCTACAACTATTGTGCCGACCAACTCCGGCTAGCCCGGCGCATACCTACCACGGATTTAACGGTCCATCTGCAGGAAACCCGAGCCGATTATGGCGATGCGCAACTTCATGAAGAGATCTTGCAACTCATGCGGATTGCTATGGATCGGCTGACCGATGATGAACGCAAACTATTACGCATGAAATATGAAGATGGGATGAGTATAGATGCCATTGCCCAGCTATATGAGCTCAAGCCAAGTGCTGTTAAGATGCGCCTGAAACGTAGCCGTGAGCGTATACAAGCCATTTGTACTTCACAGTTGAGTCTCTATTAACTGCTCATTACGTAAAAGCACGAAAGCCCGGTTGTACCGGGCTTTCGTGCTTTTACATTCACCTGCGCTTATTGCATAGCAATGACACGGTTACTTTGCTCAACTGGTTTTGTTGACAAATTCACCTGTTTACGGATACTGCCTTCGCTGGATTTGATTTCCAGTTCGTAATCGCCGTCGGTCAGTTCGTCTACGTTCAGTTTCATCGCATACTTCTCTTCTTTCTTGCCGATGTTTTGCTCAAAAACAACCTGGTTGTTCTTGTTTTTCAATAGGACAACGACTGGAATAGGCGCTGATTTCTGAACAGCCACCCGAATTTCATGATTGGCTGTAACATAGGCACTTGCATCGAACGAAAGGCCTTTAGGGGTAGTAGGGTTCATTAACGCCGAAGCACTTACTAAGATTGACGCTGCGACTTTGCTCATTAGTGTTAACATGGTAGTATTTGTGTTATGTGTTTTGAATGTGTTGTTTACTGTGTTGTCTATGTGAATCCAAAGGCTGTGCCAATCTAATTAACCACCTAAAAATCAAACGATTAACCATCATGCCATTTTTTGACAATGTCCATAATTGGACAGACCTCGTTCACTTGCGGACAAATGTAGCAGGTTGCCCGGCCCGACTGAAAGCAAGATCTGACGAAGTGTCGGAATGGGTCAATAGACTGTAGAAAATAGCCGATAAATGGAGAAGGGCCATTCGGATCAGTGCCCTTAAGCTTGCTTACTTACCAAAATCACCCAACCGTCTGATTGCCATCATAAGCGCTGTGGCAGAATAGCCGTTGCTTTACAGGGTCATTTAATACGCTGGCACTTTGCCGACTGGTTCGCAGCATAGGCCAGACTCTACTTCACTTATGAAAACGATTGTTCTTGCTACTGATTTTTCGACGAATGCCAATCGGGTTGCTCAGTTTGCGGCCCAACTGGCGAATGAGCAAAAGGCTCGTCTTGTTCTTTTTCATGCCTTTCACCTCTGGCCCGACAATCCGGCTAAAGAAGGCGATTTCCCTTTGTCGGTAAAAGCCATGCAGGCCAACAGTGAAAAAGCCTTAAACCATCTTGCCCGTCAACTTGAAACGGATTTCGACCTTACCATCCCGGTTGAGTGTGTTGCTCAGGAAGGGCATACCATGAACGCCATCCGGCAGTTTACCAAAGCTCAACGGGCTGATCTGCTCATCATGTCGACGGTAGGTACGGCTCCGCAAAGTGCGCAGCTAATGGGCAGTATTGCGACCAGCATGGTTGCCGAAACTGAAGTCCCGTTGCTGCTGGTTCCGCCAGCGACAGCCTATGCCGGGCTAAAAAACACGGTATTAGGTATCGACCTGGCACTACCA
This sequence comes from Spirosoma sp. 48-14, assembly GCF_001898575.1. Lineage (GTDB taxonomy): Bacteria > Bacteroidota > Bacteroidia > Cytophagales > Spirosomataceae > Spirosoma. The sequence continues at coordinate 274,060 of NZ_MKUD01000009.1, forward strand.
CCCAATGCTATTGCACTGGAAACCGCCATCACCTTTGCACGGGAGTTTGGCAGTGTTATCAACGTTCTCTGCATCAGCGAAACTCCTGCAGACCCTCAGGTAAAAGAGCGGGCTGAGCTCATTCGTCGACTGCTCAGTCAGCAACCACATACACTGAGTATTGTCGGGGGGCAGGAAGTGTATACAACCCTGCTTGACTTTTCGCACACCAACAAAGCGGATCTGATCATGATGCTTCCACAAAGCCGGAGCTGGCTGTGGCAGCTATTTTCGGAAGGCGAAACCCAACGCATGGCCCGCCTGACGGATTTACCCTTACTGGCTATTGTTTAGATCGAACTCCGTTTACCCACACGATGAAAATTGCCTTTTTTAGCTACCAGCCGTTTGAACAGCCGTTTCTGGAATCGGCCAATCAGGCCACGCAATATCAACTGACGTTTATTCCTCAGACGCTTTCTCCAGAAACGGCGATACTGGCGGCTGGTCACGACGCGATCTGTGTGTTTGTCCATGATCAGCTTAACGCGCCTACGCTCCAGCGCCTGGCCGACCTGGGGATTAAACTGGTGGCTTTGCGCTGCACAGGCTATAACCAGGTCGATATAGAAACGGCCCAGCAACTTGGCATTCGGGTTTTACGAGTCCCAACTTACTCGCCCCACTCGGTGGCCGAACATACGGTAGCGCTGCTGATGGCACTGAATCGAAAAATACATCTGGCTTACCAGCGTACCCGAAAAAATAATTTTACACTCGATGGCCTGCTTGGCTTTGATCTCTACGGAAAGCGGATTGGCATTGTGGGTACTGGCAAGATCGGGGTCGCCTTTGCCCGAATTATGCTTGGTTTTGGCTGTCATGTGATTGCCTACGACAAGATACGATCGGCAGTATTACAACAGTTGGGTGTTGAATACCGGACGCTACCTGAGCTATTATCGGCGTCCGATATTGTCTCATTACATTGCCCACTTACCCCCGAAACGCATCACCTCATCAACAGTGATTCACTGAAGCTGATGAAAACAGGGGCTTATCTGCTCAATACCAGTCGGGGTGGCCTGATAGATACTCCAGCTGTGCTACACGCTCTGCAATCGGGCCAATTAGGTGCATTTGGCCTGGATGTATACGAGCTTGAAGAGGACTACTTCTTTGCCGATTGGTCGGAGAAACCATTGCCAGATTCAGCACTTAATACGCTGACCCATTTACCGAATGTGGTGGTAACTTCTCATCAGGGCTTCTTAACCGAAGAAGCGCTTTCACAGATTGCTCAGGTAACCCTCAGCAATCTCACTCATCCAGAGCAAGCGTACCCCGCAAACAGTTGCGTTGTAGTTGGTTAATTAAACTAGTATACGAGTGGCGAAACCAGTTCGGGCTTCCTGAACTGGTTTTTTATGCTGAAACGACAATCCCGCTACTGGCTCTGTAGGCTGTAGCGGGATTATCAGGACGAAAATAGCTGTCTTTATAAGGCAGGCTGGGCGGCCAGGTACTGCCGTATGTCGTTTTTGAAAGTGCGAAAATCAGTATGGAAGCTATCCATTTCTTCGCGTAAGTACTGGTGGTTCAGACGGGTATCTTTATCCAATACCTGATCGAACCGCACCCCTAAAGCTACCTGCTCATTCACTTCCTGAATCTCATTCAGCAGCCGCTTGATCAAGCGTCGAAAATGATGAAGCTGACTAATTTCTGTTTGCCAGGTTTCGACAGGCATCAATGTTGGGTTTATTGTTTCATCTAAGGTTCCCAGCAGGTCTTCCCAAAAGTTCACCTCCTGAAGAGCCAGTTCCAGTTCGCTGCGCCAGATCCGATGCAGCAGATGCACATCCGTGAGCTGACGATATTTGTCGGTTTTCATACGTATATTAATCTAGGTAAGTGGCAAATGGTATTTTATCGAATTTCGATGGCTGGTCTCGCAACGGGGCATCGTAAAGGGCAAGGAACGGAACCGTAGGCTGAAAAGCCATTGTGCGACTCACACTTCTGTGCCGGATAATGTCGAATAAGCTTTTATGATGCGGCAGCATAACCAGCATATCGACTGTATGCATTTTCAGGTAGGTCCTGATGCCACGTAACACACTGTCGTCATAAATGGTGTAGGTATCCGTCTGCACTTCCTGAAAGGCGTCCAGTATATATTGACGCCCTAATGCCGACGTCCGGGTTTCGGGTTTTTCTGGGTTTTCGATTGTTAGTACCGTCAGGTCGGCGTCTTTCCGACTCGCCAGGTCGTTCAATAGGCGAAGCGACTGAGCATCGTTGACGGACCGATAATCGGTTGCCAGAACAATCGTTTTCATAGGCCGGATAGGTGCCGACGCCGGAATAACCAGCACGTTCGTTTTTGCATCGCGGACCAGATCGGTGGCTACACTCCCCAACAGTTCGCTCCATCCTGAACCCGTAGCCCCTAGTACGACCAAATCATAATGCTCTTTCACCAGCAGTTGATTTACAATACCGGCTGGTGAGCCCATCACGGCCATCGTTCGGTAGGTATGGTACGCAGGCGATGATGGACCGGTTATTTCGGCACGGAGTTGTTTGAGCGATTTTTCGGCCATCTGCCAGCGTTCGGCTAACAAGGTAGCACCAGCATACTCCATATCGGGCTCAATAGGGCAGACATACAGCAAACAAAAGTCGGCCGCTGTATCGTCGAAAAGGGCCTGGGTATACGCAATCGCATGTTGTGAGGCCGCTGAGAAATCAGTTAATAAGAGGATTTTATACATGACATGTCTTAAGAAATGACTAGATAAGGTTCTATAGCAAAAGCAATTCACTCACACCCGCTCCAGCAACCACCATAAAGGCTTGCGTCGTTTAACAACCTTATAGTTTTGCTGAACATACGTCTGAATATGCCGCTGGGCTTCCGCTACATCGTCGGTTAAACAGACATACTGTAAGTCGTTCTGACTAATCGTTCCCGCCTGAATCATAGTCTGCATATACTCCAGCAACGGCTGATAATAGTCGCGGCCCATTAAAACCACCGGAAACCGATGAATCACACCGGTTTGTACGAGTGTCAGCGTTTCAAATAGCTCATCCATCGTTCCCCAGCCACCAGGCATCACCACAAAGGCGTAGGAATACTTCAGCAGGAGAACTTTCCGTACAAAAAAGAAGTCGATCGTAACGCCGGTATGCAAATAGGGATTGGGCCGCTGCTCAAATGGCAGCCGAATATTGCAGCCTACCGACCGGCCACCAGCCTCATAAGCACCCCGATTAGCTGCCTCCATCAACCCTGGTCCTCCACCCGTCATCACCGTAAAGCCGAGGTCCCGAATGGCTCGCCCAACCTGACGCGCCAGTTTATAATAGGGATGATCTTCCGGAAAACGCGCTGATCCAAAGACCGTAACACATGGCCCCACAAAGTGAAGCGTCCGTAGGCCTTTCAAAAACTGCCAGCCAACCTGGACAATAAACCGGAGTTCCGACCGGCGATCTTTGGGCCCATCGAACGCCTGGGTGAGCGCATTCGTCACCAGGGGCCGAATACGGTGCTGATCAGAGCGAGCCTGGGGAGGGGTTTCGGTTGGTATCATGTTGACAAGAATTGCGAAAACAAACAAGCGTAATCAGCCTGATAGCAATACCATTCAGATAGCTATAACGGCTAGCGATAAACGTTCTCTTTAATTAAAAGGCAAAGCCAATGTTCTGGTGTCTACTTCCTTCTTTTCCAGTCGATCATTACCCCGTCGATAAAGCTGATAAAAAGCCATCGCCATGAGCAGGGTAGCCGGGAAAGCGGCTGCGAACCCAAGCGGGGTAATAGCCAGGCAGAAAATAATACCACCCAGGCACCCTGCCCTAAACCAGTTGCCTTCCATAAACATTGATGCTGCAATCAGCAATTGGCCTACAGCAATGCTTTGCACCATAGGCGTGATCATTGATTCGAAAGACCCCAGAATGAATCGACGGTACAACGGAATGGCGTAATCGGCAAAATCCTGATAAAGCCAGGGCGTCTCCAGCCCTGTACGTGTGTTGATGATAGCTGCTCCCAGAAAAAGTACAAAGAAGCCGATCCGGGCAGCCAGTGGCCACCGAAAACTGGCGATCAACTGGACCACCGACAGACTATTGACAACGATGTACACGGCAATGATGGTGGTATCAAGCGCTTCCATGACTGTATGGATTAAAACAGGTTATCGGCCCTACTCTTTTGTTTCACTACGCCCCGTCTTACTCAGAATCCGAATTCGATACACAATCATGGGTTTCTCGATAACGGGCTCAGCGACCACTTCCTGCGTATACATGCGTGGGGCCACCCGCCCAGGCCCCAGGCGTTGCGCTACATACATCCGCTCATCACCTTGTAATTCCTCATACTCCCCCTGTATTACCACACTCCGCCAGCAGGTTGGTGTAGTCATCTCATCGACTTCAAAACATACTTTCGGATTTTTCCGTAGCAGATGTGTCTTTGTTCCTTCCCGCGTTTGCCCATAAATAGCCTGCCCATCGTAGAGATAGGCCACTGGCAGAACCAATACCTGTCCATCGGCGTAGCAGCCAATGCGTCCAAAGAACTGGTTACGCAGTACAAAATCGGTCACTTCTGGCGATAAATTGTGTAACATGGCTCCTTACGATTAGGTCCCTCACTGAGTTTAGGTTAGCCAAAACTACAGCCTATTCAGAAAGTATATACAGAGCGTCGTCAGGCAATCGAGTGATTATTATCAGTGATGAAAATCAGCGCATTACCCCTCACCGATCAGTACAAATCTGCCCCCGTCGCCGTTGTTTTGGTGCGTACCTCAAACAACCAATGAGTATGAACACGATTGTTGTCCCATGCGATTTAAGTACCGAAACCGATAGTGCTCTGTCTGTAGCCGTTGATATTGCCCGAACATCCGGGGCCACCATACAGCTCGTTCATTCGGTGGTATACCCGTTGCCCGTACCTGCCTATGCCGAAGCGGCCACGATTGCCGTAAACCGAACGCTGGAGGAGTGTCAGGCCATTGAGCAGGCAGCCCGAACCACGCTGGAGCGTCTGGCTGCCAACGAGACCTACAAAGGCATTACCATTGTGCCTGTCTTACTAACCAATGGCGAGGGCCTGGTTCATAACATTACCGAGCAGTCGGCCGATCTGATCGTGATGACATCGGAAGGGGCTACAGGGCTGGAAGAATGGCTGGTTGGTTCCAATGCCGAAGCTATTGTCCGGCATGCCAAATGCCCGGTGCTGATTGTAAAGGAACCCATTGCCCATTTCCAGCCCGAAACCATTGTATGTGGCATTGACATCGACGACCGACTGAAAGTAGCCCAGCATTACCCGTTCCAGATGGGGAAACAGGGCCTGCATCAATTTCTGTATGTGACCACGCCTTTGGATAACCATGTGCCGGAGGGCGTTCATGATTGGGTCAGTGAATTTGCCCGTTCACAAAACATCGCCGATTTCGATTTTGCCGTTCGGCAGGCCCGAAACATCCCTGATGGCATTATCAACTATGCCGAAGAGGTCAATGCCGACCTGATCGTTCTGTTTACTCACGGGTATACAGGACTTCGGCATTTGCTATCGGGCAGTGTAGCCGAAGATGTGCTTAATCATTCAAAAAAGCCCGTTCTGGTCATGCGTATCTGAACAAGTAGCTCATAACACGTAACAAATTCCTCGCTACGTGATAATTATCACGTAACTACCAACTGACACTCCCGAACTTCACATCATCAAGTATAGCCATTAATAACCATGATAAATTTATTGAAATCCGTATTTGGCAGCTCAGCGAATGATGGGCTCAAAGACGTGCTGGAACAGGGTGCCGTTATTGTTGATGTCCGTTCGGCTGGCGAATTTGCCGGAGGTCATGCCAAGGGCGCTGTAAATATTCCATTAGACCAGCTTGAAGCAAAGCTGAACAAGATTAAAGGCTACCAGAAACCAATTGTTGTCTGTTGTGCGTCGGGCATGCGAAGTGCACGCGCCAAAGCATTATTGGCCAGTCATGGTGTAACTAATCTACACGATGCCGGTAGCTGGCGAAATCTGGAATAGCAGCTGTACTGAATTTTGTTTAACTGCGAGGGCGCAATAGACGCAAAGGAGAAAAACTCTTTGCGTCTATTGCGCCCTCGCGATTGATGCAGCACTATACCCACCTATCAATCATATACCTGAATCGAAACCTGAACCTTAGGCTCCATAGTCACGTTCGACTTAACCGAGTTGGTAATGAGGCAGGCTTGTTCTGTCTTTTGAAGCACACGCTGGGCTTTTTCTACATCGCCTTCATGATTGAGCAGAACATGGGGGAACAGCTTTATTTCGCTAATCAACAGTTTATTCTCTACGTTTTCGAGCTTACCAATGGCACGACAGTCGAAATCCTCAAAATTTAGTTTTGAGTTTTCAGCAATCGCCAGAAACGTAGTCATAAAACAGCTTGATACGGCGGCTACCAGCAAATGCTCGGGCGACCAGATTCCTGGCATCCCCTTCGGAAATTCGGGGGGAGTAGCTACCTCAATCGTTTCGGTCAAATCGGCTGAACTGAGTCGGCCCAGACGAGCATATTGCCAGTCCAGATTTACGGTATAGTCATGAGTTTCCATAATAGTAATTAGTGAAAAGTAAGCTTGTCTGCTCATGCGGTTTGTATCGAGCACGAGCCGACAAGCTCAGGGGTATACTGGTTATTAAAGAAGTGTAGTTGGGCAAACGTAATCAGTAAGCGGCAGCTTCCCGGTCTTCTTGATGGCTCCAAAACCACCGGCTACATCGACCAGATTTGTGAACCCCCGTGCTTTCAGAATCGAGATGGCCACCATCGACCGATAGCCACCTGCACAGTGAACGTAATACGTTTTACGGCGGTCGATTCGAGCCATGTTATCGTTCAGGTAATCAAGCGGCAGGTTCTCAGCACCGACAATATGCTCTGACTCAAATTCGCTTTTCCGTCGAACGTCCAGTATGGGTACATCTGGATTCTGTTCGTAGCATTCAGCAAACGTATCGGCCGAAATGGAGGTAATCGTGTCTACCGCCCGGCCCTCCTCCTGCCAGGCGGCAAACCCACCCTGGAGATAGCCAATGCAATTATCGTAGCCTACCCGTGCCAGTCGAAGTACGGCTTCTTCGGCTTTCCCCTCGGGCGCAATGAGCAGAATAGGTTGTTTCAGATCGGGAACCAATGTACCAACCCACCCGGCAAACTGCCCTTCCAGACCAATATTGATCGAATTCGGAATAAAGCCTTTCGCAAACTCCTGGGCAGCACGCACATCGATCATCAAAGCCCCAACCTCATTGGCAGCGGTTTCGAACGCGGCTGGCGACAGCGCCTGAGTGCCCTGTTGAAGCACCTCATCGACCTGCCCATACCCCATCTTATTGAGCACGGCATTTTTCGGGAAGTATTGCGGAGGGGGCATCAGGCCGGTGGTGACTTCCTTCACAAATTCCTCTTTCGAGCGAGCCCGCAGGGCGTAATTGAACCGTTTCTGATTCCCCAGTGTGTCGATGGTTTCTTTGCTCATGTTCTTACCACAGGCCGAGCCAGCCCCATGCCCTGGGTAAACAATCACATCGTCGGGTAGAGTCAGGATTTTCGTATGCAGGCTATCATACAGATACCCCGCCAGATCTTCGCGCGTGAGATTGCTCTTAACCGCCAGATCAGGGCGACCCACATCGCCTATGAATAGTGTATCACCCGTAAAAATGGCAGTCTCTTTTCCATTCTCATCGATCAGCAAAAACGTCGACGACTCCATCGTATGCCCCGGCGTGTGGAGTACCCGAATTTTCACGTTCCCTATCGAAAACTCTTCGCCATCTTTGGCCACATGCGCCGTATAACCGGGTTGGGCCGTTGGGCCGAAAACGATGGTGGCATCGGTTTTGGCTGATAGATCGAGATGGCCCGATACGAAATCGGCGTGGAAATGTGTTTCAAAAATGTATTTAATCGTGGCCCCATCGGCAGCCGCCCGTTCAATGTACGGTTTGGTTTCACGAAGGGGATCGATGATGGCCGCTTCGCCGTCGCTCTCAATGTAATACGCAGCCTCAGCCAGACAGCCAGTATAAATTTGCTCTACGTTCATGGCATTTTGATGATTAAATGGATGCATCAAAATTGGCTGAAAGGCGAGGCTGCTTCTGTGATGTATGTTACAAAGACCGGATGATTATCGTCAGCTTTTCAGGCTTTTCCGGTCAGGATTCGGTGCCAGTAGAGCCAGGGGAGCATGTATTTTTTCAGCAGCCACATGGTCCAGCGGGGCACGGCCTGATCGAACGGGAATGTCATTTTAGGCTTGTTCGTATAGTCGAATTCGGCCAGCATCAGTTTGCCGTATTCGGTCGGGATGGGGCAGGCCGTATACCCGTCGTACTGAGCACTGGACTGGGTTTTGTGTAGCCGTGCCAGTATATGATCGACCATGACAGGTGCCTGTTTGCGGATGGCAGCTCCCGTTTTGGAGGTAGGAGCATTGCTCACATCTCCACAGGCAAACACAGTGGGAAAGCGTGTGTGCTGAAACGTAAATTTATTGACCTCAACCCAGCCCAGCGGTTGCGTCGGATCGGCCAACGGGCTTCTTTTGATGAAATCGGGGGCCGACTGGGGCGGGGTGATGTGGGCCATATCGAACCGGATTGACTGCTTCTGCACATTTCCATCGGCATCTTTGCCCTCAAAATAGATCATGTGATTTGGGCCATCTACTTCCGTAACATTCTGGAGAAAGTGGGTTTTGATCCGGTACCGCTTAAGGAGCCTTTCGAGCGTCTGGGCAAACTCTTTCACGGCGAAAATGGCCCCAGCTCCCGATATGTAATGAACTTCGGTTTTGTCAAGCACTCCATTTTTACGCCAGTAGTCACAGGCCAGGTACATGATCTTGTGAGGAGCTCCTCCGCATTTGACGGGTGTGGCAGGGTTGGTAAAGACGGCTACACCGCCTTTAAAATTTCGGATTAGCTCCCAGGTGTATGGGGCCGTCTGGAACGAGTAATTGCTCGACACCTGATTTTTACCCAGTGTTTCGCTGAAGCCTTTAATTTTGGCCCAGTCCAACTGAATTCCCGGCACTACTACCAGCGATTCGTAGGTATAAGTGGCTCCGCTTTGGCAGGTTACCTGATTTTGCGCGGGCTGAAAAGTAGCTACAGCGTCCCGAATCCACTCGGCCCCATCGGGGATGTAATCCTGTTCATTTTTTTCGGTATCCTGAATGGCAAATTGCCCCGCGCCCACAAGTGTCCAGGCGGGTTGGTAATAATGTTTGGCTGAAGGCTCGATAATGCCCAGCCGTAAGGATGAATCTTTATGAAGCAATTGAGCAGCCGCCGACAAACCAGCGTTGCCCCCACCTACAACCAGTACTTGAAAATGAGTAGCCATTTTTAGGAATAGTTAAGTTTTTCCTAAAAATGGCACAATAAAAAGCGGCAGTATGTGACAATTGTTACATACTGCCGCTCCTAAACTATCCTTCAAAACGGGCAATCAGCTCCTATGATCCTGGTTTTAATGAGGCAATTTTTCGCGCAGATAGCCATATACCCATGTACCCGCAACGGCACTCAGCAAAGTCGCAATGACAACAACATAACCGCTGCCAATCTGGGCAAATAAGGGGCCCGGACAAGCCCCCGTAATGGCCCAACCCAACCCAAACAACAGCCCTCCGTAAATCTGGCCTTTATTGAATGTTTTGGGATGAAACTCAACCCGTTCGCCCGAGAGCGTTTTTATATCGAACCGTTTGATGAGCCATACCGAAACCATCCCGACAACCACCGCCGAGCCAATGACTCCGTACATATGGAAGCTCTGCAGCCGAAACATTTCCTGAATACGAAACCAGGAAATGATTTCCGCTTTTACAAACACAATGCCGAATAAAACCCCGACAACCAGGTACTTGAGATTGGCGAGACCACTCTCAGCTTTTTTCATATCGTTGGGCGCATCGCACACCAACGCATCTGGGCTTACTGTATTTTGCATGATTTTTTTAGGAGGGCATAAAGCCCATATCGTTAAAACAATTTCATCAGATGAGGTAGAATCAAGTGCGTCATGGTAAAACCACCTACCATAAAGCAGCAGGTAGCTACCAGCGACGGCCATTGCAGGTTCGACAGGCCCATAATGGCATGGCCCGATGTACACCCCCCCGCCCAACGCGTACCGAAACCAACCAGAAATCCACCGAACACAAAAAATACCAGTCCTTTTAGCGTGAACAGATTGGCCGTATCGAATAAATCGGCGGGCATCAGGCCCGAAAAGTCCCGGATCCCTAGTGCCTTCAGCTCGGTGACGGTAGCAGCCGACAGTTGGAACGCATCGGGGTTTTCCAGAAAATGGGTCGCCAGAAAGCCGCCGAGTACGGTGCCCGCTACAAAAAACAGATTCCAAATCTCCTTTTTCCAGTTGTATTGAAAAAACGGAATATTAGCAGGCAGACAGGCCGCGCATAAGTGCCGAAGCGACGACGAAATACCGAACGATTTGTTTCCGATGAGTAACAGCGTCGGAACTGTGAGGCCGATCAGTGGCCCGGCCACATACCAGGGCCAGGGCTTACGGATAAGGTCGATAAACTCCATGAATTGATTTATAAGCGATAGTTGAGAATTAAATTGATCTGGTGCATACCTACCCGGTTATAGACGTAGCGGTTGTTGTCGTAGGTATTGCCAACGTCGGTTTTGAGTACCCACAACAGTTGAACATCCCAACTGTTCGGAAAATTACCGGAACGGTAGGTAAAACTTAAATTGGTTTGCGTATAGGAAGGCATTCCATACTTGTTTAAGACACTGTTTTTTACATCAGGTAACCGATAGTACCCAAAACTTGCTTCGGCTTTAATGCGGCTGGTCGGTGTAAAGAAGAGGTTGGTATTCACGGCGGTCAGGTCGCCAAATCCTTCGTTTTTTTCCCGCATCAGAAATGTATAAAACGGGTCACGACCCCACTCGCGGGGCATCAGGTAGCGCCCTTCGGCCGTGATGCGCGTTGCATTCAGGTAAGAAGTCCAGCGGGTAGTCTGGTAGCCAACCCGCCCCGAAAAAATCAGCGAGCGATTACCGGGCTGGTCGTAAGCTTTGGCCGATTCGTCGTTTCCCCCGTTCCCAACCGCCCATTGACGAGCCAGTTGAAGACCAGCCACAACCTGTCGCTTTTTTCCGGCTGGAATGCCCATGTCGGCTCGGGCGTAAATCATATTGAAAATATTCTGTACATGCGTATCCCAAAGCTGAAGTACTACTTTGCCGACTTTCTGGGTTATAGCCAGTTGCGTAATACCCGCCGACTGCGTGTTTCCGGCATACTGTGAGGCCTTACCCGTTGCATCGACACCAACCGGATACAGACCCATACTTTCGCCAATTGTGTACCAGCCCAGGGTCGAGCGGGGAGCGATTCGGGTCAGGTATTCGGCATGGATCTGGGTGTTGGGCCGCTCGTTCCATTCCAGCACAATGCCCTCTACAAACGTGGGCGACATACGGCCATCCTGCGGATTAATAAACGGACTGCGGGGTAGCTGACGGCCAACCGTAACCCACGATTTTTTGCCGAACACATACTGCGCATATAGTTCTTCGAGCCGACTAAGCATCGCATGATTGCCCGGATTTTGCCCATCAAACAAGCCAATTTCGTAGCGATTAGGTTGTCCCGTTTGCGAATCGCGGGCCGCCAGATCGGACGAGAGCAGGTTCTTGCTGAAAAACACCGTTCCGCCTACGGTCAGGTGGTTGAAAAGTCGGGGGGTCTGATACCCAAGCCCTACCCCAACCCCCCACGCATAGGCATCGCTTAAGTCGCCCTGATTATCCGTTGCCATAAAAAACGACCGGGCGCGAATAGGAAAACGCTCGCGCCCAAGCCAGCGTTGCTGTTTGGCGGTCAGCGTATCAGGCTGATTGGCCCATGCCGCCGACCCGTTGGTCGTTAGCATCGCCATCAATCCCAGAGCCAGTAAACGTCCGATCATGCCCTATGTTCTGTTGAATGATTTCACAAAACTCCTCAGGGAATCGCCCGTTTTCCGTGATAATTGTTACATAGGGTTGGTTAAAGGCAATGATTGTCTACCATTTTTGTGATGCTGACACCGAAGTATCTTCGGCGGCCAGATGAAAGGTTATCTCCGAAGATGCTTCCTTCGTCAGCATCACAAAAGCTGTTTTTAGCAAAACGGTTTGTCGTAACACATCAGCCACAAACGGGTTAAACGAGCATGCGCATCCATGAAGAACTGGTTCTGTTGTTTAGTGTCCTTAAGTGGGTCATCCTGTCGGTGCTGATCGGCTGTCTGACGGGTTTGGCGGCTTCGGGCTTTATCCGGTTCATTCATTATGTGATTGAGCAGAGCAATCACTACCAGTACGTGTTTTACTGGCTGCCACTCAGTTTTTTTGTCGCTAACCTACTCAGCCAGTTCGTCCTGAAGTAACACGTTGGCACCGACGCCCTGATTGCAGCCATTAACCGAAATTTTGGTAAAATGGAAGCAAGCTTTGTACCCACTAAAGTCATTAATGTCATTCTGATTCTGGCTACGGGTGGCTCGGCCGGTAAAGAAAGTCCCTGTGCTCAGATCGGAGCTGGTTTGGGCAGTCTTTGCGCCAACCTCTTCCGGGTCGACGATATAGACCGGCGAAAAATGGTGCTCTGTGGCTTTTGTGCCGGTTTCTCCTGTGTGTTTGGGGCGCCCATAGCGGGTGCCTTGTTCGGTATTGAAGTGCTGGCCGTCGGGGTTATTTTTTATGATGTGTTGCTGCCCGCTTTCGTAGCGTCGATCACGGCCTATCAGATCTCCTCGGCCCTTGGCGTCACTTTTTTCTACTATCCACTTCAGTTTGTTCCGGCTTTCGGGCGGGGATTCTTTCTGCAACTGCTGGGTGGAGGCCTTCTCTTTGGGCTATGTGCCTACGTGCTGATCCGGTCCATCCAGTCCAGTACGTCGGCTGTAAATTCCATTCCGATCTGGCGACCGTGGAAAGGGCTCCTGGGTGGTATGGTACTGGTTGGTCTGACGCTTTTATTTTCGCGCGATTACCTGGGGCTGGGGCTTAATTTGATGGAAAATGCGATAGAAGGGCACCCCGTCAAGCCTTACACCTTTCTACTCAAAGCGCTCTTTACTATCATCACACTAACCATCAGTCGGAGTGGAAGTGTCATTACCCCCACTTTATTTATTGGAGCCACAGCGGGCAGTTTCTACGCCGACGTGATTGGAGCAGACCATTCAACCTTTGCCGCTATTGGTTTTGTCAGTCTGCTGGCTGGTGCGGCCAACACGCCCATTGCCTGTAGTATTTTAGCCATCGAACTGTTTGGAGCCGAGATTGCCCCCTATGCAGCCATATCCTGCGTTATTAGCTTTCTGATGTCGGGCCATCGTAGCCTGTATGCATCGCAGGTACTTGCCATCCCAAAATCCAGCGCAATACCTACCGAAACAGGTCAGGAATTCAAGGCCATTACGCCCCCGGTAATCCGGTGGCGGGTTCACCGACTCAACTGGTTAAAAAAGGTAATCCGACTGTTTCGAAGATAACAATAACAACTGTACCGAACTTTATACCCCAGCCTTTATATACGCCCAGCCCTGCTCCTGTTTCAGAATAAGTTCGATGATGGCTACGGGAACCGTTTCGACGGAGGGCAGCATATCATCCAATGTCAACTGTTTACTACGCAGGCTATTCTCACACACCACAATCCGAACCACATGATGGTCAACAAATTGTTGCAAAGGCTGCGCGTAGCGTGTCTCACTGGCCGTAATCAGGTCAATACCAGGGCCATGAACCACAACTTCAACTTCGGCCTCGGGCCATATGGCCAACAGGTTTTTCAGATTACTGATTAGGGCTTTCTGCGAAGCATCGTCGGGCGAAACAAACTGAAACACCACCCGGTGCCCTTTACCTGTGTCAGGTGCTCTATCCATCATAACGTGCAGTTAATTGTACCAACACCCCAAAGTTCCTATTTCGATTCGGCATGGCTCTTTTTGTAAGCCTCAATGGGTTTAAACGGACCAAACTTATGCTGTTTTTCGGAAAACGAATCGGCGTAGGGGCCAAACGGATGATCGACGGGCTTGCTGGCTATGTTGGGCCAGTCGTTGCGTAAATCTTTAGCCGATCGGGGCATCGAATTGATGAAGGCGGCAAGGTCCCAGGCTTCTTCGTCGCTCAATTGCGGCTTATCCCAACTGGCACCCAGCGGCATATTAGCTTTTATGTAACCCGCCAGTCGTGAAAGACGGAACAGCCCGGCTCCCTGATTGTAGCTATGCGCCCCCCAAAGCGGTGGAAAAGTATAGCCCACCCCATCGGGTTTGGCAACGCCCTGCCCCGTAGTGCCATGACAACTCACACATTTCTGTTCATAAGTCAGCTTGCCTTTTTCGGGAATGGCAGCACGGTCGAGATACGGTACTTTCCAGATACCTGATCTGGCAGGGTTTTTACCTTTAGGAACGTCATCACCCAGAAACTGGATATAGGCGACAATGGCTTTCATTTCCCGGCTATTACTGTCGAGACCTTTACCATTCAGGCTGCGTTCAAAGCAATCGTTTACCCGCTTCACGATGGTTTCGATCCTGCCCGAACGTGCCCGAAATTTTGGATAAGTCGATGCCACTGCACTGTAGTTGTTTCCCCAGGGCTTTGTACCCGCGTCCAGATGGCAGTTCTGACAGTTCATTCCGTTCGATGCATGCGTTACCGTACCCATAGGTCCCAGATACAGAGCCGTATTGGCGATCAACTCTTTACCATAGCGGATCAGGTCGCCATTGGAAAGCGCAGCAATCTTTGCCTCGGATGGTGCCTGCCAAAGCGGCTCCTCCGCCTTCACGGGTAGGGTGGTTGATGAACTACCGGACGAGGCCACCGGCTCCTCCCTGTTTGCCGATGCATCGATCCAGCCAACCTGGAATGCGATCAGCATAGCGGTAGCAATAACCGTAATAACCAGCAACCCGGCTAATATAAGTAAGGTACGTTGAAGAGACCGTATCGTTTGGTTGAAAGGATCTTTAGCTTGCATACATTGACCGAATCAAAGACGCTTTACGTTGTGCGCAAAACACCACGTACCAGTACCTTTCAACGGATTAATCAAGTTTCAGGCAAAGGTCTGGCCCTCGGATGACAAACTCCGTAACAATAGTCACAAAGCCCGTTCAGCAGCCCTCGTTTTCAGAATGTCGTTACAAACACGAACGCCACGGGTTCAGTCCGTGGCGTCGTCTCCGTTTAAGTTAAGAAAAGTGGGCAATCAATTACCTTTTTCGGGCCATTAGCCGAACTACACAGGCTAAGCCATTGTGATACGCTCCTTCGTGGAGGTCAACGTAGGTTTCTTCAATTTTCAGAATTTCCAATTCACTAAAGTCGTCCAGCAAATCGGCTTGGCTGTACAGCATATCCGGGTCTTTAGGGCCGCCCGATCCCCGCCCC
Source organism: Spirosoma sp. 48-14 (assembly GCF_001898575.1). Taxonomy (GTDB): domain Bacteria; phylum Bacteroidota; class Bacteroidia; order Cytophagales; family Spirosomataceae; genus Spirosoma. The sequence continues at coordinate 289,589 of NZ_MKUD01000009.1, forward strand.
AACTGGTCTTTATGAAAAGCTTCCAGCACCAGATAGCCCGATGGTTTTAAAGTTAAAACCAGTTGTTGATGAACCTGCCGTCGTTCAGCCGACGGGACATGCGCATAAATCAGCCCAACCAGATCGTATGTGTTGGCTGGTGCCGAAAATGCCTGTAGTGTACTAGTTTCGTAGTGAATGGTGGTACAGGCCTCTGCTGCCAACTGCAAGGCTTTTTCACGAGCTATTATACTCTGATCAAAGGCATCGACGGCCCAGCCCATACGAGCAGCATAAACGGCATTGCGCCCTTCGCCCTCGGCAGGCAACAAGAGCCGTCCTGGATTCAGAGCATCCAGGCATTCTTTAAAAAACGCATTGGGCTCAACTCCATAGATATAAGCCGGGTCCTGGTAGCGAGCATTCCAAAACTCCTGGCTATACATGATTTGTTTCGAGCTGATTCACTACATACTCCAGTTGCCGGGCTTCGATAACTCCCGATTGCCGCCAAACAACCTGCCCCTTTCGAAACAGAATCAGCGTTGGTACGCCCTGAATCCGATACGTACTGGCAGCAGCCGGGCTTTGGTCGACGTCGATTTTCAGAACCCGAACCCGATCGCCCATGTGTTCGGCAAACTCTTTCAGAATGGGGCCCATCATTTTGCAGGGACCGCACCATTCGGCAGAGAAATCGACCAGTACGGGCGTGTTGCCCTTGATAATATCATTAAACGTTTCTTTTTTCTGCGTTTCCATAGGTATTCATCAGTTTTTGGCCAAGTTGATGGAGCATATCGCCCAGCAATAATCCGGTGACTGCCCCCCAGATGCTCATGGACTGCCAGTGCGACTGAATAGGGCAATGGCCAGTCAAACAGCCAACTTCACGCCAGTACACAAACCCAGCCACAGCACCCAGCAAGGCCCCTATCCACTGCCATCGGTTAATGTACTTCTTCATACGGTATCTCGTCCAGCGTTTTATCGGCCTTGACATCAGTCGAATGCGTTTGTCGGGGCATACCACAACCAGCCGCACTACAGCCTACGTTCAGCAGACTCTGCAGCAGCAGTATACCACCCATAAGCCCCAGTAAAGGCTGACGGTCGACAAGGGCACTCCCGATAATCAGGATTCCAGCTACCAACCGGACCAGCCGCATGACATCCCAGTTTTTTAATAAGGTTTCCATTCGTTCCTCTCAATTAGCGTGCTTTCGGATTCGATTGGTTCGGATGCCAAACGGCAGATACAACGGACAGGTACTAACCAGGCTGGTAGCGATAAATATCCCAGCAACGACTAAAGTGATCATTCCCCACGTACCCGTCAGTACATTGGTTGCAAACAGGGCAATCAATACAACGGCAACAATAACCCGAATGATTCGATCAGCGGAACCCATGTTCTTTTTCATAGCCTTCTTTTTTTAGCTAAGTACGGGTTTCTGTACCGCTGCTTCCGTGATAAAAATCACATAACGAACTGATTATGTGCTATACTTTCGTGAAGTTTACTGGCAAGTCATAGTTATCCATTTTATTACGTCAATACGCTTATGAATTATCTGTCAATTGGCCTGACTGCATTCGTCCTGTTTCTGGCTCAATCGGTTGTAGCGCAGCCTGATTTCCGGGGTGCCAAAGCTACCAGATCAACCTATCAGGTGGTATATCAGTTGAATACCGACGATGAATCAAAAATTAAAGCTACCCTGAAAAACATTCAGAATGCGCTGGACGACGCCCGGCTGAAAGGCAAACTGGAGGTCGAACTCGTCGTACATGGTGGTGGTGTGGTAGCCCTGAAAAAAGGCAGCCCGTTTGAACAAACCTTACTAGACCTGCAAAAACAGGGCGTTGTGCTGGCTCAGTGTGAGAATACCTTACGGGAACGCAAAATCAGTAAGGACGAAATGTTACCGTTTATTGGCTACACGCCCAGCGGCAATGGCGAACTGATTATCCGTCAGCAGCAAGGCTGGGCCATTATTCATCCGTGATCCAAATACCTACCTCCAGCCGTAAGCGAATTCGGGCTGGAGGTAGGCATCGACGTTATGGCAACATTTTCGAATGAGCTGTTGCCTTCACCGGGTTTGCCTCTGGTTTGGCTATTTCGGGTCGATAGTTCACAAAAAAATTAATCCAGGTTCGTCGGGCAAGCCGAAAGAAGAAAGGAGTCAGAATAACGAGCGATGGCAGCAGGACAACCAGATAATAATCCAGATTGATATCCAGTATGGCATAAAAGAGGACAAATGAGCTGATGATAAAAGCTACGTAGTAGGCATAGCTCACATACATGGCTCCGGTAAAAAAGCCCGGCTCCGGCGAATACCGCAAGTGACAATGGCTACACTCCTCGTGCATTTTGTCGAACTGTTTCAGGTTATAGGCGCTTTTGCTCACAAAAAAATCGCCTTCCTGGCAGCGTGGGCATTTATTGAAAAGAATGCTATAAAGTTTGCTTCCCTTTACCATGGCCGTGTCGAGTTTATATGTCTGATCGGGCCGTTCAGTGGCTGGCGATCAATGACTCCTCAAAAGTAGCCGATCATTTTACCGGAATCTGTGATAATTGTTACACAGGAAGCTGATTCTGGTAAGTGCATAAATCCTGTACATCCTGTGAATCCTGTCGAAAAAGTTTTTTGACAGGATTCACAGGATGTACAGGATTTTATCAAAATGGGCAATCAATCTTTTTTCAGGGTGCTTGGGCAAACGTAATCAGTCGTGTTGATGCGCCCACTTTTCTGAATAGCCCCGAAGCCCCCCGCCACATCGATCACGTTATCGTACCCGCGCGATTTCAGGATAGAGGCCGCCATCATTGACCGATAGCCCCCTGCACAATGAACATAGAATGGCTCGTTTTTAGGAAACTCGGCCATATGCTCGCTGATGTAATCGAGTGGAACGTTCTTAGCACCGTCGATATGTTCGGCGGTAAACTCACCAGGCTTCCGAACATCGATAACCGGAATAGGCCCCTGTTCGAGTCGATCAGCCAGTTCATTGGCCGAAATCGATGCGATCGTATCCACTTCTTTACCACTGGATGCCCAACTGCTAAAGCCACCTTCCAGATACCCTAGTACCTGATCGTATCCCACACGAGCCAGCCGGGTCAGGGTTTCCTGTTCGGTACCGGGTTCACACACCAGTAAAAGCTCCTGCCGAACATCGGGAACCAGAGCCCCTACCCAGGGTGCAAACTGCCCACCCAGTCCAATGTTGATCGAGTTGGGAATAAAACCTTTCGCAAACACCTGCGCCGAACGCACATCGAGTACCACCGCTCCCGTTTCGTTGGCAGCCGCTTCGAAGGCTTCCGGGCTAAGCGGTTGCGCTCCCCGGTCCAATACGGTATCGATGCTTTCGTAGCCTTGTTTATTCATCATCACGTTTTGCGGAAAATATTTCGGGGGGGCCAGTAGCCCATCGGTTACCTCCTTAATAAATTCGTCGCGGGTCATGGTAGCCCGAAGCGCATAGTTGAATAGTTTCTGATTCCCTAGCGTGTCGGTGGTTTCCTTGCTCATGTTTTTGCCACAGGCCGAACCAGCCCCATGCGCCGGATACACGATCACATCGTTGGGCAGGGTCATGATTTTGGTACGGAGTGAGTCGAAGAGATAGCCCGCCAGATCGTTCATGGTCAGGTCTGATTTCTGCGCCAGGTCGGGGCGACCGACATCCCCAATAAACAGTGTATCGCCACTGAACAAGGCCTTTTCGTGGCCCTGCTCATCGACCAGCAGATAACAGGTCGATTCCATCGTATGTCCTGGTGTATGCAACACTCGAATTTTCACATTTCCCAAGGGCAGCTCTTCTCCATCCTGAGCAATGTAGGCTTTAAAGCCGGTTTTGGCGTTGGGGCCGTAAACGATAGCAGCGCCGGTTTGTTTGGCCAGATCGAGGTGCCCCGACACGAAGTCGGCGTGGAAATGGGTTTCCAGCACATATTTAATGGTAGCCCCTGCCCGTTCGGCCCGTTCGATATACGGTTTCACTTCCCGGAGTGGATCAATAATGGCTACTTCGCCCTGGCTTTCAATATAATAAGCCCCTTGCGCGAGGCAACCTGTATAAATCTGTTCTATGTTCATGGTCATTGGTGATTGACGAATAGAGATTAGATTGAGTCGATTAAAAAAGCAGTTCCTTAGCCATGATATAAACACCCATCATGAGTACAAACCAGCCAAAGGCCTTTTTAAGTTTCTCACCCGGCACATACCGCGACAGATAAGACCCCACAAAAATGCCTACTACCGACAGAGCCGTGAATTCGAGTAAGAACGGCCAGTCGACCTGCATGTTGGACAAATCGCCCAGAAACCCGATTAATGATTTGGCAGCAATGATCAGCAACGAGGTTCCAACCGCCATTTTCATGGGCAGTCGCGCCAACAACACCAGCGCCGGAATAATCAGAAACCCACCCCCAGCGCCCACAATTCCCGTCAACGTACCTACCAGTGCCCCTTCGAGAGCAATCAGGGGTAAGTTGAACTGTACGGCGTCCGTTTCAGCACTGGTTTCCTTTTTTTTGTCTCGAATCATCGACACCGAAGCCGCCAGCATAACCAGAGCAAAAAAAAGCATGATGGCTACATTCCGGCTAAGGGCAAAACTTCCCGTGGTAAATACCGGATCGGGAATGGCTGGAACCAGGTATTTGCGGGTTAAGAAAACAGCCAGAAAGGAAGGTATGGCAAAAACAAAGGCCGCCCGGTAATTAACCTGCTCTTTTCGCATGTAATTAACCGAACCAACCAGCGATGTAGTGCCAACGACAAACAGGGAATAGGCTGTAGACAGAACGGGGTTGATCCCCATCATGTATACCAGAACGGGAAGTGTCAGGATACTCCCTCCTCCTCCAATCAGCCCGAGGCTGATGCCAATGAAAATGGATGCAGAAAAGCCAATCAGTTGAATAGTGGTCATGCCCGTCAAACTTTTAGGCAAAGCAACCACATGGTCAGAAGGCTTTCCGTGATAATTGTTACATAGTCCGTTTAAATGGGAGACGAACGATGTTCAAGCGCCCACCATCTCAATTTTCCCCCGTTGCAACTTTAGTTTATTCATTTTTTCGAGTTGTTTGAGCAACCGCGAAATTACTTCGCGAGAGGTCGCTAACTCATTCGCAATTTCTTCGTGCGTGATCGTCAATTCACGGCATTGACAGCTCTGCATTTTTTTCTGAAGATAGGTCAGTAGCCGCTCGTCCAGTTTATGAAACGTAACCTCGTCGATAGTGGTAAGCAGGTTATCGAATCGTTTCTGGTAGGTTTGAAAAACAAATTGCTTCCAGGTTGAATAGCGACATAGCCACTCGTCTACTTTATCGACAGGTATGGCAATCAGTTCGGTTTCCTCCTCGGCTACAGCCGTAATTTCACTGCGTCGGCTACCCAGGCAGCAGGTAAGCGACATAGCACAGGCATCCAGACCGCCCAGATAATAGAGCAACGCTTCGCGGCCTTCCTGATCGGGGCGCATAATTTTAACCGAACCCCGAATAATTATTGGAACAGACCGGATGTATTCGCCCGGACGGATCAGATACTCTCCTGCCGGAACAATTTTCTGCTGGCCAACTTTAGCCAGCTCATCAAGCAAAGCATATTCAAACTGCCCTTTAAATGTTTCCTGCAAATAATTGAGGCTTATGTTCATAGCGACACACGGGTTTAAAAGCTACCGCTATCGTTAACCGAAACTCTATACAGCAAGTTGCATCCCTGCTAAAAAGACCTACTCCTTTCAGGCTGAACCCCTCAATGCCCGATGAAACAGGTCTGCTATCGGCCAGAACCGTAAACGGAGAATATAATAAGCCCGTTGCTTAATCAGGTTTCGATCGAGTAGTATACTTAGTCCCCTGTAGGCACTATTGTCCATTCAACACGCCTGTCGGGGTATTATTAAGCCCCTATTTTTCTTTTCACTCTCGCTTTAATAGTTACTAATGGCATAAATCTTGTTTATGATTTATAAGATTTTATAGAGCTGAAGAAAACTGCTTTCGTGAAAAAAGTCATCTCCATCGGTCTTGTCACCTTACTGGGTTGTTACACACTTGCGTATATGCTGGTGGCGGTGACCAGTTGGTGGCAGGCAGAAAACGATTTGTCGAAGCGGCTTTTGGTCTATCGATCTGTAGATAGCCTGGTAGAATTCCAGATTTCTCTAGCGAATAACCTTGAACTCAACGACATCACCCGCACGACTTCCGACGGCTTCACCTATAACGGACACTATTATTCGGTGGTGAGTGTCGAACTTCATGGCGATCAGCTCTCCATAGTAGGTCTCGAATTGAAAAGCCATTCGTTATGGCAAGATGATTTACTTTCCTTCTTGAACGAGCATATCCATGAGGCCAGCCAACCGCAACAAAAGGCAAATCAATTCCTAAAACTCCTACTAAAAGAATACTCGCCTGCCCAACAGGCCGTTTTTAGCTTTATTCCTCCTCATTGGCACGAAGCCATTCGGATACCCAACAGACCATGTCTGCTGCTTGCTCGTGCCTTACCCGTACATTCCCCTCCTCCAGAAGTCTGAGCGAACAGGATTACTAGCGGTAGATAGAATTGCCAGAGACGGCCTAGAAAATTAGCCATGTCTTGAGGCATATCTATCTACAAAACCTGTCGCCATTGGCTTTACCAGACTGGCGCTCTACGCTATTATTCATTTGTCGTTTACCTAGCCATTTCACAACCTGTAGCAAGTACAGTTGTAATTTATTCTGGACGCCCTCTGCGATGTCCTGATAAATTATTGACGCTTCTTCAGGGTATGAACGGTTGTGCATAAACCAGATTTCGACCTGACGCGACAGCGACTTTCGGATAGCTGGCTTATGGCTCAGCTCACGCTATTCACTATATCGATTCGGGCCATACTTAGCCCTATTTCGCTACGTACCTACCTGTGTAGTAGCATCCTCATTTCCCTTTCATGCTAGATTCCAGAAAGCTATGAATGCATTTATACATCTGTTAACAAAGCCCACCTTTCGTATCAGAAAGGCTATATCCTATTGTTTTATCGGTTTCTTTGCCGCTATAGCCTTAGCCTGCCAATCGCCCAAGCAAGACGTAGCGCCCGTATCCACCGGATCGACTATCGATGCCTCCGTATCTTTACAATGGATGGATTTGTTTTTACTTGTTGATCGGTATGCGCCTGGCTATCGCCCACCCGTAGCCGCCCGAGCGCTGGCCTATATCGGGCTAGCGGCTTATGAAACGGTCGTCCCTGGCTCAGCCAATTACCAGTCTGTAGCCTACAAATTTTCTGGTCTTAGTATCCCCAAACCCGAAGCGGGAAAAACGTACCAGTGGGATGTAGCCCTAAACGAATCTTATTACCTGATGATGAAAGGTTTCTTCCCGCATGTATCAGACAAGGACAAGGCTAAAATTGACTCATTACATACTAAACTAGCCGTCGGCACGGGGAGTAGCGATGACATCAGTCGATCCAAAAAGTTCGGCCAGGACGTTGCTACCGCCGTGATAGCCTACGCTAAAACCGATGTGGCTGGCGATGGGGCCTATCTGCGCAACCAGCCAGCCGATTATGTCCCGCCAACGGGCCCCGGGAAATGGCAGCCTACCGCCCCAGATTATAGCCGGGCATTGCTACCTTACTGGGGCAAAGTCAGGACGTTTGTTGCCAGCGAAACCGACAAAATAGCCAAAGAGCCCTTGAATTACAGCACGAACATCAAATCGACGCTGTTTGCGCAGGGTCTGGAAATTTATACGGCTACGACTCCCCTGACCAATGACGAGAAATGGATTGGGGAGTTCTGGAGCGACGATATCTATCAGTTAACGTTTGAGCCTGCCGCCCGCTGGATTGCAGTGGCTAGCGAGGTAATTCGGAAGGATAAAGTCCCGCTCGATAAAGCAGTGTACACGTTTGCCAAGGTGGGTATGGGCCTCAGCGATGTAGGGGTAGCCTGCTGGAATTCCAAATACATCTATAACGTTGAACGACCGATTACATACATCCAGCGGACTATCGATCCGACCTGGCGAACGCGGCTGAATAATCCAATCAGTATTATGGTTGGCGTAACACCTCCGTTTCCGGCTTATCCGTCAGGTCATTCGTGCTTTGGTGCCGCTGCTGCCGAAGTTCTTACCGACATTTATGGGGCATCCTATGCCATGACTGATCGGTGTCATGAGGGAAGAACTGAATTTAACGGTGCTCCCAGAAGCTTCAATAGCTTCTATGAAATGGCGCAGGAAAATGCCTACTCGCGTGTATTACTGGGGGTTCATTATCGGATGGATTGCGAAGAAGGCCTCCGGATGGGCTATGCCATTGGCCGTAAAGTAAACCAGTTGCCCTGGACTAAATAATCTTATCAACTTGCGAAGGATTAAGCAACGAACCCCACCGGTTTTACCAGTGGGGTTCGTTGTTTGCATCGATTTAAAAACGGCACCCATTTTCGGACCAACCAGTGGTCATTTTCCAGGAAGTCCGGCAAACGCTACCGCAGGACGACATATAGGCGATTGATCAGCCGAAAATCGAAGGGGTTTAAGTGCAACCGGTTCCAGCTTAGTACTGCCTTCCGTGATCCGTAGAAATTGGTTGGGCCGAACGTTTTGAAACACCTGCACCGTTTTAGTCCCCTGCCAGCGGATTTCAATCTTATCGATCAGGGTAGCTTGGCCGATGCCAATTTCCCGCCGGAGTGGAGAGGCTCCGAAGCTTCCCCCTGAATTCACCTCCCGGTACACACTCCGTTGAACACCGTTTTCCCGAAATGTTAGCTTAACCTGCGACCCGATTGCCAGTCGGTTGGTCGTTGATCCTTGTAAATTAAGACAAATCCAGTTGTTGGCGCTCTGACCCGGATTCAGATACAGGGCGCTGGGATACCTATCGCCCACGTAAGCTCCCCCCATCTCTATGTAAACATCCTGGTCGCCATCGTTATCCAGATCGGCAAACGATACCCCATGTCCTTTTTGCAGGTGGCCCATCCGGGACGATGCTGTTACATCATCAAATGTTTTCCCCTGCTGATTCAGGAACAACTTGTTGGGAACCAGTGAACGGTAGTTCGGATTTCCTGTGCCCAGATACATATCCAGAAACCCGTCATTGTTAATGTCACCAAAATTACCGCCCATCGAGAATGCCGTTTTCTGAACATTTGCTTCGTTCGACACATTGGTGAAGGTACCGTCGTGGTTGTTTCGATAGAGATAGATCATGCCATTATGGCCAATCGGCAGCTTCAGAGCTTCAGCCGCTTCGTAGTGAGCCAGCGATTTCTGGAAGGTATAATTACACACAAAAATATCCTGCCAGCCATCGTTGTCGTAGTCCCAGAACCAGGTGGTGAAACTACCGAACGATTCGTCGTTGAGCCCTGCGCTTACCGTTACATCCTCAAACGAAGGCATTTTCGACCGCAGACCTTTATTTTTCAACAGGTATCGGTTCCCATCCATCGTAGAAACAAACAGATCCTGCCAGCCATCATGATTATAATCGGCCGACGTAACGCCCTTTACAAAGCCTACAATTGCGCAGTTGGCCTGCTGAGCTACTTCCGTAAACGTACCATCCTGATTGTTCACAAAGAGTTCGCAAGGATGGCTTTTACCCTGGTTGCGAAACAAGCTGGGAGTTTCATTACCGATAAATACATCCAGCCATCCATCGTTATTCACATCGGTCCAGGTGGCTGTTTGCGTCGGATGAAAGGACAATAACCCACTGACGGTTGTCACATCGGTAAACGTACCATCGCCGTTATTTCTCAGCAGTGAATTAGGCTGCTCGCCAAACTGGCCCTGCCAGGCACCCCGGAGCACGAAAATATCGGGGAAGCCATCGTTATTGTAGTCTGTTTGCATCATATTCAGGCCGCCAGTGAGTTGCTTGAGCCCTGATTGTTCCGAGCGGTCACTAAAAGTGCCATCTGCATTGTTTTTATAATAATGCATGGGTTCGTCCAGTCCCCAAGACGACAGGGCGATGTCGAGGTAACCGTCCCGATCGAAATCTTCAATAATGACGCCACCAGCCATGTTATTGACATCGAGCTTTAGCGAATGAGCAATATCCTGAAACGCGGTGGTTTTCTTGGTGGTATCGGCCATATTGGGAATCAGCCAGCTTTTAGGTACATCCTTCGGATATTTCCCCAACGTCATGTAAGCCAGATTGAGCAGCCAGCGCGATTCCACATCATCTGGTGTTTGCTTCAGTATGGTTTCAAATAGCTCAATAGCCTTTTTTGAGCCCGTCTGAATCGTATGGATACCATTTCCCCGGATGGGCAGAATACATGACTCCGCCGAGTGGTTGTTCCGGCAGTTGGCCTTTTCACCTAACCTCAGATAGGCTAACGCCAGCTCACCCATGGCAATTTGCGACGCGCGTGGATTAGCAGTACCCAGTTGTTGGGTAATCGTTTCCAGCAGGGGAATGGCTTTTTCTTCTTCACCCAGCTTGAGTAAGATCGTCGCCTTCAGGTACAGTTCGGTTTCACTAGCCCTAAAACCATCGATCATGGAGTCAACATGAGCAAGCTGAGATTCAGGGCTAAAATCATTGCGATAGTCCCGGAATCGATAGTTGGCTTTCTTGAGGAGTTTGACCATTTCCTCATGCGATTTGGAGCTTGATTTCAGCCCGGCTACCATAGCCATTAGAGCCCCTGCCCCAATCAGGAGATAAATTAATTTTTTCAACATGTATAAGCGATTGGGCATCCATTACACAGTATGGACGCGGAATGTCTGAACGGATCAATGAGTTTATGGAGATTAACCCAGCCGATTAGTTCGCCTGATTCAGGAATCAATCGGGCATAGGTGTCCCTACCGTCTGGTTTATACGCAGACAGAAATGTCCAGCAACAGTTACATACTCTGCTGGATTAGCTCATGTGAAGAGATCGCTCAGACTTCTGGCGGGGGCGAATGGACAGGCAGGAATAAGGTTGACAGGGGTGCAGCAAAGCCAGAAATCGAAACAGGCTCCCGCCAGGAAGAATGATTGAACTGAACGACGAGTCGAACGCCCTGGTAGTACTCTTTTACTAAGAGTTTAAGAAGATGATTCGTTTTCTGGGGTGCATTTGTCGAATCATCCCCAAATTGATGTTTAATAAAATCCAGCAGATCGCCTTGCCAGAACGAGTTCTTTTTTTTGGCAAGCCCTACAATGAGCAGCGTATCATGTTGAATTTCCTGATGAATAATATCGTAGTAGCTGGCATGGTAAACAAACCCCTCGTCTGGGTGGGTCGTCAACTCCCCTTCGGTACCGGGATTGTTGAGAGGAATATAAAATTCAACCAGACTATCGACCGACCGATACACTCTTAATCGACTGGCCAAATCGCCTTCTTCCTGCCAGCCAATCATCCATATAACCAGCACATGAGCCAGGATGTGGCACAGTAGTAGACTGAATAGACCGATGGCGACAACTGTTCTCAACAGGAAATTCGTATGATATAAACGTTGATATAAATTAAGAGGCTGGTTACCTAAGAAGTTGACTGAGGTAACCAGTCTTCTACTAGCTAATTTCTATTCTAAAACACTGGCAGTTAGCCAGTAAGCACTTTGCCGTATACTGATATCAGCCCAGTGCCTTCTCCGCAAGAGCAGTACCTTCGATCCGGGCCTTGATTTTGGCAAACGCAATATCACGAGCGGTTGATACATCATCGGCAAAAGGCGAAAACCCACAATCGTCAGTCGTACCTAATTGATTAACGGGTATAGTTTGAGCGGCTTCCAAAATTAAATCCCGGATTTGCTCGGCGGTTTCTACCTGAGGGTCCAGCACGTTGGTAACACCCAGGAAAACGCGCTGATTCGGTTTGAGGTTGGCTTTAATAGCCGCCAGAACGCCCGGTTTATTTTTTTCAGCCGCATATTCCAGGTAAAAATTACCCGCTTTCAGATCAAACAAAGCAGGCAGCAGGTCATCATAACTAATATCAGCACTGTGCGTTGAATCATGGTCACCTCCGGGGCAGGAGTGAACACCGATTCGAGCCTGCTCTTCCGGGCTAAAACGGGCCAAAACCTGATTGTTCAGGTCGATAAAAGCCTGCAATAACTGTTTGCTGGGGTCTAATTTAAGCGCCAGCCTTCCTTCTGTAAAGTCAATCTGAACGTTATAGGCTCCGGCATCCAAACAGTTTCGGATTTCTTTTTCGGCTTCGTTGACCAGATCGGCTAAAAAGGATTCCTGACTATAGCCGTCGATTCCATCCTGTGGATAAAGCAAACTGAGTGCTGAAACGGCAATGACGGCTTGCTTAATGGGCCGATTCGTAAACGTTTTGGCCCGTTTCAAATAGGTATCAGCCGTTGTTGTATAGTGGAATGGACCTTTCGAAATAACCGGCAACTGACGGGTATGGCCATCGGCAAAGGGAATAACAACGCCGTTTGGCTGCAACCCCTCCAGGCCCGTAATTGGATAGGTGGCAAAACTGGGTTTAGCCTGCTCGCCATCGGTAATAACCGGCGACCCTGTTTGTTCGAGAGCAGCAATGGTTTCCTGAAGCGCCTGATTGGTTAGACGATCCAGTTCCTGCTGAGAAATCTGCGCATTGGCAAAAGCGGTCATCGCTTCCTGCAAGTAGGCCGGGCGGGGTACGCTGCCAACGGGTTCGGTAGGTAAAACAGTCATAATCGTAAAAAATTAGGTAACAGAATGGCGTTGTAAGCGGGCGATATAGGCAAACAAGCCTAAACCGGCCGCCAGAGTAAGTAAACACAAGCCCCACTGAGGTGCCGAAGGTCGAATTACAATTAGTGCGCCAATAAATTGAACAAACAAGATTATGTACAGCAACCGGGCAATAATGGGTCGGGCCAGACGAGTAATCACAAAGGCTCCCAGGGGCGCAAAAAATACCACTACCGGAATGCAGGTCAACCACAATTCAAATGATTCCCGGCTAAAGTCGTGGAGAATGCCTGCGTGTAGAAAAAAGCCCAGCAACGTCTCGATAGTCATGATCAGTACAGAGGAAGGCGTCGCTACTTTTTCGTTCAGCCGGTAATAAATCGTGACCAGACAAAACGTAAAGATGTTGATCCCTGTCCCAAAAATCGATGAAATAACCCCGCCCACCAGGCCAAACGCGATTAGTCGAACCTGATCGGCTGCCTGAAAGTCAGGAATAGCGTCGAAAACGATACGGGATGGATTACGATTCTCCCGCCAGAGTGTGATGCCAAAACTAAGCCAGAGAGATACGAAAAACAGTTTGGCCGCAACCGGCGAAATCAGCGGAACGACATAATACGTGCCAAAAATCAGGCCCACGATTCCCCCGATGGTTACGAATCGGATGTAGTTCCAGTCTACCCGAACGCGCAGCCCCAGAATGAGCAGAGAGGCCGAAGTCATCCCAATGCTTTGAATCGCAAAAGAGAAGTTACGGGCTACGGGTGGCGGAATCTTCAGCAGTAACGTAAACACGGGGTACGAAATAGCTGCGCTACCTTCAGGGCTCGACCCGGCAATAAATGAGCCAAATACCATGGTCAACGCAGCTGCCCACCGACGCGCCAGAAAACTCACATCACTCTGTGTACTCATGTACCAACCCCAGCTAATGAGTACGCTGAGCATAAAAGCAAAGTACAGAACAGGAATACGACGTGCAGGACGATCGGCCATCACTATAATAGATGAGAATCAGGTGAATTGTACAGGATAGCAGAGCCCAACCATAGCGACAGCCGGTTAAGACGTTTCGTCGCTATGGCCAGTTAAGAACAGGCTACTTATTTAACCGACTCAGGATTGTTTCCTGATTAGCCACAATCGTTTCCAGCAGTTCCTGATTTTTCAGAATCGACTGTTGGTTTCCTAAAATACTTTCCTGGTTGGCAATAATCGTTTGCTGATTGCTCAGAATCGATTCCAGACTAGCCTGGTTGGATAGGATCGACTCCTGATTTTTTAAAATTGATTCCTGATTAGCCAGGATCGATTCCTGGTTTTTCAGCACTTGGTCGTTGGATGCCTCCATAGTTTGATTTGATTTAGATAAAGGAATTAATTGGTGGAACTGATATTAGCTAAATAGGCTCTACTGAGATTTTTAGGACATTTAGACTACTGCTCTACACTTGATCAGCGTAGGTTAACCGGGCAAGGGTTGCTCAAGCGGACCGGGTAAGGTTTGCCGGGAATGAGTCGTTTGTTGTAGCCATTTTTGAAAACGCTGAGTCAGAAAAGGTAGCGCCAGACAAACCATATAAGGCACCAGCAGACAGGTCAGACAAAACGTTCGGACAAACACAGGCCAGTGGGCCGTAAACGGTAACTGGGCCAGACCATAGCTTACGACTGTGCTGTATGGAAACATTGCCGACCATACTAGTAACGCCATTTTCCACTTATTGAATTTCATGAGATCGACAGATTAAAAATGCTATAAACCAATGCTTCTTCACAAGAATTATAGGTATTTGTCAGTAAGACGATTAAGTTTGTCGAGCATGATGTCCTCACCAGCAAAACTGGTGAGGAGCATAGACTACCAACCTATCATTTAATACTGTTGAGCCGGACTACTACAGGGTAGTGGTCCGGTTTTTATGTTTTATGGGATATAGTTTCCTTGGTTACCCAGATCCTTCGCTGTCGTAGGGATACCGGACAGAACCATTCTCGCAACGGATTTGATGTCAGCCGAATAAAAAGGTCCGTCAGGCGGTTACCTGGGGGAACGCTTGTATTGCCTACAACCATTCAGCACTTACCGACGAAATCGATATGCCTTGACCCCGAGCCAAACTCGTTTTCTGGCAAACCAAATGGCGAACGGAGACTTTTGCTAGTACAAAAAGCCTATTCGGGTCCATCGGTTAAATGCCGTTGGGACGTAAGTAGAAAGAGGGGGTATTGTACAATTACGAAACGACCAGTAAGCAAAGCTTAAAAGCTATGCGAGTATGCCGAATGCAGGCGTACAAACCATTAGATAGCCCACTCGGGCGGAGGAGAATGAATCGACGAAGAGCGGGTGGCAAAAGCGACCGGCTTTTCGGGAACCCGGACAGACTGCTGCCAGGTTGAAGGATGAAAATGAAGAACAACCGGCGAACCGGGTGAATACTCTTTGAGCAGAAACTTCAGCAATTGACCCGCTTTCTGATTGGTATCTGAAGAGGTAGCCAAATGGTCGTTGAGAAACGAGAGCAGATCATCCTGCCAAACCGAATGACTACGGGATTCCAGCCCAGCAATGTGCAATGTATCTCCCGTCAGTTCCAGGCTAACGACCGTGTAATAGCGGCCCCGATAACTGAACCCATCCTCTGTAGTACGCGCAATTGTCTTACCATCAGCTTGATCATTGAGGGGTACCTGAAACTCAACGATGCTATCGACTGACCGATACACAAGCAATCGCTCTGACAGGTCGTTTTCGGCTCGCCACCAACTAACCATACCCACAATGGCACTAGCCAGAGTGTGGCACAGCAGAAGGGCAAATAAGCCTATCGAAACCTGTTTTTGAAGCATGGTTGTACTGGTATCTATACAAAAGTAATACGCTTCTGAAATAATCAATACAACGATAGGATTAAATCTTGATTTTTTTGAATCGATTTATTGATTGGGTTAATAATTAGCGGATCAGATTAAGACTAAGCAATATACTTTAACTAGGGTATTCTGGTATAACCGCCATGAAATACAACATAATCATTTGTATTGCCATTTCTTCAAACAAAGACAACTGCAGTTGGCAAACTTTTTGCCTTCCAGCTCTTGGGTTAATAAAAAGATAATGAATAACTTAATCAAGAGGAGTATTGGCCAATTCTGTTTACTCCTTAGCCTTGTTTATACACTAAAAGCACAGCCTACTCAAGCCGTGCTAACTAGCCAGCAACTGGCTACTACCTGGGCCGACATGACGGTACGTATTATGACCAAAGCGCCGAAAAATACGCCGACTTACGGTTCCAGGGCTATCGGTTATTTAGGGCTTTGCATGTACGAAACCGTTGTTTATTCTTCCAAACGGCATAAATCCGTTATTCGGCTATTGTCAGACACGCTCTCTTTGCCCAAGCCTGTTTCGGGGCAAACGTACTATTGGGAACTTGCCCTCAACGCAGGTCAGGCCTACTTGCTAAAGGCACTTTACGCTTACACCGAAAAAACGGGGCCTATCGATTCGCTGGAGATGGCTATTCACCAAACGTATGCCGCCCAGTTGGACCCGTCCATTGTTGATCGATCTGAACAATTCGGCAAAGCTATAGCTAAAAAAATTTACCAGTGGTCAATCAGCGACGGCGGACACGAGGGCTACCTACGTAATTTCCCTGCCGACTACGTTCGTCCTGCTGGTACGGGCGTGTGGGTGCCCCCTCTGGTTGGCCAATCGAACACGAAAATCCCTATGCATCCTACCTGGGGTCAGAATCGCACGTTCGCTCCCCGAAACAGCCGATTACCGTTACCCAAGCCCCTTGTCTATTCAACAGATACCAGCAGCCAATACTACCAGCAGTATAAAGAAGTATTTGATCGTAAAAAGTCGCTCAGTCCAACCGATCAGGCCATTGTGATGTGGTGGGGCGACGACCCTACAGAGACTTGCTCCCCTCCCGGCCATTCGTACAATCTGGCAACCATTGCGATTCGAAATAGTAATGTCGATTTAGTGAAAGCCTGCGAGACCTATGCACGGGTAGGCATGGCCGTGGCCGATGCCTTTATCTGCTGTTGGAAAACCAAATTCACGTATATGGTAGAACGCCCCTCTTCGTTCATACACACCACTATTTCGCCAGACAAAAACAAGAAACCCTGGTTACCCTTCTTTCTGGAACCGCCCTTTCCTTCTTTCTATTCGGGCCACGCAGTTCAGTCAGCCGCTACAGCCACCGTTTTGACGGAACTTTACGGCGATGCATTTTCCTTCACCGATAATACCCATACGAACCGGGCACCCTACACCTACTATTCAGAGGAAATGATTCTGGTTAAGTCGGCCTCGGCTCAGCAACCTTACTATTATCCCAGCCTGACCACACATACGCTCCCTTATGAAGTTCGCCACTACCGCTCCTTCTGGGAGGCAGCTCTGGAATGTGCTAACTCCCGGCTGATGGGCGGGATTCATACCCGTCATGATAATGAAGTTGGCCTCTCGGAAGGGAAAAAGATTGGACAGAACATTAACGCACTTCGCTGGCATTGACAATAAACCTGTAGCTCATTTACATCGCATCGGGTCTTTGCAGCACCTAAGGGGTTGGTTTAGCCCGATCCGTTTCGATATACTGACCGTCGTTACCAAACACAGCGACTACCGGCTTGCCATCAAACACAAAATGGGCGTAGGAATAATCGGCATTACGCGTCCATTTGACAGAGTCTACCTGACCAAATTTTTTGACAAATGCTTTCTCAACCGTTTCATTAGGCTCTTTGGTAGCTGCACAGGCGATAAGAAACCCACCCAATGCAAGGGGAATAACACCTTTCGTAATCCGCTTCATAGCATTCATGATTTAAGTAAAAATAGTTTATTGACAGAATAGCACGTGGGTTAGGGTCAGGACCTATGAATCCAGTTTCCACCAGCCGTACACGTCTTTGTACACCACAATGGCACCCTGATCGTCAACGTCGAGCAGATTGTAGGTTACAATCACTGGAATCGGTTTTGGGATAGTGACGGTTTTAGGCTGCGTCTGCTTCTGACAGGTCGTCAGGAATGAACGAGCAAAATGGGGTTTGCCCAGCACCAGATTAGCCAGTTCAACAGGTTTTTCGACCCGGATGCAGCCGTGGCTCAACGTCCGCTTGTCATGAGTAAACAGGGTACGTTGATTGGTATCGTGCAGGTAAATGTCGTACGGGTCGTTTACATTGAATTTCAGAATGCCAAGCGCATTGTCGCAGCCAGTCGATTGCCGAAGCCGATGCGGAAATGTTTTGACCGTATAGGCCGACCAGTTTACCGACTCCGGCGAAACAATTGCTCCTGTTCCGTCGATGATTTGTAGATTCATGGCAGCTAGTGTCGCTGCCGGATTTTTCCAGATTTTTGGCAGTAATTCGTTTATCGCTATTGAATGTGGCACATTCCAGTAAGGATAGGTAACCAGCCCTGTAATTTGCGCATTGAACAAAGGGGTAGGCGTGCCTGGTTTTCCGACAATTACCCGACTACTTAGCTGTATAGTCCCATCCTGATCAAGCACGCGTAACGTAGCCGACGGGATATTGACAATCACGCGTTTATCAGCCGGAAACCGATTAAGCCATCGGTAGAAATTCAGTGTGGTTTTGACCTGCTCAATCGTCAGAGAATCGGCCATATAATCGTCGACCAGGCAACGTATACAATAAGCCTTAAGTTGTCGATAAGCAGGGTCATGCGACTCCATCGAATCCAGTAGTGGGCACCAGTCAGCGCCTGTCAGGAACAAATCTGTGAGTTGATTAATACGAGCGGTATCCACTCGCTCTTTTAACCCCTGATAACCCAGCCGTGCATGAGGCTTCCCATACACGATCTGCATAAAACAGGATCGCAAACAGGTAGCAGTGGGCGTATCACATGGCTCTTCTACACCAATTTCACCAACATATTGTCGTAACCTGGCCCAGTCGGCGGGCTGTTGGGCAAAAGCGGAGAGAGGCAAGCAGAGCAGTATGATTATCAGTCGGTTCAGCATACTAAGTGGTTGTAATGACGACCCAAAACTGCACGTATTTTGTTGTCTTGATCCTGATGAATATCAGCCCCTGTTTTGAAACTAGTCAATCGTTTTCTTGACGTATATCATAGAAGGTGCCGATAAAAAGGGGTATTTTTGACTCAGAATACGTTTTCGACACCTACTCTTTGTGAACCATGACATTCGAACCTGCTTCTCAAATTCTGGCTTTTGTTTTGCCCATGTCGTTCCTTCGGTGTAACCTGACGTTCAGCAAGCGGAATGGTATTGAGGAAGACATACACATACCTGTTCAGCCAACCAGTAAGTCCAGATACGTGGTACCGACGGATAAACTGGCGAAGGGTCTTTGGCGAGTATACCTCGAATGGTCGGACGGACGGAGGCAGTACCACGACGAACAGGAAATCAGTATTGTCTAATCAACAGGCCAGCCAGGGGTGCGTACTACAGGAATCTACGCAATAAGTCAATCGGAAGGCCCTAAACGCAAAAAGCCGCTTCCGTAGAAGCGGCCGAACTCATCTATAGGCAACAGAACCATATCTGGGTTCCGGAAGAGATTCTGAGTAGTTTGCTTAAAACAAGTTTTTTATATCGATCCGACGGTGCATCTGCTCTTCGTCTTTGAAAGGCAGCATAACCATTACCCGACCCTGTTCGTGAATAGCTTCTATTTGGTCAGCATCAACAAAGGATGGGATGTCCAGAACCCGAAGGAACATCGGTACGGCCAGTCGCTGGCTGATACCCTCTTCCTGGTGCTCACTTGTGCCAACTAGTAAGGTATAGAGAACGAGTTTACTGCCCTCAACCAGCACATTAAACGAGTTGGCCTTTACACCAGGAGCTGACAAGGTAATAACCAGGCGTTCATCTTCCCGCTCTACGTTCATAGTGGTCTGACTAGATCCACCATAAAGGGTATTCAGCAAGTCGATCTGCCCGCCTGTTCCCTGAAACACGTTTTCTATCGCTTTCATAGTGGTGTTGTTTACTGTTCAATTACTATCTTATAGACAAACCCCGTGCCTAAAGGTTTATTCCGACTTTTTCGGCCAGTATGACAGGTGAAATCATTGAAAATTTGCCTAAAAAATGCCTTTTTGACACGTTCAAGTGGCTTTATGCCAATTCTTTATCGTTACTTACG
The DNA here is from genome assembly GCF_001898575.1 of Spirosoma sp. 48-14. GTDB lineage: Bacteria > Bacteroidota > Bacteroidia > Cytophagales > Spirosomataceae > Spirosoma. The sequence goes on from NZ_MKUD01000009.1 coordinate 309,488, forward strand.
CTTTTCTAGACTGTTGCGATTTCTGGGCTTTCTGTGGAAAGTCGGCCACACCACAATATCCATTTGTTGATATACGGAAAGCTATAGTTCGTGCTGTATCTTTGTGAATCATGCATATTCGAATAGGAACCCGAAGTAGTCGCCTGGCCCTTTGGCAGGCCGAGCATATTCAAACGCTGCTTCAACAGGGAGGCTTATCCTCCGAACTGGTATTGATTGAAACGAAAGGAGATCTGGTGCTCGACCGATCGCTCGCCAAAATTGGCAGTAAAGGCGTTTTTACACAGGAGCTGGAAGACCAGCTTCGTGATGGCAGCATCGATATTGCGGTTCATAGTGCCAAAGATTTACCCTCTAGTTTACCTGCCGATCTGGCCATTATTGCTTTTACCGAACGCGAACAGGCCAGTGATGTACTTGTCAGTCGGAACAAATCGCTGTCGTTAAGCAGCGGACAGCCCTTCCGTATCGGAACCTCATCCACGCGCCGGGTGGCCATGCTTAAACACTATTGCCCCCATCTGACTACGGTTGAGATGCGTGGAAATCTGCAAACGCGTATCCGTAAGCTCGACGAAGGCCAATGCGATGCCCTGCTGCTAGCCTATGCGGGTGTACATCGGATGGGATACGACGACCTGATTGCCGAACAGTTGCCCCTATCTGAGTTTGTACCCGCCGTAGGCCAGGGAACCATTGCGATCGAAGCTGCTACAGCACTAGACCCATTGGTGAGTGAAGCCATTACGCAGCGTATCAATCATGCACCGACAGCAGCCTGCCTACGCGCCGAACGCGCTTTTCTGGCCCGGCTGGAAGGGGGCTGTAGTATTCCCTCCTTTGCGCTGGCGCACTGGACATCCGACCAAACCATCACCCTTACAGGCGGACTCGTCAGCCTGGACGGGAGCCAGTTACTCCGCGAAACTTTTACAGGCTCTCCAGCCGAAGCGTCGGCAATTGGCCATTCGTTGGCCGAAGCCATTCTGGAGCGAGGGGGCGATGTGATTTTACAGCAAATCCGCCAACAACTATGACGATTAAGATTGCCACTACCGACGCCGAAATTGAACGGTGTATTCCTGCCATGCTGGCTCTGCGTTCGCACCTGACTCCAGCCGAGGCATTCGACCGGATTCGTTCCCAACAGCAAACGGATGGATTTGTTCTTGCCTATATCGATACCGGCAATCCTGATGAGCCCATCCCGGCCGTCACGGGCTATCGCTACCTGAATTTCCTGTACAGCGGCAAAACGCTCTACATCGACGACCTGTCGACTCTGCCCGAAGCGCGTGGAAAAGGATACGCCAGTGCCCTCGTTGATTTCATTATCGATCAGGCCCGGCAAGCGGGTTGTCAATGCGTTTCGCTCGATTCAGGACAGAATCCGGCTCGGTACGATGCCCATCGGCTCTACCTGAACAAACGGTTCAACATAGTCAGCCATCATTTCAAACTGGACCTTTAGGTGAATGAATAATGTAGAATGAATAATACATAAGTAGCCTGGCAGTTTTTCATTTTACATTATCCATTGTTCATTATCCAATAACTTTCGCCATGAATCTTTTCCGAATTAGTTGGAGTAATCTGCGAGACAAGCCTTTAAGCAGCTTTCTAAGCGGCCTGTTGATGACATTTGGTATTACGATTATCTCGCTTTTGTTGCTACTCAACAAACAGCTGGATGATCAGTTTCGGAAAAATATTCGGGGCATCGACATGGTGCTGGGTGCGAAAGGCAGCCCCTTACAATTGATTCTATCCAGTATTTATCAGATCGACTCGCCCGTTGGTAATATCCCCCTCGATGAGGCAGAGCGGCTTTCCCGTAATCCGATGATCAAAACGGCCATTCCACTGGCTATGGGCGATAACTACCGCTCATTTCGGATCATAGGTACCAACAAAAAATACCTCGATCATTTTGGTGCCACGGTGGGTCAGGGGAAATTATTTCAGAATGATCTGGAAGTAGTCATTGGTCCTCGCGTAGCTGATGTGACGGGCTTAAAAATCGGGGATACCTTTGCCAGTTCGCATGGACTGGATAAAGACGGCGAAGAGCACGGCGACTCCAAATACAAGGTTGTCGGTATCCTCACACCAACCAACACAGTTACCGACCAACTCATCCTGACCCCTGTATCGAGTGTATGGGCCATTCACGCCCATCATGACGAGCATCACGACGAAGGGGGAGCGCATGAGGCTGGTGAAGAGCACGAGGAACACGAGGAGGAGCCCCGCGAAATCACCAGCATGCTCATCAAGTTCCGGAATCCCATGGGAATGATGCTGGCTCGGGGCATCAATAGCAACTCCAAACTTCAGGCAGCCTTACCGAACATTGAAATCAATCGACTTTTTTCACTGCTGGGCATAGGTGTCGAAACCCTGCGCGGACTGGCTATTGTGATTATGCTGATTTCGGGTATTAGCGTATTTGTATCGCTCTATAACTCATTGAAAGAACGGCGCTACGAAATGGCGCTCATGCTATCGATGGGTGCCACACGCGCTCAGTTGTTTGGCATGCTCTTGCTGGAAGGTATTGTACTGGCGCTGATCGGTTTTGTGCTGGGGCTGTTACTTAGCCGTGTTGGGCTGTGGTTATTCTCGGGAACCGTTTCGGATGAGTATCACTATAATCTGGCGGCTTTTGGCATTCTGCCCGAAGAGTGGGCACTTCTGGGCATTGCTCTACTCATTGGCATTTTGGCCGCTGCCTTGCCTGCTCTGGGCGTTTACCGGATGAACATCTCCCGTACGCTGGCGGAAGAATAAAAGCAATTCGGGGGTTGACGATATCGTCAACCCCCGAATGATGCATTTCAATTATGTGACGCTAAAAACCACAATCTGGAGCCAGCTCACGCGAGTTTTCTCCTGATTTAGAATCCACTAGTACTTATTAATAATCGAATCTGGCAGCACTTTCACATCAATACCATACGCTTTCAGTAAGTTAGCGCGGTTGTTCTGCCCATCCACATAAGCCGGGTTTACAACCATCGAGCGATTGTAATAGTACGACGCCAGCTCTAGTTTTTGCCGATTATTTTGCGCCTGAGCTTCGCCCTGATAAATTACCCCCAGGTTATTATAAGCGGGTGCATATGCGTTGGCCGCCCGAATAGTTTGCTTGTAATAATACTTGGCCGAATCGACGTTGGGCGTAATTTTCTGGAAAACATACGCCATCGAGAAATAGGCTTCCCCAAAGTTCGGATAGATACGGGTCGACTCCTGCAAATGGTCAAGTGCCCAACGGCCATGTACATTCGCGTGGGCGATATTGGTGTCGATCAACGTCTGCGCTTTCTTGATCTGTTCAGGTGTTGGTTTAGGCTTGATTGCATTGGTTGCATTCGCAATTGAATCCGCTTTGGCACGATCTTTCAACCCTTTCTCAATCCACTCATTCGCCACGTGTCGTTGTACCTGGCAGCTATTGGGTGCATAAGGCAGCGCCGAATTGAACAGGATGAAATTATTCTCCCAATCGCGGTTACGTTCAACGGTTTTAAACGAATAGAGCCCAGCAACAACAGCCATCAATCCCAGCAACGGGGCATAACGAACCAATGCCGGTTTGGCAGCAGGCTCATCCGATGCCTTGGCATCTCCCCGAACAAGGAGTTTTTGTAAGGCCCAGATCAGAATGAACGCAAAGCCCATCACGGCTGCATATGCGAAACGTTCAGCGAAGATACCACCCCGCATCCAGATAAAACCCAGACCAGGAGCCATAGTAACGAAGAACCAGAAAATGCCAAAGCCCCATAGCGTACGCTTCATAAACCCTTTCCAGCCTAACCAGGCTAAGGCAATCAGCGACAGGAAGCCAGCCCAGGTCAGCAAATCACCTTTGCTCCCCGATGGAATCACATTGTACGAATAGTCGTAGACAAGCGGATGTGGCAAGATCAACAACCGGATATAGTACATCAGGAATTTGAAGGTTGTCGATTTCTCGGTCTGCAAAATCTTATATGGATAGTTGGCCCAGTCGACCGGAGGGGTTCCGCTAAGGGTACCAATCATCTTTTGTTTCTGGAAGAAAAATAAAGCAGCAACAACCAGAAATGGCCATAAACTGATGAGCGACTGCCAGACATTCCGACGAGCAAACCAGTACTGCATAGCCGGAATCAGCGCCAGACTCACAATTGACGACTCTTTGGATAGGAATGCAAAATACAGCGATACACACGCCAGCCCTACCCAACTTGCCGACAATGAGCCCATAATCAGCACCCCGACGATGCCCCCAAACGTACTCCCTGTCAGACTACTGCCAATTACCCAGCCACCGACAATGGCGAACAGGCCAAATAACCCACCAAAGAGCCAGTCGCCAACCGGCCCTTTGTACCAGAACGACGTAGCCGATTCCAGATGCTTCCAGTACGACAGCAACATCAGCGAGATAAACAGGAAACTCAGGATTTCATCACGTCCTTTAATATTCGCTACAATCTCAGTATGGATCGGATGCGCAATAAAGACCAGTCCAATCAAAAAAGCGGTAATTGGTTGACCCGGTAGCCATTTCTGAAGCAAGGCGCCAATAGACAGCCCAGTCAGGGCGTACAAGCCAGCATTGATCATGTGGCTGATGTTCGGATTATCTTTGAAATACTCCTGCTCCATCGCAAACGTAATCAGCGACAATGGACGATAATATCCCAGGGAGATGTTGCTGAAATGCCAGAATTCGGTACGAAGCAGATCGGGTATACCGGCCAGGCCTTTTTTAACGAATAAATTCTGACCAACGGCAGCTATATCGTCGAGCGCGTACTGGTGGCCAAAGGTGTTAACGTATAAAACGAAGCCTAACAGGGCCAAAGCCGCTACCGGCCACCAGACAACCGGACGTTTTTCGATAGGTAAATCCGATGGGTCTGGTGCTGTAGCCACTTTAGTGGTGGCTGGGCGCGTTACCGGACGCTGGACTGTCTCGTTGACACGGGTTGAGCTTGGCCGGGTAGAATTGGTTGCGGTGGTTTGAGCAGGTTTGGGTGATGCCGAACGTGGATTCTCGTAGGCAGTAGGTTGCTTCTTTTTAGCCATGATAGCAGTTACTCATCTATTGAGGACGTATTAATTCTCTTCTGAAAATCAGACATTGACTACGTAGAGAATCACTACATTTATGGATTGATTGTAAAGTTCCGTAAGAATGTTAGCAAAATCAATTCAGATACAGTATCAATTAAAAACATTTGCGTTCGCCATTGGGGCAAGTCTGCTCATCAGTAGCTGTGTTAGTGTTCGGCCAACCTTGCCCAGCACCAGCACAACGATTACGCTAAATCGGGCCGACAACCTGGCCCTGGGTAATCCAAGCAACGCATCAGGCAACAGCCCTGACAATTACCTGATGACAAAGACACAGTATACGCTATCCTACAATCGTAGCCGTGGAATTGCCAATTGGGTCAGTTGGCGATTGACTTCTACCTCAAAAGGAGATAGCAAACGTACCAACGATTTTCGGCCAGACCCCACACTGCCAACAGGTTGGTATGCTGCCCGTCCGTCCGACTATACCAACACCGGTTTCGATCGGGGGCACCTTTGCCCATCGGACGATCGCGATGCAACCCCCGAGGATAATGCCGCTACATTTCTCCTAACCAACATCGTGCCACAAGCCCCACGACACAACCGCGAGGTCTGGAAAAATTTAGAAGAGTATGAGCGTCAACTGATGAGCAACGGCAACGACGTCTACATTATTGCGGGTGTAAGCGGCACAGGTGGTACAGGCCAAAACGGTTTTGCCACATCTATAGCCAACGGCAAATTAACTGTCCCAGCCACACTCTGGAAAATCCTGATTGTTGTTCCGAATGGCGCTGAGAACACGTTTCAGCTCACTGAAAACACACGCATCATTGCCGTTAATATACCTAATGAGCAATCAGCCGCTGATAAACCCTGGCGTGCCTATATCACGACTGTCGACAAACTCGAAGCATTGACGGGGTACGATTTCCTGTCAAACATACCTACTGATATTCAACAGGTTATTGAAGCCCGAATCGACGGAGGCACTAACTAACGTTGCTAATACAAAAAGCAGAAAGCTACAGAGAATCGGTTTTGATACTTCTCTGTAGCTTTCTGCTTTATACCAAAATGTAGCTAGGCAACAGCCACTTGGGGTACATCCAATACGGTATCATTAGCCATGATTCGTCGCGTACGCCGACGTAACAAGGCAATGGCTTCCTCGTCGCTGGCGAAGGCCCCGTTTATGTTTACCATATTTTTCACCAACACATCATACCGACCGCGCATCAGCAGGAAAAAAATCTGGAGGAAATCAAGCCCATCAAAAACAATGGCCTGATTATGGGCATATTTATCAATTGTTTTCTGGAAAAACGTAGGATGCTCAGTCCAGTGCAAGGCAGGCCGAACATGATGGCTGATATGATAGCCATCGTTCCAGCATTTTTTATTGTATTTCACATTGATACAGGTAATACTATTCTTGTAGGCATTACCTGGCTCGTCGCCATCAACAAAGGCATGCTGTGTCCAGTTGCCCATCATGGCAATTAAGCGATATACCAGCAGCGGAAATAAAAAGACCAGTACCGTAGCGGCCCAGTTCACATAGAGTAAAACACACGCAATGACCGCAAAGACAATCTCGCCGGTAAGCGCACGAGTAGCTAGTTTCGAGCGGTTTTTCCGATGAAGATAAGCCAGCAAATTCCGCACACCAATCACAAAAAACCGCCCGAAATAGGCCAGAAAACTGCGGAAACTATCCCGCTGGAATGTCATGGTGCTACTGTCATCATCCTCCAGATTATTTTCGGGATGGTGCATGCCTATGTGGTGACTATAATAGGTTTCAGGCGTATGCCCGAAGAAAGGAGCAACAATCCACGGCAGGTAATTATTCATCCAGCCATATTCCGATTTGAAGAACTGGCGGTGGCTGGTGCAGTGAAGCATAAGCCCAAAGGGGCCTTTAAACACAAAGTTACTTACATAAAAATGTGCAGCCGCTATCGTCCACCAAACCCAACCTGTTACAAACGGCATAAATAGCAACACGCTTAGCGGAATCAGGACAAATGTGATGCGAAGGGTAAGATAAATAAAGGGCAAATCGCGTTCATCTTTAATAAACTGAAGAAAAAACCGATCAAACCGATTGTAATTCTTTCCTGTAAACGTGGGGTCTTTAATTGCGCCTAGAAGCTTCATATTAGCTTTTACGGTGGTTAAGAGTAAACAAAAAGGTTCGAAACAGTTCGATATCGTTATGGACGACAATTGAAACTGCCCGAACCTTCGTGTAATACTAACGAAAAAAAGCGAACGAAATTGAACTATTTTTTTGTTTGTGCGAATTTTATTTTTTCTCAACAGCGTGTCCACCAAACTCATTCCGTAAAGCAGCCACTACTTTTCCAGTAAATGTATCCTCCTGCAATGACCGATAACGCATCAATAACGACAGCGCAATAACAGGTGTTGGTACCTCAAGATCGAGGGCTGTTTCGAGTGTCCATTTTCCCTCACCCGACGAAAACATCTTTCCTTTTATCGAATCGAGGTTAGGATCGTTCTTAAACGCATCTTCTGTCAGTTCCATCAGCCAACTTCGAATAACCGAGCCATGATTCCACATTTTGGCAACTGCCTGATAGTCCATTGGGAACGGGCTTTTCGATAGCACTTCAAACCCCTCTGCTATCGACTGCATCATGCCATACTCGATACCGTTGTGAACCATCTTCGTAAAATGACCACTACCCGCCGGGCCGGTATAGAGGTACCCATCCTCAACCGAAATATCTTTAAAAACCGTATGCAAAGGCTCGATGACATCGGGATCGCCACCGACCATGGTACAGGCACCATTCAGCGCTCCGCTCATACCGCCACTAGTACCACAGTCCAGAAAACCGATTCCTTTCTGTTTCAGATATTCGTGCCGACGAATTGAATCTTTATAATGGGAGTTCCCGCCATCAATCACCACATCTCCCGGATTCATAACCTGTAACAGTTGCTCGATCACCTTATCGATTAAAGCCCCGGCCGGAATCATCAGCCAGAGGACTCGTTTCTCAGGTAGCGAGTTATACATATCCTGTAGGGAACTGGCCCCCTGAGCACCCTCTTTCTTAACGGCCTCAACCAGTGCCTCGTTTATATCGTAGCCCACCACGGTATGCCCATGCCGTACCAAGTTACTGACGAGGTTATAGCCCATCTTGCCTAAACCAATAAATCCAATATGCATAGCTATGTAAGATTAGATGACCAAGTTGGTAATTTCCCAACTACTTATGGCCGAATGCGTCATTAGAATTCCATTAACTATCCTTCTAAAACCCACATTGCTGATGCATTGTTATGTTACCACTACCCCAAGCAGTCACTCACAAAACCTAACAGCTCATTTTATAGTCTTTTCAATCACGCCCACTCGTATAACCCTATAAAAAGGATACTATTCTTGTATAGTTTACATCAATCGCCATAAAACAAAAACACCCCGAAAAAGAGGGGGCGCTTTTTGGGTACGGGTATATTGAAATAGGCAGCTAGCGACAGGAAACTGGCCTCACTGGATTCAGTGATGTGGAATTTAATTCGGCCAATAGCGAAGTCTATTGTCGTTTTGCCCGGTTTTCACCAGGCTACCAATGAAGCTCAATGATCAACGACAATAGCATCATCAAATTAATACTTCGTCATGCAGAGGCTCATTACTTACATAATCATTACGGCTTAGGAGAAGAGGTCAATTCCTGTATCGATGTTAGTCGTGCTGGTGAGCCTATAATCGTTTTAAACAAATCTGTACTTCTGCGGAATTAACCATGCTATACCAATTCCTACAACAGCCCCCAGGCTATCGGCCAGCAGATCAATTAAATCACCACTTCGGTTTATAGGCAAAATATATTGAAGGACTTCGATCAGGGCGCCAAAAAGTATGCCGGCAATAAGTACCCGACCCATTGGAAAGCCAGCCAATGCCCACAACAGCGTGAACGGCGCAAAAATAAGTACATGTAATAGTTTATCACTCCAGGATAGTAACTCTTCTGGTAAGTCATCATGAGGAGTAAGGCAGCCAATCAGCATAATGATTGTCCAGATGATAGCCAGCCACCGAGCTAGTATTGGCGAAATTTTCATAAAGTTGATTTCAATCGGTTGGTTGTCAAGAGAAGAAAAAGCAGGATCACGCTGATCAGATAAATGACATTCCGACTATCAATTACACCACGCCCAAGCGATCGATACTGCTCGTCCAATGCCAATAAGGATAAGTAATACGATATACTGCCTAATACCGATAGATTCGCCAGCGCACTTAACCCAACATACAGCAGAAAACTTACGAATACCCCCAGAACAAAGGCTACCACCTGATTATCGTTGAATGACGAGGCCCATAAGCCGATAGCCACAAATACTCCAGCCAATAAAACCAACCCGGTATACGAGCCAAAAACCCCGGCCGAATCGATATTGCCTACAGGTGAGCCAAGTTTATAAAGGCTAATGTAGTATATGAGCGTTGGCAACAGAACAATAACAACCAATAGCCAGCTTGCCAGAAATTTCCCCCCTATGATTCCCCATCGGCTAACGGGCTTGGTCAACAGCCATTCTAATGCACCAAGCCGCACTTCATCGGCAATGGAGCGCATCGTAATCGCCGGTACCAGAAACAGCAGAAGATAGGGAGTCAGATTGAAAAACGTACCCATGTCGGCATACCCACTTTCCAGCAGACTTGTATCTGGAAACACCCACAGGAGTAACCCCATTGCTGTCAGAAAGACGCCCATGATGATATACGCAATGGGCGACGAAAAAAATTGACTGATTTCTTTACGAAAAATGGCCAGCACGTTTGATTCTAATTGAACAGTGAAGTCGTTGAATGGCTAACGGGATCAGTTGGGCGTCACGCAGTGAAGTAACCATTCCGTCAAATCCCTTATTCAAACGGATTGTTTTTGTTTCGACGTATAAATGCGGCAATAATCAGTGAAAAAATCAGCCCTAAGAAGATTGACCCAATAACCCCGAACGCAAACAAAATTCCGGGACTCTGGAATTTTTCCATGATGCCCATGGCACTATCGATCTGTTCGTCCGACATTCCCTGGTCTTCCATCTGCTCACGGGCTTTATCAGCCGCACGCGTCATAATACCCGTATCGATAACGGTCATGTAGAATACCGAAAACAAGCTGGAGATAAAACCAGAAATAGCGGCTGTTAAAGTACCTAAGCCCACACCTTCTCCATACGTCATAAAGCCACCATTGAGCGTTCTGAACTCACGCATGGCCATGATAATGGCAGCAATGGTCAATCCATACGCAACAAAGCCCAGCGCACGATTACCGATGCTATCAGTAACGAAGAGAATTATGGAATAAATAATGGAAACTACGGCCAATATTAGTCCCCACTTTAAGGCAACGCGCGTTGTCGAGGTCTTTTCTTCCATCCTACAAAGAGTTTATTAATTATTGCATAACACTGTAGTCCTGCTTGCGGAATATTAGTGAAATAACCAGTACGGGTATTACAGCCAACGCTGTTTTTTTAGTAAGCTCATCCGGCAACAGAACAGAAGGCTCCATTGTGCTCGCTTTTTTCCACTGTTCGGCAAATGTCTCGGGCCCGAACTGATCTGTAATTTGCTTTTTACCCTCCAGCAGTAGTTTCTTCGAATTGGCCACGTACTCAGCAAATACACCCGGATCAACCTGAGTTACGAAGAAATAAATAAGCCAGCCCGTTATTAACGCAGCCACCGTGTTGATTACATAACCAATCGTCAGCCCTTCCCACAGGTGTAGCCGCCCATGACCGACGTATTTTCGGTAATACCAGACGGCACCGACCATCACGATAATATGAATGCCGTAATCCAGCACACGGATATTACCCAGAGGTGGAATGTCCAGCACATATAAGCCCAGGAAATAAACAAAACATAAAACACCCGTTATCAGACCCGCTAACAGCGGAATTTTCAGTAACGGATGGCTGAAATGACTAAGAATACTTTTCATGATGTACGAATCAATTGGCCCTGGTGCACAGTGCCGATAACGCATCCTGTGAATGACTGACCTAGAAACGGCGAATTTTTCGATTTAGAGAACGTACGTTCGTAAACCCACGTTTTTGTGGGATCAAAAAGCGTCAGACGGGCAAACTGTCCCTCGGCTATCGATTGCGCTGGTAATCGAAGTATTTCGCGGGGGCGAACGGTAAGCTTTTCAATCAACTGAGCCAGGGGTACGTTCCGATTATGCGTTATGAGTACTGAAAAAACCGTTTCCAATCCGGTAATGCCAAACTCAGCCTGATCGAATTCCAGGTTTTTGCTTTCAGCATCCTGGGGTGAATGGTCTGACACAATCGCGTCAATAGTACCATCGGCCAAACCAGCCCAAAGTGCCTCTACGTCAGCAGCCGACCGAAACGGTGGGTTCACTTTTAAGTTGGTATCAAAGCTGGCAAGGGCCGAGTCATCAAAAACCAGTTGATGAACGGCCACATCACAACTCACAGGGGCGCCAGCCGCTTTTGCCTGCCGAATCAGCTCGACTGAACGAGCGGACGAAATGGTAGAAAAATGAAGTGCAGAAAGCGTAGGAGCTGGAGCCGTGGCGTTGTTACTGCTTAACGCTTCAACCTCCTGTCTTGTATCGTCTGACCCAAGCACATAGTCCAGCAACCGCAGGTCGCGCTCAATCATCAGTTCTTCAGCCAGGGCAGGTAATCCTTTTAAACCTAGTAAGGTACTTTGGATGCCTTCGTGCATCTGACCAAAGCGCGTCAATAACTGTTCCTCCGGCCGATTCATCAGCAAGCCGTTGATAGGCTGAAGGTATTGCAGTGTCTTAAGGAGTAAATCCGGGTTTTGAAGGGGGTGCGTTCCGTCGGAGAAAGCTACTGCGCCAGCCTGATGCAGATCGAGCATTTCTGTAAAATCCTCACCGGCACCCTTTTTCGTAACGGCTGCAATGGCGTGTACCGTAACGGGTTGCCCTTCGGCCATGCGCCGGACGTAGCCCAGCGTCCCTTTGTCATCGACTACCGGCTGCGTATTGGGCAATACAGCTATATCCGTAAAGCCACCGGCAGCAGCAGCCCGACAAACACTGGTCAGGTCTTCTTTATGCTCATAGCCAGGGTCCTGCGTCAGCACGCGCATATCGACCCAGCCCGACGAGACATGGAGATTATCCGATTCTATAACCGGAGTATCTGTATCGGCAGACAGATTTTCGCCAATTTGACGAATCAGCCCGTTGTCAACCAGAATATCAACTACCTGCCCGTCGAACGACGAAGCAGTGTCGACTATACGGGCAGAACGGATGAGAAATTGCATAAAAAACATCCGCTACTTTTTGCAAAGAGGGACTGTAAATGTGACTGAATTAGCTAAAAAAAAGGCCCCTTCGGAGCCTTTTAAAGTACATTTTATCGATCAGGCACCAACCAGTTTCTGGTAGGCATCAGCCGTCAGCAAATCATCTTTCTGAGTCCCATCGGTCGGTTTCAGACGAACAATCCAGCCTTCGCCATACGGATCAGTATTGAGTAACTCGGGCTTTTTCTCAACCGCCGGATTCAACTCCAGAACTTCACCTTCGATTGGCAAAAACAGGTCTGATACCGTTTTAACGGCTTCTACAGCCCCAAAAACATCACCTTTTGCCAGCGTTTGGCCAACGGTGTTGATGTCTACGAAAATAATATCGCCCAGTTCATGCTGCGCGAAATCCGTAATACCAACTACGGCCGTACCGTCCTCTTCAATCCGAATCCACTCGTGATCCTCCGTATAACTCAGTTCTGCAGGAAAATTCATTGTAGGGGGTGATTATCTAT
>NZ_MKUD01000009.1:322421-388496 GCF_001898575.1 Spirosoma sp. 48-14
AGTAATGCGGCTGGAAAGCCTCACATTCACAGTCGCTAGTATGTGCGGATTTCCAGCCGCGTTACTTCACGACGATGGAGGGCGGTGTAAAATTATACGCTCCCAGCCGATCGCTACTTTGCCGTTGAATCATCCACTGTGGGTAGGGTTTGGGGTTGCCGCTCACCTCGTCGAGTTGTTCGAGCTGCTCATTCGTCAGGCTCACTTCTACGGCTTTAATATTGTCCAGAAGTTGATCGGTATTTTTAGCGCCGATGATTACGCTTGTAACAGCTGGCTGAGCCAGCACCCAGGCCAGCGCAATACGGGCGACCGAAACCCCATGCGACTCACCAATAGCCTGCATCACTTCGATTATGTCGTACGCACGCTCCTGATTGACAGGTGGGAAATTAAACTCCAGTCGTCGCGAGTCGCCTTCGGGCTTGTTGTCACGGGTATATTTTCCTGACAGGAAACCGCCCGCCAGTGGACTCCAGGGCAAAATAGCCATATGCTGATCCTGCACCATTGGAACAATTTCGTTTTCAATATCTCGACCCGCAATGGAGTAGTAGTTCTGGGTGGAGATAAACTTCGTCCAGCCATATTTTTCGGCAATTCCGTTGGCTTTCATTACCTGCCAGGCCGCCAGATTCGAACAGCCTATGTACCGAACCTTGCCACTCCGCACCACATCTTCCAGCCCGCGCATGGTTTCTTCCAATGGCGTAATGGGGTCGAAGCCGTGAATCTGGTACAGATCAACGTGGTCCGTCTGAAGGCGCTTCAGGCTCCCTTCAATCTGCTGCATAATCTGATAGCGACCCAAGCCAACCTGATTTTTGCCTTCGCCCATGCGGCCACGTACTTTGGTCGCAATGACGAGTTCATCCCGCGATAAACCGAGCGACTTAATGGCCTGCCCTAGCAGCCGTTCGGATTCACCAAACGAATACACATTGGCGGTATCAATAAAATTAATGCCGTTATCGACTGCCGTTTTCACAATATCATTGACGGCGTTCTGTTGAAGTTCGCCCATGGCTTTCCAGTAGCCATTTCCACCAAACGTCATTGTTCCCAGGCATAGTTCGGAGACGAGTACGCCGGTATTTCCAAGCTGGTTGTATTTCATCTGTTTGTTAATTGGGTTTAATTATCCAACCTCTAAACAACCGAATTGTTGGTCGGATGCATTGCGGTCGAACTGTATAAAATAATGGCTTCACTGTAGCTATTGAAAAAATCGCTGGCTTATACCTTGCCGGAATGATTCGTCACCTACTTGCAGGCGCAGGGCATAGGTAGCCTGGGCATCCTCACCGGCTACATAGCGTAACTGGCTTTTACCATCTGTAGCGGCTTCATACACGACTTCGGCGATTTGTTCAGGTGTTGAATACTTTTCTAACCGTTGAGGGTCCGAAAATACAGCGGATACGTTTGCTACCGAGTCAGTATAGGCTTCATGCTGAGCCACTACCAGCGAACGACCGGCAAAATCGGTTTTTATACCACCCGGAGAGACAGTTTTGACGCCGATACCAACTGTCGACAGCTCATACGACAAACTTTCGCTCCAGCCCTCTAAAGCCCACTTTGTAGCATGATATACTGAGTTGAACGGAAAAGTAACCAGGCCACCTATTGAGGTAGTAGTAATAAACAAGCCCGATCCTTTTTCCCGAAAATGGGGGATGAAGGCTTGCGTAACCCGAATGACACCAAGTAGATTGGTTTCGATTTCCCGAACTATTTGTTCGTCGGTTGTACCTTCCAGTGGACCAAACAACCCATAACCTGCATTATTGAAAACGACATCTATATCGCCCATACCAATTACCTGCTGGGCTACAGTCTGGATCTGGTCCAGGTTTGTAACGTCTAATGGAAGTAACTGAACGCTTTCCAGTTGAGCCAATTCTGCATCCTGTTCAGGTTTGCGCATAGTGGCAATTACATTCCACCCTTTATTGGCAAACAAAATCGCTGCGGCCTTGCCCAAACCGCTCGAAGCACCAGTAATAAAAATTGTTTTTGACATGGGTCTGAATGGTTTCATATTCGCATAGTTAACAAAGTGGAGTTAACTCCAGAATTCCCACTACGCTGAATTTTTTAGAAATATGTATATCCGTGAGCTAGCCGATCGAACAGGTTTTACCGTCGATACAATCCGTTTTTATGAAAAGTTACATATTGTGCAAAGCTTGAGAACTAGCCGCCGAGGGCGCCGGCAATACGATGAATCCCATGTGACTGCGTTATTACAGATCAAGTTCATCAAGGCTATGGGGTTCTCACTTAAAGATATTCAGGAAAAATTTATGGATTGGCAGGCAGGTCGCTTAACCAACGCCGAAAAGAGGGCGATTCTGGAAACTCAACTTCAGAAGATGGATGAAGCAGCCTCCCAAATTGAGCAGGTCAGGCGATACCTGATCCATAAAATTGGTCTGTTTCCTGATTAAGTCAGCGCCTATTCAGCCAGATTAAACTTCAATTGTACCCCGCCCGACGTGGTAGCCCGCTTGAACGAATTCGATACGAGTGGGTCGTTGAACGTACGGTCGAAATAAAGATTGAAATTCAATCGGCGACTGACAATGTAACTGATCTGCGGGCGTAACTGGAAGTTCACGTTACCGGCCGTAACAGTCTGTTCAGCATCCAGTTTTCGCTGAATCGTGCGTGTATCCCGGAAGGTCAGCGCACAGGAGAACGTCAGGTCGTTTTTCAGTTTTTTGTAGGCCCCGTTAATACGGAACGGTATCCTGACGTTTTGCCGGGTAAAGCCCAGCGACGCGGTCAAATCCTTATTGCTCAACTCAGCCACCTGAGCATTTGATAAACTCAGGGCTACATCCCGACTCTGATTGTATGACAGTTGTCCGCTAATCCGATTCTTTGTCTGAACCTGAACACCAATCATCGGCGCAAACTTCTCCGACATGGTAATGGTGCTCATGGCGACGATAGGCATAAACTGGCCTAGCTGGTTTGTCAGCGTACCGACGCCAAAGTCCTGCACAGCCAGATTTACGTAGGCCGCTCCATAATCCAGATTGGAGATGTAATTACCGACACTATAGGTCGATGTATAGCTATGGTTGATCGTAAATGCACTAAACGCTTTTTTAATAAACCCTAAACCTGATAAGCCATTGTACGTGACCTGCCAGTTGGGCAGTGGGAAATTATAAAAAGGCGAGAACTTTGCTTTTTCTTTCTGCTGCCCACTATACGCTGCAAAAAACGATGGAATCAATACATCCTGCGCATTCAGATCGTAAGTACCGGCACGGCCACCTTCTCGGGCCTGTTGATTAAGCTTACCCGCAAAGTACGCTCGATAACTCTCCAGACTGTCGAAGAGTACCGAGGTGTTATCGCTCCGCAGCCCTTTGAAGGCCGTACGGAACGACCAGAACGACATACTGAATTGACCACTCCGCACTGGCGATTGCGTTTCAAATGGCCCACCCTGCGAACCCGGCCGGAAGTATTCCTGATAGGCATCTGTCCGGTCGAGACGCCAGTTTATCTGCATTCGAAAATCTTTGAACGGTTCGAGGGTAGTACTGGCTGTAAACTTCTTGGTGATGTTCTGCTGGAAAGGTGTATTCAATACCGTGCTAGGCGTCAGCCAACCTTTCTGAGCCGCTTTGTAGGCAATGTTCCGATCCTGTCCACCCAATACGAAAGCAAGCCCCGGTGCATTCTCGGCACTTAATCCAAATAATTTGGGCGATGGTAAGAAGCCCGGCAAGATAGTCGACTCCTGTAGATTATACGAGAAGTTAATCCCGCGAACGGTCAGCAAAGCCCGTGTAAAGTTTTTCAGCACTTTACTGTCACCACGCTCAATCTCTTCAATATCGCCTGGGTTCCGGGCGAAATTTTTCCGAACGGGAGCTGGTGTATTGGCAAAACGTAGGTACCGGATTTTGTTATACAACCGGATCAGATCAACCCGCCCTGTTACACCACGCTCGCGGTTGTTACGAATAATATTGCCAAACGGCACACCCAAAGAATCAGCAATACCAAATGAGTTGGCCTGAAACTGATACCCTACGCCATAGGTAGCATCGGCCGCAATCCAGTCGAGCAGTGGAATTTTGTCGAGCGGTAATCGATACGTGGCCCGAATATCCTGCACAAAGTTTTTGATCCGTCCTAAATGCTTAATGCTATTCCAGATCGAGTCACGTTTAGCCTGAGTGTTGATGTCACCCGCTGGTTCGTCGATAATCGCATTGGCCTGGGCGTGGTACGTCAATACCAGGCTGCGCGTCAGGTTCCAGGTCAGATCGTAGTAGCGGTTGAACAGGAAGTATTTTTCAAACTGCGGCAGAATCCCATTGGTCGTCAGGTCCGACGAACGAAGCTGCGTTTTGATGTAACTCCGGTCCATGTCGGTTCGGATCGAAACCAGCGATGGCACCAGAGTCAGGTTAAAATCCTTCAGCCAGCGCAGGTAAGGAGCCTCGAATGACCGAACATTTTTGAATGGTTCGAATGCCCGTGGCTGAGCGCTATAGGTATACGAAATGCCGCCTTTATTCTGTCGTTGCAGGTACTCCTGTGTCAGAATGTTCGTGCGTTTCATGTCGTTGAAGGCGTAGGTAAAGGCAAAGTTCTCAATATCCCAGAAGTGCGATTTGGCATTCGGGTTTGTCTTTACCTTCCTGACATTCGAGAAATTGTAGCCCCGTCGGGTCGTATTATCCTGTACTAGCTGCCGATAACTATTACGCTCGGCGTCATTCGCTTTTGTCGAAAGCGACGTTTCCAGCGGCATATCGGGATCAAGCGGATCGAAATGCGGATCGACGTTCCGATGGTCGTAGTTGACATAGAACGGAATCTTCAAGCCCCAGGTGGCTGGCAGGAATTTGTCGATTGCCAGGGCCGACGACAAACCAAACTCCGTGGTTGTTTCAAGGGCCCGGTCTCCGATTCGACTTTGTACGCCACCAAAGCCAAAGGTCGTAATTCGGCCGGAAGCAGTTAACGTACCTAAATCCGCCAGCTTCATGCTTAAAGCCGCTACGGCTGCCGTTCCAGCATGTTGATCGTAGCCATTGGCTCGTAGTTCATCTACCCAGACGGTAAACGTTTTCGGCCGTTCACCATCGCCCACAATTTTAGGATTACGTACCCCAATCATGATCGACTGTACCGAACTCAAATCGGGGTTACCGACTATCGTTATCTGATAAACGCCATTTGAAGACGTCTGTGTGTAGGGCAACGAGGTCCGGCGGCCAAATTCGCGGTTGCGGTTTGCTTTCAGGTTGATCAGTTCGGCTAAAGCAATGTCCAGTTGATTAGCCGCTGGCCAGATAGCATCGGCATCGGTCACGCTTGGGAGCGTAGCAATCAGGCGGGGAATTTCGATTTCGTAGTAGTTGTCGGTATAATCGGTTCCAATCCGTACAAACGCCGAAACTTGCCCACTTTCGTTGTCGGGGTTGTGCATGTGCACGAACATTTTGAGCCGCTCCCGGAACAACAGATTGAAATTCGTGTTTTTGAACGCCCCCCGTGAGTCACCATCACGCAGGTTTGTTACGCTCAGACGCATCGACTGCTCGTTCAGTTCAACCACGTTTGGCTGGGTATAATCGCGGTCACGAACGTAGCCGGGTGGAACCGAATAGACGTATTTATCACCGCCCTGCGACGTAACCTGTGTACTGCTGTTTTCTTCAATATTAACCGTCGATACTGTAAAGTTCGCATCGTATGGTTCGGGGACTTCCTGCAAACCGTGCTGATTCAGGTCTCCTGTATACTTACGGTACTGGTTGGCCTCCATTTGCAACTCAGCAAAGCGAAGTACTACCGGATTATCAAAATCCGTCAGATACATCCGCATAAACCGGATGGATTTAAAGCCGTTGATACTCCCCACCTTCCGCAGGTATTCCCGCACTGGAATTCGGAACTGATACCAGTTTACAATACCACCCGGAGCGCCTTTTGTGGGCACAGATACCTTATCGACAATGTATTTATTCTGCCCTACTTCGATTTTTCCGGGTTGCAGATCCAGTTCGTATTCGTAATAGGCTTCATTATCATTAATGGTGTTGTCGATGTTCAGATCTTCAATATCGGGCAGGGTCGATGAAGCTGGGGTCAGGTATTGGTTAGCACTCGTATTTTCGGGAGAATTGTTCTCCATACCCATATACCGCTTGTACCGGGCAATGATGTATTTCTGCCGGTCGGCTTCTTCACCCAGATAAAATTTAAAATCATCGCCCGATGGGTCATCTTCAATGGCAGCCCTGGCGTCAGGATTATTGGTTATTTTGGGTAGAACTGTGTTCAGGTAATTTCTGTAGAAATCTTTCTCAGCGACTACACCAGCCGGAATGGTAGGCTGGCTACTCAGCCCGTCCAGTCCAATGTCCTGTTGCTCCCGAGAGCCACTCTGGAAGGCATTCGTCACAAATTGGCGGGTTGGTGCCCGTCCCCAGGCGGTAGTCTCCGTACCCGGATTTCGGGCGCTGATGGCCGAATCGAGCGGGAAGCCATTTTCAAATTCGTAGCGACTGTCTTTAATAACGTCTTCCGAAATATCGCCCAGGTTAAATACCAGCTTCCCACCGCGTACACGGCCCGTATTATCAAAGAACTGGCTCGCATCGGGTCCACCCCGAATCTTGCCGGATTCTCCGGGCACGAACGGGTCCATAAGCCAGAACGTGATGTTTTCGATATTGGCATTATCGAAGTCGATGTCTGAGGCAATGGCTCGGGTAACCGAACCAAAATTGCCCCTTGGGTTAGGAAGGTGCCCGTTCTGGTCGAGATTGGGGTTATAGTTGTACATACCCCGCTCGCTGGGGAAGTAGGCTACGTCCAGAATATTCTCAGGTAACTGAACCGGCCGCGCCGACCGCCCCGGAAATAATTCCTGTGGCAGAAATGGGCGTTCATATACGTGGGAATTGGCGTCGTCCACATCAATATTGGACGATACACCCAACACACCTGTTGAACCGAAAATACTAGGATCGACCGTATAGACCGAAACCAGCGCCCGGTTGTAGGCATACGGCAGTGGATCGGCAAAGGACCCTTGTGGGAACTGTTGTGGTGTAGCGCCCAACCGCCAGCGAGTGGGCTGACGAGTCAGATCGTAAATGGTACGGGCCGCTTCAAAATCGTCCAGATAGCTCTCGTTACGCGCTCTTGGGTTTGTGCCTGGAAACAGTTGGGCTACTTCGCCCGTAAACTGAACGGTCGATAATTCCTTAGTCTGTACACCGGGCAAGGCATCGAGCAGGCGCGTCAGCCCGGGTGCATCTTTCCGAATATTGGCATTCAGACCGACAATCGTGTTATTAACCGGCTCATTTCCAAGCGCTACACGCGTCAGAAAACCAGCCGGTGTTTCTTTCATGTGCATGGCCGTTAAGCCAATGCTGATGTCACGATTGATGGCATAATCCAGCCGGGTTCCGATCAGTGTCCGAATCTGGTTCTGGAATAAATCAGGTTGTTCGTAGCTAATCCTGATTTCACGCCCGGAATTGGTTACGCTTTCATTGATGATCCGCAATCGGCCCGACTGCCCATCCAACACATAATCCTGCCCCGGCGTCAAAGGAACCCCTCCTGCTGTTACTTGAACCGACTGCTCATTGACGCCGTATGGCAACTGCACATCGGCTCCATTGCCTGACTGGAATGACCCTTTCAGGAAAAATTTATCTAAGGCAGCAAGCTGAGCGGCATCAGCTTTTGTGGTTGTGTAGAGTTGCTTGAACACATATTTCGCCTTCAACGCATCTTCATCGGCATCGAACTGCTTCTCCAGATAGGACCCAAACGGCTCCAATACCGGGAAAATGATTTTGCCGTATCGACTGTCGATCGTGTAGTTTTCAACATAGTCGAAATTACCGTCGGGCTGGGCATCCAACTGTTGGTTCAATCGGTCCATACCAAAAAGCTGAACCAGAGGCCGGTTCTGCGTCCGACGGCCTTCCTGCAAGTTCGGGTTGTCGATCCCCGTCAGGTCGTCTTTGTAAATAACCCGCAACTGGAAACCCTGACGTGTGATTTGGGATGTGCTGAGTGAATAGATGTTTTTCATCATCAGGTTCCACATCGGCAACTGAAGATTATTGCGCAGGGTTGACGACTTCAACAGTTTCAGCACCAGTACTTCATCGGCTCGTCGTGACTGATAATCTTCGGTCAGTTCCCCCACTTTATACCGACGGCCCTGATAGGTGTACTCGTAGGCCACGGCCAGAATTTCGTCGTTCCGAAGTGGTGTTACTAAGGAAATATAGCCTAGATCGGGTTGTAATCTGAATTCTTTATCGGTCAGTCGTTTAGCCCCCCGAAGCAAATCGTAGTCCGTTCCTTTGGCGAGCTGGAACGAGTTGACCAACTGATCGTTTGTCTGATCGATTTGCCGGAATGGCTGGTTTGGCTGGGCAGTTAGCTTCGTAAATAAACCATTGGATGAGTTATCCGTTGGCGTACGGTTGTTTCGCGAAAATGGTGTCAGATTACCATTGGTCTGGTTGTAGGGATTGCCTTCGCCCAGATCCTGAAAACCGACAATGTTACGAAGGGTTTCGGTGGTGTTGGTCCGGTTGGTTACGTAGATTTCTACCCGCGTTACGTTCACACCCGAGGTAACTTGCGGCAACGTTTTCAGCGATGACTCGTAAAGAGACCTGAAAAACTGGGACAGGAAAAAGTGCTGGTTCTCATCGTAATTATCAGCCCGAATTTCGAACGGGCGGTTCGAGGTGCCTCCACGTAGCACGATCTCATTCTTCCGGGACCGTTGTTGTGAAGCGACGAGCGTAGCATTCAACTTCCCAAACCGTAGCTGCGTTTTGATCCCAAACAGGTTTTGCACCCCCGGAATGAGCTGACTATTAACAGCCCAGCTAATATTACCGACCTCCAGACCCTGAATAATGCTCTCGTTCTGAGGGGTAAAGTTTGGCATTCCGGGCATTGACCCGTTCACTCCAGGAACATTCGGCAGGTTGGGCGCATTTGGCAGATTTGGCGCATTCGGTAACCCTGGTAAACTCGGCATACCCTGCCCCGTACCGAAAGCAGGCAAACCTCCACCCGGCCGATAATTCAGTTTCAGGGCGTTCTCAAAATTGAAGCTAGCCTTCGTGTCGAAATTGGCCAGTACACCTAGCTTTTCACCAATTTTACCATTGAAGTTGATACTGATCTGTTCATTGAACAGGAAATTACCCGTCCGACGCTGACGAACAGGATAGGCGGGGTTATCGTTGAACTGATAGAGGTACCCAAAGTCGAGTGTAACAAAACCGTTCGGCTTAAAGTCGACCTGGCTACCGCCAAATAATCGATCAATGACGGGTGGAAGTTCTAGTTTAGGTACCAGGCCTCGGCCGCTGATGGCGCTCTGTCCATCGCGTTTAGCTCCGTATTCGCGCCAGAGATTCTGTTCAAGCGTCTGGTTCTGAATCTGATTATAAGTCGAGTAAGGAATTGTCTCGGCCGGACGATAGGGCAAGCCAAACTGCGACGGCGGCAATGACAGACCAGGAATCGGTTGCCCAGAAGCTGTTGTCGTAGAGGCAGCGGGCGTAATAGGTTCATTACGTCCCGGCGTATTATTAGCCGGAGGAGCTCCCGACAGCGATACACCCGAACGCACTCGTTCCGTTACGCCAATACCCCCTGTCGGGCTAAGCCGGAAATCGGTCGAAACCCCTTTGGGATCTCGTAAAATAAATGGAGATCGGGATGGCCGTTCAGAGAAACGCGTTGCCCGACGATCGGGCCAGTTTACCGTTGGCCGACGATTGGCACTGCGTGCCGCACGAATACTATCGTTTCGGTCCTGAATAGCCTGCTTAACCGAATCGGCCCGCATAATTGCTTTCCGGCGCGCTTCGGCCCGTGCGGAGTCGTTGGTGGCCTGTTGCCTTCGGGCAGCGGCACCGCGTCGGGCTGGTGTAGGTTGGTTCTGACCGACTGTTATACCCAGCCCAAGCAATACCCAGCATCCCAGCGTCAGCCACCCATTTGTCGCAAATGAGAAACGGCTGACAACGGAAAAAGTGTGATGGATAACAGGGATGTGAACAAAGTAAGGGTTCACCATTGAGGGTACTTTCGGGTTCAGAATTAGTAGCGTATGGAATGTCTTTCTATCAAACGGCCAAAAACGGCCCATTCGTCTAACAGATTAATAGATTTTTTAATAGGCTATACTTTGAATCGCTAAAGATAAGCCCCAAAAGTAAGCATTAAGGCGATGTCATACGAATGGTTTATTATGATTATCGATTAATTAATCCATAACGTTAAACTGCTATACAATTACCGGGCCATATTCCGTCTACATGACTGATCGGCTATTGGTCGAAAGAGAAATGGCCGACAGAAGCCTTGATTCAAGCAAAATGCCTATACTTGAAGATGGAAATTTCGTTTATCGGTGCGGGTAACCTGGCCTGGCACCTTGCTCCAGCCCTCGAAAATGCGGGCCATCACATCAATGAGGTCTATAGTCGACAGCTCCAGCATGCTCGTCAACTGGTGAGCAATCTGTATGATGCCCGTACCCACTCTGATCTGAATTTTGCCGACAGTCCATCACAACTGTTTGTTCTGGCCGTTTCAGATCAGGCGCTCGAAACGGTTTGTTCCCAGCTCGTTCTTCCCGAAAATGCCATGCTGGTTCATACGTCCGGCGGTCAACCGCTTAAGGAGCTGGAACGCTGGATGACTATTTACAGCGACGTTCCGGTTCGGACGGGTGTTTTTTATCCCCTTCAAACATTTACCCGGGGGCGGTCGTTCATGGCTTTTGAGGGGATTCCTTTATGCATCGAAGCCTCCGACACCACTACCGAAGAGTCGCTGGTTCAGCTAGGGCAGGATATTAGTGATATTGTGTACATCGTTTCGTCCGAAGAGCGACTAACCCTGCACGTTTCGGCTGTGTTTGCCTGTAACTTTACCAATCACCTGATGGCACTGGCCCATGATTTAACCGTGCAGAAAGGGCTTGAGTTTGATCTGCTCAAACCACTCATTTCTGAAACAGTTCGAAAAGGATTAGGGGTCGGCAATCCAGCCGATGTACAAACTGGCCCCGCTCGTCGGGCCGATCTGAGTACCCTCGACAAGCACTTAATGTACCTGCAATCACAACCCCGGCTTTCGGAAATTTATCAGGTACTTACCGAAAGCATTCAACAGTATTATACAACCCATGAATCGTAAGCACTTCATTTTATTCATTACGTTACTGACTCCCTTGTACAGCATCGCTCAATGGCAGCCTCAATCGGTGGGTACTGATGCTAGTTTCCGGGCGGTTAGTGCAGCCAATGCCGAGGTCGTCTGGATCGGTGGCACCAAAGGCACCTTTGTTCGAACGGCCGATGGCGGCCGAACTTGGCAAACAGGTACAGTTCCCGATGCTCAAACCTGTGATTTCCGGGATGTACACGCGGTGGATGCCCAAACAGCTTACTTCATGAGTGCCGGACCCGCCGAAAATGGCCAGGCCTGTATCTATAAAACCACCGATGCCGGGCAAACCTGGGCGTTACTTTATAAAACAGACCAGAAGGGTATCTTCTTCGATGGCATCGACTTCTGGGATAACCAGCACGGTATCGTGTTCAGCGATCCCATTGACGGGCGTTGGGCTATTCTGACAACCGACGATGGAGGTAAAACCTGGCAAGCCGTTCCGCCAGCAGCATTACCGCTCATGCAGCCCAACGAAGCTGCGTTTGCCGCCAGTGGTACCAGCCTGGTTGTTGAAGGCAAACGAAATGTCTGGATTGCGTCGGGTGGTGGTTTGGCCGGACGTGTTTTCCACTCCCGCGATCGGGGGAAAACCTGGACCGTCAGCAATACGCCGTTGCCAGGTGGTGAAGCAACCGGCCTGTTTGGCATGCGATTTTTCAGCGATAAAGTGGGTGTGGTTGTCGGCGGTAACTATAAACAGGAAAGTCAGCCTGGCCCGAACGTGGCCATCAGCCGCGATGGTGGTCAAACCTGGCAGACTGTTGCACAGACCGATCCAGCAGGATTGAAAGAGGCCGTTGCGCTGCTCCCCGGCGATCGACTGCTAACAATTGGCCCATCGGGCACCAGCTTATCAGCCGATCAGGGTCAGACCTGGCAAAAGCTCGACACCGAAGGGTTTCATTCTATGGCCTGTGTAAAAGGTACCTGCTATGCCGTTGGAGCGAAGGGGAAAGTCAGCAAACAGGTCTTTAAATAGACTGAAGTGATTCAATACTATACTAAAATGGCTCGACACAAACTATGTCGAGCCATTTTAGTACAGTATTGAACTACGTCTAGCTCCGTTCTGGGCGTAGTGAACGTACAGCAGCACCAGCCTGCCACATTTCCGATTCACGTAGTTCGGCCAGTTCTACTTCAAGTTTTTCGCGGTAGTCGGGCTGCGAATTGCGCGTGATGCTGATTTCGGCCTGCTCCTGCGATTTTACTGAGTTGTATAGTTGTTCGAACACAGGTTTGGTCGCATCGCGGAAGGGCTTCCACCAGTCGAGGGCACCGCGCTGGGCTGTGGTCGAGCAGTTGGCGTACATCCAGTCCATACCGTTTTCGGCTACCAGTGGCATCAGCGATTGGGTCAGTTCTTCAACCGTTTCGTTGAACGCTTCAGAAGGGCTGTGTCCGTTAGCGCGCAATACTTCATACTGAGCGGCAAAAATACCCTGAATAGCGCCCATCAGCGTACCACGTTCACCAGTCAGGTCGGAGGTTACTTCTTTGTAGAAATCGGTTTCGAACAGATAGCCTGACCCAACACCGATACCCATAGCGATGGCTTTGGTACGAGCATTGCCCGATGCATCCTGATACACAGCAAACGACGAGTTCAGTCCTTTGCCTTCTACAAACAAACGACGCAGTGAGGTACCCGATCCTTTTGGAGCAACCAGGAATACATCAACGTCGGCAGGTGGAACGATGCCGGTTTTCTCTTTGTAAGTTACGCCGAAGCCGTGCGAGAAATACAGTGATTTACCAGGAACCAGGTATTTTTTTACGGTTGGCCAGAGTTCGATCTGAGCAGCATCGGAAAGCAGGAAGCAGATGATGGTGCCTTTTTCAAGAGCTTCTTCGATTTCAAACAGTGTTTCGCCGGGAACCCAGCCATCCGCTACGGCTTTGTCGTAGGTTTTGCCTTTCCGCTGACCAACAATTACGTTGAAACCATTGTCGCGCATGTTGAGCGACTGACCTGGGCCTTGTACGCCATAGCCAATCACGGCGATCACTTCATTTGCCAGCACCTCGCGGGCTTTTTCCAGCGGGAACTCTTCACGAGTCACTACTTGCTCCTCAACTCCTCCGAAATTAATCGTTGCCATTGTTTAATTGGTTTTGTACTCTGATTTGGGGGTTACTACTTGGTTAGTGTCATGCCTGAACCGGAATGACTTTGTTTACATATAATACGCCCAGTCGGCTTCGGGAAGGTACTCAACGAGCCCTTTCTCGGTTTTGCCGACGGCTACGCGACCTGAGCGAACAAACTCCAGAATTTCGTGTCGTTTGATGTAATTGAAAAAGTCAAAAATCTCGGTATCGTTTCCTGTCTTTTCGATTACCACATAATCTAAGCCCCAGTAAACGACCCAGGCCTTATATTGCTGGTTAATGGTTTCAACATCGAGGGGTTTGCTACCCAGTCCGGTTGATACTTTAAACAGGGCAATTTCATTGTAAACGATCTCATCGTTGAGATAACCAAATACGGCCAGCACTTCAACGATCTTACGAATCTGCCGGACGAGTTTTTCGACCTCCTCACGGGATTCGTGTTTGATGACGATGGTAAAACGCGATACGCCTTTGCGCTCCGTTTCAGACACGGTCAGGCTTTCGATATTGATCCGGCGACGGGTAAAAATGATCGTGATGCGATTGAGCAGCCCGATGGTATTTTCCGTAAATATGCAGATGGTGTATGTTGTCATCGTTTGTGGTGTCGGATTCTCAAACCCGACACGGTTTTAAGTGTATCGGGTTTGAGAACCCGACACCACGTTATTTCAATCTGATTTGCGCGACACTGGCACCTGCGGGCACCATCGGGAATACGTTCTCTTCTTTTTCGACGATAACTTCCAGCAGATAAGGGCCATCGGAATTCAGCAGGTTATCGAGCGAGTCGGATAAACTTTCCCGTTCGTTACAGGTATGGCCAGCCATTCCGAATCCTTTGGCGATGGTCACGAAATCAGGATTTTGTAACTCGACAAACGAATACCGGCGCTCGTGAAACAACTGCTGCCACTGACGGACCATGCCCAGGAAGTTGTTGTTCAGTATGATGGCTTTTACAGGCTGCTTGTTCTGAACGATAGTACCCAGTTCCTGCAGCGTCATCTGGAAACAGCCATCACCGATGATCGCTACCACCTGGCGATCGGGAGCACCGACCTGCGCTCCAAAGGCAGCCGGGAGCGCAAAGCCCATGGTACCCATACCCCCCGATGTAACCAGACTGTTAGGCCGACGGAATTGATAATAGCGGGAAGCCATCATCTGATGCTGACCTACATCGGTGACCAGAATCGACTCGCCCTTCGTTTTTTTGGAAAGCAGGTCAATCACTTCCGCCATTTTGATTTTACCCGTCTGGCTCGTCAGTTCAGGTACGGTTATGGTTTCTTTTTCGATCGCATCATATTTCCTGAACTCGTTCCGCCAGACCGTATGGTCATTTGGATTGACCAGCGGAATCAGCGCTTTCAGCACTTCTTTCGCATCACCAACAACCGGGGCATCGGCACGAATAATTTTGTCGATTTCGGCCGGATCGATTTCGATATGAACAACCTTCGCCTGTTTGATATACTTGCTGGCATCACCCGTTACGCGGTCGTCGAAACGCATACCGATGGCAATAATCACATCGGCCTGATCGGTCATCACATTCGGACCGTAATTGCCATGCATACCCAGCCAGCCTACATACAGTGGATGAGCCGTCGAGATCGTTGATTGGCCTAGTAAGGTGGTAGCGACTGGAATCCCCGTTTTTTCAACAAATTCCCGAAGCTCATCTTCGGCTTTGGCAATCTGAACACCGTGACCGACCAGAATATAAGGCTTCTTCGCACTATTGATCAGTTTAGCAGCAGCTTCTACCTGTTCCTGCTTCGGTACACGACGGGGTTTGTAGCTAATGATGCTCTGACAACGCTCATAGGCAAAGGGCTTCGTCATCAATTCCAGTTGTGCACTTTTGGTAATATCGATCAGGACGGGGCCGGGGCGACCGGACTGAGCAATGTAAAATGCTTTTGAAATAACCTCAGGAACTTCATCGGCGCTGGTGATCTGGTAATTCCATTTGGTAATAGGCATGGTTACACCCATCACGTCGGCTTCCTGGAATGCATCAGTACCCAGCAGCTTTTTGGCTACCTGCCCTACCACACAGACCAGCGGGGTTGAATCGATCAGCGCATCGGCAATGGCCGTAACCAGATTGGTTGCTCCGGGGCCAGAGGTTACCAGACAAACCCCCGCCCGACCCGTTACGCGAGCATACCCTTCGGCAGCATGACCAGCTCCCTGTTCATGACGAACCAGAATATGGTTAATACGCTCCTGAAAATCGTATAAGGCATCATAAACGGGCATAATGGCCCCGCCAGGATAACCGAAAATTGTATCGACACCCTCTGCCACAAGTGCCTGCATGAGGGCATGCGAACCGTTGATGTAGGTAGGAGCCGGGGCAGTTTCAATGGCTTCCGGCATAACGTTGGCGATAGCTTCCATGATGCTTGTAGCGGTTTTAAGGTCGTATTCAGTTTGTTGTATTGACTCGTTATGCTATTTAGCGAGGGAACGATTTCAGCTACGCTTCATCGGTTACGCATCCCTCACTAGCTGATTTTACGTTTCGAATGTATTTGCCCAGGACGCCTTTAGTGAATCGTGGAGCGGGTTGTTTCCATTCACTCTTCCGATACGCCATTTCTTCGTCCGAGATATGCAAAATGATTTCGCGTGTGGTTGCATCGATGGTAATACGATCACCGTCTTTAACAAGGGCAATCGGGCCACCTTCATACGCTTCGGGCGTTACGTGACCAACCACGAATCCGTGGGTGCCGCCTGAGAAGCGGCCGTCAGTGATCAGGGCTACTTTATCGCCAAGACCAGCGCCCATAATAGCCGAGGTGGGTTTCAGCATTTCGCTCATACCAGGGCCACCTTTAGGGCCTGCGTTCCGAATCACGATTACCTGACCCGGTAGAATTTGGCCTTTCGATAGCGCTTCAATTACCTCACTCTCGTGTTCGCAAACCTTCGCAGGCCCTTCAAATTTTAACCCTTCCTTTCCTGTAATCTTAGCGACACCTCCCGTTGGGGCGAGGTTACCGCGCAAAATCTGAATATGTCCGGTTGGCTTGATAGGCTGGTTTAGCGGGAATACAATCTTTTGCGTTTCGAAATTCAGATCAGCGGCATCTTCCAGATTTTCAGCTACCGTTTTTCCGGTTACAGTCAGGCAATCGCCGTGGATATAGCCGTTCTGATACAAGTATTTCATGACGGCCGGAACGCCCCCAATAGCGAGCATATCCTCCATATAGTACTTGCCACTTGGCTTCAGATCAGCAATTAAGGGTGTCCGGTCGCTAATCGCCTGAATTTCGTCGAGGGTCAGTTCGATACCGGCTGCTCGTGCAATAGCCAGGTAATGCAGAACCGCATTGGTAGAACCGCCCAGAGCCATTACAATCGTTAGGGCGTTTTCGAGCGATTTGCGGGTAATGATCTCTTGCGGTGTGATGTTCCGTTCGAGTAATAGCCGCATGGCAGCCCCGATTTTTTTACACTCTTCCTGTTTGCCTTCGTGAGTAGCTGGATACGTACTGCTAAACGGTAGGCTTAGTCCCATCGCTTCGATACTGCTAGCCATAGTATTGGCGGTGTACATACCACCACAGGCACCAGCACCCGGAATCGAGTTTTTGATAACGCCTTCGTAATCTTCGTCGGAAATGTTACCTGCGTATTTTTTACCCAGCGCTTCGAAGGCCGACACAATATCCAGTTTCTGACCTTTATAATGGCCCGAACGAATGGTGCCCCCATAAACCATAATACCAGGTCGATCGAGCCTGGCCATGGCCATTATGGCACCCGGCATATTTTTGTCGCAGCCTACTACCGTTACTACACCATCATACCACTGTGCGGCTACTACCGATTCAATGGAATCGGCAATAAGGTCGCGGCTGGGCAGTGAATACCGCATGCCGTCGTTACCGTTGGTCATGCCATCCGATACACCGATTGTATTGAAAATAAGACCTACCAGCCCATTCGCCTGAATCCCCTGCTTAACGTACACCGAAAGGCCGTTCAGGTGCATATTGCAGGTGTTGCCTTCATAGCCCGTACTGGCAATGCCAATCTGAGGCTTTTGCATATCGTCTTCCGTAAGGCCTACTCCATAGAGCATGGCTTTGGCGGCTGGGTTACTAATTTCCTGGGTAAGGGTACGACTAAAGCGATTTAGTTCAGTAGGAGTCGATTCGGTAAGCATATTTTGCAATTAGCGAAATTTCGCTGCTGGTGTAATAACGCTGTAAAGAAAAATTATGTTTTTCGAAAAGGCAAGAAAAAAATGATTATTTGTCGGTTAAAATACGTGAGTATTACTTTTGGGGTATGACAACAGAAAGCACATCGCATTACGATCATCTGGAGCAGATGTCGGTTCACGACTTGCTCGTTACAATAAATAAGGAAGATCAAACGGTTCCGCTAGCCGTGGAGAAGGCTATTCCGCAGATTGAAGCGCTGGTAAATGAAACGGCTAAACGTATGAAAGAAGGCGGACGGCTCTTTTATATTGGAGCAGGTACGAGTGGCCGTCTGGGCATCGTCGATGCGTCGGAGTGCCCTCCCACCTATGGAGTTCCACACGATTTAGTCATTGGTCTTATTGCTGGAGGGGATGGTGCCATTCGGAAAGCTGTAGAATTTGCTGAAGATGATCCCGAGCAAGCCTGGAAAGACATGGCTCCCTATCATCCTGACTCCCTGGATACCGTTATCGGGATTGCCGCTTCAGGTAGAACGCCCTATGTAATCGGTGGCCTGGAGGAAGCCCGGAAAGCTGGCCTACTAACCGGGTGTATTGTTTGTAATGAAGGATCGGCTGTAGCCAAAGCGGCCGAATATCCGGTTGAAGTGGTTGTAGGCCCCGAGTTTGTGACGGGCAGCACACGTATGAAAGCGGGAACAGCCCAGAAATTGGTTCTGAACATGCTTTCGACGTCGGTTATGATACGTTTGGGCCGGGTGAAAGGCAACAAAATGGTCGATATGCAATTGTCGAATATTAAGTTGCAGGACCGGGCCGCTCGTATGGTCATGGACGAGTTGAGCGTCGACCGTGAAAAAGCAGAAGCATTATTAGCACAATTTGGCAATGTCCGGGGGGCCATCGAAGGCTATATACAATAAGCAGCTTATACAATGACCTTTTGTATGACCCCGATGGGCTCAAACGTTTATAGCCGACATAGTTTCTATAGACATTTGACCCCATCGGGGTCATACAAATTCCATTGTCGAATGAAACTCAATTTGTTCGTTGCTATAGTGATTTTCGTACGATCAAACGGAAGGGATTTTCAATATGCTCCTGACTACCATTCAATATAAGTTGCGCGGCTGATCGCCCCATCTGAGCAAAATCAGTTGAGATTACCGTGATGCCTTCCAGAAGAAACTCTTTAAGGGGGGTGTCATTATAGGAAAGTATCCCTACTTCCTGCCCGATGCCATAGGCCGTTTGTTTTATCTTCTTAATCAGTTCGACCAAATCTTCCTCCATTAAATTAATATAGGCCTGCTGAGATAGGATAGGCTCCTGCTGAATATCATGAATAACCCTGGTTTGGAACCCATATTCATAACAGAATTTATAGTAGCCGTTCAGTATGGCCTTGGGGTGATAGGTGTAGGAGGGCACAAGAATACTGATGGTTCTGTATTTCCTCAATAAAGGCAACGCTTCAATCAACGCCTGGTAGAGGTCTTTTTCGAAGTTCTGAAATACAGCCGCATAGTTGCCGGTTATGCCGTCGAGCAGTTTGTCAAGAATTACCAGTTTATGTTTGGGTAAACTGTTGATTAGCTCAGCAGCCTTCTCCTCCCCGTCGAAAAAATGGCCGATGATAACATAATGCGTATGATTATGGGCCTGACGCTGAATCAAATCCCGGAACAGTCGAAAATCATTGTTATAAATAAAGAAATCAATCGCTACAGTATCGCCCAGCATCTCGACAAAAGAGTCGTAGATGATTTTTTTATGGGCGCTTAACTTATTGAATAACAGGAATATTTTCAGGTTATTTCCTGTTGGCGTATAGTTAATGTAAAAGCCCTTGCCTTTTACACCGCCAATAATCTCTTTCTCTTTCAGTAGTTCATACGCTCGCTCAATGGTGCCCTTCGACACGTCGAATGAGGCACATAGCTCATGAATCGACGGCAGTTTATCGCCCGGTAGAATATCCCGATTTTCAATACCTTCTACGATTGAGTTATAAATCTGCTGGTATTTGGGGGTATTCGAATAGTCGTTGATTTTAATGTGATCGATCATCTCTGATGTCAAATGTCCAGACAGCATCACTGCAGACTTGCTTTTAGGGATGTATAGTAAAGGCAAGTATCTACTAAAAAGCACGAATACCGCCTGATATATTGAAAATTCTTAAAATCTTAATCAAATAATACTAAAACTGGGAAGGTATAGGAAAGTTGCCCCTACATGTTTATCAATATTTGAGTATTCGCTTATGTTTTTTCTATATCTATTTCTGGTAACCCTATTCGATCTAAACCTCCATGAAAAAAATTTATCAACTAGCTACGCTGAGTTTGATAGCAGGAATCGTACCCGGCTTCGCTCAGACGATGCAGCAAATTGAGTCGAAACGAAGTGATTTGATGGCAGGGCAGTTGCTGGCACTGCATGTTCCCAGACCGGACTTATCCTATGAAATCGCTCCGACAGCGGACATAACCATTTCGGGGAAGGTAACGGATGAGAAAGGTGATTTGCTGGCAGGTGTCAGTGTGATTGTAAAAGGGACCACCCAGGGAACAACAACCGATGGCACGGGTAGCTTTCGGATTGCCGTGCCCGATACCCGCGCTACACTGGTGTTTAGTTTTGTGGGTTATGCGAAAAAAGAAGTCGTGGTAGGTAGCCAGACTTCCCTGGCTGTGGCCCTGACACCCGACGATCAGACCCTCAATGAAGTGGTGGTAGTGGGATATGGTAGTCAGTTGAAGAAAGAAGTGACGGGGGCCGTTCAGACCATCAGCTCTCAGGAAATTAAAGACTTGCCCGTTTCGCAGATTGGGCAGAAATTACAGGGCCGACTGGCAGGTGTTCAGATCAACCAGGCAACGGGTAAGCCCGGACAGGGAATTAGCATTCGGATTCGGGGGCAGGTTTCGGTGTCGGCAGGTAGCGATCCGCTGTATGTCATTGACGGCTTCCCGATTACGGGCAATATCGCGCAGTTGAACCCCGACGAAATCGAAGACCTTTCGATTCTGAAAGATGCGGCTTCGACGTCCTTGTATGGATCACGGGCGGCCAATGGCGTTGTGCTTATTACCACGAAAAAAGGCAAACCTGGCCAGACAAATATTAGCTTCACCGCCTACACAGGTTTACAAAAAGTGCCTGTAAAAGGTCGAGTAAAAATGCTGAATGCTGTACAGTTTGCCCAGTTTAAGAAAGAATTCTACGAAGATCAGTTGCTGCCTGTACCCGACATTTTCCAGAATCCATCGCAGTATGAAGGGAAAAATAACGACTGGTATGATGCCTTACTCCGTGTAGCACCCCTTCAAAGCTATAACCTGAGCATTTCGCACAATACCGAAAAGTCGAATACATCGCTGGTAGCCGGTATTTTCAATCAGGACGGTGTCGTACTCAATAACAAATACAAGCGGTACTCCCTGCGGATGAACTCAAACTACAACCTCTCCAATAAGGTTGCGGTCGGGTTCAATGTCGCGCCTTCGTATGTGTTTGATAATACACCTCGTACCGACGGCGACCGGGGCACCGGGATTTTGTTCAACGCCCTGCATACCTGGCCAATCATGCCGATTTATGATGCGAATGGGGAGCTGACGAAGTACAATACGCTGCCAAGTAGCACGGGTAACATCTTTAACTATCCGAACTGGGTACGAGCCGCTAACGAACTGGTGAACGAAACGAAGAATACCAACCTGCTAGGAAACGCTTATATTCAGTTTCGGCCGATTACAGGGCTGACGTTGAAATCGACGATGAATATAGAATATACGAATACGAAGTTCTTCTTCTTCAACCCATCGACGGCCACGAGTGCGATCAACGTACCGATTCCGACCACGGCGGTGTCTATTCGGCAGGGACTGGAAAGCATGTCCTGGCTGAACGAGAACCTGGCCACGTATGCAAAGAGCTTTAACGATCATAACTTTGAACTGCTGGCTGGTTTCACGAATCAGAAGTTCCGGTCGGAGTTTACGCAGGTGCAGGCCAATACCTATGCCGATGACCGGCTACCAACTATTCAGGGTGCACTAAACATTGATCGCACCAACTCGCAAAACGGTGCTAACCAATGGACCTTGACCTCATACCTCTCGCGGTTAACCTATAACTACAAAGGCAAATACCTGCTAACGGCGGCTGTTCGTGCGGATGGCTCCTCGCGATTCGGTTTGAACAATCGCTGGGGTACATTCCCATCGGCTTCGGTTGGCTGGATTGTGTCGGACGAAAACTTCCTGAAAACCGTACCACAGGTTTCGTTTGCCAAGCTACGGGCTAGTTATGGAGTGATTGGCAACAACAACATCGGTAACTACACGCAATATGCTCTGGTAAACAACACAACCAATGCTGTATTTGGCAGTACCGTAGCAACGGGCGCTGTAGTGACGTCACTGGCAAACCCTAACCTGGGCTGGGAAACGACGAAGCAGTTTGACATGGGGCTTGACCTGGGTCTGTTCAACGACCGTATCCAGTTCATCTATGATTTCTATACCAAGCGGACCACCAATCTGTTGTATGCCGTACAGGTGCCACAGGAATCAGGTTTCACCAATTTCAACGATAACATTGGCGAAATTAAATTCTGGGGTCATGAATTCTCGCTGACGACCAAAAACACAATGGGTAAGCTGAAGTGGACCACCAACGCCAATATTTCGTTCAACCGCAATCAGGTTGTATCACTGGCACCAGGTATCGACCGGGTATATGGAACCTTCCACATTACGCAGGTAGGTCAACCCTTTGGCCAGTTCTATGGATTGGTTAAACAGGGGTATTACACCAGTGCAGAAGACCTTAAAAATTCGCCGATTATCCCAGGACGTTCGGCAATTGGAACGATCAAAATGAAAGATGTGAATGGTGACGGCGTTATTACGTATGGTGGCGATGCCGACGACCGGACCATCATCGGTAGCCCATTCCCCAAGTTCACCTACGGGATTACCAACGATTTGAAATACGGCAACTTCGATTTCTCGATCACCGGTTCAGGGTCTTATGGAAACCAGTTGTGGGTTCGTCACCTGTATAGCACGGCCAACCTGGATGGTGTATTCAACATGGTTGAAGGCGTAAAAGACCGTTTCCGCGTACAGAATACTATTGTCAACGGGGCTGCTGTGGCTACTAATGTGATCACGCAGGGAGCTGGCCAGTTCGGTGCTACTAACAACGGTGGTAACTACACGGGTATCGAGCGCGACTGGAACAGCACGCAGTTCCTGGCCGATGCATCGTTTTTCACGATCAAAAACATCACATTGGGCTACAACATCGGGGCTGTTAATAAACTGTTTAAGTCGGCCCGCGTGTATGCCTCCTGTCAGCAAGTGTACATCTTCACGAAGTACTGGGGTGGACCGAACCCGGAAACGAGCGGAAATGGTGCCGGCAACGGCGACGGCGGAAACCTGAGTCAGGGTGTTGATTTTTCGAACTATCCCGTTCCTCGTACCTACACAGCCGGGGTAACGCTGAATTTCTAAAAACACTACTTACTACATCGCTGGAAACTAAACCGTCCGCGATCAATCCTAAAAACCTTGTTTCCAATGAAAATAAAATATATCGCAGTCGCGCTATTGACCCTGGCATCGATCGGCTGCAAAGATGACTTCCTGACCGCAGTACCTGAAACCGCTTTAAGTTCGGCTACATTCTTCAAAACAGAGGCCGATTTTGTACAGGCCGTCAATGGTGCCTACGTGCCTTTTCGGCAGATGTACAACGAACGGGCGTGGGTACTGGAAGAAATGCACTCGGACAACACCTACTATGCACGTAACACGCTGTATGGAGCGGTAGACGCAACCGAAAACGTGGCTGATTTCGCCATTCCTGTCGGAACAGGTGATGGTGGCGCTAAGGTGACCGCCAATGATAACGTGCTGGTACAGTATCGGTTAAATTATGTGGTCATTGCCCGGGCAAACCAGATACTGAGCCTGATCGATGGAATTACGTTTAGTAGCGATGCTGTCAAAAACAATCTGAAAGGCCAGGCTCAGTTTCTACGTGCATTTGCCTATTTCGATCTGGTACGTTTATTCGGGAAAGTCCCTCTGCACTTAACCCCTGTTACGGGCCGACAGGATGCACCAGCCGAACTAGCCACAACCGATCAACTCTATGCGCAGATTGAAAAAGATGCGACCGATGCCAGCAAGAACCTGCTGAACAAAAAAAGCCAGGAACCTGGCCGGGTTACATCAGGAGCTGCCAAAACGCTACTGGCTAATTTGTACCTGACGCAGAAAAAATGGTCGCAGGTAGAAACGCTCATGAAAGATGTGGTGACCAACGACGGGTATAGCCTGATGCCTGATTATAATGATGCGTTCTCCTATACCAACACGAACAAGAATAATCCTGAGTCGGTATTTGAGATCCAGTATATGGAAGGATCGGCGGGCTACAACGGCAACCAGATTTATCGATTCCTGCCTTCGCCGATTACGGCCGACGAAATTAAGCCCATCACAGGAACGTCGAACCCGCAGCCAACATCGCAGGAAAGCAACAACATTCCTACGCCTGATCTGATCGCGGCTTACGAAGCGGGTGATAAACGGAAAGATATTTCGATCGGAACCGTCACGCTGAGCACTAGCCTACGTGCGAATAAAGTGTATCCGTATATTAAAAAATACGCTCGCACCCATGCGTTACACAACAATACAGGGCAGAACTGGCCGGTTTACCGCTATGCTGAAGTGTTGTTGTTCCTGGCCGAAGCGCTTAACGAGCAGGGCAAAACGGCCGATGCCGCTACTTACCTGAATCAGGTACGGGCGCGTGCGGGGCTGGCCGCTACGAAAGCGTCGTCGCAGGCCGATATGCGGGAGGCTATTTTCAAAGAAAGACGCGTTGAGCTGGCCTTCGAAAACAAGCGTTGGTTCGACCTGACACGGACAGGCCGCGTGAAGGAAATTATTACGGCTTATGGTGCTCGTGTGAAAGCCAGTCCGGCCGATTACTACTTCCCTGCAGGAGCTGTACCGCCACCAAACGCCTTTACAAATCTTGACGATTATTATCCGTTGCCAGCGGTTGAATCGGCGTTGACACCTTATTTCTAACTGTACCCCGCTCCTCCCGCATCCAGTTGGGAGGAGCGGTAAATTTATCCTTAAGCATAGTAGCCCATTTGGGCAGATTTCAAGCATTAATATAGGTTGGTAATGGAGTACATAGAAGCAGACTCGTATCGGCTCTGCTTCTTTTTTCATGTATTTATTCAGCCAGTAAGGGCGGTAAAACCTCAACGGCCTGTGCTTTTGTAAGCCTGGGACACATCATTGATCCGCAAAATGACAGCCACACAATAGACGTATTGACACTTAATTACTCAATATAATTATGTTTTTGACGTACAGACCTGTTCGATTAGCCATGGTGGTTGCTGCGATTGTCCTGCTTGGGACATCCTGGATTACCATGCAGGAAGCAGCCATTACAACGGTCGATCCACAGAACCCTAAAATCGACAAACTGAAACTATTGCCCGGTTTCAAAGCCGAACATTTATACAGTCCTTCTGAGAATAAGATGGGGTCGTGGGTTGCCATGACGTTCGACGACAAAGGTCGGATGATTACTTCCGATCAATACGGCTCCTTGTATCGATTGGAGTTGCCGCCGATTGGCTCCGGCTCGTCGCAACCCAAAATCGAGAAACTTAAAGTGGGTACTGTTCAGCCGGGCGATACCACCATCGGTATGGGTTATGCGCAGGGCTTACTTTATGCGTTCAACAGCCTTTATGTGATGGTAAATAACCGGGAGAACAAGAACTTCGGAAAAGGAAGTGGCTTGTACCGGCTTCAGGATACCAATGGCGACGACCAATTCGAAACCGTAACCTTGCTGAAATCGCTGAAAGGCGAAGGTGAACACGGTCCACATAGTATAAAGCTGTCGCCCGATAAGAAATCGTTATATGTTATTTCGGGTAACCATACTGATGTTCCCCAAATGGATGCGTATCGGTTGCCTTCTAATTGGAAAGAGGATAACCTGTTTCCGCAGATAAAAGACCCGCGTGGTCACGCCAACGACCGGATGGCTCCAGGTGGCTGGATTGCCAATGTTGATCCGGAAGGAAAGCGATGGGAGCTAATGGCGGCTGGCTTCAGAAATGCCTTCGACATTGCGTTCAACGAAGCAGGTGATATGTTTGCCTATGATTCGGATATGGAATGGGATTTCGGCCTTCCCTGGTATCGTCCTACTCGTATTTGTCACGTTACCAGTGGAGCGGAGTTTGGCTGGCGTACAGGAAATGGCAAGTGGCTGCCCAGCAACCCTGACAACCTGCCACCTGTATTGAACATTGGACAAGGATCGCCTACGAACCTGGTTTATGGCGATAATGCCCGATTCCCACAACGGTATCGCCAGTCATTGTTTGCCTTCGACTGGAGTTTCGGAATTATCTATTCGATTTACCTGAAGCCGAAAGGGGCAACGTACGAAGCCGAACGGGAAGAGTTTATTTCGGGTTCACCACTGCCGCTGACAGACGGTATGTTCGGACCAGATGGCGCGCTGTATTTCCTGACGGGAGGTCGCCGTTTAGAGTCGGACCTTTACCGAATCACCTATACTGGAACGGAATCGGTAGCCCCTGTAGCGAAGGCACCTGTTCTGACAAAAGAGCATCAGCTTCGGACTCAACTGGAGCAGTACCATCATGGCGCCAATCCAGCGGCTATTGCTGCGGCCTGGCCTAATCTGAACAGCCCCGACCGATTTGTGCGGTATGCAGCCCGTATTGCTGTAGAACATCAGCCCGTTGCTCAGTGGCAGGAT
This sequence comes from Spirosoma sp. 48-14, assembly GCF_001898575.1. GTDB lineage: Bacteria > Bacteroidota > Bacteroidia > Cytophagales > Spirosomataceae > Spirosoma. Next base: position 348,871 of record NZ_MKUD01000009.1, read on the forward strand.
AAAGTACTTACGGAAACCGATCCACAGCGACTGATACAATCGGCGGTTGCCCTAGCCAGACAGGGTGATGCTTCGCAAAAAAGCAAGCTTCTTAACGCATTGCTAAAGATCAACTATGGTCAACTGCCCGAATCGCAGCAGTTTGATTTATGCCGGGCCTTTGAATTAATATGCCTACGTATGGGGATGCCCGAAGGGGCCGATAAAGATCGGGTTATTGCGTACCTGAATCCGCATTATCCTGCCAAAACGGCCCTGATGAACCGGGGGCTTAGCCGCGTTCTTATTTCTCTCGACGCCCCAGGTGTAGTGAACAAAACGCTGGCTTTGATGGATATAAAAGATGAACCCGGTAGTCACGATCTTGGACTCGAAACCGCTACAGCCTCTTCCGATCTGATCCTGCGAAACCCACAGTATGGCCTGGATATTGCCAAAATGCTGGAGAAAGTTCCGCCCCTTCAACAGACATTCTATGCTGTTATGCTGAGCCGTGCTGATGCTGGCTGGACACCGGAGTTACGGAATAAGTACTTTACCTGGTTTGCCAATGGATTCAAATTCCAGGGTGGCCGGAGTTATATCGGCTTTATCGACAGAGCCCGTAAACTGGCACTGGCGCATGTGCCGAAGGACCAGTTTGAGAAATACAACAAGCTATCGGGTGCCGATTTGTTGACCACATCCGGCAACGATATTGTCAGCGATTATTCACCCAAAGGGCCCGGACGGCAGTGGAAACTGGACAATGCAGTGGCAGCCGTCGACACAGGTCTTGTAGCTTCGCTCGACTTCGATAGAGGCCGGAAAATCTACTCTGCTATTTTGTGTAGCCGTTGCCACTCAATGGGTGGTCAGGGAGGAGATATTGGCCCCGATCTGACTCAACTGGGAACCCGCTTCTCGAACAAGGACATTCTGGATGCGATCATCAACCCCGACAAGGCTATTTCAGACCAGTATGCATCAACCATTTTTACACTGAAAAATGGGCAGTCGGTGCTGGGTCGGCTTGTGAGTGAGGATAAGGTGAACTATTCGATCTCGCAGAACCCATTTGCCCCTGATTTCCTTCGGAAAATTCCGAAAAAAGATGTCGTGTCGAAAAAGAATTCGACCGTTTCGATTATGTTGCCTGGGCTAATCAACAGCCTGAATCCGGGCGAGTTAACCGATCTGATCGCCTATCTGAAGTCGGGCGGCAAGCAGGACAGTGACGTCTACAAAGCAGGTGGCTCGAAGGGTAAGTGATAAGCTGTTATTTTCATAATTAGACCGAAAATTGGCATGGTTTGTCATGCTGATGAACGAAGCATCTTCGCCTATTATCGCACAATTCCGAAGATGCTTCGTTCATCAGCATGACAAAAAAGCTACCTGGTTTTAACAAAATTTTGATATGGTAAGAAAAAGAAATCTCAGCGCTATCCTACTTCTCGTGGCAGCTTTAGGAATCGCGGGTACCAGCACATCCTGCATAGCGCAGAAAAAGAAAGACGGGTTTGTCTCCATCTTCGACGGGAAGACGCTGAAAGGCTGGGATGGCGACCCAAACTACTGGCGGGTTGAAGATGGCTGTCTGACCGGAGAAATAACACCCGAAAAACTACTAAAAACGAATTCGTTCATCATTTGGCAGGGGGGCGAACCTGCCGATTTCGAGCTGAAAGGAGAATTCAAGATTACCGAAGCCGGGAACTCAGGCATCAATTATCGCAGTGATCGATTACCCGATATTCCGTTTGCCCTGAAAGGCTATCAGGCCGATATTGACGGGAAAATACGGTATACCGGCCAAAATTATGAGGAACGGAAACGAACCACACTGGCCTATCGCGGGCAGAAGACGACCATCGCCCCTTACACAGGTGAAAATACACCGGAAGCGATCCGGGCCAATGTAAAAGCCAATGCCTGGACCGGTATGACGGTCACGGGGTCGTTGGGGAGTTCCGATTCGCTCAAAACATTTATCAAAAGCGAAGATTGGAACACATTCCACTTAGTGATCAAAGGCAATCGTTTACAACACTACATCAATGATGTGCTGATGAGTGAAGTGATAGACGATGATACCGTTAACCGAAAAGCCAAAGGATTGCTTGGCGTTCAGGTACACGTGGGGCCGCCGATGAAGGTGCAATACCGAAACCTGATGATCAAACAGTTATAAGTGTATAGAAATGGATAGGGGGGCTAGTCGTTTAAGTTGCGTCATACAGGCATAACCCCTGCCCGGTTATAATAAAAACAATTGCTTATTTATTAATGGAAACAACCTCAGCAGTCAGTGTAGCGAAAAAAGCTCTGGAACAAGGAAAAGGCATTCTGCGACTCACCCCCACCTGGGTACCCCGATCCTTCTGCGTACCTGGTCGACGTATCAAACTCCATCCCGACGATTATTATGTGCTGGGAGGTGAGCGGGGAGGCATCGATGAACGTTGGTTCTCTTCTACAACTCCCGCCAAAAATGGCCCTCTTACTGGCGAGAATGAAGGGTTGAGCCATATCGTTTTCACCGATGAAGATGGAACGGAAGTTCAGTTTTTGCTCAAAGACGCCGTCGATGAACTTAAGGGTGAACTGATCGGTGATCGGCTCTGGGATCAGTACCAAAGCTGGCCTATGTATTCTAAGTTCTTCGACAACATGGGGCCACTGCCGCATCACCTCCATCACAACGATGAGCAGGCTGCCTTAATCGGTCAGTTGGGTAAACCCGAAGCGTATTATTTCCCTCCACAGGTAAACAACCACGGTGGCGATTTTCCCTACACCTTCATTGGTATCGCTCCCGGTACGACCAAAGAGCAGATCAAAGAATGCCTAAAGAACTTCACGAAGGGCGATAACAAGATCACCAATTATTCGTCGGCGTACCGACTCGAACCCGGTACGGGCTGGGATGTACCACCTGGCTTGTTGCATGCACCGGGTAGCCTGTGTACCTATGAGCCACAGAAAGCTTCCGATGTATTCGCCATGTACCAGTCGCTGGTAAACGAAGCCATCATACCCGAAGAATTGCTCTGGAATGGTACGCCGAAAGACCGGATTGGCGATTACGACCAGCTCATGGAAGCCATCGACTGGGACTTGAATACCGACCCACAAATGATGGCGAACCGCTTTATGCGTCCAAAGCCTGTTCGTGATGAAGAAGAGATGGCTGCTGCGGGCTATCGGGAAGTATGGGTTTGCTATAAAAATGAAGCGTTCAGCGCCAAAGAACTCACCGTGCTTCCTGGTCAGACGGTAACCATTAAGGACAGCGCAGCCTACGGGCTGATTATGATGCAAGGGCATGGAAAGCTGGGTGTGTGGGACATTGAGACCCCAACCATGATTCGGTATGGCCAACTGACAAACGACGAATTCTTTGTGAGTGAGCAGGCAGCCTTAGCAGGAGTTACGATTGTTAACCCATCGTCTACCGACCCGATTGTGATGCTTAAGCACTTTGGCCCGGCTAATCCTGATTTAGACCTAAGCGCAGTGTAAAAAAATAACACAGGGATTCACAAAGATGCTGGAAGACACACGCAGTTTTTCTGAATTCTCTGTGAATCTTTGTAGTTCTTCGACGATCTCTGTGTTATCCGTTTACCTAAAACCTTAAATCAGTTCTCTTTACATGAACCAGAATAACTATCCCAAACTCCACAATGCCATGTGGCCCGGTGTAGTCGGCAAGGGTCCCGACTCTGAGCCCGTCATCGACTTCGATACCATGCTCCAACTGACAGCTAATGCCGAAGTCGATGGGGTTAAATTCGATGGAGTCGACCTGGCCTTGTTTGAGCACATTGATGTCAACCTCTCCGACGATGATATCAAGCGGCTGGCCGATAAAGTGGGCGGCTATAACCTTAAGATTGGCTCGTTGGTAGCCCCCATCTGGGGAGGGCCAGCCATGGGTAATCCAGAACAACGGGCTCAATTTGTCGAAATGGTGCGTAAATCCTGCCACATCGGTCAGCGACTGACGGAACTGGGTGTTCGGCCCAGTGGCGTCGTGCGCATCGACTCCGCCAGTTCGCCCCACGACTGGGCAGTAGATCCGGTGGGCAACAGCAAACTTATTGTGAGTACTTTCCAGCAGGCCTGTGATGTAGCAGCCGACTATGGAGAGAAACTGGCCGCCGAAGGTGAAATCTGCTGGGGTGGCATGCACAGTTGGAAAGCCATGGTCGATACGCTGGTAGCAGTGAACCGCCCCAACATGGGCTTCCAGGCCGACATGGCGCATACGCTGCTCTATACCCTAGGCTACAATAGTCCCGAAGACCGTATTCTACCCCCAGATTTCGACTGGAGTGACCGCGAGGCTCTGTCAGAAGCCCTGAAAAAAGTGACAGCCGCACTGCGCCCCTGGACAATCGACTTTCACGTCGCTCAGAACGATGGAACAGTGTTCGGCTCGGGTTCGCATGATAAAACGGGCCGTCACTGTCAGGCGCTGGACCCCAATGGTAAACTCGATATTGTCCATGATGCCGGATACTGGCTACGAAACGAAAATGGTGAGTTGACCAAAGCTTTCCGACATATTTGCTGGGACGGCTGTATGTTCCCCAACGATGTGATGCTCAAACAACAAACCTGGAATGATGTGCTGGCGACGATGATCAAAGTGCGTCAGGCTCATGGTTGGTACGAAGCATAAACCATCCGGTCAGGAGACGTTATACCTGGCGTCTCTACCTAAAAACCTTTAATCATTTATGTCAACCAAAAAAGAATTACGTATTGGCTTAATTGGCACTGGCTTTATGGGCCGCACCCATTCCAATGGCTATAGCCAGGTCAGTCATTTTTTTCCTGAGTTAGCGTACAAGCCTGTTTTAAAAGCCGTCTGCTCCCGTAACGCTGAAAAAGTCCAGGCATTTGCCGATCAATGGGGTTACCAATCCATTGAAACAGACTGGAAAGCCCTCATCGCCCGCGACGACATTGATGCTGTGGACATCTGTACTCCCAATGATTCTCATGCCGAAATCGCGCTGGCAGCGGCAGCGGCTGGAAAGATGGTACTGTGCGAAAAACCACTGGCCCGTACGGTAGCTGAAGCCCAGCAGATGGTCGATGCCATTGAGCAGGCCGGGGTTGCCAACACGGTATGGTATAATTACCGTCGGCTACCTGCCGTTTCACTGGCTAAACAACTGGTGGAATCGGGCAAGCTGGGTAAGATTTTCCATTACCGGGCCAACTTCCTGCAAGACTGGACGATCAGTGCCGATGTGCCTCAGGGAGGTGCGGGTACCTGGCGTATGGATGTGGAGGCTGCGGGCTCGGGCGTAACCGGCGATTTGCTGGCGCACTGCATCGATACGGCTATGTGGCTCAATGGAGCTATTACCGATGTATCGGCCGTGACCGAGACGTTCGTGAAAGAGCGGATGCACGCCCTAACCGGAAAAGTGCAGCCCGTAGGAATCGATGATGCCTGTATTTTCCATTGCCATTTTGCCAATGGCTCGTTAGGCTTATTCGAATCGACGCGGTACGCTCGTGGTCATAAGGCGTTATACACCTTCGAAATCAATGGTGAACATGCCTCCATTCGATGGGATTTGCACGATCTGAACCGGCTTGAGTATTTCGACCATGGCGATGAAGGAATTGTGCGGGGCTGGCGTTCCATCCATGTGACGGATGGCGATCAGCCGTACATGAGCAAGTGGTGGGTCCCCGGTTTAGGGATTGGTTATGAGCACAGCTTCATCCATCAGGTAGCCGATTTTCTGAAGAGCCTGGAGAATGGAGAGCCCTGCCATCCTACCTTCCTGGATGCGCTGGAAACCCAGAAAGTCTGCGAAGCAGTGCTGGAATCAGCTTCTTCCAGAAGCTGGAAAGACACCGGCGTTGAATCCTTTGAAGGATAACGCACTCGTTTCTCCCTATCGTTGTTTTCTAAAAAGTGGCTTAACTCAGATTTGGGTTAAGCCACTTTTTATTGGTAGGAATAGGGCATCTTGATTATACCTCAATCCCAATACAATCTTGGCCGGGCATTTGATTCATACTTAGTTTGTATCAGGGTTTAGCCAGACTACTTTTTGTTCGGGTGTGTGCTCCTGCCCCAGAACATCTTTATACAAATCAGGACGACGGGCTTTTCGGTAGCGATAGCCGCCTGCCTGCTGTAATTTTTCGGGTGTACAGTTGGCTACCACAACATCGTTGCCTAACTCCCGGCATTCGGCAATAACGTCGCCAAAAGGGTCGATAATCATTGAACAACCATTTTTTAGCTGATCGTCGTCCATACCGATGGGGTTGGAGAAGACCACATAAATGCCATTGTCGTATGCCCGTGCGGGAAGCCACTTCATGAGCCAGGCCCGCCCTTTCATACCGTCGAATTCCAGCCGGAGCGAGGTTGGGTCGTTGGCCCGGTTTGCCCAGAGAGCCGGGTCGGCAAAACCCGCACCCGGTCGGGTAGAGGGAGTCAGCATCGTTACATGGGGCATGAAAATAATGTCGGCTCCAAGCAAAGCCGTCGCGCGTACATTTTCGACAATGTTGTTATCGTAACAGATCAGAATACCACATTTCCAACCGAGCAAATCAAAGACAACGTACGAATCGCCGGGCAGAAGATGGGGGTTGATAAACGGATGCAACTTTCGGTATTTGGCAACCAGGCCATTCTTATCGACACAGACGTAGGCTTTAAATAGCTGATCCTGCTGATCTTTTTCGAACAGACCCGCCAGAATAACGATATCGTTCGCCTTCGCAATCTGAATAAGTGCCTCAATACTCTCTCCATCGGGAATGTACTCGGCTAAATCCAGCATCTGTTCGCGCGATAGGTGTCGGGCGAAAGTGTAGCCGGTGATTGAACATTCGTGGAAGGCAATGACCTGAGCGCTCTGCTGAGCCGCCTTTGCCGACAGGTTGCTGATAACCTGTAAATTGTACGCTTTGTCGCCACTGGCATTCTCGAATTGGGCCGTCGCGATTTTCAGGTTTTGCATGGCTGTTCTGTGGTAATGAACACCAAAGGTAGTCGGAATTTAGTGCTCAATAAATCAAAAAGCTATTCGATGAAAAGCCCGAAGTTGAATCAGCCGAATCGAGTGAATTGATCTTTTTTTGTTACGCTGTATTCTGAATCGACCAGTTTGCTACCTATCCAGTTTATGATGCCCGCCGAATCCCGAAAATAGGTAATTAGAGCGGCCAGTTAGTGAGGGCAGATTTGAGAATCTGCCCTCACTAACTGGCCGCTCTGCCTAACTCAAACAGCGTCTAAACGGGTTCAGCTATAAACGCCTAACGAGTTACTACGCCTTAACCGCTTTTTGATTGGCCTTCGTCGTTGCTATTTCCGTTAGCTTTTCGTCGGTTTGTTTTTCCTCATCCAGCGTTTGTTGCAGCAAATCGGCTATCTGGCCCTGACCTGCCTGTTGTGCCAGCGTCCGGGCGGTGCCATAAGAGGCAATTTCGTAATGCTCCACTTTCTGGGCAGCGCCGATAAGGGCCGCATCGGTGATCTCGTCACCATCCAGTTGGTCCAGCAAATCCTGCGCTTCTTCAATGAGTCCCTGCATGGCCATACAGGTTTCGCCGTCGGGATCAATGTCCAACTGTTTGGCCACCTGCTCAAGGCGCTGAACGTGTTTTTCGGTTTGACGCTGGTGCTGTTCGAACGCCTGACGTAGCTGACTACTTTGTGCCTTGCTGATCAGTTGAGGCAGTGCTTCAAGAATCTGGTTTTCGGCGGAGTACAAATCCTGGATGGTGTGCTCCATTAAATCCTGCATGTTTTTCATGACGTATTCGCTTTTTAGGAATTAACCCGGCAGAACGACAAAAGGACAATACGTTCAGGTAAAACAGGTCAGGAAGTAAGGCTACGGTTCGGGGAGCTGAACTCGAATACGCTCAGAGCCCTACCAGATAGTCTGTCAATTGCTTCCACTGGAATTTCTGATAAAACAACCAGCCTGTTTCAGCAATAACTGTATTGATAGCTGCGCGATTGCCTGCTTCGGGCTGCTGATTATTGATGCCTTCCTGGCGGCCAATTTCTGACGCTGTAATCGTTTTGCCCGTTAGCTCAACCCGGAACGTACTCTGGGCTTCCTTATGGAAAAAATGTTCGATCTGCCCTGTCGATTCGTGCGGGTCGTGGCTGGGGTTTACGGTAAACTCTACTCGGTTCTCAGTGCTGCTAAAATCACGGACATGTACCCAGTTTTCGGGCATAGGGCCTGGCAACGCTACCCGGATATAGTCTCCGACTTGTGGATGGCCATTTGGTTTGGGCTGGCCGTTGGTATCGTAAAGCTGGAAATCGGCCGTAAGGCTGGACAGTCCTGACCATCCGTTTACGTTTAGCAATTTACTGACTGCCAGCCTGAAGGCTACCTGCGCTTCGGCTTCGCTGGCGAATGTGCGCTCACTGGAATAGCTAACATCTTTAGTCGCATCGCCCTGTAGTGCCTGTACTTCATGTTCGATTCGATCGATAATAGGCTTCCGTTCCATAGGACTTAGTCGTTAACAGTTTATGACCGTCAATAAAACGTGTAAGCCTTTTATCTGTTTGTCTGCCGATTATGTGATCCTGAATCTGGTAAAATTTGCTAGGTTATGGTCGCTGAGTACTAAATGGACAGTGACCTCGCTAAAACGCATTAATGTATATTTGCCGCAACAATAGTTGGCCATGACGTTCTTTTATAGCAAAGCCCTTCATATCATTTTTGTGGTAACCTGGTTTGCTGGGTTATTTTATATGCCCAGATTGTTCATTTATGCCACCGAAGCCGAGCAACTGGACGAGCCAGGCCGTAGCGCTGTGCAAAAGCAACTGCTGCTGATGCAGAATCGGCTCTGGTTTATTATCGCTTGGCCATCGGCAATTATCACGCTGATTATGGGCCTCACAACCTGGTACAACTATGGGTCGACGCCCGATTGGCTGATCTATAAACTGGTGCTGGTGGCAGGTCTGTACGTCTACCACATACTGTGTCATATCCTTTACCGACAGCAGCAGCGGGGCGAATTTCGGTATACATCCACACAGCTTCGCGTCTGGAATGAAGTATCGACCCTGTTTCTTTTCGCCATTGTGTTTCTGGTCGTGCTGAAAGACGCCCTGAATATGCTGTGGGGCTTGTTGGGGATTTTCGGTCTGATGATCGCCCTGATGATGGGCATCCGCGTCTACAAGCGGCTGCGGAAAGACTAATGTGTGGGCTTTAAGGTAGGCCCATGATGGAATCAAATGTCTTTCGGTGTATTTACTTCTGTTGAGCCAGTAACTCGTTGGGAGTATGCAGGGACTTCTTCAGTACATATTGCGCCAGTACAGGGAAATGGTCAGAAAACGAGATGCCCGATAAGGTTTGACAGGTTTTGATCGCCCAGTCGCTACTGACGAACTGCTGATCAATTCGAACACAATATGGATGGCGGTTCAGCGTAAAGCCAAGCCCCTGTCCGGCTTCTTCGAACGCGTTTTTGAAGTTTTGCCGGAGCTTGCCGTACGAATAGCCGATAGGTGTTTCGTTGAAATCGCCACAAATAATAACGGGGTATCGGCTGCCTGCTACGTACGATTCTACTTCCAAAAACTGTTCATTTCGGTGTTCAAAGCCTTCTTTCAATTTCTGGAAGGTATCAATCAGTGATGTGGTAAACTGAATGAGGTGCCCCGATTTCAGCGCATCGACCGCCTGATTGGTTCGTACCCCCATCGACCATAAATGTACGTTGACAACCCGGATAGTGTCGGCACCGTAGGCAATATCGGCACACAGAAATCCATTGATGTCGGGGCCGTTCGACCGATCCCAGATATGACCGTACCGATTAACGATCGGATACTGCGAAAACAACGCTAGTCCTATTTCCCGATCTTTATCGAAGCAGGTAAGCTTCTCCATTTTTGCCGTGTATTGCCGCTCGATCTGGCTATTGGGCGAATATTCCTGAAAACAGGCAATATCAGCCTTCAAGGATGATAGATCGACACCGTTCTGAAATGTTTCACTGTTGAAACTCAGTACATTTAAAGTGCGGGCGTGGCTCATGTCGGTATCGCCACTGTCGGTGCCCAGCAATCGCTTGACCACAACAAACGAGAACAGCACCCAGATCATACCGGCCATGGCTACGGCGGTCTGGTGCTTTCGGAACAGATAGATGCAGGCTATAAAACCACCCAGAATAGCAAGTGGCAGGCTCATCATGATAAAGCCACCCAGCCAATGATTGATGACTGGGTAATAGCAAAAGGCCATGCTGAAAAACAAATAACCGAGTGCTGTATAAGCAATCGGAAACTGGCGGTATGTATGCACTAAATACGTTGCCAGCTTGCCCAGCGTTTTCAAGTAAGGTTGTATACTAGTCAAAAGAGATCGTATCAGGTTGTGAAAAGTTGCCATAGATTAACCGTTGAGTTAGCTATAAGAGCCTCTGAACAGGCCAATTATTTGACGTCGAAACGGCCACTGCCAATGCGGAAGCCTTCGGCATATAACTCCACCGTATAAGGGCCTGGTTTATAAGGAGCGTCTCGCCGAAACAGAATGTCGACCTGCTGGTCGCTGTTTTCAAACAGTACCGTTTGTCGGGTGCTGTAACCGATTTCGTGGCCCTCTGCCCATATAACCCCACCATTGTCGCCAACAACGGCCCCGTTGACGTCCAGAATACGGGCATATATGTCTTTGTTGTTCTTTACAGCCACGGGATTCGACGGCATAATAAAGGTGATTTTCAGTCGGTCGATACGCGACGCTTTGTACATACCACCCCGGCGCTCTTTACCGTTGGCTGCCACGGCGGCTACTTCTACGTTGACCGCTTTCATGGCCGACGCCAGCGATACTTTGTTTTTTAATTCGGCGTTCTGGAGGGAGTAATCGTCAACCGTTTGGGTCAGGGCGGCTTTTTCGTGCTTTAACCCTTCATTTTCGGTGAGAATCGTTTGCTTTTCTTCTTCAAGTACTCGCGCCCGATTGAGCAAAGAACCATTTTCGGTTTTTAACTGGCGGAGGTTAACGTCATTCTGGGCCAGAAAAGCTTTGTAGTCGTTGATTTTCAGGTTGTATTGCTGAATGGAGAACGAAAGGTCGTACTTCAGTTTTTTCTTATCGCTTTCCAGTTGCCGCTTAATCCGTTCCAGTTCGCTCACGCTACCGCCTAACTTGCGGACTTCGATGATCTTATTGTCCAGCACCGACGAAATGGAATCGAGCTTTTGTTGGGTAGAGGCAAATTGCTCCACTTTAGCTGTTAGCAGTTTCTGAACCTCCAGCGTTTCGTTGCGGGAGCCCACAAATAAATAGGCCAGCAGCGCCATTACGCCCACCAGTGCCCCGATGGTCATGTTCAGAACGCCCTGTTTATGATTCGCTGTTTGGATTTCCATAGGTACATCGTTGCTTTGTAGCTCCCTCGCCCTCAGAGATAGGGAGCTACAAAGCAACGATGCCGAACTTAATCAGGACTTAATCTGAGTTTAAAATTACCTTAAAATGATGCACTACTGGGGAGTGTGAGGGTAAACGTAGTGCCCTCCTGGGTCGATTTAACAGAAATGGAGCCCTTATGAATCTCGACAACCTGGGCCACAACGGCCAGACCGACCCCGTGCCCTTTGCTCGATGGAGCCGTGGCATTACTGCGAAAGAAGGGTTGGAAAATGTAAGGCAGATCGGCCTCCGGTATTTGAGGGCCTTCGTTAAATACGGTGATGATGATTGTGTTAGCCTTTGCTTGAAAGGTTACCTGGGCCGTTTTGCCGGGCGAAAACTTGCAGGCGTTATCCAGCAGATTCATCAGCAGTACTTTAAGCGCAGCCCTGTTCCCCTGTGTTATCAGCGCTTCTTCCTCATCCGGGAAATCAGAAAAAGTAAGCTGAATCTGGTAGTTCTCATGCCAGCTCTGCAACTGCGTTTTTGATTCCCAGAGCAGCTCATCCATACGAACGGGTTCAACGGCCAGGGTATCGGCCCGCATGGAGGTATTGGCTAAGTCCAGTAAGGTGTTGGTCAGTTGGGCCAGATGGCGGGTATCCTCCTGTAATGATTGCAGCGTGCGTTCGTACGCGTCGGGGTTTCGTTTCTGGATTAAAGCGACGTCAATTTGCGAATTGATTTTGGTGAGTGGGTTTTTCAATTCGTGCGACACATTGGCGATGAACATCTTCTGCTTGTTGATGGCTTGCTCAACGCGGTCGAGTAACTGATTGAAGGTGGCTACCAACACCCCTATTTCGTCGGAGCGGTTAGGGTGTTCCACCCGTTTCGATACATCAGCTGGAAAAATCGTATTCACCTGCTGCACAATGCCCGACATGGGAGCCAGCGCCCGGTCGGCAAAAAACCAGCCCGAAATACCCAGGAGCAGGAGAGCCGCCAGAACCATCACAATCAGAATCTTTTTCAGATCGTCGAGCGCTTCGTGCCCCGTCTGATCAATACCACTGACAATCACCCAGTCGCTGCTGTTGGTTTTGGCCAGATGAATGGCTACCACCTGATATTCGTGCTGGCGCATATAGAGCGTTTGGGCAGTCGAGTCGAGTTGCGGAATGAACTGCTCGTGAAATCGGGTGTTGGCCGGATTGTTGGAAAAAAGTACCTGTTTGGTTTTGGCGTTATAGATCGAAATATTTTCGTTGAGCAGTGGCTCTTTATTGCCCGCATCAATCACGCGCAGTACCGTACTATCGGTTTGCTGTAAGTCGAACAGGAGCGTAGTGGTCGTGATGGCCCGGTCCTGAAGCCGTTTGAAAAAGCGTTTTTCGAGGTAGAGTTTGCTGAAGAAATAAACCCCGAGCGAAAACAACAGCAGAATCACCGTTACCAGTAGCGCAAATTGAACCGTAAGTCGGGTGCGAATATTGGTCATCACGACACGAGCTTTACTACATATCCCATACCAATCTGCGTGTGCAATAATTTGGGATTGAAGTCCTTATCGATCTTTTTGCGGAGAAAATTTATGTATACTTCAATGACGTTGGTACCCGTATCGAACGTCAGATCCCAGAGCCGCTCGGCCAGTTCGACCTTAGAAATCACCCGTCCCTGATGGCGCAGGAAATATTCGAGTAACTGAAACTCTTTGGCTGTCAGGGAAATCTCACGGCCCGCCCGCGTTACCGTTTTGGTATCGGTATTCAACTCCAGATCAGCAATTTTCAATACATTGCTGGGTTGAATGGTATGATGCGATCGACGGGTAAGTGCCCGAACCCGCGCCATGAGTTCCCCAAATACAAACGGTTTAACCAGATAATCATCGGCTCCTGCGTCGAGGCCAACAATCTTATCGTCGGTTGTTCCCAGCGCGGTCAGCATCAGTATTGGGGTAGCCACGTTAGCTTCCCGCAACTTTCGGCAAAGCTCCAGACCATTCATGCCGGGCAGGATAATATCGGAAATGATAAGCGCATAGGGCGACCGGGTCGCCAGTTGAAAGCCCAGGATACCGTCGTAGGCTACATCAACTTCCCACTGGTGCTCTTCGAGTCCCTGTCTAATACTCTGAACCGTTTTGACTTCATCCTCAATTAGCAGAATTTTCATGGGGTCCGGCTCTTACGACCCTCGAATTTATAGAAATAACGTATTGGATAGACGATTTGAGTAACAAACCTCTCGTACACGGCCTCTGAATAACCTATAAACGATGTAGGATACAATTGGATATTACTTAAGTTCAAGTGAGGGGGTTTCAGCTTGGGCAAGTGAGGCTATTACGGATGATGACGTACCGTTCATCCGTCAACTAACTCTAAATCTACCTTTTTTCTTGGCTATCTACCGAAAGGCGTTTAATTTCAACAAACTGTATTGGCTATAGCTCAGGAGCGGTTGAATTCGACCAATGTTTAGGGAGTCAACTTGCAACGCTTGATGACCTATAGGGCTCTTTCCATTGATAACATACTATCTAGCATACGTCAACGCTGTCTGTGAACGTCTTTACTGACAAGAAATTACGAATCTTTGGCCCATTCGCCCTGTTTCTGGTGGGCACTCTGTTCTTTCGGCTCGACTGGTATCTTGAGCGATCGACAGATACGTTGGTTCGTTCGGACCTGATCGCTCTATCAGCCGGTTATGTCTGCTGGCATGTGGCAAGGTGGGTCGTAATGCGCTTGCAGAAAAGGTACCCTGGCCTGGATAACACCCGTCGCAGGCTAATCTGGATGGCGGTTTTGCTGCCTGTGCTGGTCAATTTTGCCTGGCTGATTCGGCAGCTTGCCCACATGGCGTTCAACAATCTGCAATACCTCACCCAAACGCTGTCGAACTATACCTATTCAGTTGGTATTCAGATCTTTTATCATTTTGTTTACTTCATTATTTACGAAGGAAGCTATGTATTACGCGAATGGCAGCAGGCCTACGAGCATAACGAACGACTAAAGAAAGCGAAACTGCGGCATCAGCTCGATACGCTGAAGAGTCAGATCAATCCGCACTTTTTGTTCAATAGCCTTAATTCGCTGTCGATGCTGATTTACGAGAGCCCGCGTCAGGCCGAAGCCTTTGTGGATGAGTTGAGTAGCGTATATCGGTATCTGCTACGGGCGAACGATCAGGAACTGACTTCCCTAAACCGGGAACTGCAGTTTATCCGGTCGTATTTTCAGTTGTTAAAAACGCGCTACGGGGCTGGCGTTGAGCTAACCATAGCAGTTGATAATGATGTACTGGAGCATCGTCTGCCTCCGCTGACTCTGCAACTGCTGGTAGAAAATGCGGTTAAGCACAACGTTATTTTGCCCGCTCATCCGCTGGCTATTAGGATTCAAACGCAGGGCAATACGCTGATTGTGCAGAATAACCTGCAACGGAAAACGACCGCCGTATTGTCGAATAAAGTAGGGCTGTCGCACATAGCGGCTAAATATCGGTTGCTGGGCCAGCGCGCAATTTCCATACAGGAGGATAATGGCCTGTTCGTAATAGCGCTCCCTTTGGTAGTAACTCAATCGGAACCCGAAGCAACGCTATGAAATCCTTGAATGATCGTTGGCTTCGATGGTTTGGTCCGGTGGGGCTTTATGCCTTCGTGAGTCTGTTTTTTCGATTTGATCTGTATGCGACCAGTACGTGGCGGACGTTGCTGATCAATGTGGTCATTGGCATAACGGCTGGTGTTGTCTGCTGGCAACTTGCCCGATGGGTGGTTTTAACCATTCAGCATCGTTATCCTGGCCTGGACAATACCCGTCAGCGCTTGTTGTGGTTACTAGCCGTACTGCCGGTTCTGGTTGGTTTTGCCTGGCTATTGCGCCATTTCCTGCGGTTCCTGATCGAAGGTACATTCGATTATTATACCACCGCCATTGAACTGAGCCGTAATATTGGGATTCAGATTTTTTACCACTTCATTTATTTCGCTATCTACGAAGGCTGGTACATTTTGCAGCAATGGCAGCGCGAAACGGTACAAACCAGTACGCTGGAAAAAGTGTCGTTGCAAAGCCAGTTGGCGTCGTTACAACATCAGGTTAATCCGCATTTTCTGTTCAATAGTTTAAATTCATTATCGTCGCTGATTGGTGATGATCCGGTACAGGCTGATACGTTTCTTGGCGAGCTGACGGCCGTTTTTCGGTATCTGTTGCAGGCCAGCGAGCATCAACTGGTTCCATTGAGTGACGAAATTGCGTTTATCCGATCTTATTTCCATCTGCTCCAAACGCGTTATCAGGATGGGTTGGTACTGGACTTGTCAGACGATCTGGCAGAAAAGCATGGCCTGATTCCACCGTTAGCCCTGCAGGTACTGATTGAAAATGCTGTGCGGTACAATGTCATCTTACCCGATAATCCTCTGCATATACGCATATACACAACCCTCGATCAGCGCCTGCACGTTGCCAATACCCTCCAGCGCAAAAACCTTCGGGTCGAAACGGCCGGGGCAGGACTGAGTAATCTGGCAACACGCTACGAACTCCTCAACGAAGGAAGCTTGCTGATTGAAGAATCGCCCGGTTGGTTCGTCGTGAGCTTACCCCTGGTTAGTGAGGGCCGACTGGCCGAAATGGGATAGTTATTAAAGCGGCTACCGCTGTTGATAGGTTGGCTCCTGACGAATTATCGGGTAAGTTCCTGGCTGATTGTAAACAGGTTACGGTCGAGCAAGTAAGGGAAGTTCTGCTGAATCATTGCGGTTGTCTGATTTTGTTCAGCTAGTGATTTTAGCAGCAGATCTCTGGTGGAATGCATCGAAACCGTCCGAATTTCGGAATTACCGATCTGCTTCCGGGTGAAATCACATCGATAATAGGTATTTCGGGTTGTTCCGGTAATTGTATCGCGAGTTGATAGCTTGAGAATACCATTGGAAACGCTAAACGTCCCCCTTTCTAACTTCACCAGAACTGTCGTTGAATTCACGAATGAATCTTTTGAGCGTTTACGATACGTGCTATCCGATTGGAAGGTGAATGAGGAGGCTTCCATATACGTAAACCAGGCCAGTTGGTCTGCTTTGGGTAAAGGACCGCCTGATTCAAACACGAAACCGTTGGTAGTCCAGCTACCAATTAGATCGTAATACGCTAAGGGACGAAATACTTCGGCCTCTTTGCAACTTGATAGACCTAACATGATCATTGCCTGTAGCAAAAGTGCCTTCAATCGGCTCGGAGTTAGGAATGCGTTTTTCATAATGAAGTGCGTTTAAAAATTTAAGATACGCTAAACGGCTAAATGACAGTATACTTTTTTATGGAATTACAAATATTTACAATACTGTATACGAGATAATTACAACCAAAATACATCATTTAGTGTCATATTGTATAAAAAACATGTTTTGTTATGAAAACATACCTTTTTACGAGCCTATTTCTTCTTGCCTGCTGTTCGCTCACATGGGCGCAAACAGACAAAGGGCGCTGGCAGATCGGTAGCCAGATTGGTAATTTTAGGTATCAGAATGAGGGCCAGTACGCGCAAAAGAGCTTTTCGGGAACTATCATGCCAACGCTGGGTCATTTTGTAGCTACCAATCTGCTGATCGGAACGGGGATACCCGTTAGCTATTCGACCAGCTACCTTAAGTCGCCCGATTTTAAGAGCTACCAGTTAAGTTACGGCCTGTCACCGTTTATTAATTACTATTTTGGCAAAGGGCCTTTGAAACCCTACCTGGGAGCTGCTTATGGTTATAATCGTACCGTTAATTACTATCGATCGTTTCTGAATGGCGAATCGAAAGCAACGGGCTACTCCACAGCTATCGCTCCGCACGCTGGCGTGGCCTACTTTATTAGTCGGAATATTGGCCTGAATGCTGAACTGAACTACACAATTCAGCATGTTGAAACAGGTTTTCTGGATAACATTCCAGCTAATCAACAGAGTTTTCCTCCCATCGACACAAAGTTCTTTTCCCTGAATTTTGGCTTCCAGCTCTATTTCGGACGATAGAGTTCTTCGTTCTAAGAAGGTCCCCCCACCTTCACTGATCGGCTCGCTCCTGGATTAGTGAAGGTGGTAATTAATGCCAATACTCACCTGCCATCGGTTGAATTCGTCGGGGGTTAAAAGAAAATAAGAATTAGTAGGCGTACTTTTCAACCAGCTTCGACCAGCCATCGCTTCAACAGACCACCGCTTCGCTACCCGGTAATGAGCGCCCAGCCCTACTTCGGTTTGCCAGGTACGAGACTCGGTAGCTGGTGCGTCGGACTTCATCCGTAGTGTACTCTGGCCGTGGTATGTGCCCAGATGAACAAACGTCGCCAGCCGTTTCCCTCGCAGAAAGTAGTAACGGGTTGATACCCCCCCACTCCATAACCTATAATCGGGCTTGTCGACGGTTTGAGGGTAGATGTTACTAGATAGATAACGGCCTTCAACAGCCAGCGACCAGCCATTGGTAATAAAATACTGAACACGGGGCGATGTAAAGGTTGTGGTTGGATAGGTTCCCCGGTAGCCCTGCCCAACACGGACCCCGACGTCGAAATGTCCTTTACCGAAGATATCCTGCTGTTTGTTACTTGTCAGAGATTGGGCATTGCCAAGGAAAGGCAGCATCAGGCAGAGTAGAACTAAATACCGTTTCATAATCAATGAAGTTTATCTGCCACAAGGGATACGTTTAAGTCTGCTGGCGTTGTAAAGAGTGAGGGCATTTAAGTGTTTTTAACATCCCAGCCGAAAAGCAGCTCTTCCTGCTGGCTTTCAATTTCCTGGTATTATACCTCATTAAGGTAATGCGGGTGGAAACCCGCGATTCAAACTGATTAGCGCGGGTTTCCACCCGCATTACAATCGCTTTAATTTAATTCTCCTATAAATAAATAGTAATAAGGACGATCATTCATTTGGCATAATTCTGGCTGGAATATGAGTGCCCAAATGGTTACTATTTGTAATCTATATTTATTAAAGAGTATTTAATTAAGCTATCTATTTCCCTATATTATGTACTGATGCCTAAAGTATTTCGTCTATGCTCCACTTTACGATAAAACCTATCCATTTCTATGTTTTTCTTTTCGTCATATTGGCAACAATTACGTTGCCAGCATTTGGACAGACTATTACGGGTACAGTATTCCGGGATTTTAATAGCAATGGCCTATATGAAGCCATTACTGATCCAGCTTCCTATACCTATGGAGAACCGGGGGTCGGGGGCGTAACGGTGACCGCTTATGATGCATCGGGCGCAACCATCGCAACGACAGTTAGTAGTACAGCAACGGCTATTTTAGGCTCATATACGCTGGCCGTGGGGAATTCAGGGGCTTATCGGGTTGAGTTTACGAATCTGCAGTCGGGCGATTACGAAGCATCCAGAGGGGGGAATAGCGCTACGTCGGTCCAGTTTGTGAATGGAGGAGCAACGAACGTAAATCTGGGCGTAAATTATCCCGCCGAATATTGCCAATCGGTTTCACCCCTGCTCATAACAACCTGTTTTATTGCGGCTGATCCCAGCGCAGGGAACCCATCCATTACGCAGCGAGTAGCTTTGGTGGGAACACCCTACACGGTTGAGGATAATAATAAGGTAGTGAGCTATTTGGCGACAATCGGTGAAGTGGGGTCTACCTGGGGAGTTGCTTACAATAAGTCGACCGGACAGCTTTATTCATCTTCGTTTACCAAACGACATGTGGGTTTCTCGGCCAATGGCCCAAATGCGATTTATGTAACTTCGCCCACGTCGGCTACCAGCGGGAATACAACCGAATTTTTCAACTTCGCGACTGTTGGCGGCACGGCCGTATCCTCTACTACCGAAACGCATGGCAACGATTTGCCAACGACAACGGCCAGTCTGGCCAGCCATGACAGCATTGCCTTCGATGCGGTCGGAAAAACCAGCCTGGGTGGGATTGATCTTTCGGATGATGATAAAACACTCTACGTAGTCAACCTGAAAAACCGAACGTTGTATTCGATTGACGTAACGACGAAAGCTGCCACGGGTGTGCCAATTCCGAATCCGGGCTGTACAACAAGCAGTACGGCAACAGAAGGGAGCTATCGACCATTTGCCGTCAAGTTTTACCGGGGGAAGATTTATGTAGGAGTGGTTTGTACGCGCGAAGATCTGGGTACGACAACTGTTCCCTATGGACCTACCGACGGCCTAAGTGCTACAGTGTATGCGCTTGATCCGGCAGTTCCAGCTTCATTTACAACCGTATTGTCGTTTCCGTTAACCTACCAGAAAGGTGCTTCCGGGGCCGATGTGCTTCCTAATTCGCCAACAAATCCGGCCCGAAGTGAATTCTGGCGACCCTGGACCTCAATTTATCAGGCTGATCGAAATGAAGGCGTTGTAAGCTTTCCGCAAGCCTGGCTGACGGATATTGAATTTGAATCCACAACGGGCGATATGCTGATTGGCCTTCGGGACCGTTTTGGCGACCAGACGGGCTATAAAAATTACAAGCCTGGTAGCAATACAGATCTGATCAGTGGAATTGCCCCCGGCGAAATCCTGCGTGCCCGCAAATGCAGCCCGACGAATGTCATGTGGACCCTAGAAAATGATGGGAGTTTATGTGGCGACATAACGTCGACATCGGCTACCCAAACGACTACGGCCGGACCGGGAACAGGTAAGTATTATTGGGGAGACCGGGTACAGAATGGCGCCAACCATGGCCTGAGTTCGCAGGGGAGTATGGCGCAACTGGGAGGAAGTGCTAAAGTAGCTATGACCGCCATAGACCCTACCGAAATTTTTAATACAGGCGGCATCAAACGATTGATCAACGCAACGGGTGCTAAAGACGGCAATCCAACAGGGATCGACCCAAATCCGGCAGCAGGCATCATTCTATATGAAGAAGATGCTTTTGGCTATGGGAAGGCCAACGGGTTGGGTGATCTGGAACTAGCCTGCCAGCCCGCGCCCATCGAAATTGGCAACCGGGTCTGGTACGATAAAAACGACAACGGAATACAGGACCCCGGCGAACCACCCCTGGCTGGGGTCGAAGTGACTTTACGCGGTACTGGGCTTTCGTCGCCGGTCAGTGTTACGACCAATTCGGCCGGCGAGTATTATTTTTCCAGTGCTGCCGGAACGCCCTCTCCCGGATTTGTGTACAGTTTGACCGGACTGACGGCTGGAGGGTCTTATTCATTAGCGTTCCCGGCCAGTTTCAGCATGGTTATGCTCAGCAGCCGACAAAACCTGGCTACCGGCCCCAATGCGGATAACATTGATTCAGACCCTAATTCGGCGGGTATCATTGCGTTCGTGCTGGGGCAGGCTGGGCAAAATAACTTTTCGTTCGATGCGGCCTATGCGACCTGCGCTCTGGCTTTAACCGGAACGCCATCGTCCTGTGATGGAACAACAAATCGGTACACGGTGTCGGGTACAGTTAGCTTCTCAAACGTTTCGACCGGAACGCTTACGGTAACGGATGGCGCGGTCAGTACAACAATTGCCGTACCTGCCGGAACAACATCGGTTGCCTATTCGCTAAGTGGCTTGACAACGGGCAGCGGATCGCACACGATTACGGCCAGTTATTCGAGTACCGATTGTTCGCCCGCCAGTAGTACCTACACGGCTCCAACGACCTGTGCTTTGCTCGATCTGGAAAAACGGGTGGATAAGTCGAAGGCTGAGCTTGGTGAAATCCTTATGTATACGCTGGTATTGACCAATACAGGCAGCTTACCAACCACGAATATAACTGTACGCGATTCGGCTACCGTTGGGCTTACCTATCTACCCAATTCGGCATCGGCACCAGCCGGAACGACCTTTACGCAGGGAACGCCGATCAGCACCTGGACAATAGCTGCCCTTAGTCCGGGTGAAAGCCTCAGTCTGACGTTCCAGGCCAAAGCTGATAGTACGGGTATTTTATACAATACGGCCAGTATTCCCGGTGATACAGCCCGAATTTGTACGTCTATCCCGGTGCATATGTGCGTCGGAGACGATTACGCGTTCGTCCTGACGGCACCCGCAGGGCATACATCATATCAGTGGTATAAAGACGGCCAGGCTATTCCGAATGCGACAACCGATACGCTGGAAGTAACCGGACGGGGTAGTTATAGCTTGGCTATAGATGCCGGAGGAGGCTCAGGCCAGTGTCCGAATTTCAGTTGCTGTCCATTCATTGTGGTCGAAGACTCGCTACCTACGTTTGTCGCAACGGCCGTGCCAGCCAGTTGCATCGGTAATGTCGCCCAAAACAACGGACAGCTTGTGCTGAGTGGGTTTCAGTCTGGACTAACGTATCAATACTCGCTGGGCGCAACGTTCAATGCGGCTGCCTCCTTGTCAGGTGCCCCCCAGGTGATTCCGGCCAATGGCGTTATTGTAAATACACTGGTAAATCCGGCTTCTGATCAGGTCTATACCGTCCGCGTCTACAATGCGTCGGGTTGTTACACGGATGTGCAGGTAATTCTGTTGAGAACAACCTGCGGCTGCCCGGCCGACATCTGCGTACCCTATGTGCTCACACAAAACAAACGGCCAGTCCGAATTGGGGATCCGAGATAAAAGGAAAAGGGAGGAAAGGAAATGACGAATCTCCCTTCTCCCTTTCCTTCCTTCCTCCTTTACTCCTTACTTAAAAGAACCCTAATTTATTTTTGCTGTACGAGATCAGCAGGTTTTTGGTCTGGCGGTAGTGGTTGAGCATCATGTGGTGATTCTCGCGGCCAAAGCCCGACTTCTTATACCCGCCGAACGGTGCGTGAGCTGGATATTGGTGGTAACAGTTGACCCACACGCGGCCTGCCTGAATCTGACGGGGAATCTGGTACAACTCATGCGCATCCCGCGACCAGAAACCGGCTCCCAGTCCGTACAGCGTATCGTTGGCAATCGAGAGTGCTTCATTCGCATCTTTGAAGGTCGTTACCGATACCACAGGGCCAAAGATTTCTTCCTGGAAAATGCGCATCTTGTTGTTTCCCTTGAAGATAGTTGGCTTGATGTAATAGCCCGATTCCAGCCCATTGCCGACTAGCCCGGCAGGACCACCACCCGTAAGTACTTCAGCCCCTTCCTGCTTGCCGATATCGATATACGACAGGATTTTCTCAAACTGATCGTTGCTGGCCTGGGCACCCATCATGGTTTCAGGATCAAGCGGGTGACCGAGTTTGATGGCTTCGGTCCGCTGAATAACCCGCTCAATAAATCGGTCATACACTCTTTCGTGAACCAGCATCCGTGAGGGACAGGTACATACTTCGCCTTGATTCAGAGCAAACATCACTGCCCCTTCAATACACTTGTCCAGGAACTCGTCATCGGCGTCGGCCACCGAATCCATAAAGATGTTGGGCGATTTGCCACCCAGTTCCATCGTGACCGGGATCAGGTTTTCCGAAGCATACTGCATAATCAGACGGCCGGTAGTGGTTTCTCCTGTGAAAGCAACTTTCGCTACCCGCTTGCTTTGCGCCAGAGGCTTACCTGCTTCCGGGCCGAACCCGTTGACGATGTTGACAACGCCCGGTGGAATCAGCCCTTCGATCAGCTCCATTAATACCAGAATAGACGTTGGCGTTTGCTCGGCGGGTTTCATCACCACGCAACAGCCAGCCGCCAGCGCCGGAGCTAGTTTCCAGGTCGCCATCAGTAAAGGAAAATTCCAGGGGATAATCTGACCGACTACACCGATAGGTTCTTTGATGATCATCGAAACCGTATCGGCATCCAGTTCGGCCACGGAGCCTTCCTCGGCACGGATCACCCCCGCGAAATACCGGAAGTGATCGACGCATAACGGAAGGTCGGCCGCCATGGTTTCGCGAACTGCTTTGCCGTTTTCAACGGTTTCGACGCGGGCCAGGAACTCCAGATTCTGTTCGATCTTATCGGCAATTTTCAGCATTATGTTACTACGCTCGGTGGCCGATGTGCGGGCCCACGACGGGAACGCTTTGTGGGCTGCATCGAGGGCCAGGTCAATATCGGCTGCTTTTGAACGCGGAACACGGGCAATCAGGCTGTCGTCAACAGGAGACGTATTATTAAAATATTCACCATCAACAGGGGCTACCCATTTGCCACCAATATAGTTTTCGTATTGTGTTTTAAACACGGGCCGGGGTAAGATTTTGCTGGGCGCTTCTTGTACTTCCATAATCTGCAGAAAAGTTATAAATAGGATTTGTTACAAAGTTTGAGAGAATTATTCTATTAGGAGTTGAGCAATCGTATCGTCAAACTGAACAATCCTATCAACTTTTCACGGAGTCGTATCTGGTAAGGTCTCCTCCAAAGAATTAGCCCAATTTCGAATTGCACTACCTTTGCTTTAATCATAAAAATCTGTGTTCTATCTATATCAGAAACGACTTATTATCCATTCATATGCAGATTACCGTTGCCCGAACCCCAGAGCAGTACCTGGCTGCTATTGAGCTTTTTAAAGAATACGCATTAGGACTAGGCATTGATCTTCAGTTTCAGAACTTCGATAAAGAGCTGCAAATCCTTCCATCTATGTATGGTCCACCCAAAGGCGAGCTATGGCTTCTGGGAGATGCCAATAGGTGGGTTGGCTGTGCTGCGCTCCGGCAACTGGACGAGAAAACCTGTGAGCTGAAACGGATGTATATCCAACCGGGCTACCGGGGGCAGGGCTGGGCCGATTCATTGATGGACACTGCCCTGGCAACTGCCCAAAATCTGGGCTATGAATGGATGAAGCTGGACAGCTTACGACGGTTGACACCTGCATTGAAGCTGTACGTACGGTATGGTTTCACGGAAATAGCCCCGTATAACTACAACCCGGAAGCCGATGTCGTGTATTTCGAAAAACATCTCTAAATGAATAGAACGTGGATTATTATGATTTATATGATTTATTAAGATCTGTGTAAATCATAGCGATCATAACAATCCGCGTTCTATTGTTTCGATTTTAACCAGGGTTAAAATTATTGCGGGCTTTTCCCTAAACCTTTGTGTCGTAATTAAAACGAACACGAAAATGAAAAAGCCCAAAACCATTGTTCTCATTCACGGCATGTTTGTGAACAACTCCAGTTGGCAG
The DNA here is from genome assembly GCF_001898575.1 of Spirosoma sp. 48-14. GTDB lineage: Bacteria > Bacteroidota > Bacteroidia > Cytophagales > Spirosomataceae > Spirosoma. The sequence continues at coordinate 373,394 of NZ_MKUD01000009.1, forward strand.
GACTGGAAAGCCTATTTTGAAGCAAAAGGCTATACCGTCTATACGCCCGCCAATCCTGGACACGAGGGAAATCCCACCGATCTGCGAACGCACATCCATCCCGATTTAACCAAAACGGGTTTTGAAGATGTAGTCATGAACATCGTAAAACTGATTGACACGCTGCCCGAAAAACCAATTGTGATTGGCCATTCGATGGCTGGTCTGGTGGTGCAGAAGTTGGTTGAGATGGACAAAGCTTACGCGGGGGTTAGCATCGATGGTGCACCGCCAAAAAATATAATGCCCCCTTTCTCCACGATTAAAATCGTATGGCCTGCCATTAACTTCTTTAAGGGTAATTCACCTTATCTGGGTACGCGTGACTGGTACAACCGGGCCTTTTTCAATACGTTGTCCGAACCAGAAGCGGCCAAAGCCTATGAGGCCATTGCCGTTCCCGAAAGTCGGAAAATCGGTCGGGATACGGTATTGAAAAGCTTTTCAAGCGTGAATCTTAAAAAGCCACACCGTCCTTTGCTATTCATTGCAGGCGAAAAAGATACCATTTTCCTGCCAACGCTTACCCGGAAAATTGCGTTGAGCTATCAGGATGCCAATAGCATCGTGGACATCAAGGAGTTCGCTGGTCGGAGCCATTTTATTTGTGGAGAAGAAGGATGGCAGGAAGTCGCCGATAGTATTCTGGATTGGCTAAACAAGCTGAACTAGAAAGTATCGCAAGACAGGTCCGTTACCTATGCTTGGCGAGTTGGCTAGAGCACTTCTTAGCGTCTACGTTAGAGGAAGATATAGCTGTTTACCAGCCAAAACTCGGTTCACCTGGTAAACCTATTGAAAGAGCTGGCGAATGCCTTCAAAACGACCTAATAAGCTCTTAATCAATAGCAAAGCCTGAAAAACAGAACATAAGTTGTTTTGGTCAACCCCGACGGCAGCCTGTTGGGAAATGCCTAGTTACAATTGGAGTGAGGGAATCAATTCGTTCAGCATTATCTTTGAGGAGCGTATTAAATCACATCGCTTCGACTAAAACCTGCCGATACTGTTCAGCGCACAATTCTCCGTACTTACAACCAGAACATGAATCGACAAAGCTAAACGATGTGGTCTAATCACAGTAGAGGCATATCTTCACGTCGAGAAAGAAATAAACATGCTGGGCATAAAGCTCAATCATTTTATTCGAACCGAACACTTGGCCAAAACACATTTCCTCTGAACAGAAGGCAGGCGAGCCTGAAATAGCTTATCAGGTTAGTATGCCGGACATCGACTGAGAAACATCTTTTCATCAACAAATGAGCCAGAATGACCATTTAATGACCATCACTGATGGTCTGACTCCCGATCTTGACAATATCTACCTGGCGGCCAAACGGCTACAAGGTGTAGCGGTACATACACCTTTGCAGGAAAATATTAACCTCTCCGATCGGTACGGTGCCAGCATCTATCTCAAACGCGAGGATTTGCAGGTTGTTCGTTCCTATAAAATACGTGGAGCCTATAACAAGATGGCGAGTTTGCCAGCCGAAGCGCTCGACAAAGGTGTCGTATGCGCCAGCGCAGGCAACCATGCGCAGGGCCTCGCCTATGCATGCCGTAAGATGGCGGTTCGCGGTACCATCTTCATGCCAACCACTACACCCAACCAGAAAGTTAAGCAAGTAAAACTGTTCGGCAAGGAGTTCGTCGAAGTGGTTTTAGTAGGCGACACCTACGATGACGCGTTCTATGCGGCTATGGAATTCGTCAAAACCCACGACAGTACCTTTGTGCATCCCTTCGACGATGTGCTGGTAATGGAAGGGCAGGGAACCGTTGGGCTCGAAATCTTCAAAGATTCCAACGTCAAGATTGATTACCTGCTGATGGCTATCGGTGGGGGCGGTTTGGCAGCTGGCGTGTCGACAGTATTCAAGCAGCTAAGTCCAAAAACAAAGCTGATCGGCGTAGAGCCACTTGGGTCGCCTTCTATGAAAGTATCGATTGAAGAAGGGCATGTGATCGCCCTCGACAAGATCGACAAATTTGTGGATGGTGCCGCCGTTAAACGCCCTGGCGACATAACCTTTGAAGTCTGTCGCAAAAATCTGGACCGCGTTCTGCTGATTCCAGAAGGGAAAGTGTGTACGACCATTCTGAAACTGTATGATGAAGATGCCATTGTTGCCGAACCCGCTGGTGCCCTGACGATTGCCGCACTGGACATGATTAAAGACGAGATTCGGGGCAAGAACGTAGTTTGTCTGGTCAGTGGTGGCAACAACGACATCACACGTACCGAAGAGATAAAAGAACGGTCATTATTATACGAAGGCCTGAAACATTACTTCATCATTCGGTTTCCCCAGCGTTCGGGTGCCTTCCGCGACTTCCTCAACGTACTTGGCCCCGAGGATGATATCACTCGGTTTGAATACACCAAGAAAACCAACCGGGAAACCGGCCCGGCCGTAGTAGGTATCGAATTGAAACATCGCGAGGATTTCGAACCGCTTATCCAGCGGATGGAGGCCCAAAATATTGTATACGAATACCTCAACGACCAGCCCGATCTGTTTCAGTTTTTAGTGTAGTCCCTTGCCTATGCTTCGTGTTCCTTCATCCATACTACCCAATCAATTTCAGTCCCTCAACATCCAGCGCCCCGACGGATCAGAAATGACCTTTGTGGCGTATCGGAGCGATGTCTATCCCGAACGGAACGAAGTATTTTTTGAGGAACCCGCTGTAATTGTCGTGCTGGAAGGCGAAAAGAAATTCAGCTCACCCACGCAGGAGTTGCACGTACGAAAAGGCGACATTCTGTTTTTTCAGCGGGGGTGCTACTCCATGAACGAATCCATCGACAACAGCTACCGAAGTCTGGTTTTTTTTGTAAACGAGCGGCTTCTGAAAGAGTTTGTCAGTCAGCATCTGGCTCTATTTACGGGAACTTCGGTCAGTGTACCTGCCGACCTGATTCTGGCCTACTCCTCCTCCCCCGCCTTCACCACGTTTATTGACTCGTTGTTGCCGTATTTTGGGTCAAAAACTCCTTTTCTGAACGAATTTCTGCGGCTTAAATCGCAGGAATTACTGCTGCATCTGTTGGAACTAGATACGAAAATCCAATTACAATCCATTCTGTGGCACATCTATCAGGGCCAGAAAACAGATCTGGACTACCTGATGGGCACCTATCTGCTCAAACCCCTGTCGATGAACGAACTGGCCAGGCTATCGGGCCGCAGTCTCTCGGCGTTCAAACGCGACTTCGAAGCGCATTTTGGCACTTCGCCGGGCCAATGGATTCGCCGAAAACGCCTTGAACATGCGCACTTCCTCCTCCGAAACACGACCCAGAATGTATCGGAAGTAAGCCTGGAAATTGGCTATGAGAGTGTGTCACATTTTATTAAAGCCTACAAAAATCAATACGGTTTTACCCCAAAGCAGTCGCATCAAAACCCTGCTACGTTACCCCCAGTTACTTTCTCGTCAAAAGCGGTACAAGCTATGTAGCAACTCATTCTAAACAGCTCATACCGGGCATTCATGCTGCCACCCTACCTGGTTACCGAACTAAACAAAGCGAACGTGTCCCCGCAGTCGCTGGAAGCTATTTTCCAGCACGCTTCGTTTTTGGACATAAAAAATCAGGCCCAACTCATCCGTCCTGGTCAGGTATGTGACCAAATCTACTTCATTATGTCGGGGAGTTTTGTATGCCGTTACATCGATGAAGACCTTGAGATCGAAAAAGCAATCAATTTCTTTATGGACGATTTTCACCCGTTTATGAGCTGCGTTGACAGCTTCTTTTCGGGTGAGAAAACCCGATGTGAGCTACGGGCCATCGCGCATTCGACTGTAATAGCCCTGAACAAACACAAGCTGGAATCACTGATTAATACCGATATTAACTTGTTTCGGTTTTATCATTCGGTAGTTACAACCGCCTTGCAGGAGGAAAATGACTTTAAACTCAAGATCATTTCCTATACGTCGGAACAGCTTTACCAATACCTGATTAGCACCTTCCCCATGATTATCCAGCGTGTGCCCTCTCGTTTCATAGCCGAGTTTATGGGCATTTCGCCCGAATGGCTGAGCAAGTTAAAACACAAGTTTAGATATTAGCCAGAGCAGGCTGTTTCTTCACGGCCAATGCATTTCTTGAATTAATTCAAGTGTTGCTCCTGATGCATTCCGGTAGGTTTGAGCCATCATTTTAACGTCTCGAACCAATGGCAAAAGAATACCTTGGCTACCAGTCGACCGACTATGCCACCTCATTCGCTAAATTTTACGACGAAGCATTTCTACCCCTAGCTTCCTCGGCTCAGGAAGCCTTAACCCGTTCGCCTGTAGCTCCTGAACAATTACCAGTCTTTTCAGCCGCCCGCTATCTGGAAACTGAAGGGTACACCGATTGTGAAAATGGGTATACCCAATACGATGATGGCAGTATTCATGTAGCCGTTTGCACCTATATGCCAAACGTAACTCCGCCCATGTGGGATTGGTGGTTTGGCTGGCATGGTTGTCAGGATACTCGGTATAAGCTCTGGCACCCGAAAGCCCATGTGAGTGCCCGGTGGGACGATGGGAAAAATGACGCGGCTTACATTGGTCGCAATTCGATTATCAAGGAGTACATTGGCAATGAGTTGCAGGATGCGCTCATCCAGTTTAAATCGCCCACCGAATTCGGCTTTTCATTCGACAGCATCAATCATCCTGACAAAGCCGTTTACATCTGCGCCCGTCTGGGTCATCCCAGCCTCCCGGTCGATTACGGCTATCTGGTTCATCAGGTTCGGGCGGTTGAGGGCGGTTCAGAAATGCGTTCCCGGTTCTGGGTAGGCGGTCACTATGTGAGCGTTCGAAAAACGGGAATACTGGCCGATCTGGCTTCCGATTTTATCCGCAAGGTCAGGTCATTACCCAAAAACTTTGCTCCCGACTTACTTCAGCATTGCTCCGAAGAGATGACGCACCTGGCGGCTTTTCTGCCGACACTCTATGCCGAACTCAATCAAGAGGACAGTGAGTTGCAGGTAGCTGGTACGCTTACCCGGCGGTTCGAGCCGGGCTTCGACCAACTGGTTATAGGAACGTTATTCAACAAAATCGATCCAGGCAAACGTCCTGATCTGGTTGTTGAGCCTAAAAGCGTACAGGATATCGTAGCGACATTAAAATACGCCCGGTCGGTAGGTAGAAAAGTTACGGTTTGTTCGGGCGGTCATAGTTTCAGTGCCAACCACCTGCGCGACAACAGTATACTGATCCTGATGAAACACTTCAACCAGTACGAGATCGACCCCAATACGATGATCGCTAAAGCCGGACCAGGTGTGGGTGGTAGCGTACTGATGCAGGAACTGTACAAACACAACCTGTTTTTTCCGGCAGGCCACTGCAAAGGGGTTTGTATTGGCGGCTACTTGTTGCAGGGCGGCTACGGCTGGAACGGCCGCAAACTGGGTATTGCCTGCCAAAGCGTAATTGGACTCGACATTATTACGGCCGATGGCGAACTCATACACGCCAATGCCGAACAAAACGTCGACTTGTTCTGGGCAGCACGCGGATCAGGCCCCGGCTTTTTCGGCATCGTCATCTGCTTTCACCTGAAACTGTATCCGTTGTCCCAATACCGGGCCATCATTGCCCACGACTTTTCGATAAAGCATCTGGAAGACGTATACAGTTGGGCGTATGAAGTGGGGCCCAGTATTCCGAAAGCGGTAGAGTTTCAAATGATTATGAGTAACAATATGCTCCGTCTGCTGGGGCCGGGTATCGAAGCCATAGCCCCCATCTTTGCCGATACAGAGGACGAATATGAAGAAGCGATGGCCTTTATGAAAAACAGTCCGATAAAAAGCAAAGCTATCATTGCTACCCCAGCCTTCAATCCGGGGATCGACATGTTGTATAAAACGACCATGACGCATTATCCTGAAAATTGCTACTGGGGTGTGGATAACATGTGGACTCATGCCCCACTTGATGACTTGATGCCGTTTATCAAAGAGATTGCGAGAACATTGCCGCCAGCACCGTCGCATTTTCTGTGGCTCAACTGGCATCCGGGTAGCCTCTCGATCGATATGGCGTACTCCAACGAAGACAATACATATCTGGCTTTGTACGGCAACTGGAAGCATGGCGAAGACACCGCTAAATACGGCGATTGGGCAGCAACTATGATGCGGCAAATGGCTCACCTATCGACCGGCATCCAATTGGCCGACGAAGGGTTACACAAACGGACAGCCCCGTTTTTATCGGATAGTCACCTCAAAAAACTACAGGAAATCAGGGCTCAACGCGACCCAAACGGCCTTTTCTATGAATGGCACAGCCGTCCGGCTATACAATAACCGATCAGCTCTAACCTTCCTAATTTATTGTTCACCCGTTAAAAAGGAATTTCATGAAACAAGCCATTTTTATTTTCAGTCTGCTGCTTGGCATGACCGGCAGTTTATTCGCCCAAAAACCAACCGATAACTTTGCCGGAACGTATAAAACCGATGATGAGGGTGTTCTGATTATCGTTAGCAAAATCAGCAATGGGTTTGTGGGTATTGATCCGGCCAAACGAATCGTTTTAAAGGATGTAAAGTTTGTTGATGGGCTGTGGAAAGGAACCGTTTACAACCCTAAAAAAGACATAACTGCCGACTGCGAGCTGTATCTGGTTGGAAATAAGCTGAAAATAGTAGCGCACAAGGGGTTTCTTAGCAAAACCATTTATTGGGAAAAACAATGACCAGGCCATAGAATTTATACGTGTTTGTTTCGACAAAGAGCCGGATCGATATAGCTTTTTCGGCCATCGATCCGGCATGAACCAAAAACGCTATTTATTGAACGGATAACGAGATAGACCATTCATTGGTATTTATCAATTTTGTAGCAGAGAAGTACACGAATTTATTTACTGACCGCTTTGCTATGAGTACCCCAAAAACGCTGTTCGATAAAGTCTGGGACGCACACGTTATCCGGCATGTCGAAGATGGCCCCGATGTATTGTTTATCGACCGCCACTTTATTCACGAAGTTACCAGCCCGGTGGCGTTTCTAGGTCTCGAAGGGCGGGGCGCTTCGGTACTGTTTTCCGGACGCACCTTCGCTACCGCCGACCACAATACGCCAACCCTAAACCAACACCTGCCCGTTGCCGACCCTCTTTCGGCCAATCAGCTTGCGGCACTGGAACGTAACGCAATCAAATACGGCATTTCGCACTGGGGATTAGGCCACGAGAAAAATGGTATAGTACACGTGGTTGGTCCTGAAAATGGCATCACGCTTCCCGGCATGACCATCGTTTGTGGCGACTCGCATACATCCACCCACGGCGCGTTCGGAGCCATCGCATTCGGCATCGGTACGTCGGAAGTTGAAATGGTACTGGCCTCGCAGTGCATTATGCAGCCCAAACCAAAGAAAATGCGGATCAGCGTAAACGGTACGCTCAGCAAAGGGGTATTACCGAAAGACGTTATCCTGTACATCATTTCGCAAATTTCGGCCAGTGGCGCTACAGGCTATTTTGTCGAATACGCCGGTGATGTATTTGAGAATATGAGCATGGAAGGCCGCATGACGGTCTGCAACATGAGTATTGAAATGGGGGCTCGTGGGGGCATGATTGCACCCGACCAGAAAACCCTCGATTACCTGAATGGCCGCGAATTGGCTCCCAAAGGCGAAGCCTGGGATAAGCTTGTTCCGTACTGGGAATCGCTCAAAACCGATGAAGGTGCCAGCTTCGATATCGACCTTACCTTCGATGCCGCTACTATTGAACCTCAGATTACCTACGGTACCAATCCGGGCTTAGGTACGGGCGTTACGCACCAGATTCCAGTAGCCGAAGCCGTTAAAGACGGCGCTGCCAGCTACAAAAAGTCGTTGCAGTACATGGGCTTCTCCGAAAATGAATCGATGATTGGCAAACCCATCGATTTCGTATTCCTCGGAAGCTGCACCAACGGCCGAATCGAAGATTTCCGGGCATTTGCTTCTATCGTAAAAGGTCGGAAGAAAGCCGACAACGTAACGGCCTGGTTAGTGCCTGGTTCGCACATTGTTGAAAAGCAGATTAAAGACGAAGGCATCCTGGATATCCTGACCAACGCTGGTTTCCAGCTTCGTCAACCGGGTTGTTCGGCCTGCTTAGCCATGAATGAAGATAAGATTCCGGCAGGCAAATACGCCGTTTCGACCTCCAACCGCAACTTCGAAGGTCGGCAGGGGCCGGGTGCCAGAACACTACTTGCTAGCCCGCTCGTAGCTGCCGCTGCGGCCGTAACCGGCGTTGTTACCGATCCAAGAATTTTAATTGATAATGAATAATGGATAATGGTGCTTAAGCCCAGTCTTTGGCCTAAGACCTGTTCATTTATTACTCATCCATTTTGCATTATACATTATCCATTCAATAAAATGGCTTACGACAAATTCACTATACTCCGCAGTACGGCCGTTCCAATGCCGATTGAGAACGTCGATACGGATCAGATCATACCAGCTCGCTTCCTGAAAGCTACCGAGCGTAAAGGGTTCGGCGATAACCTCTTCCGCGATTGGCGGTACAATAACGACGATACGCCTAAACCCGATTTTGTACTGAATAACCCTACCTATTCCGGTAAAATCCTGGTAGGTGGCAAAAACTTCGGTAGTGGTTCGAGCCGCGAACACGCTGCCTGGGCCATTTACGATTACGGTTTCCGTTGTGTGGTATCGAGCTTCTTTGCCGACATTTTCAAAAACAACTGCCTGAACATCGGTATATTACCCGTTACGGTCAGCCCCGAATTTGCCGACAAGATCTTTGCCGCTATCGAAGCCGATCCGAAAACCGAGCTGGAAGTTAATCTGCCCGAACAAACCATCACGCTGCTATCGACCGGCGAAAGCGAAAGCTTTGCGATCAACGGTTACAAAAAGCACAACCTCACCAACGGCTACGACGACATCGACTACCTGCTTTCGATGAAGTCCGAAATCGAAACCTTCGCCGAAACGAGACCTTTTTAAAGAGCGAAAGAGTGAAAGAGCGAAAGGGTGGTGTTAAGAGAGACCTCTTCCCATATAAGCCACTCTTTCACTCTTTCACTCTTTCGCTCTTTCGCTCTTTCGCTCTTTCGCTCTTTCGCTCTTTAAAATATGAAACGTCGTTATATTGAAATCATGGACACGACACTGCGCGATGGTGAACAAACCAGCGGGGTGTCGTTTTCTGCGTCCGAAAAATTGGCTTTAGCTCAGTCGCTGTTGACGGAGGTTAAAGTTGACCGCGTTGAAGTAGCCTCGGCACGGGTATCAGCCGGGGAATTAGAAGCCGTCCAGCAGATTACCCGATGGGCGGCTGGAGCCGGATTGCTCGATAAGGTCGAAGTGCTGACGTTTGTTGATGGGCAAGCCTCCCTCGACTGGATGCGTGCTTCGGGTGCCAGGGTGATGAATCTGCTTACCAAAGGGTCGATGAATCACCTTACTCACCAGCTTAAGAAAACGCCTATTGAGCACTTCAACGATATTCAGCAAGTTATCGATCAGGCTCGGCAGTCGGGTCTGGAAGTGAATGTATACCTGGAAGACTGGAGTAATGGCATGCGAAACTCGCCCGACTATGTACTTCAGTACCTGGATTTTCTGCAAACGCAGCCCATTCGGCGTATTTTGCTGCCCGACACACTGGGCGTATTGACCCCTGCCGAAACGTTCACGTTTATCAGTCAGCTTGTCAATCGCTATCCAGCACTTCATTTCGATTTCCACGCCCATAACGACTACGACCTTAGCATTGCCAACGTGATGGAAGCGATTCGGGCGGGAGCGCATGGCCTACACCTGACCGTAAATGGATTGGGCGAACGCGCTGGAAATGCCCCCATGGCAAGCGCCATTGCGGTTTTGCGCGATTTCATGCCTGATGTTCGAACGGGTGTGGTCGAAAAATCGCTGTATCAGGTTAGCAAGATCGTTGAAACGTTTTCAGGACTTCGGATTCCCGACAATAAGCCTGTAGTTGGCGATAATGTGTTTACCCAGACCGCCGGTATCCATGCCGACGGCGACAAAAAAAATAACCTGTATTTCAATACCTTACTCCCCGAACGCTTTGGCCGCAAACGAAGCTACGCCCTCGGAAAAACATCGGGGAAAGCAAATATTGAGAATAACCTCCGTGAGTTAGGTATCCAATTGTCGGAGAGCGATTTGAAGAAAGTAACCCAGCGGGTTATCGAACTGGGCGATTTGAAAGAGGTCGTTACACGCGAAGACTTGCCGTATGTTATTTCTGACGTACTGAACACCAACGCCATTGCCTCACGGGTCGAAATCCTCAACTACGTACTAACGCATTCGAAAGACCTGAAACCATCGGCCACGCTACGTGTGCGGATTGAAGAAGAACAGTTCGAAGAAAACGCTCAGGGTGATGGACAATATGATGCCTTTATGAACGCCCTGAAGAAGATTTACAGCAAAAAGAAGCTTGTGCTTCCTTCCCTTACCGACTATGCCGTTCGGATTCCAATGGGTGGGCGTACCGATGCACTCTGCGAAACCATTATAACCTGGAAGCTTAAAAATCGTGAATTCAAAACACGTGGCCTCGATTCCGACCAAACGGTATCGGCCATTAAAGCCACGCAAAAAATGCTGAATACCCTGGACTAAAGCTGACCGTCAGATAAGGGCAACGTCCAACATGGCATTATTGCCAATTCGTTTAATAAATTCGTGTTTTGGCACTGAACACAAACTGTTATCACGTTTCATTCGTCCTTTATGAGTCAGGCAAAACAGACAGCAGAAAAAGTAGAGTATAATGGGTCAGACAATCTGGCCATCATGAGTCATGCTGTCAATTACAACAGTGGGCTGTATAAGTGGGTGGCCCGCGACATTCGTCCCGGTGAAGCAGTCCTGGATTTTGGGGCCGGCAATGGCGAATACGCCAACCGTTTTCCGATTGGCAGTGTCGATGCGGCCGAAATCGACCCCGACCTGTTGCCGCTAATCAAACAACCCGTTTACACCGATATTCGCCAGCTTCCTAAAAAATACGACCTGATCTATACCATCAATGTGCTCGAACATATTGAGCATCATGGCGACATGGTCAAGGAGTTATACGATATACTAAAACCCGGTGGCCGCATTAAGGTCTTCGTACCGGCTCGTCAGGAAATTTTCAGCAATATGGACGAGCACGTTGGCCATTACCGTCGTTACGATAAAAAGCTGGTTCGCCAGATTCTCGAAGAGGCCGGTTTCCGCGTCACCGATTGCCGCTACTACGACTTCGCCGGTTATTTTATCTCACTGTTGTACAAGTGGCTGGGCAAAGATGGCCGCATCACGAAGGAGTCAGTTGTTTTATATGATCGCGTCATTTTCCCCGTAAGTCGCTTATTCGACAAACTAACTGTTGGCCAAATTATCGGTAAAAACGTCATTGCCGAGGCTGTGCGGCCTTAATATTCCATTTCGAAATCAGTTAACACCCCAAACCAGTACGTTCACAGTTAATTTATACCCGTTAAAAGAGTATTGTGAAAAGCACCGATATACCGCGAGCTAGCTCTTTCACGCCTTCGCTCTTTCATTCTTTAATCAATGAAAAAACACATCCTTGTAGTCCCCGGTGATGGCATTGGGGCCGAAGTAACCACCGTTGGTAAGCAGGTTCTGGAAACGATTGCTCAAAAATTTGGGCACGAATTCACTTACGATGAAGCGTTGATCGGCCACGTTGCTATTGAAGCCACCGGCTCTCCGCTACCCGACGAAACCTTAACCAAAATGAAGGCCGCTGATGCCGTTCTGTTTGGTGCCGTAGGCCATCCTAAATACGATAACGATCCATCCGCCAAAGTTCGGCCTGAACAGGGATTGCTCAACATGCGTAAAGAGTTAGGGCTCTATGCAAATCTACGCCCTATCAAACTGTTCGACGAACTGCTGGACGCATCAAGCATTAAGCCCGAAATCCTGCGGGGAGCCGATATTCTGTTCTTTCGGGAATTAACAGGGGACGTTTATTTCGGAAAACGCGAACGACTTGATGATGGGAATACGGCCTACGATACCATGATCTACAGCAAGTACGAAGTGGAGCGCATTGTTCGGAAAGCCTTCGAAGCCGCTCGCACCCGCAGCAAAAAGCTGTGCTCGGTCGATAAAGCCAATGTGCTCGAAAGCAGTCGTCTATGGCGTGAAGTTGTACAGGCCCTTGCTCCCGAATACCCAGATGTAACGGTTGAGCACCAGTTTATCGATGCGGCTGCCATGCTGCTTATCAAAGATCCCAAGCGGTTCGATGTAGTCGTTACAGGGAATTTGTTTGGCGACATATTGACCGATGAAGCCAGTCAGATAGCTGGTTCGATGGGTATGCTAGCTTCGGCTTCGGTTGGTGATCTGACGGGCGTTTATGAGCCTATTCACGGATCGGCCCACGATATTACGGGTAAAGGTGTAGCTAACCCCCTGGCATCGATTCTTTCGGCAGCGTTATTATTAGATATATCGTTTGGCCTGAAAGATGAAGCTCAGGCCATTATTAATGCCGTAGATGCCGTACTAAAAGCGGGTTATCGCACACGCGACATTGCCAATAACGACACACCAGCAGACAAAATCCTGGGAACTGACGCTATGGGTGAGCAAATTCTGCAACAGTTAACGGCCTAAAAACGAGCCTTATCCGATTCATTAAAATTTTTGCCTAGAGTCTTGCAGAAATTTTAAAAAGGGCTATTTTTGTAGCGTATTTACGCAATCAGCGAAATTTCGCAAACTAAAAATGGCTATGTTCTCTACCAACCGACTGCAAAACCTAATCGTTTTCTAAGAGCGGAGAGAAGGATATATTTTACAAAAAAGCCCTTCCTCCGCAGGAACGGGCTTTTTTTATCGTTAACGAGTCAATACTAATTCAATCAATATCGGACTATGAGCCAACGAGTTTATATTTTCGACACCACCCTGCGCGATGGCGAACAAGTGCCAGGTTGCCAGTTGACCACTGAAGAAAAAATCGTAGTTGCCAAAGAACTAGAACGGCTCGGTGTCGATATTATCGAAGCTGGTTTTCCGATTTCCAGCCCTGGCGACTTTCGGTCGGTTGTCGAGATTTCAAAAGCCGTAACAGAACCTACCATCTGTGCATTGAGCCGAGCTGTTAAAGGCGATATCGACGCGGCTGGGGAAGCTCTTAAATGGGCAAAACGAGGCCGAATTCACACAGGTATTGGCTCATCAGACATTCATATCCGAAATAAATTCAACAGCACCCGAGAGAAAATTCTGGAGCAAGCCGTAGCGGCTGTCAAGCACGCCAAAAGCTACGTGGAAGATGTTGAATTTTACGCCGAAGATGCAGGCCGGGCAGATCTCGCTTTCCTTGCACAATTAACCGAGGCTGTTATTGGCGCGGGAGCAACAGTTGTCAATATACCTGATACAACAGGTTATTGCCTACCTGACGAGTACGGAAAGAAAATCGCCTATATCTATGAGCACGTTTCTAACGTGCATCAGGCTACCATTTCCATTCACTGTCATAACGATTTAGGACTGGCAACGGCTAATACATTGGCTGGCGTAATGAATGGTGCTCGTCAGGTAGAGGTCACCATCAACGGGATTGGTGAGCGGGCTGGTAATACCTCCCTCGAAGAAGTGGTTATGGCTATAAAGGTCAAGAAAGAGCTTGGTTTATATACTAATATTGATTCAACCCGGCTTTATCCGGTCAGTAACCTTGTATCGCAAATGATGCGAATGCCTGTTCAGGCTAATAAAGCTATTGTTGGCCGGAATGCGTTTGCTCATTCATCAGGCATCCACCAGGATGGTTTCCTGAAACATTCCGAGAATTACGAGATCATGAACCCACAGGATGTGGGAGTACCTAAGTCATCGATTGTTCTGACAGCCCGTTCGGGCCGACACGCTTTGAAGCATCGCCTTGAATTACTTGGCTTCCGATATGATAAACCCACACTCGATGGTATTTACACCCGCTTCCTGGATATGGCCGATATTCGCAAGGAAGTCAATGATAAAGATCTTATGGAATTAGTCCGCTAAAAAGAAAGCCCGTTGTTGAACGGGCTTTCTTTTTAGTAAGAACAAAATGATAAAAATAGCTGTTTCGCCAACAAAGAACATTAGTCCATTAACCTACTAATCAGTCTTACTATGGCTCGTCCAACGCCTGAACTTATTAATGCACTTCGCAAAACAGCGAACAACCTTAAAAATGGGGCACCTTACCAATGGGGTCATATGGGCGGTTGTAACTGCGGAAACCTCGCTCAGGAACTAACCAAACTAACCAAAGACCAAATCCATAGATACGCCATGCAACGATATGGTGACTGGAATGAGCAGGTCGAGGATTATTGTTCAACCAGTCAAATGCCTATTGATCTTCTTATCAGCGAGATGCTGGGTGCGGGTCTCACACTCGAAGATTTAAAGCATTTGGAGCGCCTGGATGACCGACAGATTCTAGCTCAGCTCCCCCCTGAAAAGCGTTATTTAAAACACAACGTGCGGGATGACGTCGTTTCGTACATGAACGCCTGGGCAGACGTCCTTGAAGAGCAAATACTGGCCAAAATAACTTTGCCTGCAATGCAGCAAATCGAGTTTGCCTAACAGGGATCAAAGTTAAAAGTTGTGGAGCAGCTTAGATTAAGCATATAACTGAGTCAGGCGGTAGAGGAAGAATTCTACGTTCCGTACCCCTCTGAACTGACTGCGAAACGCTTTGATCTTGGCATTGAAAGACTCGGCCGAAGCATTGGTGTTGCGATTGTCAAAGTAGTTGAGAATGGTTTCATAGTGGTTTTGGATTGACCGTGACACCGTGTTGAAGGCCTTGAAACCGGCTTGACGTACTTTTTCGTGCCATTTAGCCAGGCGCGCTAAGCCGTAAAGTTTGTCAGTCGTCTTCTCAAAGATATGACTCAGACCCTGACTCAATTCATAGGCTGTCTTCAAATCAGGATACCGCTCAAACAGCAGATCGGCCCGCTCTTGCTGGCTGGACGTCCAGTCAGTG
>NZ_MKUD01000010.1:0-253631 GCF_001898575.1 Spirosoma sp. 48-14
AATGTGGAATTCTTCTTATATCGGCTCACTCAGTTATATGCTTAATCCAAGTTGCTCCACAAGTATTGTCCTTGATCCGGTTTCCATCTATCGCTTGATGAAACTAGCCTGTCGCAGGGCGAACTTTATACCATCCTGACCAATAAGGCCACCAAAGGTGGCAAAGCCAGTATCGTGGCCATTGTAGCAGGAACTAAAACCGAAACCGTCATTGAGGTATTGCGTAAGTTACCTGAAAGTCACCGCAAAAAGGTAAAAGAGATTACCCTGGACATGGCCGATAACATGGCCCCAGTACCAATGCCTCGGCTGAGTCATTCAACTATGCGACGGGCCGTGCAAGATCAAAGCCTTCAGAAGTCAGTTGAGACGGTTCGCAATGTGGAGTTCTTCTTTATCGACTTTCTCGATTATATGCTTGACGCTATTCCAAACAGACGCTACATTCAATAAATATAGAAAAAAATTGTGTGACAATATTCAATTAGTATAGTCTAGAAGATGAAATGATTTAATTCTATACCTATTATTTGTCAGCCGTAAATACTATTACTCGTGCCAGTATATAAAAAGGTATAGTGTAAAATAGTTTCAGATTTAAAAACTAACCTTTCTTGTTTATACTAATTTATCTACCCAATAAAATGCTACTTACATACGCCCAAACTGTACATGAATACGAGGTGAATCCTCCAAAAAAAACTATTTTAAATCGGTTTGTTAATCGATTAAATAGTCGGTTGTTTTCTTATTTCGTCAAGCAAAATGTTCTTGTCGATTTTAATGTTGGAAAGTATAAATTAAAATTACCTTTTTCTCACGCCCTGCCATTTATTTTCAAACTGTATCCGCAGTATTCCAGTAACCTGGCACGTATAGCCGGTCAGGTTCATAAAAAATACTCCGATCTAACGCTCATTGATATTGGCGCTAATATTGGTGATACAGTAGCTTTACTACGCTCTGTAGCAAACTTCCCAATTCTGTGTATCGAAGGAGATGACTACTTTTTTTCGGTACTTGAGACCAATAGTGCACAATTTTCGGACGTACACCTCGCTAAAAAATACGTTGGTGATGCATCGGAATTTGTTAATGCGGCTCCCGTTGTGTCAAGTGGTACAGCTCATTTGACTAAATCCGAAACCACAGATGGTAATGGAATTCAACTGGAAGCTTTATCCGATATTTTGAAAGATCATTCAGCTTTTCAGCAGGCCAAACTGCTCAAAGTAGATACGGATGGTTTTGACAACAAAATATTGAGAGGTTCGACTGACTTTTTGAACGCAGCCCGGCCTGTTATATTCTTTGAATATGATCCTTATCTATTAGCCAAACAAGGCGACGATGGTCTTTCGATCTTTTCCACACTTTCCTCAATTGGATATACCAGAATACTGGTTTATGAAAATAGTGGTGATTTTGTCATGTCTGCCAATTTAGCTAACAAACAACATTTGATAGAACTCAATAACTATTATAGCGGCCGTGAGGGAAAACGTTATTGCGATATCTGTGTTTTTCACGGTGAAGATGAAGATTTATTTTATTCTATCCGGAAAAATGAATTAGCTTTTTTCGAAAAAAGCCGATTTGAATTATCGGACACAAGTGCCAAACAGTTTCTTTTCTTATAAGATTAAGATAGACTTATACTGCTGATGATTTTTTAAGCTTGTCATTGTAGGAATCATGCAGATATTCGTGAATAAATATTAGTTGTAAGAACCGGATTAACGGTTTAAATGCGCGTTTTTTTTACTGCGAGGATGGGGAAATCTCGGTATAGCCTTAAATTGATCAGGCACACTGCGATTTCCCCTTGATTGCTTTTAAGGAAAGAGCAAACAGGCTCTTAAATTCGAGTAATATCTGCTCTTTTGGGAAGGTTGGATCATTCGCTGAGCTATAGGCTTCCGCACACAGTTCTTTTGATACCTTTTCAGGGCTAGTCCACTCCGCTGCCTTCAATTTTTTAAACCCGTTGCATCTTGATGCCCCAGCCTTATTTCGAATCAACATCAATTATGCTAGGTCGGGCTCTTATAACTCTTCAAAAGCAGTTTCCATACGTCTGTTTAGGCCAAGTGTCAAAAGCGTTGATAAACTGGATTCCAGGCACTAAACCGCTCGGGCAAGTCCCGCCAGGGCCATCAATATAAGCTAGTCACAGAATGTCAGTACAGTTCATAGTCAAACGACACGGTTGCCGTGACGATGCGGTCAGGATAACCTGAGCGAAAAGACGTTCGACTAGTAGGTAAGCCAGCGCTATTATAGGTATAGATAAAATCGGAATAGCCATCAGAGGTTATATTATTAGCACAAAGTGACATTAAATTGGCAATGCCGTCGTTTTTAGGAGGATAAACGAAGACGGATACGGGCGCAATGGTCACCGGGTCAAGATTAAGGGTGGCAATGGGCATCACAATGCCGTAAAAGGGATTAGGCTTATTGTCGTAGCTAAAGTCAATTTCACTTATCTGATTGGTGGGCAAAAAGGTTATCCGAGCCGTCTTTATATTGCCTCCTGCATAAATAAATTGGGTAGAAAATTGAATGGATTGATAGCCATTGTAACTCTGAACCTGGTTACCAATGATTTGATTAGTCGAATTGTAGATTGGCTTACAGATAAAATTGAGGCTATCGGCGGCATCATTGGTATATAGTATTTGAGCGATTTGTCCTCCTATCGTATAACTGAAGCTATATGTATCGGTTTTTGTCCTGGGAGGGTCGTTGGTCAGGTGAGTTTGAACGACTCGTTGTATCTGACTGAGTCGATTTTGATTATCGTAGAGATAGATCGTGTTTTCCTGGCGTTCAGCATCTGTTCGATGGGTTTTTATATTACTTAATCGCCCCTGCGGGTTATAAAAAAACTCACTCACTAATTGGGAACTACCAATGACCTCGGTTAGAGTTTTTATCCGTAGTCGGCTAGGCGTTAAATCGGGAAATCGGTGGTCGTTACAGGCAAAAAGCAGAGAAAGTAGCAAGAGGCAGCACAAGCTCAGGCTCAAGCGAATAGGGTGGTTATTCATGATGAGGGAAATAGTTAGTGTGACCGATGAACCAGGATAACTACCAGTAAGAAATAGATACTAAAAAGCGAATGCCTTCTGGAGTAGTCTGCCTGATACTATCGTTGCAAAGGACACCATCAAACCAATCTGTTACTATGATGATAGTCAGTTGATGGTATGATTTGTGCATCATGTACTTCTATTGCCTGATGATGCCAGGTTGTCAAATGATAGTTACCTGTTACCTGGTGTAGCTATCGGCAGGTTATTTACAGGAATACAGTAAAGTGGACGATGACAGTACTTTCTCTTTGCAATCATCTGATGTTTGTACTGTTTCGTATGCGGCAATTGCTTATTTCTCTGGCCCTGATTGGTTTGTTCAGTTCATTTCGTCATCCAGAAATGAGCTGGGTGGCCATTGGGGATTCCATTACCTATCTCAATGAGCATCTGAATGAAACCGGGAACCGGATTACAAAAGGCTATATGACCAGGGTGGTTGAGCAATTGCCCTATATTCACTACACGAATCAGGGGCATAATGGCTGGACGGCGGTGCGAATTGCGCAACAAATCGAAGCGTTAGGACTAACAAAAGCCGATTTATATTCAGTATTTCTGGGGACCAACGACTGGTGGTCGGGTAGACCATTAGGGCGGTTTACTGATTATGAAGGCAATACAGGGACGAATACCGTATATGGATCGTTTCGAGTGATTATCGATAAGTTGAGAAGCCTGAATCCGAAAGCGCCGATTATTCTGATCACACCCATGCAGCGGGTCGATTTTGTGTATTTAGCTAATTTCAAGAATAACGCGTACGGGTCATATAAGCCTAAAAATGGTCAGCTTCTTGAATCGTTTGCGCTGGCAATTGATTCGATAGCCCATTATGAACAGTTCCCAATTGTAGACCTATACCATCTGAAAGGGCTGGATTTAAAACGATTGGTGAAATACAAACGATTGAAGAATCCGCAGACAGGGTCTTATATGAACTACAAATATCCGGCGTTTATCGATGTACCGTTCAATCCTGAAACCGACGAATATCCCTATCCTGCTGAGGCAATCGATAAAACGTATGATGGGCTTCATCCTTCCGATAAAGGGTATGCGTTAATTAGCCGCCAGTTGGTCAAAGCAATCAAAAAAGTAGTTGATTAGCTAGTTAACGATAGCTTCGATAGGCTTCCTGTTTATAGGCAGATAAACGCCCTCGGGCAGCAACGGTCGCCTGGTTTAATAATTTAAACAGGTAATCTCTGGCGAGTTGAAGGTTTTTGAGTTTTTCGGCTTCTTCCATGATCTGCTTCGTTTGCCGATTGAACTCATGGGCCTGTTGGCGAAGGGTATTCAGGCAGACAGATTCATGAAGCGGACTGAAATTTACCACTATGAGAAGATCAATAAACCAGCTATAGTACTGACCCAGCAACGCGTAAGAATCTTCATAAAGGCGAATTTCTTTGTAAAAGAAGGGTTTACGCCCATTAATTGGAAAGGCAGGAAGCGTGAACCGTTGAATTTTCTGATGTAGGTTTTTTACCAGTGAGGTGGCGACACTATCGCTGGTCGATTGATCACAGACATCGGTCCATACGCGATCGATTACCTGGCGAATGCCGGAGACTGACCCGTTGGCTACTTCTTTACGGGCATCCGTAAGGGTTTGGTACTCGTGAAGTTGTTCGTCGAATTGTTGATTGATCTGGTCAATCCGGTTGATGATCGACTCCAGAATTAATTCTTCCGGGAATGCTTCCTGTTTGGATCGTTGCCGCCACTTCGCCATCATTTGGCCCAGCTCGAAAGCCTGGGTCAGTTTTTTGGCCAGCGTGCCTTCGTAAGGTGTCATGAATCGTTTCGCTCTGAATACATACGTTTACACCACCACCCGAAACTGATTTTGGGTAGTTGGTATGAAAAACATTTTGTTATCCGTCAAAACCCACTCATAATACGTCCCTAATATTCATTAATAGGTAATAATCCTCAGAATACTAGATAGTTAACTTAATAACGTGAGTTTGTCGGTTAATCGGTGGAACAAATAAACAACAACCACTCTGGGATTAAAAACAGGTTAAACAATGATAATATTGGCTTAATCCTGGGGTAACATTAGCCAGATAGTTTTGCGCTGCCAAAAAGCGACACCCAAACTATCTTTATGAACCGCAAGCTAGTTCTTCTTTTTTTCTCTCTTGTTTTTACACTACAAACCACCAGGGCACAGGTAAACGTAGGCACTATTCGCGGCACCGTTCGGGATGGCCAAACCAAGGAAGCCTTAATAGGCTGTACAATTCGAATCGATGGGACACAATTGGGCGTAACGACCGATGTTGAAGGTAACTTCCTGCTCACCAACGTACCCGTCGGAAATCAGAAGGTGATTATCTCCTACATTTCGTACCAGACGAAGGAAATTCCGAATGTTCGGGTGGAGTCAGGAAACACAACAGCCATTGAAACCGAACTGCTGACCGAAGGGAAGGCACTGCAGGAAGTGGTGGTTCGGGGCAATCGCGCGACTAACACCGAAGTGGCCGTGATTACCGAAATCAAGCAGATGAAGCCGATAGCGGTGGGGATTTCGGCCCAGCAGATTGTTAAATCGCAGGACCGCGATGCGGCAGCCGCTATTCGTCGGGTTCCGGGCGTGAGTATTGTCGATAACCGCTTTGTGCTGATCCGGGGATTAGCCGCGCGGTATAACTCGGTGCTTATCAACGATGTCATTACCCCATCTACAGAAGTAGATACCCGTTCGTTCTCGTTCGACCTGGTCCCCAGCAACATTATCGACCGGATGATTGTATTCAAATCCGGCTCTTCCGAATTACCCGGCGATTTTGCGGGGGGCGTTATCAAGATATATACCAAGCGTCGGCCCGATCAGAATTTTATGGATGCGGGTCTGACCCTCGGGTATCGTGCGAATACAACGTTTCAGACGGTACAGACCCAGACCCGAAGTGGCTTGAACTGGCTGGGCCTCTGGGGAGCCGATCAGCAGATTCCGAGCAGCTTCCCTACAAAATTTGGAGAGTTCAATTCATTGAATCCACTTCAGCGGGCTGCCTATGCCCAATTGCTGCCTAACTCCTGGGGATTGAAAAATTATTCGGTAACGCCTGATATCCGGTTTGCGTTAAACCTGGGTCGTCGGTTCGATGTGGGCGCTATTCGGTTTAGCAACCTGACCAGTATCAACTACGCTTCGACCAATCAGTTTTCGAACATCGATTTCAAATTGTACGATAACGGCACCATTGCCAACGCCGTTGCCGAACAATATAATGATGCCAATTACGCACGGCAGTCACGGCTGGGAGTACTCCATAACTGGACGGCCCGGTTCTCACCAGGGTTTACACTGGAGTGGAAAACACTCTTCAATCAGCTCAGTATAACCGAAACGGTCGTGCGTAGCGGTCAGCGTGTTCAGGATGGATTTGATGTGCGGAGTTTCTCGGAGCGCTTCGAAAACCGAAGTATCCTGACGTCGCAAGTGTCGGGCGAGCATTCGGTAAGTGACCTGACGAAGTTCAACTGGATTGCCAGCTTTGGGTATACGGGGCGCTGGGAGCCCGATTGGAAACGTGTTCGTTATCAGCGGGTAACGGGTGCTACGGGAGCCGATGGGCAGCTGCAAACCTTCTCTATTGCCACACCGAACGACCCGAACCCTATTGATGTGGGTCGTTTCTACTCGAAGTTGCATGAATATGTCGTGTCGGCTATCGGCAATGGCGAACATACCTTTGGCAACCCTACCGACCGGGAGCCCAATCGGATTCGGTTTGGTGTGTATGCCGAACGTAAAAATCGGGATTATTCGGCCCGGTTCTATGGGTATCAAAGTGTTGGTAACAGTTCAGTTGCGAAAGCCAGTGATATTAACAATGCCTTTAGCCCAGCTAACGTAAATGGTCAGAATGGATTCTCGCTGCTGGATGGAACCAAGCCGCTGGATTCATACAAAGGCATCAACACCTATCTGTCGGGGTATATTACCGGCGATGTTTACTTCGGGCCGAAAGCGAATTTGACGCTTGGTTTCCGTGGTGAATACAACGACCAGGGCATTCGGGCTACCCGGACAACGGTTGAAGAACAACTGGTTTCCAATAAAGTATTTAGCCCACTGCCTTCGCTGAACTTTACTTACAAACTCAGCGACCGGACCAATCTCCGGCTGGCGTACTCGTCGTCGGTAAACCGGCCTGAGTTTCGTGAATTAGCGCCATTCAGTTATTTCGACTTTAATCTGCTGGCTGATATTCGCGGAAATACGGCACTAAAAACGGCGAACATTCAGAATATCGACGCCAAATGGGAGTTTTATCCAACACCAAATGAGTTAATTTCGGTAACGGGTTTTTACAAACATTTTACAAACCCTATCGAATCGTTCCTGCTGATCCAGGCGAATGGGCTGGCCTATACGTTTGCCAATGCCAATTCTGCTCAGAATTACGGTGTTGAGCTGGAAGTGCGCAAAGGATTTCCAAATTCATCGAGTGTCTTTCTGCAAAATCTGTCGGTAGTTGGTAACGTATCACTGATCAAAAGCCAGGTTAACGTAGGCGATATTGTCCGGGCTCCTGATTTGAGTGGCGAGGTTCGGGAATATGATATTCGGGGCATTGCCGATACCCAGCGCCCACTGGCAGGCCAGTCGCCTTATCTGATCAATGCCGGTCTGTATTATGCAGCTCCCAAATCGGGCTGGCAGGCCAATATTCTCTACAATGTATTTGGGCAGCGGATTTTCGCGGTAGGCAACCGGAACAACCCGACCATTTACGAGATGCCGCGTAACGTAGTGGATCTGAATGTGACCAAGCTGGTCAATAAAAAGCTGGAGCTGCGGCTGGGCATTCAGGATCTGCTGAACCAGTACGTCCGGTTTGTACAGGATTTCAATCATGATGGCAAAATCGGTAGCGATGTTACATCGCAAACCGCTGATGCTGACCAAACGATTCGTCGATTCAAACGGGGTAGTTACTACACTCTTAGTGCCGTGTACACCTTTGGTCGCCGAACGATAATTCCTTAAGTGTTTACCAATCCAATTCAACTAAATTAACTGTTTATGCAAATGCATCAAGTGCGCCGTCGAATGGCTGGCTGGGCTTATCTGCTACTGACGGGTGTCGGACTGTTTGCTGCCGTTTCGGCCTGTAAAAATGATGATACCCCGGCTCCAGTATTGAGTATTACGTCTATTTCGCCTACGTCGGCACCCGTTGGGTCTAGTGTAGTAATTACGGGTACAGCCTTCAATGCTACGCCATCCAGCAACACGGTAACGTTTGGTACGATCCCCGCACAGGTAACCGGGGCCACCACAACATCGTTAACGGTAGTTGTTCCGGCGAATGCAGGTACACCTATTGCCGTGACAACGGGCGGAGCAACGGTAAGCAGCACAACGGCATTCCAGTTGGGTAACAAACCAGTTATTACGGTGGCTAGCAATATCACGGCCAGTACGAACTGGACGGCTGCTAATGTGTATGTTATCCAGGGGTTTGTGAGTGTTACATCGGGGGCTACGCTAACCATTGAAAAAGGAACGATTATTAAAGGGGCTCCGAAAGAGCAGGATCCTTCGGGTCAGGGTAAAGGCGGTACGCTGATTATCCAGGCCGGGGCAAAAATCAACGCCGTCGGTACGGCTGACTCGCCAATTATTTTTACATCCAGCAAGGCGGCCGGTTCACGTGGTTATGGTGACTGGGGTGGGGTTGTACTGATTGGAAAAGCTCCCCACAACCAGCCAGGTGCTACGGCCTTTGAAGGTGGTATTCCGGGTACAATTGGTACATTCTCCGACGTGAACGACAACTCGGGGGTTATGCAGTATTGCCGGATCGAATTTGCCGGTATCGCGCTGACCAATGTAGCAAACAGTGAGATCAATGGTCTTACGCTATACGGTGTAGGGGCCGGAACTACGATTGATCACATCCAGGTGTCGTACAGCGGTGACGACTCGTACGAGTGGTTTGGCGGTACGGTCAACATGAAGTATCTGGTGGCTTTCCGGGGTTGGGACGACGATTGGGATACCGACTGGGGCTATTCGGGTAAAGTACAGTATGGCGTTTCGCTGCGTGACCCAGACGTAGCTGACCAGTCGGCTTCTAATGGCTTTGAGTCGGATAACTTTAACCCAGGTGCCCCCGCAACGGCTGCCAATAACGGCTTACCCTTGACAGCCCCAGTATTTGCTAATATGAGCAACTTTGTAACGGCTGGTACACCATCGAACGCGGCTTCGGCAAAAGGAAGTGGTCCGTTTCAATCGGGAATGCACCTGCGTCGGAATACGTCGATCAGCATTTTCAATTCACTGTTAGTTGGTTACCCAGAAGGCTTGCGGTTAGATGCCCAGACTGGTACGACGAATACGCTGGATAACGCTACGGCTGGCAACCTGCAACTGCGTGGCCTTGTGATCGCTAACTGCACCACGCCGGTTCGTGGGGCTCAATCAATCACGAACGACCAGGCAACGACTTTCTTTACTACGACTGCCTTCCAAAACCAGATCATTGCCAGCACGGATTTAAGCAAGCTGCTGCTCAACACGGCTAGCTTTACGTTGACCGCCCCCAACTTCCTGCCCCAGTCGGGTTCTCCGCTGCTGACAGGAGCCATCTGGGATGGTAAAGGAGCGGATGCGTTCTTCACGAAAGAAACGTTCAAAGGGGCTTTTGGTACCACTGACTGGACGAAAGGCTGGACAAACTGGGACCCGCAAAACGCTAACTACGATAAGTAAGCCTTTCGTTTCCATACAGTCATAAAAAAAATAGCCAGCGACCCTGGCTATTTTTTTATGACTGTTGACTGATTAAGAGCTAATTATCGGGCTGAACAGCTGATGGCTTGTGTGACTGTTGTACTGAAACCACCGGGTCCGTAGTCGGAAGTGCCGTTTCGTTTGAGCAGCGAATCACGATCAGCCGTGCCGCATACCTCGTAAGTTACCGAGTTCGAAGTAGGGACATAAACCCCCGCTGCGCCTTTGTAGCTATATCGAATGGAACAATCATAGCACTGACTAGCCTCAACATCGTCCTTTTTTTTGCAGGCTGTAAACAGGGCCAAGAGGCCGATAAAGATCAGTGTAGATTTATTCATGGATGAGTAGAACAGGTAAAAGGCTAGGTAAATAAATGAAAATTTGCCATACTTCGACCGAATTGACAACTTTTACGAAAATATACGACTTTGTACGATCAGAAGAAGCAACAACTTTGTATCTGGCTGTTTGTCTTTTATAGGATAAAAAAAGCTCTGATAACGCTTTCATTACCATATAGTTATTAGGTACAAAAAAAATGCCAATCCTTACAGTCACCTGGCCGATGTGGTTGCTGAGGGGATTCAAGGAGAGAATCGGTCAACTATCCAATGTGGAAAAGTACTCCTAAAAACACTGTATCGATCCCTACGAAAGCTGGTTGTTGAGCAAGGGCTGCTGGCGAAGTAAGTCGAGTGTGGCTGGGTCGAAAACCTGCTCAAGGGTCGTTAAATGAGTCAGTCGATGGAGATCGCTGCCGATAAAATCAATGTCTTTGGTTTGGAGGAGTTTATGCGCAAGTTGCTGAGCCCGTTTGCCATAATGGCCTGCCAGTGACATCAGATTGAGCTGAAATAGGCACCCTTTTTCTTTCAGAGCCATCAGTTGCTCGGGTGCACTTTGGTAATAGTGGTATCGTTCGGGGTGCGCTAGTACAGGTTTGTAACCCTTTAGCTGCATCAGAAACAAATATTGCTCCAGTTGCCGGGGGGAGTTTGCCCAGCCCGTCTCAAAGAGTACATACCGATCTTTTCCAAAGCATAGCACCTCATTTTGTTCCAACAAGGTGTAATACCATTCATCGACAAGATACTCTGCGGCCAACGTGAATCGAATGGGGAGGTTAGCATCCGCAATAGCCTGCTGAACGGTAAGCGTGACCTGTTGCAGTTGCTGTATTTTGTTAGGGTAATAATCCTGGCTAATGTGAGGAGTGCAAATAACCCCTTTTATACCCCAGTCTACGTATTTCTGAAGACAGGTGAGGGTATCCTCCAATGTAGGTAAGCCATCATCTACGCCTGGTAAAATGTGGTTGTGTAGGTCAACGGGCCAAATGTCTGCAAAGCTTTTCTGAACAGTCGAGTGTTTATTGGTAAGCCAATTTGCTAAGTCTTTCCACATAAAGTGTGCAAATACTCTTTATAATAAAAAAATTATTTATATTTTTGATAATAAGTAAACTAAATATAAGTGACAATTCTTTTTAATTTCAAATATGTCTACTTAATATAAGTCAACTAATTACTTGTTTTAATTCAAAGTTAACAATCGTTCTATGGAAATGAAACGCGATCGGATGCTGAAGGCTACGATTGGGTAGAATATGATGGAATGGATTTGAAAGGCTTGCAGGTAAACGGTTGATCGATAAAGTTATAATTAACGTAGATGGGCAGGGTTGATGAAAGTACTGATACTACGGTTCTCCTCGATAGGTGATATTGTACTGACAACCCCCGTTGTCAGGGGCCTGAAACAGCAAATACCGGGAGCGGAAATTCATTTTTGTACCAAACGAGCTTATGCATCGCTGATTGAGCACAATCCTTTTATTGATCGGTGTCATTACCTGGACAGCAGTTTGTGGGTGTTGGTTCGACGGTTACAGGCTGAACGATTCGACCTGATTATTGATCTGCACAACAATGTGCGCACAAGTCTTATCAAGGCGGCTCTATTGACGAAAGCCCATACGGTCAATAAATTGAATATCCGAAAATGGGTATACGTGCGCTGGAAATGGAATGTTATGCCTGAAGAACACATTGTCGATCGGTACATGGCGACTGTTCAGCCGCTTGGCGTTGCTGAAGATGGTTTTGGACTGGATTATTTTATACCGGATCGGGACCAGATCAGTAAAACTGAGTTGCCCTTAACGCACCAGTTAGCGTATGTAGCCTATGCCATTGGCGGACAGCATGCGACCAAGCGGTTGCCTGTAGGACCTATGATTGAACTTTGTAAAAAAATTGATGCGCCCATCGTCTTACTGGGCGATGCCGAAGATCGGGAAACGGGTGATGCCGTTGTGCAGGCACTGGGTAGTCAGTTGATTTATAATGCCTGCGGACAGTATTCGTTGAATCAATCGGCATCTTTACTACAACAAGCCCAGGTCGTGTTTAGCCACGATACGGGTCTGATGCATATGGCAGCTGCGCTGAAAAAAACAGTATACTCCATCTGGGGAAGTACAACGTTCCAACTGGGGATGTATCCGTATAAAACCCGTTACGTGTTAATCGAAAACAAAGGGTTGTCTTGTCGGCCCTGTTCGAAGATTGGCCATAACCAGTGCCCCAAACAACATTTTCGATGCATGAATGATCTCTCGTTCGAGTCGGTGGAATCCGTTCAATCATCGGTTTGGTCGGAAACAGACAAGCTGGTTCAGACTTCCTAGTGACTGGCGAACAATCTTAGAACGATAAGCAACCCCTATATGCTTGCAACCCCTTCCCGGCAAACGCTGAAACCAGATACGCGTAAATTTTTTTCGACCAACTGGACGTACCTGCTGGTTGCTGGACTGGTTGTGGTGCTCGTCTCGCACCTGGGCTTAATTCCGCTCGATATGGGTGATGAGTCGCGTAGGGCGCTCGTTTCGCTGGAAATGATTTTATCGGGCGATTATATCACGCCCACACTAAACGGCGAGCGGTATTTTAATAAACCACCCCTTTTCAATTGGCTGATTATTGGCTCGTATAGCCTGTTTGGCAACTATTCGTCGTTTGCCCTTCGATTTCCCATGCTTGTTTCATTGCTGCTTTTTGGGTTAACGATTGGCGCTTTTGTACGACGATACACTACGCCGACTATTGCCATTGCTGCCTCGTTGATGACCCTGACAACGGGGCGGGTACTGCTCTATGATTCCATGCTGGGGCTGATCGAAATTACGTTTGCCTGGATCACCTATACGGCCATGATGCTTGTGTATCATTTCGATCAGAAACGCCAGTATGGGTGGTTATATCTGTCGACCTATTCGCTCACGGCGGTTGGCTTTTTGTTGAAAGGATTGCCACCCATTGCGTTTCAGGGGTTAACCCTGGTCGGGTGGTTTCTGTACACACGTCAGCTAAAGCGACTCATTCATCCGGCTCATTTGGCGGGAATCGCGCTCTTTTTGCTGATAACGGGTAGTTATTATGTAGCTTATCTGAGCCGGAACGCCATTCCGTTCAGCGATATTGCTACGGTATTGTTCAGAGAGAGTGCGAAACGAACCGGCCTGAAATTTGGCCTCGCCGAAACGCTGCTTCACTTGGTTACCTTTCCCGTAGAGGCTATTTATCATTTTTTGCCCTATTTGCTGCTGGTCGTGCTTCTGGTCCGTCGCGACTTGCTGAGGGTACTGAAACTGAACTCGTTTGTTCTGTTTAACGCCCTGACATTCAGTACGACAGTCTTGATTTACTGGTCTTCGCCACAAGTGTATGGACGTTATCTGATTGGTTTGGTACCATTGCTGTTGACGGTGTTGGCGTATTTGTATTACAGCTATTCAACCCCAACCGATCGCCCTCGCTGGTGGATAGAACGGATTTGGTTGGTGGCAACGGGTATTGTTGCAGTAGGGGTCTGGACGGCTGTATTCTATCCAGCCACACGGGCCTTGCCTGGGGTGATCTGGAAAACAGCCATTGTCTCTGGATTGCTGGTGGGCCTGACCTGGCAACTGTATCGGCCTTCGCTGAATCGGTTAGGGCTAATGCTCGCTGTGATGGTCGTCGTTCGCCTGGGATTCAACTGGCTGGTGTTGCCGGGGCGGGTGGCCAAGCGGCAATTTTATCAGGACACTTCGCTGCAGGCAGCCAGATTGACACGCGGGCATCCGTTATACAGCTACGGTACAACGATCGGCAACGATTCGCCGACCGATGCCAATTCGTTTCATATTGCGGCTTTGCGTGGTGATATTCTTCGGATAACCAAACACAAACAGCCCAACGCCTATTACATCGCTGATTCGCTGAACCTGGTGGGACAGCGATACCAGGTTGTGGGGCAGATCGTTCTGTTTGACCGGCATCCGGCCTATGTTGTTCGATTCCTGAACTAGTACCGACTAGTAGCTGGCCTGACTATGCAAGCCAGTTGGCACGGAAGGCTGAACTACCACCTCATTCGAATAAATCTTTCGCACGGTGTAGGGCTTTTTTTGCTGCGACTCATGGTACGTGCGCATCTGAAGTTCAGACATGATCCCAAAACCTATGAATTGCAAGCCTGCCAGAACGCAAACGATCCCAATGACTAGGGGGGAGTTGCTAATGTCTCTGTGGCTGAAAACCGTCTGAGTTAGCCAATAAGTGAGTAGGCCAATGCCTGACAATGAGCTTAGTATCCCCCAGCCGCCAAACAGGTGCATGGGTTTCTGAAGGTATTTTTTCAGGAAAAGCATTAGCATCAGGTCACTTATTACTTTCAAGGTGCGGTTCATGCCATACTTCGACTTCCCAGCCTGACGGGCGTGGTGCCGGACAGGTGCCTGTATCATGCGAGCCCCTTCCAGATAAGCCAGAATCGGGATAAAGCGGTGCAACTCGCCATAGATCTTCAGCCGCTTGGCCAGATCGGCCCGGAATATTTTCAGCGTACATCCGTAATCGGTCCAGCGTATGCCGGTTGTGCGGGCAATTAAGCCGTTCGCGAGCCGACTGGGCCATTTCCGCAGAAGGGCATTGTCCTGTCGGTGAGCACGGATACCCGCTACCAGATCATAATCGCCTTCTATAGCCAGCGTCAGCATCTGCGGAATATCGGTGGGGTCGTTCTGTAAATCACCATCCATAGTCACAATGTACTCCCCACGAGCCGCGTCGATTCCGGCCTGGAGTGCTGCGCTCTGGCCGTAATTTTTCTGCAAGTCCAGAATACGCAGTCGATCGTGTACCAGGGCTCGCAGTTCAAGTAAGGTTTGATCTGTAGAGCCATCGTTCACATAGATCAGTTCATAATCGAAAGCCGATAAAGACTGTTGTAGTTGCCGGACTAGTGGCTGACAGTTGCCTGCTTCATTATACACGCAGACAACGATTGACAAGTAGGGGGGGGGATTCATGAGTAGGGAGATTGGCTTATTTGCAATACATTTCAGCCTTGATTTTAAGCGTCCATTCGGGCTTGTCGACCAGATAGTTATCTTGTCGAAGCGGCCAGGTTGCCCCGCCATCGGTACTGGCCCGGAAGTCATAGTATCGGCCAATTTGCAGTTTGTACGATGCTACTTTTCGCTGGTAGCGGGTTGCCGTAATCAGGTCGTGCCAGTTTTCTTTTCCGACCTCGCTGTACTGGGTTTTGATTAAAGATGGCAGTGAGGATTCGTCCAGTTTAGTGCCGCCTGGGCAGGAAAAGGTAAATTCTAAATCCATAACTGGCGGCACTGGGAGGGGGGCCAGGTTAATAGCCACTGGGGTCGGATCGCAGGTTGCGCCAGGGCCTGATTCTGCGATCAATCCCCCTTTGGCTCCTTTGCCCCAGGCATCGGTTTCGTCGAATACTTGCAGCTTCAGCTGTCGGTTTCGGGACTGATTGTAAATGCTGATGACCGACCCATTATTGACATTCGCATAAAAACTGGCTGTCTGCTGACCCGTCGATACATCGATCAGTTTGCAGAGGTAATTTACATCGACATTCGCCAACTTGCTGCTTACCTTAAAGACAGGTCCTACTGAACAGATCGATTCGCCCCAGCCCACTACATAGCCGGCTGTGTAAGGCGCAGTAGCCTGATACTCCAGACGACTGGTTTGTGGATTCCGTTTTATGACGCCCGGTTTTTCTTCCTGCCATCGGTACGTAAAGTCGTCAAAGCTATACAATGGGATGGAGTCACCTGCCTGGATCGCCCGCCCAGCCGTTACATTATAGGTGCCCGGATTTAGTTCCATAGTCCAGGGAATCGGTTGTGAACTGGTTCGGACCAGATCGAAGCGATTGTTATACAGTTGTATCGTTACTGAACCGGCAATGGATAATACACGAATGTTCCCAAGCGATGGAGCACCATTACGACCGTTAACATTCGTCATCACACCACCACCGGGAATGTAAGCCGTAGCATAATCGCTTCGGGCGTTTGTATGGATAACCGCCAGGGTCAGGTCACCACTTATGGGTTGTCCATCGCGGTCGGTCAGTTTCGCTCCGGTAGGAATTGTTACTGTAGCATGGTCGGTATCGATGGTTCGCTGCGTGGTGGTAGTGGTAAAGGCCGCCTTAACAGTGCCATCTGAATTAGCCGATCCATTAGTTCGGGCAGCTGCAAGAGTGGGTGGTGGGTTTTGCAAACTTATCCAGCGTAGCGAACGGGATTGCCGATTCAGGTTGGTTAGTACGAAAGGCTGTATAATCGTTAAGTAATCGGGAGCTTCGGCCACTACCGAAAAGCGAAAAGGGTGTTGAGAAGAAACCGACCCGGAAGCATCAGGCGATACGGCGGCCAGCAAAATACCGTTGCTGTTGATTTTATAGCGGGTTGTGTTTACCGTTGTTACAACCTGGGCTGCATCTGGTCCCGCCATCTTTACCTGAGTATTGGTTGGCAGTGGTTTGTTGGCCGGATCAAAAAAGCGGCATTCGACCACACCAGCGTCAATAGGGTCTTTCAAGCCAAGTTTGACACCATCGAGTGGGTTTTTACAGGATTCAAGGCTCATCAGGCCTATCAGTAAACAATAGAGGAGATATCGAATGTACATGGACAAAGCGAGCAGGAGAATATGAACAATCGGAAAAGCGAGGTCTAATTGACCAATTGAATACGTTTCCGTGCATTGATAAGCGTATACGAAAGGGTCAGGTTGAGGGTAGGGAGATAGCGATAGTTCGATAAATTGCGCTCTACAATCGGTACTTGTTCATCAATTGTGGTGGTTTCCAGAAAGCCTTCATAATCAAGGTTAACCGATGGCTTGCCCAGGTAAAAGACGCCCATTTCGACCCCTGCGCCAAACCGTTTATTGGGGAAACTACGACCAAATCCCCAGCCTAAGTAACCGACAACTGGGTGCCATCGAAAACCAATAGTAACGATGCCCACATCCTCTGGCGTCATCACGAGACCATCCAGGTCCAGTTTGTTTTCTGCGCTAAGGGTGAAGCGCATGTCGGGATGCCAGGTATACCCCACTCCACCCGTAATGAAAAATGAACTTTTCTGAAAAGGATGCCATTTCAGCGAGGCTAATGCCAGACCAATCGTAATGTCGGGGTTGATCTGTATATAGGAGTCAGATGAGGCTTTCAGACGAACGGTTTGTCGATACGCAGCATACTGGCCTCCAACACGCAGGGTTAACCGATTGGACTGACTGAGTACCCGGTTGTATAAAAGGCCAGGTCCTGTTGTGCCTACGTACGCGCTAATGGATTGCTGAGGCTGGACTCGGCGTAACGAGTCTGGAGGAACATGAGTCGCAAAGGCAGGTTGATTAAACCCTACTAAATAGGTCATTATTGCTATAGATAAAGACATAGTGCATTAATTAAATATGAATCAAATAATGTTACCAATATTTATATTTGTTAATAAAATATAGATTAAAAGTTTGAAAAGTTAACTATTAGTTCGAATATAGCAAAGAATATCTTAAAACGGTTCTCTATTATAGGCTTATAAATATGAAAAAATGTATTTCCTTCAAGTATTTCATTAGTAAATCCTGTTTAGGCGCTTAAAGCACATCTTCTACCAAGCAATGCCCTCGTACGGCAGCTATACCACTCTTATTCTTAGGGCATATAACCAAAAAAGTAGTCAGCGTTTTCTTCAACGATGCGATTTCAGCAGGGTACATACATGTTTAGGCTTGCCTTCATTGGGGTTACTGTAGCCCTGTGTACGTTGTCTATTGCTTTAGGGCAGGTGAATGAAGCGACGGATGAGCGAGAGGTAGGGCTCAACTTATTGGCGGGACTTTATGTCTCCAGTCGAATCGTCCCTATAGCTACGCAGGCGCCAGTTGGTTTTGAGTTACGCTATAACCGCATGCACACGAGCCAGCAGGCCTGGGAGCAGTGTCATTGCCTGTATCGTTCCGGGGCGTTTCTAAATGCCTATTCATTTCGGAACCCCATAGCCTTAGGCCAGTCAGTTGGAGCAGGGTTATTCTTTGAACCTCTCCTGCTTCATCGTGTGCGATGGGATGTATCGGTTCGTGCACTGGCTGGGATTACGTATGTTTCGCGTTCTTATGATGCAGTAACCAATCCGGGAAACAGGGCATTTGGAACGCCTGTTAATGGACTTATTGGCACGGGCTTATTTAGTCGCTATGCCATTTCCAGCCACTGGAAGATACTGGCTGGGTTCGATTACAAACATATATCCAATGCCGGGGTGAGGCTACCCAACGAAGGATTGAATATTCCATCGGCAACGGTTGGGCTAACCTACTACACGGGTAAAGCAGTGCTCTCTCCTCGTTATAGTCATGTTTCGGAGTCTGGTAAACGCTGGATGGTTCGAGGGCTCGCCATGGCCTCTGTAAAGGTGCTTGAAGCGACCGATAAAGAACCGGAAAGAGGCTATCCCATCTTTGGTCTGAATTTCATTGGGGGCTACCATCTGACACAGGCACATGTTATCTCAGGAGGAATTGAGCTGCTGGATGATCGCTATTTTAAAGAGCAGATTTTACGTTGGACAGGCCATTATCAGCCTTATCGGCAGGTTACGGTATTGGGAGGGTACGAGTTCTGGCAGGGTCATTTTGCATTCACAGCCCACATGGGTTGGAATGTAGTTCGACCCTTTGGTTATAAACCCGCCACGTATCAGAAATATGGATTGCTTTATCGGTTCGCTAGTGGGTTCACAACCGGGGTAGCTGTTAAAGCGTATGGTGAAAACACTAAAAATTTTCAGGCACTAGTGGGTATGACCTTATAATACACCCTATGACAAGCAGGTAGAAGTAGCCTTAATAAATGTCATTTATGTTTACGAAGTATGAAAATAGTAAATATTTAATAAAAAATAAGTTTATAATAATTAAAAAGATTTATATTATAATTAATTTTAAATTGAATTATAAATCAATATAAAATTTTAAGTTTTATTATAAAAATAAAATATTATACTTTTAAATAGCGTAATAATAGTTATATATTACTTTTATTTAAAAATATATTCAAGAAAACTTTTTTTAAAAATGGTAACATATTATCTTTGAACTGAACATCCACATAAACTACTAGAAATTATGAATGCATCCTTTTTCAACCTTACGCTCACTCATGATGAAAAGACTGTACATGCTTCCTGATTCTAAAGGAAGTTTTGTTGTTATTCCAGCCCGGCTGCTTGCTTTTTTCGTACTGGTATCGTTAGTAAGTTGTGTAACACCTAAGAAACTAGCCTACTTCCAGGGCGATCCAATGGTCGCCGATAGTGTACTCGCCCAACCGTACGTTACGGCCATTCAAGTAGGTGATTTATTATCAGTTCAGGTAAATAGCCTAAATCCAGAAGCAACTACGTTTTTTAATCCCTATGCGCCCATTACGGCTGCTGATCGTACCGGAACGTATGGGTATCAACAGACAACCCCATTACCAGCCAATTCGGGGTATCTGGTCGCTGCCGACGGAACCATCGTATTGCCCATGATAGGCCCGGTATTAGTAGCCGGAAAGACCAATGTACTGGCCGCCGATATGATTCAGGAAAAGCTTAAGATTTATCTCAAAGAGCCAACGGTCAGTATTCGAAATCTAAACTTCCGCATAACCGTACTGGGTGAGGTCCATAGACCGTCTCTCTATAATATTACCAATGAGCAGATTACCTTACCCGAAGCGCTGGGACTTGCTGGCGACCTGACCATATTTGGCCGACGAAACAGCGTCATGGTGATCCGTCAGGAGAATGGGAAGCGTACGTACAACAAACTTGATTTAACCAAACGTAGTGTTCTTCAGTCTCCTTATTATTACCTGCATCCCAACGATGTAGTGTATGTAGAGCCAGGTCAATCGCGGGCGGCTTCCGCTGATCGGATGTATCAGATTATTCCTATGGCATTGAGTGCGCTTTCCTTTATCGCAATTATCGTCACGCGTTAATACGAGTTGTACTTAAGTGTATTGATAGTATACCTCCATACTAATTCAACCTATACATGATTTCGTTAGACTCCTCTATTTTTCCAAAAGTAGATCCCGAACAGGTCGGAGATCGTGTGGCCGGGATGACAGATCAAACCTGGTATGCCCAGTATGGTAAACGGGTTTTTGATATTGTTGTGGCGCTGTTGGTCTGTATGTTTGTTCTTTCCTGGCTGATTCCCGTGCTTGGCCTCATTATCTGGGCAACCTCACCAGGGCCTGGTTTATACATCCAGCTTCGAACAGGGCGTAATGGCCGGGTCTTTCGATGCGTGAAATTCCGGACAATGTATTTCAAGAAGAATTCGGAATTCGAGCAGGCTAAAATGGGCGATCCCCGCGTAACCCCAATGGGCGCTTTCCTACGTCGGACGAACCTGGATGAGATGCCGCAATTCTGGAATGTACTGATGGGCGACATGAGTGTAGTGGGTCCCCGGCCGCACCCGATTCAATTAGACAATATGTTCTGGCGGGAAATCGACAATTACCCGCAACGGTATGCCATACGCCCCGGTATTACGGGATTGGCTCAGGTGCGCGGTGCCCGTGGCCAGACGGAGGCCATGATCAAGATGAGACATCGGGTCCGATACGATCTGCATTACGCAAAGCGTCAGTCACTGCTGGTCGATTTAAAACTGTGCTGGCTGACCGTCAAACCCATGCTGAATGGCAGTGAAAATGTGAATGCATGGTAAGCTTGTTCTTCATATGTTATCTAAAAATATTCAACGCCAATGAACAATCCAGGCAATAATTATTCATACGTATCCTATCAGAATGTCGATAGTGATGCTATTAACCTACGAGCGATTGTTTTTCGTTATCTGCGCAACTGGTATTGGTTTGTACTGTCTATTGGCTTAATGCTGGCAGCTGCGTATATATACCTACGTTATCAGGCTCCCAGTTATAAAAGCCAGTCTAGTTTGTTGATCAAGGATGAAAAGAAAGGACTTGATCAGGAAAATATTCTGAAGGAACTGGAGATTTTTGCGCCCAAAAAGGTAGTCGAAAATGAGATTGAGATTCTGAAATCGTATACCCTGATGGACCGGGTTGCTAAACAACTGAATCTTAATGTATTTTATTATCAGGATACGCCTTATGGCAAGCGGGAAATTTACGAAAAATCACCGATACGATTCATTGTAGAACAGGTAACGCCATCACTTTACAACGACGACTATCTGACGATCCGCTTCAATGATAACCAGACGTTTACTCTCAACGACAAGCCATATCCTCTGAACAGCAGTGTACAAACGCCTTATGGTCGCATTCGTCTTTTTACCCGTCGGCCTGTATCCAGTAAGAACGAGCCTG
This sequence comes from Spirosoma sp. 48-14, assembly GCF_001898575.1. GTDB lineage: Bacteria > Bacteroidota > Bacteroidia > Cytophagales > Spirosomataceae > Spirosoma. Next base: position 21,604 of record NZ_MKUD01000010.1, read on the forward strand.
TGTATGTATCGGTAGTGGGACAGACGAAACTGGTGAGTGACCTAGTTAAGAAACTCAAGGCTGAACCGACTAGTAAAGCATCGACCGTGATCATGCTGACCCTGGAAACAGCTGTTCCCGATAAAGGAGAAGCGATACTCAATCGATTGATCGATGTGTACAACGAAGCCGCCATACTGGATAAAAACCGGGTGGCCGCCAATACCCTGAACTTTATTGACGAGCGGCTGAAACTTATTTCAAATGAGTTGCAATCTGTTGAACGGGGTGTAGAAGCCTATAAATCGGCGCAGGGCATTACCGATCTGGGCGTACAGGCAGAGGAGTTTCTGAAAACAGTTCAGCAAAATGATGCTCAGCTTAATCAGGTAACCATTCAGCTAGGGGCTTTAAACGATCTGGAGCAGTATATAAAGCAACAGCCGGGCAACCGGGCCGGTACACCCGCTACCCTGGGCCTTAGCGATCCTACGTTGCTGGCACTGATCGAAAATGTTACTAAACTGGAAGCGCAACGGGATATGCTGGCACGGACGACTTCGGATCAGAACCCCGTATTACAAACGATCGATAGCCAGATACACGCTACTAAAAACAGCATTCTCGATAACGTAGCTACGATGAAAGCCATGCTGACAACGGCTAAGCAGCAATACGCAGCAACGAATACGAAGATGGAAGGCGTTATTCGGAGTATTCCGACAAAAGAACGGGCCTTAATGGATATTACCCGCCAGCAGGCTATCAAGAACAACCTGTATACCTATCTGCTCCAGAAGCGGGAAGAGACGGCTGTATCGTTTGCATCGACCATTTCAGATTCGCGTACCGTGGATGTAGCCCGTAGCGATGCAAAACCTGTTAAGCCCGATCGGCCGAGTACCTACGTTCTGTTCGCTTTTCTTGGCTTATTGTTGCCCGTAGGTGTGCTTGCCACCAGCGACGCCATGAACAACCGTATCATGCGACGGAAAGACGTAGAAGAAGGGACGAATGTGCCCATCCTTGGTGAAGTGATCAAGAATAAAAACACCCAGGCAATTATTGTAGAAGCTCGTAATCAATCGGTTATTGCCGAGCAGATCCGTGCTTTACGCACTAATCTTCAGTTTTTGCGGGAGAGCCGAGAAGGCAGCCAGGCACTCTTGTTTACGTCGAGTATTAGTGGCGAAGGGAAGTCGTTCATTTCCCTGAATCTGGGTGCCAGTCTGGCATTGGTTGGTCGGCGTACGGTTATTCTGGAAATGGACTTACGGAAACCCCGTCTTCGCCATTCCCTGGAAAACTTCCCGGTTGGCATAGGTATCAGTAATTATTTGATTGGTGAGGCCGCTATTGAGGATATCATACAGCCAATTCCCAACACAGAAAACTATTACATTATTACGTCGGGACCCATACCGCCGAACCCGTCTGAATTGTTGAGCAGCCCACGGCTGGAAACGCTCATTCAGGAATTACGTCAGCATTTCGATTATGTCATCATCGATGCACCACCAATCGGCCTGGTGACAGATGCTCAGTTAATTGCGCCATTTGCAGATGCCACGCTCTTTATTGTTCGCCACGATTTAACGCCCAAAAGCTACATGAAAATGGTGGAAACAATTCACCAGGAGAAGCGCTTTAACAAACTCAACATCGTGTTAAATGCAGTTGGTGGGGGCGATGAAGAATACTACAGTTATAGCTATGGCTATAATTATGCCTACGGTGAGAAAAAAAGCACAAAAAAATGGCTGAGTTAAGACTGGTTCAAACCATCTATCAGCGTAAAGTCGCCTTCGTGTCATATGTGCTCAAACACCGCTAAGCAGCAGATTTGGGAGAATTGATTGTTGGATATTATCTGTAGATGCCAATTCAAATCAGCCTACAATTGATTAAGGACAATGTCTGTTAAAGGAAGCATCATTAAAAATATAGGCGCAGGTACTTGGGGTAAGCTTTCAAATGTACTGTTTAGATTAGTACAGGTACCGCTGCTTATCTCAGCATTAGGGGTAGAAGATTATGGCCGCTGGTTGGTATTAGCATCACTTCCGGCCTGGATACGATTAGCAAATTTTGGATTTGGTAATGTAGCTGCCAATGAAATGTCGATGCTACTGGCCGCGAATGAAGTTGATAAAGCCCGAAAAGTCTATTCGACAACGCTGACGTTAATCACGATAATTGGTGTAGTTGGGGGCCTGTTGGCCACTATAGTGGTGCCCCTGATTCCATGGGACGGTTTTATAGGGCAGAAGAGCCAACATGAAATTTCAAAAGCAGTTTACTGGTTAGCTATTTCTGTCTTTGTCTCATTTCTGATTGATGTAAGCTACAGCCGATTTCGAGCCGCCAGGAAAGCCCATGTATCGGTATTAATTGGAAGTTTTATGCCATGGGTGGAGTTACTATTGATGGTTATTGTGCTGCGGTACACAACCCGGTTCGATTATCTGGGTCTTGCAGTATTGGGTTCAACGGTACTTTTCCTGGGGCTATACCAGTTTTTGAGTAGAAAAAGCATGCCGCTTTTAACATTCTCTATAAAGGATGTGCAACCATCCCGATTCAGGGACTTATTCTGGAAAGGTATGGCATTTCAGGCTTTTCCGTTAGGGAATGCGCTTGTTTTTCAAGGAAACCTGCTCATCATTCAAGCTATTTTAGGGCCTTATGCGGTAACAGTTTTTGGCACAACCCGAACCTTAATCCGTACCATTAACCAGGCCATGGAATTGGTTAATCAGGCTATTTGGCCTGAAATGAGCCACCTGTTTGGTAGTAATGATATGGGAAGGGCCTCTAAACTGCACCGATTAGGGGTAGGCGTTTCAATAATTGGAGCCTGTATTGGGACTATCTTTTTAATGTTTTTCGGAAAAGATCTGTATGGTTTGTGGGTAGGAAAGGATATAACGATTTCCAATCATTTATTGATTATTTTCCTGATTCCAATTCCATTTAATGCCGTATGGTTTACGAGTAGCGTTGTTCATCTTGCTAGCAATAAACATGAAGGATTAGCGATCAGGTATTTACTATCTACCTTGGTCGGATTCATTGCCTGTATCGTCTTATGCTATTTTCAGGGAATTGAAGGAGCTGCCTTATCAACGATTGTAGCTGATCTGGTCTTAATCCCATATGTGATAAAAAACTCGTTAATACTCACAGAAGATACCTGGATATCATTTTTCAGAGGTATACTTCTTGAAATAAGTTCCATTAAAAATCTAGTGCTGAAGAGAATGGCCTAATGGCGATTCGCTAATGCCACTAGTCGATTAATCGTAGTCGATCTGCCCGAAATTCATTTGGTTCTCTCCTTAAGAAAGTATAGTACAAAGTACATACTATATAATTAGGATTATTTCTCCCTGAATTTAACTCCATACAGAATGAATAAGATAAACTTCATCGATCTGGATACACTTAGTAACGGCGAAGGTAAGCTTGTTTATGGAAACCGCTTAGAGGCTATTTCTTTTTATGAGACAACTTGCGAAGCATGGTTCTCCGATTTTCGTAAGGAGGTATTTTCGGCGATCGGTAAAAGATATTTTCCAGTTTATCGAATTGCCGATGGTGAAATGCGATTCTTATTTGGCTATCAGATAAACTGGAAGAATAAACCTTTTCTGAGCTTACTGAAATATATAAAATACGAACTGTTTAAGTCACCCTGGAAAACGTCATGGGGCGAGAGCTACTCTAGTACAGAAAAAAAACAATTACAAGCCATATTAGGGAAGTGCATTAAAACTATATCATCAGAAGGTAAACTGGCTATATACTGGAATAATAACGGACTGAATGCCTTTGTTGAATATAATAGAAATATGGAGCACCTATTTAAAAAAATAGGTGTACAGCTAAACAGAGAAAACTATATCCCTTTTCATTTTGCTCAGGCCATAATTGCCAATAATGCTGATCGATTATTGATAGGCAGAAATGTACTGGTAATCTCTGGGCTGGATAATCCAGAAAAAGAGGCTTTAGGTAAAAGGCTATATAAGATTGGGGTCGCTAATTATGATTTTTATCGGTGCTCTCCAACCTCAGCACTAAAGGATGATTATACCTTAATAAGGCCTCGTATAAAACCCGATATTGTATTGGTTGCTGCTGGTATTGGAGCCGCAAGAGTGCTTGCTGATCTGAAGCATTTAAATTGCCCCGTTATTGATATCGGAAGCTATTTGAATGTTCTAAGCGGTAAATACGAAAATGCGCACGCCGGTTTTTTTGTACAACCAAAAGTTCTGGAAAATAGCTAAAGGCATGAAACGAGAAAATAAAACAATCTATTATTTTTTAACCAGCATTTTGCTATGCTCCGTATCAACCTGGATTGGGGTTATTTTGAGTATTAACACATTGAAATATATAGCAGCAGCTGGTATTTTGATACTAACAATTATTTCATCTATCAATGTTTATAAGTATAAAACTATAATAACGTGGAAAAAAGCCATTCCGCTACTTTTAATCACCCTGGGCTATCCATTAATTAGAATAACAACGGATGTATTTGTCGATTTTCAGTTTAAAACCTTTACGGATGGATTTATACTGGAAGGGAGTTATTACCTGTTGTTATTATATGGCCTGAACATGGCGCTGGCAACCCGAATGGGGACTTCGTTCAGGCAATTATTTAAATTTTCAATAATTGCACTTCCAGCTGGTGTAGCGTTGATCTATACAAGCCTGGTACTGATCCCTGATTATAATATATGGATTGGGCATTTGTCATTGAATAACTGCCTGATACCAATCTCAATGCTGGCTCTCTATCCGAGAAATGAAAAGTATTTGCTTTGGGGCTGGTCGGCTATATTTCTTTTGCTATTTATAGCGGCTAAAATATGGTCTCGCTCATATACACTGGTTGGATTTTACATTGCCCTTTTTGCCTATAGATCTATTTTTCATTTAGGTAAACGCAAATTAGGGATAACACTATTTGTACTGCTTACTGTAGGATACTCGATTGGAGCTTTCTCTTTCTTTACGGAAAATTCAGAAGTTCGAGATCAATCAGTAGCAGAAAAGTATCAATTCGATTCGTTAATAAAAACGTTTGACGATTTTCTTACTGATTTTGACGTTACAAAATTATTTTATTGGGAGGGGAACTCAAGATCGACTCTATTAGTCGATGCATTTGGAAAAGCAAATTATATCGACTGGCTTATTGGACATGGCCTATTTGGGACTTATGATTCAACTATTGAAGTAAGTAGCAGTACGCTGGTTCGGCGAAGTACCATCGAAATCGGATGGGCTCAGGAAGTGTTTCGCTGGGGATTGCCATATGTTCTTTTCTTTTTGTATTCTCTCATGCGAGCCCGTAGCTATTTGAAGGGGCTATATGTTCAAACGAATGATCCTATCTATAAAGCTCTTTCAGAACTAATACTTATTAAAGTTTTAGATGGGTTTGTTTTTGGACTGCCGTTTTTTCATGTCTATAATCTATTAGTATTCTGGGGGCTTATGATTACTTGTGTTAAAGTGAATTTAATGCCGGTAATTATAGATACAAAAAATAGATATGTAGAGAAGATGACAGAATTGCAGGTTGCCAATTAAATACAGGGAAAGAGAAAAATCTAATTGGTGAGAATAATGAAAGCTTTTTTAAAACGTTTCGCTCGCTACGTTTATTTAAACTATAAATATCCAAAAGCTCATATTGCCTTTTCAGCAACTGTTTCATTGGATACGATGCTGGCTGATGGCGTAAAAATATTGCCAGGTAGTATGGTCGGTGATTGCAAAATAGATCGGCATACCTATGTTGGAACTAACTGTCAATTTTCCAGAACACAAATTGGTGCTTTTACCAGTATTGGACCCGAGGTTATTTGTGGATTAGGTTCACATCCTGTTGATTTTGTATCAACTTATCCTGGTTTCTATTCGTCTGAATCGTCAGGGGCGAATTGGTTTGGAAGTATACACAAATTCGTGGATAAACCAACTGTTCAAATTGGTTCAGACGTATGGATTGGGGCGCGAGCGATCATTCTGGGAGGGGTTAAGGTTGGGCACGGAGCTATTATAGCTGCCGGTGCAGTTGTCACGAAAGATGTACCGGCCTATGCAATTGTAGGAGGAGTACCGGGAAAAATAATTCGGTATCGGTTTGAGCCAGCTCTATTGGATAAATTACTGAATTCCAATTGGTGGAATATGTCTGATGAAACACTACGTACACTTTCAAAATATGTAGCAGAACCATCTGTTTTTGTTGAAAAATTAGCAGAAAACCATGGCTATAAGTGAGACTGCAAAAGAACGAATAAGGACAATTCTTTATTCCTGGCGATTTCCCAGAGATATTATTTACTGTTACTGGAAATTGAACGCATGGCACTCTTCGTGGAGGTTATACCGTACACCATTAATCCAGGTACATCGAAAGGCAAAAATTTCAATAGGAAAAGACTGGATTGCCTGTAGTGATCCCAGATATAATTCGTTGGGTGTATCTCAGAAAGTTATTATCAAAGCTGTTCGGCCAGGGGCTACGATCACCATTGGTAATGGAGTGGGTATGTCGGGAGCTACGATTTCATGTGGGCATAAAATTACAATTGGCAACCAGGTTTTATTAGGTAGTGGTGTTCTAATTACCGATAATGATTCTCATGGTATTCACCCTGATTTACGCCATTCTCGCTATCACATTGCAGAAGCCCCGGTGATTATTGAAGATCAGGTATTTGTTGGGGCAAGATCTATTATTTTAAAAGGGGTAACAATTGGCTATGGGGCAGTAATAGGAGCGGGATCTATCGTTACAAAAAATGTACCTGCTTTTAGTATTGTAGCTGGAAATCCAGCCCGTGTTGTCGGAAATGTATTAGATGAAAAATACGCTGGAGAGCTTGTACTAAAATAGAGATTGATAATGAAAAAACCTCTTATATTTTGGTGTGGATCTATCCTGAATTATGAAGGATTAAAACACTATGTTGGTGAATCGGCTGCGGCAACTCAATGGTCGTACGGGCTTCTCTCGGCTTTATCGGCAAATAATGTAGCTATAAAAACCTATGCCCCTATTTGGGATTCTGCATTCCCCAAAGGAAAATTGTTTCCTGGAAAATCAACTTATCTGGAACAACGTTTTGATCAAACGTTAGTTCGGTATCTAAATTTACCCTGGATTCGTCCGAAATCAATCGCGTTCTCGCTGGAAAAAGTTATTGAAGATGAGCTTCGAAAAGGGACCAGACCAATAGCTATATTAAATTATAACCCACTCTCTTATTATACTGAGGCATTAGATAAAATTAGTCGGAAGTATCCAGATATTCCTTGGGTCAATATTGTCCTGGATCTTAGTGATCCAACTGTTGATAACTGGGCTACTTTTCTTCAAACGACTCAACGGTCAAAAGGTAGTGTTTTCCTGTCCTGGTGGGGATATTGTAATGCACCTGTAGAAAACAAACTTCATTTAGATGCTGGTTGGAGTGGCACACTGCCAACTACAACAAAAGCGCCAGAAAAAGTATTTATATATGCTGGGAAACTTGAAGAATATGGTGGGATTAATCAGTTGATCGAAGCCATAAAAATTATGCCTGATAAAGATGTTTATTTTGATTTTTACGGTAAGCGGAGTAATTCGGCGTTGGATAAACTGGTAGCAATAGATAGCAGGGTTCGGTTTCATGGATTTGTTCCTGATGAACAACTGAATGAGGCTTGTAGTAAAGCTACTGCGTTTCTGAATCCTCGGGAGTTGGGTCACACAACGAATAATATGATATTCCCTTCTAAACTGCTATTCTATATAAAATACCGTAAACCTATTATTGGGCCTACTATGCCAGGTATTTCACCGGAATATAACAGTTTATTAGTCCAGCCGTCCGATTCTTCACCTGAGAGCTGGGTTACAGCTATGCAAAAAACAGTACAATTAACAGATAAAGAAACGCAAAAAATTGCTGTTGATTGTGATAAAATCCTTCAGAAAAAAACTTGGGATAGCCAGGCAACTAGTTTGATAAAATTCTTAGAAGCGTTATAAACAGAATCCTCGTAAGTGCAAAGAGTAGGTTTATACTACCCGATTTATCCTGCTCTAACGACTGTATGAGCTAATACCAGCGAGGCAATTTAATAAGTAGCGCCTTGTTTTTACAATGACAGATTTATAATTGACCAGACCATGAAACTTCTCCATGTAATTAACAGTATGGACCCGGCAATGGGAGGTCCCTGTCAGGGGATTCGAAATGTTATTGAAGAATCAGAGCGATTAGGGATTTATAGAGAAGTTGCCTGTCTTGATGATCCTTCAGCAGATTACCTCGGAAAAGATTCATTTCGTATTCATGCACTTGGCCCAAAAGTAGGCCGCTGGCAATATGGCTCTCGATTGATTCCATGGCTGAAGGAAAACCTTGATCGTTTCGATGCCGTAATTATAAACGGGTTATGGTTATACCCCAGTTACGGTGCCTGGAAGGCAATTAAGAGTTATAAAAAAACGTCCAGTAAAGAGTTGAAAATCTTTGTGATGCCACACGGTATGCTGGACCCGTATTTTCAAAAGACATCTACTCGAAAATTAAAGGCTATTCGGAACTGGTTTTATTGGGAGTTTCTCGAAAAAAATGTTGTAAATGATGCCGACTGCCTTTTGTTTACCTGTGAGGAGGAGCTTCAGTTGGCCAGGGATACATTTAGTTCGTATCATCCTAAAAATACGAAAAATGTAGGGTATGGCATTGAAGAACCTCCTGTCTTTTCAGACAGTATGTCAGCCGCTTTTTATGCAAAATGTCCAGAGGTTAAAAATAAGCCTTATCTCCTTTTTCTGAGCCGTATTAATTATAAGAAGGGTATTGATCTCTTGATCAAATCATATTCGATGGTTTTAACTGACTATACATCGAGAGGAAAAGAGGTACCTAAGCTTGTTATTGCTGGCCCGGGCTTGGATACAGCTTATGGAGAAAAAATGCTGGATCTGGTTTCTGAACATGCTAATTTGAAAGGACAGGTCTTTTTTCCGGGGATGCTTTCCGGCCCATCAAAATGGGGTGCTTTTTATGGATGTGAAGCATTTATCTTACCTAGTCATCAGGAAAATTTTGGCATTGCGCTGGTTGAAGCATTAGCTTGTAGAAAGCCTGTTTTAACGACAAGTCAGGTCAATATATGGCGGGAAATTACCGAAGGGAATGCCGGGTTTATTGTAGATGATACGCTTGATGGCACCAAAGAGTTGTTAGAGAAATTTTTAACTCTTGACGATGTGACTAAATGCAATATGGGGCTAAATGCTCGAAGTACGTTTGAATATAATTTTTCCATCAAAAATTCAGTCCGTCGATTTACGGATGTGATCACTGCTTTTTAATAGGCTGTATAAGGTTCTGGGTTTGTTATACGGGTGTTGCTGGTACTACACTCAGTTAAATAATTGAACCAATACATAAGTAATAGAAACACCTGCCAGGATAGTTTCATGAAATCTTATTTATGCGAATACTTATTTATGGAATTTTATACGCTCCCGAGCTGACTGGCGTTGGTAAATATTCGGGGGAAATGGCTGCCTGGATGGTGCAACAAGGGCATGAGGTGGAGGCAATTATGCCAATGCCTTATTATCCTGAATGGAAAGTACGTTCTGATTATAAAAATAAGGGCTGGTTTACAGAAATAGTCGATGGTGTAACGGTGCGCCGTTGCCCGATCTATGTGCCCAAAAAAGTAACTGCATCAGGTAGGATGCTACTCGACTTTTCATTCCTGATGAGTAGTCTATTTTATTGGATTCGTCTGTTTTTCTCGAGACGATACGACGTCGTTATTTGTGTAGCTCCTCCCTTCCATATTGGTTTTTTTCCTGTGCTTTATTCAATAGTACGAAATGTACCCGTTTGGCTCCATATTCAGGATTTACAGATTGATATTGCCAAAGAAATGGGCATGATAAAAAGCGAAAAATTCCTGAATCTATTGTTTAGTGCCGAACGCTTCATTTTAAAACGTTGTAAAACGGTATCGACTATAAGTGAAGGAATGATTCGGAAAGTAACCGAAAAAAAATCTACGCAGTCGGATTGTGTTCTGTTTCCGAATTGGGTCGATGAGGGTTTTGTGAAACCATTGCCTGTACATGAATCACTGCGAGCCGAATTAGGATTAACAGAAACAGATAAAGTGATTTTGTATTCGGGAAGTATTGGCGAAAAACAGGGGCTGGAGTTAATTGTTGAAGCGGCTAAGCATTTTGCTCATAAGCCAGATATGAAATTCCTGATCTTTGGATCGGGTGGGGGTAAGGGGCGTCTGGAAGCACTGGTACAGCAGTATAAGCTGACCAACGTATTTTTCCATCCGTTACAGCCTTATGAAAAATTGTCAGCTCTATTGGCGACTGCTGATATTCATCTGGTCCTACAAAAAAAATCGGCTTCTGACCTGGTGTTGCCCTCTAAATTGACTGGAATTCTGGCGGCTGGTGGCTGTGCCTTAGTGTCGGCTGTGCCAGGTACTACCCTGCATGAGGTGGTAGCTAGTGAGCAGATGGGTATACTGATCGAGCCTGATTCATTAGAGGCTTTGATCGGAGGGATTGACCGGGCATTTCGTTCTGACCGGACAGTCTATCGGGAAAACGCCAGGGCGTATGCCAGACGAAATCTGAGTAAAGATGAGATCCTTCAGCAATTTGAAGCCCAGATGGTCAATATAATTAATCCGGTATCAGAACCACTCATTGCCGAGCAGGTGTAAGGGGCTACGACTTGAACAAATTATTCGTGTTTCAAACGTTATGGTGAAACGGCAGCAATCTCTTTTTCGGGCAATTCATCTCGTTTGTATACAACTGGTTGGCATACCTTCGTTGGCTCAGTTCCAGAATCGACCCACGTACGACACAACGATGACGGCCGGAATCCGGTATCGGGCTGAGCTCAGTGGCGTGGTATCTACAAATGGGCGTTCTCCTTTCTGGATGCGGTCGAATCAGTTTGGGACGGTTCCCTGGCAATTTCCTGCCGGAATTGGCACAGTGGGTGTCACGGGTTTATGGGGCAATCCTCGCCAGGCCCATAAACCCTACCTTAAAGCAGGTATTGAGGTTGTTGGTAACCTGAATTCCGCTTCACGGCTGGTGTTGCCAGAAGCTTACGTGGCTGTTCGTCTGGGACATGGCGAGCTGTACATAGGGCGGCAGAAAGAGATTCATGGATTAGTCGATACCCTCCTTACATCTGGTTCTATTGCCTGGTCTGGTAATGCCGTGCCGATCACACAAATCCGACTGGGAACCAGGGATTTCGCTCCGCTAAAATTTACCAAAGGCCTGATTGCCGTTAATGCTTTTTTCAGTCACGGCTGGTTTTCGGATACCGACTCGATGCACAATGTCATGCTGCATGCCAAAGCCGTTTTTGTACGCGTGGGGAAGCCTACCTGGAAAGTGCGATTTTATGGAGGAATCAATCATTTTGCTCAATGGGGAGGCTACTCAAAAGCCCTGGCTGATGGCCCTGTTTCTAAGTTTTTGTCGGCTAATGGCTATTTGCCTAGTTCGCTAAAAGCCTACAAATCGGTTGTATGGCCGATTGGCCAGCCAGGAAGTGACGATCAATTCTCAGCAATTGATACCATCAATCAGATTGGCAATCACTTGGGATCTATTGATGCAGGTCTTGACATTCAGCTTAAAAACGCATCGCTATTTCTGTATTCCCAGCATATTTTTGAAGATAACTCGGGCTTGACATTCAAAAACTTTCCAGACGGTCTTTTCGGTGTCCGATGGAAAGCGGGCGTATCAAATTCAGGGGCGGTTGTTCAACTAAAGCAACTGACAGCCGAATTCATTACGACACGCAACAGGAGCGGTACCAAACTGCCTTACGGACGGGATGATTATTTCTTCCATGGCCAGTATCTGGATGGATGGACGCACCAGGGAGCTATTATCGGAACGCCTATTTTCACCCGAACAGCCGACTTGCCGTCTGCATTACTGAAAAAAAGTGCCTGGCTCAGCCGGAGTTTTGCCTATCGGCTATTGCCTGTCAACAACAATGATGTTCAATCAGTACATGTGGGTGCATACGCAGTATTGTTTCAACGGGTTTCGGCTGTGCTGCTGGCGACAGGTAGTCGGTATTACGAGTTTGATTACTCGGCCAGGACCTACGACCAGCTTTCTATGAGTCTGGAATTAACCAACCTTGTTTTGTCGGGAAGTGTAAACATGGGCCTTAAGCTGGCTTATGATACCGGAGCTATTTTCACTGGCAACCTCGGTGGAATGCTCACAATTCGTAAAACGGGTTTTTTAACGCAAAAGCCAGTTAACAGGTGAAGCTGATCCTACAAAAGATGTATCATTAATTGAATAGACCATGTATCAACAGATCGATAATTTCAAGTTACCTCCTGGCTTCCGTGGCCGACCCGGTTGGTATGTACAGCTTTGGTGGATCGTTGAATCCTTATTTTTCAGAACGTCCCCTCAGTTTATGTACGGATGGCGTCGGTTTCTGCTTCGAAGTTTTGGCGCTACTATAGGTCAGCGTGTTCAGGTCAGGCCGTCTGTACACACGCAGTTTCCGTGGAAAGTGACCATTGGCGATTCAACCCGTATTGGTGATGATGTTGTACTGTATAGCTTAGGACCTATTACGATTGGGGCGAATGTGATAGTCTCGCAAAAGAGCTACATCTGTACGGGCTCGCACGACTATATGGATGCCGATTTCGCCATTTTTACGGAGCCTGTCGTTATAGAAGATGAATGCTGGCTGGCAACCGATGTGTACGTAGCGCCCGGTGTTACGATTGGAAAAGGTACGGTTGTTGGGGCAAGGTCGTCGGTGTTAAAGTCTCTGCCTGCCAATAAAGTATGTGTTGGTACGCCAGCCAAACCACTCAAAGATCGTAAGCAACTGGACGCGTATTCAGAGGGGGTTCAGGAGGTCTGGAGTGTTTAGTTATTAAGCCGTTGTTAGCGTGAGGCCAGATTTGAGAATCTGGCCTCACGCTAACAACGGCTTAATGCCGCCTGTGCATTTCTGCTAGCCAGCCAGTCGGCCATTTGCTGAAGACCTTCAGATAGGCTCGTGGTAGGTTGATAGGCCAGTTTCTGCTTCGACCTGGTCAAGTCAGCCCAGGTATGGGCTACATCACCAGGTCGGTCCGGCCTTTGAATGATACGTGCTTTCTGATTGGTCACATCTTCCATCAGGGTAATCAACTGCCGTAACGATATATAGCTCCCGCTGCCAATGTTGTAAATGGAAAAACCATCGATCCGAAACATGGCTTTACTGATTCCCTGTACAATATCGGCTACAAAAGTGTAATCGCGGCTAGTCCCTTTGCCATAAAGGGTCAGCTGATGTTGCTGGCGTATGGCTTCTAAAAATTGATAAATAGCCATGTCAGGCCGCTGACGTGGTCCATAGACAGTGAAAAAACGCAGGCAGGTACTCTCAATACCATATTGCTGGTGATAGTGTCGGCAGAGTTGCTCCCCTTTATATTTAGTAAGCGCATAGGGTGAAATCGGAAACAAATGCTGGCAATCTTCCTGAAGGGGCATAGCCGGATGATCGCCATAAACCGACGAGGAAGAGCCAAAAATTAGTTTTCGTACACCAGACTGATGCATAGCGTTGAGTAGCGTACGCGTACCGTTGAGATTTACATCGGCGTATACATCCGGGCGCTGAAGCGAGGCCTGAACGCCGGGTAAAGCAGCTAAATGAATCACCACATCGAACTGACCTTGCCTGAATACATGAGTCAGGTAAGGGGCATCCCGAATGTCGCCCTCATGCAGAAAGTAGGCTGGATGACCCAGGCTTTGATGAATATTCCGAAGTTTTTGTTCACGTGAGTAATTCGTGTGGAAATTATCCAGTACATGCACCCGACAGCCCATAGTGAGTAAATGATCGGCTACATGCGACCCTATAAACCCAGCACCACCCGTAATTAGTACATTCATAAGTGAAATTGGCCCATCCGATGGTTCCTGAGATGTTAGTTCTAAATAGATAAGAATATTTATTTTTATTAGAAAATATATCTTATTAGATACCAAAATAGAATTTTATTAAATAAATATACGGTATTTGTTTTCAATTATCTAAAAATAAAAAATAAATTATCCCCTTAAATAGGAGTTTTCAGGGAAGCATGTTTGGGCGTTTATCGTTCGCTATCTTCGGCGTTTCAATAATGAAATAGCATTAAGTCTGTGTATGAATTTGCTGGAATAGGCTGTCACGGTGTTCGATAACCTACTGATTAACGATCTGAAAAAAACATACCCGTCGGTACAAGGGTTTATTACTCAACGACATCTGTACTGTGAACAAATTGAATTCTGAACATAAATTGCCCTTTTTGCAGGGTGGGGGAGAAATGGGGGCACTCACCCGAACGTATAATTGGCACCAAACATCCATAGATACCCCTGATCGGTGGCCCCGTAGCTTGCGTACGACCCTGGGTATTGTATTGCATTCGGCATTTCCTATGTTTCTTTTCTGGGGTGACGAACACATTTGTTTCTACAATGATGCTTATCGACCCAGCCTTGGGCATGAAGGAAAACACCCGGCGTTGGGGAAACGGGGCCAAGAGGTTTGGAGCGAAATCTGGTCCTTTATCGGCCCGTTGATCGACAAGGTGATGACAACTGGCGATGCGGTTTGGTATGAAGATCAACTGGTTCCATTCTACCGCGATGGGAAACTCGAAGATACTTACTGGACATTTAGTTATAGCCCGGTGTATGGTGAGAATGGCCAGATTGATGGTGTACTTGTAACCTGCACCGAAACTACCGAGAAGGTTCGAACCGTCCAGAAACTCAAAGAAACCAACGACCAGCTTGCTTTTGCTATTGAGGCCACCGAACTCGGGACCTGGGATCTGGACCCGAGTTCGAATGAGTTTTCGGCCAATGCACGGCTGAAAGAATGGTTTGGATTACCTACCGATGGGCCGGTTGATTTACCGTTGGCAACTAGTGTTGTTGCCGAAAAAGATCGACAGAACGTTGAAAAAGCCATTCAGTGGGCCTTGCAGTATGAATCAGGAGGGCACTACGATATTGATTATACGCTGGTCCATCCCCTTACGAACGAAGAACGGATCGTGCGGGCAAAAGGTAAGGCCTGGTTTACTCCCGATCATATACCATATCGGTTCAACGGCACCCTTCAGGATATAACGGATCGTAAAAAAGCGGAGCAGGAAGTAGCCGCCAGTGCGCAGGCGTTACGGAGTATCATCGAAAGCGCCCCTTTTCCGATCGGTATTTATGTAGGGCCGCACATGCAGATTCAGTTTGCCAATTCTGCTATTATTACCGTTTGGGGAAAGGGCTCTGATGTAGTGGGGAAGCGTTACGCCGACCTATTGCCCGAATTGAAAAGCCAGGGAATATATGCTCAGCTTGACCGTGTTTACGAAACAGGTATTCCGTTTCACGCCCGATATCAGCGTGTCGATCTGGAAGTAGATGGCAAGCTGCAACCATTTTATTTCAACTACAGTTTTACGCCACTGTACGATACCGAAGGTAACATCTACGGCGTTATGAATACAGCCGCCGAGGTGACGGATTTGGTTGAGGCCAAGCAACAGTTAGAGGATGCAGAAGCCACCTTGCTTGGAGCAATTGAGTTGGCAGAGCTGGCTACCTGGCGTATGGATATAGCTACCCGGACGTTTTCGTACTCCGAACGGTTTATGGATTGGCTTGGCTTCTCCGATAGCACAAAAACGCAGGATGCGGCTTATAATCCATTGCCTGCCAGTTACCAGCAGCAGGTTGTTGAAGCCATTGAGGCTGCTATCCAGCCCGGCTCATCCGGCTTCTACGAAAATGAACACCCAATCGTCAACCAGCTTACCGGACAGGTTCGAATTATACACGCACAGGGCCGTGTTTTTTACGATCCCGATGGAAGACCGTCTATACTGAGTGGCACAGCGCAAGACATTACCCAGCAACGGGAAGTTCGGATTACGCTAGAGCGGCAGGTGCAGGAACGTACGGAGGAACTGGAATCGACGAATGAAGAGTTAACGGCCATCAATGAAGAGCTTACTGAAGCAAACCAGCTTTTGATTCGTTCGAACGACAACCTGCAACAGTTTGCGTATGTGGCCAGCCATGATTTACAGGAGCCGCTTCGTAAAATTCAGCAGTTCAGTACCCTTCTCAAACAGGAATATACTACGTCACTGGATGATAAAGGGAAAGACTTTCTGGATCGGTTAACGTCGGCAAGTTCGCGGATGTCGATGCTCATCAAAGACCTACTCACTTTCTCCCGTATTTCGACCCAGCAGGTAGCCCATAGGCGGGTCGATTTGAACGATGTAGTTCGTGAAGTTCTGGAAAATCTGTCGATTGCCATCGATGAATCAAAAGCAGTTATCCAGATTGATCCATTACCCATCCTGGATGGAGATTCCTTACAACTAGGACAACTATTTCAGAACTTACTATCCAATGCGATTAAGTTTCATCAGCCAGGTATTAAGCCTGTTGTTCAGATACGAGTCAGTCAGCTACTAGCCAGAGATTTACCACTTTCGCTACCTATACTGCGGCAATCAAAATCCTATTATTGCCTCGATATAGCTGATAATGGGATTGGGTTTGACGAGAAATACAGGGATCGGATTTTTCAGGTCTTTCAGCGATTGCACACTAAGCGAGAGTTTGCCGGTACAGGAATAGGACTGGCCATTTGCCAGAAAGTGGCTACTAATCATGGGGGGGCTATTACAGCCATGAGCGAGCCAAACCACGGTGCTATATTTAGCGTCTATCTGCCGGTGTAAGTTAATTCAGTATTGCAGGTTTTTTCAACATATAGGGAGGTCTGTCGAAATACAGATAAATAAATGCCTGTTATCATCTGCTCTTTGGATAGGCGGCCACTCATCCATCTGATAGTTTCAGGATTCGCCTGGAGGTATGGAAGGAGATTGTGCACAAAAAACGCTGACCTCATGGCGAGCCCAGCGTTTAAATCTAACCCATAAGAGCTTGCTAGCTATAGAACCAATAGTTTGCAATCGGGGCCATTTTAGGGAATAATTGTCTCAATCGTTAACTTATTGATTGGACGGCAATCTCTAAATTACCCTTTTCGACTACCTATGAAACGAAACAGGATGATTAGTAAGTGGTTGAGGTGAGCCAGTATGTCTGACAAAAAAATATAAGCCAAACTTATCGATGGGCTATTGAGACGCTAGGCCGATTGACCATCGCGCGTGTTTTTTTGTACAGCTATGGCGCCAAACAACGCGAGCAGAAAAGCAAAGGCATAGAACCCTTTCTCGCTGGGTAAGAGGGTGGCGTTCCAAAGACCGACGGTCAGAAGCACGATGGCTAAAATTGTAGAAAACCAGCTCAATCCATAGTATATATCTGTTACGGGCAGCCCTTCCAGCCGATCTCGTACACTCTTCTGTACGGATACGACAGAGAATAGACCGTACATCAGCACGGTGAAGTAAAATCCTTTTTCATTGAGCAGCATGTCGGAACGCCAGAGGCCGATTAAGAAACCAAACATACCGGCACCCAGCGCCATCCAGGAAGCGCCAACAAAGGCCATCGAGGGTTTTTGAGTCATTTTTGTAGTGATTTAATGGTGAATATTTTGTAAGGGTATTATTCGCTTAACTGCTTGTAATGGGCTGATTTTTAGGGCTTAGTATGGACAATGGGGCAGGGAGATGTTAGCGGAGTAATCGATCGACAACCCGTATTCTGTGGCATCAACCACCTTGTTTTACTGGCACAAAATTGTAAAGGGCTGACTACGAAAAATAGAGATAATCAATAGTGGGTAGGAATGAGTTAATAAATGACGCTCTCAGCGAATGATTCCCGAAATGGCTGCCAGCAGGATAATCATGAGGGCATTTTTGTAAAATAGTAGAAATGCACGTATTTTTGACGCATCTATTGAATGAGTTACAAATAGAACAGTAGGTCGCGATCAGCTTTTAATCTATTTTTCGCATAGTAATGATTCAAGGATTGTAGCAATGGTCCTGTAGCTCAGTTGGATAGAGCATCTGCCTTCTAAGCAGACGGTCAAGCGTTCGAGTCGCTTCGGGATCACCTCACAGTCAGGCAGTTACGCGTCAAAACGTGACTGCCTTTTTTCTTGAATGGCCCATGCATTGGCCCGGCTTGGCCGTTTTTGAGCAAAAATAAATCCGCCAGTACATCACCAGCGGACTATTTTAACCTTCCTGTTTTTTTAAACCAAATTCTTAGGCCCCAGCCGCCCGGCTGATGGTCATTGAGCGCGGATTGTACCAGACGCCACTCACGTACTCGAAGGTAATCAGGTTATCGCCCTGTTGTAAACTGATCGTGCCCGTAATGGTGCGCGTGCCGCCGTCGGCTACCTCGGTGTTGAAGGTGATTTGCCGAACGCCATTGACCTTGATACCTCCCTGACCCGGTGAACCCTGATTGCTCTGGTAGGTAAAGGAGAAGTTGTAGTCCGATGCCGTTTTGGGGGCATTAGTAAACGGCATGTCTTCAGTGGTAGCCGGATTGGTCGGACTCTCGTAGGAATGCACGTAAAAATTGGCAATGCCCTGCTTGGTCTGGGAGTAGGCTGGATACGACGTAGCTGCGTTGACCACGGAGGAATAGCCCGATGTTGCCGAACCCGACGTAGCCCGAACCCGGTAAAAATAGGTCGAACCAGTGGTTAGGCCCGTATCCGAGTACAGCGCCGTGGTCGGCGTTCCGATCTGGGTCCAGCCCGAAGAGCCGTTGCTGCTCCGCTCGATCTGATACCCACTTGCCCCTGATACCGCGTTCCAGGTAATGTTGATACTGGTCCCGGATGCGGTGGCCGCTGAGACGTTGGTGGGAGCCGATAGGGCAGGAGCTGCCGGTTTAGTCGTCGGTGGTACCGTATTGGCTGGAATCACGGCCCCGTTATCCTCCACCACGAGCGGGAATGGATAGGTGCCCGCTTTGATGGCAGCGGCCATGGCCGCGTTGCCCTGAGTGGTTAGTGGAAAACCGTTAGTTCCGGTTTCGCGGGTGGTGCGAACTGTATAAGCTACCGGTCCGCTGGGTGAGGCTTTGATGCGTATATTATTCTGGGTTCCTTCTGCCATAGTGGTAAATAAGTAGGAGGGTTCTTGTTAAGGTTCGGGGTCGGTGTTGGCGGTATTGACCCAGGCGATGCTGAACTTAGCGCCCGTTGGTACCGACAAAGCTGTTAATTGCACATTTTGTACATTTTCACTCAGCCCCGAAATACCGGCCAGGTTGAACGTAGCCGTTCGCCATGTATTGTCGCAGATCAGCGTAGCCGATGCCTGCTGGCCATCGTACTGATTCGGTGACTGCCCCACTGTGCCCGCTTTGAGAATTAGCGAGGTCGGCCAGCCCGAAGCGCCTTTGTAACGGACATAGAGCTTATCGAGTTGACTGACTGGAATCGATACTTTCGGCCAGTGAATATCCACGAAACTACCCCCGTTGATGGGACTGATTTCAACCCCGGTATCGGGCGTTGGGAAGCCGGTATCGCGTCCATTGCCGTAGTGGAAATAGCCCCGCCCGTTGCGGGCATTGAATTTCCAGCTGAGTTTGTTGCGATTGGTTGGCAAGGCATTCGCCCAGTCCCGGATCTGCTGCACGGTACCGATGCGGAATTTATGGTTGGTGTAATAGACCCCGTTCCAGTCCCAGATAATGCTCTGGTTTGACACCGAGTAGTTCGCCGGGTTGTCAAACTCGCCAGAAGCCGTATCGTTGGGGGCATAGCGGAACTGAGACGTTGAATAGCCCCCATCGCGCCAGACGCCCAGGCCCTGACTGCCGATGTTATTGTCAGGCACGACAGCGTACCAGTTCTCTTTCATCGGCACCGGGGTTTGGTCCCAGTTCGTTAAATAGACCACGTTGCCACTGGCATCCACGTGGGCGTTGTATTTATACGGTGCGTTGACAATCACGTTCGGATACTCATTCGAGCGGGCTTCGTACGAGGCCTGATCCATGGTCCGGTTATGGGTCATCTTGACCCGCACATCACATTCGGCGCCATTGATTTCCACCCACTGCTCTAAAATTACATCGGTGGGTTCATTTCTGACCGCCCAGTTCATCATGACCGATTTGGTATAGACCCTATTGCCGCTGCGACCCACCTGGATCACCACGGCCGGATTGTCGAAGGTGTCGCCGATCTGAATCGGGTTGTTGCCCACGCCACCGCCCTCAGCGCTCGCCCACTGGGCTTGAATCTCCCTGCCATCGGCTTCCACCTGCCGGGTGCGGCCTCCGCGGTAAATGGTCATGCCGGTCCCTCTGCCCCAGTCGTTCTGGTTAATGATGTTGGGCTGCCCACTCGCCGAGATATGGCCCGGTGCGCCCCCGAAATTCTTCCAGATCTCGACCCGGATAATACCGTTATCCAGCACGATCTTATCGCCAATCGGTACGCCCCGGTGCAGCCGGGAATCGTACTCGCTCCAGGTCGGATTGGTCAGAATGGGACTGTAGTCAAACGTATCGAAGCTCGGCTTGTTAATGGCCACGGTGCCACCACCCGATGAACCGTTATCACCGCCACTTCCCGAGCTGGTATTGGCCGTTCTAGCCGCATAACCGGGCCTGAGCCAATCGGTGTTGACGATAGGTAAGACCTCATAGGTTTGTCCAATGTCGGCTTTCTGCACCACGACCTCGAAGACGTGCGCGTAGGGACCAATCAGCTTGACGCTGAACCGGTTTCCGTTCAGTAGCCCACCGGGCACGCGCAGGACGGCCGTAGTCTCATCGGTAAAGCCCTGTTTCATGCCGCCCACGAATACGACCCGCCACGTTGTGCCTTCGTCTTTCCAGCGCAGCATAAAGGCGGGTTTGGGGGTGCCAAACGTGCCCGACGAATACGCATAGGCCTCGGTACCCGAATAGGCTGTAAACGCGCCGGTTCCATTAATCTGCACCTCGGGATCCTCCACGTAGGTCGAACCTGCCCACCAGCGCTCGAAGCGCTGCATGTCGGCCCGGGCCTGATCGAGGGCCGTAATGGCGTGCAATTCGTGGTTGAAGACCAGATTTTGGGCAATGGGCAAATTGATCTTCGACACATCGCCCGGTGGGAACAGATACAGCCCCCAGCCTTTTTCGGCCCCCGCCCGGAGCCGGATCACGCAGTAACGGGAATAGTTATCCCCCGGCGGCTGCCAGACCTTGGGCGCTTCGCCATCACCCGTTACGCCGGGTTGCAAATCAGCAAATGGTATCCGGGCGTTGATGACTCGGTAGGAGCCATCGGGCTTGATCAGGGCCGTGGTATCGGTTTCGTACTGCGGCTCGATCTGCCGGATGATGGGCCGGGTCCTGCCCTGTCGGTCCCGCATGCGTTTCTCATTTAACTGAATATAGCCTTTCTCATCGGCAACGATGTGACGCGGAAGCTGCTTGCTCCACAGGTAGGTGTAGTTCTGGGTGGCGGGCACTTTGTCTTCAAAAATGGCCTTGCCATCCACTTCTAAAAAATCCTTACCCATGCGGTAATAATAGCCCTGCATCGAGGATTCGTGGTCCCAGATCGAACCCGATATGTTCGTATAGGTGCGACCATTAATCGTTAGTGTCGAACCCGACGCGCCGGAAATATGACTGATATTGACTGATCCCTCTATGAAAATGCCGGAATTATTAACAAAATCCAGTCTGGGTTCGCCCTGGTACATCGAGGCCCCAAACACCACTTCCAGATCCGTTTTAGGCGTAATGCTTTCGGCTGCTTTCTTTTTTAAAGCCTCCATTAAGAGCACAAATCGGTTCTGGGCGCGGGTCAGGGCTTCCGATGCCCACAGCCCCGAGGTCGTGTTTAAGGTATCGTAAGTGACGGTAGTCCCCGTACTTTCCAGAAAAATGGACTGAGTCTTTTTGGTGTTCCACTCCGCATCGCTGTACGAACCCCGGCCCCAGCCTAAACTCTTTTCGATGTTTAGAACGACCAGCTTCACGCCCGGGTCAGCCCCGGATCCGCAGGTTGGGATGTGGTTCCAGATATAATTCTCATAATCAGAATAGATCGCTTCATACACGCCCCGGCCTTCCATGGGTCCATGCAGACCGCTTTCGGTCAGGTATAAAATTCCCTCCCCGTAGGTAAGGGCCGCTTTTTCCTGATCGGTCAAGGTCCAGTGATTGAACGCGTTGACGCCGATACGCTTACGCTGCGCCACGGACTTCCCACCCGGATTCCAGTCCAGAATATAGCGAAAGTTCGGATCGTAATATTTATCGGGCCCAAACTGCTCCGGGTTATAGACCCCTTTCGCTTCAGGCGTATAGGGCAAGCGGATCAGGCCCCCTTTCCGGGCAATGGTCACGCCAGGAGGCAGCTCAGAGAGCCGCTGAGTCGAGCCATCGCTATAACAGGCCAGAACGAGGGCCTGACCATTTAAGACCGACGTGCGGTAGGTTTGTAAGGTAGGTGCGGCCATATCTTAGGGATTAAAGTATTGTACATTGGACTCACTGGAAATATCCAGCGTCGATAAGTCGCTGCCATCGGGCCCGGTCTGATCTGGCACAAAATCACTGCTGTCGATCAGCACGGTCAGGCCCAGCGTGGGGCCGCAGCTGCTAATAACCCAGTGAGTACCCGAGGCCGCTTGTGGCATGGAGATGGTCAGCTGGGTATCGAAATTAAGCCCGGCCGAGGCCGTCTGAAACGCCGTTACATCCCCCGTACAGGCATCGCCTTCAGCTCTGAGCCAGTACTGCGGGGGCGCATCGGTCACTACGCCGTCGGGGGAAGTAATGCGCTTAGTCGCTTTGATAATCGTTCGTCCGGTTGTTGCCATGGTCATAGAGCAGGAATAGAAACGGTTTCCCGGGTAATGATGTCTCCGCAGGGGTTGGTTTGGAGCAAAATCACCGAACCCGCTGTACCAACCCCGGGCGCGTTCCACTGAATACCCCACCAGCCTGCTTCGACGGGATAAAACGCATTGGTTTGCGCCACGACGTGTTCGGTCCGGTTATCGCCATACAGCACATCGCCCACCGAACAGTTACTAGTCGTAGCCCGTAAGAAATCATAATTGGCCATCGATTGACTGGCAGGCAGCGAGAAATTAGCTAAAGCCTCCGATCTGGAAATAAATGCTCTTGACGTGTAGGACAGCGGCCCATTGGGGGTATCCGGATCGGCGTATTCGTAAATGCCCACGCTTGGCAGCGCGTCGTACTGGCTCTGGGTGAGCATGGCGTGAGACGTGCAGGGCAGGTCCTGAATCGTGACGGTTTTAGAAATCTGGGTCGAGTTGGGCAGCGTGAACCGCAGCGTAATGTCCGTATTTGTGGTCACTACGTTTAAATTGGCCGTGATACTACACTGGGCATTCGAGCCGCCGTTTAGCGTAACACCAGAAGGTGCTCCGACCAAAGAGAAAGTACCCGATCCCACATATATGAGCGAACTCGAATCGGCATAGTCGATGATAACGTAGTAGGTAGTTGAGGTAGCCCCTTCGGAGAGCGCAGCCGGTCCTGAAATGTGATAGCCTGTAATAGCTGGGGCCGTGTTGGACAACGTGACGGGCAGTTCGACCACCGAGTTTAATAGAGCAGCATGCACCGAAATAGAAACATCAGCGGAGAGTGCATTAGCCCCAACGGTTAACAGGCCCGACCCGCTATTGATACTGACCCCGCTGGGAGCGCCTACCGTCGACCAAACGACCGAGGCCGAACGGGCTGCCCAGGCTCCCGTGGTCAATTGTTCCTCTACGCTGTACTGACCAGCCGCCCCTTCCACCAGCGTCGTAGGGCCAGCGATGCGGAAAATGCCTGTACCTGACGGGGCGAAATCAGCACTGTCGATCAGGATTGTCAGATCGGTTGGGGGCTGGGTTTCATCAATGACCTCTTCGTACTGTTCATTAATGATCCACTCATACGTATCAGGGGCAGGCAGATCACAACTAGCCACTAGCTCACACAGCATCGTTTTTAAAGCCGTTGTTGAACCAATCAGGTTAAGCAGTTCCTCAACCAGCTGAGTTCGGGAAATGGCAACCGCATAGATTTTATTATTGATCTGTTGAGCCGTGAATAATTGGCCCGGCTGGACCTGATCCAGATTGAGAAAACCTGACGCAACAGACGACGAACCGCTAGAATCGGATAAATCATCCACTTTGCCAGTTGCGGATACTGGCACCACCCGGCCCGTATCGGTAATCTGAAGCGAAGCGGCCAGAAATGAACTCATTGAACCGGCAAGGCCATCAGGCAGAATACTGTTTCGGGCATCCAGCCAGTACGTCGTATTGGTCCGAAGGGCACCGCCATCAGGATCGGTATCAAAAAACGTCGGGTTTTGTGGGTCGGCTGACCAGTCACGCCAGGCAGTTGACAAGTTGCCGCGTCGGAGTCGGTACTGCCAGTATGGACCCGTGGCCGTGCCCAGGGGAGTAATTGCGCTCATAGCGGAAAGGTTGGGGTTTTACGGGCGATGGCTTTGACCTGCCCCAGTAAATTGGCATTGGCATCGCTGACGGGTTTATCAAACACGCCCACAATGAGCTGATAAGGGTCCAGATTGGTCTGGTTATGGGGTTGAAACCCATCTGGTAAAATGCCCGCAAACAAGGTATGGTTGACAGGCTTTCCCAGGGCCTCCAGGAGCTGGGAAACATCCCGTTTGGTCGGTTTATCCGAGGAAGGGGTAGTGTTCACCGGAGCCGCTGGCTGGCCTAGTCCTTCGTTTCGAAGGGCCTTTTTGACACTCGCCTGTTGAGACAATACCTTTTGCAATAAACTGGTTTTGGGCACATCGCCCAGCGTTAAGGTGTAGCGGTAGGGCCGGGTGAGGTCTCGGGTAAAGCCCATGATCCGGATCTGACGATCGATGCCCAGCGCGGTATCGATGAGCCTGACCGAATCGCCCACCGAAAAAAAATTAGGCGGATTGTTGATAGGCGTGGGGCCTGTATCATTCGCCTGTTTTTGCAAATACATCTCATCCAAAATCACGGAGTATTCGAAGGGGGGCACCTTGTTATCAGCCAGATAGGCCTGACCCGCTGCCAGTAATTTGGCTTCAGCGGCTTCGACGTAACTATCGGGCATGTAGATATCCACCAGCACGTAGGTGTCCCCTGCACTGATGCGAAAGGGGGAAGCCGGATCACTGCCAGGAAACACCAGGCCCCGATCATCCGTGTAAGGCTTGATCGTAAACGTATAGGTAGCCGGATCAAAGCCGGTTATTTCAAACTCATAACCCGCCAAACTGCCCGTTTGAAAATGGACCTTGGCCGTTAGGCCCGGAATCAGGTATCGATACACCGCTTTGCCAGCCGCATCGTAGTGATCAATAAACAGCACATTAAAATCAAGACTGGTATCCGCGAATGTCAACTGATCCGTTGACGCCGTGACGGTTCCGGTTCGAGCCGGGTAAATTTCTTCAAATACCTTCGTGCCCTCAATCAGCCCGTACTGAGCTACAGCCGTATTATCCTGCACGTAGGTGTCATAGGGCGTGGGTAGGGTGGGGGCTGGCCCCGAAAGGGGGAGCTGCAATCTCGTGGCGTAGTTGCGGTAGCCATAGGGCAGATTCTTCGTCGAGCCGTAGCAGTACAGCCGTGTGAAAAAGGGACTGTTTTGCACATTGTTGCGACTCAGTTCATACAATCCTCTGCCTTGCCCGTACTGAAACTGATCCGTTTTAGCCGTTCCGGCGGGCCTTATGTGCAGGATTCGGTTCGGAGCATCATTGGGCCTATATTCGATGTCGAACTCCGAATTAAATTCTTCACAAAGCCGCTGCAAAACAGTCAGGCAGTTCTCATTATCAAACGAGAGCGTTTTCGTAGCTGTGGCAGCACCATCGACTAAGGTACCGACCTCATTGTACGCTTTAACCTGACCTAATCCCCACGCGCCGGAAAACACCCTGGCCATGTTGGCAAACAGGACCTGGGCGAAGGATTGCAA
Organism: Spirosoma sp. 48-14; assembly: GCF_001898575.1. Classification (GTDB taxonomy): domain Bacteria; phylum Bacteroidota; class Bacteroidia; order Cytophagales; family Spirosomataceae; genus Spirosoma. Next base: position 47,648 of record NZ_MKUD01000010.1, read on the forward strand.
ATTGCCCGTCAAACTGAATGTTGAGGACAGGGAATTGCCACTCGTATCGGTATCGAAGAATATGACGCGTAACAGGTGATACTGAGGCCCTTCCAGAACGAGGTCATAATCGAAGCAGTTCTCGCCCTTTCGGATCAGCTGGGGGAACTGATTCAGGGTATAGAGTTGACCAAATACGGACAGGGTATAGCCCAGCGACAGCTCCAGTGGGGCCGTGGTAGTAATGGAAATCGTTACTGTGTCGCCATTGAGCAAATCCACTTTCTGCTGAGCAGAATTAATGCCCCGAAGGGGTGATAAGGCCAGGATGGGAAGATCGTCAGAGCCGGGTTTACTTAATACAAGCGGGTCCATATTTCGGTCAGGTTGGTGGATGAATGAGACGCAAATACGTCAAGCTCTCCCGATATGATCAGATAGTATACCGCCGAGGAGGAGCCGCCATAGGTGTGGGAAACGGTCTGGTTACAGCCCTGCACCTGGGTATTACTGCCATCACCCCAGTAGAACGTTAGGGGAGAGGGAGCCGATAGGGTCATTGAGGCCGTGGCGTTGCCAGGAGCCGATAAGATCCATTTGATGGGTTGGGGTTCAATTAAGGTTAGGTCAAACTGCGCAAACATTTTACCATTCCGCCATTTCTTTTTGACCTCAACTCCATCCGGGCAGTACACTTCGTACACAAACGGTCTTCCCGAAACAGGGTTGATACGTAGACGCTGGGTACCGGGCCGGTAGAGCTCGACCCGCAGCGCGTTGAGCTGATTCATGAACCCTTCCGCATTGGGGGCAATCATAAAGCAGCTTAGTTTGATGACCCTAGGCTCAAAGCGGGCACGGCTCAGATCGACCACTTCCCCATGCGCATTGGGCCAGTCGACTTTGAGCGGTGGCTTACGCTTGAGCGCATCCACGACCCCTTCCGATTCGGACACAAACAGGCCCATCTGCGCAAACGTGATGGCGTTGATCGAATAGCTTAGTTCCATATTACCCTCCTCCTTTGGCCCGCAAGGGGTCTGATTCAATGTTTTTTAACCGTCTGTCGACTGAATCGAGTAGCTCATTTGTGCGGGCAATGCCTGCTGTGTTACGATCGATGTTATTTAAGACCAGTAGCTGCTGACGGATAATACCGTTCGTATCGGCCTGTCCGATGCGAATCGCGTTGATCTGGCCCGCCAGTACAGAGGCTGTTTCCTCCTGAATTGATTTTATACCCCCCGACAGGGAATTCGCCTGGGCGGTCGAATTATTCTTGGTGAAAATGGTTAGTCCGTACTGTTTAGCTGCATCCTGAGCCGATTGCAAACCATCGTTGAAGAGTTTAGTCAGTTCGTCAGCTTTGCCAAAGAAGCGCCCAAAATCATCGATCCAACTCTGATCACCGCCGGCGGCAAAGCTCTGCTCCATCTCCTTCTGAAGCTGGTCGAACTGGGACTTAAAGACCTCGTTGAAGATGAGTTGCGATAGCACGTTTTCCAGCACCTTCGACACCGAATCGCCAAACGCCTGTGCAGCCGAGGTTCCTTCCTCAAAGGCATTGACCAAACTGTTGCGTAAATCATCGCCCAAGGAGCCAGCGAGGTCCGAAATAACTCCCTTGATCTGCTCCCGGGCTTTTTCAACCTGATCCGACCAGGCGATGGTATCCTGCAGTAGTTGCTTGGTGGATTCGTCGACCTGGTCGTGATCGATCAGCGTCTGGGCGAGGGCCTTATTCAGTTCATCGACGCCGTCTTTGCCTTTCTGAATCAAACCCGGATAGGTTTGCAGCAGGGCACCGAACTCATCCTGTTTTTTCTTACCCCCGAACAGCCCCACCAGTCCACCAACAATGCCACCCACCACCGCACCTACGGCCGTACCAATTCCAGGAATGACTGAGCCAATAGCAGCCCCCGAGGCGGCTGCTTTGCCTACTGCCCCCCAGTCGATGGCGTTCTCCTGACCGACCTTGGCCCGGCCTTCAGCCAGTTTTTTTAGTGACGCCTGGTATTTGAGTTCGGCGTCAGAAAGTTGTTTATAGCCGTCTTTGAGCCTACCGATGTAGTCTTTCGAAAAGACGTTTTCGTTATTCTGACTCTGCAGGCCGATCTGATCGTTAAGCAGCCGGTTGTATTCTGACTGAGACGCAATCACGGCATTATAATAGGCCTCTTCGGCTTTTTTCCGTTGAGCCGCAGCCGAGGTAACGATACCAATCAGGTTAACGACCGCCTGTAAGCCGATCTGGGCTTTTTGCCCCGCATCCAAATCCTCTTTAAAGGCCTGGGTAACCAGACTCAGATTGGAGGCAAAGCCTGATAATAAACCACCCACCCCGCCGACGGTGCCCCCCAGCTCAGCAAAGGCTTCACCGAGTTGCCCCACGATCTGACCAAATTCATTGACGCGGGTCAGATCGTCATCCGTGAGTGATTTCTTGACGTCATTGCGCTCTTTGAGCTTCTGTTGATAGGTCTGGGTATTGATTGCCGCCTTTTCCTTATCCAGATAGTCATTCAGGGCCGCCAGTCGTTTTTTCAGCCCGGCCCGGCCGGATTCTAAAATGACCTCGTCAAGTTTTTTATAGCTTTCGGCCGACTGGGCAGTGCGCTCAGCCACCTCCTTGACTTCATCCCGTTCGGCCCTGTCAATTTCATCCAGTGCCAGCAGGTAGGCTTTTCCCCGGTTAGTGGCAAATTTCTTTTCAACCGCGGCACGAAGGTCCGCGTATTTGGCCGTGATGGATAGCCGCTGCTGTTCAGTGCCTGAAACGGATTGCAGGAAACTACGGAGCTCATCTTCGCGCTGACGCTCAGTTTCCACGATCTGTTCGGCCAGGAGTTTTCGGGCCTTGATGGCCGTTTCCGAGGTATCACCCGGATCGAGCTGATTCTGTTTCTGACGAAGTGTTTCCAGATAATTAGTCAGGGAAACCGCATCCCGGCCCGCCTTTTGTAACTCTTCCGTAAAGCGCTCGATGGCCGTTTTCTGGCCCGAGGCTTCGGCGCGCTGGTCAAACAGGGAGGCCAGGTCCTGGGCTTCTTTGGCCGATAACCCTTCACTGTTGCGCTGGGCATCCAGTTTATCAATTTGCTGATTCAGATACGCCACGTAGGACTCGCCCGACGCTAACAAATGAGAGAACTGATTATCGGCTGATTCTTTGCCATAGGCTTCTACCCAGCGCTCATAGAATACGTAAAGCTTCTTTTTCTCATCCAGCTCTTCCTGAAAGGTTTTCAGATTGACCAGTTTGCGTGCATCCTCTGCACGCCTGTCAGCCTCCAGTTTGATCGCCTGCTGCTTTTGAATCGTAGCCGTATCGGAAACGGATGTTTTTTCTAAAACCTCCTGGGCTTTTTTACTCACGTACTCCCAGTAATCGACACTACCATATGGCCCCGATTTCTCGGCTTCTTTGGCGGCTTTCTTTTCGGATTTAGTCAACTCCCCCGTCAGCCGGTTGCGGGCCCGGGTCAACTCATCGACCTGAGCCTGATACTTAACGTATTCAGTTCGAGACGTGGCGTTTTGATCACGGAGCTCTTTGGCTTTTTTGATCTCCGCGTCGTAATAGTCGACCGTTTTGGCCACGGCCGTGCCACCAGCGTTTTCGGCCTGAGTGAGGGCATCGCGCTGCTTGGTTAGCTCCGTTAACTGGTCCTCTACCTGCTTATAGGCAGGGGAGAGCTTATCAGTAAGTTTGGATCTGACCAGCTCTAACTGGTTGATCTGTGCATTGAGGGCATCCTTCGAGCCTCCACTATAAATGCCCGAAATGGTCCGCTCAATGTCCTTTACAACGAGTTCGGTCTGCTTTTTAATCTGGGAGGCCTCATCCAGCTGCTGACGGGCCAGATCGGATTGCTTCAGGACCGCTGGACCATTTTGAGTAATGGCCGTACCAATCACAAACTGCTGATTCGACTTAGCCTGTTTAACTAAATCATCCTGGGCTTTTTTCAAGCGTTCGGCCGCTTCAGTGTCCTGATCGAGCGCTTCTTTGAGTTTATTCTGGGCACTTTCCAGCCGGATTTTCTTTTCCAGCGCCAGTAAGTACTCGTTCAGGGCTTTGGTCAGATCAGCCGTTTTGGCTTTCTGGAAATCAAGGCCTGACACAATATCGGGCGCAATTTCTTTGAGCCGATTGTACGCCTTCAACCGTTCACTCTCCGCTACGGTTTGATTCTGAACAACGCCGATCAGGGTCTTGACTTCCGATGATTGCTGACGAAACTGACCCACCACCTCTTTGGCACTTTCGCCCATCAGCTCCGATGCTGATTTGACCTGCTGCACTTCCTGTCGGTACAAAAATGCAGTCGTAATCAGGGCCGCCAGGGCCGTAGCGACTAACACGTACGGATTGGCCAGCATGGTCGCATTCAGACTGGCCTGGGCCTGCTGGAGTAGCTTCGATACCACGATCTGGCGGGCCTGCTGAGCGGTCAGCACTTCACCAGCGGCTGCGGCTAAAGATTGCTCTAAAGCTACTGACTGAAGTAAAAAGAGTTGCGCCCGCTGGGCAACGGAAACTAGCAGAATCGCCGATTTATAGGTGCCGTAGGTGATGGCGGCAATTTTCAGGATGTCAATCACGTCCTGATAGTGCTGAACCACTGAGGTGGCCGTATCGAGCAGGTTAGCCGCTACGCCTTCGTTTTTCTTGCCGATGTCATTCAGCATCAGATCCCACGCATCAGCCAGTCGATCTTTTAGGCCCAGTAGCGATTTACTCTGAGCGTCCATCAGACCCGCAAACAGACCCCCACTGGAGGTCATGTTCCTGAACGCCTGCTCAACCTGCTTAAAGCCGACTTTGCCTGATTCGACAAAATCATTAACCTTATCGACGTTCACGCCCAGCACCTTGGCTAGTTCCTGATAGATCGGAATGCCCCGGCCCGCAAATTGTCGAATATCGACGGCGTAGGCCCGGCCCTGCGTGCGAAGCGTTCCGTATAAATAAATCAGCTCATTGATGGGCGTTGCCGTACCAGCCGCTACATCGCCCAGCATCCGGAGTTCGGGCACGATCTGACCCGCTGCGGAGCCGTAAGCCAGGAGCTGTTTGGCGCCACTGGCTATGTCTTTCAGCGTAAAGGGTGTCGTTGCGGCTGTTTGCACCAGATCATTAAGCAAAGCCTCCTGTTTGGCTTTGCTTTTGAGCATGGTGGTAAAGGCTATTTCCAGTTGCTGGAATTCACCCCGTACCTTTAAGATCTGAGCTGGTAACTGGGATAACGCATTGAAGGAAAAATAGCCCGCTGCGAGTTGACCAAGCCGCTTGAAACTAGCGTCAATTTTGTCGGTTTCGCGCACGGTTGTGGCCGAAAAGCCGAGTACGCGCCGTTCCATCGCATCCAACTGGGAGCGAAAATTGACGTCGTTAATTAGCGCATCGAACGATAAAGGCCCTGTTCCCGTCATGTCAGAATCTGTTTACTAGGTCAATTTGGAGAAATCAAGGCTCCGCATCACCTTTTCAAAATTGTCCGCCGTCAGATCGATCTCATCCGGTGCGGTTTCCCCTTTTTTCTTACCAGCCTCGTAGCTGGGACCATCAATCAGCATCCGCTGCACAATCGGCCATCGAATACCGTGGTGTAAGTAATCCCAACTCCAGCCAAAATGAGCGCAGATCGCTCCCCGCTGGCCGTAGGGTGTTTTTAGTCCTCGTCCAGCTCCGGAGTCTCTATCAGCGCCGGAGCCGTCGTCCTGCTGGCGTGCAGGAATCTGATAGAGTTGGTAAAATCCCCTAGATTGGAAATCTGATTGATCAGGATGACGAGTTGAAACAGCTTGGTGGGCGTAAGGCGATCAGCCAGATAGTAGGCGAGCAACGGCCCCAGAAAGCGGATTTTCCAGCGCCGGTTCAGCACCGCAATGGCCACAATCCTAGCGCACCGCTTGGCGTTGATATGGGCCAGTACCTTGCTTTCGCCTAAAGGGTTTTGCTTTAACCGATCTTCCGAGAAGTCCATCAAAACGAACTCGGCACTAAGTTGGTCCAGGGTAAACAGGAACGGTTGTTTCAGCTCAAACGTCCGTTCGGGCTTACCCAGCCACTTCAGCAGGCTTCGTTTTTGTACTGTGAATTGCACCCCTCGCTCAATGAGGGTATTTAGTTCGGCCTGTTCAGCGAGCATGGCATTGAATGTATCGGGTGGGTTCACGAAAAAGAGGTTAGTTGTTGTTTAGCATCCTGATATCCCAGGCTCCGGCGAAACCGGATGGCTTCGGCACGGCTATCCAGAGTGCTACCCAGATTGGCACTGGGTTGAATGATAATCGACGGAATGTGACGGTAGCCATCCAGGGTCGGCTGGACGGATGCAGCAACAAACTCGTTGATCAACTTGAATCGGCTGATGTCGGTCATAAAAATCTGATTCAGCATCATATCCATTACCCGGCCCACGACACCCATCAACGAATACGGTTCAGGGTGGGGCTCCATCTGATCCGTGCCACAGGGTACAATTACCATTCCCCAGTCTTTGGCGTCTGGCTGACGATTGATAAAGTCGATCGCTTCTTTGATCGGTGTGATGCTCTGTACACCGCCATCAGTGCACTGAAAGAACGTTCCCTTCGTTGTGCGGACTGCGGGTACCGGGTCCCAGATGATGGGCATCGTTGCTGAGGCTACAATCGCATCCACCGCATCGGCATCAGTCAGACAGTCCTGGATGTTGATACTATGGTACTGTCCATCGGTCAGCGAGGTGATGCCGCAGAGAAAGGGTATCCGAAAATCAGCAAGCTTCACATAGTCACTCAGCTTTTCCCGCAGGGGTCGAAGTGTACCCAGACCCTCGATCTTGTTTAGTTGACCCTGCAAGAGCAGGCCTGCTATCCCACCAAATTTTGCCGTGAGTGAACCAGCGACTTCCTTGACCAGCCAGCTATCCCAGATTTCAGGATAGCCATGCACCTCAACCAAGTCCCAGAAATAGGCCAGCACATGGTACAGTCGCATGGCCACAAAACTTCCGTTCAGTGCTCCGACCGACGTACCCGCCACTGCATCCGGCTGATGATTCAGTTCAACTGCTGCCCGAATCACGCCTTCCTGATAGCCTCCCTTATTGCCTCCTCCTCCGAAAACCCAGAACCATTTTTTCATAACAGTAACCGGGTTAGATACCTGCCCGTGCGCCAATCGTTGCCAGCATATAGGCTTTCATGTACAGCCGGAAAAACTGAATCCGCTGCTCTGAAGAAGGTACTATGCCCATGCCTACCAGGTTGGCTTTGGTTAAATTCTGGTAAAACGTCATTTCCCGAACCGCCCCCGGTGTACCGGCAGGCACCAGCCCACCCGTGGAGGGGTCAACCCAGCTGTTGCGGGTGGACTTGGGAGCCAGAATATAGCTATCAAACATCCGTAGTCGCATCGCTTTCACGTCGGGGGATAGCGTGGTGTCGGCATTGATCACCTCAACCATTAACCGCCCTGTCGTGTCGTAGTAGTTGACGCGAGCCGTCATGGTAAGCTCCTGTTCCCCATCTTCGGTCGTCTGTAATTCTTCGAGCGTTCGCACATGAGGAATAGTAAGATCAGGATTGGGGGCAATGGTCACTTCGATACCGACCACCCGGCCCGTCTGAACCGTTGTGTAACTGGCAGGGGTGATAACCGTGCCCGCACTATCCAACACTGCCGGACTGAGTTGTACGATTGCCCGTTCATACTTTAGTCCGCCGATGTTGACTGGAGCGGGAGATGTTTGGGAAAAAGCAAAGGAGCTTACAAATAGGAGAAGAAGGCTTAATTTGAGTTTCATACCGTTTTGGTTTGACTGTTTTGGATTTTACTGTGGCTTACTTCGGCTGGCCAGCGGGCGGCTGTAGTTTAGCCTGTAACTGTTGTACCAGGCCCTTTAACTGTTCAATCTGAGCGTCCTTTCGCTTGAGTACTGTTTCCAGCGCATCGGAATATTTCGCATCATCCCCTGCCGCCTGCATAAACGTGTTCGAGTTCTGCTTCAAAGCGGTTTCCAGCTTCTCGATTTTTTCGGCATCAGTCATGCTCGCTGGGTAGATAAATTTTCCGGTCTTTTGGTCCCAGGCAATTTCCTTTACCTCAACTGCGGCTGTCGAATCGGTTTTGATTTTTGGCTTTTTAACAGACTGTTTGCTTTGAGCAAATGATAGGGTTGATAAGCTAACCAGTAGCGCAACGGCGACGAAAGTTTTCATAAAAAAGAAAATTGAATTGTGAGTTGATTTGATTTAATGATTACCATGTACTTAGTGCGGCTCGAACCCATGTATTTATTGCCGTACAGACATAAATAAATGAACTTGTTATACGAACTTCTCCTAACGTACCTGTATCTGTGGCTGAGGCAGGAGCCGTATTTAGAGCAGATAATCGATATTGTGAACTAGTAATATTACCTGTAAGTGTCGCATTACCAGTATTAGAAATTATCAAAGGAGTAGCCCAACTAATAGTACTACCTGCTGTTGAAGTACCTGCTGTTTGAAACTGAAAATCACCTGCTGCCGTTTGAGTAAATTGCGTTGCGTATCCAGCGTTAATACGCACATCATTTATACCGTTATAATAAAAATTAGCATTCAATGACATTCCGTTTGTAGATGCACCAGAACCGAATGAACCTGCTTGACCAATAAAAACATAACGGATATTGTTACTAGCATTGCCAGGAGGTGTTGTTCCTACTCCTAAATTACCAGCATTAGATAAAATCATCCGTTGAGATAAAGTTACTGTTGCACCTGCTGTCCCAGATTGTGCTGTTGACCATATATGATTACCATTATTATCTTGATCATATACAGAAGCTATTGCAGATGTTTTATATATATTATTAGTTCCGTTGTAGTATATATTATTACCTATAGAAATACCAGTACCACTAGTTTGTCCATATATGTTTCCAGTATTACCTAGAAACATATAAGTTACTGTACTAGCTAATGTTCCGGGAAATGTACTATTGAAAGCAAAGTTTGCAGCATTGCTTATTTGTAGTGCATTAGTCCAGCTAATAGTAGAGCCAGATGTACTAGTCCCTGCTGTACGAATATTAATACCACCATTAGTATCGAAAAATAAGTCTGAACCAAATCCAGTATTTTTCCTTACATCATTAGTTCCGTTGTTATAAACATTATTCTGAAATGCACTATAGTTTGCACTATTGCCTGCAACAATATTTAAGGGCTGACCAATAAAATGGGAAATGTTACTAGATGATAATGTTCCGGGTATTGTTGAATTTTGTGCAATAGTATTAACACCTACTGTAAAATACTTTGTACCACCTATGTACCAGTTATGTATAGTACCTGTAGCTGCTACATAGTCAAATGAGTTCCCACTCATTCCTAATCCATTTATACTAGTACCGTCACTATATAACTTTAATTTAAGATTATTGCCTGCTGAGTTACTGTATGTTGCTCCTAGGTCTATACTAACAGGGGATGCAGTTAATGTTGGTGTTGGATTACCTAATGTTAAATTACCAGCATTAGATAAAATCATTTTTTGACTTGTGCTAACTGCTGTACCACCTGTTGTAGAAGGTGCAGTATTCCACGTAAAATCACCGTTATTATTACCTCCGAATTGAGATACCGCTCCTGTGTTACGTGTAATTAAATTAGTGCCATTCCAGAAACCATTTACTGTAATAGCATAGGAATTGTCAGAGTTACTTCCGTTAATCCCTACACCATTCCCTAAAAATAAAGTAGGATAGTTGTTGGGGTTGTAAGTACTCGGAATAGGAGACCCTCCGATACTAACTGCCCTAGTTTGAGATACCCTAAATGCTTCTGTTGATGTAACTGTACTACCTGCTGTACCAGAAGGTGAAGTTCCATATACAAGATCGCCAGTAGCTAACAATCCTAAATAACTAGCAAATCCTGTGTTCTTATAGACATTGTTTGTTCCATTACTATAGAAATTATTTCCAATGTAATTATCATTACCAGTATTAGCAGCAATTAATACTAAAGATTGTCCTAAAAATAGAAATGGATTACTATTGTTTAACGTAGATGGTACAGTTGTAAACATTCCAACAGCCCCACCACCATTTGATGAAATCTGTACTATTTTTCCTCCTGTTAATGTACTACCTGCTGCACCAGATGGAAAAGCAGTTAATGTAATACCATTATTAGCTCCGTTCATATTAAAAATAGAAGCAAAGCCCGTATTACTATATATTACATTAGTTCCGTTATAAAACGCGTTTGCTGCAATAGCAAATTCGTTACCACTAGAAGCATCGGTTATTGTGGTTCTACCAAATTGTAAAGCATTAGTATAACTACTCCACAATGTGCCAGGTAATGTTGTATTTCCAAGTTGAATACGCGTACCTTGTGCGCTTAAATTACCAGTAAATGTACCATTACCAGAACCATCAACTAAAAATTTATATCCTGTATAAATTCCAGGAGTAGTTACTATTTGTGGACCTACAGCAAAACTACCATCTGCATTTATTTTTAGTTGATTGTATTGCCCTAAATTAGTTGCAGTTGTACCTGCCGTACCGCTTGTAACAAATCTAAATTGACCTTCATTACCATAGAAATAAAATAACCCACCAGCACCAGTATTTCTATATTTAAAACTAGTACCATCATAATAAGTATTTTCGCCTATCCATGCATTATTTAATGCAAAACTCTGATATTCTAATGCTCCTATTTTTAATTGTGAATCGGTAGTTTGATAGCCAGAACGAGTAATATTACCACTAATACTTGCACTACCATTTACAACCAATTTATCGTTATTAGCATTAGTAGTTGTGTTAATTAATACACTACCTCCTTGACGTTGTAAAATGAGTGGTGTTGTGTAACCAATGCCTGCGTAATATGACTGTAATTCTACATATCCATTACTTCCATTATTACCAGTAGGAGTAATATTTATAGAAGCACCACCACCTGAAGCAAAATTAGTTCCAGTAGTAGCCGCTAATGCGTTACCATTTACAGAAGATATACCATTTCCCGTTATAAGGCCTGTAGTTGTAATTAAGCTCGCTGTCAATAATCCAGTAACAGTCGGGCTAACCAGCGTCTTATTGGTTAGTGTCTGACTGGCGGTCGTCGTTATTACACTGGTAAACCTATTAGTAATCGCCTGATCAACGCGCAGGGGCGTCATCATTTTGGTGTTATCGGTGCCAGTAGTGGCTTCCGTTTGGGTAGCGATAAGGGGAGCGTTTCCTGTATTGGAAGCTGACACGCCCGCTACCGCAGTGGCAACCGTTGAGCCGTAGGCTACTCCAGATAAATTCAGCACCTGAATGGGGCGATAATATTCAACAGCTTTACCGATCTGAATCGCCACTAAATTAGCGCCGTAGGGGTAAATGCCAATGGTTTCCAGGCCCGCAAAAAAATCACCTTGAATCTGGCCCGAGGCCGAATCCGCTACGATCAGGTGATTATTGGACCAGTAGATTCGCTTGGCTTTAGGCTGAACTGTCTGCGCCTGAGCGGCCAGAGCCAGTAAAAGAAGAACCGAAGCAAACAGGGCTTTTTTCATGGTGAGTTCCAATCGAGAAAAAGGCGTTCCCAAGCCGTCCCAATAAGAGCCCGGTGAGAACGCCTTTTTTAGAAAATGACTTATTCGATGAATTGAACCGGTCCTACGCCTGATTTGGTAGGTACCAGCGCCTTAATTGTGACATCTACTCCAAACAGGTCCTCGCTTGAGAAGTCCCCATTCAGTTTGGCAGTCACCGATGCCCGGGGGAATACCACCGCCATGCCTTTTTTGGGTGTAATTTTGACGGTCAGTTCCTGAGATACTACCGAAGCTGGCATGTTCCAGGTCTTGTTCGGGGTCGTGCCCGAGGCTGTGCCGCCAAACAGCGTGACCAGCGTAGCCGTATCGGGATTCATCACCGTCCAGCTGAAGGTAATATCGCCCTGGGTCGTGATGGAATCCACGGGCTGATCGTTTTCTTCTGCGTACAGATTGGTAATGTTGGCGTCCGCCTGGGCCATTTTGGCGGTGCCTTTTTTTGTATAGCCCAGGGTAGTCAAGCTCGTGCCCGGCCCGCCGTCACCGGCAATGGCTCCGAGTGCAATCGAGAGGACACCGCGCGTTAAATTTGCCATGTGTGATACGCGTTAATCAGTTGGGAAAAATTTAAAATCAATGCGGAGGTTGGTATAGAACTGACCCGTTTCCTCCTCTTCCAGCGTGGCTACATTCACTAACCAGAAATCATAACTAGCATCGTAGTGCTCGGCAAACAGGCTCGTGGCCAGATTCACCAGCTCCTGCATACGGGCGAGATCGGCCACCTCCTGCTCTTTGCCGCCAATCTTTTCTTTCAGATTCGGCACATACAAATTCGCGTTGATGGTACCGATCTGGACCTGATCGGCATTGAAGGGAAGCGCGTTTAAAACGATGTCCTCAAGCTGGGAGCCCAGGGGCCGCTTTAACTTATACACCCCGCCACTGATCGCCGTTTTCAGCGCAGAATCCGCGATGAGCTGGTACAGAATGGTGAGCGCATCCAGTCCCGTTTTTTTCATGGTTTCTTCGCTTTTAAGTCCTGCTTGAGCTGGGTTAGTAGATTAGGTAGTTCGGTCTTCGCCAGAAGCTCAGCCGAGGAGAGCACATCGAGGCCCCGACTTTCCACGCTCAGCGCGTAGTTCATGCCTGCTACCACGATCAGGCCCCAGCCATTGCCTAGCTCCGATGCCAGTTTGTTTGCCAGAGCCAGCCCGGCCAAAACACCCTGTCCACCTGACTTAGCGGCCTTGGACGACTTGCCGAAATTGCGTTTAACGACCTGGCCGTTATGCACAATCACGTAGCCAATCGAATTGCGCAGGTTTCCGGTCTGATCACGGTAGGTGTTCAGTTCACGGGCCTGAATGACGCAGAGTTCACCGAGGTAGCTCAGGGTCTGAATCACGCCAGCGGCAAAGCGCTCGGCGATCTGGTCGAAGAGCTGACCTACCTGGGCTTTTGAGGAGTTCCATTTGAAGCCCATCTTACACCCATGCCCTACAATGCATCTGTTCCCGTCTGAACTGCCGAATCGTACCCACTACCCGAACCGTGACCCCATCCAATACCTGCACCGATTGACCTGCCTGTAGATCAGGACAGGAAAGCGGTAATTGAATAGTTGAATCGAACACGTAGGCGGATCCATCGGTCAACGTGACCTGCCTTCCGCCCGAATTCGCTTCATCCCGGCAAGATGAAACCGTTTCCCAATCCTGCGCACTGCCCGAATAATTGCCGTTGTTATCCTGTTGGGATTCACTGGCAATCGAAAGCACTTGCAGGGTATACGGGTACTGTTTCATCTACCAGAGATAGGATTTGTCGCTAACAGATGGGCCGCCCAGCGAGGGCATCACGATACCGGTTTCACTGGCCAACTGCCGACAGTAGGCCGCAATGGCGTCCTGATTCCAGCTCACCGAAAAGCCGCCTTCAGAGACCGTTTTAGGGATCTTGGGCAGCATCGCTACCAGTACATAGAGGAGAGCCGACTTCCGGTTCGACTTAGTCGCTGGATCGCTGATTAGCATATTGCCCTCCGCCAGATAGAGTTCGAGTTGAACATCCGTCACGGTCTGGGAATACGCCGATAGCTCGTCCGCTATGTACTGTTGAAGCGTTGCCATGATTCAGAGATTAGTCAGGCTTTTTTTCGGGATCCTTTTCGGGCTCTTTCGGACCTTCGACGTGACCGATCGAAACCAGGTGAGCGAGCCGGACCTCATCGAAATGAGACACGTCCGAGCCGACTTCGTGGATCTTGTCGAAGTTGTCCTTATCCCGGAACTCCTTCACCACGACGTGCGTGGGTTTTTTAGGGCTTTCTTTTTTATCAGCCATGATTAGGATTGAACCGTGGTTGAGTCAATCAGATAGATATCTGTGACGTTAGCGATGACAGGAACAACGCGCGCTTGAGAATTGGTGAATTCTCCCAGCGTAGGCCGGTTTTGCCGGAACTTGGATACCAGAATGTAATTATCAGCTGTCTGGTATTCTACGCCTGAAACGGGGTGATTCATTTCGGCCAGTTGGGCCCAAACGAGTGAACCGACCTGATCGCTGGTCAAACAAACCACCGCTCCCGTTGCCCAGGGGCGAACCGTCGTTTGACTACCATTCTTTTCGTATTTCATGGTTCGATCAACGATCTCAATGGTAAAGCCGAATTCTTCCTGAAACAGGTTGTTCACCTGGGTCAGGTTGGGCTGCGCCCGAGTGGCCCCATTGTAGCCAATGTTGAAGGCGAACAGATCCATGATCTGGGTGGTCTTCACCATGTTGTTGAAGGCTGTACGGTCCATCATCACGTTGGTAATTACGTTACCATCGGTGTCCCGAGCTTTGGCAATCACCCGCTGAAAATCATCGTAGGGTTTAGCCGTTGAGGCCGAGGACCATAGTACGGATACGCCAAACTTATTAGCGGTCAGATAGCCGTAATCAACTCGGAATCCCGTACCCACCGTTTCGGTGTCCTCAATTAGGGTTACGCCCGTCGACAGCCCACGCAAAAAGATTTCTTCGTTCCGTTCGTAGACGGCGCCAATGACCTTTTTGGTATCGCCAAAGAGTTTGGCCATCAGCGTTTCGGTCATGTTGGGACGGCTGGCCAGGTTGTCCAATTCGTTGAGCTGGGTTTCATTGAGTTGAAGCTCTAAACCCTGCTTGGGAATATTGCCACTGGCTCGGCTAATGGAATCACGCTTTTTGAGCGGTAACGGCGAATCAAAGGCCACAATATCGGCCATCACCAGCGTATTGACCGACTGAACGGATTCCCACTTACCCGAATCCGAATACTCTTTTTTGAGCATGCGCAGGTGCAAGTAGCCCGGTTGAGTTTTAGCGTCATTGAACAGAGTGACGTACTGAAGGACAAGCCCGGCAAAGAACCGCTGGATATACTGAATAAAATACGATTGTTCCATGGCTTAGTCTTGACGGAAAGCGATAAGTGGCAGAGCTGTTTTTACGGCCGACAGAATGGTCGACATATCGAAAGGCGCAGCGGCCGGGTTTACCGTGCCGTTAACCAAAATAGACGCGAAGGGCTTTTTGGTTAAAATGGTAGCGATTAAAATACCTGCATAGGTATGACCTGTTGGCAGGGACGCGTAGGCGGTAGCCCCACCGTTGAGGGGCATGGGTTTAAAGTTGCCCGTTGCCGTTTCCTGAATGATCACGTGCCCGGCCTTAATAACCTCCGGCGTGAAATTAGTAACGTCCAGCGTGCGACCTCCACGGATGGAATCAAAATGACGAACGATCACAATGGAGTCGTTGGCGTCCAGATTTTGATAACCAGTGTTTGTTAAGTCTGCATACATAGTTAACCGATGTTTTTAACGAGTCGATCAATCTCCTCTTTCGAGGCCGTTTTGGTATTGCTCCCGTTCGACTTCACCGGCGGCTTGCTCTGACTTAAGCCGTTGTTGGCTTCCGTCTGCACGAAGTCGGCTGAATCTTCTTTGACCGACTCAAGAAACGCGTTGAATTTTTCGTCCGTGTCGAAATTCATCAGGTCGAAATTTTTCAGCGTGATTTTCTTGAAGGCGTCAGACGAATCTTTCAGCGCGTCTTCTAACTGAGACTTGCGGGTGTCGGCTGTCTTCCCCGATTTGAGTGTACTCACTTCCTGAGCCAATGTTTGCACCGTGGTCAGTAAGCCTTTCGCCCATTCGGGAGCATCAGCGGGAGGGTTGGCCGGGGTATCCGGGTTCGGATCATTCCCTTCCTTTTTTTGAGGATCACCTGCCGGGGCTTTGGCTTTGGCAACAGCGGTAGAAACCCGGCTATCGACTTCGGCCTGAAACGCCTTCAGTAAATCCTCTACTCCATCAACCGCTTCGTCAATCTTGTCTTCCTCCGTGACGGTTTTCTCCAGATACCCGAGAACCCCGGCTATGGCTTTATCGGAAAATCCAAGGCTCTTGTATTTTGCCTTTAAAGCCGCTAAGAGTTTTTCTTTCATGAACTACAGCTTTTGATTTTGATTTGATTGGTCACAAATATATCTAAACTGCTTATATTGCAAGCAGTTATTATGGCTATAAATTATTGATTTACAGTAAGTTAACTAATGATTTTTGATCAAGTTTTGTCCGGATTTTTGGTCAAGTTTTTGCGCTAAACCGGGTCTTGATAAACGGCGTAAATATTTGGAAATGAAACGGTTCTAAAATTGGATTTCCGTAAGAAAACCCGTAAAGAAATTCGTAAGATTTTCCGTAAAAAAATCCGTAAAAAATGCGTGCTGAATTTTTTGTGATCACCCTTAAAAATTTGAGAAATGAACCTGCTGAAGAGCTTTTTTTCGAAGGATAATGCCACAGCCAAGCTATCGGGCTGGCTGATTTTACTGACGAGTCTAATCACATTAGCGGGTCAGTTTTTTCATTTTCCGCCCAAAACGTACCTGATCTTAACGCTACTATCGGGGGCGCTGGCGGTAGCGGCCCAGTTCATGCAGACCAATAAGGTCGTCTCCAAATCGTTCTGGCTCACCTTCGCCTATACGCTACTGGTCTACTTTGCCGACTCCCCGCTGATCGTTCAGATCTGGCCACAGGCGCAAAAGGTCATTGCCTTTCTTGGTGCGGCCGTCAAGCTCATTACGCCGATGACGACCCAGCAGGCCGCTGATTCCAAACCGCCCACCGCTGACCCACTGGTGAAATGATCTGGAAAATTCTATCGGGCGTATCCATCGCCATATTGCTATTTGTCCTACTAGCCTGGCTGGTACCTGACCTTAGAAAATGGCTCAAACAGCAAACGGGCACCAATCAGGAGTTAACTGACTCACTCAGGACCGAAAGGACCAGACGACTTCGCACCGAGGCTGAATCGATCCGGCTCAAAGCCAGTCAGGATCGGGCCGAAATGGCCTACCAGCAATCACTGGCCAAACAAAATGCCATCGTGCCCCAGATCAAGCTGGAGGTGTCGGGCTTGTCAGCTATGCAGCAACGACTGGCCATTCTGGAAAGCCTCATCGCCCAAGGATTGTTGAAACCTGCCGACACAACGGTAAAAACACCTGCGGTTTCCTACAACCTGCCTGAGCAGACCGCGCTGGCTGTTCAATTGCGCATCTGTGATAGTTTGAAAGCGCATAATTTCTACGTCGAGCGAAAGATTGCAACCCTATCAGAAGCGTATCGACTCAGGGGTGATTCGATGAGCCTGTTACACGGCTGGGTTGAGGAGGGCAAAACGATCGCTGATCAGAAAGGACTCTTCACAGGTCGAAATAAACGGCTGAGACTTCACAGCAGGGAACCACCTGTTTTTAGATAATCCGCTTTTTGCTTCTATCCAACGCCCATAAACGGTTTCAACCCACTCGAACGATTGTGAAAATGACAAAAGTATTCGTACCCCTGCTGTGGGCAGCGGGTGTCGTACTGGCAAATGCTCTTGGTGAATTATTGGCGTACTTATCCGGAGTGACGGACTGGGCGATGGTGGGGTGGGCGTTCGGGGGATCGACAGCGTTTGTGGCCTGGGAGGCACTCCAGCGAAAAGCCCCCATTAAACGAACGGGCTGGGAGCGGCTATTGATGATTGCTATCGGCATGTTTATCTCGCTGGGCCTCAACGCCTGGGTGTCGGACCTGACCAAAATTCCGCCCATTCCCTGTACAATCATGCTGGGCGCAGCGGGCTACAAACTGTTTGGCAAACTTCAGGAACGTGTCGATAAGAAGAAAAACATTGAGGACTTAACAAAACTAGGTGACGAATGATACCCTTTGCACTTGGACAGATTGGGTTGGGCCTGTCGGCCGTGTTTGGCATTTCGATTGCCCACATTACTAACCAGTGGCGACACCGCCCGCCCGGCTACGTCATAATGGTAGTCTGGATATTCTCCGTCCTGTCGGTGTTTGCCCTCTCGGACCCCTACGTGATTCCCAGGCTGGACTACCTGCCCACCATTACGTACCTGTTTCGCTTCAGTGCAGGCGTTTCGCTGGCTGCCGTATTTTATTATTTGCGCTACCGGAAAGGAAAACCCTTTTCCAAGACCAT
Source organism: Spirosoma sp. 48-14 (assembly GCF_001898575.1). Lineage (GTDB taxonomy): Bacteria > Bacteroidota > Bacteroidia > Cytophagales > Spirosomataceae > Spirosoma. Next base: position 65,718 of record NZ_MKUD01000010.1, read on the forward strand.
GGCGACCCGGATCAATCACCTGATTAGTTACGGGTGTGGGCTGATTATCCTGTCGGTGATTGTGTACTCACTGTTTGGCGATAAGCTGGACAGCCGTACCAAGCAGCAGGTAAGCAGTTTACAGAAAATGGCCGCATCGAATCGCAAAATCTTCCTGCGCGATACGGTGCTAACAGCCCGGCTACGTGCCACGGTGGATTCTCAGAATACCCTACTGGCCAGCTACCAGCAGCAGATTGGTTTTTTATCCAGCCAACTCGCTACCTCAACAGGGGAAATAAAAGAGCTAAAAGGCATCATTCTTTCGCTTCGCAAATCGATCCAGCTCATTGGTCGCCAGCAGGCCAATCTACATCAGGACATAGGCGATATCAAACGTAGTCAGGGACCCCAGAAGATCCCCCCTCAGCCGCCGAAAGAATTCATCCTGCCCGCCGATCCCTTCAAGCGCAAGCCTTGACAAATGCATTTTTCTTAATCAATAAAACCCCAATAATCATGAGTACGAAAGTGAGAGTGACCTGCGTGTCCAAGAAAGAGAGCAAGAACTGGGATACTACCAACCCCATTGCCACAGCTATTGAATTGGAAGTGCCTTATGATCAAAAGTCGGTCTACTGGAAACTATCAGGAGGTACCAACCTGACACTGAATACGGTCAATAAAGCCGCTGCGGATATGTTCGTGATTGGCGGTGAATATGACATTGTGGTCAGCCCGGCTGAAGTAGAAGCTTAATCAAAAGGCCCGGTGATACTTAACCATCCACCGGGCCTTATTCCCATTTCGATCTTAAACTCATCGAATTCGATGACCTTTCGATGTCCAATCCCCTAATTGACGAACCCGTTACAAGCTATCCCGACTTTGGGCCTTATCTGACCTTTAAGGAATCCATCAAGTCGGCTACCGCTATCCGGAAGGGTATTCTGAACATGCCCTCTGCCTTGATTTATCAGAACATGGTCAGGGTGTACCATGATTTTTACGTGCCCATCTGTGACCGCTTCGGCAAGATTCCCGTATCAAGCTTTTATAGGTCGCCTGAACTAAACCGGGCCATCGGCGGAGCGAAGGCATCGGCTCACATGGTCGGCTGCGCGATCGATCTGGATTGTGATAGCCTGCGCACCGTTAGCAATCTGGCTCTGTTCAATTGGATCCGGCAGAACCTCACGTTTGATCAGCTCATCTTAGAAAATCCTGATCAGCACAACAATCCCGCCTGGGTGCATGTAGCGCATAACCGGGACGGGGAAGCGGACCGGATGCAGGTACTGAGAATGGTGTGGGAGAAGGGCAAACAGGTGTATCAGGCGATTTAACTATGGTTTACATCGACAATTTCAATGCGCCCTACCGAGGCATGAAGATGTGCCACATGATTGCGGATTCAACCGAGGAGTTGCTGGCCATGGCAGATAAAATCGGGGTGCAACGCAAATGGATTCAAAAGGCGGGTACCTACGATGAGCATTTTGATATATGCCAATCGAAAAAGGCCAAGGCTATTCAGTTAGGTGCTCAGGAAGTAACCATGATGGAACTGGGCAGGATGCTGGTCAAACGGCCAGGACATCCGCTGTACCAGGCAGAGGAAGTTCGTAAAGTTGACTAGGAACGCCCGATGTAAACCGAAAATGTAAACTATTGTAAACCATGACAGCGCAGCAGGGGCGATTCGTAGAAGAATACTGTAAGCATCAGAACGGCACCAAAGCCGCAATTGCGGCCAAGTATTCTGAAAAAACCGCCAGACAGATCGCTTATAAACTTCTACAAAACCCAGACATCGTTCAGGCTATCAAAGAGCGATACGAATCACTTGGCATGTCAGCGGAAGAAGCCATTAAGCGGGTCTCTGACAATGCAGCCACGCGTCTGAATGATTACATCCGGGTTGATGAGGTATGGGAAACGCCGATGGTGAAAAAGCATTTGTCGATCCTCATCGCCGAACTGCAAATGGAGGTAGATATTGAAGAGGAGGTAGCCGACAGGATTGGACTGTTCAATGGAAATGGAGAGACTAGCGACAAGTCAGAAAAAAAACTGACGGCCGCCCAAGATGAATTCTTTCTCGAACAGGCGAAACGGAAAGCGCAGATTGTCCGCTACCAGGTCGAACTGGAGATGAATCCGAATGCGTATCGATTCGTCAAGGGTGAACCCGTGCTCATCGAAAGGCCAGGCGTTGATCTGATCAAACTCTCGAAAGCGGATGAGAAAGGATTGATCAAAAAACTCTCCTTCAATGAACGCGGCCTACCCTCAGTAGAAATGGCCTCAGCAGAAGGAGCACTAGAAACGATTCTTAAGCTCCACGGCAAGCTAACTCAAAAAATAGAGATGAATACCCCGCCAAGCCAGATTGACACCAGCAATTTGAGTGAAGAGCAAAAAGCGGCCCTGTTGGCTGTTGCCCGTAATATGAAGTAACGCATGACTGCCTTAAAAACCGATTACCTCACACTCAGACCGGATATGCTGGATTTGCTAACGCAGATCGAACGGGATGCGTGTAAGGGATCATTTTTTGAATTCGTGCAGTCGTTCTGGGATGTAGTCATTAAGGAGCCACCAGTCTATAACTGGCATATCCCGTTTTTGTGTGAGGAACTTCAAACCCTGGCCTATTACATTACCAACCGGCTACCCAAGCCGTATGACCTCATCATAAACATTCCACCGGGGACAACCAAAAGCACGATTGTCACCATCATGTTCCCGGCCTGGCTTTGGACTCAGGACGCTTCGTTACGAATCCTGAGTAATTCCTATTCAATGGATTTGAGCACCGAGCATGCGGTGAAAAGCCGGGATATTATTATTTCTGAAAAGTATGGCCGGCTCTTTCCTGAAGTTGTCAAAAGGCGCGATAAGTGGGGCAAATCCATGTATGAGAATACGGCGACGGGTTCGCGTACAGCGGCCTCTACGGGCGGCACTATTACCGGTAAACACGCGCACGTAATTCTAAATGATGATCCGCTCAATCCCTCACAGGCTGCTAGTGATATTGATCGAAATACGGCCAATGAGCACACTAAAACACTTTCATCGCGAAAAGTAAACAAGCGAAATACGCCTATCATCACCATCATGCAGCGGTTGCACGAGGAGGACGTAACGGGCTATTTGCTCAAGAAAAAGTCTGATGGCATTCGCCATATCTGTTTGCCGGCTGAGCTGACCGATGATGTAAAGCCAATAGAGCTTAGAAATAAGTATGTAAACGGTTTGCTGGATTCGAACCGACTGGATCGGGACGCACTGACTGAAGCAAAGATCGATTTAGGCTCACGGGGCTACGCAGGTCAGTTTCTGCAATCGCCATTTGTGGATGGCGGTAATATCGTCAAAAAGGAATGGTTCCGTTTCATCGAACTAGAGCGCTTCCTCAGGCTTCGTCGCAGTGAACCGATGATCTTCTTTGCCGATACGGCCTATACGGAGAAATCGGAAGAGAATGACCCTACCGGTTTACTGGCTACCTGTAAGATTGGGCAGGACCTTTACCTCTTCGATGCCACCAAACAGTGGCTGGAGTTTCCGGAACTGATCAAGTTCGTGCCCAATTGGGTCAAACAGCGCCTATACAATGAGTGTAGTTCACTTCGCATCGAACCCAAAGCCAATGGTATTTCAGTGATTCAAACGCTTCGCCGAGATACCAATTTAAACATTACCAATACGCCACCCCCTAAAGACGATAAAACGACCCGGCTCACGGCGGCTTCCCCGAAAGTGGAATGCGGCAGAGTCATTCTGGTCAAGGGGCCATGGAACGACGACTTTATCGACGAGGTGACGGGCTTTCCGGCAAAAAGCCATGATGAATACGTGGATTTACTCGCCTACGCCGTCGATTACCACCTCAGCACGGACAATTCAAGTTTAGATCAACTCGCTAATTTTTTACCCTGACATGAAATTTACCGACATCACCGAGACCGATGATATTACCAAATCCATCGAAACGCTCAAGGCGGGCAAGAGCTACGACAAATTTGATGACGTAAAGGCTGAGTATGAAATCTCCGAAAAGCGGGACATTCTGAATCCATCGGTCTATAAAGACAAGCCGAAAAAAAATAAGGATGGTCAGCAGTCGGGCGTTACCTACGTCAACCGGATTCCGCTGGCACTCGAAAAGCGGATCGTGGATAGTACGGTTTCGTTCACCTTCGGCAATCCCGTAGAAGTAACCTGTGAGCAGGACGATGAGATGAGTCTGGCCATTCTGGCCGCCATTAAACGCATGCTGTCGGACAATAAGATCGACAGCTTCAACCGGCAGATTGCCCGCGACATTGCCCGCTGCACTGAATCGGCGGAGGTGTGGTTTCCAGTCAATACCAAGGAGAGTCATGCGCATTACGGATTCAATACGCCGTTTAAAATGCGGGTACAGCAGTTTTCGCCCTGGAAAGGCGATTTACTCTTTCCGTATTTTGATAAAACGGGCGATATGATTGCCTTTAGCCGGGAATTTCGCGTCAAGGAGAATGGCAAAGAGATCATCTACTTTGAAACCTATACCGACGAGCAGAAGGTCGTCTGGCGCAAAGACGAATCCGACTGGGAAATGGTCGGAACACCGGAGCCGATTCAGATCAAAAAAATTCCGGTGGTCTATGGTCAGCAGGACTTCGTAGAATGGAATGATGTCGAGCCGCTCATCAAGCGGCTGGAAAAGCGCATTTCCAAGTTTGGTGATACCAATGATTACTTCGCTTCACCCAGCTACGCCGTGGTGGGCGATATTACCGCGATGCCTGACAAGGATGAGACGGGTAAAGTATTCCAATTAGGCAGTGGGGGGGATATCAAGGTGGTGAGCTGGGATCAGTTGCCCGAAGCTATCAAGCTGGAGGTCGATACCCTGATCCGGTTTATTTTCAGCAATACCCAGACCCCGGACCTCTCGTTCGATGCCGTGAAGGGACTCGATCTATCAGGCAAGGCCATGAAATACCTCTTCATGGATGCCCACCTGAAGGTGAAAACCAAGCGCGAAATCTTTGATCCATATTTACAGCGACGAATCAACATTCTAAAGGCCTATACGGGTGAGTTGAACACCGCTTGGAAGAAAAAGGCCGTAGCCATCGAGATCATTCCTAACATTGTGCCTTACATCATCAATGACGAAAGCGATCTGGTGGATATGCTGACGACGGCTACGGGGGGTAAATCCATTATTTCCCAAAAGACGGCCGTCGCTAAATCGGGCCTGGTCGATAATGTCGAGGAGGAGTATAAGCAGATTCAGGCCGAAGAGGAGCGGGCCAATACTCTCAACATCTTTCCCCCAGCCGCCTAGATGATCAGGATCGATAACAAATTTAGTCTCAAGCAAACGGTTTACCTCAAAACCGACCGCGATCAATTGCCCCGACTGGTGACAGCCATAAAGGTATGTCCTGATGATTTGCTCTACGAACTGATACAAGGCACGACCTCCTCGTATCACTATGACTTTGAGATTTCGGAAAGTGCCGATGTGCTGATGACGACGACCAACTAATGAGTAATCTACTAACAACTGTCCCTAAATCTCGATTCAAAGACTGGGAAACCGCTGAGCGGGTGCTCCGCCGGTGCGATGGTGAAACCGATTTTGGCGAGGAAGGATCGGAATGGCTTTGGTTTATCCGAACCTCCCATTTGCCTAAAAAGCCGCTGGATGAATCGGTCTGTTTTATGATTTACGACGGACTGGTACGGGGCTATTTTCATATTATCGAAAAAGCCTCATCCCGGAAATGGGTAGACCTGGGCTATCTCTTAGAAGATAAGCCATCCCCTTATGTGGTCGTACTAGCTCACTGGACAACACTACCTAAATCACGCCAGGTTGAAGCGACAGGCTTTCAGGGCTGGCGCTATACCGCTCTTCGCCCATGAGCAATCGAAAGTTCGCCAAAAAGTATAGGTAGAATGTTAACTTTTTTTGTACAAAACTGGGTAAGTAGCTGATAGCTAGCCAATGTATTCGCCTGAAATGATATGTAGAGTTCCGATTTTTTTTGTACAAAGTCCATGAGCAATCGTAAATTCAATATAGCTGACTGGAACGCGAATCACTTTAAAAAGGTGGAGGAAGTTGCCCATAAGGTAAAGGTCATTTACTACACGGCCGTCAAGGAAGCGACCCAGATAGCCCTGTCAGCCAATCCGGATCCAGCGCAGGAATTCACCTTCGACGCCTATCCTAAAACGCGCGAACGTATTAATGATTTGTTGCAAAAGTTAGCCCTGCATCTGGTGGTGACGATTCAGGCTGGACAGAAAGCGGAGTGGACATTAGCGAATGCAAAAAATGACGCTTTAGTGGGCTACGTGCTGGGCAAAACTGCCCTCAGCCGGGCGAGTGTTTCTCGCTATTCCAATCAAAACTTAGAAGCGCTGGCCGCGTTTCAACAGCGAAAGATTCAAGGGCTGGGTGTGTCGGATCGGGTCTGGAAATACACGACTCAGTTTAGACGGGAAATGGAACTGGGATTGGATTTAGGTATCGGGGAGGGGAAATCGGCGGTGCAGATTGCCCGAAGTATGCAGCAGTATTTGGTGGAGCCGGATAACCTGTTTCGCCGGGTCAGGAATAAACGGGGTAATCTGGTCCTTTCTAAAAATGCCGAGCTGTTTCATCCGGGCACGGGTGTGTATCGGAGTAGCTATAAAAATGCGCTCAGGCTGTCAAGAACAGAAATCAATGCGGCCTATCATTCGGCCGATCGGGCCCGCTGGAGCCAGTTGGATTTTGTAGTAGGGTATGAGGTCAGACGCTCGAACAACAAAACGGCCTGTGAGGTTTGTGACTCGCTGAAGGGGTTCTATCCAAAAAGCTTTGTCTGGAATTCCTGGCACCCATCCTGTCGATGTAACGCCATACCCATCCTAGCCACGGCCGAGGAATTAAGCCAATTGAACCGGCTCTTACTGACCGATCAGGATACCTCAGCGTTTCGCAGTAGCAAGGAAATCACGCAGATCAATCCGGGCTTTATGGAATGGCTGGATAGGAATCAGGAACGGTTATCGCGAGCCAAAAGCCTGCCGAGTTTTATTACGGATAATCTGGCGCTTGGGGTTTAGTTGGTAGTCAACCAAGGTATGTTTGCATACGCTTGGCTTTACAATGGCCATGATCTTACGCCGGTTCAACTCGGTTTTGGTTGGTGGGCAGATTCGGTCAGCAAACGCCTGTAGTTCGATCACTTGCTGTTTGAGGGGTACCATCGTAGCGCCGAGGTCATAAACCGCATGGCAGGTGTAGACCAGGGAAGAATTAGTTTAACGCATTCGAGATTGACATATCGTTCGACGTTATTAGCCCAGCGGGTTAGCCATCGGTCCATCATATCTCCGGCCTGACGACGAACTACGACCAATTCAGTTTTTAGCTGGTCTGCCAAACGTTCACAAGTGGGCAATGAATCTTTCCACTCCGTTCGACCTAAATCCGAATGGATCAGTAGTCTTGGTCCCCGATGATTTATTTCGTTCAAGTGCTGAATAGTGGCCCACGCTGCGGCCGTAGAATCCTTTCCGCCTGAGACACCAATGGCCACAGGCATCCAGTTGTTGAGATGGGTTTTTACTTCAGGAGTCAGAGCTATTGAAAACAACTTACGAGTAGGCGCAAATAGATTTAACTGGTTCATACCTTTGTCTGTATGGAAGGAGACTTATTTTGTAATGCGGGGAATGGTGATTTGTATTTACGTGTATCGGGCCATCACATCCGGCGAAAGGTCGGTGTTGGCTGGTCGCTCACAACAGTCGATCAACTCCCCCCTGACATCAACTGGAGTCCGCTGCACTATAAGCAGTTTGATACGATGGTGCCCTATCTGATCAAAGAGGGGCTGTTGCCTGAAAATGTCCAGTTCGCAGGGGAGCGGCCAGCGCCGAAAGCGTCAGAGCAGGGACTCAACAGCACGCCCCACTAACCATTCCATCGTTGAAGGTGGATTCGCATTGCCAATTTGAATCTGCTGATCCTCTTTGTTACCTAGAATTACATAATCATCAGGAAAGCCTTGCGCTTTAGCTGTTTCCTTGGGCTGCAACATCCGAAAGTAGCATTCATTAATATCGGGCTGATTATGAGCCTCAACCAATGATACACTGTCTTTGGTAGGTATAGTCGAAACTGGATCGGTTGCTAAACGGGCATTGTTAACACCATGGTAAGGTGTCAAAAATGGGGTTGCGCTCATCAGCCAATTTTGTATACTGGTTGTTTGCGCTGCCAATGGATCAGTTATACCGTCAAGGCTTCGCGAACCACGCATTGTCAAAATGGCCGATGGCGCCAAAACAATACTACTATGTATGCCGCCAGCTGATACTGTCGACAGGGGGTCGGTTAGTTGATGCGTCAAACTCTTCCCTCGATGGATCGGCATAAACCCTGGCATGGCCAGCCCCGCGCTCTGCTGCGTAGTCTGAGTAAATAAAGCTTCATCAAGCCCGTACGCTTTGTGGGCCGATTTGGTGTGCGACATATTAAACAGGAACGGAGCAAACAGGTAACTACTGAAACCTGTCGTCTGCGCATTGAGTACTTCGGTTTCCGCTCCACGAATCCGCGAACCTAACGAGCCATGCTGATTGCGCTGATCAAGAATAGTTGGACGTAATCCATATTTCTTTAAGCCATACTCAATTCTGGCGATCGTATTTGGCGACAAAGGGGCCATCTTATTAGCTACCCGATCGCCAATCTTTACCATTGGAATTGATAAGTCAAGACAATTCACAGCTGCATAGTAATAGGGCAATACTTCCTGATAACAATTCGGACATCGGTACACATATCCACCTTTGGGGCCATAGGTCTTATCGATACAACCCGGCTTCCAGGATTGAACAGCCTCAACCACTCCGCAGCGTATACAGGGAGCCTTAGGGGTAAATCGTAAATTAGGCTTCTTATTCCCCTTTCGCCAAAAAACAATATAGATTCGGTCACGGCTCTGCGGAGCATAATGAACAATATCAGGGCCGTGCGCAAACATGGCGTTCATGTAAACGCACTCATGTAGATAACCTAATTTGTGCATCGCTTTCAGCCAGGTATCAAAAAGTGGCCAGGCGCGAACACGCACGACGTTCTCGATAATAACGACGTCATGACGATGGTATTCGGCAAACGTAACGACATCCCACATCGTTGCGCGGCTTTTGACTGCCTTTTCGTCGAAAACCTGTGGACTGAATAGGTCGGTTTGAGCTAGATTTTTGGTTTTACGGCCGCCAGCCTGACTATGATAGGTACATTCAGGTGAAGCAATGTAAATATTCGTCCGTTCGTACCGAGCAGGGTGGGTTTCGGAAATGTTTACGCAGTCATGATCCGTATCCGGATGGTTGGTATTATGGCTATCAACAGCAAGCTTCCAATGATTACGAGCATATTTGACCCGTACACCTTTTACTTGTTTTGCGCCCTGCGTAGAGCCGCCACAACCACAAAAATCGTCACTTAAAGTAATATCGGATGGATGAATAAGATTGCTCATGCTAAAACTAGGTGTAGGATAAGGTTTGTAGTGAGCGTAAAGCCCTTATGGATTGGTTGACCTCCTCAGCGACAAGGATTCGCTGATCTAATAGCCACAATAATTGTTCAGCCCTGGCAACAGACTCACTTGTCGAACAAATCGTTTTTTCCATTTCGCTATTCGGAAACAGCACAATTGAGAATGCGCGCTTCTTTTCGTTCCATTGAGGCAATCTTGTGGCAACCCCTCGAATCAAAAGGAATCCCAATTCAGTCGCATCGAAAGCACGTTTAGGCTGATACATGACAGGGGGCAAATCTTCGTTTTCTGACAAATAGAAGCATCGATTCTCTCCGCTTGAGAGTGTTACCCAGTAGCTGTCCCCGGGCTGCAATTCCTGATCAATACCAAGCAAAGCAAGTTCTACGCTTTGCTCAAATGAGCACACTTTATGTTCTGGTTTCATTTTGTGTCTGATTTAACTTCGTACTTCCCACAGGCAGCGAGTAGGGCGGCATGATCGATGGCAGGAAAGTCCTGAATCTGTAAATGTTCTGGCCATTCACTCGGGTCAGTGCCATGCCGATCAGTCAAGCCCAGCTCTTTCGATAAGTGCGTACCGAGTTGTTTAATAAAAACAGCTGTTCCGATTTGCTGAAACTGATAAGCCAACTGCTCAATCCAATCGACCTGACAAGGTCGGTAGGTGTACTTTCCCTGATTGTTACCCGATTCGCCACCCAGAATGACCCAATCAATCGGGGGGAGTTCCTCTGAGGGAGGGGTGGGCAGTTCACAGGCACAGCATGCCCACGTATTACCATAACACGCCCCACTGGTATGGGGGCAGTTATGCACATAAGTAAGCAGTAACCGGCCGGGCGTGATTTCTTCCAGCATGGGCTCGAAAGAAATAAACCGAATATGGGCGGGTATTCGACGTAGTAACATGCCCCGCTCGATATACTCATCTGACTCGATGCTCACACCCAGCCAGACGCAGCTTGGCGGATGGCCGTTTAACCAGGCTTCAAGCCATACCGCCAGATTCAAATAGTCTGAATTGTCGCTACCTAGTTCACAGGCCTGTTCGTAGGCTTTTTTGAGCGCAGGGATAATATTTTCCGGTCGCTTGGTGAGCATCTGGAAAATATGCAGGTTTCGACACAGGTAGATGATGCGAAACACTTCATGAATGAAGGGGAAGATATCTTCGTGAAATACATCCGTCAGCGAAGAGGTAAAGATCAGTTTAGGCTCTTTCCACTTTAATGGATTGTCGAATACGGTTTTAGTCCGTGTAACCCGTTTGGCATCGTAGCGGGTATTGTCCAGACTATCCCGGTACATATAGCAGTTTTTGCAGCCTTCACTCACCTTTGAGCAGCCGCGGGCCACATTCCAGGTGGCAGAGGTCCAGCTAATTTTTGTTGATTCAGCCATGATTAAGAAGGTATTGAAGTAGAGTAGGTAACGACTGTTCGACGTTCATAGGAAAAGACCTTGCCACAGTCGTCATAGGGACAGGCCAATTCGCCCTCATCGTCTTCGTAGGCCCACGAGTCGCCAAGGGTGCCAAAGCAATGAGGACAGACCATTTCGGGCGTATTGCGGCAATCGGCCGTTCGTTCCCATTCGTCAATGAAAGCCTGCTGTTCTGGGGTGAAATTGGTGTTTGCCATGATAGTTATATGGATTGTGAATCAAAAAGGGTAGCTGCATCATCAGCCGCGAACCGGCTTTTTACATCTTTCAGGTTCTTAATGGCCTGTTTGTAGTAGCTTTCCTTAAGCTCGATACCAATCCCAAAGCGGCCGTAACTAACTGCTCCGTAGACCTCGGAGCCAACACCCATAAAGGGAGTCAGAACTACTTCGCCCGGATTGGAATACATATCCATACACCGGTCAATCACATCGAGCTGGAGCGGATGAACGTGCTTTTCGTCATCCTCATCCTTGCCTTCTTTATAGGACAACACGTTATCCACCCGGATATCATCCCAGAAAACCGAAGCATAGCGACGGAAGATGATTTGACTCATCTTGTTTTCGCGAGGGTCCTGGCAGTTTTTATACCTATCGACGAGTGCCCCCCAATTCCCATATAAATGCTCCAGATAGGGGGGGACAGGTATAGCGCCCGCGTAGCGGGTGAAGCCTTTCGGATGGGTGACCGGAACTTGATTCTCCCCCTTCTTTCGGAAGATCATCAATATATCACCCAGAGCCGACCGTGTTTTGGTCGAATCTTTCACGACCCATTTATGCTGAAGGCCTTGAGCCCGCGTTCGGAGTGCGACGGCCAGCGGCTCTTTCCAGATATAGCGTTCGTCGAAGAATTCAAAGCCATGGCGTTCGTGCATTTCCAGAATATGACTTGGAAAGTGCCAGAGCTTATTGCCTTTTTCTGGAATGTGCTGGCAATGCACAATCGTCATGCGGCCTGGCTTAGTTACCCGGCCCATCTGTTCGATTAAGAATTCGTACTGGGCCAAAAACTGCTCTTTGGATTCGCAGTTGCTGAAATCATTTTCCGAACTGGAGTAGTTATAGAGCCCCGCAAAAGGCGGAGAATAGATACTCAGATCAATACTAGCATCGGGCAGGGTTGGTAGTACGTACATGCAATCGCTGTTATAGATCGCATACGTATCGGTAAGAAGCTGGTCTTTGATCATGCGCATAGGAAGCTAGGAAGTTGGACAGGTTTCGAAAACGGAGTAGCCGAAATGGTGTAATCCTGATGCAGGAACCGGTTGAGCTGGGCCGTCATTTCGGCGGCTTTAGTGGCTTTGGCCGAAAGCGATAGCAGCACACGGGTTTGACCATCACTGCAAATCCGGTCGGCTACAACATCGCGCGTTTGGCCAAATCGCCAGAATCGGCGGACAGCCTGATACCACTGTTCATAGGAATGCGTCGGAAAATAGGTCGTATGGGCACAGTGTTGCCAGTTGAGTCCAAAGGCGGTAATACTAGGCTTAGTGATGAGCTTTTTTAGTTCGCCCCTGGAAAAGGACACAAGTAATTCCTCTTTTTGATCAATGGACATGGTACCCTTAATCTGGCGGGCTGAGGAGTCCAGCGATTCAATCAGATCGGCTTCATCATTGAGGTTGGTCCAGTAAACACTCGTGTCGTGCGATCTGGCCAGTTCGACCGCTTTCTCGCATCGATGCTCGAGCGTGGCCCGGCTTTCGGCCCGCAATTGCTGAAAGTTTTTGGCTTCCATGGCAAACAGTTGCATCTGACCACCGACGGCCAGCGGCTGTTTGTTTTTCACCACATGGTCGTTAATAATTAATTCAGGCAACTGGAAGTTTTCATCAGAAAACCCCAGATCACTTGGTTTGCGAACCGATAAACTCCAACTGGAAACCCATTTCCAGAAATTCTCCCGGGCGTGGTTTTTTAGAATCCATTCCGTACCGATGTTAGCGGGACTGATGGTGTCTTCATTGTTTTTAAAGAACCGCGTCAGCATATCCATATACCCCAGATAGCCCAGGGCCTCGGAACTCGTACCCAGTTCAGTGTAGTCATTGGGGGCTGGTGTGGCCGTCGACAGGATGCGGTATTTAACCTGTTTGACAAAAGAGGTAATCAGGTTTTTGGTCGCCCCTTCAAAGTTTTTCAGAATACTACTTTCGTCGAGAATAACCGCTTCGAAATCCTGACTGGCGAAATAGTGTAGCCGTTCATAGTTGGCAATGATGATTTCACCTTTATAGCGGCCATCTTTTGAGTATTCAACGCCTTCAATGCCAAACTTTTGGGCTTCAGAAACGAATTGGAACGCAACCGCTAACGGGGTAAGGATTAGCACTCGTTTGGAAGTCTTTCGGACAATGTTATGGGCAACCACCAGTTGAATGATCGTTTTACCCAGGCCCGTATCGACGAAATTGGCCCCTCTGCCTTTTCGAATCGTCCAGTCAGCGGTGTACTTCTGATGATCAAACATCGAGTCTGGCAGCCAGATGGATTTAAAACCAAATGAGCCAACCAGGTGCGATTTTTGTTGTAAAAAGGTTTGATAGTCCTGCATGGCTCTTATTTGCGTTTACCGTCCGATAATATCTTCACCAGTTCCCCCTCATATTGCCACCCGGCTGGATCCTTATCATAGCGCTCGATTTCTTCCGGTGTAGCATACCGGAATTTGTAGCCCTTCGCCTGATGGGTCACTTCTCTGGCGCAGTAGCCAATCGACTGGGAGGAGAGCCGGTAATGCTTACCCGCACTGAGTACAGTGTGAAAAAAGCGCCCATCGTTCAGACAGATCACCGGGCGGGAAGACGTCTTACGTACATAGCGATCAATGGGCGGCTCTGGTAAGACCGAGACGGGATTGACCGTAATCCCTTTGGGCGTTTGAACAACAATGCCCAGCGCAGCCTGACGGGCCACGTAGCGGTCGAGGGTGTGAGGCCGAACAAAGGCGGTCGTCGGCACAATGATCGATTTGCCGAATAGTTTGCAGGGCACCAGATTCGAAATATCGGTTTGGGCAAGGTGTTTTTCACCCATGGGGGTGAAGCCTTTTTCCGAGGATTTTCCGACTAAATAGGCGGGGGTTGGCATCGCAAAATTGATTTTAGGGTGAGTGCTCCCAAAGCAGGTAAACTGCTAAAAAGGGGCAGGAAATGAGTTTGGAAAGCGTTATTCGCGCAGGCTGGGCGCTGCGGGGTCGAATTCGATCAGGTTGAACATTTGAATCATGCGGTCATATACCCGGCCGTCGTAGGCCTGCTTAATTGCATCTTCACTGGCATTACTGGTCAGATGCGTGTAAGGGCCGCGGGCGACGCGGTATCGGGTTTGTAGCAGAATATCCAGCAGATTCACCCGGTTGCCCATATAAGTAGCCTCCCCTTCAGCGCCAAAGTCGTCCAGATGCAATCCTAAATGGGTATGGCCGTAATATTTAGAGCCGGATGGACTAGGGATCATGCCCGCATAGCGATCGATTAAGGTCGGACCTCCTTCGTCTTTTTTGGCGTAATCACTGGCCAGCGAAACGCAGGAAACCGTAACAAAGGGCGCATAGGGATTGCGGGCAAAAAGCTCTAACATATCCGACTTGCCCACGCCCTTGGGGCCGCAGAGCAGAATTCCTTTTTTGAGTGAAAACGCACCGGGTTCAAGTCCCATCAGCTCAGCGCCTTCGGTTTCAAAGCGGGCATCTCCGGTGAAATACAGGCAGAGGGTTTGGTAAATGTGCTCATTCCACTCCGTTAGTGTAAACGGTTTGGGCCAGAACTTTTCCCGTGCCATTACCTCAGCCCGTTTTTTCACCTCGGCCATCAACAGTTCAGCGGTATCCGGCACAAACGAAGCAAGGGCAATTTTCTGGGATAGTTTTTCCCGCTCCAAGATATGATGCTTGGCTTTCTGGCCAGCTACCAGTAGCGAGGGCAGATTCTGAATCAACCAATCCTGCTCTTCCTCCTCATTGAGCTGAGGCCAGGCGGAGGACGGATAGCCGCAGTTAGCTGGAAGCTTTACGGTTAAAACCCTTTCCGGTTGATCCAGAGGACTGGGCGGAAACGGGAATTTTTGGGCCGCTTGTCCGACTGGGTTGGAAGGGGTGAGTTTTGGCGTTTCCATTGCGCTTGATGATTGGGATGTTAAACTCTTTTTTTAGCAGGTAATTGGCGGGGGCTTTCAAATAACCCAGCTCGTTAGAGAGCATGTATCTTGGGGTATGTTCCAACGCTTTTTCTCGCTCTTCGTCGGTAAGGTCCATCCATAGCTTTCTCAGTTCGGTTTCGTTGCCCTCCAGCAGGTAGATCGTTTTCCAGCTCGAGTAGGGCACGTTCAGTTTTTCCGAATCGCTTTTGAGCGTGAAAGACTCGCCATGTTTTGGGAGGGGGCGGGGGGGAGGGTCTGTTTTTTTTTGTTCGCCGGTAGGCGTTGAAACAGACCCTTCGCCCGCTGTATGTGCTAGAAAAGTTTTAAATGGGTTTTCTAAAGGTTTTCTATCCTTATATAAGCTATAAGGAATCGGCTTATAGGGTGTAAGGAAATTCCTTATAGGGTCTAAGGAATTTCCTGATAGATCAGGCGGTGGATTAGGGGCACTATAAGGAATTTCTTTATAGTCACTGTCCGTAATTTCCTTATACCTATCAGCATTTTCCTTATAGGGGGTAACCAGGTGCGGCAATGGGCCAATGGTACGGGCGTTGGCCCGCTGACCCAAGATGGTAGCCTGAATGATGCCTTCCTTGTCCAGCTTACGAACCAGATCCGAAACGCTCTGGGCATGGATGCCGATAGCCGCCGATAACTCTTTGTTGCTATCGTGACATAGACCATCTTTCGCTATAGCCGCCCGGTAGCAGATCCGGGCCAGCAGTAGCGTTTCAGCGCTGGTTCGGCCAAGCCGTAAAATGACGGAATCAACCCAAATACCCTTCATGAAAATCCACTAAAAATACCTAACTCTATACACTATACGTTACTTCGATTCAAACCCCATATCAGCCTTGTTGACCGAAAAGAACAGGGGTTGCAGGGTCTGGTTAAATGTCCAGACTGAACACCAGAGCTTGCCTGTTAAGAGAAGTTTAAGTCGGTCCAGGGGCGATAGCTGCCAACACGTAATCCTGATGCCTTCGGTCCCTTCCCGGATGTAGGCAGGCAGGGGCCGGTACTCAGGCTGATCCTTGGCGATGACAATCGTCTGCTCGGCAAATTCGATTGCTGTCAGCCCGTAGGGGCGCTTATCCTCAGCGTCGAGCTTAACAGCAGACAGCGTTTTGTAAAGGAGCCAGCCAACAACCAGCATGGCCAGTGCTACAACGATGAGGGCGATTTTGATACCCGTGAAAAGAAGCATAGTTAATGATTTAAAAGTCGTTTGATAATTCGGTTCAATCGTGCGTTTTCTTTTTCCAGTTCACGGATCAGTTGATCTTTTGGATCTGGTAAGACAGGAAGTCGGCAGGTGCAGCGGTGAGGGCCGTAGATGGCACTACCATAGCAACCAGGAATGAGCACCTTGCCAACTTCCTTGTCGTAGACGTAATGACACTTCACTACTACTGCTCGATAATGGCGATGTCCGGCGCAATCTCCCGAATGCTGTCCAGGACCTTGTCGATCTCAAAATCGCGCATTTCTTCGATCAGATCGTTTGCCTGGGCTGATACCAGTGTACACGACAGATCATCAGGCTTGATATAGACCTCTACTTCGACTATTCGCTTCGGCGTTCCTTTGAAAATGGGAACATTCAGATTGAAACTCTCCGGCAGATTACTTTGAACGGCCTGATTGCGTAGGTCGGTCGCATTGCCCCGGTTATCAGTTGCCTTTTCGATTTCACGCTGAACCTTCGCCTTGAAGTTCTGAAGGTCCGAAACCAGGCTCATGGCGGTTGATTGAACCTCGAAGGCAGAACGATTCATTTTAAACAGCTTGGCCATGTCGAAATTGGACAAATAGCGCTCGGTGTTGATGCCAAATCGGACAAACATGGGATGCAGTTCCAGTTTGCCTTCAATGGTGGGTCCGAAGTAATCCTGTTCGCCAATGTCCAGTTTGATCGACAACTTATCCCGGTTGACCAAAATATGACTTTGTTTCTGATCGATCAGACTCACGCGTTTGGAAAGCCACTGGAGCGGGCTGTCCAGTACGCCTTCGATGTCGAGTTGTAGCGGTTCCCGCACTTCCAGCGCTTTGCCTTCCCGGAAAATGATTTCGTTAGTGCCAGCCAGCTCGAGTTTGATTTCTGGTTTCATAAATAATTAGTTGTAAAAAATGTGAGGAAATAAACGCTTAGTAGGGTAAGCGTTTTTAGTCGTTGGTGCCCGTTTTGAACTCATCGCCCCGCGTGAGACCAAACACGGTTTGCTGATTTTCACCAGGCCGCATGGGTCGGGAGCTGACCAGCCGTCCTTCGGCGTTGTAATAGCCGACGATCTTAGCCTCGGTATCGAAGAACATATAACAGGGCTCGGTGACCTGCTCGGCTTTGTTACGCAGATACAGCAGTGTTATACCCGCTTTGCCTTTGAGTTCTTTCAGCGTTTTATTGAACTCATCGGTAAGTTTTTTCTTTTCAGCCTCCAGCTTGGCAATCTGGATACTGACGTCGGTGTACGAATCCTTGAGCTGATTCAGATCATCCGATTCGTAGGGCTTGAGGTATTCCAGCTCCTCGACACGGTCGCAGTTATCGCTCAGGTAGCGTTTGCGTTCTGACAAAGGGATGTCGGCAAATAATTGGTTTTGCATCGTAATAAAAGGGGTTTTTTAAATTGGTAAATCATCGTTGGGATGGCGGGAAGGAGTCTTGCCCTCAAACGTGTGAAGCTGCTTTTTCAGCTCCTCATTTTCTCGTTTGAGTTGGCGCATATCGTCCAGCAGGGAGCGGTAGGGATAGTCAGACCGTCCCCCAAAGCCATACCCCCAGTTATCCAGTAGCGAATTGTGGTCTTCGTCCTGAAGCTTTTTAATGGCCTGGTTCAATAGTTCAATCATCCCCCGAAGCCGGGCATCCTTTTCGTGATGGGTGCCACCCATGCCCACCATTTCAGCGCACATGATCACGGATCGGAAATAGACCAGCGTTTCCTGATTCATGCGCTTGCGTTCCGATATGGCCTGAGCCGCGTCGTGTTTGTAATGATTGAGAATGGCCTGAATTTTCTTAGCCAGATCACCACAGTGGAACGTGTGAATGATTTGCTCATGCTCTTTAACAATTCGCTCCAGTTTAGGATCCTGCGTAGGTTCAGCTTCTTCATCCAGCCATCGAACCAGGTCCACACTGCGCTCCAGATTGTCAGCAGGCATATAACCGCCATCTTTATAAATCATCAGGCGGGGGAAATTCGCATTGTCCATGAACAGGGTAATAAGCCCCTCCACTGGTTTTCGGTCATTTAAATTGATCCATTTCATGATTTTGGTTTGGTTTTGGCATACGTGAAACAGCGTGCGTATTCAGCAATAGAGGGCGAAAAGGAATAGACAACAGGCACTCCTTTCGTATTGAGCGCATAGCTAACGCGCTGCGGAAACTGGATAGCCAGGGTACTTCGGGGGTTTGCCAGTGCTTCACCAGACAAGCCCGTTATGGTTGCGTAGAGGGGCATAGGGTGTAGATCAAGTTTGGATTTTTAAGGCCATTTGAATAGCCTGCTCAAGCGCGACAACTAATGGGCTTTTCACCGGATAAGTAGCATATGCAATAGTTTGCCCAACTCCAGGGACATTGTTGTTATGCCAGCTTGCAGCCTCATATTCTGCTGTATAACTTTCGTTTAACTGAGCAACTAATGCCTGAGCAGTATCCAGAAGGCTAGGAGCCGCAGCAATCAATTGAGCATTCGCAAGAGTTTGTAGATTAAAATCCTTCCAACCCTGTTCCTGCCCTTTCCGTGGTCCGCTTCGGTGCTGTTTAAAAACCACAATGGGCGCACATCCTGTTGGAGCACCTTCCAAAACAGGCCCCCGAACCTCCAACTCATGTTTGGCTTCGTTGTAAATTGGCACCCAAGGACCCGGTGTATGTTGCGTATTCATAGGATGTGGAGTTAAACAGCCGCTACGTGCGGAGTATAGTTGAGCATGTAGAACCGGCGCGTCACGCTGTTATAACCCAGTCCTTTTTCGCGAGCGCGGACTTTGAGGCCCTCCCAGTTGGCTTTAAATTCAGCCTGAGGTAGAAAGTCCAGATCCTTTAGTTTCAGGGCATGTTCATCCCAGTCAGCGGGGAAATCAGACGACAACCCATCGACTCGGTTTTGCCAGTCGCTGAGTAGTTTCGAACGTTCGGCCAGTTCCAGCTTGTGCGGATGACGCTGCTTTTTCTCCTCCACCGGTGGAATCTGATCCGCCGTGGTCAGGCCCGGTACATGTTGCTTGACAGCCTCCACCGTTTTAGCCACCACAGGGGCGGAAACGGTAGGGGCTTCTTTGACCTCGTTTTTTATGGAAAACTTATGACCAAACAGATCGGGCAAGTACTCCCAGACCAGCTTAGCCAGTAGATGATCGTACAGGGGCCGGGCGGCCAGGGGTGGATTGAACTCAGCCTGATCCGCGGTTAGACTGCCTACCAGACGCCCCGCTTTTTTGAGCGATACCGTGCAAGCCGTAGCCGTCGTAGCCGTTTCCACGCTGTAGCTATTTCGCTTCAGGACCCGTTCCGTAAGACCCCGTTCCAGCACTGTTTGATTATTAACCACACTCACCCCATGCAGGGATTCCAGTACGGTCAGGCCCAGGGTTGTACCCAGAAACAGTTTCAAATAGGTCTCGTCGCTGTTATCGCAATACTTGGAAGCTGTCAGCTGATCGGCCAGAATCTTTAGGTCAGCGTGAGTGGTAGGGGAAAGGAGCGGATGCATGATGAGAATTGATTGTTCGATAGTGGCGTACCAGATAGCAGTGCAGCATCAGTAGGAACCCGGCCATGCATAGCGCAATGACCAGATTATCGTAGAGCAGATCACCTAAGAATCGTTTCATCGCGCAAAGGAGCAGTAGAGGTAGCCAGCGAAGAAGGCGCTCAGGATTAGTATGCCCGACCAGGTGACGATGGTAACCCAGTCGTAGGAACGTGCTAACTTTTTCATGACCGGGCTTTGGCTTGGGCTTGGGTTTGATTTTGAACCTGTACCTGTAAATCCGAGAGAATAGCCGACCCCGCCAGCTGGGCCGTGATGCTGCCAATACCCAGCGTTTTCATCAGGTACTGGTACCGCTCGGCCATCATCAGCTGCACTTGAGCGGGGCTCATCGGGCGTTTCATTTGTTGCTTGTTTTGCATAGCTTTGATCTTGAAAATATTTGAAGTTTTGCACCTGAGCCTGGCACTTGCTGGGCTCAGGTCTTTATAGGATGCCTGTTAGGCCGAAATACGCTTCTTCTTGACCGCTTTCTTTTCGAGTCGCTTTTTGTAAAGACCGATCGCATCAGCTACGGACAGACGGGTGGAGCGTACAATAGAGCGGATTCGTCGTTTATGATTTACCTCGACCTGATAGGTTTTTTCGGGAAGAATTTTCGCTTTGGTCAGATCAAAGGGAAAGCGTGGGTCGTACTGGGTGACCGCTTCCACGTGTACCGTTTCCTGAACCGACGGGAAAATTTCATTCCGTAGGTCTGCTCGGAGTTGCTTAGCTTTTTTGGCGCTCATGTGAATTGATTATTAGTTAACTGTAAATTTTTAGGGCGGGGTAGGGTGAACAAAGAAGGCCAGCGGCAAAAGGCCCCTGGCCTTACTCCCTTTTTATCCACACCATAGAGATAGCTAGGCTATTAACCTGGCTACAGCTTCCCCTTTTATTGGGCAAGAGTTACATGGCTTTCGCCTTTTTCTTGCGTGTTGAATGCAGCACGGTCGATACATCCACCGGACTGCCAGAATTTAAATACGCCAGCAGCTCAGGCTTATAGAAATAGAGCCGGCCGTGCCGCTTCTGGTGAGGGATCTGGCTAATGTTCTGATACACCGTTCCGGGCGCAATGCCCAGTACTTTGGCGGCTCCTTCCACGTCCAATGGCAAATTCTCGTCCACCGCCGAAGCCGACTGGAACGCCTGAACGAGGCCGATCAGGTGGTTTACCAGCCCTTCCATTCGGTTAAGCTGGGCCTGTAATTCGTCGAACGGGTTAGTCATGGCTGGCGCAGGATTTGGGTAATCTTTTGAATGCTCGATTGACTCAGTCCGTATTTCTGGGCCAGATGGCTCAGCACGGCCGTTTTCATGCTTCCTTTTCGGATCTGGCGCTGGTATTGGGCGATGATCGCTTCGTTGCGTTTTTCTTTTTGCTGGCGGGCGGGGGTGAGAAAAGGCATAACAGTCGAAGGTTAGGCGTTGGCGGTCGGCAAACCCAGCCGGACAGCGGTTAGGCTCGTTGACTGGATCAGTTTTCTATTCAGCGTGCGGTGAATAAACTCGCGCCCTTTTTCGGTCCACACCAAATAGTGTTTGGTTTGAGGCTTGCCTGCACTGTCGGTATAAGCGTGGGTTTTCAGATGTGCGTAGTCCTTATCGACGTGGACGGAATAGAGCACCCACGTGCCGCGCTGTTTGTACTGCACACCTGCCATGTGCAGGTGTTTGTTGAGTTTAATGGCACTCATGCCCAGTTCCTGCGCAATAACCGTCGTGGTCAGTTCGGTCGTAGAGGAAAGAACCGCATCGGCGTATAGGGCCTTTGGGCGTAACGCTTCGTTTTCTGCCAGAAGAAGCTCTTTCTGTTCGACCTCCACTAAAAGCGCTTGCAGGGCTTCCTTATAGGTTTGGGGCAGGGAAGGGGCTTCTGCCGTTTTTGCCACAACTAAATCTTCTGCCCAATCTCGAAAGCGTTTAGCTCGGTCTGATTTGATAAAAAAACCAAGTCGAACCACACCCCGTTTTGTCCACCACGTTTCGGCTTGATTTCCAACGGCGTTAGGATTCCTAACGCTGACGAAATGCTTTCCTTCAATCAATTCATCTGTGTGAACAGACTTATGATAACGGATATTCCCATCATCAACGCCGAATCCAGCAGCTACCTCAGCGGTTGTCAATGCCCATTCATGCACAGCATGAGGGCGAACGTTTAGGGCTATTTCGTCGAATTGAAGTTGCATAGACTTAAGCAGTTAAAGGTTGGGCATAAGGATCGTACGACTCCATCCAATCAACTTCAGCCTCAAAAAGCGAGGTAAATCCATTCATTTTGTTACGAAATGTTCCAGCTGTGACATGATGGGCCTCACAGAATGATTTTTGAGCTACTTGCCGTTGGGTATGATTCAACCGTTCATATGCCGATCTGAACCGCGAGCGTAGGCTTTTTGACCGCTTGCTCATCTGCCTTGGATTATTATCTTTGCTTGTCATACGT
This sequence comes from Spirosoma sp. 48-14, assembly GCF_001898575.1. Classification (GTDB taxonomy): domain Bacteria; phylum Bacteroidota; class Bacteroidia; order Cytophagales; family Spirosomataceae; genus Spirosoma. The sequence goes on from NZ_MKUD01000010.1 coordinate 88,096, forward strand.
TTGTCATTTCACTGTCAAGCGTTGTCATTACATTGACATGTGCAAATGTAATTACATTTTATATCGTGTCAATGCATTATGGAAAATTTTTTTGATGAAGTAATTACAATGTCAATACACGAAGGCAAATGGCTTAAGAAAACGCTACGCCAGAGAGGTATCAAGCAGGAGGATTTTGCATCCGACTTAGGACTTTCGCGCAATCAATTGATTGTACTCATGAAGGAAAGTCCCTTCAGCAAGCGGTACCGAGGTGAAATGTTGGCAAAACTTGGTTTGTCAGAAGAGGAGTTTGATAGAATAGCGCAGTTGGAACATGATGAACCAGATGATGAAACCGAACCTGAGTTTCATTCGCCATATAATGCCAAGCATAAGGGGAGTAGCTCGAAGCTAAACATGTGGTGGGTACCAGCCAAAGCAGAAGCTGGGTTCATCAGAGGTTTTGCAAAACGAGTATTTCCCAGTATGATTCAACGAGGTAGTATGCCCTTTATTCAGGGTGAATGTTTTGGTTTTGAAATAGAAGGCTTTTCAATGTTTCCAACCTATTTACCTGGAACATACATTGTTTGTACAATGCTGGAAGATGCGAGTTGGCTTAAGAAGGGGAAAGTCTATGTCTTTCAAACGCACGATGGATTGATTATTAAATTTTTTGAGCGCATTGAAAAAGGATTGATTTATACGCGCGCCGATAACAATAATTTCAATCCTGTCCAGCCGATTCCAGTAGAAGAAATTGTGCAGTTATATAATATAGAATTTGATATGAATCGACCGAAACATTAACATAGAAAACCTACACCGTAACCTTCCTGATATGAAAAACACCTTTACTTTTTTATTGGTCATACCCCTGCTTTTAAACTGCGAACCTTCTAAAGAGCAACTATGCTCAAAAATGGATGATAGCATTCGAAAGCATTATGAGGACATGGCTTTTAAGGCTAATATCCCTTTAAAAATATTTGATATAAAAACAGTTGATTTTAAAATGGTGGGTCAGGACAAAGTAGACTCTCTTACCCATGATCGATATAGTAATATGATGAATGCTTTTCATCAAGCTTTCTTAGCAACTAATGAGGTTGCAAAATCTAAAATTGAATTAATGAAGCTTGGTGGAGAAATAAATGGAAAAGCTTCTGAGTATGATAAAAATAGAGTAGATGAATCTTTAGCCAAATTAAAGGAGCTTAGCGATTCTGTAAATTATTATGTGCGCTTAGATTCTCTATTAGAAATAAAGATGAAGGCTCGAAAAGACGATCCTAAAATCTATTATTTCTCAAAGACATTTACAAAACTGACTGCTGATAATAAGAACACATTAGACACTCTCTATTATGTGCTTAACAAAGATTTCAAAATAATTACACATTAATTTTCTCCACCCTCAATCCTTCCTGAAAAATGAAATGGACTTATACATTCCTTGTATTGGCTGTCCTATTAACGGGCTGCGGTCGCTTTATCCCTACTGAAATTGAGTCGAATAAACTCCTTGGTATTATACCGATACAATATGGCAAAGGTAGTTACCAGGCAACCCAGCAGGTAAGAGCCAGTCGGGAGGATATATTTCGTCAAGCCCGCCGGTGGGCCGCATTTCATGTGCCTGATCCTTCGGCTGCACTTTCAATCAGTGATAATATGCTGGGCGACATTATCACCTATGGATCAATTGCCAGTGTTTCGCTTCAGGAGAAACGCCTTTACGTGAATCTGCCCAGCGTTCAGTATTCAGCAAGCATCGAATGCTATGACAATGCTTACCGGGTAACGCTAACTAATTTTGTCATGCAGGGGCAGCCTACACCTCATCCAATTGAGGTCCGCAATACCGATATAAGTAAAAAGCGGGCCCGACTTCAATACGAAGCGATTGATCAAAAAGTGATAACTATTCTGGAAAGTATTGACGGATTTATTCGCTCAGAAGTAGCAAGCGTGCCAAGATAATCCCAGTCTTAAACGAGTGATTTTGTACACAGCCTCAACTCTTCCTGTCCATGAAAAACCTGTTTACTTTTTTAAGTATCATCATATCTTTTCCTATCGTTGCCCAGAATAACTATGTAGCGACATCACCTAACTCGGCTATACCGGGTAATAATAACGTTTTAGTTGGGCCTAATTCTGGTACTGCCATCACAACGGCTGGGTACAATGTCTTTTTGGGTGCTGGGACTGGTTCTAATACGACTAGTGGAGAAGGCAATGTGTTTATTGGCTATACTACCGGACGCAGCAATATATCTGGAGCGTACAACACCTTTGTAGGGCTTGGGTCCGGTACGCACAATGTAAGTGGTTACCAGAATACCTTTCTTGGAAATAATACAGGTGTTTGGAATACTGCTACTGGTAATACGTTTATTGGGGCCGTTTCGGGTAACTTAAATTCTACGGGTGGAGGCAATTCATTTCTTGGCGCTTATTCTGGCTATGTTAACACGACAGGAAATAACAATACGTTTCTGGGTAGTTATGCCGGCACTAATAATGAAACAGCCTCCGATAATACCTTTGTTGGCACCGAATCTGGCAAAGCAAATTCTACCGGTTTTAGTAACGTTTTTATTGGTTCAGCTTCGGGTAAATCCAACACCACTGGAAATTCAAATATCTTTTTAGGTCATAACAGTGGCATGGCCAATACCACAGGAGGGAGTAATATTTTTGCTGGCGAACAGGCTGGTTACTCCAATACAAGTGGAGGGGGAAATATCTATCTGGGTAATAGTAGCGGAATCAGTAATACAGCTGGTAACAGCAATGTTTTTATTGGTGGTAGTTCAGGCTATAATAACCAGGCGAATTATAACATTTTTATTGGCCTCGCTGCGGGGGCCAGCTTTGAGCCGCCACCTAATACGACATCTGCCGATCCTACTGGATATGCCAATACGATGATAGGCTATAAATCCGGCCAATTCAATCAATCAGGTGCATTCAATACATTTTTAGGTAATGGTACAGGGGCACGAAATACATCAGGCTCTTATAATACATTTTTAGGGTCAGGAGCCGGTGGTGAGGGCGATGGCGTATTTAAAGGTTTATTTATGACGACAGGTATACGAAATACCTTCGTGGGTAATGCCAGTGGCTATTTTATTAAAACAGGCAATGCCAATGTAGCCGTTGGCTCTCAAGCTTCTTTTAATAATCAGTACGGTAATTATAATGTAACTGTTGGGGATTCTTCTGGATTTAAAAGCGTAACTTCTAATAATGTCTATGTAGGGAGTAAGGCTGGCTTCAACAATTTTACAGGAGGAAATAATACATTCCTAGGGTTCAAAGCAGGCTACAATAGTACAGGTTCTAACAACATCATCATCGGCCCTTCTTCTGGTACCGCAATCTCTACAGGTGACGATAATGTGTTGATGGGCTACAACGCCCAGGCCATCGATGGCCTACAAAATGCCATCGCCATCGGTTCCAACTCCCGCGTAGCTGTCAGCAACGCTATGATCTTAGGCAATGGGGTGAACGTGGGCATCGGTACCTCAGCACCCACGGCCCGGCTGGAAGTGGTCAGCGATAAACCCGATCAAAGTGGCTTAAAGCTATCGAGCCTAACAGATAATAGTCGAACGACTCATCAGAGTGATCAGTTTCTAACGGTCGATGGCCAGGGCAACGTCGTCAAGGCCCGATACCAGCTCCGCATTCAGGATCCGGCCCAGTGGAGTGATAAGGTCTTTACGCCTGGCTATTCGCTCAAGTCACTGCCTGCTATCGAACGTTATGTACAGCAGAACGGGCATTTGCCGGATGTACCATCGGCCGAGGAGGTAGCCAGTAAAGGGGTGGATCTGGTCAAGATGAATGCGCTCCTGCTTCAGAAGATCGAGGAGCTGACGCTGCATGCGATTGAGCAGGAGAAGCGTCTGGAAAAACAACAGGCACAATTAGATCAATTACTAAAAACCTCTAATAAGTAAGCTTTTAAAAACCACCGCTTAGTAAAGTGGGGTTGACAATAATCAGCTTATAAGTAGATTTGAATACCCATATCCTTACGTTATAAATCCTCTTTTACAGGGAGTTGCAAGCTACTATGCTATTTAATTCGTATATTTGCGCCCCCTTTTAACTTACACCATTAAAGGGAAAATAATGATTCAACCTGAAACCCCAACTGTAACAACACCTTCAAAATTAGATATACCCACATTTGCAGACTTAGTTACCTATTATGGACCTTATTTAGGCCTGATTATTGCACTGATCATTGTTATCTTGATCCTTCAATATGTTTGGTTCAAACGGGTACTTAAGGCAAATGCAGAAGAAATTAAGCGGCTTGTTGATCATGAAAAAGAACTGAGTACGCGGCTCATGCACTTCATTGATCAAAGGATCGGTTTTAAACCACCGAAGCCTCACCGGTAATAACAAACCGATAGAAGCCCACGTTTATAATAAAATGTCCACTCAAATAGTAGAGATATGCTAACAACCGAATCCATTGTCCTGCTGGTATTGCTTCTTGGATTGCTGTTGACGTTGGCGATTCAAATTAGAAGTACGTTGCAAATTGAAAAGCATAACCTGGTATTGTACAGGCTTCGCGCTACCCATGATGAGGTATTTCTTACCTTAGTTGACAATGTTGATAATGAATCGCTTTCAAGGGAAGAAAAGCTGGAAATGAGAGTAACTATTGAAAAACTTGAAATTATGACTAGGTTTTTTAATAAGGCTAAAGAGCGATTTACTTTTAAAAATCTGTCTCAACTTTTGTTTGCCAAAAACAATTCTCCTTATGTAGAAACTGACATTCAACAACTAAGCCCTGAAATTATAAAGGTAAGAAAGACTGTTACAGGGGCATTGTTATTTGCCTTTGAGCGCTATATTCCTTTTTACTTTTTTCGACTAGTGATGAAACTTTTTACTCTGGCCAGCCAGTTGCTTTTTCTTTTCGGAGTAAAACAGATTTCGAGTAAGTATGAAAAGCTAAAGGAATATAAAAAGGTATTTGAGATATATAAAAATGTAAATAAAAAATACCATCAGTACGAGTTATGTGAAATCTAAAAGATGATTTCACTAAAAAGCCCAGATGAATCTGGGCTTTTTAGTTTTAACGATTTGTTATTACAGCAAATTACTCAAATACTTCCGCGTCTGCTCATCCTCAAAACTGCCCAGGTAGTCCTCCGTTGTTTTGAGGCTGGTATGTCCCAGCGACTGCGAAATAAACGCCACCGGCGCTTCGGAGCGTAGTAGAATCGTCGCAAAGGAATGGCGGGCGGCATAGGTGTTGACCTCTTCCTGAATCCCAAGCGCCTGGGCTACCCGGGCCATGTACTTGTTGGTCTGTTTGACCAGCTGCTTAATGACCGCCTTTTTGCGCCGGGCGTCCATGTCATCATTCAGGTAGGGAAACAGATAATCCATCGGACCCCGGCTTTTATTGCCCCATTCATCGAGAATAGCAAGGCTCTGGGGAAACAGCTTACAAACGACCTTGATCTGTTTGGCCCGGCTGGTACGGGTCGTCTTTTGGCGCACAAACGTCAGTTCTTCCGACTCCAGATTGACATCCTTCCAGCGAAGCCGAAATATATCCGACAGGTTCATACCGTTACACAGGTACGAAAACACCCAAAAACACTTGCTCCGCTGCTCAGTGGTGCCTTCCAGAGTGGGATAGGCGATAATGTCCAGAATCCGCTGTTTGGTCAGCGACTTCTTCACGTTGATCGTTGCCGGTACCGTGTAGCCTTCCTTGGTGAACGGATAGGCATCGGCCGGGATCTGTTTGTTCTGAATGGCGTCGTTAAAGATGGCCCGCAGATTACGGGTATACATGCTGATGGTCGTCAAACCGGCCGGGGTAGGGGTCCCTTTGGGTGAGCGGGGTGCTTTTCCGAATTGCAGCATCCAGTTTTCGTACCGATACAAAAAATCGGGCGTGATATGATGAAGCAGAAGCACAGGAGAATCGCCCAGCAAACCCCGCCGATCGGCGGGCGAGAGCGAATCGATAAACCGCTCGAAGGACCGGGCCGAGGACTTATAGTTATCACTGTTGCCGATTTGGTCCGCAGCTTCAAATTCGGCAGCCTTGGCCCGCATCTGGGAAATGACGTCCGTTTTATTGATTAGTACCGGCCCCTCGCTCTGCCAGGCGGCTTTAAAGCCAGCAATGGAAAAGGGGCGAAGCTGCTGGGCCAGAAGTCTGGCTTTCTCAATATGTGGGCTCAGCAGGTCATAGACCGCCTGGGCTTCGGCCGACAAAGCGATTCGTTTGGCAGGATTGTCAAACCTGGTCACCAGCCGCTCGTACAGGGCCGGTTTGACCACAACACCCTCTTTGATCGGAAAGGCAATGCGCTGGCGGATATTCTGATACGAAACCCGTAGCTTTACACTGTAAAGACCCTCCCTGGTGGGATTAAAGGCGAGGTTGAGCGAGGGGATATTGGGGTTCATGACTAGTGAAAAAATGGCCCAAAGAATGGCCCGAAACTAGTCAAATAGCAGCAAATAACAGCAAAATAGTTTTATTAAAAATGGATAATAATTGGCTAATTATCTGTTAGTTGTCAAGTATCGTAAAACAGGCGGGTAAGGGTATGGAATCGTATCCGCGTGCCTTCTAAGCAGACGGTCAAGCGTTCGAGTCGCTTCGGGATCACTCAGATAATCAAGCACTTATCTAAAATGATAAGTGCTTTTTTGTTTAAACCGCGTTTTAAACAAATATTACCCCGGTTGTTAATCAATAAAAAAGGTCTTGGTACAGACCTGCTTTTAATATTTATCTAATTCCAGTAAATCAACGTTTGATTTTATTCTGGCAAACCGCAAGCATACAAACTTTTAATGGCTTGTAGTCTTCTCCTTATAAGAATCCCTTCAATGCCTGCCACATGTGCTTGGTTGAACAAAACTCGGTTAAGCCCTTTTTGGGAGCTAGGAAGTACGTTCTCTATGAGTTTTGCCATGTCCCATCTGTAATTACTGGCACATAGACGTATATAATAACCAGCGTATTACATTTTTACATACGTTTACTGCTTCATTTTGAGGTTAAAACGTATGAAAGAATTTTCCCTATCCGACCTTTTAAAGTCAATTTGTGGAGAAAAAAGAAGACGGCTGCCATACCAACTCATAGTGCTAAAGAGTTGGTTGTTTTTCCTGCTTGGATTGAGTTTGTTAGGCTTTCTGGGAAATTCATCTGAGGCTTGGGCTCAATGTCCTGCCCATGTTAATCCCGTTGCAAGCCTGACCGTTTTGGCAGGGTCAGTAGTCAATGCAATTAGTTTTGATGGAACATCCAACAGTTATGAGTGGTCCAACTCTAATCCTGACATAGGATTGCCAACCAACGGTAGGGGAACTATTAGCTCGTTCACTGCCCTCAATAGTGGAACCAGCTCACAGACGGCTATCATAACTGTAACTCCAATAACTAAGTCTTCTCCTCTACTGTACGTGAGCTTAGAGCAATCGATAAGCAGTACAACAACTGGATTAGTGGATGTCTATGACCCTATATCTAATACGATTCTTACGTCAATTGAAATCGGTCATGATCCCTTCGGCGTAGCAATCAGCCCGGATGGCAGTCGAGTCTACGTAACTAATAGTCAGTCTAATAATGTAAGTGTGATCAATACCACCAATAATACGGTGATCGCTACCGTCCAGGTTGGTGCTTCGCCGAGTGGCATATGTATAACTCCTGATGGTCATTGGGTTTATGTATCCAATCGGGAATCCAATACTTTAAGTGTTATCAGTGCGTCTACCAATACGGTGCACGCCACTATTCCGGTTCAGAAAGATCCTCTCGGGATAAGTGTAAGCCCCGAGGGAAACCGAATCTACGTAGCATCCAGTTTCAAGGGAGTGAGTGTTATTGATGTTGCAACAAATCAAGTAATAACGACTATTTCAATAGGATATCCTATTGGAGTGAGTGTAAGCCCTGATGGGAAGCGGGTTTATGCTACCAGTGTATCTGAAAGTGCGGTAAAAGTTATTGATGCAGCTACCAATACCATTATGGCATCAATCCCAGTGGGCGATATCCCTTATGGTATAAGTGTAAGTCCGGACGGCAGCCGAGTTTATGTGAGCAATGAACTTTTGAATACAGTAAGTGTAATTGATGCGCTCGCCAGCGCAGTAATTGCTACCATCCCAGTAGGCTTGCGTCCTAATGGGATAAGTGTGAGCCCAGATGGGAAGCGAGTTTATGTGATAAATTCGTTAGGGTTTAGTATGAGTATTATTGATGCGGCAGCCAATACCGTTATAGAAAAAATATTCTTTCCTAAACCAGTTGGGAATAATTTAGGAAACTTTGTTCAGTCGGGTTTATGTAAGGGTGAGCCTGTAAACTTTACAATCACTGTGCTGCCGATGCTCAGTTTACAGGCTAACTCCACTCTTAGCGTCAATCAACCCATATCAGTAACGGCTACTGGTTGCTCAGGGGGGGGGACCATTAACTGGAGCCCTCAGGGAGGGCTTGGCTCGGCAGATGGAGCTGTCTACACTTTCTCGGCACCCGGTAGCTATACCCTTTCTGCTTCCTGCACTCTGGGTAGTTACACCAGTCAGACTAGTACTCCCACGACACTGACAATACTGCCGTCAGTACCAATTTTCGCGATTGCTTCCGTCAACCTGATCAGCTGCGAGGCCACCGATACTGGTCGGCGATTGATCAAGTTCGATCCCGTCTACACGGGGCAGACAGGAGAGAAGATTGTGCTTGCTATTGCCTACGATAACTTCATTACTGATCAATCAGGGCCCTACACTTTAGAAGTGCCTATTGATCAGACGATTCTGACGTTTATTGCTCAACAGGGAGGTACTACGGCCATTTACAACTACCGCTGGCTGGATGCCTGTACACAGGCAACATCCAATCAACAGCCGATCACTACTGGTATTCCTAGTCAGACAGCCCTGGTAGGGCAAGCATATCAGCTTAACCTGGCTACTTACTTTGTTGATCCGAATAAAGATCCTTTAAGGTTTATCGTATCCGGTCTTCCCGACCATCTAAAGTTGACAGGATCCATCATAAGCGGCACTCTCTCCAGTACAGAAAGTTTTGTGATCAGTGTAACGGCGGTTAATCCAAAGGGTTTGTTCGTATCGACGACTTTTCAGCTCACAGTCAATGAGGTAATCCCACCAACTCAACCCTTTACTATAGTTAGTGTCATCATGAATGGTTGTCAGAATTTGGGGAATAATCTGCGGCTGGTGAGTTTCTCTAATCAATACGCTGGTCTAACGGGGGAGCCGATCGTACTGGCGATGACTAATGGATACATCACTACGCTGGCAGGACCTTACAGCCAAACTCTATCAACTGATCAGCCGCTTTTAACTCTGATTGCTAACCAGGGAGGGGCAACCGCTGTCTTCAACTACAATTGGCTGTCGGCTTGTGGTAGTGGAGCGCGTCGAGCGATTGGGGAGATATCGACTGACTTGCAGGTGAAAGTACTGGGTAATCCGGTGCAGGGCCAACAGGTGGAGTTGGAGATTCGGGGCGTGGTAGGGAGTTGGGTAGAGGTATCATTGCTGGATGCCCAGGGGCGCTCTAATCACCAGCAGCGGTTGACTTGGTTAACGGACGGGGAGCGAGTGAGTGTACCTTTAGCTCCAGCTTTAGGTATGCAGTTGGTTAAGGTACAGACTGAAAGTCAATCCCAAACGCTGAAAGTAATCAAGGGTCGCTAACATAGGAGCAGTAACCGATTTATTCCATCAAAGTTGGGTCTTACTCTCCTTGGGCTGGTACAAGGCAAAATCCATACCCAGTACTTTCAGGTATATTATAGGGAGCTTACCACCTTGCATCTGGGTGCGAGGTCCTCATTAAAGCTAGCCAAGGAAACGCATTATCAGGACTTATTCTAAAGACTTTTCTTCGGCATACTACCTCTAATAGCTGGCTATGTCTTTTTGCAGGTATCCAAGTGAGCGATAGGAGCATTTTGCTGTATGCTATTTGGTTTGGGAGTTGAAAGCTGGGAAGGGTTAGAGTGCCACGTCGTGTTATACCACCTTGCCAAATAAGGCGATCTACAAAAACTTATTTTAGTAAATAAAAATTTTAAAATGGTTATATATTGGGAGTGATAGATAAAGTTTATACATGGCCGATATACGCGTTATGGGCCAAATACCCATTTCTGGTTGTCGCTTTTTATCGATAAAGCGCTTCGTTTTGTCCAACGATATGGGCTCCCATTCAACTCCGCTTGGTGGTTCGATAGATGGCAACTTCAGTGAAGCCATTAAAGGCCAGCAAACCAACTCAGCTAGTTGTAGTTATCAGTCATAGTGTTTGAATCAAAACGAGTTAGCTGTCGCTTGTACTAACCACAAAGTACCCCTATGACCATTAGGAAGTTACTACATTGGATTACACCACTAACGTTAGGAGCTTTAGTGGGTCTCTACGAGATCCTGCATGGCTTATATTATGTACTGTACGGAACACCCGAACAGAAGCGAGATTATCCACTCGAGATTGTACTAGGTCTGCCTATCATGGTCATTTGCCTTGGGGGACATTGGGTGATAAGTCGGCTTACACATTCGAATACGCGCACTATCTGGATTATTGAATCAATATTGGTGGGGCTGACCCTGTACGGTTTTTATCGGTCGTAAAAGTGCATAGTACGGTCAGAAACGGAGCGGACAGCATTTTAGTCAGAACTCAGTATGAATAATATCGTAACGATTTGTTAGGCAACAGCCGGGCTGAAACAGCTAATTTATTGGCAAAAGGGTAGGAGTAGAATTAGGGATTCCCAGTAGGCGATCTTGCTCCTTGCCCATGTAAATTACTAATCGAGTGAAACGTTAAATTTTACTATGAGTAGCACCTCTGATGGTCATCCAACCATGCATATATCTAAATCCTGAATGGGCTATAAAACTCTTGCAGATGAAGATGGTGATTGCAGAATAAAGAGAAATCTATTAATCTGTCGTGACTCTGCATCAGTGGATTTAGAAAGCCAGTAATGCGTCTATTCCATAAAATGAAGTGCCTCTTTGAAGCTATGTTGCTACTGTTTCTAAGAAGTTTCTAAGATCTGATTAAGGCCTTTCTAAGTATTTCAGGTGTTATTTGCTCTGTTCGCAACTAGCCGACAGCGGATGGGGCTGTCTCGGAGACGCCCAATAATTCATTTATTTATAGCGAGTTATGTCAAGACCATGAAGCTGGGTGTCGATGCACTCGTCTGACCAATGGCTATGCGGTGGTTAAGAAAAATTTGCCAGTAGATAGCTGGATGGTTCGCCAGCATCTCGTAACCGCTTTTTCTATGAGTAACACGATAGAGTATCCGCAACGATCGCTTGGTCTTACGTTCACCCCAGACCGTAAGGCCCGGCTACATATATGGGCGCCTTTTGCTGAAAAAGTGGTCGTTACCCTCCCCATGAAATCGTTGGAATTACCTTTACAAAAGGGTACTGACGGGTATTGGAATACCGAAACGGATCAGATCAAACCCGGTGATTTATATACGTTTGTCATTAACGACGAGCAGGAATGCGCTGACCCGGCGTCGCTCATACAGCCTCAGGGAGTTTATGGGCCTTCTGAAGCTTTTGATACATCAGCTTTTTACTGGGAAGATGCGCACTGGATCAATCCGCCTATCAACGAATACATCATTTATGAAGTCGATATCTGCACCTTTACACCAGCAGGTACCTTGAAGGCGTTGATCCATAAACTGAATTACCTGAAAAAGCTGGGTGTTACGGCTATTCTGCTCAGGCCGGTCCCCCCGTTTCTGAATCCTAACGATCAACAGCCGGGATCGCCTTTTTTATACGCTGTTCAGTCGTCCTGCGGTGGTCCGGCTCATCTGCAACAATTGGTAAATGCCTGCCATTTTGAAGGAATTGCGGTTATTCTGGATCTAGTATATCAATGGGGCGAACAACCTGCAAAGGAGGTAGGAAACGTTGGCTTTCTGGGCCATTCGCAGACTCGTATGCCTAATCGTAAACCGGCTTTGTCCCATGAGGCTAATGAGCGCTATATTATCGAAAATATGCTCATGTGGTTCCGGGAGTTTCATATCGACGCGCTCCAGTTGACGGATAGTCAAACCCTGCCCGATGCTGACCAGCTACTTCATCAGATGCGAACGCATACGAGTGCGTTGACCCGCATCACCGGACGGCAATACTACCTGCTGGCTGAACACGCTATCACGCAACGCCTGTCTGGTAACGATCAGCAGACTGGCGATCTATTTGTAGAGCAGGTGCCGCCCGAAAAAATGGCTGAGGCAACCGGGATATCCTTTGATCAGGATATGGTCATCCGACGGTGCCAAACCCGGCATTATCAGGAATCGTATCTGTATGATTCAGACTTTTCGGCTGCACTCGATGAGTTATTCGATCAGGGAGATGGCGATGGGGTAGGCGAAGGGCTGATGTCTATTGCGCAGAAATGTGCTAAAACCCATCCTAGCCTGCTGGAGGCCTATGCTGATCAGTCATTGTCTACGGAATTTGTGAAGCTGATGGCGGGCTATATTATGGTAAGCCCCTGTATACCTACCCTGTTTATGGGCGAGGAGTGGGGGGCTATGAATCCGTTTCAGACACTGACTCCCGGCGAGCCAGTTTCAATAGGTTCGGTTCCTGAATCGCTGCTCGTCGATCAGGAAAGCCAGTCGGTCTCTGCGTTGCCCTGGGAAAGGCTGAGCGAGCAATCCTGTAGCACCTTATATCAGTATTATCAGTCGCTTACGGCGCTCCGGCGACAACAACCTGCCTTGCATCACCTCAATTCGGGGCAAACCCGGACCATTCAAAAGCAGGGTGAGCCAACCATCCGTATGCACCGATCGTATAAAGCCAATGAGGTGGTATGTCTGATGAATTTTTCGCCTGAAAAGCAAGTCGTTACCTTGCCTGAATCGAGAAATGGCTGGCAGAAACTGCTCGATTCGGCCGATCCGGTCTGGGGTGGTCCGGGCCAGTCGCCCGAGTTGGTGACGACTACTACAATGCTGACACTACAGCCCGAATCAATCGTCGTTTATAAAGCACAGTCCTGAACTTGTTTGGGCGAGATAGCAAACGCATAAACCCTGCCTATATGGCACTTAAAAGTGCAAACCGATGAGTGATTCTGGTACATGCTAACTAGGTTTTAAAGCGTCGTAAGGTTGGCGTTGACCTGATCTGCGTTAACGTGATGATCTAGTTTTCACTGAGCAACTTTAATAACACACCATTAGTCCAGCCGAAGCCGTCCTGATTAGGGTATTCACCGCCTTTAGCTGCGGCCGTACTAACTACGTCGTATTTTTCGACCATCTTGCCCGACGCTTTGTAGACCCGTAGATTTTCGGCTACCCAGTGTGTCTTAACCTTATTAGCCAGTGGAACCTGACGATACGTGCGGAGTCCCTGAATAGCTATCCATTGCAGTGGTGCCCAGCCGTTGGGCGCATCCCACTGCTGCCCCGTAGTTTGCAGTGTCGCCGTTAGGCCGCCCGGTTTCAGAAACGATTGTTCCACCTTGCGGGCCACCGTCACAGCCTGGGCCGACGTAGCAATTTTTACAAAAAGAGGGTATACCCCCGCCAGCGTATAGACCAGCGATGGTTTGCGGGACACGAAATCATAATCGAAAAAGAAGCCGCTTTTAGGATTCCAGCAGTAGCGCTGGATGGCGATACGGCGTTGCTGGGCCAGTTGCTCATAGGTTTTCGAACGAGTTAGATCGCCTTTCAGTCGGTACCCGTCTGCCAATGTTTGCTCCAGATTGACCAGTAGCGTATTTAAGTCGACGGGAACGAAATCGGTCGTGTGAATCGTGCGTAGATTTTTTCCATCCCGGAACCAGCGACTGCTGAAATCCCAACCCGACTCGGCCGCAGCCCGAAGATGCCGGTAAAGAACCGCCGGATTTCTGGTATGCCGGACCAGTTGCACATCCTCTCGATACGATTCCGGGCGCGGGGTTGATTGGTCGTCATAGTAACGATTCATATACACACCTTCGGCCAGTTGTACCACCCGTCGGTAAGCCGGTTGTTGTGTTGTTAACCGATCTTTGCCATCCATCCAGAAATCATACTCCTGCTGGAGTTCGGGCAAATAGGTGAGCAACGCCCGACGTCCCTGAATTTCTGTGAGCAGATTGACCATGAACGAGAAAAACGGCGGCTGTGACCGACTCAGAAAATACGTTCGATTTCCGTTGGGAATAAAACCAAACGTACGGATCAGGTAGGCGAAGTTATCGACCATATTTCTAATCAGCGCTGTTTTGCCCGACGCCCGAAGGCCTAACATCGTGAAATAGCTATCCCAGTAATAAATCTCTCCAAAGCGCCCACCGGGCACGACGTACGGATTTGGCAAGGGAATCAGCGACCCAGCCTGTTCACCTGGTTTAGAACGGGGCGTGGCCGGGCGAGTGAGTACAGGCCATAGATCGGTTATGTGCTGGCTCGCTGATTGACCGACGCGACTCGTGTAGCCCGATGCGGACTTGGTCGGTAGTGTAAACTGTTGTAAAACAAACGCTTTTAGGGTGAAGTCGTTACGCTGCCGGGCTTTCTCGTAGCTCGTCAGAATGGCTTCTGGCGGGTAGTTGGGAATGCAGTCGGCAAAGGTTTTCGAATCGGGGAAAACCGCTTTTAGCTGAACGGCTTCAAATAACTTACCGAATTGCTCGTCGGGGCCTGGTAGGGATTGTTGTTCTGGGCTGGCGTTTTTAAGGACCTGCTGCCCCTGACTGGCGGGTAGGCTACTAAAAAAGAAAACAAGAACTAAGAGGTATTGAATCGGATGGTATTGTTTCATGAAGTTCCGTTTATGGATAGGGCGTTCGATTAGAACGACCCTATCCCATCAACTGTCTCAGGCACAAACGCTTTCGCTACAGTGTCCGGCCGGTCTATAATCGATTGAATGATCTGCAGCGGTACGCGTACCCATTCGGGACGATGGCTTAACTCCTGATTTAAATCCGAGATGGCTTTTTCGAGCAGATAGGTTTCCAGCATCATTTGCAGATCGTCGGGATCGTCAGGAATGAACGAGCTGCCCTGAACTGTATCCAGATAGGCCTCCATAAAAAAGTTGCTCATGCACTGCGCCCAGAATCCGGCATAGGGTAGTAGGGGAGCAGTATCTTCGGCCGTTACCTGATTTGTCTGTAAAAAACCTTCGTAGCCGACGTAGTAAAACGAGCGGATCAGGGACGCTACATCGCGCAGGGGCGACCGCTTCAAGCGACGTTCGCTGTAGCTCCGGCCCGACTCGCCACCGAAATCCTGAATAGCGATGTCTTTTCCCGTCAGCAGAATCTTTTCCAGTTGCAGATCGCCGTGAATGCGGATTTTCGTGCTGACCAGTTTTTTACCATAAATGCGTTTGAACAGGGCTAATACCTCTTCTTTTCGGCCTAGTATCCGTTCCACATCCTGCCGTACATCGTCCGGAAGGCGTTGAAGGTTCCGTTTCTGCGTCTGGTAGCTTTCGCGAACCAGCGATTGGAAACCGGCATATAAAGAGCGCTGATAATGGAGGGAGAACTCTTCCGGTGAAAAATCGCCCAGTGTCTTGTCAGACGCCAGTGCCCGATGCATCTGGCCGATTCGTTCCCCTAAAAGGCGAACCTGCTCGGCGGCACGATGACCGATCAGCTCCTGAGTTTCATGCCCAAGCTCAGCGAAGGAGACGGGTTGGCTCAATGTACCCAGGCTGGCATTCACCGCATCGGCCAATTGTACCGGATTGCGGGCCAAAATCCGTTCAATGAAATTGTTGATGCGCTCCAGTACGTACTGCTTGCCATCGCCATGCTGCGCTACCTGTTTCTGCATGACGGCCAACATGATTGGCTCGCCAGAAACAAACATTTCGAGCATACCCGCAAACGGAGGCACATTGGAAAAACCGGCCTTTTCCGACAGGAACCAGCTTATTTCGGCATCCGGGTTGATGGATCGGTCGACCTTCCGATATACTTTCAGTACGAAACAGTGGTCGTAGACAATAGAGGCATAGGCTGGGCCGGAAGCCGCCAGTTTCGACTTTATTGTGCTGTGCTGTGCTACGTAATCCGTTAGCATTGGCTTACTTTGACGTACCAGATTGCCTTCTGCAGGCCTGTTTTCCCCAGCTATTTTCTGAAGTAATGCCTGCTGTACATCGGGGAGGTACAAGCCATCGCAGAGTACGCCCGACTCATGGCCCAGATGCAGATCAGCCAATACAGCCTGGGGGCAGCTATGCAGCAGAAGAGCGGACTGTAATTCGTCGGCAAAGGCAACGACCAACTGGAAAATTTCGGGCAGGCCGCGCTCGTACGACACCTCAAGCAACAGAATATAGGCCGAGCCTACCGGCAACATCAGTGGGGCATGGTTCAGGATCGTAACACTCCGCATGGTTACACGCTTTTCCCGGAACCAGTCCGTTCGGAGCAGATAGTCGGGTAACACTTTCGTTTCCAGTCGTTCGCGGGTGTTGTGATTCAGGATTTGTCCCCAGAGAGCAACGTGTAGTTCGGGCAACTGGAGCGGGCTAGTCTGATTTACAGCTGCTTTTTCCAGGACAAACCATTGGTAGTCGTGAGGAGCCAACGTGAAGAAATACGTTTCCCGTTCGGAAATGGCCGGGAACGCATTCCGGCTGAATAACTCCACAGGGATGTATCCACCGAAGCCATCCAGCTCGATCTCGGCAGGTTGTGCATATTTCGACAGGTTGATGATAATCAGCAGGGTCTGCTCTTCGTAGGTGCGGGTAAACGCCAGCACTTTCGGATTTTCGACGTTCAGGAACCTCATATCCCCCCGGCCAAACGCCTTGTATTTCTTTCGCAGCGTCATCATCCGCTTCATAAACCAGAACAGCGACGAGGTATTCTGGCGCTGGGTTTCAACGTTAACGGACTCGTAATGGTACTCCGAATCGAGAATGGTAGGTAAATACAGCTTATGCGGATTGGCAGCCGAAAAGCCCGCATTCCGATCGGGCGACCATTGCATGGGTGTGCGAACTCCGTCGCGGTCGCCCAGGTACACGTTGTCGCCCATCCCGATTTCATCACCATAATACAGAACGGGTGTACCGGGCAACGAGAAGAGCAGTGAATTCATCAG
This sequence comes from Spirosoma sp. 48-14, assembly GCF_001898575.1. Classification (GTDB taxonomy): domain Bacteria; phylum Bacteroidota; class Bacteroidia; order Cytophagales; family Spirosomataceae; genus Spirosoma. The sequence continues at coordinate 105,270 of NZ_MKUD01000010.1, forward strand.
CTCGATTTTCTTCCGGTTGTTGCTCAGAAGGGGGGCCAGTCGATGGCGGAGACCGAGGTTAATGCGGGAGCGGGGATCTTTGATGTACGTTTTGTACATATAGTCCCGTTCTTCGTCGGTAACCATTTCCAGCGTCAGCTCATCGTGGTTGCGGAGAAAGATGGCCCACTGGCAGTTTTCGGGGATAGTGGGGGTCTGATCGAAAATGTCGGTGATGGGGTATCGATCTTCCATCTGCAACGCCATAAACAGACGCGGCATAACCGGGAAATGATAATTCATGTGGCATTCATCGCCATCGCCAAAGTACGACGCTGCATCTTCGGGCCACATGTTGGCTTCGGCCAGAAACACTACCCCCGGAAAATGGTCATCGATGTGCTGGCGTAGCTGTTTCAGAAAAGCGTGTGTTTCGGGCAGGTTTTCGCCATTGGTGCCTTCCCGCTCGAACAGATACGGAACGGCATCGAGCCGGAAGCCATCCACGCCCATCTCGCACCAGTAGTCGATGATGTTGAATATCTCGCTTTGAACAAGCGGGTTGTCGTAGTTCAGATCCGGCTGGTGATGAAAAAAGCGGTGCCAGTAGTATTGCTGCGCTTCGTGATCCCAGGTCCAGTTGGAGTGTTCGAAGTCCTGGAAAATAATGCGGACATCGTTGTACTGGGTGGGGTTGTCGGTCCAGACATAGTAATCGCGTTCGGGCGATCCTTTTGGCGCTTTTCGGGCGCGTTGAAACCAGGGATGCTGATCGGAGGTGTGGTTAATGACCAGCTCTGTGATAACTTTCAGGTTCCGCTGATGGGCTTCGTGAAGCAGCGTTTTAAACTGGTCGATGGTACCGTACGACGGGTTGATGGTGTAGTAATCCGCAATGTCGTAGCCGTCATCGCGCAGGGGCGACGGATAGAAGGGTAACAGCCAGATCGCCGTAACGCCCAGTTCCTGAAGGTAGTCCAGTTTCTGAAGCAAGCCCTTAAAATCACCGATGCCGTCGCCATTGCCATCGCAAAAGGCTTTGATGTGCAATTCATAAATAATGGCGTCCTTATACCACTGGAGATTGCCCTGAAGATCTATGTTCGTTTCTGTCATGATTTCTGGAAGTAAACGGTTCGATTGGTCGATAGCGCTAGCCTGACTGGTACTGAACCCGACTCTATCGACAAACAGGATTTTGGCAACTTCTCGATTCGAGCTAAGAATCTGCTTACAGACCGCTTAGAAATTACTTAGAACGCTTTTGAGACTTGGTTGTTTAGCGGGAAATCAAACTTTTGATGGAACGTCTCTAAGAAGTTTCTAAGATTTACTTAAGTCGGTTTTAAGCTTGATAGACGTCTTTTGTACTACACACTGCGCGTTCAGTAACGCAACAAGCCTGCATGACAACATCTAAAACTCCGTTTAAACGCCTGATTATTGTTTCCTATCGATTACCATTTACCGTTAAGGAAAAGCAGGAAGGTTATGAACTGGTCCAGAATTCAGGAGGTCTGGTATCGGCCGTTTTGTCGATGGCCGGGCAGATGGGGCAGTCGTCCGATGGCTTACCGACCAAAATTCACTGGGTAGGGCATGCCGATTCGGCCTTTCAGGAGGTGGATGCGTCGGTTTTTGAGAACGAAACGTTTGTGGCTCATCCGGTTTTTGTCGATGAAACGGTTCACACGGGCTTTTACTACGGATTTAGTAATGATCTTGTCTGGCCCTTATTCCATTATTTTCCGTCGTATGCTTCGTTTCGGGAAAGCGATTTCGAACACTATCAACAGGCCAACACTTGTTTTCTGAAGGTTCTGAATGACCTGATCGAACCCGGCGACCTGGTCTGGATTCACGATTTTCAACTGATGCTGTTGCCTCAGATGGTGCGTCAGGCAACTCCCGACGCGTCGATTGGTTATTTCTTCCACATCCCGTTTCCGACGTATGAAATCATCAAGTTACTCCCTCGTGCCTGGCGACAGGAGTTGTTAAGGGGTGTTCTGGGGGCCGATGTCGTTGGGTTTCATACGGCCGATTATGTGCAGCACTTTATGCAGAGCGTGGCCGAAGTGCTGGAGCTACCCATTATTGATCAACGGATTGTGTTAGCCGATCGGTCGCTGCTGGTTAAAGAGTTTCCCATCAGTATCGATTTCAATAAGTTCGATCAAAGCAGCCAGGACGCCGATGTTATCCAGACCCGGTTGCGCGATCAAGCCATGCTGCGTCACAACCGCCTTATTTTTTCGGTTGATCGGCTCGATTACACAAAAGGAATCATGTATCGATTGCGGGGCTTTGAGCGGTTTCTGGTTCAGCATCCCGAATGGCATGACCGGGTTACGTTTGTGATGACGGTGGTGCCCTCGCGCGATAAAATCGGTCAGTACCAGGACCTTAAACGTGAGATTGAGGAAACAGTTGGCCGGATCAATGGGCTATTTGGCACCATTGGCTGGCGGCCTATTGTTTATATGTATTCGTCGCTCTCGTTTACTGAACTGATGGCGCTCTATACAGCCTGCGACGTTGCCCTGATTACCCCGCTCCGCGACGGGATGAATCTGGTCTGTAAAGAATTCATTGCCAGTCGGCACGATCACCGGGGTGTGCTGATTCTAAGCGAGCTGGCGGGAGCAGCCCAGGAACTTCGGGAGGCTATCATTATCAATCCGACCGATACCCAGGAAGTCGCTGAGGCCATTCAGCAGGGGCTTACCATGCCCGAAGCCGAGCAGGAGCAGCGGTTGATAACCATGCGTAAGCATCTGCAGAACAATAATGTGTTCCGCTGGAGTCATGATTTCCTGTCGTCTTTTCAGGGCGCTCGCGAAAGTGAATCTGAGCTGGAAACCGACCTACCGATTGCTTCATTTGTCAGTTCGTTCGAACAGGCTCAGCAGCGCCTGCTCCTGTTCGATTTCGACGGCACACTGGCCCCTATTGTGAATGATCCGGCACTGGCTTGTCCGTCCGATGCCTTAAAGAAAACCATTCAGCGCTTGGCCGAAACCAGCGATGTGGTCGTCATTAGTGGCCGTAATCGGGCGTTTCTGGAAAAAACATTCGCGGGTATTCCGGTTTATCTGGTTGCCGAACACGGCGCTTTCCTTCAGAAACCAGACCAGCCCTGGGAGCGACTCGATTTATCAAGTGATGATTGGGTCGATTCGGTTCGGGCGATGATGACCCCCTATGTCGAACGTGCCCCCGGCTCATTCATCGAGGAAAAAGAAACCTCCATTGCCTGGCATTATCGAAAAAGTGAGGTTGATGATATTGAAAATCAGGCCGTTGATCTGGCTACCCAATTGCGAAGTACTGCCTATACAATACCGTTGACGATTATTCAGGGAAGTAAAGTGGTGGAAGTTAAAACCGCACAGCATAGCAAGGGCACCGTTGCCAATGCCATTTTTGAGCAAAAACCGTATGATTTTATCGTGAGTATTGGCGACGATACCACCGATGAGGATATGTTTCGGCAGTTACCCAACTGGGCGTATACTGTAAAAGTGGGCGCTGGGCTTTCGTTTGCCCGTTACCGCCTGGCACGGCAACGCGATGTCGAAAGGTTGCTGGAACGAATGAGTGAGGTAGTCGTTGAAGCCTCCTGAAACCAGTTACTTACCTGCTTTTGATCAGGTCGTCGACTCGGTTTTCAGGCTTGGGCGATTCGTTTAGCTTTTGGCGTAAATGCCTGTAATGCGGTGGAAGCTTATCGAAGTTTGAGCTTCTGAGCCCATACCAGGCGCTGGCAAAATAGCTAAGAGCGCCTATCGCCAATATGACTAGGGTCACGATCAAAAATAGCAGCATGAGATAGTTAACGTTAAGGTGAACAACCCAAACAACATTGACCATACCCTGCCAGTAAGAAAACAGGGTATGGATCAATGCATGGGAAAGCGCATGTTCACCGCTTTGTAGGGGCAAAGTGGCGGTAACGAATAAGGAATTACTTAAACAGACCTTAGAATTTGATTAGAGCCATGTAAGGTATTGTTAGTCAATAAATTAGCGAGGGTGAGTTTAACCAATGAATTCGTTTCGTGGTTTACTACTATATACGGGCTGCTCATCGGGAGCCTATTGAACTATGAAACTATTAGTAGTAGAAGATGAGGCCAAGACGCTACAGGCCATTCAGCAGGGACTGGAAGAAAGCCAGTTTGAGGTCGATATTGCCTACGACGGGTTGATTGCCAAGCGGTTGGCGTTAAAAAACAATTATGCGGCCATCATTACAGATCTGATTTTGCCAGGTCTTAACGGTTATGAACTGTGTCGCCAGCTTCGTGCCGAGGGGCTTACTACACCCATTTTGATTCTGACAGCGCTGGGCGAAACGGATGATAAGGTTATGGGCTTTGATGCCGGGGCCGATCAGTACCTGACCAAGCCATTCCAGTTTGCCGAATTACTGGCCAGAGTCCGGGCGCTGACCAAACGGGGTACGCAGGTTGCTATGACCGCCCAGACTTTGCGCTATGGAGGCATTGAAATGAATCTGGATGCTAAAACCGTTACCCGCGACGACAAACCGATTGATCTGACGGCGAGGGAGTTTGCGCTGCTGGAGTTTCTGATGCGTAATCAGGGACGGGTACTTTCTAAGCCGGCCATTGCCGAACACGTCTGGGATTTGAATTTCGACACGGGGACCAATGTCGTCGAAGTTTACATTAACTACCTCCGTAAAAAAATCGATAAAGACTTTCCTAAAAAGCTGATCCATACCCAGTTTGGTATGGGCTACATGTTTAAGGAAGAATGAATGAGCGGGGGCAGGGAGCAGGGTGAGGGGTAGCGTATAGACCCGTAACACCCTGCCCCACGCACCCTGCTCCCTGCCCCTCGCCCTATGACTATTCGAAATCGGTTGACGATACGCTTTACTGGCCTGGTTTCCAGTATTTTGTTACTGGCCTTTGTGAGCATATACGCTTTTTGCTGGTATTTCATTTCGTCGGACTTTTACCGTCGGCTCGACCGGAAAGCCAACACGATTGGGGATATGCTGATTCGGCATCGGTTGAATACTGATCTGATTCGGCAATTGACCCGGATTCGTAAAGATCAGCTACCCAACCAAAAGATCATTGCATTCGACCAGCGGGATTCCATTATTTTATCGACCAACGAAGCGATTACCCTAACCCTTCCCGAATCTATACTGGGCGATATTCGTCAGGTTCGGGAGAAGGCGTTCCGGCAGGATAAGTACTATGTGGTTGGTACGCGGTTCATGACGGCTTCCGGCCAATTTGTTGTGATTGCCAGTGCTGAGAATAGGTATGGCGATGAATTCTTACGGCGGTTATTCTGGTCGCTGACAGGCCTTTTCTGCCTGATTGTAGCCATTACGGCCTTTTCCGGCTGGTTTTTTGCCGACGATGCCTTACGCCCGGTGCAGGCTATGGACCGCACACTCAATGCCATTTTTCCAAAAAACCGCGACGAACGATTACCGTTGCACCACGATAATGATGAAATAAGCCGCTTATCGCAAACTATCAATCAACTGCTGGACCGAGTCAACGAATCGTTTCGGCTGCAACGGATGTTTGTCGCCAATGTATCGCATGAACTTAAAAATCCGCTTACCCTCATCAGTTCGCAACTGGAAGTGAGCCTGCTGAATGAGCGAGGTCCTGAAGCCTATCGGCAAACCATTCGCTCAGTGTTGCAGGACGTGACTGAGCTGTCCAGTTTAACCCACGAACTGCTCCGGCTTTCACAGCTCAACCAAAATGATGCCGTTAGTTTGCTGACCGATCGGGTGCGTATCGATGAAATCGTTTGGGATGTTCGCGCCCAGATAAAAGCCATCAATCCGCTGTATGCTGTCACAGTTCAACTCGGCACATTACCCGAAGAGCCTGATCAATTGTCCGTTCAGGGGAACAAAACATTACTGGAAACAGCCCTGAAAAATCTGACTGAAAATGCCTGTAAGTTCTCGGATGATGGGAAAGCGGAGGTAAATGTAGATTTCCTGGATGCCGCTGTTACCATCCGCATCCAGAACCAGGGGAAGCCCATACCCACTGCTGATTTGCCGTATATTTTCGAACCCTTTTACCGAAGCAGTAAAACGGCTGAGGTGCGCGGGTATGGAATTGGTCTGTCGCTCGTTGAGCGTATTGTTCGGCTACATCGGGGACATGTACAGGTCAGTTCATCCACAGGCCAGCCGACCGTATTCAGTATTGTTCTTCCCCGGCAATAGCTACCAGTTTATAAGTAAGCGTTTTGCCCAGGTAGGGTGAGGGCAGATTCTTAAATCTGCCCTAGTGAGGTTTCTCAAAACCGAACGATTTGTCTGGCTCGGTTTTGAGAACCTGCCTCCACGAACTCAAATAGTTTCTAAGAATATTCTAAGGAGTTTATCAGCGAATACTAATTCGACGGAGGCAGATTTGGTTGTTTACTAACCTACCCTTAGCTGTAAATAAACCAGACACATGATCCGTACAACCCATCCTTATACCCCATTTTTTCCACCGGGGCCCGCAACGCCAACCCGAAAACGACCGACGAACGATCCTTTATTCGACGATGATCCGCCACCTCAGCCCGATTGGCTGTTAATTCTGATGTGTGCCCTGTTTTTGTTGACCCTCTTTCTGGCCTGGTACGTCGATATTCCGCGCTTATTGCACTAATTGGGCGTCTATCTACTACGTTATTCGATCAGTAGTTTAACTTTTTTGCTTTTGGTGCGGCTCTGTAACCAGCGTTCGATTCGGCGTTTCTCGGTAGGTGTGTGTTTCCGGGAAAACTGTGCATAGACAAGGGTAACCGTATCGGGTCGGTTACTGGTTGTGTTCATCACCAGAGCCCTGGTCGCTGTAAATGTGCGTACATCGGGCATAAGTGTTTTGAGTTCATTACGCAGGTCGGCAACTGGAAGGCCAGCTATCTGATTTCGCCGGATGTAGTTTTGCAGTGAGTCGATGGTCTGATCTTTTCGGGCTATGGCACCCTGACTGTATTTGATCATCTGGTCGGCCAGGGTATTGGTAATGGCATTCATATCGACTTCGGTATCTTTAAAATTCCCCTGTTTAATTATGAGTTGAGCATCCTGGATTCCATAGGCTCCCATCCTGTTCTTCAGTTCGTTAATAGAGTCCTTCGGTAGTGGTTCGCCTACTAGGGTTAGTTCCAGTTTACTCTGTTGGCGATTATACCGGGCTGCGTAATTAATGACCTGCCGATACTGGAATTCGCATTCGTTGGACACAAACCGTTTGGCCGACTGCTCGAAGATGGTTTTACGGACAATCTGATAGGCAAGGTACGTGCTGGGTACAATAACGATCAGGACGGCAATCCAGATGGTATTTCGAACCCGGCGCTCAACATCAGGTGATAGATACTCCTTCTTATGGAAATTCAGAAAGCGTACCATCAGGAATGTAGACAGGCTGATACAGATGCAGTTGATCAGAAATAGGTAAAAAGCGCCGGCGAAGTAATAGAAATTGCCCGTTGCCAGTCCATACCCTGCCGTACAGAGCGGAGGCATCAGGGCAGTAGCAATAGCCACTCCCGGAATCACGTTCGTTACTTTTTCCCGACGCGATCCGGCAATGATCCCGGCCAGCCCGCCAAAAAAAGCAATAAAGGCGTCCCAAACGGTAGGCGATGTACGAGCCAGCAGTTCGGATTGCGCAATATGCAGGGGGCTTATCAGAAAGTAGATGGTCGAGGTGAGCAGGCTGATAAAGACGGCAATGCTGATGTTCTTGATGGCTCGTTGAATCAGCGTCAGATCGTTAATGCCGATACCCAGACCAATACCCATAATCGGGCCCATCAGTGGCGAAATGAGCATGGCGCCGGTAATAATCGCCGGGGAGTTGACATTCAGGCCGATGGAGGCAATAAAAATGGCGAAAATGAGCGTCCATAAATTAATTCCGCGAAACTCGATGCCTTTACTGATCGACTGGATAATCTCTTCCTCCTCGGCTTTGTCTTCGTCCAGACTAAACCTGCCACGAAGAATTCGACTAAACTGAGCAAACACGTCAGAGCGGTTTGCCCGTAGGTTGTTTTGATTTTCAGTAATCATTTTGGTGTAGTGGGCTTAGGATTCCTGATAACTCAACCCGGTTTTTAATCAAAAGTTAATGTATTCTTGTGTAATTATTCTTTTGTCGATGGATCTATTTACCCTGGCCACCTTGCTCATTGTTGCTTCGGCGCTCTTTGCTTACCTAAATACCCGGTTATTGAAATTGCCGGATGCCATTGGTATTATGGTGCTTTCGCTGACCTTTTCGGCCTTGCTTATTGGATTGAATACCATGCATCCCGTCTGGTTTGCGGAGGTCCGGCAGGCAGTGGCACAGATTGATTTTGGCCGGGTATTGTTCGATGTCATGCTCAGCTTCCTGTTGTTTGCGGGGGCCTTTCATACCAATATCGATCAGCTTCGAGAGGTTCGTCGATCGGTTATCTTATTCGCCTTTGTTGGCGTCCTGATCAGTACCGGCCTCATTGGCACAGGGCTTTATGGGTTAGCAGGCTGGTTTGGATTTGCGCTTCCGTTGCCCTTGTGCTTACTATTTGGTGCGCTGATTTCGCCCACCGATCCCATTGCTGTGTTGGGTATTCTGGCCAAGTTTAAACTTCCGGAGAATGTCAAATACAATATTGTGGGTGAATCGCTATTCAACGATGGGGTAGGGGTAGTTGTCTTTGCATCCATTTACCGGATTGCTGTTGAGGGTACAGAAAGCATCAGCGTGGGCAACATCGCTTTGCTGTTTCTGGAAGAAGCAGGGGGCGGGATTCTGTTTGGCCTGATGCTGGGCTATGGGCTATTTCGGTTGTTGCGGTCTATCAATCACTACCAGACGGAGGTGCTCATTACAATAGCAGGGGTCATGGGTGGCTATCTGCTGGCACAAAAACTTCACATTTCCGGGCCATTAGCAATGGTGGTAGCGGGTTTACTGATGGGAAGTAAAGCCCGTGGTGAAGCGATGTCCGATGTCACTGAAGAGTATGTTGACAAATTCTGGGAATTGCTGGACGCGATCCTGAATGCCATACTCTTCGTATTGATGGGTATTGAGCTTCTACTGATTGATTTTCGTATGGCTTACTGGCCCCTGTGTGCAGCCGTTATCATACTGGTACTTTGTGCCCGGTTTCTGTCGATTTGGTTCCCCTTCGTAATAGCCCGTCGGTGGCTCAATCTGGACAAATACGCGCCAATCATGCTTACCTGGGGCGGTTTGCGGGGCGGCTTGTCTATTGCTATGGCGCTTTCTATCCCTATCAACCTTCCGAATCAGGACTTGCTGGTTACCATTACCTATGCCGTTGTGCTTTTCTCGGTCATTGGACAGGGGCTAACGATGGAACGGCTAATCAGGAGATTATACCCAACGGCTCCCTAGTCGTTTGATTCATATCGTTCTCAGCGTAGAAGAATAATCGTTAGTCTGGCTGAATTGTCTCAGACGTTTGCCGGGTATGTTCTGATTCAGGTTGCGCCAGAGCTTCTGTCACAAAACCGGCTTTCAGATGCTCATAAAACGATACCGGGTCTACCAGCGAGGCCGCTCCCTGCGCCATGAGCCCACCTAGCAATAACTGGAAAATTGCCGAATGGCGGTCGGTCATTTCCAGAACCAGAATGGCGGCCGTAAAGGGCGACCGCACAACGCCAGTCAGGAAACTAACCATGCTGACTAGAATCACCAAGTTCGTATCGGAAGGAGGCACCTGAACCAGTCGGGATAAGCCATCGCCAAGAATAGCCCCCGCACTAAGCGATGTGGCAAAGACCCCGCCAGCCGCCCCGCTACAGTAGCTAAGGGTCATACCGGCAAAGCGGACCGGAAACAGATACCAGGGAGTCAGATGGTCGTTTTGAAACAGCAATCGGTTGATGATGGGTTTTCCGGTGCCAAACGCATCTGTTCCGACCCAGAAGGCCAGCACGGCCAAGAGTAGCCCGGAGCCAGCCACCCAACCCGCCTGGGCAGGTAGCGTCGTAAACCGTCGGCGGTAGGCATTGGCCCATAACAGCACTTTGGCGAAAGCGGCCCCGGCCAGCCCGCAGAAGATCGCTACTAGCACGACTATCCCTAAAAACCAGCCCGTTGTTGAGGTAATCTTTGGAAAGCCAAGGTACAGATAGGGACCCAGAATGGCCTGGGCCGTCATGCCAGCAATGATAACAGCAGTAAAGACGGCCGTTCGGAAGCGGGTAATATGGGTTTGGGTGAGTTCTTCAACGACGAAGACAATCCCGCCCAATGGGGTGTTAAACGCAGCAGCCAGCCCGGCCGCTCCTCCGGTGACTAACGCAATCTGACGGGATAGTTGTGGCCATCCCGCTGGTTGTAAACGGTTGATAGCCCGAAAAATAGCTGCTGAAATCTGGATGGTTGGCCCTTCACGCCCGATTACCCCTCCACCTAATAACAGTACGACACTGCTCAGTACCTTCACGAGGGCAACCCGGAGGCTAAGCAAATACGCCAGACGCCTGTGTGTTTTTGGCGTTGATAATTCAATACCAGCCATTACCTGGGGTATGCCGCTTCCGCGTGCGGCTGGCGCTAAGCGGTTAACGGTGAGCCAGGCCAGTACGAAAGCCAAAGGTGTCAGGACAAATACCAGATAGGGTTGTCGACTCAACCACGTAAAGCTGATCCGTTCAGCCCAAAGAAACAATTCTTCATACCCAACAGCTATCAGACCAACCAGCAACGACGCTACCCAGAACGGTAAGCTTTGTAAAATAACCCGACGAACCCGTTCGGTATACAATCGGCGAATAAGATGCTGGTCCAGCCAGTCCAGCACACGAGCATACCGAGTTAATTTAGGAAGCATGCAGCTATTAAACAGTTTTTATTGAATAGTAACGCTGTTTGGATCGAGTTGATTTGCGAAACACACAGGTCTAAGCAAATTCTAATATCTCTTTAAGTCGTCTGTAACCAGGCCAGCGGAGCTTTGGGTATCCATTTATCCATTCTAAAACAACCACCTCATGCAGGAAACTGGACGCAATTCAAGCAATCTGGCCTGGACGTTGGCGCTGCTCATCGTTGTCGGGTTGGCTGGGGGCCTTTACTGGCGAACCAATCGAGCTTGGGCCACTCATTATAATCAGATTGAATTACGGGCCGACTCTTTACTGTCAGTCAAATTCCATCTCGAAGACGATATCCGCGACCTGAAAAGTCAGCTTGAGACGGCTGCCGACGATAAAGCCTATTTTGATAAACGCCTGAATCAATTCCACAACATGCTAAGTCGGCAAGATCAACAGCTATACAGCGTTCAGCAAGCCCGGCTTAATCAGACAAACTCGATTCGATTGCTAAAACAGCAAGGCGATTCCTTAACCCTTGTACGCGATAGTCTGGAGAACCAACTGGCAGCGTCGCGGGATAAGATTGGCTGGTTGACGGATGCTAATAAGCTGCTCATTGGTCAGAATAAGGAGCTGGAGCAGGAAGTAAGGAAGTTGACTACCGATATGGCGGGCAATGTTCCGCGCGCAACGCTCACGGGCAATGCCTTTCTGGTTGAACCTCGGAAAGCCAATACAAAGGTCACGGCCAAAGCCCGGAAAACCCGTAGTCTGCTTATTTCGTGTATGGTTCCGGCTGAGCTTCACCTGGAGGGGCGTCAGGAAGTTTTTGTAAGCCTAACCGATGAAAAAGGGGAAACAATGATGCCCGCCATTCGAACGACAACTGTCGAACTGCCTGACCTGAATGATGTTATACCCGTTCATGCTGCACAGATGGTATCGTTCACGCAGGGGCCCCAGCGTATTGTTTTTCAGATCAACCCTGCCAACACTTTGCGGGCTGGTCTGTACCGGGCCTCGATCTATACCCGGGAAGTTTTTCTGGGAACGGTTGAGTTTCGGTTGCGGGACAGTTTCTGGTTTTTCTAAAAGCTATGTGCAGTAATCAACAAATTAATTTTCAATCTATGGAAACGCTTAATTTCAAAACAAACCTGATGACATCCGACGATGTGGCGGCTGTAAACCTGAACCTAAACGACATCGAACCTGTCGACGGTTGGAACATAGATCCGAATGGATTGCTGACCGTTCAAACCACCGACAATCGAATTGCAGAACAGGTCATTCGCGCTGTCGAGCAGGCAGGGTATTGGGCTGAGATCCTTCCGGTTTAGCCAGTTTCCTGTTGTGGTGTCAGATGCTCACATCTGACACCACAACAGGAATCAGCAGCACAGGTAAAAATAATAAAAAGCCCTTCTAAGGCAATTCTAAGCAATCTTTAAGCCCGCTCTTAATCCTCCGTTGTAGTTTAGAAAAGCAATCCAGATCGTGTGGATTGACACGATTCCTAAAACAACAACGATTATGAAAACGCATGTTCGAATAGCCATGGTACTCGCTACGCTAACGGCTGCGCCGGCTGGTTTAGCACTAGCCCAAACAACGCCCCCTGATGCGAATACCTTACTCAACCTGGGCCGATTTGATGAGGCTAAACAACTTTTACTGAAAAACGTACAACAAAATCCATCTGCGCAAACCTATTTTGAAACGGGCTATGGATACCTGCGAACCGGCCAGCCCGACTCGGCCAGAATCTGGTTTGAGAAAGGTGTTCCGATGGATGAAAAGCGTGTTCCGCTGAATCAGACGGGGGCTGCCTTAACGTATCTGGTCAAACAGGATACCGCTAATGCCAAGCCCAAACTCGACGAGGTAGTTTCGAAAAGCAAGGGTAAAAACGCTGAGATCCTATACCGGATTGGAGAAGCTTATACGGGTTATCTGACGCCGGGAAATGGGTCCATCAAACCGATTTACCCGCGCATTGTCAATACCGCCAAAGCGATCGATTTCCTTAATCGGGCCGCCGACCGCGACAAGAAAAACCCAGCTATTCAGCTCGCCCTGGGTGATGCCTATTACCAGAACCGGGATGCTGGTACGGCTGTATCACGCTACGAAAGTGCCATTGAATTGGGTATGAATCCGTCGCGCGTGTACCAGCGTATTGGCGACATCTACTGGCAGGGCCGTAATCTGAATCTGGCCGTTGAGAATTATAAGAAAGCCATTGAGGCTAATCCCAACTATGCACCAGCCTATAACCAACTGGCCGAATTATACTTCCTGGTCAACCGATATAAAGAAGCCGCCAGCTATATCGATCAGTATGAAAACGTATCGAACGATAAACGGCAGGAATCACTGCTTCGGCAGGCACAGTTTCATTTTCTGGCGAAGGATTATCAACGGGCCATCAGCCTGATCGACAGTAACCGCACGGCCCTGGGCCAAAACCCAATTGTGTACCGGATTGAAGGGTGGGCGTATTCATCGTTGAAACAGCCACAGAAAGCCATCGAAAATCTGAATACGTTCCTGGAAAAAGCTCCGCAAAAAGCCATGCCCGACGATTACAAATACCTTGGACAGGCTTATCTGGCAACCGAAGCAACTGACGACGATTCGCTGGGTGTGCTTTATCTGGAAAAAGCAGCCCCTGCCGATACCAGCGAAAACCTCTACAGCGATATTGCCCGCTATTATTACCGGGCTAAAAAACATCCTGAAGCGGTTGCCGCACTCGATTCAGCCGCTAAGCATGGCTTCAAGGCCGACGTTCAGGATTTGTTCCGCTACGGCATGAGCAATTACACGCTGGGCTTTCAACGGGATAGCTTAGGGAAGCTTACCCGTGATACCGTCCGGTTTGCTCTGGCCGATTCGGCGCTGGCGCTGGCGCAACAGGGATCTCCTGACTATGCGCCAACGGTTCTGTACCGGGCCAAATCGAATTACTACGCCTATGCCCCTGAAGAGGCTGTGCGGAATGGGAAAGCGAAACCGTATTTTGAGCAGTTTATCACGATGGTAGCCGATAAACCCGAAGAACGGACTCGCTATAAAAATGATCTGGTGCTGGCCTTCAAATACCTCATTTCCTATAACGAACTGGTCACTAAAGACGAAACAGCCCGCAACGAATGGCTTCAGAAAGGGCTAGCCTGGTTTCCCGACAATAAAGACCTGGTCGCCATTGCTACGCCACCGTCCGGTTCTCAGTAATTGTTTTTCTATGTTGGTTCATTATGCCTTATTCTTACCGCTACCAGAGCATTGATCTCCGGTAGCGGTTTTGTTTTGAGGTTCAATCGTTCGTTTCCAATTTGACTATCGTTTAGCTATACCCAATTGGGGAAGCAACTTCTGTAATACATGCTGCCCGACATGTTCTCCCTGGACCGTACCCTCTTCAACCCCATCCCGATAATGGATACCTCCATAGACCCGGCTTATTGAGGCTTCCTGATAGGCCGCTTCAACGGAGGTAAACGACCGCACTCCATGCCCATATGGCAACTCAGTCGAATCGGTAAAGGCAACATTATTGCCAATTAACTGCCCGATGACCTTACCTGCTGCGGCCGAAATATCGCTGTGTCCACTCACATATTCGGGAAAAGCTGGGGTCTCCAGAAAAGGGCGCCATTGTGGATCGATGGTGTTATTGATCACCGTTTCGGGTCGAATTCGAGCATAGGTGTATTTTTCATCCCAACAGGCAATGAACGCGTCGAACATGGCAATGGATGTCAGCGCAAAGAGCTGAGTAGCCTGGATCATCGTCAGTTTTTGCTGCCGGGCCAGCGTCGTTGCAATAGCCAGCCAATGACCAACCGGCGACATTTTTTTGCTGGCAAACATCACATGGCCCGATATGTTGGTCACAAAGGCGTTATCGTCCCAGAAGTACGCAATAGCCTGTTCGGTCTTATCCTGCCGTTTACCAATGGTATACACTTCCTCGGTCAGTTTCCAGAACGGGCTGTTGCGATTCAGGTCGTATTTGGCTGGGGGAGGGCAACGAAACTGCCGGGCAGAGTCCAGCGTAAACACTCGAACTGTATTCCACTGAGGTTCGCAGGCATCGGCATAGGCCGGGGGCGTAGGTACCCAGGTTCCCGGCTCATTGGTCACCGTATACCGAAAGCCCCGTGTTTCTTTATAATGGTCTTTGCTGGCGTATTCCAAAACATGCTTGGCAATTAGTTCACCATACTGCACCGATCGATCATACACATCATCGGGAATCTGGAGGGCTTCTAAACGGGGCCAGAAGGTTTTCTCGAAAGCATCCCACAGATCAGCCGAAAAAGTCAGCGCCCGCCCTACCGTTATAAACGCTTTAAAACTGGCTACCGGATAGCAATAGGCAACACTCGAATCGGGCTTTGGAGACGCTTTGGAGCCGTTGAGCTTACCCATCAAGGATGAGTACTCCCTATAACCAGGTTGTAAAGCTTCATAGGCCGCCAGATAGGTGTATCCGTAAATTCGACTGGCAACAGGTGGTTTAAAAACATCATGGATCATAATATCCGTCAGCGTTTTTGAGCAATCGTAGAATAGTTGCGGATTCGATGCCTTCGGATTGTATTGTTCGGGGGGAGCACTGGGCTGGCAAGCCAGTAAACCCAACAGCAGAGAGAGAATCAAACGTTGTTTCATAAAATAGCCTGAATGGTATAGGGCTTCGTTGTGGGAAGCCCAAAAGGAAATAAGGAGCTTGTCGTCATGCCGTGGGGCACGGACGAGCTCGTTAAAGAAATCCGTTAAAAATCAGGCTATTGTTTGGGTGGGGGCGACGGGGCATCTATACCAACAGCAGCATAAGCCAGTTGAATGGCACTGTAGCCAGTACGGGCTTGCAGCGATTGAGCATCTGGCTGGGTAAGGCAGCAGGAGGTAGGGGGCAGATAAATGGTTAACCGTTCACTTAGCAATTTTAACAGACGACCCAGTGGTGATTTGGGCAGTGTTTGATCGTTGTCGCTGTTGATTTCCTGTAGCTGTTCGGCCAGATCGAAAAACCGCTCTTTCGCATTCTGGTTCGTTTTTAGTACCGTATACAAGGTGTCGTTGGCATATCGCTGGTGGACAATGTTATAAAACTCATCGCCATCCTGAATCAATCCTTCGTGGCCGTCTGCGTTTTCCCAGGATGATGTATAAGGAAGCGAAATAGGCAGTTTGACAACTTTCCATTGATCATCGCCCGACACTGGAGCTGCGGACTCATAACTCTGCTCAAAGGTAAGTACAGCCAATGGCAGCCCTATCCAGTGGTAGAGCAGCAGTACGAAAAAGCCGATGGCTGTTAATGACTTCACTTCAAAATTTTACACGCTTATGTGTAACTCGATTGTATGCTGAGCAAAATCCTGTATCTCTCAAGGAAAGCAAATTTCTCAAATTCTACTCAATTCTTCGCTCAAACTGACCTATATCAGTTCCTGGCCCTTTAAACTGGCTCTAAGGAAATTCTAAGAAATTTTTAATCTGCTCCTTAGTCGAGTATACCTTCTTGCTTGAAGAATAAACGCAACAGTCACTAAACCAATCAATTGTTTAGTCGATTAGACTAACTTCCTTATGCATACTCGCGCTGGTTTACTCAGTTTATTAATTGGTATCACCCTGACGGCCTGTTCTGATCATAGTGAGCAAAAGTCGGAAGCAACCGCTCTGACGCTTCCTGTTATTCAATTGACGGAACAGGATGCTACGCTCGATCACTTTTATACGGGTGAGCTGGAAGCAGTTCAGAATGTAGAAGTACGCGCTCGGGTAGCAGGGTATCTGGATAAAATCTTAATCGACGAAGGGCGACCCGTTCGTAAAGGCCAGCTATTATTCCAGCTTAATCCAACCGAATATCAAGTTGAAGTTGATCGGGGGCAGGCCAGTCTGGAAAGTGCGATGGCTGAAGAGCAATCGGCGGCTGTGGAACTGGAACGGGTTAAGCTCCTGGTCGGGAAAAATGTTATTTCACCTTCTGAACTGAAGCTGGCTAAAGCGAAAATGGAAACGGCTCGCTCCGCCATCAATGCGGCTAAAGCAGCGCTGACGAAAGCCCGGTTTCATGTATCGCTGACCAGCATCCGCGCACCCTTCGACGGGGTTATTAACCGGATTCCGTTTAAACGCGGAAGTCTGATCGAAGAAGGAGCTTTACTCACGAGTATCTCCGACCTGCGGGAAATGTATGCCTATTTCCACGTTTCGGAGAAAGAGTACCTGGCGTTCATCAAGAAACGGCGCGACCCGGATAAAACTACCGTTCGGGAGGTCGATCTGTTGCTGGCCGATGATACCCCTTATCCGTTCAAAGGGAAAATTGAGACCACCGAAACCGAATTTGAGGGTAATTCGGGCACCATTGCGTTCCGGGCCAGTTTCCCGAATCCCAACCGATTGCTCCGTCATGGTGCTACCGGCAAAATACGACTTGCTACAGAAGTGGACGATGCTGTTCTGGTTCCACAGAAAGCCGTATTCGAAGTACAGGATAAAAACTTCGTCTATGTGGTCGACGCCAAAAATAGAGTCCGCACCCGAAGTTTTGTTCCCCGGAGCCGGGTCGATCAAATGTATGTTGTCCAGTCGGGCCTAAAGGCGGGGGATCGGATCGTATACGAAGGTATCCAGAGCCTCAAAGATGGGATGACCATTATTCCAAAAGCACTGCCCGCCAAACACCTACAGGCTCTTTACGCATCGGCTCATTAATGGTCATTTTCTTTGCGTCATTCGGTAGGCATCGACTACTCGAAAACAATCTGTGGCCCTGAATGACATGAAGCACAGGACAACTAACTGACCATCAACAACCTTTTAGAAGATGTTCAATATATTCATCAAACGGCCTTTATTATCAACGGTTATTTCCGTGCTGCTGGTACTGCTGGGGATATGGGCCCTAACAGGGCTACCTGTTACGCAGTTTCCGGATATCGTGCCGCCTTCGGTAACGGTAACGACCAGATATACAGGCGCCAGTGCCGACGTATGTGTAAAAGCGGTAGCCACCCCACTTGAACGAGCTATCAACGGGGTACCGAACATGACCTACATGACCTCTATTTCGGGAAATGATGGGACTACACTGATTACCGTATTCTTTAAAGTAGGTACTGACCCGGATCTGGCAGCGGTGAACGTACAGAATCGGGTTACGACCGTCATAGACGAACTCCCGGAAGAGGTGATCAAAGCGGGGGTTGTGACTGAAAAAGAGGTCAATAGTATGTTGCTGTACCTCAATATCGTCAGTGATGACCCTACTGTAGACGAAAAATTTATCTACAATTTCGCCGACATCAATGTACTGGCCGAGTTGAAGCGGATCGACGGGGTTGGGTTTGCCGCCATTATGGGTAGTCGCGATTACTCCATGCGCGTGTGGCTCAAACCCGACCGCATGACGGCCTATAACGTATCGGCCAATGAGATTGTGGAGGCCATTCGCAAGCAGAACGTAGAAGCCGCTCCCGGCAAAGCTGGTGAAGCCGCCGACAAAGCTCCGCAGGTACTACAATACGTTCTGCGCTACACGGGTAAGTTTTTTGAACCGCAACAGTACGAGAATCTGGTTATTCGAACCGAGAAGGATGGCTCATTACTTTTTCTAAAGGATGTAGCTGACGTTGAATTTGGCTCGCTGGACTATTCCGTACTCTCGAAAAACGATGGCCGCCCTTCTGCTTCGATTATGCTGAAGCAACGGCCAGGTTCCAATGCCAGCGACGTGATTGCGGCCGTCAAACAGCGAATGACCGAGTTGAAAGAAACGTCGTTTCCGGCGGGTATGACCTACAACTACGCTTACGACGTGTCGCGGTTTCTGGATGCTTCGATCCATGAAGTGATTCGCACGCTGATGGAAGCCTTCCTGCTGGTGTTTGTGATTGTCTTTCTCTTTTTGCAGGACTGGCGATCGACTCTGATCTGTGCGCTGGCCGTTCCGGTGGCATTGATTGGTACGTTCACCTTCATGAGTGCCATTGATTTCTCGATCAACCTGCTGACCCTGTTTGCCTTAGTGCTGGCGATTGGGATTGTGGTCGATAACGCCATCGTTGTGGTTGAAGCCGTCCATGCGCGTATGGAGGAAGAGCATCTGCCCCCCCGAAAAGCGACGTTTGCTGCCATGCACGATATTGCCGGGGCCATTGTTGCCATCACGCTGGTGATGTCGGCGGTGTTTGTTCCCGTTGCGTTTATGTCGGGGCCCGTCGGTATTTTTTACCGGCAGTTCTCGCTGACACTTGCCATCGCCATCGTGATTTCGGGTATCAACGCCCTCACACTTACTCCGGCTTTATGTGCCCTGCTGCTTCGCCCTGTTCATCACGAGAAAAAAGGATTGCTCGGTCGATTCTTTGCCCGTTTCAATCGGGGGTACGAATCGCTGGCGAATGGTTACCAGCGGTTGCTGCGTCGAATAGTCAGTCGAAGTGTGGTTACGTGGGGGTTGTTACTTGCGTTCGCGCTGGGTACCTGGGGTGTACTTCAGTTATTGCCGGGTGGATTTATCCCTACCGAAGATCAGGGCATGATTTACGTTAACGTAACAACACCTGCCGGAGCCACTGTCGACCGGACCGAGAAAGTACTGGACGGTATTGAAGAAATAGCTTCCAGGCAGGAATCGGTCGAAAACGTATCGACACTGGCGGGGTACAGCCTGCTTACCGACGGTGCAGGCGCGTCGTATGGTATGGCCATGATCAACCTCAAACACTGGGACGACCGGACGGTTTCGACCGATGAGCTGATCAAAATACTGGAGAACGAGACAAAAGGTATTACAGACGCCAGTATTCAGTTTTTCCCACCACCGACCGTACCGGGCTTTGGGAATTCCAGCGGTTTTGAACTGCGTTTGCTGGACCGTGGCCGCAGCGACGACCTGCAAAAAACGAACAAAGTGGTTCAGGGATTTATCGAAGCGCTTAAAAAACGGCCCGAAATCAGCGATGCCTTTACCAGTTTCGACCCCAGTTTTCCTCAATACCTGCTCCACGTCGATCAGCAAAAAGCCTCACAGAAAGGCGTTTCGATCGATAATGCGATGAGCACACTGCAAACACTGATGGGGAGTTACTATGCGTCCAACTTTATCCGCTTCGGGCAGATGTACAAAGTCATGGTACAGGCGGCTCCGAGCTACCGGGTCAAACCGGAAGATGTACTGAATATGCGGGTCAAAAATGATCAGGGTGAAATGGTGCCGTATGCCAACTTCGTTAGTCTGGAGCGTATCTATGGACCTGAGCAGCTTACTCGCTATAACATGTACACCTCTGCCATGATCAATGGCGATGCGGCTCCTGGGTATAGCAGTGGGGATGCGATACGGGCGGTTGAAGAAGTAGCGGCCAAAGAACTGCCCAAAGGATTTGGGTTTGAATGGTCGGGGATGTCAAGGGAGGAAGTCAAGTCAGGCGATCAGGCAGTGTATATTTTCGCTATTTGCCTGGTGTTTGTTTACCTGTTGCTGGTGGCTCAGTACGAAAGTGTGCTGCTACCGCTGCCCGTTCTATTATCTCTGCCTACGGGTATTTTCGGCTCGTTTGCCTTTCTGCAACTGGCCGGACTCCAAAACAATATTTATGCGCAGGTAGCGCTGGTTATGCTGATCGGACTACTGGGTAAAAATGCCATCCTGATCGTTGAATTCGCTAACCAGCGCCAACGCGAAGGAGCCTCCATTATCGATGCTGCTCTGGAGGGAGCCGTTTCCCGTTTGCGCCCGATTCTGATGACATCTTTTGCGTTCATTGCCGGGCTGGTTCCACTCTGTATGGCGGCTGGCGCGGGCGCACTCGGCAACCGATCCATCGGTACGGCAGCGGCTGGTGGCATGCTGACGGGCACACTCTTCGGCCTGATTCTAATTCCCGGTCTGTTCGTCTTTTTTGCCAGACTGGGCAAACGCTTCGCTCCAAAACCGGATGATGACGACGATAACGAGGATATTCATCCGCTGGATTTAGATTCCCAACACATTGTTTCATCTACGCCAAAACAAGTCAATGGTCAAGTTATTCACAGTTCGTAACCTATGTTGGCGGAGCAGTCCGTTGCTGCTAGTGGTGGGGCTATTGGCTAGCTGTCAGCTTCCCAAACCTTTGTTACAACCCATTAAGCAGCCTGTTCCTGCTTCATTCGCCCGTCAACCCCAAACCGACTCGGCCAGTATAGCGGCTCAAAGCTGGCGCACCTTTTTTGCCGACGATAACCTGGTCCAACTAATCGATACAGCCCTGAGCAGTAACCTGGATCTCCGCATTGCCACCCAACGAATCGAGGTTGCCCGGGCCAATTTTGAATATAGTCGTGGTTTTCTGGCTCCTCAGGTCAATGCCGTGGCATCGGCTGGGGTTGATCGATATGGGAAATACACCATGACCGGCGTTGGTAATTACGACACCAACCTATCCGATAACATTCGGGAAAATCAACTTACGCCAAACCCGACACCCGATTATTTTCTGGGCGCCCGCAGTTCGTGGGAAATCGATATATGGGGCAAACTCCGAAATCGTAAAAAATCGGCGTATATCCGCGTGTTGGCGTCTGAAAAAGGGCGACAGGCGGTTGTTACGGCACTGGTTGCCGAGATTGCCCAGTATTATTACAACCTCCTGGCCTTGGATGGTGAACTGGAGATTCTCCGGGAAAATATTGATTATCAGCAGAAGGCTGTCGATTTGGTGCGTATTCAGAAACAAGCCGGACGAGTTACGGAACTGGCCGTTCAGCAGTTTACGGCCCAACTGATCAATACACAAAGTAGACTTGGACAGGTGCAGCAACAGATTGTTGAGAATGAGAACCAGTTAAATCGACTGCTTGGTCGCTACCCACACCCCATCCGTCGTGGACGATCCTTACAGGACCGAGAGCTACCGAGTCAGATTGTAGCGGGGCTGCCTGCTCAGATGCTCGTTCGGCGCCCGGATATTCAGCAGGCTGAACTTGAGTTGCAGGCAGCTCATATCGATGTTGATGTTGCCCGTGCTGAATTCCTTCCAAGCCTGAACCTATCGGCCTATCTGGGCCTGAATGCCTTCCGTACGGCCGTACTGTTCAATCCGGCTTCTATAGCTGCTGGTTTGCTGGGGGGCTTATCGGCGCCTATTCTGAATCGACGTTCGCTAAAAGCGAATTACCAGCAAACGGTTGCTCAAAGCCGGGAGTCCTTATACCGCTACCAGCAAATTATTCAAACGGGGTTTGGCGAAGTAATGACCAACTTGCGTGGTATCGAAAATTATCGACAGGTAGCCCAGTTAAAATCGCAGGAGGTCAATATGCTTCAACAGGCCGTATCGACCTCAAATGACCTGTTTGTCAATGGCTATGCTTCTTATTTGGAAGTAATTACTGCTCAGCGCAGTGTACTGGAAGCCGAACTGGCACTAATCAATACAAAGCAGGCTCAGTTTGGAGCCTTAACCAATCTATACCGTTCATTGGGTGGAGGCTGGCAATAAAATCACGTCAGAAAGTATCCGTTTAATCTTTTGACACGCAGTGAAAGCTGCGTGTTTTTTTATCCTGTTCAGGTGTTAAGCTAATCAACTATTAATGTAAATACGAAAGTTTAAACAGGTACATTCGATAAATTACCTGTAATTTTTTGTTGATTAGTCACTCCGGCCTTACTTTGTATGTAGCGCTTTAGAGAGGAATCGGCCAACTCACTCTGCAAAGGAGTAAGTTGGAAAAGAAGCGTCCCTGTTGTGGCGTTAATCAACTCAGAAAGAACCGTGTCCACTCATAAAATGCCTACACCAAGCGAACGACGACTAAGGCCTGTGTTAATTCTAATCCTTGCCCTACTAAGCAGTAGTTTGTTACTATTTGTCTACATGGCCATTAAAGGCTACTTAATGGAATAATCGTCTGGCCTATCGATTCCCCACATTACTTACTATTCACTATACATCCATGATGCTTTTTTCTACCAGAACAGCTTCTTGCCGATCGGTAATTTGTTTACTACTTTTTATCTGTGGGACTTTACTTCAGGGCTGTCGTTCGGATGGAAGCGATATCAATCCGTCAAATTCTCCACTATATGGACTTTGGACAGGTAGCTATTCGGTTTCAGCTACCGATCCGACATACGTTGGAAAATCCTTCTTTTTTAGTTTTACGATTTACGAGGATGGAACAATGACGTATAAAAGTAAAACGCCGGGAAACGATGTATATGCCTTTGGAACCTGGAGCTTAAGTGGCACCAACTTTTCGTTTAAAGTAACAACATTGAATTATGATGGCGGTTATCAGCATGTGCAGGCAGGAAGCGCCACGTATACCAGTAGCCAAAATATGTTATCCAATGGAACGATAACTGATTCTGTAACTGGAGGTAAGTCTTCTTGGACAATGACAAGGGTAAACTAAGGCCCTATGTACGTGTATACTACACAAAACCCTACCAACGTTGGTAGGGCTTGTCGGTCCATAAAATGACCACATTGCGTCGGTCACTCTTTAGACTGAATTTTCCTGGTTTGAGTCACAAAAAAGATATTGTACTGTAATAATCGTGTTTCTGTGTTAATATTACAGTCGGCATTGGCATGTTTTGCTACTCGCTTTGTCTCCGAGTCTTGTTGAAGTGCTTTATTAAGATATACGCTTAGTAAATTTATTAAGCTATATTTTATAATTATTGAATTTTTAATCATCTATGTGGAAACAAAGCTCAACCACCATGAAGACAAAAACCAACGTTAGTCTATTGAAAGAGTATATTAAGACGCTAGTCGCAACAGAAGTTGAATTTCCTGGAGTAATGCCACGAGAGTGGGGAAATGAATTTACCAGGAATGAACTATCGGCTATATACTTTACGCTAAAATTCGTTCTCAAATCAGCAGAGCCTAAAACCAGGCTGATTCTGATGGATGCATTCAAAAATGTACATCATCCGGGAATGAATATGCACTGGTTTTTATGTGACTTCTGGCCGGAAATTGCCCCTCTTCTGACAAAGCAACAGGCGTCGGAAGTTCAATATCCATCGGCTAAACGAGTAAAAACTCCACAAGGGCTTGATCTGGCTTTGTTGAACTTAATGAAAGAAACGGTAAACCAATAAGCTAATACATTGCCTTTAATACAGGTGGTTATTAACGACAGAAAAAGTTTATTGGCTTCATAGGTCTGAAAATTGATTTTGTCCTGCTGAAGTTACAGCAGGACAGAATCAATTTTCAGTTACGCTTATTTTAAACGGTTAGAACAGATTCAATAAGATGGAAAGGCTAAAGGCGATTTCTTGCGCCTTTAGCCTTTTGGCTTAATAGGTTATTTCCGCTGGAATAGTCTGTGGGCGTTTCGGGCACAAGGTAGTTATATAGCGTTCGGCTAGTTCGTTTGTATTGTATGACGCCAGTTCGACGGATAGTTTCAGCACGTTTTCTCGATACTTTATGTCGGTTAAGAGCGTTTCAACCGCTTTATAAATTTGGGTGGGTTTTGGTCTTTCCGTTCTCAGATCTATACCAACCTGACAATAAGCTAGTCGGGCAGCAATTTCATTTTTGCCTTCGTGGACACCAGCTGCTACAATTGGTAACTTATGCTGCAGGCCTAACATCACGCCACCATAGCCACCATTGGTAATATAAACATTGGCATAGGGCATCACTCTATTAAAGTCGATATAGTCTTCAATCAACGCGTTACTAATCGGAAAGCGGTTTCGAAGTTCATTGGTTTGTGAGCCGCCTGTGGTGGCAATAACAAGCGTTTCTGGCTCATTTTTAAAGGCTTCCAGCGTTGGTACGATTAATTTCTCTACATCGCGTTCGATGGTGCCCTGAGTAACAAGAATGATTCGTTTGAAAGTAGATAGTTTCCTAACTAGCTCATAGGCCCACTTTTTGCCTTTACTGTAGGGAAGAAGCGGGCCTATAAAACGAATGTTTGGACTAATACGTTGTCGAGGGTACTCGAATCCCGGTACCCCGCTTTGCAGATACAAATCGGAGGTATGTATAAGGTCATCAAATACAAAATCGCTGGCTGGAGGCATGCCATATTGTCGACGATACTGGTTATAAAGAGCATGGCATGTTTTAAGAGCATAACCCTGAATAAGATACCGAACCAGGCCTAGAAACCGTTGGCCAAGCCAATCTTTACGAGGGCTTAATCCGAGTCCTGATGCGCCAACATAAGCGTCTGATTCGGCAAGAGGGACTACACCAATGCCTACTGTTTTGATCCCTAATACATGCTTGGCAAATACCCCCCCTGTAAAGCCTACATCATGGACCAATAGGTCAAATTTCCATTCTGCATGAATTTCGGTCAGATCTTCGATAAATTCAGGGGTTCGAAGCAAGAATATCTGGTAAATATCGAACCGGAGCCGGGCTAAAGGGCTTTTTAGAGCAGCTCGTTCTGGAAACAGACGATCCAGATTGTACTGATTGACTGTCTGGGCTTTTTTGAATGGGTAATGGTGAATGCCCAATTGACGAACTTTTTGTCCATAATGCCCGCCAACATACCATCGCACATCGTACCCTGCCTGCTGCAAATGTACGGCGAGTCCAGTTAATGGGCTAAAATGGCCATCCATTGGCATGGTGGCAAAGAGAATGCGTTGAGGTGTCATCGTTTCGTTGTTTAACCCAAAGTTGCATTCTGTCCTATCGGGTGCCAATGATCGTTGCTATGAAACGGAATAAACGCCCGTTGAAGTGAGGGGTAGGTCTTCTTTGAATCGGATTAGGCAGTCAAGGCCATTCAATAGATTAGCTCGTGTAAGTATCAGAATAATAGGTATTTGGAATGATTTTTGCAACTATTTGCGGATCGTCAAAGGCTATCTGAGCGTACCGTAGAGCGCAGAAATTTATACGTTGGCAGCCTAGTTTTTTTGTGGTTATATTAGTGGATATCGCTACGATAAGTAACCAAAGTAGACGCACTAACTGCTACCGAACAGTAAATAGTGGCGTCGGGTCGCTAATCAAATTGGGCACTATAGGCGTACATTTGGTTATAGACTTTTCCGGTTTTCTCACGTTTCATATTTGGCATAGATTATGATGGCATCTACATCACGACTTTTCAAGGGTAATCGATTCGTAGTTGGGTTGCTTATTTTAGGCTTCCCCTCCCTGGTTTTGGGTCAGTCCAACTATGCTGTTACAACGCCTAACTCGGTCACTCCTGGTAATTTCAATACATTGGTTGGGCCGTTTGCCGGGAATAGCTCCATGCGTGGATTGTATAACGTATTTATGGGGTATAATGCTGGCCAGTCGACCACAACAGGCTATTATAATGTCTTTATGGGGTTTGGAACCGGACAGGCCAACACAACGGGTTCTCAAAACACATTTGTTGGTATAAATGTCGGTGCCAATAACACGATTGGTTCTCAGAATGCTATTGTAGGGGGGTATGCTGGGCAGTTCAACACAACTGGCTTTTCAAATTCATTTTTAGGCTCATACGCTGGATATAGCAATACGATCGGCTCTCAGAATGTGTTCCTGGGTACGTATGCTGGGTATACCAACCTGACTGGCGTCGACAATGCGTTTGTCGGTAGCTTTGCCGGGTATAGAAGTACAGGCTCACAAAATGCGTTTGTCGGTAGCTTTGCCGGGTATAATAATTCGACTGGTGCCCGAAATGCGTTTTTAGGATTTAATGCGGGGCGGGCCGGTACTACTGGATCACAGAATGTATTTATTGGAACGGAAGCAGGCTTTAGTACGACTACAGGCTCCTATAACGCATTCAACGGGTATCGTGCCGGATATAGTAATACAATTGGTGCCCAAAATGTATTTGTGGGAGAGAGTACTGGCTTCAACAATACAACCGGACTTAATAATACATTTATCGGAAATACATCAAGCTTCTCGAATACAATAGGGTCGAATAACGTATCGGTTGGTATCCGGGCAGGCTACAGCAATCTGTCGGGTTCTAATAATGTGTTAGTTGGGGATTCTGCGGGTTATGCAAACACGGTAGGCAATAATGTGTTCATCGGTTCTAAAGCTGGCTTTCTGAATCAGATTGGGGCACAAAATACGTTTATCGGTTTCCAGTCAGGTTACAGCGCCACAGCCGGGCTCAATACATTTGTTGGTTATTTATCCGGCCGTGCCAATACGACCGGAACTCAGAACACTTTTTTAGGCGCTACTGCTGGTCGAAATACGACAACGGGTTCTTCCAACTTATTTGTGGGCGATAGCGTAGGGCAGGCAAATACAGTTGGGCGATTCAATACGTTTCTGGGTAGCCGGAGTGGCTTTCGTAACGTAAGCGGAGAAGGTAATACATTTATCGGTCAGCAGACTGGGTTCTCCAATGCAACCGGACTTAACAATACCTTTATTGGTAATGCGTCGAGTTTCTCCAACACAACCGGTTCGAACAACATATCGGTTGGTATCCGGGCAGGCTACAGTAATGTGGCAGGTTCGAATAATGTACTAGTTGGTGACTCTGCGGGTTACACCAATACAGTGGGCAATAATGTGTTTATCGGCTCTAAAGCTGGTTTTCTGAATACAGTCGGGCTTCAAAATACGTTTATCGGTTTCCAGTCAGGTTATAGCAGCACAGCCGGCGTCAATACATTTGTTGGTTATTTATCGGGCCGCGCTAATACGACCGGAACTCAGAACACCTTTCTAGGGGTAACCACTGGGCGAAGTAATACAACAGGCTCCTCTAACCTGTTTGTAGGCGATAGCGTAGGGCAGGCAAACACCGTGGGGCGCTTTAATACGTTTCTGGGGAGTCTTAGCGGGTTTCGCAATGTAACTGGCGAGAGTAACGTTTTTGTGGGCCAGCAAACGGGTTATAGTAATCTATCTGGGATAGGAAACACGTTTATTGGCTATAATACGGGATATGCGAATACGACTGGTTATAGCAACATCGCTCTGGGGATTCGCGCCAATTATGCCAATACCACAGGGCATAATAATGTGATGATTGGTGATTCGGCTGGTTATAGTAATTCAAATTCAGGAAACGTTTTTGTAGGGTCTAAAGCAGGATACGCTACCACGTCAGGTGGGCTTAATGTGTTTGCTGGTAATCAAGCTGGAATTAAAAATAGCACGGGCGGCTCCAACTCCTTTTTTGGTAACCTGTCTGGCTTCAATAATACGTCCGGTAGTGGAAATACTTTTGTTGGTGATAGCACAGGTTACACAAACAATAGTGGCTCCCGAAATACATACATAGGGCAACGGTCTGGATTCATCGGTAATGCAACAGGTACGAATAATGTGTTTATTGGTTATGCTGCCGGTATTAATGCCGCAAATACCAGCATCACCAATTCAGCTGCTATTGGTGCCAATGCTATTGTTAATCAGAGTAATTCAATTGTATTGGGCGGTACTGGAGTCAACTCAGTGAGCGTTGGCATAGGCAATACAGCTCCCAATGCTAAACTGGAGATTACATCATCGACATCTGGGGTGAGTGGTTTACGCTTTACCAACCTGACATCAGACTTTGTACCAACAGGTACGGTCACGAAGGTTTTGACGGTCAACGCAAACGGTGATGTATACCTGGCTAATGTAGCGTCAGGTACTGTTGTATCGACAACGGTTGTCTCTACTTCTGTCGTTAGCAATACAAATGTTGCTACCAGCGACAATCTATGGCTGCGCCAGAATGGGAATTTGTTTCCAGTTCGGGACGATGCTGTTGTGATTGGTGCTTTGGTTACTAAGATACCTGTTGGCTATAAATTGTACGTACAAGAGGGTATTTTAACCGAAAAAATCAAAGTGGCTATCAAAAACTCGGCCGAATGGAGCGACCATGTATTCGAACCCAGTTATCGACTGAAAAGTCTGAGTGAAGTTCAGCAATTCATACAACGGAATAAACATTTGCCAGGTATACCTTCTGCGAAAGAAATGGTAGAGCAGGGGAACGACCTCCATAAAACTGATGCCAAGCTGCTGGAAAAAATAGAAGAACTAACCTTGTACAGTATCCAGCTTGAAAAAGAAAATCAGGAGCAGCGAACAGTTAACCAGGAGCAGGAGAAGAAGCTTAAGTCAGTAGAGGAAGAGTTGCAAAGTTTGAAACAGATGGTTCAACAGCTATTGCAGAAATCGGATAAAAAGTAATCGGATAGCAAGCATCTTCATTCCATAAAAAAGCCCGACAGAGAGCTCTGTCGGGCTTTTTTATGGAATGAAGATGCTACAGATAATCGACAATTCGTTTGCCCGTAATGCCACTTTGTAGTTCCCGGCGCAGGACGGCCCGTCGACGGCGGGGATGGGTGGTTATGTATTTTACCCGCATTTTAAGGCCAAAGCTGACAAGCATATAAACACCAAACAAACCGGCAATAATAACGAGTGAAAACGTATTGGAAATGTTACGGTGCAATAGCAGAAATAAAATGGTATTGAATAACGAAACTCCGCAAAGAACGGCTGTTGCTCCAATATGCGACAGGCCATTATCGAGCAGAATATGGTGCATATGATTTCGATCGGCAGAAAATGGGGAACGCCCTGCCAGTATCCGAACCAGAAATACACGTAACGTATCGAAAATGGGTATAATCAGAACGACAATCGCCAGAATTGGGGCATTGAAAAAAGCTGTGGGCTCATACCGATAAGAGGCATTCAGACTGACAAAACGTACTGCGAAAAAAGCCAGCATGAACCCAATTATCAGGGAGCCAGTATTGCCCATGAAAATCTTACTCGTCTTCGAGAAATTGAACCGCAGAAAGCCCAGCAATGCCCCTGCCAGTGTGAAGGCTAAACAGGCCATCGAGAAGTGATTGGTCATTAAAAACCAACCCCCGAATGTACCGCTGGCAATCGTCGCAATACCACCCGCTAGTCCATCGATTCCATCAATCAGATTAATAGCATTTGTAAGGGCAATAAAAATGAAACAAGTGAGCAGGATACCAACAATTTCGGCCACATGATGAAAACCCATAATGCCGTATAGATAATCAACACGCAGGTCGCCAAAGAAAATCAGAATCATGGCCGCTAAAACCTGGAACATGATCTTTTTGGCTGGGTCGATGCCTACCAGATCGTCCTTAATGCCAATAAAAAACAGGATCGTCATCCCGGCAATGGATAAGTTTGTCCGATAAATTTCGGTTTGATCAATACTTGGCCATAGGAAATAGGAAATAAGCAGACCCGCAAAAATGGCAATCCCACCGAAGGTAGGGGTTGGCGTAGAGTGTGCCCGTCGTTCGCCCGGCTTCTCCATGAGTGATTTCAGCTCGGAGATTTTAATGATGACCGGGATCGCAACGACCGAAACAAAACAAGCAACCAGAAACGATAATACGCACTGGTACAGCCCGAGTGTAAACAGATCGTCTTTGAATTTATGTTGTAGGTAGGCAATGAATAAGTCTATGTTCATAAGGCAGGACGTTTAGATACTGATTCCCTTGCTGGGTATTTCGTCAGTTTGCGTCGAGTAATGCTACCTAAGCCAACCGTATAGTTTAATTTTTGGGTCGTAAGGAGCATAAAATTCATGGGTTTAGCTAATGAGAAAACAAAAATCTGATTTAACGGTATAGTTTATGACGGATTGTCATCTTTAGGAGGTTTGCTCACATATTGTTTGAGTTTACGTAATGGTTTCAGCCATAATGTAAAGAAGTAAGGTCTGAGGTCGTTCAGTTCCCAGGCTAGTTTGTCTTCCCGATTGGCTCGAAGCCGATTTTGCAAACTACTGTTGCTAATTCCTCCGGCTCGCATTACAATCGTTACCTCGTCCATATAAGCAATTTTGGCTTTATTTTTGTGAATGAACCGTAGCATGAGTTCGTAATCGGCAGCACTTTTCATGTCCAGTCGAAAAGAACCATATCGCTCATACAGCCAGCGTTTCGCAAAGAATGAAAGATGACCAGGCATCCATCCCCATAAAAAGGCATTCGTACTGTACCACCCTGATCGCCAGTAACGCTTGAGTTGTTGAGGGTTTACCCGGTTAACATAGAGCATATCGCCATAGACCGCGTCGCTACCTGTTCGTTCGAATGTCGCTACCATATGCTCGATAACACGGTTGTGTCGATAAAAGTCATCTGCATTCAGCAAGCCGATAACCTCACCAGTAGCCATACGAATACCTTTGTTCATAGCATCGTATAAGCCTTTGTCGGGTTCGGAGATAAACTGAGCAATTTTGGTGCCGTACGACTGAATAATATCGACCGTGCCATCTGTCGATTTTCCGTCTACAATGATGTACTCAATATCTGAATAAGTCTGATTCAGAATCGATTCGATGCAGTCTCGAATAAATTCCGCACCATTGTAAACAACCGTTATAATAGATACTTTCACGCTGTTATGGTTCGTTTGCGGACAAAGACTGCCGGATTGCCCTGATAAATGCTGTATGCGTTTAAGGAACGCGTAGCTACGGAATTGACCGACAGGACCGAGTGCGATTCGCAGCGAACACCCGCACAGACAACTGACCGAGCCCCAATCCAGACGCCATCTTCCAACGTAATCGGTTGGGTAGTCAGATCGAAGGTGATGCTTCGGTAGTTGTGGTTACCTGTTAGAATCATGGCTCCCTGCGACAGACAGGCGTTGCTGCCGATGACAACCTGACTTAAGTTGTCGATCCAGACCTGCTCACCAATCCAGACGTAATTGCCAATCTCCAATAGCCAGGGGTATTTGATACTTACCGCTGGTTTGATCATTACATTGTGGCCAACTTTAGCCCCGAACAACCGTAAAACCGCTATTTTGAGTTTGACAGGTATTGGCAAATAGGTATTTAGGAAATAGGCGTTCACAAGAAACCACAGCACAAGCCGCCAGCGTGGGCCATGGTTGTACCAGCTATTGTCGAAGCGTGACAGGTCTGTTTTTCCGTCGATCTGTTCCGTCATACTAATCGTGTTCCTGAATGAACCTATTGGGTTCAGGATTGAGTAACCTGTTGAGGGCGAATAGCCCGCAAGTCTTTACCGTACTCGGTTTTAAAGTAATTGATAATGGCCTCTTTATCGTTGCCAATTCGAATGTCCAGTTCAAGAAGTTTGGCATCAACCAGATAGCGATACCATAATCCTTGAAGAAAGCACCAGACGAAGCCTGGCCGCCCATCCAGAAAGCCCAATCGGATAAAATACCGGTAGACGAAATAAAGGATAGGCCGCGTGAAATAGGGCATCGACGCATACATTTCCTTTAAAAATCGAATTCGCTGATCCTGCGTTCCAAAAAAACGAGGTTGTACTTTTTCGGCCTGATCAAACTGGTGACGATAGTTGAGCAGGTTGATCATTTCCAGAATGGTGTAATGGTTGTGTTTCTGCGTCCACCAAGTCAGGTTATTCAGGTTATGATCGACAATGTCGTGGTCGAAATGTATGGGTTCGCCTTTTGTTAGTTTTATGTGCTCGTCATGCCACACCTGTTCACAAAACCCATCTCCTCGACGCCATAAACGAAGCAGCCAGATTGGATAAAAACCACCATAGCGTATCCAGCGATTCAGAAAGAATACCCGGCGCTTTACATACACACCACCAATAGAATCAGGCAGAGTAGTTAAGCGTTGATTGATCTCGGCAGCCAACTCCGGCATGACGTATTCGTCGGCATCCATGCGCATAAGCCAGGCCGTCTGAAAAGGTGTTTGCTCGATGCCAAAATTGAACTGAGTGGCATAGTTAACCCATGCATTTTGCACCACAACAGCCCCCATAGACCGGGCAATCTCTACGGTTCGATCAGTCGAAAACGAATCAACGATAAAGATTTTATCCGTAAACGGGAGTAGGCTATCCAAACAGCGAGCAATGTGTTTTTCCTCGTTGTGTGTCAGGATGATGACAGATACGTCGGTCATACTTAAAGTTACTGTTTGCTCAATAAATAGCCTTCTTTGCCGACTTTTATGAAAAAAGCCTTATTTTACCAACATATTCCTTTCTGGAAGGAAGATGCAATATTATAACTTTTTTTATACTCGACAAAGCTTGTGAAGGCACTTTACGTTACGGCTATATTGTTTTTGTACTATTTTACCACATCAGCTCAGGTAGTTTTCCTGCAGATGCCGCGTCCTTACCAGCTTTTTCCCCGAAATGCTAATAATCAGGCCGAAGTAGTAATTAATGGTATTAATTATACGCCCTGGTTTACAAAGCTAACCATGGAAGTATGGCGCGAAGACTCATTAATTAATGTTCAAACCAAAACGCTGACCCCTGACGTAGATAGTACACTGTTTCGTTTTTCATCGATTATTAAAGCAGAGCGTGCTGAATATACATTTAAAGTGTATGCTTACACACAGACAGACTCATCGCTAATCGCCAATCAAAATGGAGTGGTTTGCGGAGATTTCTTTATCATTCATGGTCAATCCAATGCGTTAGCACTAGCTCAACTCGAAGAATATTACTCGTATAGTTTTGATGATAAATACCTGCGGAATGCTGGATATTCAGCCGGCGAATCGCCTGATAAGATAGCCTGGTATCCAGCAAAACAACCGTATGCGAGTGTAGGCGGGTTGGGGCTGACGTTACAACGATTGATTTTACAGTATTACGGTATACCAACCTGTGTGCTTAATGGAGCAAAAGGAGGAACAGGTATTGACGCGTTGATGTTGCGTGATCCCAATAACCACGCCAATCCGTATACGATCTATGGTGATTTGCTATATCGGGCACAATGGGCAGGTGCTGCCAAAATAGCAAAGGCTATAATCTGGCGGCAGGGGGAGGAGGATGCGGGCACGGGCACGAAAAACTATCCCGGAAAGTTTGCTACGCTCTATAACCAGTTTCGCGAAGATTATGGAGATATGCGTATCTATGTGGGCCAGATCAATATCCTGAGTAATGCCAATCCACAGGATAGTGCGGCTGCGTTGCGCGATTTTCAACGCCGAACGAAATATTTATTCAAGAATGTCGAAACCATTGCTACGGTCGGAACCCCTGGGTACGATGGCGTACACTATGAACCGTTAGCCTATCAACGTCTTGCCTTCGAACAGTTCCGGCAGATTGCCCGTGATGTTTATGGTTCAACGGATACGCTCCAGATTAATTCGCCCGATATTAAACGAGTATTTTATAATGTCCAGAAAGATTCTGTGACGATGGAATTTACGGATCAGGTACTCTGGAAGAATGATACTACCTTTTTCAATTTTGCAACGGGACAGGTTTTGGTAACTCGTTACCAGAAAGATTATTTTTACCTCGATGGTCAATCGGGGTTTGTTAAGACGGGTACACCCAATGGCAACAGGGTAAAACTCGCCCTGAGCCAGCCTGTTACCGCAAAACGACTGCGGTATTTACCTGCCTTTTTCTCCGATGATGTGTCGGCTTTTTACGATGGCCCCACACTCCGAAATGCACGAGGGATGCGGGCATTTTCGTTCGACGTCCCAATTGCCGATGCTATTGCTACCGTTACAACACTAGCTGCCAAACCGTTATCCGAAAAGCAGATTCAACTGAACTGGGTGGCCTCGGCTGGGTCCGATGTGCAGATTCTGGAGCGTTCAGATACTGTAGCGAACCGATTTAAGCAGATTGCTGTGTTAAACGGAACGACCAATACGTTTACCGATCCAAATCTACCCAATATGTACGGTACGTATTACTATCGGCTTCGTGCTTATAGTAGTGCGTCGGAGTCGGTATACAGTAACGTTGTCAAGGCACAGCCATTGATTCTGGGAGTAGAGCCCAACGAGCTGCAGGTACAGCTTTATCCGAACCCGGTAGTCGCCGATCGGATGCTTCATGTGGAGGCTGACCAGATTACGTTTACTGACCTGGTACTACGGGATGGTATTGGTCGGGTGGTGAAAAACTGGCACGGAAATGCCAGAAACTCGTTCTCCCTGAGTGTAGCAGACCTTAGTGCTGGTATGTATATCGTCGATTTACAAACCACTGAAGGTTATTCTGTGCGTCGAAAACTGATCATTCGATAAGAACAAATCTTGCCTTTTCGGGGGAATACGTAGTTTTGTGACATTAACATTTGCGAATCGGTTATGCGCCTTGTGATTCTTACGCAGGATGATCCCTTTTATCTTGCTCGTAATATTGATTATCTGTTGAAAAAATTGCCACCCTACGCCGAAGTGGTAGCAACGGTGGTGTTCGACGTATCGCCGTTTGGAAAGCGAGAGACATTTACTGAGAAGATCAAAAAAACTTATGACATCTTCGGCTTCCCATTTTTTGTTCGGTACGGCCTAAAATTCGTTGCCTCTAAATTAAACAGTCAGAATAATGTTCGGAAGGTGCTTGCCGATCGAAATATTCCACTGATTCATATCGAAGGAAATATTAATAAAGACGAAAACCTGGATAAGCTCCGCGCTTACAAACCTGATCTGTTTGTATCGATTGCGGGTAACCAGATTTTCAGACAGAAATTGCTCGATGTAGCGACGTACGGCTGCATTAACTTGCACACGGCCTTATTACCAAAATATCGAGGGCTGATGCCTTCGTTCTGGGTACTGAAAAATGGCGAAACACATACAGGAGTGTCCGTATTTTTTGTGGATGAAGGAATCGATAGCGGTCCCATTCTGGTCCAGAAAAAGCTCGCTATTGGTACTATGAGTCAGGCAGAACTGATCGACGTAACCAAAAAAATGGGCATGGACGCCATTCTGGAATCAATTGAAAAAATTCACTCGGGCAAGTACGAGCTCATTGAAAATGATGCCTCGCAGATGACCTATTTTACATTTCCTACCCGCGAGGATGTGCAGGCTTTCCGGGCAGCAGGAAAGCGGTTTTATTAAAGAAGGACCAATGATTTAGAGGGAGTGAATGGGCACTGAACTGAATGGGTCCCTTCGCTCTTTCCGCTGTCTTTCTCTCTTTACCCCTTGTTTATGAATATCCTGACGTTTGATATTGAAGAGTGGTTTCATATTCTGGATAACGCATCGACCCGCACTGAAGCCGACTGGGGGCGTTATGAAACCCGTATTCATCAGAATATGGATCTGATTTTCCAGCTTTTGGAGGATACCAAAAGCCGGGCTACGTTTTTCTGCCTGGGCTGGGTAGCGGATAAACATCCCGATGTGATCCGGAGAATCGACGCGGCTGGTTATGAGATTGCTACGCATTCGTACGCCCACCAACTCGCCTATGAGCAAACGCCCCAGGAGTTTCAGGAGGATTTGGCCCGTTCCATTAAGCATTTGCAGGATTTGACGGGGAAAAAGGTGCGGTCGTACCGTGCACCCGGTTTTTCAATTAAAGCGTATAATCGGTGGGTCTTTCCGATTCTGATCGAACAGGGAATCGAAATTGATTGCTCTGTATTTTCGGCGCGACGGGCGCATGGGGGCGATGCCTCACTGAATATGTTCGAACCAGGGTATCTGAATGTGGATGGCACTCTCCTGAAGGAGTTTCCCATCAATACAGCAGCCGTAGTGGGTCAGGACCTGATTTTTTCGGGTGGGGGCTATTTTCGATTGTTCCCCTATTCGGTTATCAAGGGACTGATGCGACGATCTCCGTATGTGATGACCTATTTCCACCCCCGCGATTTCGATGCCGAGCAACCTATGATTCCTGGATTAAGTCGCGTACGGCGATTTAAGTCGTATTATGGTCTCAAAAACTGCTTGCCGAAGCTGAAACAACTCCTTACCGAATTCCCATTCGTCGACCTGGCCGAAGCCGATAAGCAGGTCAACTGGGAACGCGTAATTCAACGGCCGGTGTCGCCATAGCGACAACTTATTTTTTCTTGCAGATCTTCTCGTACTCGTCCAATAATTGTTTCGCCACTACGTCAATGTCGTAGTAGGTCTTTACCATGTCTGTGGCATTGGTGGCTACCTGCTGGCGGAGGGCGTCGTTGGTAAGTAGACTTTCGAGGCCTTCGGTTACCGCTTCAGCCGTCAAGCTGGCAAGTAGACCAGCGGCTTTGTGTTTCCGAATGGCCTCCCCAAAACCGACTCGATCTGAGACGAGGGCAGGTGTACCAGCGGCCATCGCTTCCAGTACCGCCATCGAAAATCCTTCGGAGTAGGAGGGAAGCGTAAATAAGTCCGCATCGGCAAGGGCGGCTTTCTTGTCATCGCCCGTAAGCATACCAACCAATCGAATTGACTCACTCAGGTTATTCTGCTCAATAAACTGACGGGTAGCTGCTTCATACCCATCGTCGGAACCTGCAATGGCCAGTATAGTATCGGGATGGCTAGTGACATAGTCTTTAAAGCCGGGCAGGAGAATATCCAGTCCTTTCTTGATATTCAGTCGGCTCATAAACAGAACCAGCTTTTTATCAGTCGGTAAATTGAATTTCTGCCGGAATGTCCCTTTGGGGGGCAACTGTGCAAAGTCGCTCCGTTTAACACCATTCGGAATGATCACGATGTTGGGATGGCGTTGGCCCAGGTACTGCAGAACGTCTTCCTGTTCATCCGTATTGTTGATCTGAACAAGGTCGGCCCGACGCAGAAAAGCCTTTTGGGCTAATGTATCCATAAGCTGCTTTTTCCAATTGTTATGGGCATACACCCATCGGTCCAGCACACCGTGTATGGTAATTACTTTCGCTACCGAACGATCGAGCATAAACGGAGACAGTGTACCGAAATGCCAGAGTCCATGGCAGTGAATGACATCATACTCATGAATATGTTTTTTTAGATACTGGTACAGCTCGATGGAAAATTCCCGAAAGAATCGACTGATTCCGGGGGTTCGTTTGCAGAGAATTAGCCGGGCTCCTTCGGGGACAGTATACGGTTTTTCGCCAGGTGAAATGGGGCTTAGGATGTCGACCTGATGGCCATAGCGAAGCACAACCTGCGTATGGTCGAAAATAATCTTAGGGGGGCCACCCGTTTGCCAGGTGTATGCACAGATGTTTAAAATTCGCATAGATACCGCGAAATAACCGATTATTTCGTGATTTTGATAAATCCGTCAAGCATTTCCTTGGCTACGGCCTGGGGTGCATAGGGGGCTATGAACTCCTTGGCAAGCTGGCCCATGAGCCGGGTATTGACGGTGCCATCCATAAACTGGATGAGCCGATAGGTTAATTGAGCAGGCTGGTCGGGGTTGAAAACAAAGCCGTTCTGGCCATCATGTACTATATCAACAGCGCAGCCGCATCGGTTGGATACAATAACGGGTAAGCCACAAGCCATGGCTTCATTGACTACCAGCCCCCATGGTTCTGATTGGCTTGGTAATACCAGAACATCACTTAGAGCCAATACTTCAGGTACGCGAAACCACGGGCGGCCCGGTAATAGTTTAACCCGATCCGCTACGCCCAGATGCTGGATATGATTGATTAGGTTTTCGTGCTCTACTCCATCACCCAGTAAAATCAATCCCCATTCGTCGCTGTTTATCGATCGTTTTCCGGCCTCTGCAAAGGCTGTAATAAGCATGGGGAGGTTCTTAACTTCGATGAGCCGCCCGACGAAAATAAAATTCTTAGGGCGTAAACCAGCTTCCTGTTGTTGCGAAACCCGATTGGGTAGCGTTCGTTCGTAAGCTGCCAGGAGTGCGTTGTTATCGACGGCGTTCTTTCGAAGTAAAATCGTTTCAGGAGGTACACCGAGCTGTATGAGATAATCAGCGGCCTGGCTACCGAAGCAGAAGAAGCCATCGCATAGCCGAAAAACCTGCCGCTTTAGCTGTTCTTTCCAGCCGCCCCGTTGTTGGTCGGCAGCCGTACTTTCATTCTGCATAACTACCCGAATGCCTTTACTTTTTGCCCAGATCAGCAAGATAAGCTGAGCCGGATCGTAATAGCCCGTCAGGTTGATTACATCCGGCCGAAAAGCAATCGCTCGCTTTAATAACACCTGTGTGCGTTCACGAAGCCCTACTTCTTCCGCATATCGGTCGAAAAGTAGCTCGTAGCTATACGAATAAGTAGGGATGTTTTTATCCGTAGACACTTCTAATCCTGCACGCGAGCGCTCATTACGAGCAATCTGTAAAACATGGATGGTTAAGTCGTCGCGTTGATCGACTACCTGTTGCAGAGCCTGAAAAACGCTGGATTTATAATGCGCCCACAGCAGATTATGGACAATAAGGATACGCATCAGGCAGGCTCTGGACTTGGCACAACAACATACTTTTCCTCGACTGGCGCAGACGGTTTATCCGATAAGTGGGCAGGAAACAGATGCTCTACTCCCATAAATCGAATCATCAGGCAGAGTGGAAACCAGAATGAAATTTCATTGGGGCGCCCATTGGTAAATGCCTGAACCAATATCAGGAAGTAAAAATAGGCTAAAAAAATACTCAACGGATTGGGGTTAGTCCGCATAATTCGCCAGGCATTTTTTAGAACCAGCCAATTCAACCCACCAAATAATACCAGTCCTAAAATGCCTTGGTTGATCAATGACTCCAGAATAGGGATATCGAGATAAAGATATTTATAACCATACCCTAAAACCAGCATATGCATATGACTGAATATTACTAATTGAAGAAACTGGGTACTGACTGAACGGTTGGCTGTTGAATCATCCAGTACGGCCTTGTAATCATGACCTGACGATTTCAAGCCAAGCATAGCATAAACCGTTTCCATGTTTCGGGTCAAAAAAGCAGTAACATAATCATACAGGATCAGATACGTAGTAATATTCCGCTGGAAGAAATAAACAACGCCAAGGAAGCCCACAATCATCACCATGATAGGAATCGGTTTTACCAGGCTTCGGGCGGCAGTTCGTATCTGAGCAGGGCGAACATTGAAATACAAGAAAAAACATACTGCGACCAGAAAGGCTAGAATCGCAGAACGAGTTTGAGTGAGCACTAACACGGCGATGTTGACTACACCTGCGAAAAACGATAGTAGCCGAAAAATCAGAAGTGTATTAGGTCGTACCAGCCAAATAGCGCAGGCCACAACACCCATATAGGCATTTCGTGAAAAAGCGTGGGGGTTCCCTGAACCGGGATCACCATTGTTCAGGGTAATCGTAGCTCGTTGACCAATCGCCCAGGTAGGATCGGTAATCAGTGAATAAATAAGCCCCAGATTGGACGCTAACGTGAACCAGACAACAACAGGGACAAAATAGGGAATGATGTCATTCGGGATATTGATCAGCAGAAACATGAAAATCAATATGTACGTGAAGTAGATCATATCCCGCCCTGCATCCTGGAATCCTGGTACACCGTTAAAGATAAACATGTACACGATACTCAGTAAAATATAGCCCATGCCCATCCAGAACATGGTTATGTTAGGCCGGTAAAGCCGTCGGAAAACTGTAAAAGGCACCATGAGCAGTAACCCGCCTGCCAGGGCTACAGCGGTAAAGGTGGTACTTCCTGGAGCCAACCGCATCGTTTCCCGAAAAAAGAATATAAGGGGATACCCATCGACAATGATGCAGATACCAAGCACCATGCGCATAAAATCGAGGGACCGAACCAGACGAATCAAACCGTTCATAAACAGATCATAGTTTTCCGCTTTCTGATTTCAGTATACGAAAACAGGGTACACTGAAAATCGAAAGCGATTATCTGGCCTGGCGTAGCCTAAGCCGATGTATAACGTACTTAAACTGACCTTTACCCACAAAGGCCAGTAGTTTTCGCAAGCGACAATAACGTTGCCAGAATGAAGCCCCCAGCGACGAGGTTAGCATAGACTGGTATTTTGTTTTAATAAGCTCGTGTTCCTGTAGACCAACCGTACCGGCAATGGTCGATGATTTGGCATCTGGCTGAACCCGAAAGCCACCCCAGAATCCATCGACATGCCGAAATGTGATGCCTGCCTGCACACCTAGTCGGGCTACAATTTCGTAATCGATTACAAAACGTAAACGTTCATCAAGTAAGCCAACCTGCTCCAGTCGGGAACGTCGCATGAATAACGATTGGTTAAATACCTGCATTCCTTCGTAAATCTGGCATTCCAAACAGAAGTCCGGCGCCCGCATTTCTTCCAGGATAACGTCATCTTCATCGGTAATATACATATCTCCGAAGAAAACATCGGTATCGGGGGCTTTTCGCCAAG
Organism: Spirosoma sp. 48-14; assembly: GCF_001898575.1. GTDB lineage: Bacteria > Bacteroidota > Bacteroidia > Cytophagales > Spirosomataceae > Spirosoma. The sequence continues at coordinate 146,226 of NZ_MKUD01000010.1, forward strand.
CTTCAGCTACCCGGCTGAACGCATTTGGTGCAAACACGTCGTCGGAGTTCTGAAAAGCAACGTAATCGCCCGTTGCCTGCCGAAATCCTTTATTAATGGCGTCTGTCTGTCCCCGATCTTTTTCGCTCACCCAACCGGCCAGATACGGTTCGTATTTTTTAATTATATCAACACTACCATCGGTTGAACCACCATCGATAATAAAATATTCCAGATTAGGATATTTCTGATTTAAGACGCTTAATATGGTCCGTTCCAAATAGTGCGCCTGATTGAATGATGGCGTAACAACCGTTAGCTTTGGGTAATTGCTCTGGTCAGGGTTAGTTGCTACGGATGGATTATAAGGTTGCGTAACAAACGACCGAAGTGATTTTGGGTTCGAATTCATGCCTTAGCACATAGATTGATACACGTCAAGTGTTTGCTGTGCCGTTTTGTCGCATGAAAACAACTGGAGTCGTTGGGTTCCTTTCTGGCGTAATTCCGTGCACAGTGCATCATCCGTAACAATTCGTTCAATCGCTTCGGCAATGGAGTCATCGTCTTCAGGATCAAAATAAAGAGCTGCGTCGGCGCCTACCTCTGGAAGCGAGCTTCGATTGCTCAGAACAACCGGACAGCCACCGCTGAAGGCTTCCAGCACAGGCAGACCAAACCCTTCATTAAGTGAAGGAAAAACAAAGGCGCGGGCATGTTGATAGAGATTCATCAGCCCTGCATCGGTTATCGGTCGGTAATGAATCTGTTCGTTGAGACGACTCGCATAAAACAGTGTTTGCTCTTCATGCGTAAAGGCTCCTCCTCCTGTGCATATCAGATGCAGATCAGGATAGCGATGCAAAATGGGCTGAATGGCCCGGAAAAAGCCATTGAAGTTTTTGTACAGCCCTCGTTTGCCCACATACAGAAGGTAGGGCGCTGGAAAAGGCCGAGCCTGTTGATCGAACACAGGAACAGATTCACTTAAACGGGTTCCTAGATGAATGACTTTTACCTTATCGGGATCGATAGGAAAGTAGCGAAGCAGGTCCTGTTTACTAAACTCTGACACGCTGATAATGCAGTCGGCCCGGCGCAGGAGTTGCTTTTTTAAGTCATATAGTCCTTCGCCAACTTCAGGATACTGTTTGCCGAATCGCTCGCTGGTTGCATCATGAAAGGTTAATACAAACGGCTTTTTGTCAATGGCTTTCAGGAAATACCGATGGTAATAGGTCGGATGGAAAACATCGAACTTACCCGCTCGAACCCGTTGTAGGCTATATAATCGATTAAGAACAGAGGCTACTCGGTGGGCATTACGAATCTGGGCAAGCCCGTGATACCGAACATGATTGCTAAACGAGGCCTGATCTAAATATTCGTTGTTCGACAGCCGAAGCGACAGCTCAAACTCAATGTCTGACCGCTTGGTGAATGAACGCATCAGTTCAAAAAAATACCGGGAAACACCCCCATAAGGCAGTCCCGTGAACGATTGATGGTCGAAGAGTACTTTCATGTAGGAAAACCTACAAACCAGATGCCGGTTTGTATTTTTCTGAGAAAATGTGCCGACAAAAATAGGGGTATTTGCCGATAAATCCTTAATCTCCGTCGATTATTCGGTGCATACTCTTATCGAATGGCAGGTAAGTAGACCTGGTCAATAAACCGATTGATTTCCTGCATGGATTGGATCGTTTTATAGCGCCAGCCACGAATGATACGAGCCTCTGGCTGCTGACCGTAGGCAGGATGAATCACTTCGAATACCGATGGTGTTTGTAATGAAATGGTTTGTTGGTAATTCTTTATCAATGATTGAATAGCTGGCTGTTTCGACAATATGGCCCGATTCTGATGTGGAAAAAAACCTTCGTCAGGATTGTACAGACCCTTGTAATTGATGAATTGTAGGGGTTGATTTTGACCGGAGGGGCCATTTACCTGCCACTGACCAGACGCTGAATGGATCGACCGTTCGGGTAAGTTCCAGAGACCCAGGTGCCAGCCTGGATTTTTGACAATAGCCACGTTACGAAAAAAGACGGGCACATGCATCAACCAAATCTGATCCAGACATAGCCCGGCGCAGAAATTAATGAAAGCTCGTTCGCGAACCCGATTATCCCACCAGGCCAACATTCGTTCGGTCTCGGCTGATCGTTTGAAAGCTAAAAAATCAGCATTATAGAGCCCGATATTCTGGAACGCTTTTTCGTCTGGCCACGACTTTGTTGTGTTGCCAGACATAGCAAAGTCGCGAGTAATAAACGGTGTCAGAATAAAATTCGTGTTCTCCAACTGGGACCAGATCGGGTCAATAGAAGCCGAAAAATGAATATTGGGATCGGCATAGATGAGCCGCTGTATTTCCGGGTATCGGCGGAAGGCTTCGGCAATAAACACAGGTTTGCAGGCTGCCGCAAATTCGGTGGGTGTATATTGTGCCGATAACGCCCTTAATTCGTCAACCGGGAGTATATCCTGGATCGGTAGGATTGGATAGGGTGACGTAAAACCCGGTGGTAACTGGGTAGGGTCATCGGCCAATCCAATGACAATAAATGGGTCAGTAGCCGAAAACTGACGAAAACTGTCGCCCAGAGCTAAGGCCTGGGGTAATTGACGAAGGGTACAGATGGTAAGTAACACAGTAAGCGCAAAACTACGTCATTCAAACAAATCGCCCAAAACTGCCAGATAAGGGGCATACCAGTCGGCAGCCGGATCGGCATACCGGTGGTAATTGCCTTCCCAAAGGCTAGTTAGAACAGGAATAAACCGCTTCAGACGATTAGGAGGCAGATTGCTGCGCATGGTGTAATGCGCCAGCTGGCGATGGAGCTGAGGTAAACCAGGCGAATCCTGTGGGACTCGTTCGCTCAAAAGCTGGCTGATTACTTTTAATTGAATCTGTTTTTTATGCAGCGGTGCTAGTTTACGAGCCCTATGTCGCGTAAATCGATCACGAAGACGAATCCGCTCACCGACTTCCTGAGGCCGAACGCCAACCTGTTGCTGTACGTGCGTTCGATAGAGCTGCAATGGCTGGTCTATGAAGTGAACGGCATTTTGCGTAGCGGCAACCAGAGCCATCCAGCCGTCGTAAATATAGCCTGGAATTGTCTTTGGAATAGGAATTATCATCGACAGGTACGACTTCCGTATTACAGTAGCACAGCCCATCATCCGATTGCCATCCAGCATGACGTCCATGACTTCACCCGCTCGCCAGCGGTTTTTGGCTTTTTCGTCGAATCGAACCGCTCTCCAGAACCGTTCTTCGCGCCCATCCAGATATTCGTCGGTAACCCAGGCGTCGCAGAATGCTATCTGGGCCTCGGGGTGCTGGACCATGTATTGCGTCATGGAGCTGATTTTTTCTGGTAGCCAGAAATCATCCTGATCACAGAGAAAAATCAGATCGCCCTGACAGGCTGCAATAGCCCGTTCGAAGTTTTTATTATACCCTAAGCGGGTTGTGTTGGGTAGAACACGCACCGTAAATGGTGCTTCGGCGGCCAGTTGCTTCAGCAAATCAGGTGTTCCATCCGTCGAGCAATCGTCCGAAATGACCACCTCGTCGGGTAACTGGTGCTGATGCATCAGGCTATGCCATTGTACAGGCAGGTAGGTTTTACCATTGTATGTACAGAGAGCAATAGAAATCGTTGGTTTTTGCACAGATGTAGTCATACGCGCAGTCATATTTGGTAACCGTATTGGGCAAAAATGGGGCGCCAGTACGTTAGTCCATGTATATCCCAGGCGTGGCAACCGAATGGTAGTTTCCCTTGATTGTAATGCTCAACGGCCCATTGCGGAAAAAATTCAATTGAAAAATGTAAAGCTTCCCGATAATTCGGAATTCGAAGGTGTGGCCAGTACCGATTCACTTCAATACCCCAGAATACATCTTCGTGGTATTGGTGCATGGTATTTTGATTATACTCGGCAATTTTTTTCTCGAAAGGTTTTAAGCAGCGCAGCATCGCTGGTACACGACGAAGCGAAAAGCCACCACACCCGACACCGTTCAGGTTAATAATTTCCCGAGGGGTAATACCATCGGGTTTTTTAAGATCCAGCCAGGTGGCTATCTGTTGCTTAATCGTAAACCAGATTTGGTCACCCAAACCTGTGAAATCCCGGTCGCGAAGCCAGGGAGCACCAATGTAATCATAATTCTGCTGACACCAATAGGCTAGTTCATCTTTAAAGACAAACGCATCTAACTGATGTATCAGCAAATATTCCTGATCGGCAAATGCCTGATAAAATTCCTCCGATACCATCAGCCGATTATAACCCTGAATGTCGGAGAAATAACTGTTGTCAAACGTGCGAGCCTGTAACGTAGGGCTTATTTCGCGGTAGGCCGATAGATCGAGCGAATGTGGAGTTGCTAACCAAATAGGATAATTTTTTAATACATTTACGCACTGAGTTAGCGCAATGCGCTCATAGTCAGTAAGCTGTGTTTTGTAAACGGGTATAACAACGTTTACACTAACGGGTGTTGATGCTTTCATGCAAATTTAGGTTGCCCCAGACGTTTAGCGACCGCTTTCTGTACCCAGCCATACGGCAGATCGGCACAGTGATGATCGAAATGGTTGAGGATTGTAATACCCTCGCCCCGCTTATAACGGCCTGAATAAGGTAGATAATCGACAAAGTCGAACAACTTTCCTAATAAAATAATCCCATCTGTTTCAACAGCATTGGCCATATGAGCAGGCCCACTGTCGATGCCAATAAACAGGCACGCCTGCCGAATCACTTCGGCCGTTTCGAGTAAACTCAATTGGCCGCACACACTCCGATAATGTGGATGTTCCAGGGTTATGGTCGGCGTCAAACCAATTTCAATAACTGGATTAGGGTATGTGTTAATGATCCACTGAACCAGTTTATTCCAGTTGGCTGCTGGCCAGTCACGCATGACATGGCTCGACTGACAGTGAATTACAATCGGATCGTCAGGCAAGTGTAATGATGCGATTTTCTGCCGAACACGTTCTGGAATATACATTTTCGGATCGGCGGTAAGAGCGGGTAAACCAGCCGCCTGCGGAAAAACATATAGCAGGTCGCCCCGGTCATAATAATTATCAAAGTTCAGGCCAATCTGATCGGCTATCGGATTAACAGGATCTTCCAGACAATACTTACATTTTCGGTGTGAAATATGCAGGTTGTAAACTTTGTCGAAAATGCCTGATCGAAGGAGTCGTACCCGTTCGCCAGGGCACTTCTCGATTAGGTATCCATCAAGATCAGGATGATATTTAACCAGATCGAGATAGGGTTTACGAACCACCCAGATGATATAATCATTCGGATGTCTGCGTCGAACTTCTTTGGCTACTGGCTCACAGGCAATGATATCGCCCATCTGTTCTGAGAGAATAATAGCGACAAGCGGGCGATTTCTATGCCTTTGTTTAAGCCACCATAGCTGTACATATTTGGCCCAAAACGACCAAAACTTACCGACTATGTGGGTATACTTATGAAAACGATAGGTCCAGAGTTCCCGGAAACGAGGTCCCTCATTCATACTCAATGCGATTCTAACAGCGAAATAACTTGGTTGAACGGTGTTTGAAGGAATTTACGAACTCGTTTGTAACGAAGTATTACCGGTGGTTTAATGTAAACGCATGGATACTGCCTATACTGTTCGTTGTAGTTCGCCAGCAACCGCTCGCGGTAGAAATCGAATAATGGACGCACATCGGGTCGTTGCTCTTTGGTCTGACTTGCGTCGGCAAAGGTAAAACGCGTTTGATATTTTGAGATTTCATCGGGGCGATCAGGGTTGTAACCGCTGTAATGAAAAAACTGCAATGGTTCAACAGTCGTTTCATTGTCCGACGAAAAAGGTGGATCAATCGCTCCGGTGATTTGCCATTGACCCGCCTGGTTCTTCGAAAAATACCGTTCGTGCAGATTCCAGTAAGCGACGTTATAGCCTAAATGATGATCGATCAATACATTATCGTAATAAACCGGGGCGAAATTGACCCAATGCTGATCCACAAATAGCCCTTCGCAGAGATCAATCCGGCATTCGTACACCAGCCGTTCTTTCCACCAGTTCACAAACCGACGGGCTGTTTCGTCGGCCCGTAAGCCAATAAACCCGAGGTTGAAAATACCCGTATTCAGGTGGTGCAATTCGTTCGGGCGCTCCCAGTCAGGCGTAGGTGAGCAGGTATGCGGAGTCAGTACCAGGCTATACGTTTTTAAGGCTTTATTTAAATCGAGTAAAGGCTGAAAAACAATAATGTCCGGGTCGAAATAAATAACTTCGGTAGCGTCGGGGTAGGTCTTGTAGAAATAATCGATAAAGAACGGTTTGACAGCCGTGTTGAGTTCGGTAATATCGTAGCGGTCGCACATGGCCCCAAAGTCTGGAATCCCGATCTTGTCCACTTCGAGCATGGGGTAATCCGGGATTAATTCGTCAGGAAGATTGGCCGCGCTTACTATGTCAACTAACCCAATAATATATCGATAGTCAGGATTGGTTTGTCGGAGTGATTCCCCCAGCGTTCGAGCCTGAGCCAGATAGTTGATCGAGCAGATTGTAAAAGCAAGTGTCATAAAGAAGCTGGGAAGATAGCAGATAATTCAGTGATGACAAAACGAATACCCCAACAGATCGATTAACTCAAGCCTTTTCAAGAGAAGTAATACGACTTGTATTGACTTGGTTTTTAATTGTAAATCAGCAAATTGGAACGATACGTGTCGACGGTATAAACCTAGTCAATGGGTGCTCCCAGGTTCTGGGTTTAAATCGCGTAAGCGTTAAGCCGCCAGTTGATTGAATAACTTGATGAGCGTATCGACACTTTGTTTAGCCGGATGCCGTTCCAGGATTTTTTGCCCCAGCCGTTGCCCCATTTGCCGACGAAGATCAGGGTTCTGAAGGAGCTCAATGATCCGATCGCTCATGGCGTCCAGATCGAGATAGGGCACTATATAGCCTCCGTCGGTTTCTACCAGTTCGGGCGAACCGCCAGCTCCATCGAAACACACAACAGGAACGCCACTTAGGCCAGCTTCAAATACCACCAACGGGTAAGGGTCTTCGCGGGAGCAAAGTACAAATACATCGAATCGGCTGGTGTACCGAAGTACTTCGGGGGTAGGAGGGATCAAATGAACCCGATCGGCCAGTCCGGCTTTACGAATATCCAGCCAGATATCATCGTGCAGCGTTCCTTTGGGCATACCTACCCAAACAAAATGGATAGGCTGTTTGCCCGTATACCGGCCAATTACCTGACGGGCAATACTGACAAACAGATCATTCCCTTTCCGCCACTCTGCATTGCCACACCCGCCAACAATCAGCGCATCGGCTGGCAGGCCCAGTGAGGCATACAACGAAGGCTGTTCCGTCGCTTTTTGAACGTTTTTCTCCAGCGAAGGCGTGTCGATAAGTGTGTACAACGATATGCGGGTCGGGTCGAAGCCATGCTCCTGCTCGTAGTATCGGGCGGTTGCTTTCGAAACGGCCAGCATATGATTTGTCCGTTTTAGCAGATAGGCCAGCTCATCGGGCCGGGTATAAATCCGAACCGACATGTCGAGCTCATGTACAAACGTGACAACGGGTATTTGATCGGGAATCGCCAACTGTGCCACCCACCGGCTACTGGTAACAGTATTTACCAGGACCAGATCGACCTTGTCCAAGCCTAGTTGGGCTCGAATGGCCTGTTGATGCGCTTTAGTCCGGCGCTCATAAAACTGCTGCCATTGGCCTAATTTCCACAACACCTTATCGGCCAAAGCGCTTACTGCATAGGTCGGAGGAGTTGGCCAGATTGTAACGGGACAAATCGCCTGGTATTCTTCCAAAAGTGGCCCTCCTTCGCCTAATAGCAGATGCATCTGAAAACCTTCCACTTTCAGCAGACGCATTACATTTAATAAAACAAGCTGCGCTCCGGCGCGGTTGGCATCATGGCCGATGAGAAGGAGATTCATGCTTAAGGAGTGAGGAGTCAGGAACGAGGAGTGAGAATGCTGATGCGTGTTTTCCTGATTCGCCAGCTATTCTCTCTCCTTGCTCCTAACTCCTGTGTACTAAAATCAATAGGCTTCGTAACTGGGTTTGGGTAACTTTTTGGCGGGATTGCCGAGGTAGAGTCCCCATTCTTCAGTGTCTTTGTAAATCGCTGAGGCCATCCCTACCAAGGTGCCGGTTGCGATGTGAAGAAAATCCCGGATGGTGCTGTTGACACCAAAGAAGCAATAGGGTTCTATGACACAATGCCCCGACATCACGACATGGGACGTAAAGAAGACATGGTCTTTAATTTGCCCATGATGACCAATGTGATTGCCGCTCCAGAGAACGACATTATTGCCTATAGTTGTGAACGGTTGTATGGTATTATCTTCCAGAATGAAGCAGTTTTCGCCGATCTGGTTGCCAAAAACCGTCGCTTTTGAACTGACATACGAAATAAACGCGTAACCTTTGGCTTTGGCTTCGAGGTAAATCCGTTCGCGATTGCGATTCATGTTCCGACCTGTCATCGGCGCGAAAAACTTGTACTCGCTGGGCGAAAAAATGGTTTCGACCTCTTCAAAAGCGACTAAAGGCAGTCCCTGAAATTCGGTACCGTTCATGTATTCACGGCTAACGGTAAACGCTACCACCTCATGTTCAGAATCGTGCTTTAGGTAGAAATGGGCCAGTTCGGCCGTATCCATTACGCCAAAAATGATAACTTTTGCCATACTTTTTTAAGGAGTGAGGGCAGCTCTCGGTTCTAACGCCTAAAACTACACCAATTCATATTCATCCAGCATCGCTCTGGCGCTGGCCAGGTCGTTGTTCATCAATATATCCAGAATCGATAGCCAGGGAATAAACGGGTTTCGATTATTGCCCTGAGCATACTCGACTTTGTTCGATTTAATAAAATTCAACTCAATACCTGCCTGCGCAAAGGTTGGTTTGTCGTATAACTCAGTACCACCAATGGGGTTGATGTACCGGGTTGCCGCTTCCTGCCGACAAATATCCAGAATCCGTTCCTGGGCCTTTAACTCGACATTGTTGTAAATACTCGACGACTGGACCAAAACGGTTGGTAGTTCCAGGTAGCGATTCAGTTCAAGAAGGCTGCTGTAAACCAGTTCGGCAATCGAATCGGTAGTAAAATTGATGATTTTTTCGGCCAGAGGCATAACCGTTTGATAATAGGGTGCTTTACGGTAACCCTGTTCAATGGTTTTCAGCAATTTGCCCCTCCATTTTGGATCATCGGTTATGTGCACTTCATTGATTCGTTTGTTCTGGCTGGCGTCTTTTAGGGGAACCGTAAATAAATACTCCTGGCCATTGATCGCCAGTCGGTTACGGTTTATCCAGCCCCGATTAATGAAGGCGACATCGTCGTAGAGAATGAACTTATCAACAGCCTTAATGAGTTGCATGTAGCCAACATAGGGCAGAAAATAAGGCTGCATGATCGCTATAGTCATCGCAAAAGTAGGCTTGGTAAGTCAGTAGCGAGAAGAGTTAACGCATAGTGTTGTTTAACGCGTCAACCATTCTCGCGACTGGTTTTCAATCCTTTTTAAGTTTTCGTAAATAATAGTCTTCTCCCGGAACAATGATGGCGGCCCTCATGGTGGTATCGGTGCCTAGCCGGATATCGCCGGGTTGTGGATGAATCACACTTTTATCGAAAAACAGGTAATCGGCGTTTTTCGGAATGGGTTTTAGGCCCTGCTCAAACGGGTTGATGGCAATGAGTCGACGAGATAAATGAGGGCCGTAAAGTGGGTATTCGTAGTCGTCATTAATCGTCGCCAAAGCAACCGTGGCCTGCTCCGGGACCAGTTCATCGAATCGCTTGTAGGGAATATACGTATCCGGGCGGCCCAATGTCATTTGTTTGATTCGATCTGCTTCAAAAGCAGACGAAAATGAGCGACCATCAGGGGCTGTCCAGGCAAACGGAAGGGCGCGGGTGTTGAAGAAGATGCACAGAATAGCCGAAATGCATCCCAGAACGGTTATCAGGCCGACATAACCTTTCCAAACAACCCGATTAGGAACGTCAACCGACGTACGGGCGTGCAAAAATAGCAGAGCGAGAAAAGGAACGCCGAATAAACTGGTCTCTATGAAATACCGGCCCTTGAATGGGTCGTAAGGGGCTGAGTAGGAAAGTGCTGCAAAGTGGAGTAGCAAGGCTATACCCAGGAACGTATGCGGTGTTGAACGCACGTAACCGATGAGAACCAGAATCAGCAAGGGAAAAATAAGTCCAAAGCCAAAGATACCCCAATACGGATTCGCATTATAGAACACAAACTTGCGGTCGAAGGCAAATGGCTGGATCGAAAAATCCGTTTCTTCATCCAGACGCATATGTAGCTTATCTTCCAGAACAACAAGCGGTTGGCGCATGGCATGATTCAATTCCGCTCCTAAAGTCAAATTTCGGATACCATCGAGATTAACATGGTCGTAGCCATAGCGGATAACATTGCGGCTCCCCTGTTCAAACAGATTTCTAAGTGTACCGGCCCGTTCAACAGACTGATGTTTGAGGGCGGTTGGTGGGCCGATCGGGTGACCAAATACTTCAATGTTTTTTAGATACCCCGTTGGTAACATCCACAAGCAGACCCCCACCACAATAGCGGCTCCCAGTCGCCACGTACGTTGAAACGTTACAGCCCAGGAAGACGACAGAAATACCGTGTAAATCATGACCACGAACACTGAAGGCAGGAGCAGGGCGAAGGTAATCTTGTGTCCGAACGCAATGCCAAATGCCATACCCGCAAGGTACAAATACCGATTGTCGGTTTTAGGCTGGCTGCTTTTATAGCTGAACAGCATATATAAAAGCACACTCAGGTAAGCAGTCAGTACAATATCGGTTTCAGTTGTAATGGACTGCATCAGAAAATCGGGCAGTAGAGCAAACGCCAATGCGCAGAAGAAACTGGCTGACAGCCGATTTTGGCCTATGCGCTGGACGATGCCAAAAACAGCAACAATAGCTGTCCAGTAGCTAAGATGATGAATGAACTTGAAGCCGTTTTCGAAACGGCCCGTCATCAGAAACGAATAGATCTGAAGCGTACAAACACTTTTCGGATACGTATCGATGTTCCAGTTTGTACCGCCAAAATGACGCATCGTGCCGCGCTGAATGTACTGCATGACTCGGTTCAAATGGCCTGTCATACTATCCCACTCGTTGGGAACGGTGAACAGCACCAGCAACAGGTTAGTGACGCCAAGTACAGCCAGGGTGATGAAGAGTATGGAAAATACAAAACGGGAGTAACCTGATAATCCATTGAACCATTGGCGACCTGTGTGCCAGCGATCTTGAATAAGCGATAAAACAGAAAACGCTTCTGGGTTAGCAGTAAGCCAGCGTAGTATAAAGCCGATAAGGGTAGCTGTAACAAAAACCGAAACTGCCCATACCAGTGTGTTTGCTGTTAGATAAAGTGCTGAAAGTATAAAACCAGTTAAAATGACACTACTGGCTCCCAGTAAAAACGTAGTCAGCCACCATTCGGTAAGTGAACGCCGGGAAATTCGTGTCGACAGACGACCAATGTAGCCAAGAAATAGTGCTAGTGCAAGAAGATAAATCAGGGTCATAACGCACGATATACGGTGCAGGTACTAAAGTAAATGGATACGATCAGATGAACAATGGATGACTGACAGGCAGGCTATGCGTTGGCGAGCATCAGTGTCCATTAAGTATCAGTTTATCCGTTTACTTCGCTGACAATGGCAATGGCTTCGTTAACTGACGTAGCAATCCGATCAATGTCTGCTTCGGGCAAGTCAGGATAGAGAGGCAGGCAAAGGACACGGGAAGCTATATCTTCCGAAATAGGGCATGGTTGCTGAACACTGTCTTTGAGTGCAAAAGGTAGCGTATTCAGCGATGGATAAAAATAACGCCGGGGTATTACGTCCTGAGCCTTAAGCGCTTCTGTGACCCGAAGGAGAGTTTCTTCGGAGTCGAGTACGATCGGGTAATAGGCGTAATTGTAATCGGTACCAGGTAGTAAAGCAGGCCGGGTAATCCGGGTAAAGTCCAGCCGATCGGCATAATAGCCAAACCGTAGTTTACGCGCTGCAATCAGGTCGGGCACTTTGGGTAACACACAAAGTCCCATTGCCGCATGCAGTTCCGAATTTTTGGCGTTAATACCCATCTCGAAGTAATCATCGTTTCGATGACCAAACGAACGGAAGTGCCTTAGTTTTTTAGCAATGTCGTCGTCGTTTGTGACGATACATCCGCCTTCAACGCTATGAAACACTTTGGTAGCATGAAAACTACAGGTGCTTATGTCCCCATAGCTTAATATAGACTGGCCTTGATAGCTGGCACCGAATGTATGAGCAGCATCATAGATCACCTTCAGATTATGCCGATCGGCAATTGCCTGTATCTGCTCCATGCGGCAAGGGTTGCCGTAGACGTGCGTTGCCAGAATTGCCTGCGTGTTTTCGGTAATCAACGGCTCGATCTTGTCGGGATCTATGTTGAAATCGTCGGGATTGATATCCGCAAAAATGGGCGTACAGCCTTCCCACAAGAGCGCATTAGTCGTGGCTACATACGAAAAAGGAGTTGTAATAACTTCTTTTGTGATATTAAGAGCCTTGAGGGCCATCTGAAGCACGATGGTACCGTTGGTACAAAAAAGAAGGTGTTTGACTCCTAACTCTTTTTTCAGATCCTCTTCCAGCTTTTGTAGTAAAGGCCCATCGTTTGTGAGGTGTACACGCTCCCAAATACCTTCCAGGTACTTTACATAATCCTGTAGATCAGGCAAATATGATTTCGTTATGTAGATCATACGTCAATTGGCAGTTCCTGGGTGAGCAGACTATAACTTAGGGTAAGGTATTCAGTTGACAGTTGGCTGACGTATAAATACGGCATGCACTATAAACCGAATAGTGTGACCGAACGACTAGTTATGACTCACTAACAACTGGTTCCAGCATTTTAATGTGAAAGGGAAACTGAGGCCGTACATAGCCCGGCCATTTACCGTACCATGCAATGCCTTCCCGATAATCTTCCACATCAAAGGTAATGCCTTCTTCCATAACAAAAACGGGGGTAACCGTATCCTTGACAATCATCATGGAAATTGTGTAGGAACCATCATTCAGAAAATAACCCGGAATGGTACATTCGCCGGCTATTAACCCCTTCCCATACGGCTGCGATTGCGTACCTATATTGAAGATACACTCGCCTGTAAGTGAGTTTAAATGCAGACTCAAGTTCAAATTGGCGCGGTCCATCATGTTCCAGAATTCGAACCGGAATTTCATTGACGTGCGCACGTCGATATGAGTAAGATCATCTAAATAATCGGGTATCAACTCAATTCGGCGGACCCGAACCAGGTCATTGCCGGGGGCTTCTTCCGGTGTATCCCATTGACGAACCAGCCGTGTTTTAGAAACCTTACTTAAATAGGAAGCCACTACCTGGTTTGTTTCTCCCTGCTCGATTAGTCGGCCTTTTTCGAAGTAAAGGGTTTTGTTGCAAAGCGCCTGAACGGCAGTCAGGTTATGGCTCACAAAAATAACCGTTCGCCCACTGGCCGAATTGTCACGCATTTTGCCAAGGCTTTTCTTTTGAAACTCTGCATCGCCTACAGCCAGTACTTCGTCCACAATCATGATTTCGGGATCAAGGTGGGCCGAAATGGCAAACCCCAGCCTGACATACATCCCCGACGAATAGCGTTTTACAGGGGTATCCAGGAACCGTTCAACCCCTGCAAAGGCCACAATCTCGTCGAACTGTTTTTTTATTTCTGTTCGGCTCATACCCAGGAGTGAGCCATTTAGAAATATATTTTCCCGCCCGGTCAGTTCGGGGTGAAAACCAGTACCTACTTCGAGCAGGCTGGCTACCCGCCCACGAATGCGAACGGTGCCGGTAGTAGGCTGGATAATTTTGCTCAGGATTTTGAGCATGGTCGACTTGCCAGCGCCATTGTGCCCGATGATACCGACCCGGTCGCCCTGTTCAATCGAAAAATTAACATCCCGCAAGGCCCAGAATTCCTCGTGGGTGATGGTGGTTTGGTCTTTTTTGCCGCCGAATATCGACCGGAAGTTTTCCGAGATGACATCCCGCAACGTATTGACACCCTTGCCCTTTTTGTGGTCAATGATGTATTGCTTGCTAATATTTTCGACAGTAATGACAGACATAAGTGGTGAGGAGCGAGTAGTGAGGAGTAAGGAGTGAGAATGCTGACGCTTTAAGAAAAAAACATGCGCCAGTATTCTCACTCCTCACTCCTCACTACTCGCTACTTTTAAATATCATCGACAAATGTATTCTCCCGTTTCCGAAAAAAGTAGAGGGAAAGCGTTAAACATACCAGTACAATACTGACGGATATGAGTAGACTCTGTGGATTGAAGTAGGCTTTCTCGCCCAGTAGTGACCAGCGGAACCCATCGATAATACCAACCATTGGGTTGGCCCAGTAGAATGGAGCCCACCATTCCGACGCTTTATCAGCAACAAGACGGCTACTATAGGCGATTGGACAAATATAAAACCCAACCTGCACAATAAACGGAATGAGCTGAGCTATATCGCGGAAACGGACATTAACAGCCGCAAAGAAAAGCCCAAAGGCAAAAGATGCTAGTAATGCCAGTAAAATAAAGGCAGGCAGTAGTAATAAGTGCCAATCAGGAATAAACTTGTACCAGATGGCTAATAGAATAAACAACCCCAGCGATACCAGAAAATCAACCAGACTAATGGCAATCGAGCTTAGGGGCATAATCAGCCTTGGGAAGTATACCTTCGTGACCAGATTTGAATTCAGGGTTACGCTATTGCTGATCTGGGTAAATGCGGTTGAGAAAAATGTCCAGACCGTAATGCCTCCCAATACCATCAGCGGATACGGAATACCCGGATCGGGTGGTAGTTTGGCAATCTTGCTGAACACGAATACCATGATCAGCATAGTGGTCAATGGGCGAATAAGTCCCCAGGCTGTACCCAGTGCTGTTTGCTTATAACGAACCGTTACGTCGCGCATCGACAGAATGTAGAGCAACTCCCGGTTTCGCCACAGATCCCGCCAATAATGCCGTTCCGAACGACCTGGCTGGATAACAACTTCGTGTGTTTTCAAAACGAATACTAGTTTATAGGTTTCGATGAGACAGTGTTAGAGGGTTATTGGTCACTGCTTCAGCGTAACATCTTATTCTTTCATGATTGAGCGGTAGGTTTCCCGCACGAAAATGATCACAATCGAAAGGATCAGCGTTAAGGCAATACCAACCTGAAGTCCCTGCGTTTTAATAACTTCTCGGTACAATGGGTAGGCAACCGGCTCGATAACCGTAAACAATGGTGTTTCCCGGATCAATGATAAGCGCATGTTGTCGGCACTCTGAAGGGCCTGATAATACAAGCCAGACAGGAAGCTTGAATTACGGGTCAATTTACTTTCTTTCAGCTTGGCCTGCGCCACAACAACCTGCTGATTCTGGTCCATATACTGAGCCAGTTGATTCTCCGTTCCCGTTATGATTTTGGCTAATGAGTCGGCTCGTTGTTCGAGCATCTCATACATCTCCCGGGTTTTCTTGGTTTGCTTCTTCTGGTAATCTTCTTCAATGGTTTTCAGGTGTGTGTTCAGAAAGGTAGCCGTCAGCTTTTCGTCTTCCATGAAGCACTCCAATTGCATAAATGACGATTTACGCTCAGGTTGCTTAATTGCCATCTCTCCTTCAATCCGTCCGCAAATGCCAGCCATCACGATCTGTTCCATTTTCGTGTACTGATCGGGCGTTTTGGCTTTCTTAAAATAGAAAGCCCGTAAGGAGTCATTGTCTTCCCACTCTTTATCACGGATGCCACTATGACGAATATAGTAGTTAACCAGCAGCGTGTCTTTGCCGTTGATCGTATCCGTTTTCATCAGGGTTTTCTCCAGCACAGGCCGGGATGTAGCGTAAATCAGGAAGTTGTCGCCCACGAAGATATTGGCATCAGGAGCACCTGACGATAGGCCAAATGCACTGGCCAACTGTCCTAAATCGCCACCAAAACTACTGCTGGATGAGCCGCCACCGAGGTTAAACATGATGCTACCCGTATAAACGATCCGGGGTTTATGCATCATATCGTAGATAAAACCGCCAATGCCCCCAATACCAACCAGAATAACGAGCAGTTTCCAGTTTCGGTAAAAAACGTTCTTTACGGCTAACACCCGTAAAACGACTGATTTAGGTGAAATTTCATCGGGAGGCAACGGGCGACTCACAATGACGTTTGGATCTGTATTTGTTTTATTTGTAGGGTTCATACGTAGACTCCTGACTTAGTTTCCAACCCGGGATAGGGCAATAATCAACCCAATAACGCTAAGCAATGATGAAATGGTACCGGCGGTTGAACTGAGCACCTGCTGCGGGGTTAATGGTGACGATGTCCGTTTTGGAACTACAATTTCCGCTCCTGGCTCCACACGTGGATAAACGTTAAAGAACATAAATTTCCGGGTACGATCGACCGAACCGTTGGCATATACAATAAACGATTTCCGGCGCTGCGACTTTGAGGTAAATCCACCCGTTTGCGAAATGTAATCCTGGAACGTCTGTCCAGAGCGGAATTTAACCGTATTGGGCAATTGTACTTCTCCCTGAATTCGTACTGTTTCAAGCAATTTAGGAATGCGAAGGGTGTCGCCTTCCTGAACCAGAATATCCTCGCTTGAACCGGGCTTCGCCAGGATTTTCTTTAGATTGATACCAATTGACTCCGAAGATGTTGGCGATTGCACTTCCGTTTCAACAACGGTTTTAGAAGCATTATCACCCACTTCCTGGATAGCCCGTTGCTTCCGCTGAAGCTCATCTGAGCTAAGCCGCACAGGACGTACCAGCGTGGCTCCTTCAACATAGGCTTGTGGGGTTAAACCGCCTGATTGAAGAACCAGATCCGAAATTTTCATGTCTTTGCTGCGAATGGCATACGGGCCAGGCATAATTACCTCACCGACAACAGCCGCATAAGTTTGTTCCAGGTAGTTGGGCGAACGGCGCACGATGATCTGATCGAATGGTTCGAGAACGAAGTTTCGGTTCGCATCGTTGGACAGGGTCAGATCCCGGTTGACATTGAATCGGTAGATATCGGCAATTTGAGCCGTTGGGGATTTAGGGTCAACGTCTTTCTTACGACGCACTACTTCCACAACAGAGTAAGCTGCCGACTCCTTCAGGCCACCTGTTTTGACCAGCACGTCGTTCAGGGTCATATTGGCCATGTAAGCCATACCGGGGTCAGGTTTGTTCAATTCACCGATAGCCGATATGGTTGCCTGCTGAGCCAGTTCGAAGCGTGAGGGAATAATAACCTGGTCTTCGCGCTGTAGTGGAATGTCGGGGTCAGTACCTGCCAGGATATTCGCCAGGTTGATCGACAGGTTTTCAACGGCTAAATCTTCGCGGGTGCGTACAATATTCACGCGCCCTGTAAAGGCATCACCTCGTAGCCCTTCGGCCGACGTGATCAGGTCTTTCAGCGTTTTATTGTTGTCGAGAGAATACTCACCAGGGCGGAATACTGCTCCTTCAATGGTGAGCTTGTTTTCAAAGCGGTTCAGAACCCGCTCCACCGACACGACATCGCCATCCTGCATAACAAACGTCTTAAATTCGGGTGCGGTAACGTCGGTTACCTTCAGCTCACGGTCAGTTACCCGAGTGACTTTCAAACGACCTTTGTAGGCATTGGCCGTAAAACCACCTGAATAGAACAGAAGTCGATCGAGTGTTTCACCAGGGAGCATTTCAAAAATATTGGATCGTTTTACAGCTCCACCAATTTCAATCCGTTCAATAAACGAAGTAAAGCGGATGTTGTCATTGTCCTGCAGACGAAGGTCATTCTGCTGAATTCCATTCAGTAGATAGTCATAGAGGTCAAGAGTTGCCACAACGCGGTTGTTGCGAATGAGCTGTACTTTCCGATACGAACCAATATCATTGGGACCCCCAGCCTGATAAATAGCATTCATGACCGTCGATAGGCCCGACATAGTATAAGTACCCGGACGAACAGCATCGCCGGTAACAGTAACCCGTATGCTGCGGATCGATCCAAGCGATACTTCCAGAAATGTGTTTTGTGGCCCATAGGATGAATTTCGAAGCCCGACAAATTTTGTTGCCATCCGGCTGATCAGCCGTTCTTTTGCTTTCTCCACTGGTAAGCCAGAGACGAAAATAGGGCCAATACCTGTCTGCTGCGCGATGTAGACGAAACCTTCAGGGGATACTTTCTGTGAATAATCACCTTCTGAATAGCCGAACATCCGAATGTTTAACTCATCGCCGGGGCCAACAATGTAATTACGCGGGGTGGCGATATTGATGTTGGGTTGGAAGGTTGCTGCCATCGCTGGATCGTTGAACAGCGAGTAACCAAACAGTTTCTGCCGACGTTCTTCCTGTTCACGACGTTGCGCCTGTTTTATGCGTTCTTCAGCGATTTCTTCATCGGTTGCGGGGGCACTTTCCGAATTAGTGTCCTGTTTGTCGAACTGCTGATTGCCATTAGTACCATTAGGCGTGTTCGTTGTGTTACCGTTATTGCCCGTACGGGATTGTTGGGCAGGGGTAGGATTACCTGTTCGGCCGTTTGTTCCATTTTGTCCCCGCTGGTTGAGCTGTTGCTGGACATTTGCTGGTAAGTTAGCCGGATTCACTCCAGCTGGAAGAGCTGTCCCTCTGCCGGGAGCTGCTGGGTTAGCAGAACTTGGGGCAGCGGGGGCAGCCCCTGATGAAGGGGCCACTTGACCCTGAGTTGTCAATCCCACTAAGAGAACCAGCAAACCAGTAAAAAAGGTAGTCAATTGACGGGGTAAACGGCTGGCGCCGAAAAGAAAAAAATTCAGTGGAAACACGTGAATAATTCTTGAATTTTGCATATTTTTAAGAAGTCGAACAAATTGCAAGCAACGCCGACTAACACCAGTAGTTAACGAACAATTTATTCGTGTAGTACGCAGGATAGTTTAGCTGGCAAAGTAAGCGAACTTTTGTTGGATTTTAAACAGTTTCCTTTTGAATGGTAAGTTTTATACCTCTTGCTATACATGGTATGATTTTTCCGATGTACTGGAAGGGCGGCACAAAACTACTACTTTTTTAGTTAATCCATTAACCTAACATGGCAGAATCTCTGAACCAGCCGGTTCAATACAATGAAGACAGCATCCGCTCGCTGGATTGGCGTGAGCACATTCGCCTGCGACCAGGCATGTATATTGGTAAATTAGGCGACGGATCGGCTGCCGACGATGGTATCTACGTTCTCCTGAAAGAAACGATTGATAACTGCATTGACGAACACGTAATGGGCTTCGGTAAAACGATTGAAGTGCGGGTAACCGACCATCGGGTCGAAGTTCGTGACTTTGGTCGAGGCATTCCACTCGGTAAAGTGGTCGAGGTAGTATCGAAGATCAATACCGGGGGGAAATACGACTCTGGGGCGTTCCAGAAATCGGTAGGACTCAATGGAGTGGGTACTAAAGCGGTCAATGCATTGTCCACTTATTTCCGGGTGCAGTCGTTTCGCGAAGGCCGAACCGTATGGGCTGAATTTGAACGTGGTGAGCTAAAACAACAGGGTGAGGAGGTTTCGTCTGAACGCAACGGTACCCTGATATGCTTCGAGCCCGACGATACCGTCTTCAAGCACTTTCACTATATCCCGCAGTTTCTGGAAAATATGATCTGGAATTACTGCTACCTGAATGCGGGTCTGACCATTGTTTTCAACAAGCAGAAATACATTTCCCAGAATGGACTTCTCGATCTGCTTCGGAATAAAACCGACGAAGATTCGCTACGGTATCCGATCATCCACCTCAAAGGGCATGACATCGAAATCGCGCTTACTCACGGCAATCAATATGGCGAAGAGTACTATTCCTTTGTAAACGGCCAGAATACGACCCAGCATGGTACGCACCTCAATTCTTTGAAAGAAGCTGTCGTTGAAACGATCCGTAAACATTACGACAAAAGCTACGAAACTACTGATATTCGGGCCAGTATCATCGCTGCCATCAGTATTCGGGTTCAGGAGCCGGTGTTTGAATCGCAGACGAAGACCAAATTAGGTTCGGTCAATATGTCGCCTGAGCCAAACGCCCAATCGGTTCGATCATTTGTAAGCGATTTTGTGAAAGAACGCCTGGATGATTACCTGCACATCAACCCGTCGGTACGCGATGCACTCAAAAAGCGGATCGAACAGTCGGAACGGGAACGCAAGGAACTTGCCGGTATCAAAAAACTGGCCAATGATCGTGCCAAAAAGGCAAGTCTGCATAACAAAAAACTACGCGATTGCCGAAACCACCTGTCCGACCTGAAAGCGGATGATCGCTATCAGACAACCTTGTTCATTACCGAGGGAGACTCGGCTAGTGGGTCGATCACAAAATCACGGAATGTGCAAACGCAGGCTGTGTTTAGTTTGCGTGGAAAGCCATTGAACTGCTTCGGACTAACCAAGAAAGTGGTGTATGAAAATGAAGAGTTCAACCTGCTTCAACATGCACTGGATATTGAAGATGGTCTGGAAGGGTTACGCTACAATCGTATTGTGGTTTCTACCGATGCTGATGTCGACGGCATGCACATTCGATTACTGATGCTAACTTTCTTCCTCCAATTCTTTCCCGATCTTGTCAGGAATGGCCACCTCTATATATTAGAGACGCCTTTATTTCGGGTTCGGAACCCGAAAAACCATAAGGAAACAACCTATTGTTATTCGGACGACGAGAAGAAAAAAGCCATTGATAAGCTGACAAAGGGGGGCAAAAAGGTTGAAATCACCCGATTCAAGGGGTTAGGTGAGATATCGCCAGAGGAGTTCGGGTTATTCATTGGCGAAAATATGCGGCTAGAGCCTGTTATTATGGAAAAGGAAACTTCCATTCCCAAACTGCTTAGCTATTTTATGGGCAAGAATACGCCCGAGCGGCAGCGCTTTATTATCGACAACCTACGTATTGAAAAAGATGTAGAAGAAGCGGCTCTGGTTGCCTAGCCCGATAATATCGATACGTATAGGAACAAAAATGCTCACTGGAGGTCCAGTGAGCATTTTTGTTCCTATACGTATCGAATTTTTGTCATTTCAGTCTAATATATATTAACAAAGGTTAAAAATTTAATTAAAAAGAAATTAATGTAAATTCTTGATAATGTCAAATAATTCTATATTTCGGTATTAAAGATTGTTATAATGAGTTTTTTGGGAATTATATATTGTTAATATCTATTTATAGCATATTTTTGCGGCTTATTAAAAATTGATTAAAGTAAAATTCACTTAAAAGCACTTCATGAAAAAACTTTTATTAACTAGTTGGTTACTAACCATTGTCTTCTGTTTACCCGTTTTCGCACAGGATGTAACTGTATCTGGTCGGGTAACATCGTCGGAAGACGGAGCCGGCTTACCGGGGGTAAGCGTTCAGCTCAAAGGTACTTCGCGGGGTACAACCACCGATGCCGAAGGAAAGTACCGGATCAATGCGCCTGCCAGTGGACGTCTCGTATTCAGCTTTATTGGTTTTGCCTCTAAAGAGATGGCAATCGGAAACCAATCCACGATTTCGGTCGATCTGACACCCGACGCGGCCAATCTGGATGAGGTAATCGTTACGACTTTCGGTACAGCTAAAAAAGCTGCATTTACTGGCTCTGCGGGTGTTATTGATCAAAATAAGATTCAGAATCGAGTTGCGACGAATATTGGCCAGGTTTTATCGGGGGCTATTGCCGGTGTTCAAACAACGGCTGGTAGCGGACAGCCCGGTACTGCCCCTGATATTCGTATTCGGGGCTTTGGTTCGATTTCTTCGGGTAACGATCCATTGTATGTGGTTGATGGCGTTCCTTATTCGGGTAGTATTGCCAATATCAGCCCTGGGGATATCGAGAGTATTTCGGTACTGAAAGATGCCGCTTCTACGGCACTATACGGGTCGCGGGCGGCTAATGGTGTCGTGGTAGTAACGACAAAAAAAGGTCAGAAGGATCGGAGTATCGTCAATGTACGCTACACAAAAGGGTTTAGTACGCGGGGTTTGCCCGAGTACGATCGGGTTGGTGTTGGCGAATACTATCCGCTGATGTGGGAAATGTATCGAAACAGTGTTGCCTATCGGGCTACGAACCCAGTCGCACTTGCAACGGCTAATGCAGATGCAACCAGCCGATTGATCAGTCTCGTTGGATACAACGTATATAATGTACCGGACAATCAGGTCGTGGATGTAAACGGTCAGATGAATCCAACGGCTACGCTTAAGTTCTCGCCCGACGATCTGAACTGGGAAAAGCCAATTATGCGGCAGGGAAATCGAGATGAGATAACCGTAGGGTTGTCGGGGGGACAGAATAAGACCGATTATTATGTATCGTTTTCGTACCTGAATGATAAGGGATACCTGATTCGTTCAGACTATGATCGGTTTACGGGACGCCTGAATGTGAACTCGCAGATGAAACCATGGCTGCGGACTGGGGCAAATATTTCGACTACGATTACGAAATCGAATCAGGCCGACGCCGGTAGCAGTACGGCTTTCGTAAATCCATTCTATTTCTCGCGCAATATGGGGCCGATCTATCCGGTTTATGCCTATGATCCGGCTAATCCAGGCCAGTTTCTGCTCCTGCCTAATGGCGATCGGCGGTGGGATTATGGTAACCTGACAGCACTGGGATTGCCTGCTCGTCCGCAGTTTGGTGGCCGCCATTCGGTTGCTGAAACATTGTTGAACCAAAACTATTTTCGCCGAAATGTATTAGGTGCCCGTGGTTTTGCGGAGGTTTCGTTCCTGAAAGATTTTAAATTCTCAGTGAATATTGGTACCGATATTACCAACTACAACGGCTATACGTTTGGTAACCCCGAAGTAGGCGATGGTGCTCCGGCGGGTCGTGCTTCTCATGAGTTCCAGAACATTGCTAGTTACAACCTCAACCAGTTGCTGAACTACAACAAAGGATTTGGAAAGCATAATGTTGAAGTGCTGGTAGGGCATGAGAATTTCCAGGTGAACGACAATAACCTGGCGGGCTCACGGTCGCAGCTTATTCTGGAAGGAAATTATGAACTGGTGAACTTCACGACAACTACCAATTTGTCGTCGGTATTCAACACCCGTCGGGTAGAAGGGTATTTCTCACGTGTAAATTACGATTATGACCAGAAGTACTTCCTTTCGGGTTCGGTACGTCGGGATGGCTCGAGTAAGTTTTACACTGATTCGCGCTGGGGTACTTTCTATTCGGTCAGTGGTGCATGGCGGTTGGATCAGGAAGAATTTGTTCGATCGATTCCGAGCATCAATTTGCTGAAATTAAGAAGCTCATACGGGCAAACGGGTAACGATGGCGGTGGAAATACAGCCGATGGGGCCAGCATCAGCTACTACGCCTGGCAGCCACTTTACGGATTAGGCTGGAACAACGCATCGGAAGCGGGGATTCTGCAAACGAGCTTAGGAAACCGTAATCTGGCATGGGAATCGAGTAATTCCTTTGACGTAGGCCTGGAGTTTAGCCTGTTTAAAGGACGGGTATCAGGTACGGTTGAGTACTTCAACCGGCAGTCGTCGAACCTGATTTTTGATGTTCCACTGCCGCTGTCGTCAGGTATCTCTACCGTCACCCGGAATATTGGTACCATGTATAACCGCGGTATCGAAGTAGAGCTTGGCTTGGAGCCAGTTCGGACGAAAGATTTCACCTGGCGTCTTGATCTGAATGCGACGACCCTTAAGAACCGGATCACGAAAATGCCGGACGAAAACCCGGAGATTATCGATGGTACCAAAAAGCTGGCCGTCGGTCGGTCAATCTATGATTACTGGTTGCGGGAGTATGCAGGGGTAAACTCGGCCAATGGTGAAGCACAGTATCGGGCGGCTAATTATGTTGCGGCTAACACGCGCATTACTGAGCAGGGGGATACGCTAACCAACAGTGTAAACAATGCACGCTATCGTTATAATGGATCATCGATTCCGGCACTGATGGGTGGTTTTACTAATACCTTCAAATACAAAGGGTTATCGCTCTCGGCACTGGTTGTTTATCAGATAGGTGGTAAAACTTACGATGCGGCCTATTCCGCGCTTATGAGCGTAGGGGGGTATGGTAGTGCCAAGCATGTCGACATTCTGAAGCGCTGGCGGAATCCGGGCGATGTTACCGACGTACCACGTATGGATGCTGGCAGGACTTCGGATTTTGACGCGGCTTCTGATCGTTGGCTCATTGATGCCAGTTACCTGAACCTGCGTTCGGTGACGCTATCCTACGCACTGCCAACAACGCTGGCCCGGAAGGTTTTCCTGGAAAATGCACAGGTGTATCTGAGTGCTGAAAATTTCCTGATCCTGTCGAATCGGAAAGGGATGAACGTGCAACAGACCTTCACGGGCGTAACCAGCAACGTATTCAGTCCGGCCAAGAGCGTAGTACTGGGGGTTTCATTTACATTATAAGACAAGCATCATCAACTCATGAAACTGAAATTTTTAACGATTGCCATAGCCGTAGGCCTGCTTACAACAGCCTGCGACAAAGAGTATCTGGAAACAGCACCCACCGGAAGTATTGATGCTGGTGCGGCTTATGCTACAACCAAAAATGCGGCTGCGGCTATTAACGGTATTTACCGCGCCATGATTGTTCGTTACCTCGATTCACAGGGGCACTTTGGGCATCCCGCCATGATGATTATTCTGGATGTGTTGGGCGAAGATGTGGTCATTCCCAATACATCGAA
The DNA here is from genome assembly GCF_001898575.1 of Spirosoma sp. 48-14. GTDB lineage: Bacteria > Bacteroidota > Bacteroidia > Cytophagales > Spirosomataceae > Spirosoma. The sequence continues at coordinate 171,143 of NZ_MKUD01000010.1, forward strand.
CACCTGGCACCTGGGTGAAACCCGCTGGCAGGCGCATCGCTCCGAAACATCTGTAGGCGATCAGTTGCCATACCAGCTTTATTATCGGCTAATTGGTAATGCCAACATCGCTATTGCCAACATCGATGCCGCAGCAGGGGCGCAGACGGAACGCAATCAGATCAAAGGAGAAGCGCTGGGTTTGCGGGCGTTCTCGTATTTTAACCTGGTACAGCTGTTTGGGAAGCGCTATAATGCCGCTTCGAAACCCAATAGCCAGCTTGCCGTGCCGCTGGTGCTTTCGCCAACGACGGAAGGGTTACCTCGGGCAACAGTCGAAGACGTATATGCGCAGATCAACAAAGATTTAGCCGAAGCGGCTACCTTACTGACTACAACGCGCACGTATAAATCGCACATTAACTTGGACGTGATCAAAGGTTTACAGGCTCGGGTAGCGTTGGCCCAGCAAAATTGGACCGATGCCGCAAAATATGCCGCTGAAGCCCGTAAAAGCTATGTGCCGATGACAGCCACACAGTATCAGGACGGTTTTTCGGATATCAGCAATCCAGAATGGATGTGGGGCTTTGATCACCTCGAAGACCAGACGGAGTATTTTGGCGCCTATCATTCGTACATCTCCTGCAATTTCAACTCGACCAATATTCGGGTAGATCCTAAAGTGATCAACAGCAAGCTTTACGATCAGATTCCGACGACAGATGTCCGCTCAAAAATGTGGGTTAAAGCCCCTACAACCGCCAATTCGATCGTGCCTACCGGCGGGGTACGGGTTCCTTATATAACACAGAAATTCAAGCTGCCGGGTACCCCATCGACCAGTACTATGGGCGATGTACCGTATATGCGTGCTGCCGAAATGTATTTGATCGAAGCCGAAGCACAGGCTCGGCTAGGCAATACAGCGGCTGCTGCCAGCACGCTGTTTACACTGATAAGCCAGCGCGATCCGTCCTATAAACTGTCAACCAAAACGGGCAATGACCTGATCGATGAGATTCTGTTCCATCGTCGCGTTGAGCTTTGGGGGGAAGGATTCCGGTTTACCGACCTGAAGCGGTTGAATCAACCATTAAATCGGAACGGGGCTAACTTAAGCTCAGCCGTATCGGTAATTTTCGACGTCCCCGCCGGAGATAACCAGTGGGAGTTCCTGATTCCACGGCGCGAAATAAATGCGAATGCAAAAATTGTACAAAACCCGCTATAGTAACCCTTTAGTTGATTGAAAACGCGCCTGACCGGGATTTCGGTCAGGCGCGTTTGTATGGTAGGGATCATACTGCTAAGTATAGTGCCATTAAAATCTTTTTTGTCATGCCAGCCGCAGGGAGGAATCTCAACGTTGATGCTTGAACTAGTTTGAGATTCTCCTCTGCGGTCAATGATCGCTTCGTCTAAAAAGTTTGAACAGCGTCAAGGATAAAGTTTGCAGGAGGCAACCCGTAATGTACTTTTGTGAATTAAGCATGGCCATAATGACATTAGAAACCCTTCGTAACCAAATCGACTCTCTCGACGATCAGCTTCTGACGCTCCTCAATCAGCGCATGGAACTGGTTCGTCAGGTAGGCGAGTTAAAACGTTCAACCAACGCCGTTATCTACCGGCCCGAACGAGAAAAGCAGATCATTGATCGACTACATGAGCAGAACAACGGATTGTTGAATCGCCCGGCTATTGAAGCTATATTCCTGGAAATTTTTGCCGTTTCGCGAAACCTGGAATTACCCGAACGAGTGGCTTATTTAGGCCCGGAGGGGAGTTTCACCCATCAGGCTGCCGAAAGTCGGTTTGGCGCGATGAGTACCTATCTGGCTCTGCCTAATATTCGGTCGGTATTCGAAAGTGTCGAAACGGGACGGGTTCGCTTTGGCGTTGTGCCCATTGAAAACAATCAGGAGGGCGTTGTGGAAGAGGCTATCGATTTGCTGCTGGAAAAAGACCTGCGGATTGCGGCCGAGATTCAGATTCCCGTTCATTTTACATTTGCCACAAAGGCTGAGAACCTGGCCGATATTACCCATATCTACTCGAAAGATATTGCCTTCGGTCAATGCAGCCGGTTCCTGCATGACTATTTTGACGGGCTCAGCCCTGAGCTGGTTCCTGTCGAATCCACCTCAAAAGCAGCTAAACTGGCCTCGCAACAACCGACTGCGGCTGCCGTTTGTTCGGGCATTGCGGCAAAGCTGTTTGATGTCCCCATTCTGTTCGACAATATTGAAAACAGCGATCTGAACCGAACCCGATTCCTGATCCTGGCGAAAGATTTTGTCAATCAACCTAGCGGGCACGATAAAACAACCCTGATTGCGAAGCTTCAGAATACGGATTCGCCGGGGGTACTGGCCGAATTTCTGCAGGAATTCAATGCTCGGCGGATCAATCTGACGAAAATTGAAAGCCGCCCTTTGCGTGAAGGCGCTACATTCCGCTACTGGTTTTTGCTGGAATGCGAAGGTCACGCCAACGACCCCGATTTACAGGAAATTCTGAACCATCATGCGGCCGAAGTGAAGTGGCTGGGTAGCTATGTACGGGTCGCCTAGTTGTAGTTGTTGACGGTCATTATTGGGTTTGTAGCCATTGCACAAGAATGGCACAACGCATAATAACGTATGACCTGCAATGACAATCAAATGACGAATAACCCTGTTTCCAGTAGCAAGAAATCCCCGTTGATTGCTGTAACTTTTTCGGTCTAAAATTGCTTATAGAGGCATGGAATCGAACGATAAAACAGAGCGAATAGTCGAAGCCCGGATGAAACTCAAACGTCGCTTTGAGGAGAAAATGGCACAGACCCCATCCATGACCGATGAAAAGCCAAGAGGCTCAGGCCCAGACAATCGACATGGGATGCCAACGGTTCCGGTAGGGCAGACAGTCACCACAAAATGGCCTGTACTGGATTTGGGTTATCAGCCCAATATTCCGCTTGATAAATGGCAGTTAGCGATCGATGGCGAAGTGAACCATCCGGTTCGGCTCAAATGGGAGGATTTTCTGGCATTACCACAAGTAGAAGATACGAGTGATTTTCATTGCGTAACCACCTGGTCGCGGCTGGATATTCCGTGGGTAGGGGTTCGATTTATGGATTTAGCCGCCCTGGTTGACCCGAAAGGAACAGCCACGCATGTGATGTGTTACGGCTACGATGGGTACTCGACCAACGTATCGCTCGAAGAAGCCCTTAAGCCTGATGTGCTGCTGGTGCATACCGCCGATGGCCAACCGTTACCGCGTGAACATGGTGGCCCGTTGCGGATGATTACCCCCCAACTGTATGCCTGGAAAGGAGCGAAGTGGATTAAACGCATCGAGTTTTTACCGAAAAACCAACTCGGATTCTGGGAAGAACGTGGCTATTCGAATACGGCCTACCCCTGGCGAAACGACCGCTATTCTTGAAATATAAACTGAGTAAAACGAAACTCCCCGAACGTGTAAAGCTTTCGGGGAGTTTCGTTTTATTACGGCTGAAGTCGATTGCAAGATGGTTCCCTTAAATCATTAATAGTCGCCAGATGCCGGAAATAAGCAATAAAAGAATGGCTGCCGGTGTCAGTACCTTCCAGCAAAGGAACATCATCTGATCGACCCGGACGCGCGGGAAAGTCCAGCGTACCCACATCTGAATCAGGACGGCGAAAAAGGCTTTCGACAACAGCCAGAAGCCGCCTGTAATATGCCCCCACACACTGCCCGGCGTGCCACTTGTCCAGTCGGCCAGCCGAAGCGGGCCAATGTTAGGAAATGGTGTATTCCAGCTTCCCAAAAACAGAACGGCACCCAGAAACGATACCAGCAGCATCATGGCGTATTCGGACAGGTAAAGCAATGCAAATCGCATCCCGGAATATTCCGTATGAAATCCGGCGACGATTTCTGATTCACCCTCGGGCAGGTCGAACGGAGCCCGGTTACTTTCGGCCAGTGTACAGATGAAAAAGATGACGTAGGCAAAGAGCAAAAACGGATTCCGAAGGATGTTCCAGCTAAAAATACCGCCCCAGGTCGATACGTCGATGCCTAAGGCTTTTAGCCCAAACAAGTAGTTAGTCTCGTGTCCAAAAATTCCCTGCTGAAAACTAATGTCCTGTAAATTCAGGGTCTGGCATATCATCACCACACAAAGGATGGTCAGCCCAAGAGGAATTTCATAGGAAATAATCTGTGCTACGGACCGCATGGCCCCAAACAGTGAGTACTTATTGTTCGACCCCCAGCCCGCCATCAGGATGCCTACCACATCGAATGAGACAATAGCCATCAGGTAAAAGACCCCAACATCGGCTTTAGATCCCTGGAAGTCAGGAGTTAGAGGGAGCACCGCGAAGCCCGCAAAGACCGATGCAAAAATGATAGAGGGAGCCAGCAGAAATAACCGACGATCGGCGGCTGTAGGAACAATATCTTCTTTCTGAAGGAGCTTCAGCAAATCGGCGAAGAGTTGCAGCAGTCCCCATTTCCCGGTTTCCATAGGGCCAAGCCGGTCTTGCATAAAGGCCGATACTTTCCGTTCGGTATAAACCCCAACGACAACAAAGCCGGAAGCCATGGCCAGAAAAATAGGGAGCGCAAACATGCTATAAATGACTGAATTGTTAAATGATTGAATTGAGGAATGGAAGGTAAGCGTAAGCCTATTCAATCATTCATCAATTCAATCATTCAATCATTAATTAAAACTCGGCTGTTTTTGGGGCTCTGGGGAATGGGATGACATCGCGGATATTGCCCATGCCCGTAACGAACAGAACCAGACGTTCGAAACCTAATCCAAAACCAGCGTGGGGAGCGGTGCCGAAGCGACGCGTATCCAGATACCACCAGATGGCTTCGGGATCAATCCCCACTTCCTGCATTCGAGCAACCAGTTTATCCAGATCCTCTTCCCGTTGTGAACCCCCAATGATTTCACCAATGCCGGGGAACAGGACGTCCATAGCCCGAACAGTAGGGCCAAAAACCTCCCCGCGGGCGTTGGTAGCGGGTTCAACATCCTGTTTCATATAGAACGCCTTAATGGCACGCGGGTAGTTGGTCAGAATAACGGGTTTCTTGAAATGCTTTTCGACCAGATACCGCTCATGTTCCGACTGAAGATCAATCCCCCATTTTACCTCAAACTGGAACTGACCTTTCTTGGCGGGTTTCGAATTCATCAGAATATCGACCGCTTCGGTATAGGTGAGCCGCACAAACTCGTTGTTAATCACAAACTGGAGTTTTTCAAGCAGGCCCAGCTCACTCTGCTCTTCTTTCTTTTTGGTTTTTTCCTCCTCCTTGAGTCGGTTGTCCAGAAAAGCCAGATCATCGGCACAGTGCTGAAGAGCGTATCGAATAACGGTTTTGACGAAATCCTCAGCCAGGTTCATGTTATCTTTCAGTTCATAGAACGCCATTTCGGGCTCAATCATCCAGAACTCGGCCAGGTGACGGGTCGTATTGGAGTTTTCAGCGCGGAACGTGGGACCGAAGGTGTAAATCTTACCCAGCGCCATAGCACCTAATTCGCCTTCCAACTGTCCTGATACGGTCAGGTTTGTTTCGCGGCCAAAGAAGTCCTGGTTATAATCAACTTTGCCGTCTTCAGTTAGCGGAGGTTTGATTGCATCAAGCGTGGTTACCCGAAACATTTCACCAGCCCCTTCAGCATCTGAAGCGGTTATTATAGGGGTATTGAGGTAGAAAAAACCGTTGTCGTTGAAGTATTTATGAATGGCAAAGGCCAATGCATGCCGAATGCGCAGAATCGCACTGAACGTGTTGGTTCGGGGGCGCAGGTGAGCAATTTCCCGTAAAAACTCCAGCGAGTGCCGTTTGGGTTGAAGCGGATACTTTTCAGGATCAGCCGTACCGTAAATGACAACATCGGTAATTTTAACTTCTATCGCCTGCCCCGACCCCTGCGACTCCACAATTTGCCCTGTAATAGCCAGGCAGGAACCTGTCGTGATGAGTTTGAGCGTGTCTTCGGGAAGCTGGCCAGCCTCGGCTACCGCCTGAATATTCTGTATGGTAGAGCCATCGTTAAGAGCGATGAAAACGGCGTTCTTACTTTCACGTTTTGTACGAACCCAGCCCTTTACGGTCACGGTAGTGCCAACAGGCGAATCCATGCGGGACGAATCCACGCCAGAAGAAGCTTTCAATAACTGCTTTATCGGTAAGTAACTCATACTAAAATGGGGACCCTGTAATGATTGTGGTCGCAAAAGTACGGATTGTCGGTTGAATAGCCGATAAACAATTTTAATCCGTAAAATCACAAGAGTGTAGGTCAGGGGTGATTACGGCCTTATTTTTGCGTTAATTGAGACAACATACCCACATACTTGAGACACCATGCCGATAACGTTGTATATCGTTCGCCACGCAAAAGCAGAAGACCGGGCCATGTTTATGACTGATCATGACCGACAGCTTACTGCGGATGGCATCATTGCTGCTGCCCGAATGGGGCGCTACCTTCATGAAAAATCTGTATTGCCAGATGTGATTATCAGCAGCACAGCCCCTCGTGCTAAAGACACAGCAAAAGTAATTGCCGAACAAACCGGATTTGATACCGCCCGAATCGAGCTGAATCAGTTTCTGTACGAGGGAGGGCCAAAGGCTTATCTGGCCGCTTTGAATCGGCTACCCGCTACCGTCCAGACGGCCATGATCGTGGGACATAACCCTGATGTGTCGTATCTCGGCGAATTCCTGACGCACAAGGATATTGGTTCCATGAGTAAAGGCGCTGTGTTAGCTATTACTTTCGGCAATCTGAACTGGGCTGAAATTTCTGGCCGAACCGGAAGCTTGGAATTTCAAATTGGTCCCAAGCAATTGCCAATTAATGAATAATGTAAAATGTATTATGAACACTGGTGGCTGAAGGGCCAATCATGAATCATATAATAAACGTCATTGTCCATTTTCTTGATTAATGAATCGCAATCGTCGGATATTCGTAATTGTTTTTATTGCATTCACAACCCTTGTGATCTTGTTTACCATTGATATGGCCCGTCGCACAACGGCTCCCTGGAATAAGCGTCGGGAGGTTGAACGGGCGTTGCCACCCAAGGATGGTACCGTTGCCGATACCATGGCGACAGATACACTGCTTAACCCCTGATTCGCTATGCTGCAACTGAGTGCTGTTCATCACATTGCCATTATCTGTTCCGACTATGAACGGTCGAAGCAGTTTTATACGGAGATACTGGGGTTTACGATACTGGGCGAATATTATCGAGCTGAACGGCAGTCGTATAAACTGGATCTGGCGTTGAATGGCAGCTACCTGATTGAGCTTTTCTCGTTTCCTGAACCACCCAAACGGCCGTCCAGACCTGAAGCTGCCGGGCTGCGCCATCTTGCCTTTGCCGTGGCTGATCTGGATGATGCTATTCAACATCTGAACGAACAGGGAGTAGCAACGGAACCCATTCGCGTTGACGAACATACGGGGTGTCGGTTCACCTTCTTTGCCGACCCGGATGCACTACCGCTGGAGTTGTATGAATTGTAGAGACGCATCCTTGCGTCTCCTGACCGGATGGCTCGTTTAATCAGAAACGTTATGGCTGACGCGTATGAGACGCAGTTGTTGACGTGTATGAGACGCAATTGCTGACGCATATGAGACGCCAGGTATGGCGTCTCTACATGAGTGTCTCACTTAATACCTCAACTAGAGCGTCAACGTCATTGGCATCGTTGTATACATGCGGAGCAATGCGTAGGACGCGGGCACGGGCCGAAACGGAAACATTCTTTTTTAAAAGCGCTTGTTGAACGGTCATAGGATCGGTCTGCTCGGGGAGCCATAACCCTACCAGATGATGGCTACGGCCGGTGGTATCGCTTTCGGGTTCGATGCGGCATCCGAATTTCTCAAGAATAGGCCAGGCATCGGCCAGTAAGGTCTTTGCGTAAGCCTGAATACGGGAGGGTTGCCAGTCGATAAGTTGGGTTAAGGCGGTCTCAAGCATGGGCATTTGCAGGAAATGCGTATGTTCTCCAACGTTATACCGATACGCTTTTGGCCGATAAACCGGCTGATAGTCCATTAATTTATGAAACTGATTGCTATCGAGCCGACTCATCCAACTTTCTTCCAGCGGAATCCCCTCATCGAATGCTGAGCCGAAATAGGCTAGCCCCATTGAGTAAGGCCCCATCAGCCATTTGTATCCCGCACAAACAACTGCGTCGGGTTGAATAGCTTCCAGATCGAAAGGGAGTGCGCCTATCGCCTGAGTACCATCGATCACCAGCCAGGAACCTACATTTCTGACCCGTTTGCTGATAGTTTCCAGATCGAATCGGATACCATACATCCAATGAACGGGAGGCACAACCACCAGTGCTGTATTGGCATCAATAGCATCCAGCAGCCGCTGATTCCAAAGCTCGCTTTTCGGGAATTCAGCAGGCATAGCTACGGTCACGACTGTTAAACCAAGCTCGGTACATACACGATCCCAGGCGTAGACATCACTCGGAAATTCATCGCTGATCATCACAATTTTCTGACCGGCCCGGATGCCTGATTTTCGATGGAGGTTACGAGCTACTACGCCCATACCATAAGAAACCGATGGGACTACGGCGATGCGTTCGGGGTCAGGATTATTGATCAATTCAGAAAAAAGAGCCCGTACACGAACAGCACCCGTAAAAAAATCGTCGGGTTTTAAGCCAAACGGATCGGCCTGTTGACTGAGAGCTGTATGGCCCGCCTGTTCAACGGCTCGACTAAATGGAGCGCGGGTAGCACAATTCAGGTAATGAATAGGTTGCGGTAAACTAAACTGATGCTTTTGCGAGCCAAGTGGAGTTGTGTTGATGAGCATATAAAAGTTGATCGCTGAAAAAATTGGCACGGGGTTTGTAAAGACGTAAATGAAACCTAAAATCTACCCCATAAAATGACTACATTACTAGGCATTGGCTCCCGTGTTCGTCACGAAGAATTTGGTGATGGCGTTGTCATCAACCTAAAAGCCAATGGCTATACAATTACGTTTATCGAGCATGGTGTGAAGGTAATCAAATTCGACACACCACTCAGTATCCTTGAAGCGTTGGAACCCGATGGTGACCTGGTTAGTCTGTTCGATGTTGAACAGTCACTCACTCGGGTTCTTCAGCGCTGGGTCGATCAGACGGAAATTGTCCCGCTCGGCGATAAATGGAAAGGCGGCAAACTTATCCTGAAACCCGGTCGGGCCGATCTGGCACAAAAAGAAATGCCTATTGATGCATTCTTCCATAAAGTCGTGATGGTGCGCGACCGTCTTCGGGTACTCGAACAGCGGGTAAATGCCAGTGCCCTCGATGACGAAGAGAAGATCAATATTCAACAATATATCACCCGGATTTACGGTAGTCTGACTTCGTTCAACTTACTGTTTAAGAATCAGAATCAGCAATTCGTGGGTGAAAAGTCATTGGCTGATGCTTAGCGATAACGCTCGGTCAAAACACAACTATTTCATATAGTTTTGGGTTAGTTAGATTGGAGGCTCCCCGCTACTGTTTCAGTGGCGGGGACTTTTTTTAAAGAGCGAAAGAGTGAAAGAGCGGAATGCTGGCGCATACCATTTTCACTCTTTCGCTCATTCGCTCTTTCGCTCTTTAAATCCCCTGGCTCTTGGATGATACTCCCGTAGGGTTTGCTGGAGATAGTCACGGTCGAGGTGGGTGTAGATTTCAGTGGTAGTGATGGATTCGTGACCAAGCATTTGCTGAACGGCCCGTAGGTCGGCCCCGCCTTCGATGAGGTGAGTGGCAAAGGAGTGTCGGAAGGTGTGCGGACTGATCGTTTTTTTGATCCCGGTCTCGGTTGCTAGTTTTTTTATGGTTGTAAATACCGAAATACGCGAAAGCTGTTTCCCACGTAAATTCAAAAATATAGTGTCCTCATCGCCTTTTTGCACATCCAACTGACTGCGTACGTGCTGTATATAGAGCCGCGTATAGTGCATGGCGTCGTCGCCGATGGGAACCAGCCGAACTTTGTCGCCCTTGCCCAGCACCCGGATGAAGCCCGCATCGAAAAAGCAGTTGGTCAGGCGCAGATTGAGTAATTCAGAAACCCGAAGCCCGGAACTGTAGAGGACTTCGAGCATCGCCCGATCGCGAGTGCCGCCCGGTGTTGAAAGGTCAATAGCGCTCAGAATGGCTTCTACTTCTGGGAAACTTAGGGTGTCAGGTAGTTGACGCCCCAGTTTAGGCCCCTTGAGCTGCTGAGTTGGGTCGTGCTGAATCAGATTTTCGAGGAGCAGGTATTTAAAAAAAGATTTTAATCCCGACAGCATCCGTCCCTGACTATGGGCTGACAAACCAAGTTCGCCCAGATACTTCAGAAAATTCATTAACTCTTTTTCGGTTACCTGCATGGGTGTACGGGCAGGATCGGTCAGAAGGATGTATTCGTACAGTTTCTCGGCGTCGTGCAGATACGCTTCTACCGAATTTTCGGCCAGCGATCGCTCCAGCTTGAGGTAGTTCTTAAAGGCGTTTATATAACTTTGCCACATAGGATGGTGAATGAATAATGTTAAATGAATAATGGATATGCTAGCCTGCTGAGTTTGCCATTTTACATTATCCATTTTATATTATTCATTACTCATTATCCATTATTCATTTAGTATGAAACAGATTCTTATTATTAACGGCCCGAACCTGAACCTGTTAGGTAAGCGCGAACCGACTATTTATGGCAATCGCTCGTTTGTCGATTACCTCGAAACCCTCGAACAGCAGTTTTCGGATGTGCAACTTCGCTATTTTCAGTCGAACCACGAAGGCGAACTGATCGATAAAATTCACGAACTCGGTTTCGATGTCGATGGTATCGTAATCAATGCCGGTGCCTATACGCATACATCCATTGCTATTGCCGATGCGTTGTCGGCCGTTACAGCGCCAACTGTGGAGGTCCATATTTCGAATGTACATGCCCGTGAGTCGTTCCGCCACCACAGCTACCTGTCGGCTAAATGCAAAGGGGTTGTCGTAGGGCTGGGACTAATGGGCTATGAAATGGCTGTACGCTATCTAATAAACAATGGATAATGAGCAATGAACAAAAAGGGCATCCATTCATTATCCATTGTTCATTTTACATTATTCATTAAGCAATGATCACCTTTTACCCAGGTCCGTCAAAAGTATACCCGCAAGTGGCCGATTATGCAGTCGAAGCGGTTCGTCAGGGAATTGTTAGCCTGAATCATCGAAGCGCAGGCTTTATGGATGTTGTGAAAGAAACCATTCACCTGCTGCATGAAAAACTCGCTATCCCGGCCGATTACCATATTGCCCTGGTATCGTCGGCAACGGAGTGCTGGGAAATTGTCGCTCAGTCATTAACTGGCGAAGCTAGCCTGCATCCGCATAGTGGCGCGTTCGGAAAAAAGTGGGCCGAGTATGCCTACCGGATAAAACCACCGACCAGCCTTAGCGAAGCCGATGTGTTGTGTATCGTTCAGAACGAAACCTCCAACGGCACCCAGGTCTCAATGGAAACGCTTGCCCAATTTCGCCGTGATTTTACGGGGTTAATTGCCGTCGATGCGGTTTCGTCGATGGCGGGTATTGTGCTCGACTGGACACTGGCCGATGTCTGGTTTGCTTCAGTCCAGAAATGTTTTGGTTTACCCGCCGGACTGGCTGTTCTGATTTATTCGCCAAATGCGCTGAAACGGGCCGAAGAAATAGGAGAGAACAGTCATTACAACAGTCTGCTGTTTATCCACGAGAATTTCTCGAAATTTCAGACTCCCTACACGCCAAATGGGTTAGGGATTTATTTGCTGATGCGGGTCTTGCAACAGCTCGCTCCAATAGCTGATGTCGCCAGCGTGATAAAACACCGTGCCGCTGCCTGGTATTCTTTTTTTGAGAACGAACTGGCCCAGTCGTCTTTTCAACTATTGAATCAGGACACATTGGTGAGGTCCGATACTGTTATTGCAGTGCAAGGAAGTGATATCGATATAAAAGCCATCAAAACGGCTGCTCAGCAGGCTGGTATTATGCTCGGTAATGGCTACGGTGACTGGAAGACATCAACCTTTCGAATCGCTAATTTCCCCGCTATTTCTACCGACGAAATTGAAACCTTGAAACAGTTTTTGCTGAATTATTGTCTCGCGGACATCCTGTCCGCATCATGAACAATTCATTATCGATCCCGGCGGGGAACCGCTCACCACCATGTTGCAAATGCCCAATTTTAAAGAAATTGTTTCGGTAACGCTGATTCTATTTTCGGTAATCGATATAATTGGCTCATTGCCCGTAATTATCGATTTACGCCGGAAATCGGGAAAGATCGAGTCGGAGCGGGCTACCCTGGCTTCGGGAGCATTGATGATTGCTTTCCTGTTTGTAGGGGATCAACTGTTGGCTCTGTTCGGGGTCGATGTTGCTTCGTTTGCTGTGGCGGGTGCCCTGATCATTTTCCTGATTGGCCTGGAAATGATTCTGGGACGAACCATTTTTAAATCGGAAGTAGAGACAGGCGGGGCTACCCATATTGTTCCAATCGCTTTTCCACTCATTGCCGGAGCCGGGACCCTGACAACGCTTATTTCGCTCCGGGCCGCCTATCAGACTGTCAATATTATTATCGGCATCATTCTGAATCTCCTGCTGATTTATGCCGTATTACGATCGTCTGGCTGGCTGGAGAATCGGCTGGGTGCTGGCGGCTTAGCGGTGTTGCGGAAAATCTTCGGAATTATTTTGTTAGCCATCGCTATCAAGCTGTTTAAAACGAATCTTATTTCTGGGTTTTAAGACCAATAAGTTACATAAACAGCCTTCATTTTAAAGCTTAAATCACGAAAAAAGACAAAATGTTACGATAAATACAGGATTTTTAAAGGTAAAACGAATCAATTCTTAAAATTTCATAGAAAGCAGCTAAGATTATAAAGTGATAAAAAAAATAGCCTAAATATGGCAAATTACTGTACCAAACGAATTATAATTATAATTTTTCCGTAAAAACCATAAAAAATATGGTTGAAGGGGTATATGGCATTTATTTTTTATTGTAAAGCCGCATTATATTTGCCAAAAGTATTGCACAAAACCCCTATTCAACTCAATCCACTTGTACATCATGGCAAAGGCGAAGTTAGAATACATTTGGCTCGATGGTTATAAGCCTACCCAAAGCTTGCGTTCAAAAACCAAAATTGAAGGCGATTTCTCTGGTAAACTGGAAGACTGCCCTATGTGGTCGTTTGATGGTTCGTCAACCGAGCAGGCTCCAGGTGGCTCGTCCGACTGCTTGCTGAAACCCGTTTTTATCTGCCCTGATCCACAGCGTAAGAATGGCTACCTCGTGATGTGCGAAGTGCTGAATGCTGATGGTACCCCTCACGAGTCGAACGGCCGTGCCACGATTGAAGATGACGACAACGATTTCTGGTTCGGTTTCGAGCAGGAGTACTTCCTGTGGGATATGAGCATCGATAAGCCGCTTGGGTTCCCAGCAGAAGGTTTCCCAAAACGTCCACAAGGCCCTTACTACTGCTCGGTTGGTGCTCAAAATGCGTATGGTCGTTATATCATCGAAGAACACCTGGACGCTTGCCTTGATGCTGGTCTGAACGTAGAAGGTATCAATGCTGAGGTTGCTACAGGTCAGTGGGAATTCCAGATTTTTGCCAAAGGTGCGAAAGAAGCTGGTGACCAAATCTGGGTTGCTCGCTACATTTTGGAGCGTATCGGTGAAAAATACGGTATTTCGATCAACTGGCATTGCAAACCCCTGGGCGCTACCGACTGGAACGGCTCGGGTATGCACGCTAACTTCTCGAACACCACGCTTCGTACAGCAGGTAGCAAAGAAGTCTATGAAAAAATTTGTAGCGGATTCGGTAGTTCGCCTGAGGTGATCAAAGCCTGTATCGATGTATATGGTGCTGACAACCACCTGCGTTTGACCGGTAAGCACGAAACCCAGTCGATCGACCAGTTCTCGTTTGGTGTATCGGACCGGGGTGCTTCGATCCGTATCCCTATCGCTACGGTAGAGCGCGGCTGGAAAGGCTGGCTGGAAGATCGTCGGCCAAACTCGGCGGCTGATCCTTACAAAGTAGCTGCTATCATTATCAAGACTGTTAAGGCGGCAGAAGCTGTAGAAGCATAAGCCATCCTGCATAGATTAACTCAGAAGCCCGACTGCGAAAGTAGCCGGGCTTTTCTATGGGGCCTGGTACGTTGGGGAATTATGGAGGGCGAGTGGTTAATTGGCAATTAGGTAGTTAGTCGATCACAAATGCCAAATAATTTTCCTGGTTAATTAACTGGAAATTGGCACCAGGGTAGGTATCTATCCAGGAAGCAGGGGCTTTAACTGATTTGCGGGAAAACTTAAATTCAAAACCGGATAGTTGCCCGTTGGCTTCTTCTACGTAGTCAAGTTCGGCTCCAGTATACGTACGCCAGAAGTAAGTGTTGGCAAACTGACCTGTATAAGCATTTCGCTTACGACGCTCAATGACCAGGAAATTTTCCCACAAAGCACCTACATCCGTTCGTAGATCAAGGGGTTGGAAATTATCAATGACTACGTTTCGAATACCCAGATCATAGAAGTAAATCTTGTCCATCTTGCTGATTTCTTTCCGAAGGTTTCGACTAAAACCAGATAGCCGAAAGACAACAAATGCTTTTTCCAGTAGGTCGATGTACGTATTAACCGTGTCCTTACTCATGCCAAGTGTATTACCTATCTCATTCAAAGAGACTTCTGAGCCAACCTGAAAGGCTAGTAATTGGATCAGCTTTCGCAGTTTATCGGCGTGCCGAATAGAGGCCATTTCCAATATATCTTTATACAGATAAGCTGAAGAAAGCTCACGTAAATAATGCACTTTGTCGGTGGCATTGGTAAACTGGAGCGTATCGGGGTAAGAACCAAAGCGCAAAAGTTCTTCCAGCCGTTGTTGTAACTGAAATGCGTTTTGCTCTTGTCGAAGTTCACCCAGCGAAATCGGGAAAAGTTCGTACGTCCAGGTACGACCTGTCAAAGCTTCTTTTGTTTTGTTAGCCAATTCAAAAGACGAAGATCCGGTTGCAATGATCTTCAGATTGGGCAATGCATCATGTAGAATTTTCAGATTAATCCCTACATCTGGAATGCGCTGGGCTTCGTCGACAAATAGCAGATCATACCCTTCCACTAGAAGTTTCATCTGGTTTAGATTCCGGCCTGACAAAACGGTTTGGTAAAGCAATTCATCAGCATTTACGCTTAAGGAGCGATAAGGTAACGTACCAATTAACTCCCGTACTAGAGTAGTTTTTCCAACTTGTCTTGGACCATATAGGACGATAATCTTATTCGATTCTAAAAGTTTTTTATGGATCGTATCACTTAATTGCCGTCTGATCATGCCTACCTATACTTATTTTAATGCGAAATTAGTATTTGTATTAGCTAAATTAGTGCAAATTAAGCTAATAAGTGTCCAGCCAAATAAAAATAACGCTTGTAACTGTTCAGAATTTGAAGAATAGTAGTTAGTCAGAATCCCGACTACGAAAGTGGTCGGGATTCTTTATTTCTATACAGGACCACTTATCAAGTTTGTTACATTCCCAA
Source organism: Spirosoma sp. 48-14 (assembly GCF_001898575.1). Lineage (GTDB taxonomy): Bacteria > Bacteroidota > Bacteroidia > Cytophagales > Spirosomataceae > Spirosoma. The sequence continues at coordinate 186,786 of NZ_MKUD01000010.1, forward strand.
TTAGCTTTTAGCTACCTTTAACTGTCAATATTCCTGCATCTTAACGCAAAAGCTATGGACGCCAACGAGTACGATTTCGAAGAAAAATGGAAGCAGTTTGAGGAAACGGGGAAAGAAATTTCCGGTACGATTGGCGCCGTAGCAGGTGCCGTAGTTGGCCTTTCAGTGCTTGGCCTGAGTGCTCCGGTCGTGTACTTTTCGAAAAAAGCGGCAGGAAAAGAAACTGCCGATGCGCTACGAGAGACCGGCACCAAGGTACTGGAAAAAACGAAATGGATGAGTGAGTTCGGGCGATTTACTGGAAAAAAGTTCGGCCCTAAAATTTTAGGAACGATGCTTTTCGGGATTTCGGGATTGCTTTCGGGTGAGGAGTAGTAGGGCTTACTTCCAGCTACTAAAGCTAAGGAATTGTCTCCTGAGTGAAGCTGGCGCAAGAAATTACCGAATCTCTGTTCTGTAACTGGCAGAAGGGGTGTATGTTTGGTTAATTTTTCAACCTAAAACCTCGAAACCGTCTCAATGTCCAATTTTCGGTTTAAAGCGCTTGAAATGGCCCAGAATCGTCAGGCGATGCTCGTAACGGCACCTACTGAGCGCGTTGGTGATTTTTTTGGCAGTTATACGTTTAACAATGAAGTAATGCGGTCGCTGCTGTCGCCCGAAGCGTACCTGAAAGTTACCGAGGCCATCAACACCAATGGCCAGATAGACCGGGCTATTGCCGACGAAGTAGCTGGAGCGATGAAATCGTGGGCTACCTCAAAAGGCGCTACACACTATACCCACTGGTTTCAGCCGCTGACTGGCGAAACAGCCGAAAAGCACGACGCATTTTTTGATGTGGGCTCGGATGGAAAAGCCATTGAGAAATTTAAAGGAAGCGCCTTAGTTCAGCAGGAACCCGATGCCTCGTCGTTTCCAAGTGGTGGCCTGCGTAACACCTTCGAAGCCCGTGGCTATACCGGGTGGGACCCAAGTTCGCCCGCTTTCCTGATGGATAATGGCGCCGGGGGCAAAACGCTCTGTATTCCATCGGTATTTATATCCTATACCGGCGAAGCGCTTGATTATAAAACACCTTTACTGAAAGCGTTGAATGCGCTGGATAAGGCAGCGACGGCTGTTTGCCAGTATTTCGATCGAAACATTACCAAGGTGACGCCTACCCTGGGGCCTGAGCAGGAATATTTTGTGGTCGACCGGGCGCTGTTCTACGCTCGCCCTGATCTAGTGTTAGCGGGTCGTACTGTATTCGGACATCAACCGGCACGGGGGCAGCAACTGGAAGACCATTATTTCGGCTCGATCCCCCCTCGTGTCAATGCCTTTATGGTCGATTTTGAGTTTGAGTCGATGAAGCTTGGTATGCCGGTCAGGACGCGGCATAACGAAGTAGCTCCAGGGCAGTTTGAAGTAGCGCCAACCTTCGAGGAAGTCAATTTATCCATCGACCACAACGCGCTGCTCATGGACCTGATGGAAAAAATAGCTGAAAAGCATAACCTGAAAGTCCTTTTCCACGAAAAACCGTTTGCCGGAATTAACGGGAGTGGCAAACACAATAACTGGTCGATGGGCACCAATACGGGTGTTAACCTGCTGGCTCCCAGTACGAAACCTAAGGAGACGCTTCGTTTTCTGACGTTTCTGGTTAATGTTATCAAAGCCGTTCACGACAACGCTGATCTTCTGAGGGCTAGCATTGCATCGGCAGGTAACGAGCATCGTTTGGGCGCTAATGAGGCACCGCCTGCTATCATGTCGGTCTTTTTAGGAGAAACGCTCACCCAGGCGTTAACCGATCTGGAAACCAAGTCGGAGGTGACCATCAATAAGGGCGACAATGTCTATTACAAACTGGGCCTGAATCGAATTCCGAGTTTGATGCGCGATAACACCGACCGAAACCGAACATCGCCGTTTGCCTTTACAGGTAATAAGTTCGAGTTTCGGGCCGTAGGGAGCTCAGCCAACTCGGCTTCAACCATGACCGTGTTAAATGCCATTGTTGCCGATCAGTTGAATAAGTTTAAAACTGATCTTGATGGTCGATTGGCGCGAAATGAGAAAAAAGAACTGGCCATTGTCGATATTCTGAAAGAGTATTACGCGAACTCAAAACGGATTCTGTTTGAGGGAAATGGCTATTCGGATGAGTGGGTAGACGAAGCAGCCCGACGTGGTCTGTCGAACATCAAATCGTCGCCCGAAGCACTGGCTATTTACGTGCAGCCCGAATCGCTGTCCTTATTTGAACGGACGGGAGTCATGAACCATGCCGAGGTGGAATCGCGCTACGAGATCGAACTGGAGAAATACATCAAAAATGTGCAGATCGAATCGCGGGTGATGGGCGACCTGGCGATGAACCACGTTGTATCTACAGCGTTGAAATACCAGAATAAACTGGCCGAAACCGCCCGAAACCTGGTCGAATTAGGTATGAGTGCCGAAGCCGAACCAATCAAGGATATACTACGCGAAATCTCGACCCGCGTACTGGTCATCAAAAAAGGTGTCGAAGCGATGATTGAGTCGCGGAAGAAAGCGAACAATGTGGGTGATACGGTTGAACGGGCACGTCTGTATGCTACGGAAGTGAAGGACCATTTCGAGATCATTCGCTATGAAGTCGACAAGCTTGAAGAGATCGTTGATGACGAAGACTGGCCGCTGGTAAAATACCGGGAGTTGCTGTTTGTGAAATAGTCCGAACCGGGATTTATCAGATTAGAGGATTGGCAGGATTTTGTTTTTTCGCTTCTTTGAAGCGCTTGAGCACAAAATCTTACCAATCCTCTAATCTGATAAATCCGGTTCAGACATTAAAACATGGATTTATCAGACAGATTATAGATCTTCTGAATGTTTTGCAGAATGGCTGCGAAATCCAATTTAAGATCTTTGATGCGCCCCGTTCTAAGATCGAATACCCAGCCATGAACTTCCGGGTAGCCCTGTTCTATATAGGAAAGTTGTACTGCAGCTGTTTTGATAACGTTTACACACTGCTCCTGTACGTTCAGTTCAACGAGTCGGTCGTAGCGGGCTTGTTCGTCAGTGATGAGGTCCAGCTCTTCCTGATGCCCACGGTACACATCTCGAATGTTACGCAGCCACGGATTCAGTGTCCCCATGTCTTTAGGTTGCATAGCGGCTTTAACCCCTCCGCAGTTGTAATGCCCGCAAACGATAATGTGTTTTACTTTCAGGTGCAGCACCGCATATTCAATCACAGACATAACGTTCAGGTCAATGTTGTTGACCAGATTGGCAACGTTACGATGAACAAACGCTTCACCAGGCTTAATACCCATCATGTCTTCGGCGGTTACCCGGCTGTCGGAGCAACCAATATACAGGTAGTCAGGTTGTTGGTTTTCTGATAGTGTTTTAAAAAAATCGCTGTCGGTACGAGTTTTTTCTGCAATCCATTTTTGATTATTCTCAAAAATCTGCTGGTAGCTTGTCATAACTAAAGTAAAAAGATGGTGACTGATGAGTCGTCAAAACAATACATTGCCTAGACAATTTAGGGGTGAAGATAGCAGTTTTTGCTAAACTCTTTAATTTTGATTTTAATCTCTTTTTAATGTGAATGGCTGATCTTGATCAAACGAACAATGGTTGTTGACCGATCTGACATCGCCCTGGCCTCAAGGTTGTGTTAAAAAGCATACGTATTTTGCACCACTATACCATCCATTATAAATCCGAACCTGTGTACTCCGCTTCCAGCCTTTTACAAGACCTTTGCCGGTTACCCCATAGAGGAGCAGCGACCCCTCAGGGAACTGAAGCTGCGCGACTTCTACAATCGTATCTGACCGAGATGGGAGCGGAGGTGCGTACAGAATCGTTCCAGACGCCCCGTACCTATCTAACGATTGTATATTGGCTAATTGGTGGCTTGCTGGTTAGTCTGGCGTTGATTCCCGTTTCGGGGGTTGCCGTTGGCCTGGTACTGTATTTTACGGTTATGGCCTGGCGATATTTCAACTGGAACTATTCATTTATTACCCGATTTCCGGTGCAGTATACGGCTAGTAATGTAATCGGCAGTTGGTCAAGTGGTGGGCTTAAAGAAAACCGGCGTAAAGTTGTCTTAATGGCTCATTACGATACAGCACCTGTGTCGCTGCTGTACAGCCCCAGGCAGCAGGCTAATTTTCGGGTATCGTTAATTATCTCGCTGTGGCTGATGGGATTTTCCGTAGGTATCGCAGCGCTGGAAGCCCTTAAAGTTGGCTTGCCTTACGTTCAGTATGTCCGATACGGACTGATGGTTTATTTTGGAATCCAGGCTGTAATGGGTACACTTGGCTATTGGCTTCAGGGATATACCAACGGGGCCAGCGACAATGCAACGGGAGTAGCAGCCGCTTTGGCAACAGCCGAACGATTGAAGGATGTACATTTGCCCGATCTGGACATTGAGGTTGTACTCACCAGTGCCGAAGAAGTGGGTATGATCGGGGCTCACTCTTATGTAGAAACCCATAAAAGGACATGGAAGCGCACCCAAACCATGGCCATCAATTTTGATACACTCGGAGCTGGAAAGCTTACGGTCATTGAACAAACGGGTACCGTTGAGCGCATACGCTATGATAACACAGTGACCCAGTTGGCCAGACAACTGCTGGTAAGTGATCGGTTTAAGGACCGGGCACAGGTTGGACGCTGGCATACGGCCGACTTCGATAGCGTATGGTTTGTACGTAACCGGATTCCTGTGCTGGCTTTGTGTGGGCTGGATGATCAGGGCCGGATGCCGCGTATTCACCAGCCCGCCGATACGCTTGAACAGGTGGAAACCCGGCCAATGAATGATGCCATCGACCTTGCCGAAGCGGTAGTGTTGAAGTGGATAACGAACAACGGCTAAATAGGCTACTAGGTAAACAGCATTGTTCATTCTACATTATCCATTAGCTTTGTCCCATGGCAAACTATAAAAACGAGGGGTACGACCCTGAAGAAATCAGCGCCCTCAAAGAGGAATGTCGGAAGGAAGGTAAATCATTCGTTTACGTTGAAGACGATGACCTGGATACACTGGATGAAGGCGAATGCGTACACATTCAGTTTCCGGGTAAGTACCAGGGCGAAGAAGTTATTTTCGATACACTGGTTTATACGCTTCGCCTGCACCACAGCAGTTTAGTGTATGAAATGGCTGTAGAGCAGGTACGCAAAACCTACCCGGAATACGTGCCACCTGAAGACCGGAAGCCTACTTATAAAATCTCGCCTGAGTTGGAAGAAGAAGCCGAAACGGCTTTGACCGAAATTATTGACGAGATTGAAGAAACCGAAACGGTTAAGGTGCAGGAACATGTGGAAGTCGACATGCAATCCGATTATGGCATCGCGCTGGACGTATGCCTGAACGTAGAAGAGATCAACGACGACATCGTCGAAGCATTCGTTCGTGACTTCAATGCCAACAAGCTTTCTTTAGACACAACTCTGTATTCCTTCACGAGTGAAGACGAAAATTAATTTTGAATGATTGAATGATAGAATGAGTGAATACTGCACAAAATTTAACATTCATTCTATCATTCAATCATTGTATCATTGATATATGCAACAACCCGACTCGCTTAATCAGGTGGCAGAATTCCACCGTACCTTCCATGCCCCTATTTTAGAAACCCCACAAATCCCGTCGGAAGCTCGTTGTCAACTGCGGGTGGCCTTACTGGCAGAAGAACTGGATGAACTGCGCGAAGCCATTGCCGAAGGCGACATTGTTGCCGTAGCCGATGCCCTGTGCGATTTGCAATACGTATTGTCGGGGGCTGTGCTGGAGTTTGGGCTGGGCCATAAATTCAAAGCCTTATTTGATGAAGTACAGCGCTCGAATATGAGCAAAGCCTGCCTGACTGTTGATGAAGCAGAAGCTACTGTTGCCGAGTATCAGGCCAAAGGAGTGCCCTGTCACTATATCGAATCAGACGGTAAGTTTCTGGTGTATCGGGATGCTGATCACAAAACGCTGAAAAGTGTCAATTACTCGCCAGCCGATCTGGAGGGAGTTCTGAACGAATTGGCCTAACCAACGCGTGAACTTATGCTTTTTAGAAAAGCTATCCGGCAGGATGTTCCATTGATTGTAAAACTACTGGCCAACGACAAACTGGGTCAGTTGCGCGAAAACTATACAGATCCGTTACCGGAGGCTTACTACAACGCTTTTGAAACGATTCATAAAGACCCTAATCAGGAGTTGATTGTGGTGGAAAGCGAAACCGGAGACCTTATTGGTACCCTTCAGTTGAGTTTCATACAGTATCTGACCTATCGGGGAGGCATTCGGGCGCAAATTGAAGCGGTTCGTATACGAGACGATGTTCGGGGAGAAGGCATCGGCCAGAAAATGATTGAGTGGGCCATTCAACGAGCCAGAGAACGAAAAGCTCACGTCATCCAGTTAACGACAGATAAACAACGGCCTGATGCTCTTCGATTTTATGAAAAGCTTGGTTTCAACGCATCACATGAAGGAATGAAGCTGCATTTTTAAGGAATTTGTTCTAAGTAGATTCGTTGTTAACGGGTTCTCTTTAGCGTATAGAATCCGAAGTTATATGAGCGTGTATGAAAGATTACCAGTTTACGGCGGTTGAGCGTTTCCTGCGGTACGTCCAGATTGATACGCAATCGGATCCACAATCAACAGCTAACCCAAGTACCGCCAAACAGAAAGACCTCAGCCGATTATTGGTCGAAGAATTACAGCAGATGGGCGTTGCCGATGCTGAATTAGATGAGTGGGGTTACGTGTATGCAACCATTCCGGCTACGACTGATAAGGCGAATGTGCCAACCATTTGCTTTTGCTCACATGTCGATACATCACCCGATGTGACAGGCGAAGGAGTAAAACCAATCATTCATAGAAACTGGAATGGTACCGATATTACGCTGCCCGATGACCCTAATCAGGTAATTCGTGTGGCTGATCATCCTGATCTCCAGCATCAGATTGGCAACGATATTATTACGGCCAGTGGCACTACGCTGCTGGGAGCTGATAACAAAGCGGGGGTGGCCGAAATTATGGATGCGGCTAATTACCTCCTCACGCATCCTGAACTAAAACATGGCCGTATTCGGTTGCTTTTTACGCCCGATGAAGAGGTGGGGCGGGGTACCGAAAAAGTAGATATTCAGAAGCTGGGGGCCGATTTTGGCTATACCATCGATGGGGAAGCGTTAGGAACTCTCGAAGATGAAACCTTCTCGGCCGATGCCGTAAAAATTACGATTCAGGGCGTTAGTACGCATCCGGGTTTTGCCAAAGGTAAGCTCGAAAATGCGTTGAAAATAGCAGCTGACTTATTAGCGGCTCTTCCCAAAAATGCCCTTTCGCCCGAAACAACCGAAGAGAAAGCGGGCTTCGTTCATCCTACGCGGCTGGATGGGAATCAGGACCAGGCTGTTCTGGAGTTTATCATTCGCGATTTTACGGAAGTAGGCCTGCAGGAGAAAGAACTTTACCTGCAAAACATGCTGAATGATGTATTGGTAAATTACCCTGGTTCGTCGGCACAGTTTGTGGTTAAAGAGCAATACCGCAATATGAAAAATGTGCTGGACCATTACCCGGCTGTGGTTGATAATGCGCTGGAAGCTATTCAACGGGCGGGCCTTTCGGCCGAACGGCGTAGTATCCGGGGGGGGACCGATGGATCAAGACTGTCATTCATGGGATTGCCCTGCCCCAACATTTTTGCTGGGGAACATGCGTTTCATTCGCGGCTGGAATGGGTGTCGGTTCAGGATATGCACAAAGCCGTTGAAGTTATCGTGAACGTAGCCACTGTTTGGGAGGAGCGCAGCTAAGAAGCAGACCGTTTGTCGGTTTTGTTGAACAATCCATCATATCTGTAGGTTGAGCTACAAGACGGTCAGGTTAGTTTGTATCGTGGTTCTTTTATCAAGTTGAAACCGTGACATGAACTGAGCTGACCGTTTTTTATAAACGTCACGGATATGGAAAGCGAACTGGAACTGGATGAGCCGATAACGGTCGGTACGAAAAACCCGTATGATGTAACTGCCGATGTAGCGGGCTTGAAAACACTGTTTGTCAATGTATTTTTTATTGGTGAGCCCGGACATGGTAACCCCTGGGTGCTGATCGATGCCGGTTTGATGGGGTATGCTGGAACCATAAAAAGTCGGGCCGAAGAGCTGTTCGGACCCGGTACCAAGCCCAAAGCGATTGTACTGACGCATGGCCATGCCGACCATACGGGTTCCTTGAAAACATTGTTGAACGATTGGGATGTACCCGTTTACGCCCATCGACTGGAAATTCCGTACTTAACCGGGAAGTCGAGTTACCCACCACCCGATCCGGCTATTGGGGGTGGAGGAATGTCGTATATGTCGTGGATTTTTCCCATTGGGCCGATGGATTTTGGCGATGCCATTCAGCCAATTGCGGAGAATGGACTGATTCCTGAACTACCCGACTGGGGAGCTATTCATACGCCCGGTCATGCCCCCGGTCATATATCCCTGTTTCGCGATAAAGACCGGACACTCATTGCGGGCGATGCTTTCGTGACCACCAATCAGAATGCTATTTCGGCGGTGGCTACCCAGCGCGAAGAGTTTCATGGACCTCCAGCCTATTTTACCTGCGATTGGGAAGCGGCTAAACAATCGGTAATTAAATTGAATAATCTCAATCCGTTAGCGGCTGGAACCGGGCATGGTATAGCAGTACGTGGACTTGAACTGGAATTAGGATTGAATCGATTGGCGCACGAATTCGAATCTCGCTCGATTCCGTCCTCCGGCGGACGCTATGTAAAACAGGCGGCTATTACCGATGAACATGGAATCGTAGAAATGCCAACCCCGGTTTCGTTTCATGTAGCGCGGGGCCTGGACTTAGGCCTGGTAGCGGGTTTACTCGCCTATATGATCTGGACTATTCGGCGCGATCGCTAATAAGTCGCATACCCGTTCATACCCGAACGTACCGGATGTCTCCCCACTTGCTGGCAAACTAAGCCTCAGGTGGGGAGACTCCTTTTTGGGAGGGTTCGAAGAAACCCGATGCTTATTTTTTCAATTTGAGGCTGATCTGATTAACTATTTAGCCCCTATGTACTTATACAGCTATAGAGCGAATAGGCATGAAAGAACGAATTATTGCCGAAGCCCGGCATCTGTTTAACCAATTTGGCGTGCGAACCGTCAGGCTGGAAGATATTGCCCAGGAACTCGGTATCTCTAAGAAGACCGTGTATCAGTATTTCGATAGCAAAGAAGAACTGGTTCGACTGATGCTGGAAAACCAGTTGAACGAAAACCTGCGGGAGGCTAACGCCATTCTTACGCGCGTAGATAACCCCATTCTGGAAGCCATGCTGATCTGGAATCGGCTAATCCATTACCGACGAACCGTAAATCCGAATCTGTTTCGGGATATTGAACGGCATTATCCCACCGTCTTGAGTTACTTTCAACAATTCCGGGCCGAATACATCAACACCATTCTGGTCAGCAATCTACAACACGGCATCGAGCAGGCTGTTTATCGGGCCGATCTGGATTTGGGGGTAATCGCCTGGTTATGGGCCGATCAAAGCCAGCGGGAAACACCCTATGAAACCTCCGACGAAGCGATAAAGCATCAGTTCATTCGGGGTTTGCTAACCCGTAAAGGATTAGACGTATATGAGACGATGAAAGCTGAGTTGGCGTTGGTATAGATCGGTGGTAAATCCGGTGAATGTCAGAAACTAATGAAATTGGCTAAGAGTAAAAAAAGCTCATTATGTCTTTTTGACAGTAAGCTTATTACTTAACGCTTTCTATGGTTTTCAGTAGCCGGATTAACCAATCTTTAACTTTCTAACACAGTCAACGATGAACGCTTCAAGACGTAATTTTTTACAATCGCTGGGAGTTGGTGTAGCTGGTTTAGGCGTACCGTACTCATCTGATGCGGCTGGTCCAAATCGCCCTAAAGTGACAAAGCCAACTGGTGATGATCAACTATTATTCGTGGGCGACAACATCGCTGTGGCCAATACCGAATACGGCAAAGTGAGAGGGTTTATCCTCAGAGGTATTCATCAGTTTTTAGGGATTCCCTATGGGGCTGATACGTCCGGTAAAAATCGGTTCATGCCCCCGCAAAAACCTACGCCCTGGACCGACGTACGGCCTGCGCTGTGGTGGGGGAACTCGGCTCCGCAGATCATGGAGAAACGCTATGCGAATCCTTACGCGTCGTTTGTCGACCACTGGAACTACGACGATGTGTCGGAAGATTGTTTGAAACTCAATGTCTGGACGCCGGCATTAGACAAACAGAAGCGCCCGGTTGTGGTCTGGCTGCATGGGGGTGGTTTCACGAATGGAAACGGCATTGAACAGGATGGTTATCATGGCGAAAATCTGTCCCGGTTTGGTAATGTGGTTTTCTGCTCGCTCAACCATCGGCTCGGACCGTTGGGCTACACGGATCTGAAAGCCGTGGGTGGTCATGCCGCTTCTGGCAACGTGGGTAATCTGGATATGGTGGCAGCTCTGGAATGGGTCAAAAACAACATCGCCAATTTTGGTGGAGATCCCAACAACGTGACCATCATTGGGCAGTCGGGTGGGGGAGCTAAGGTAACGACGCTGATGAATATGCCATCGGCAAAAGGGCTGTTTCATAAGGCGGTGGCGTTGAGTGGTAGCTCGCTGGCCGGAGCCAATAAGGAATATGCCGAGAAACTGGGCCAGAAGGTTATGGAAGAGGCTGGACTGAAACAAGGCGAAATCGAAAAACTTCAGCAGATTCCCTGGCTTGAGTACATTGCCATCGCCAATCGGGCAGTCGAAAAAATGGCCGACGAAGCGAAACGAATGGGTATTCAGCGGGGAGGTTATTCACCCGTTGGCGATGGGGATTATTTGAGTAAAGGGGCCTTTTTCAGTGATCCGAACCATTTCTCGGCCGACATTCCGCTGATGATCTGTACGACCTTTCACGAAATGAACCCCAACCGGACTGACGCTTCACTAGAAGCTATTTCGCTGGATCAGGTGAAGGAGAAGCTCAAACCACGCTTTGGTGATAAATCGGGCGATGTTGTCGATGCTTATGCGCGAAATTTCCCGAAAGCGCGGCCGATAGAGCTATGGGCTCTGATTGTGTCGAATCGGAAAAATGCCGTTGCGGCCGCCGATGCCAAAGCGTCACAGCATAAAGCACCCGTCTATGTGGCCTGGTTTGGCTGGCAACCGCCCCTGTTCGATGGACGGATGCGGGCGTTCCACTGCGACGACATCTGTTTCTGGTTCTACAATACCGACCTTATGCTTACCCATACGGGTGGAGGGAAGCGCCCAAGGGCGTTGTCGGAAAAGATGGCGGGCTCGTTTATCAATTTTATGAAAACGGGTAATCCGAATGGCGGTGGTTTACCCAACTGGAAACCTTACACGACTCAGAACGGTGAAACCATGATTCTGGACGATGTTCCCGCGCTGGCCAACGATCCGGACCGCGAAGCCCGGAAAGCCCTAGCCTAAGTTCTGAATAGAACGCAGATTGTCATGATAATTATGATTAATCAAGATCCGTGTTAATCATAATTATCATGACAATCTGCGTTCTATCTGTTGTCTAAACGACCAGTAACCAGTACGCTAGTCCAGTGGCAATGCCCCCGATTACTAACCAGCCAAGACCACTGACTCGACGTTTTTTCAGGACGAGCAACAGGGCTAATCCGGTTAGCGAAACCATTGTCATGAATACGGCAGCGATGTCGATGACCCATGCCCAGCCCCGGCCTGTATCCCTGCCTTTATGCAGGTCGTTGAGTACTGCCATCATCCCCATTTTGGTTTCGGTGATCGCATAGGTGCCATCGGGTCGTTTCACAAACGCATCGGCCGAGTAACCCGGTCCGTGAAAGGACAGGGAACACTCCCGGTCGTCGATCCGAAACTCACTGACCATGCCTTTTAGCTGGTGGGTTGCCCGCAGGTACTCGACAATGGCCAGTTTGTTAACGGTGCCCGTATCCGTACCAGCTACCCACGCAGGATTGAGTTTTCCTTTGAGTTCTGTCGTTTGGGTAGCATCGTCGAACCAGTCGGCATGGTTAAGCGTAAGGCCCGTTACCGCAAAAAAGAGTACCAGTATAAAGCTCACTACCGATAGGTAGAGGTGCAGCCAGCGGACTACCCCTGCCCAGCGGACCCCTCCCGCTGATTTTGGGGTTGGTTGTTGCCGCGTGGGGTGGCCATTAGCGAGCTGCTGCTTTTTCGCGGTAATCCAGGGCTGCTGCTGTGATTTCGACATTTCCGGGGAGGGGTTGCTGTTTAACTTTTCCATTGAAATCCATCGTCTGGCGAATGAGCTGATACGAGCCATGCTCCCGAGCCGCTTCGATCAGGATGGTGTATTTACCCTGTTTTACAAACTGTCCATCATCATCTTTTCCATCCCAGACTAGTGTATACTCACCCGGTGATCGGGTTGCACTAGTAACGGAAGCGGCCTTGTCGGTTTGCAGGTTGTACCATTCCCGCAGATCGTGTAGCCAGCGAGGTTTGTTATACCACAGAGCCAGTTGTCGGACGGGCTTCCCGGATTCGTCCTCAACCCAAACTGCTACGAACGGTCGGTGTGAACGCCCTTCAAAGCGAGCCAGTTCCAGGGTTATCTGCAACTCCTGATTAGGATTCCACAGCTTGTCTTTAACGGGTAGCGAAATCAGATGAGCCGTTGTTAACGGTCTCGGAGAACCTGACGAGGCTTCGGGTAAGGTAGTCGCTGGCCAATTGGCACTGCTTACCGTTTGACCGTCGCGGGTGACCAGCAGGTATTCGGTGTTGGGTAACTGAGTGGCCAGCGTTTCGCTTTCGGAAGGGGACAACACGTTGAAAGCCGTTGCCAATGCGCCAGCCGTAACCGCATCAGGATGGAGAACCGTTGCGCTGATAACCTCCTGAGCCGGTAAACCTGTACGCGGGTCCATGATATGCGATACCCATTCACTGCCAACCTGATACCCCCGGCGGTAATTTCCACTGGTGGCTATGGCCCCATTTTTTACCTGTAGTTGAGCAATGGGTGCAGCATTTTCGGCATCGGCCTGTGGATTGGCAACGGAAACGGGTTCCTGCCAATTACCCCGAACCACGATGTCGCCCCCGCTATTGAGTACCAATCCATCAATGCTTGGAGCATTGAACGCTACGTTGGCTGCTCGATCGAGCACGTAACTTTTGGTAAACGTATGTAACCGAAGCGGTACCTGGGTCAATCGGGTTGCGGTTTTTTGATCGGCATCGAGTCGCCAATGCGTCTGGTTAATTGCTTCCACGGCCTGTTGACGTTCCGTCTCGGTTGGCGCTGATTGGCGATGAGCAGCTTGCTGCCAAAGTTGATTGAGCTGCTGGGCGGCTGCGCTGATAGCCCCTGACGTTTGGGCATGCCATGTGTCAAATGTGCTTAGCACAGCAAACAGGTCGTCGGAAACAACAACGGGTTCATGGAGAGGAGCCGCCAGCCACTGGCTGAATTCGCTATCGGACCGATAACCGCTCAGTACCGTATTCAGTCGCTCGATTTCAGCCAAAATCGATTGTTCAGCCTGTCGAGCTGCTGTGTAAGAGCGAGCGGCAATTTTAAGATCAAACGAGGTGCCGAGGACGTTTTCCAGGTGATTGATAAACAGGCCACTTGTGCTTGAGTTGGGTAGGCTGGCTATCAGCGGAGCAAGACCTATGATGGAGATTGCATTCATGAGCAGAACAAGATAAGTGCGTTCGTTTAGTGGGTTGGTGGCGTTTTACAGCTAATAGTTATTTATACGATAACGGTTGGAAAGTTATTGCCAGCAGCAGGTAATCAAAAAAGAACCGATCCGAATGCCCATTCAGATCGGTTGAATCACGAGTTTTACCCTACGAGTGTTTTCCTGGAAGTGTATCCTTTAGGTATTTGTCTAAAATACTTTCTGGAGATTTATCGGTTTGGTATGCCTGCCTGCTGACTGACCAGCGTACACAATTCACCCACCGTCAGTCGGGGTGTGAGCGCTTCGTCGGGTAGTACAACACCAAAATGCGTTTCCAGTACGACAACGGCTTCGGTAAATTCCCATTCACTCAGGCCAAGCGTACCTTGTAGTTGCTGATAGGCGGCAATGGTCGAGTAGGGTAACGTAAATGTTCGGGAGAGAAATTGCTGTAGTTTTTGAAATGCTCGTTCGTAGTTTGTCATAAGTAGTGAATTGTTTGAAATGCGTCATGGACAAGGAACACTGAGTAGGCATGGTCGCTCAAACCAACCTCTCTTGTTCATTATCCATAGTTACACTTAGTCTATAAACGGCGGCCTTAACGGCCAGTGTGATAGATGAATAGTACGCATTGTTGATGTGTATTGTTGTATTTTTCAATACGCGTCAGACACTTTTTTTGTTGCTTAGCCAGCAGATATAAATCTGTATCGCGGTTCTCAAACCCACCTAGCCGAAGTATAGCCTTGAACTGACTACCTAAATCTAACCTTCGGCCACGCGGGCTGAAGACCCGCGATACATGGAGTGGCTAACTAATGGCTTTGGCTACGTCAAGCTCCTGTGGTTTTTTCGGGGTTACCTTCTTCTTTGAAAACCGGGCAATAATTCGGTCAACGACCAGGTATACCGAAGGTACGACCAACAAGGTGAGTAGGAGTGACGATGTCAGACCGCCGATGATTACCCAGGCCATACCGTTTTTGGTTTCGGCACCGGCACCACTCGCCAGCGCGATAGGCAGCATACCGAACACCATGGCCAGAGTGGTCATCAGAATAGGACGTAACCGCTCTTTACCCGCTTCAATTAGTGCGTGAATCACGTCATAGCCTTCAGCTTTAAGCTGATTGGTGAAGTCGACGATCAGAATCGCGTTCTTGGCAACCAGACCTAGCAGCATAATCATACCTACAATCGAAAACACCGTTAGGCTTTGCATCGTGAGAGCCAGGGCCAGTAAGGCACCGATCAGGGCAACTGGTATCGAGAACAACACCACGAATGGATATACCACACTTTCGTAGAGAGCTACCATGATGAAGTACACCAGCAAAATGGCAATCATCAGGGCGAGACCCAAGCTACCGAATGCATCGGACTGTTGCTGCAACTGACCCAGATACTGAACCGTAACGCCTTCAGGAAGCTTGACCTTTGCCATTTTGGCCTGAATGTCTGCGCCAACGGTACCGACCGGGCGTCCGACAACCTGCGCGTTAACCGTAATAGACGACAGACGGTCGATTCGTTCCAGTACGCTCTCTCCTGTTTGTTCCTGCACCCGGGCAAATTGCGACAGTTCGAAGGTTCGACCCTGGTTGTTGACAAACGTCAGACGACTGACATCCTGTGGATTCGTACGGTCGAACCGATCCAGACTAATCAGGATGTCGTATTCATTGCCGTTCTGCTTGAACTTCGACAGGTCATTCCCTCGGAATGCATTTTGCAGGGCAATCCCTACATCCGAAGCACTGATGCCCAGTTGCGCCATTTTCTCCCGATCAAGGCTTACAGTCACTTCAGGTTTAGGGTCTTTCACAGAATACTTCACATCCTGCGTCCCTGCAACAGACGTAACTACATCCTTCACCTGAGCAGCGGCTTGCCGGATACTGGCCAGATTGGTTCCTTTAACGGCAATCTGAATCGGGGCCTGTGACGCCCCAACAATACCTACCGGGCTAACGGTAACTTTAACGCCGGGAATCTGCCCAACTTCCCGTTTTAGAATCTGCCCAAAATCGTCCGTCGACACGGTCCGTTGTTTTTTGTCAACCAGCTTCACGTTCAGATCGACGATGTTGCTGTTCGATGAGGTTGCAATCCCGCTACTGGTATACCCGACATTGGTAAATACGTTGGTTACTTCGGGATGCTTCAGAATGAGTTGTTCAGCCCGTTGCGATACTGAATTGGTCTGGTAAATAGAAGCCGTTGGAGCTAATTCTAACTGAACACTCATCTCGCCCTGATCGCTTTGTGGCATAAAGGCCGCACCGATAAATCCGGCTGGTACCAAGGCGATTGAGCCAATCAGTAACCCAATAACGGCCAGAAAAATCCAGCGCTTATGCCCCAGTACCGACTCCAGTATGTGCCCGTATGCATTGGTGATCCGGGTCAGGAGGTTTTCAAAACCCAGGTTCAGTTTGCCCCACAAGGAGTTCGGATTCAGGGGTTCGTGCTTGCCGAATCGCGATACCAGCAAAGGCGTCAGCGTAAAGGAAACGACCAGGCTCATCAGAGTCGAAAACACCACCACGAGTGAAAACTCCCGCAGAATATTTCCGATCAGTCCGCCAGTCATGGCAAGCGGAACGAACACCACAACGTCCACCAGCGTGATCGCTAATGCCGTGAAGCCAATTTCGTTCCGGCCTTCCAAGGCCGCCTTAACCCGGTCTTTCCCCATTTCGAGGTGCCGGTTGATGTTTTCCAAAACGACAATCGAGTCATCGACCAGAATACCAACCACCAGCGAGAGCGCCATCAGCGTCATCAGATTCAGTGAGAAACCCGAAACATACATTAGAATGAACGTCGGAATCATAGACGAAGGCAAGGCCACTAGTACGAATAAGGATGACCGGAAGCTATGCAGGAACAACAGCATCACGACCGAAACGATCAGTACCGCCAGGAAAAGGTCGTCTACCACCGCATGCGCCGATGCCAGCGTGTAGGTCGATTGGTCGGAGGCAATGTTGAATTTCAACTTTACATCGCTGTGTTGCTTTTCAAGCTGAGCAATTCGTGCGCGAACCAGTTCACTCACCGAAACGGCGTTGGCATCCGACTGCTTTTGAATCTGAACACCAATAGATGGTAGACCATTGATGTGGTTGATAGCCGTTGGTTTCGCGACGGCATCGACCACTTCGGCCACATTATTTAATTGAACCTCACTGCCGTCGGTCCGTCGGGCAATAACCAGATTCCGCAGTCGATTGACGGTCTCGACCGACGCATCGAACCGGATTGAGTATTGTGATTGCTGGGTTTCCAACTGACCGGCCGGGTAGCTGGTGTTGGCTGCGTTGATGGCTTGTGATACCTGACCGATCGAAACCCCATAGGCCCGCAGTTTCTCGGCATCGACGTTGACCTGAATCTGACGTTCATTACCGCCAATCACGTTTACCTGGCCAACCCCGGCCACGTTGGAAAGCTGCGGTTTTAGTTCGTCGTCGATCAGGTCGTACAATTTCGTTGGCGACAAATTGGCCGTTACACCCATTCGCAGCACCGGAATCTCGTCTGTCGAGAACTTATTCAGGATCGGACGGTCGACTTCGTCTGGTAACAGATTGATAATCTGTTCGATTTTGCGTTGGGCATCCTGCTGCGCCAACGTCACATCGACACCGTTTTTAAGCTGGATAATCACAATTGAAGCGCCTTCCTGCGAGGTGGCTGTCATACGGTCCAGCCCTTCCAGCGACGACAACGCGTCTTCAATACGTTTGGTTACGTTGGTTTCCACTTCGTCGGCCGAAGCACCCCGGTAGGTCGTAGCCACACTGATGACGTTGGCTTCAAACTTAGGCAACAGGTTGTACGATAATTGCTGGTAGCTGAGGAAACCGAACAAAATCAGTACAGTAAAGATGGTCGTTACCAGTAACGGCCGTTTTATGGCGATCTCGGTTATTGACATGATTCAAAGAGTGAAAGAGCGAAAGAGTGAAAGAGTGAATAAAGTCGAGCGTATTGAGTGGAGCGTCAGCCCACTCTTTCGCTCTTTCACTCTTTCGCTTATTTTGTAATTTGCACAGGTTTGCCTTCGCCCAGGTTCAGTTGGCCCGTTGTAACAACGACATCGCCAGCCGACAGGCCATTTAGTACTTCGATGGTATCGCCAAAATCACGACCGACGGTAATCTTGCGCTGGTGAACCACATTGTTTTCGACCACGTACACGTACGGATTCTTGATGCTTTCGACCAGGGCAATGCGCGGAATCTGTAAGGCTTTCTGATTTGATTTCTGCGAGAAATCAACGTTGACGAAGGTGCCGGCTTTCAGGCCATTGGCATTGCTAATGGTGATCTCGACCGGATAGTTATGTTCGTCGGTGCCTTGTGGGGCAATGTAGGAAATCTGTCCGCTGAAAACCTTTCCTGGAAACACATCGGCGGTCACCTTTACCGCCTGGCCTTTGTGGAGCTGGTACACATCGCTTTCATTGACCAGTACATCTACCTTCAGGCGGGCCACATCCAGTACCTTACCCAGGGTGCTGCCAACTGTGATGTATACCCCAGGCTCAATGGCTTTCTGCACGATCTGTCCACTGATCGGCGCTTTTACATTCGCATCCTGAATCTGCTTTTGGATCTGCTCCGCCTGATTAACCGCGTTTTCGTAATTATACTTCGTTTCGTTGACCTGGATCTCGGTAGTGGCATTTCCGGCCAGAAGCGTGTTATAACGGTTTACATCTTTCTTCAACTTGTCGATATTCAGTTGGGTGGCCTGCAACGACAGTTCTTTCAGGCGGTTATCCAGTTCGACCAGAGTTTGGCCCTGCCTTACCTGCGTTCCTAGATCGAAATTGACGCGGGTCACCTTACCGGCTGTAGTGGCCGTAATAGTGGCCTCGCGGAAGGGGATGAGGTTACCTGTTTTGATAAGCTGCTGACTAACTGTTCCTTCCTCTACACGGTTGACGGTTACCGGAATGGCTACGTTCGTATTGACGGTCGGTTTGTTCTGGGCATCGATCTTCTCTTTGTTCGACGCCAGTCGGAAGCCGATCAAAGCGACGATGGCCAGTGCCGACGTGATAATAATAAGTGTTGTCTTTTTCATGGCTTTCGGTTGTATTGGCTGCTAACGACCTAGAGTTGATTATAGAAAGTAAGTAAGGTGCCCTTCGATTGTTCGAGATCGAGCCGGGCCTGGTACAGATTAATGAGCGAATTGATGTAATCGGACTGGGCTTGCCGGTAAGACGTATCCGCGTTGACCAGATCGGTCAGCGACTTGACACCCTGTTTGTATTGCAGTGTCGTGATGTTATACACTTCCTGAGCCAGCTTAACGTTTCGGTCGCCGTTCAGAACGTTCGTTTGCGCCCGCTGAATCTGCGACTGGGCGTTGTTGAACTGGAGCCGGTAAGCGGCCACATTCAGACGTTGCTGCTCTTCCTGATTCAGTACCGTTAGCCGTTGCTGCTTGATCTGGGCATCGCGCTGAAAGCCATCGAAGATGGGGATACTGAACCGCAGGGCAATGCTTCCAAAGCCGACAAAATTGGTGAATAGTTTATCAATCGTTTGAGCCCCTAAATTGACCGTTCCGTAGTTGGCCGTTAGTGAAACGGTTGGGATATAACCGGCCCGAATCCGTTCCAGTTGCAGTCGTTGTAAGTCCAGATTAGTGGCCGACTGTTGAAATGAGACGAGGTTTTGGGACTCAAAGGGCAACTGTTCTATCACGGGTAACTGCGTTAGCAAGGTGGAGTCCGATAAGGTTAGCTCCTGCTCCTGCGGCAATCCCATCTGGTATTTCAATCGGTTCAGGGCTAAACTATAATCGTTTTCGGCCAGCGTCAATTGCGACTGTGTACTATTATAGCTGACCTCAGTACGCGTATAATCTACGGGCTGAATAACTCCATTGTCCCGTTGCAACTTTAAAATGTTGAGCACCTGTTGGGTGCGCTCCAGATTATCCCGAAGGAGGGCAATTTGCTGTTGCGCCACAAACACCTGATAGTAGTTGCTTGCTATATTATAAATAATGTCCTCGCGGGTTTGACGAGTGTTCAGATCAGCCAGCCGCTGATTGGGTTTAGCCGCTTTAATACCCAGCAGTAATGAGCGGTCATAAATCGTTTGACTGGCCTGTGCTGTAACGTTGGTCTGGTATTTTTGACCAATAATGAAGACCTGGGGTTCGGGTCCAAATACCCCAGCCGGGATAACGCTTTTTTGAAGCTTCACATTATCCGTAAGTGTTCCGGTTGCTGATACCTGAGGTAAATACAGACCCAATGCCTGGCGAGCCTGCTGATTGGCATTCTCTACTTGGTTCTGGGCGATACGAACTGTACCGTAGTGCTGTAGACCATAATCAATGCAGTCTTTCAGCCGAAAACTCTGTGTAGACTGAGCCCAACCAGCCTGGGCCAGCAGTACGAATAAACTCAGTGCAATTTTTTGTTTCATACGTCCAATTAAGTTGAGGTGTCTACTGTAGACCTATCAACTATTTAATTAAAAAAAAGTTACTTCTCGAGTATCGAAGAAATTTTACGTAGCGTGGCCAGGAATGCATCAAGCTCTTCCGCAGTTAACTGATCGGTTACTTGCTTATCAATTGTTTCAGCGGTTTCAATGGCTTTTTCAACCACCATTTTTCCAGCCGGGGTCAACTGAATCAAATTCTTGCGTCGGTCAATACTATCGGGTACAATACGGAGGTAACCATCCCGTTCCAAGGTGCGTAGGGAGCGTTGAATACCCGATTTATCTTTCTGCAACATATTCGCGATTTCCTGTTGTGATAGTAAGTCCTCACCGGAAAAATAAACCATAAATAGAATTGGCACCTGCTCAATCTGGAGAGTGAAACCCAATCGGGTGAGTTCCCGATTCGATTGTTTGGCCAGTAGATGCCCCATATGATTCGCCGTAAAAATGAGTGAACGGCCCATTCGTTTCGAAAACCTCGCCTTTAATTCCTCTTCTCTGTTCGTAATCATACCGCAAATGTACTATTGTGTTGATATATCAACCAATAGTTTTGAGGAAAAGTTTTTTATATTTTTTGTGCTGCCTAATCTGTCTGGTGAAGCGAAGGAGGCAACAAGCGGTGCGTTCAGACGGGATAAGGGTGGCCGAATGGTAGTTGCTGACTTATCTACGCTTTTAAACAGGTTGACCGTTTATGTATGACCTTTTCGTTACGTTATCTCTATAGCCTTCCTTTTCTTGCATTGGTATGGCTTACTGTTCCCAACAACCACGACTTGTCGGTATCTGACCGAATGCAGACAATGCCGGATGATTTGCCGGGAAAAGCGCTTTTTAAAACGCATTGTGTGTCCTGTCATGCACTGGAACAGGATGGAATCGGGCCGAAACTGGGTGGCATTACCCGGCTGCTTTCTGAGAATGAACTCATTGCGTTTATGAAGAATCCACAGAAAGCGATTGAGTCGGGAAATACGCGGGCGGTAAGTCTGTCGAAACGGTACAAGATGATCATGCCGGGATTCGATTTTCTGAAAGACGATGAGCTGAAATCCATTGTGGCCTACATTGCCGACGAGACTCGAAAAAATAATAGTCAGCCGCTGGCGGTTAGCAACAATACGAGTGGCGCTACTACACGATTAACGGAGCCTGTAGCTCAATCAAACCTCACCATCGAGCTGGAAGAGTTTATGACCATCCCGCCATCCAGCGATAAAATGCCCCGTACCCGAATTGCCACCATGCGGGCTCACCCGTCGGGCGATGGGACACAGTTTGTCAGTGATCAACGTGGGCTGATCTACCGCATCGCTGGAAAAGAAGTCAGTACATTTCTGGATGTGCGGCCCCTGATCGAGAATTTTATCAACGAACCGGGGCTGGGCACAGGCTTGGGCAGTTTTGCCTTTCATCCCGACTTTCTAAAAAACGGGCTTATTTATACGACACATACAGAGTCGTTCAAGGGCAAACGGGCTGATTACAGCTACAGTGACTCGGTGGAAGTGGCTTTGCAATGGGTGGTGTCGGAGTGGCACATGGATGATCTAACGACCCCTGTATTCACGGGTAAGCGGAGAGGACTGCTGCGCGTCAATATGCCGTCCTCCGCACATGGCGTGCAGGATATTGGATTTAATCCAGAAGCACTCAAGGGTTCACAGGACTATGGCAAGTTATACATCGGTATCGGCGACGGTGGCTCAACGATCAATAAGCACCCGGAGCTTTGCCACAAACTGACCTCCCTGCTGGGTACCCTGATCCGAATTGATCCTTTGGGGCGAAACAGCAAAAACGGACAGTATGGTATCCCAGACGATAATCCGTTTGTGGCTGATAAGGATGCTGGGGTGTACAAGGAAATTTATGCCTATGGTTTCCGCAATCCGCACCGACAGGCCTGGTATAATGGCCGGTTATTATGCACTGATGTAGGCGAGTCCAATTTTGAAGAAGTGAATGTTATCCAGAAAGGGGGCGATTATGGATGGAATGTACGGGAAGGGAATTTCGGCATCTCATCGAAGGATTTGAAGAATGTGTACCCTGTGCCCGACACAAAATCTGACAAGTTTATCAGACCACTCCTGCAATACGACCATATCGACGGCAATGCAATTAGCGGGGGCTATGTTTATGAGGGCCCAATCGAGGCATTGAAGCACAAATACGTTTTCGGAGACATTGCCAGAGGACGCGTGTTCTTCGCCAATATTGATAAGAATCTGACAGACCACTCGGTGCAGGAACTGACCATCATGCAGGATGGAAAACCTACGAACCTGGTAGAGCTGTCGGGCTCAAAGCGCGTGGATCTTCGTATCACGTACAATCGGTTTACAAAGGAAATGTACATAATGACCAAAAGCGACGGGAAGATCAGGCGAATTAAAAAAGCTGGCTATCAGCAGGCGAAAATGGACAGATAAAGGTGTTTTGCCTTTGTGAAATTCGATACGGTCAATCGCCACGCTGACTGATCAATTGCCGATTTAGGTTCAACTCTATGGGGAGCAAATTTGTATAGAAACCGTCTAAAAGGAGCGCACTATTGAAGAGAAACGTGTTATTTTGATCAATCATTGATCGGCAATGGTGGGAAACAAGCGTTTGTCCGGTCGGTTGATTACCTCATTTAATCGTTGAATTTAGAGAATCGATGGCTCAGAAAAAGCCTAAATATTATGTGGTCTGGCAGGGCCGGAAGCCGGGTGTATACGACAGTTGGGACGAGGCCAAAGCGCAGACCGATGGTTTTGCCAAACCCTTGTTTAAATCGTTCGATAGCAAACCGGCTGCGCTGAAAGCGTTCAAGGAGAAACCCCATCTCCACATGGGACAGGGGCCAAAAAGTCCTGCCAAACAGGGTAAACTGGATGAACTGGTGGGGGAGCCCATTCTGGATAGTCTGGTGGTCGATGCGGCTTGGAACACCGCTACGGGCGATATGGAATACCAGGGCATCTACCTTGCCACCCGACAGCGGTTATTTCTGAAAGGACCCTATTGGGATGGAACCAACAACATTGGGGAGTTTCTGGCTATTGTCCACGCGCTGGCGTTGTTGCACCAAAAAGGCAGCAACATCCCCGTTTATTCCGACTCCCGAACAGCGATCGGTTGGGTAAAAAAGAAGAAAGCCAATACCAAGCTGGAAGAAACAAACCGAAACGCCGAACTATTCGAACTCCTCGATCGGGCTGAAACCTGGCTCCAGACACATCGCTACGCCAATCCTGTCTTAAAATGGGAAACGACAGTCTGGGGTGAAAATCCAGCCGATTTTGGACGAAAGTAAGAACCGGGATTTAGCTGATTGATGGATTAAACAGATTCTACTTTCGATTTACTGTTTAAAACACTGATTGTATCTAATGTCTATTGTCAATCATACTCTATCCTGATAACATCAGTACTCTATTGAGACAAAACAAAATCCTGTGAATCAGCCAATCAGTTAAATCCCGGTTCATGTTCGCCTTCAAACAATTTACCATTCACCAGGAACGTACCGCCATGAAGGTTTGTACGGATGCCTGTGTGCTGGGTGCCTATGCCGATGTAGGTGAAGGAGCCAGGGGTACACTGAACAAGACAACAGTGGAGCGACTGCTGGATATTGGTACAGGAACGGGGTTGCTGGCACTGATGGCGGGCCAACGAAATCCGACGGCAACGATTGATGCGGTAGAGGTCGATGAAAATGCATTTACCCAGGCTACGGAAAATAGCGCTGCCAGTCCGTTTAGGGAGCGAGTAGCTGTGTTTCATAGCCGGATTCAGAATTTTGGGGATGAGCGTATTTATGATCGAATTCTGACCAATCCACCTTTCTACACAAACCATCTTCGGTCACCCGATGCGGCTGTCAATCGAGCGTTGCATACGGATGAACTACCGTTTGGTGAGTTGGTTGAAGCTGTTGTTCGACTGATGAAACCGGACGGGCAATGGTGGGTATTGTTACCGCCTTATGAAGCTGGCAAACTGGCTGAGTTGGCTCAAAATTTTGGTTTGCATCCTTTCAGAAGGCTTTCGTTGCGGCACCATGAGCAAAAGCCTTTCTTTCGGGTTATAACCGGATTCTCATTCGTAAACGCTGAACCGATCGACGAAACCCTGACCATCTACGAACACAATCCCCAAAGTAAGTCAGGGGTGGCCTATACCGCTGAGTTCAGGGCGTTGCTTCAGGACTTTTATCTGATATTCTGATAATTTTGCAGTAATGTCTGGGGTAAATGGAAAAGGATCGATGGATTTTATCTAGAATATATTCTGGATGGTTTAGAATCGGTCGATGAATTTAGAGCAGGAATGACCTTCTATGCACTCGCTTCCAATTTTGACAACTACCTTTGCTGTTGGAAACGCAGTGTACGTTACAAAGGAGATTAGAGAGTTGAATAATACGATTAACGAGAGCGAATTCCGGCAAAAACTTGTTTCTGGTAAAGATAGCGTTTGCCCAAAGTTTCTCCAGCAAACGAGTATAAACTGTATGGTTGAACTGAAACCTAAAATTCAGGCTAATTCAACAGTGCAGTTAATGAGTCAATTAACGGAGCCTCAATCCAATGACTGAATTAATTCAACTGACCGTTCTGATTCCACTTTATAACGAAGACGAATCGTTACCCGAACTACACGACTGGATCGTTCGGGTTGTAACGGAACAGCACTACACCTATGAAATTCTGTTTGTCGATGACGGGAGTACCGACGATTCCTGGGCTATTGTCGAACAGTTGTCGAGCGTAAACCCGAATGTCCGGGGCATACGGTTTAACCGGAACTATGGTAAAACAGCGGCTTTGCAATCGGGTTTTCTGGCGGCACGTGGTCAGATTGTAATCACTATGGATGCCGATTTGCAGGATAGCCCCGACGAAATACCGGAGCTTTATCGGATGGTAACCGAGGATAGGTATGACTTGGTGTCGGGCTGGAAACAGAAACGCTATGACCCTATTACCAAAACCTTGCCGACGAAATTGTTCAATGCTGTTTCGCGCTGGATTTCAGGCGTTCAACTGCACGATTTCAACTGCGGCCTGAAAGCGTACCGACAAAAAGTGGTCAAAACCATTGCACCTGCTTTGTACGGCGATATGCACCGGAACCTGCCCATTGTGGCGAACTGGAATGGGTTTAGCCGAATCGGCGAAAAAGTTGTCCAGCACCGTGCCCGTAAGTATGGGACTACTAAATTTGGATTGGAACGGTTTGTAAACGGGTTTCTGGATGTGCTGGTTATTGCGTTCGTTCACCGATTCAGCAAACGGCCGATGCACTTTTTTGGTACCTTCGGAACGTTATCGTTTTTTATCGGCTCAGTACTGGCTATCTGGCTGATTGTTGAGAAACTAATTAACATTGCCAATGGCGTCAAGTTTCGGAACGTGACCGATAACCCACTTTTCTTTTTTGGCCTGGTGGCTATTATTTTGGGGGTTCAATTGTTTCTGGCGGGTTTTCTGGGTGAATTGCTGGTTCGTCAGAGCCTGAATCGCTCGGGTGATCAAATGGTAGCCGAACGAGTCGGCTTTTTGGAGCAAAAAACGATTATCTGAATAAATGAATAATGAAAAATGCATAATGTATTAAGGAAGGCAGTACAGTCTTCCTGATGCTCATTATCCATTTTTCATTATCCATTTCACATTATTAATTAATCTATATATACAACACGAATGAAGAGTAATTTTAAAGCACACCCCTGGCATGGTATTCCAATTGGGGATTTGGCACCCAAACAAGTGACGGTCTTTATCGAAATCGTCCCGACCGATACCGTTAAATATGAAATTGATAAAACCACTGGTTTTCTGAAGATAGATCGCCCTCAACAATACTCCAACGTATTGCCTGCTCTCTACGGCTTTATTCCACAGACTTTCTGCGGAGATCAGATTGCTAAACTGGCCACTGAAAAATCGGGTAAAGTTGTCAGCATGGGCGATGGTGACCCCCTCGACATTTGTGTACTGACCGAACGGGAAATCACGCACGGTGACCTGATCTTACAGGCTATTCCTATTGGCGGATTCCGTATGATCGATAAAGGTGAAGCCGACGACAAAATCATTGCTGTGCTCAAAGGGGATGCCATGTATGGGCAGTATACTGAGCTGGAGCAACTACCGGAAGCCGTTGTGAAGCGACTACGCCATTACTTCCTGACGTACAAGACATTGCCCGATGAACCCGTTGCTATGGAGTTGGCCAACGTATATGGTCAGGCCGAGGCTTGGGAAGTGATTCAAACATCTATCAACGATTATAAGTTGATGTAGGGTATCGTTTAACAGCATAGGGCAGAGGGCGTATGACTTGGGGGCGAATATAACCCCTCTGCCATACGCCCTCTGCCCTATGCCATTTATCCACTCCATGGTGCACTCAACATTTTTTCGATGGGATGCCTCAAATAGACGTTACTTTTGCGTAATTAGTGTAGCGACACACAACGGTTAAGTTATTCATGATGCAGTTTCTTAAATATGTTTTAGCCACCATCGTCGGATTGATTCTCTTCTCCTTCGTTGGCTTTTTGATGCTCATCGGGCTAGGGGCCGCTTTTTCCTCATCCGACACGAAAACGTCCGTGGCCTCTAATTCAGTGCTCAAATTGGATTTGGATAAACCCATCGAAGAGCGGAGCAGTAATAATCCGTTTGGCGATTTTGGCCCGATCCGTTCAACAGGCGACGCGATTGGTCTAATTGAACTCAAACAGGCGTTGAAAGACGCCAAGGAAGATAAGAATATTGAAGGTATTTATCTGAAAACCGAAACACCGGCGGCAGGCTGGGCGTCTCTCGAAGAAATTCGGAATGCATTGATTGATTTCAAGGCGTCGAAAAAGTTTGTGTATGCCTATGCAGAGGGGATGAGCGAGAAAGGCTACTACCTGGCATCGGTAGCCGATAAAATTTATCTGGCCCCCACTGGTGAGCTGGAATGGAATGGCCTGGAGGCCGAACTCTCGTTCTTTAAAGGTACACTCGATAAATTGGGTTTAAAGCCCGAAATTTTCCGGGTTGGGGAGTTCAAAAGTGCCGTTGAGCCCTTTATTCGGGAAGATATGAGTGAGCCTAATCGCCGTCAGGTAACCTCATTCCTGAATTCGATCAACGACCATATGCTGGTTCGGGTGGCACAAAGTCGTTCGCTCCGGGTCGATTCACTCAAGCGGTATGCCGATAACCTGACGATTCAGACTGCTCAGGATGCCTTGCGTACGAAACTGATCACCAATGTTGGGTATCAGGATGAACTGGAAGCGGTAATTCGTAAACAACTGGGCGTGGATGAGAAAAAGAAAATCAATTACGTCTCGCTGAGTAAGTACGAAGATTCCGAAAAAACAGGCTCTGATTCAGAAGGAAGTGGCTCAAATCGCATTGCGGTAATCGTAGCGTCGGGCGATATTCATTCGGGAAAAAGTAGTGATAACACCATTGGTTCGGAGACCATCGTGGAAGAACTCCGTAAAGCCCGCCAGGACGATAAAGTGAAAGCCATCGTGTTGCGGGTAAACTCCGGTGGTGGAAGTGCTCTGGCGTCGGACATGATGTATCGGGAAGTTGAGCTGGCTAAGAAAGCGAAGCCTGTCATTGGCTCGATGTCCGATTATGCAGCCTCGGGCGGTTACTATATGCTGATGGGCTGTAACAAGATTGTGGCCGAGCCGAATACGATCACGGGCTCAATCGGCGTATTCTCCCTTTTGTTTAATACGGAAAACTTCTTTAAAGACAAGCTGGGCATTACGTATGATCGGGTAAAAACCAATACCAACGCCGATTTTCCGACGGCTACCCACGAAATGACACCCTTTCAGAAACAGGCCATGCAACGTGCTACCGAACGCATTTATGGGGAGTTTACCGGGAAAGCAGCGGCTGGCCGAAAATTGCCCGTCGATAGCATTCGGGCTATTGCGGGTGGACGTGTCTGGACGGGTACGCAGGGCAAAAGCATCGGATTGGTTGACCAACTTGGCGGGTTAGACGATGCCATCAAATTGGCAGCCCAGTCGGCAAAACTGAAAGAAGGAGACTATCGGCTGAAGTACCAGCCGCGTAAAAAAGAGTTCTTTGAGCAATTGATGAGTTCGCTTTCGGGTGATGAAGAAACCAAAGTACAGGCTCAGCTTGGTGAACTGGCTCCTTATGTAGCCTATTTGAAGAAACTCAAAATGATGCAGGGAATCCAGATGCGTCTCCCGTTTGAAATCGATATTCGCTAAATAAAATAGCCGTTCCAGTTATAGAAGAGGCCCGTGGGGATGAAAACCTTACGGGCCTTTTGTTTACCTTGCATTACGTAATTGTCATTTATGATGCAAACGCTCCCCATTCGCCTTGACCTGTTTGCGTTTCTGATCTTTCTGGGCGTAGCACAGGGAGTGTTTCTGGGTATTTTTTTCCTGACAGGCCAACGGCGGAAGAGTCTGGCGAATCGGTGCTTTGGCTTATACCTGCTGAGTGTATCGGCGATCATGCTGGAAATTGGGCTAGAATATTCGAACTACATGTTTCGGATGCTGGCTCTGGTCGACTATGGTGAACTGTTCAACTTTGCTCTGGCACCGCTATTTTATTTCTTTGTTTATGCCAAATTAAATTCGCGACTACCCCGGCATTGGGGCTGGCACCTGCTGCCTGCCGCCATCTGGTCGGTGAATGCCATTACCTGGATTGTTCAGCCCGCTGAATTCAAATACAATTCATACATAAATGCTTTCCATCCTGAGTTGCCGTTTGTGCATGTTGAGCCTTATATGCACGACGATTTTACGGGGCTGCGTGATTATATCAACGAGTTAACACTGTTAAGTTGTTTGATTTACACCGTGTTGGCC
Organism: Spirosoma sp. 48-14; assembly: GCF_001898575.1. Taxonomy (GTDB): domain Bacteria; phylum Bacteroidota; class Bacteroidia; order Cytophagales; family Spirosomataceae; genus Spirosoma. The sequence goes on from NZ_MKUD01000010.1 coordinate 215,927, forward strand.
TTGCTGGAAGTAAGGGAAGCCTTTAAACGAGCTAATCTGCCCTTATTAGGAAAAGCGCCGGTTCCCATGGCGATGGCACGAAACGTATCAGCGCTGATGATTTTATTTCCGGTGCTGATTGGTATTATTAAAGCTACGTATCATGAAGACATGGGTGATCATTTTCTGGCGGCCTATCTAACCCTGACCATCTACACGACATCGCTGTTGGTGATGCAGGGGTCAAGTGCGCTTCAGGAGAAAGAGATTTCCGTCGACGAATCACTTGGCACATCGGTTGAGCCAAAGAAAAAGTACGAGAAATCGGCATTGTCGGAAGAGCTTGAAGAAACGTTGTTGCTAAAATTAAATCGGTTGATGGAATCTGAAAAGCCGTTTCTGGAAAGCGACCTATCCCTTCCTAAACTAGCTCAGCGACTAAACACAACCCCACACTATCTCTCGCAAATTCTGAATGATCGACTTGCACAAAGTTTTTTTGATCTGTTAGCTACCTATCGGGTTCGTGAAGCTCAGCAATTGCTACAGGCCCCGGCAACAACCAACCTCAAAATAGAAGAAATAGCAGAGCGGGTCGGCTACAATTCTCCTTCGGCATTTCATACGGCGTTTAAGCGGCTAACAAACCTGACTCCGGCTCAATATCGGGCAAAAGTTGTGGAGCAGAAGGCTTAAAAACTTCGTGCCGTTCGGCATGAACTTCGTTAATATCGGCAGATAGGCCATTTTGACCATGGTGAGCACAATTTTGCTTCATCAACTCAAAGCACATCTGCTTATGCAAGTTTATGCAACCCTTTGCAGGGCTACCAAAAAAAGCCTGTTGTTTGGTTTTACCGTATCACTGAGTAGTCTCTTCGTCGTAAACGCACAAAACCCTAACACGATCGAATGGCCGGCTTATGGCAACGATGGGGGAGGCATGCGATTCTCTCCGTTAAAGCAAATCAATACCACAAACGTAAAGCAGTTAACACAGGCCTGGACGTTTCGCACGGGTGAATTAGAAACCTATAAAGGAACGAACGCTACCGAAAAAGCGGCTTTTGAGGCTACGCCCATTATGGTCGATGGAACGCTTTTTTTGAGTACGCCCACCTCACGTGTGTTTGCCATCAATGCTGCTACCGGTCAACAGAAGTGGGTATACGATCCGGAAGTGTATCTGCGTCAGGAGTTATCCGAAATCACCTCGCGTGGAGTGTCAGTCTGGCCCGCACCCAGCGACAAACGAGCGTCGACAGGGGGTGGTAAACGAATATTCGTCGCTACGCTCGACGGGCGACTGATTGCACTGGATGCAGCTACGGGTAAACCCATTCCTTCGTTCGGAAAGTCAGGAAGTGTCGATTTGCGGCAGGGCGTTGGTATAATCAGTGTTACCTCGCCCCCGGCGGTCATTGGCAACACCATTGTTGTCGGTTCGTCGATGGGCGATAATTACCGATTCAATTATGAGCGAGGGGTCGTGCGAGCCTACGATGCCCTTACTGGGGCGTTGCGGTGGAGTTGGGACCCTATTCCCCGAACGAAAGCGGATGCGGGCTATGATACCTGGAAAGGGCCTTATGCTCATCAGTCGGGCGCTGCCAATGCCTGGTCGATGATTTCGGCGGACCCTGAACGGGACCTGGTCTTTGTGCCCACTACCAGCCCTAGCCCCGATTATTACGGCGGAGAGCGACTAGGGCAAAATCTGTATGCCAGTTCGATTGTCGCCATACGAGCATCGACGGGTAAGGTTGTCTGGCATTTTCAGACCGTACACCATGATCTATGGGATTATGACAATGCTGCACAGCCCCTGTTATTTACATTTTCGCAGAATGGAAAAGAAGTACCTGCCGTAGCGGTCGGTACCAAAATGGGGCATGTGTTTATCCTGCATCGGGAAACGGGTGCCCCTCTGTTGCCGGTTGAAGAACGACCTGTACCTAAATCGACGGTGTCAGGCGAGGAAGCTCACCCAACACAGCCTTTCCCTAAAACACTTCCTTTGCTGGGACTTCAGAAGTTGGAAGCCTGGGGGCCAACAGCAGAAGACAAAGCAGCCGCTCAGCGTCGGATTGAGCCGTATCGGTACGATGGAGCGTTTACACCCCCTTCACTTCAGGGGAGTATTATCACCCCCGGCAATGTGGGTGGGATTCATTGGGGGGGTATGTGTTATGACCCAGCATCTGGTTTGTTGATTACCAATGTAAATCGTCTGGCTGCGCTAATTCGGTTGATACCGCGCGAAGAGCTATCCGGCACCCTGCGAAACAACGAAGAATTACTACGGGCCGAAACGGGCATGCAGGCTGGTACGCCCTACGTCATGAAACGAAGCTATTTGTTTCAGCCAAAAGAGGGTAGTTTGCTGATGCAGACCTCACCACCCTGGGGTACGCTGGTTGCACTCAATCTACAGAAGGGTACACTGGCCTGGGAGGTCCCGCTGGGCTATATGCTGGATTTAGGAAAATACCCGGAGGCAAAGCAGTGGGGGTCTCTCAATTTCGGTGGAGCGATTTCAACGGCGGGTGGCCTGGTCTTCGTGGCTGCCAGTTTCGATGGGCACCTACGCGCTTTCAAAACAGACGATGGCAGTCTGCAATGGGAGGTGCCCTTGCCTGCCAGCGCACAGGCGACCCCTATGACGTATCAGATTAACGGTCAGCAATATGTTGTGATTGCGGCTGGTGGACACGGAAAGCTGGGGACAAAACTGGGTGATTATGTAGTCGCGTATAAATTACCTTAAGTCATCTATAGTCATTTCTGCTTTTGTGTAAACGATGCTCAAGGACAACGTAAGGGTAATCAATGACACCAAAAACATGATACCGCAACCTATTTCAACAACTCAGCTTGTTTCTGCAACGCGCCGGTACGACCTCGACTGGTTGCGGGTGATCGCTATATTGACGTTGCTTTTTTATCATACCGGCATGATTTACGTGTCCTGGGGCTGGCATATTCAAAGTGTTGAACATAGTCAGCCAATGGAAGAGGTAATGCGCTGGCTGCATCTATGGCGGATGCCCCTGCTGTTTTTTATTTCGGGGGCTGGTACATTTTTCGCCCTGAAAAAACGATCGTTTAAAACCTATGCGGGTGAGCGGGTTCGGCGGTTGTTTGTTCCGCTGGTGTTCGGTATGTTGGTGATTGTTCCACCCCAGATTTACATCGAATGGCTATTTCGGGGACGCTTTACAGGCAGTTATATCGATTTCTATCCCGAAGTGTTCCGGTTTCAACCCTATCAGGATGGCGGAAAAGGTGGCGCGTTTAGCTGGCATCACCTCTGGTTTGTGTGTTACCTGTTCCTGTATTCGCTGCTTAGTATCCCCGTATTCCGCTGGTTGCAAAGCGAAAGCGGGCAGCGGTTTATCGACCGAATTGGCAGGCTTATCGCCAAACCCGGTGGAGCGCTGTGGCTGGTTGGTGTCTTGTGGCTGAATGATGTACTACTGGGCGGTTTCTTCCCACACGAAACACACGCACTGGTAAACGACTGGGCGTATTTTATGAAGAATCTTCTGCTATTCTGGCTGGGCTATGTACTTATCAGTCGGCGGGAATTCTGGCAGACACTTACTGAGCAGCGCCGTTATTACCTGATGGCCACACTCCTGTTAACCGTAATTCTGTACAGCATACGAGCCTTCGTCAGTATGGAAACCATTGATAACTCTAGACTACTAACCACATTGTTTAGCTTCGAACGGATTGCCTTGACCTGGTTTTCGGTACTGGCGACGGTAGGCTATGGATATCGGTATCTGAATAGCGATCCTGTCTGGAATGGTAAACCTGTTTTACCCTATCTGAACGAAGCCGTTTACCCGTTTTACATCCTTCACCAAACGGTCATTGTCCTGATCGGCTATTTCGTATTGACGCGCACCAGTCTGGGTGTTTATACAGGTTTTCTTGTGGTAAGTTTTGCTTCACTAGGGACCTGTATCGCTATGTATGGCATGCTGATTCGCCCGTTTAAGCCAATGAGGGTATTGTTTGGAATGAAATAAGTTGTCTGGTTCGACCGAAGCATCTATTTTTACCTGCATAAGCTGAATTCGGGAATGGCATACTATGGATCATGGATTGCTATTCTACTATCGAACTCACGTTACATCTCGAATCAATACATTTCCAACGACATGCTTCGTACCGATTGGACCCGCGCTGAAATCGCCGACATTTATAATTCGCCTGTTCTGGATTTAATTTACCGGGCAGCTACTGTTCACCGTCAACATCATGATCCTCAGGAAGTACAGGTATGTACATTGCTTTCGGTCAAGACGGGGGGATGCCCTGAAGATTGTGCCTACTGCCCACAGGCAGCTCGTTACCATACCCATGTAAAGGTGCATAAATTAATGGAGGTCGATGAAGTGCTGACGGCGGCACAGCAGGCCAAGGATACCGGAAGTACCCGTTTCTGTATGGGGGCCGCCTGGCGTGAAGTACGGGATAATCGTGATTTCGATAAAGTATTGGAAATGGTACAGGGCGTCAACGAAATGGGCCTTGAGGTGTGTTGCACACTGGGTATGCTAACCGAAAGTCAGGCACAGCGGTTGAAGGACGCTGGCTTGTATGCCTACAACCATAACCTCGATACCAGCGAAGAATATTATGGCGACATCATCACGACCCGTACCTACGATGATCGCTTAGATACACTGAGCCATGCCCGTAAGGCCGGAATTTCGGTTTGTTCGGGTGGTATAATCGGGATGGGTGAGTCGGATCAGGACCGGATCGGAATGCTGCACACACTGGCAACATTGCCCCAACATCCCGAATCTGTACCTGTCAATGCATTGGTGCCGGTTGAGGGAACGCCTTTGGAAGATCAACCAAGGGTGTCGATCTGGGAAATGGTTCGGATGATTGCTACCGCCCGGATTATTATGCCGAAAGCAATGGTACGTCTTTCGGCTGGTCGCGTTCGGATGAATACCGAGGAACAGGCGTTGTGCTTTCTGGCTGGAGCGAACTCCATCTTTGCGGGCGATAAACTCCTGACAACACCTAACCCGGACGAAGACGCTGACCAGCAGTTATTCCAGACACTCAATATCCGGCCTCGGAAATCCTTTAAAAACGGCGATCAACCTGCTGTGGTGTTCGAACAAATTCCGCTCTAATGACTTTTGGAGTTAAAACCAAGCATTAAAAAAGGGAGCCAAAATTCATTGGCTCCCTTTTTTAATGCTTGGTCTATCTGTTATAAGCGACGGATGTATTCGTTCTCGTTGATCTTTTCAATGATCACTTCGGCTAACGAAGCTGCCCGTTCTTTCTTAACTTCTGCCTTGTCTTTCGTTTCAACTGTTACATTGATGATGTGGTTGTTATACAGAACGTGCATGGCGCCCGTTGTTGCGTCCCATACCGCTTTGTCACCAATATTCGGTACCGCTTCAAAATTGCCTTTGCTCACAGCAGGGGCCGTTAAGTGAGGGGTTGCTGCAGTAACACCACCATGGGTAGGCTGATGGTCTTCGGTAGCCGGGTGCTCCGAAACGGCTGAGTCGGCTACCATGGCTTCTGGATTCGTACCTTCCGAGCTGTTGGTCATTTCCTGTTCGTGTACATCGGCTACGGGCGCAGCCTGAGCGTCCGATTTCCCCTGGTACATTTTATCGAACTGGTACTCAGCCAGGAACGTTGATGAGTAAGGTCTTACACCACCGAATGATACAATAACTTTACTGCCTTCCCAGGCAAAATCGCAGCCACCGTGTTCGTGCCCTTCTTCCAGTTTGACCGTTTCACCCAGGTTAAACGTGTGGCGGACGTATTCTTCACCCAGAATATTACAGGGTTCGTCGTAGTTAAAATCAGTAGTGAGTGCAGCGAGGCCTGTGGGTCGTTTGGCCATAATTGGGCTGGCATCCATTTGGCTGGCCGGATCGGAAGTGTCTGAGCCAGGGTTACTGCAGGCAAAGCACAGTACAGGTAAAGCAACTATCAGCGACTTTAGTTTCATGGTATGATTGGAGAAAAGCCAAAATTAGCGTTTTCTTAAATACCATTTTACGGATGCCTATGTTTTTGCATGATTGCAAAAGGCTATTGCCAGTATCTGAGCAGTAAGTCTGGTGTATGGATTTGCTCCATTCTGCCGAAGTTAGCTCCTCGAATGATACCGCAATAGAGGCAGATCGATGTTCGTTGCGTAGTTTTGCGGCTGAATACACCTGTTCCATGTCTGCTATCGAAACCATTTTATTACCCCCTGGCCAAAAGGCTTACTTTGCATCTGATTTCCACTTAGGTACTCCTTCCCCCAGTCAAAGCCGCGAACGCGAACAGGTCATTGTGGATTGGCTCGATACGATCCGCACCGATGCAGCCGTGATTTTTCTGGTCGGTGATGTGTTCGATTTCTGGTTTGAATACAAGCATAGCATTCCCAAAGGGTTCGTTCGACTACAGGGAAAACTTGCCGAATTGACCGATTCCGGGATGAAAATCATTTTGTTTACCGGGAATCACGACATGTGGATGAATGATTACTTTACCAAGGAAATGGGGATACCAGTCTATCGGGAGCCACGGCGGTATGAGATCGGTGGCAAACGATTTTTGATTGGGCATGGCGATGGCCTTGGTCCCGGTGATTTTGTCTATAAACGGCTGAAAACGGTCTTTGAGAGTAAATTGGCCCGGCAGCTTTTTCGGTGGGTCCACCCTGATTTAGGTATTGGACTGGCCCAGGCATGGTCGCGCCGAAGCCGAATCAGCAATCATAAGAAAGGGGAGGAGCAGTTCCTGGGCGAAGACCGTGAATGGCTTATGCAATACGCTCGTGAGGTAGAGGCTGCCTCGCACCATGACTATTACATCTTTGGGCACAGGCACCTACCGTTGAACTTGACCGTTAACGAATCTAGCCGATATGTTAACCTTGGTGAATGGGTAGCCGCTAAAACCTATGCCGTGTTTGATGAAACCGGTTTACAACTGAAGTCCTGGAAAGGCAAAATAGATGCCAAATAGTATAGTTCGCCCTACCAATTAATTGTTGTTATCCTGTAGAATATCCTTTCGAGAGACATTTTCGCGAGGGGCTTTATTGATTTCGTTACGCCACTCCTTGTTTTTAAAATCGCCCCGTTTGACGGATCGTATAAAGTTCGCCCAGGCAAAGGGATTCGTAAAGGCAAAGGTCGTGGCCGAACTACGTCCAATAAGGGACTCGCGCCCAAAAAACTGCTGATTAACGAAGTTCTGGTGGTTGGCCAGCGCACTCATAGGCATCGTAGCAGCCTGACGCATGATGGCTTCTGGACTCGTATTTTTAGCTAAGTTCTCGCGCTCTTTTTCGTCGGGCAGTTTCAGATTGACAAACGCTTCTTTAAACAGTTCTTCCGTAGCATAAGGGTATACCTTTACTTCTGCCAGTGTTTTTACATCTTCCTGCAACGCCACTACGGCCGAATACGTAAGGTCGGATAAACGATTCGGAATGATATGATACTGAGTACGGAATCCAACATAACTGAAAATTACGCTATCGCCCGGAAATACAGGCAAGGCAAAATAGCCATTAGGAGCCGCTAAAACACCACGACCAGCTTTCGGAATATAAATATAGGCTCCAGGTAAAGGTTCGTTCGTTTTGCCTCCCGTTATAAAGCCTGTGAACGTTACCTGTCGGTCCTGTCCCTGGGCCTTTACGGATGAATAGAGTCCCGTTAAGGCAGTTAGCACCATAATGAGAACCAATAACGTCAATGACTTCTTCATAGACTCGCCAAATAAACTACAAAGTAAACGAGGAAAAGGCAGTATATGGTTTCGACTACCCGAATTTTAAGAAAGTTTGCCTGACAAATTTACCCATTCTGGACGATAACACATGAGAATGAATGAAATGTAAAGGGCTTTTTAAGAATTTTTAAATCATGTTAAGGCAGTGAAAACCGTTACCTTTTAAACGTTCAGGTATCTAACCCATTACGAATTCATACACCTTGCTTTAGTAAGAAGTACAGTTACGGTAAACGCAAACGCCCGGTTCAGCTTGAAACCGGGCGTTTTTATAGTGCTATGGCGAAAAACCTAGGCGAATAACTTTAGAAACGTGATAATGAAGGGGGCAGCCAGCAATAGCCCGTCGAAACGGTCCAGAAAACCGCCATGTCCCGGAATACTGCTTCCCGAATCTTTAATGGCAATGCTTCGTTTGAATAACGACTCGACCAGGTCGCCATAGGTACCTGTTACGACAATAATGGCCCCTACGCAGTACCATTGCCAGGGTTTTAGTTCGGTCGCATACAGCGCCAGCCCTGAAGCAATAAGGGTAGCGGCAGCAGCACCACCTAAGGCACCTTCCCACGATTTTTTCGGCGATACCCGTTCAAATAATTTTCGCCGACCAAACTTTGTCCCTGCGAAATAAGCGCCAATGTCGCTGGCCCACAGTAAAAGAAGGCATCCTGTGATAATCATCGGATGAAAGCCCCCTCCCCGGAGAGCGAGAATAATGAGCAGGGCGAAGGGCATGGCAACGTAGATGATCCCCAGAAAGGTGAAACCAATGTTGGTGAATGGTTTCATGTCGCGCTTTTTATAAAGCTTTATCAGGAAGATCATCGACGAGGCTGGACAGATCAGAAAATAATTGCCCATACCGATCTGATCCGTTTCGATAAAGTAAGCGAGTATACAAATCATACTGCCCACTAGTGTACCATAGGCGGTAAGGGGTTCGAAACCGTCCAGACCTAACAATCGATAAAACTCGCGTTGGGTCAATGCACTAATTACGCAGAACAGGAGGGCAAATGTCCAGTCGGCGTACCAGATCATGAATAAAATAAACGGAACTCCAATTACAGCCGCAATCACTCGCTGCTGTAAGTTGGTCATATTAGCTAAACGTTGCTTCATTCTCTAAAATAACTTTGGCCAGAATGGCATCCTTGGCTGGTACATGAACCTCAACTTCGCCTTTTCCCCACCCAATGTTTGGATAACTACTGCTTTGTTTATTAATAATAACTGCTGGAATGTCATGTTCCACGAGTAGCGCTTTCGCCAGTTCGGCCCGGTGAGGAAGGACGGTAGCGTATATAGATTCCCAATTTTCGTTCATTCTAATCATTGACTTGTAAAGATGCCAGGTATGGTCTCTCATGACCAGATGGTTGTTGCTGATGCATCTGAGACGCCAGGTATGGCGTCTCTACGTTTGTACGGAATTAGTTTTTCTAAAGTAATACAATAGTCCTGCCGTAACGACAGCCCCTGCCAGTGAGCCCAGAATCGGTACCGATTCTGTACTTTCAATATTCATTGAGGTAACTTTCTGCTGATAAAGATAGACCATGAATACAGTAAACCCATTATTGACGAAATGGGCTAAAATTGGTACCCAAAGGTTCCCTGACCAAACATAGAGGTACCCGAACAGTGCACCCAGGAGCATTCGAGGAAAGAAGCCAAGAAACTGTACGTGAATGGCACTGAACAACGCTGCCGCCAGCCAGATACCTACGTGTACATTGCGCGTCCAGTAGATGAAGTTACGTTGTAGAATCCCCCGAAACAGGACCTCTTCACCGATAGCCGGAATGACGGCTACGACCAGTATCGCAATAAGTAATTGCCCCGTCGATTGAAAGGTAGTCAGGTATTGGGTGAGGCCGTTCAGTTTCTTTTCCTGATCGCGCATCCACTGCTCAATAGGAGCCAGTGTTTCGGGTAGGTGCAGATTCTGATTCCACTCGATGATAAGCCCATCAAACGGCATAAATGCCAGAACAATCAGGACGACCAGGCTAAAGCCTACCACAGCCGAAACTGGGCGGTTGTTAAACTGATTCCAGGAACGGCGCTCGATAAAGTACCAGTACACCAGCGAAGGCAGCAGAAACGTGCCCATATGATTGATGGCCTGGAGTAGCATGAGTTCGTACCAGCTGCCTGGCACCGACGTTGGGTTAGCGGCCAGCGATTGCAGGTACTCCTGCGTTTTCTCGACATCCAGCCCACGGGTCATAGCCAGCAGGCCGAATAGTAAATACGTACTAATAACACCTCCCAGGAGGATAAAACCGACGAGCATAATCAGGCCGCCAAGCGTAGGAGGACGGGAAGTAGAGGTCTCTGAAGGGTGAATGGGTTGCATAATTTGTGTAAATATACAGACGTATGGTGTAAGAATGACGATGCATGAAACACCATGCCTGGCAAATAACGGAACCAAATAAGCCTACAAATCGTAAATTTGTTATTATATGTTATAAATCAATACCAGAGTGGTCACTATTGGTACTATACAACTGCCGGATTTTCCGTTGCTACTGGCTCCCATGGAAGATGTCAGCGATCCGCCGTTTCGTGCGGTTTGCAAGGCAAATGGAGCCGATCTGATGTATACGGAATTTATTTCATCGGAAGGCTTAATCCGGGATGCCGCCAAGAGCGTTCAGAAACTGGATATATTTGAGTACGAGCGTCCTATTGGTATACAGCTTTTTGGGTCGGATGTTGAAACAATGGGGGAGTGTGCTCGTATAGCTAGTCGGGTAAGCCCCGATCTGATCGATATAAACTACGGGTGTCCGGTGAAAAATGTCGCTTGCCGGGGAGCGGGAGCAGCTCTACTTCAGGATATTCCTAAAATGGCGCGGATGACCGAAGCCGTTGTTAAGGCAACGCACCTGCCCGTAACGGTAAAAACCCGACTGGGCTGGGACGATTCTACAAAAAATGTTGGTGAAGTTGCCGAACGGTTGCAGGATGTGGGTATCAAAGCGCTGACCATTCATGGGCGAACCCGGGCGCAGATGTATAAGGGCGAAGCCGACTGGAGCCTTATTGGCCGGATAAAAGATAACCCCCGAATTCACATTCCGATCTTTGGCAATGGCGATATCGATTCGCCCGAAAAAGCGATTGAGTATAAGAATCGGTATGGTGTCGATGGCGTCATGATCGGTCGGGCCAGTATAGGTTATCCCTGGATTTTTAATGAAATAAAGCATTTTGCTAAAACAGGTCAGCACCTTCCTGCACCAACTATTGCCGATCGGGTAGCGGTTTGTCGTCAGCATCTGGATTTCTCAATTCGCTGGAAAGGCGAAATCGTTGGCCTTTTCGAAATGCGCCGTCATTACGCCAATTATTTCAAAGGACTGCCCGACTTCAAACCTTATCGGATGCGTTTAGTGACCACCGACTCCTATAGCGGAGTCAGTGCGGTGTTGGATGAAATCGCTGACCACTATTCAGAAGAGATTCTTTTAGCCTAGTAATAGGAGTGAGTAGTAGGAGAAAAACATGACTACCGGACAACCTGTTGTAGGTTTGCAGAAACGGCCATTGATGGCCTGGGTATTACTTGGTGCGCTGGCTCTGGTTTGGGGCAGTTCATTTATTTTGATTAAGCGTAGCCTGGGTGCTTTTCCGCCCGAACAGGTAGCAGCTGGTCGATTGGTGTTTGCCTTTGTTTTCTTTCTTCCGTTTCTGACAAGGCAAAGTAGTCAGTCTGATGTTCGGGTAGCTGTTCAGCATCGTTGGCTGGCCTTGCTGGCGTCGGGCGTTATTGGCTTTGTAATCCCTGCATTTCTGTTTGCCGAAGCGGGAGCCCATCTAAATAGCTCACTGGCCGGTGCTCTGAATTCGCTTAGTCCATTATTTACCCTGAGTCTGGGAGGATTGGTATTCGGGCAACCACTGCGAATTCGGCAGGTAGCGGGTATTTTGTTAGGGTTGGCCGGTTCGCTGCTGCTGGTATTTTTCAGCGCTACGGGTTCGTTTCAGTTTAATGGGTATGCGCTACTGGTTGTTCTGGCTACCATTTGTTACGGTCTGAATACAAACCTGATCGGGCGCTACCTGAGCCATCTGCCAGCGTTGGTATCGACAGCCTGGCTGTTTGCATTTGCGGGACCCATTGCCCTGCTTACGCTTATCCCAACGGATTTTCTGAGCCGGGTTATTGATGTGAAAAATAACTGGTCACTGGCCGCTCTGGCCACGCTTGGGGTTTTCGGCTCCGGGCTGATGTCCATTTTCTTCAACCGGGTCGTGCAACTGGCCTCTCCTTTATTTGCGGCTTCGGTTACGTATCTGATTCCCATTGTGGCGCTGATGTGGGGTGTACTGGATGGCGAAACCATTTATGCCGTCCAGTTTGCGGGTATGGGTATTTGCCTGCTGGGAATTTGGCTGGTGAATAAATAAGTTTGATGTTTGTAGTGTCTGGTATGATAATGTGTCTGCCAACTCCGAAACTAAAACGAAGCCCTGTTATGTATACCGCTGCCCTACCCGATGAAACCACCTTCACGATTGATTTTATGTCAGGTAGTCCGCTGTTGAATGGAGAGCCGTTCACCTGGGACTTGGCAAAGTTATCCGATCGAACTTTTCATATTCTTCATCAGAATCGTTCTTATAATGCCGAAATCCTGGACCTGAACACCACAGACAAATCGGTAACTCTGAAAATTAATGGTCATATTCATCAGGTTCAGCTAAAAGACCGCTTCGATTTATTACTCGAAAAAATGGGCATGAGTAGTGCCGCCAGCACGAAAGTAAATGAGTTGAAAGCGCCGATGCCCGGACTGATCGTTGGCATAAACGTACAGCCGGGCGATGCCATCAACAAAGGCGATAGCCTGCTGATTCTGGAAGCAATGAAAATGGAAAATGTGCTAAAATCACCTGGTGCCGGTAGTATCAAAACCATCCGGGTAGCCAAAGGCGATCGGGTCGAGAAGGGCCAGGTATTGGTAGAATTTTCCTGAACGGGTATTTAGTAGGTATGGATACTCACTATACCCGTCGCCGTTTTCTGACTCAGACCGCTTTAGCCGCAGGGATGTTGCCGGTATGGCCCGAAACCATTGCGGAACCGTTAACGACCGTTCCCGTCGAAGACGCCGTGGTGCCACCGATCCATATATTCTCGAAACATCTGCAGTTTCTGAATTACACGGATATGGCTGATGCAGCCGCCAGTATGGGCTTTGCGGGGGTAGACCTGACCGTACGGCCTGACGGACATGTGCGTCCAGAGCGTGTGGAAGAGGATTTGCCCAAAGCTGCTGAAGCCCTTCGAAAGGCAGGACTTCCCCCTCGCCTGATGACTACTGCGGTTGGTGATGCGACGAAGGCGACCGATCAGCGTCTTCTGAAAACAGCCGCCAAACTTGGGTTTCAGGCGTATCGAATGGCGTGGTATCAATATGATGAGAAACGCTCACTGCCCGATTCCATTCTACACTATCAGAATCAAATTCAGGCACTGGCCGAATTAAATAAAACCCTGAACCTGATTGGCTGCTACCAGAATCATGCCGGGGTGCTGGTTGGATCAGATATCTGGGAGATATGGGAAATTCTCAGGAAAGCCAATCCGCAGCATATGGGCGTGCAATACGACATTCGGCATGCTACGGTCGAAGGTGGTACTGCCTGGCCAAATGGCCTTCGATTGATCCGGCCACAGATTAAAGCCATTACGCTTAAAGATTTTCACTGGGCGAAAAAAGGGGATAAGTGGGTGGTACAGGACGTGCCGATTGGTGAAGGCATGGTTGATTTTAAGACTTATTTTGCCTTTTTGAAAAAACAGGCTGTAAACGTACCCATCACACTTCACATAGAGTACCCAATCGGTGGCGCTGAACATGGAAATGCCAAGATATCAATGCCTAAAAATGAAGTGTTTACGGCTATGAAACGGGATATGGACCGAGTAAAGACGCTTTGGCAGGAGGCATAAAAAGCCAGCAAGGGCGAAATGGTAAAACGAACAAAGGATCAGGCAAAAGAAGCCGCCCCGTAAAATCTCAGACCTTTTCTCTTTTTCTCTACTCTTCCCTTTAGTCCGTTTTTCCTATCTTTGCCCGCAAAACTTCCCTTCATGACATCACAGACAAAGTATAAACGCATCCTGCTCAAGCTGAGTGGGGAGGCATTGGCTGGGCCTAATGGGTATAATATTGACCCAATCGTGCTTGAACAATACAGCAAAGAAATTAAACAAATTGTTGATCTGGGGGTGCAGGTCGCTATTGTCATTGGTGGAGGGAATATCTTTCGGGGCGTTTCAGGGGAGCGGTCTGGCATCGACCGGGTGCAGGGGGATTACATGGGTATGTTGGCAACAGTCATCAACGCAATGGCTATTCAGAGTTCGCTGGAGAAGCACGGCATGTATACTCGTGTGATGTCGGCGATCAAAATGGAGCAGGTTTGTGAACCCTACGTCCGTCGCCGGGCTGTGCGTCATCTCGAAAAAGGTCGGGTCGTTATATTTGGGGCTGGAACGGGGAATCCTTATTTCACAACTGATTCTACGGCCGCATTACGAGCCATTGAAGTCGAAGCAGACGTTGTTCTGAAAGGGACCAAAGTGGATGGCATCTATTCGGCCGATCCAATGAAAGACAAAACGGCTGTTCGGTATACGACGATTACCTTCGATGACGTTTACGAGAAGAAATTGAGCGTGATGGATCTTACAGCCTTTACGCTTTGTCAGGAAAATAATCTGCCGATCATCGTCTTTAACATGAACAATCAGGGCAGCCTGCTTCGGTTGATTCAGGGCGACGACAGTGTCGGTACACTTGTAACGACTAAACTGTAATGATAGAATGATTAACTAGGTGAATGATTAGATACGTATCGCTACGAATATTCAATCATTCAACTATTCACTCATTCAAAATTAAAAACTATATGGAAGAGATCGAGCTATTTCTCGATGATGCAAAGGACACGATGGAAAAGGCCCTCAAACACCTGGCCATCGAATTAACAAAAATCCGCGCTGGTAAAGCGTCGCCCCAGATGTTGGATGGTATTCAGGTAGAATACTATGGGGCAATGACCCCACTTAATCAGGTGGCTTCTGTAACGACGCCCGATGCACGTACGATCGCTGTCAAGCCTTTCGAGAAAAAACTGATCGGCGAAGTTGAAAAAGCCATCCGTAATTCGAACCTCGGATTATCGCCGAGCAACGACGGAGAGCTTATTCGCTTAAACATTCCACCACTCACAGAAGAGCGTCGTCGCGATCTTGTCAAAAAAGTAAAACAGGAGGTCGAGGTCGCAAAAGTAAACGTTCGCAATATCCGTAAAGACACTAACGAAGACATCCGTAAACTGGTGAAAGATGGTGTTTCGGAAGATGCCGTCAAAGTAGGTGAGGAGCGTGTTCAGAAACTAACGGATGCCTTCATCGCTCGCATCGACGAGACGTTCGTGGCTAAAGAGAAAGATATTCTGGCAGTTTAGCTGCTTGCCTGATCAAAAAAGCCGACCCAATTGGGTCGGCTTTTTGGTGTAAAGGACTGGACTACGTTCGCCTGTGATCCAGTCTATATATCCCCTAATACTCCCTACAGGGCTATTTCGTTTGCCGAATAGCTGATTTTAAATAGTCTTTTGCTGTTCGGCTGATTAATTCGTCGTCGACATCGACCACGCGCTCTCCCCGGTGTTCGTATGGCCAAACTTCCCCTGTGAGTACATCGAAGATGCCATAGGGTAGTAAGTCATACTCTTCGTAACCCCAATACAAAAAGTCAACTGCATCGGCGGAGTTATCGAACCCTACCGCGTAGCCAATTTCTGCCTGAGCGAAAACAACAATGTAGCGCATGCCCATATATACGGAGCGCAAATCATTTTGGTTGCGTCGTTTTATGTGACTTGGTAACGAATCACTGGTCTTAAAATGAAAGGGCTATCCTTTATAGAACTATTTATTTTGATCATATCTGCCTGGAGTAAACAGAAAATTTAATAGACGATATATTCTACAGGTTTTGGCCAAAATATAGAAAATAGGCCCTGGTCACATAAATAGGTGTAGTAAACTTACCAAGGTTAGTTTACTACACTGAAGCGATAGCTGCTCAGATTGGATTCGATAATTACTATATGTCAATTATTTACGCGATTTATTGCATTTTTTTAGGGTATATTGTACTTAACGTAATGTACTGGGCCGTATTTGCCATAGCTGGTCGCTTAGGTAAAGCGGATGATATAGATCCATTATCTGGAACGGTTACATTTCGGAAGATAGGGGTTTTGATACCAGCTTATAAGGAGGATGCTGTTATTATTGAGTCGGTTACGGAGAATTTGAAGCAACATTATCCCACCGACCGATTTGAGCTAATCGTCATAGCTGATTCATTTTTACCACATACACTCGCTCGATTAGCTACATTTCCGGTTACCGTACTCGAAGTCTCTTTCGACGTATCCACGGTAGCGAAGGCTATTAATGCTGCTTTATCAAGGTTGCCACTTGAGCAATATGATATACTTGTTGTTTCTGATGCCGATAATCATATGGCGCCTGATTTCCTGAGTCGAATCAACAAGGCTTTTGAGCAAGGATGGCGAGCAGTTCAGGGACATCGAGTCGCAAAAAATAGTAATACCAGTGTTGCTATCCTGGACGCTATCAGCGAAGAAATAAACAACCATATTTTTCGGAAAGGGAGCCGGGTGTTAGGCTTGTCATCGGCTACGATTGGTTCGGGAATGGCATTTGAGCCCAGCCTGATGAAAGAGGCCATGTCGACCCAGCATACGATGGGGGGATACGATAAGGAGCTGGAAACCAACATCGTACTGAGCGGCTGTAAAATTGCATACCTCGAAGATGCCTATATTTTCGATGAGAAAGTAGCCCATCGGGCCGTATTTCAGAATCAGCGTACCCGATGGATAGCCGCCCAGTGGCAATTTGTAAAATTCTATTTCTGGAAAGGGATAGGAGAGATTTTGCGGGGGCATATCGCTAGTGGCCTTAAGATTATTCAGGCTGTAATTCTGCCAAAAATCCTCCTGCTGGGCTTGCTCCTGTTAGGCCTCGCGATTGGTTTACTAATGCCTTACCCATTGCTCTGGCAAATTCCATTGGTATTATTGCTGGTGATGAGTACCAGTTTGATTATCTCAGTGCCAGTGTATCTTTGGAAACGAGTAAGTATACGTGACTTTTTATTTATACCTGTATTGCTGTTAAGTTTTGTAAAGGCATTATTGAATATTCGTAAAGCCTTTAAGCGCTTTATGCATACACCCCACACAGGTTCGCCTGATGCCCAGACACCTTAAATCAAACTGCCTGTTGGGGCAAAGTACCTGTTTGTGACAAAGCCCAAATTAGGGAGTCAAAAGAGATAAACAACCTACTTAAGTGGGTAAAATGAAGGATAATCCATTAAACGATATAAAATTAGCTAAATAATGTATAGTAAATTGTCGGAATAAGACAATTGTATACTTATCAGTAGGGTTTCTGAGGAGATAGACTCGTGTAAATTTTTTCAAAATGGCATGCCGTTTAGTAAACTTTAGTTTAAATATAAGTTGTCGAGTTAGTCTATTTTTTCTCATAGGGCTACTTTCAGTAACAACATGTTTTGCTCAAAACCGTAATGTTCGGGGCATGGTATCGTTTGGAGCTTCATCAGGGCTAGCTGATGATACGTTGTATCTTGATATAAATCAGGATGTAGCCGGGCAATTATTACCATTCGAAGATTTGGTAAAGATTGCTGTATCGCACTCACCGTTAATAAAGTACCAGAATGAAGTGGCTAACTCATTGAGTGAGGCACACGAAGTAGCAAAGTTACAGATTCTGCAAAACGTATCAGGCTTTGCCAATTATTCAGGGGGTAACCAATTGCTGGTTTCATCAGGAGATTCTAAACTTCCAGGTCAGGGAACAATTGGGCAAATTACGAATGGCTATCGGGTAGGGGTAGATCTGCGGCTCCCACTTTATGAACTTTTTGGGCGAAAACATCAGGTTCGTCAGGCTTATTCCAATTACAGAGCCGCTGTGGTTCAGAAAGAAACTATCGAATTGCAATTAAAGCGCGATTTGATTGGGGTCTATCAGGACATGATAACCTCGCAGCAACTGTTGAAAATCCTTCTGATTGATGAACAGGCTTCGTTGACAGCCCTTCGTGTAGGAGAGGCCGATATTCAGAAAGGAAGAATCACAGCCGATGTGATGGCCGCTACGACCAGTCGGTACGTACAGGCTAAAACAGCATCGGAACAGGCAAAGGGCAATTTCATTAAGAATGTACGCTATTTCGAAGCGTTAATGGGTATGCCAATTCAGCGTTTGAAACGTAATTAAGGGAAAGGGTATGACAATTGAAGTATTTTTACGCCTGCTGAAACAGCATTTGCTCTGGTTCATTCTTATTCCGGTTGTAGCGGCAGGAACAGCTTTTATTGTTACCCGAAATCAGCCTAAAGTGTATAAATCACAGGCTACGCTCTATACTGGGTTAGTATCACGCTATTCATTGCTGTCTGATCGTCAGAGCGCTTTTCAGGATCGGTCAGCCAGTGCCATAGATAATATTCTTACCACACTTAATTCCCGCGAAACATTAATTCAGGTGGCTGTGAGTCTGCTGACCGACCATTTGAGGCTGCAACACCCCGACACGCTTGTGTTGCGCGATGCCGGTTTTCAGCAATTACGCAAGGCCATTACGCCGGGTTGGGAAAACTTGTTTTTTATCGCTGCTGATTCCGCACTGTTACGACGGACGGTTGATAGTCTGGCCAAATCACAGTACGATAATCCGATCAAAAGCCTATTGATGAAATCGAACTCCTATTATTCGATTCAGCACTTAGGGGAAAATATCAAAGCAACCCCCCGTAAAAACACAAACGATGTACTCCAGATGGAGTACGAAACGGACGATCCAGGGGTGGCCCAGCGTACCTTACGCTACGCGATTGAATTTCTGAACCAGCGTTACGCAACGCTCAAAACATCTGAAACAAACTCGGTAATTGGCTATTACGAATCGAAGCTGGAGAAGGCAAAAGAAAAACTTGCTCAGGCGGAAACGGCTCTGCGTAATTTCAGTGAGAATCATCAGGTATTGGATTACGATGAAGAGGCCAAAAACGTAGCGGCCTCCCGCGAAGCACTGCAAACAGAATACAACCAGGAATTGATGCGGAGAAATGCGGCTAAAGCATCACTGGATGCGCTCAATCAGCGTATGGGGCAGCAGGGAAGCATTCGCTCGGCAAACAATGATCTAAGTGAAAAACAAAAGAAACTGGCCGACGCCGAAAATAAACTAGCCAACGCTAAGGCATACGGACAGTCGAAAGCGACCATCGATCAGTTGCAGGCAATGGTCAACAAAGCATCGGACGAGCTGAAAATCAGCGCTCAGAAATACGATGCCGCTACTAATTCGACCGATGCGATTCCGGCTCAAACCATAGCCAACGATCGACTGGTTAAATCGCTGGAATACGAAGAGTCGTCGGCTCGGCTGGAGCTGTATAAGAAGCGGATGAACGAATACGATGCCAAAACAAATGAGTATGGTCCGTTGGGTTCGCAGCTTCGCCAATTGAATCGGGATTTAGCCGTAGCTGAAAAAGAATACTTCGACCTCTTGCAGAATGTAGATCAGTCGAAAACCCGTCGTCAGGACGTGGCCATTGGGGGAACCCTGGAAATTCTGGATGCTCCCGATTTTCCACTGCTTCCTCAACCTTCCAAACGTTGGCAACTGGTGGCCATTGGTTTCGGCGTTGGGTTGTTTATTGCGCTGTTGCTGACGGCTCTCCGATTCTGGCTGGATAAGCGAATCAAATCGCCCGAACAGGCCGAAGAAATGATCGGTATGCCCGTATCGGCCCTATTTCCCACGGTGCGGAAACCTCAGGTTTTCACAAAAGCAACAATGGCTTCCCGGAGTATGTTTGAGCAGCTTTTCAATGCGATCAACATTGAAGTTTCGCAAAATACTACCAAGCCGTATCCACCCATCATTACGCTATTTAGTATTCGGTCGAAGCAGGGGAAAACCTGGGTGGCAAACGGCCTGAATCAACTATACGAAAATGCCGATCAACGGATTGCGTACTGTTACCCCCGAGTAACGGGCAAAGAGCAGCGTGCGCAGCAGCGGGGGATCACCTATTTCCCTTACACGATTCGTCCGGACTTTATGAATGTGACAGGTATTGACTACCTGCTTGATTATACGCAGGGCTTTGAGCCTTCACAGTTTGATCGTGTTATCCTTGAATTGCCCGCCCTGATTAATAACCAAATTCCAGTTTATCTGCTCAAAAGCAGCGCTTTATCCCTACTTGTAATTGATGCGAACAGCCCATGGGCAAGGGCCGAGAAACAACTGCTGAGTATGTACGTACGAGTAACTAATCAACCAATTCTGACGGTATTGAACCGGGTTGAGGGAGATTATGTCGACGTACCCGGTCGGGCTGATGCTATTCAGCCATTGCCGCCCGCTCAGGAAAACTCGATTTATTCCCAGCGAAATGCGCTGTAGGCATCAGGTAATGAACAATACGAGTCCATGTAGGCAATAATCCTCGTGGAAGATGTTTGCAATGCCTTGGTTTTATGGCTATTGCTAAGCAAAGCGCATAATCTGTTTAGGTTTAAGTCTGTAGTTGATTCCCATATTATCTACAGAACACGTAGAATCTGAAATTGCCTGAGTAGTTATGAGTGCCCATAAGAATAGTATGTTAAGCAGGAGTTTCCCAACTCCTCAGTTTGTTCATCAACTCGTTGAGCAGGTCGCTCAGGCGAACCAGGAGCGCACAGCCGTTATCTTCGGAAGGGAAACCCTAACGTATCAACAGCTAAATGAACGTGCCAACGAGGTATGTCAGGCGATCCTGCAGGTTGCTCCGTCGGCTTCGGTTATTGGCATCAGTACGACTCGTAATCTGGATATGGTGATCGGTGTGCTGGCTATTTTGAAAGCCGGGAAAGCCTATTTACCACTCGACCCTGCTTACCCTGATGCGCGTTTGCAACAAATTATCAGCGATGCTCATCTTCAAACTTGTCTGGCGGTAGGTACCGACCACTCCCGATTTGCGAGCTTAGGGCTCCAGGTCATTGCGGACTATACACGTCTGGATGTATCAGCAACGGTTCTGCAAGGGGGAATGGCCTATGTACTCTATACATCTGGCTCAA
Organism: Spirosoma sp. 48-14; assembly: GCF_001898575.1. Taxonomy (GTDB): domain Bacteria; phylum Bacteroidota; class Bacteroidia; order Cytophagales; family Spirosomataceae; genus Spirosoma. The sequence goes on from NZ_MKUD01000010.1 coordinate 236,949, forward strand.
CGGGTAAGCCGAAGGGGGTCTGCATGGGGCATACAGCACTCGTGAATCTGCTCACGTGGCAGGCTAAGCACTCGCAGGCAGGCCCTGGAACGAAGACGCTGCAACTGGCACCTCTCAGCTTTGATGTTTCGTTTCAGGAGATTTTTTCCACTTTGGCAACGGGTGGTACACTCATTCTGGTTGACGAGTCGCTTCGGCTGGATCTCAACGCACTACTCCAGTTTATTGATGAACAGGGAATCAATCGGTTGTTTCTGCCATTTGTCGCGCTACAGTACCTGGCCGAATCAGCTGTTCGCACGCAGGTCTTTCCGAAGCAACTCCAGGAGGTGATGACAGCCGGTGAGCAGTTGAAAATTACCCCGCAGGTCGCTCAGTTTTTTTCGGCCCTACCCACCTGTGTTTTATTCAACCAATATGGCCCTACCGAATGCCATGTGGTTACCCAACTGACGCTCTCCGGCGACCCTGCCACGTGGCCCGCATTGCCTGGTATCGGCCATCCGATCGACAATGTACGTCTGTTTGTTGTCGACGATAACCTGACTATTCTGCCCACGGGTGAAGCTGGCGAATTATGTTTTGGCGGAGACTGTGTTGCTGAAGGTTACCTGAACCAGCCCAGTCTGACGAGTGAAAAATTCATTCAATTAGATGTGCCCGGTCAGGGATCGGTACGGGTTTATCGTACGGGGGACCTGGGTCGATTACTACCTGATGGTACTATTGATTTTCTGGGGCGTCGCGATGATCAGGTGAAAATCCGTGGTCACCGCGTTGAATTGGGCGAAGTAGAAGTGGTGGTTAATCAGATACCGGGTATCAGGCAGGCTGTGGTCGTTGCGCGTGAAGCTCAGGGCGGACATAAGCAACTGGTTGCCTATCTGGTTTCGGCTAACGGTCAGTTGATCCCGTCGGAGGTTCGGTCGCAGCTTGCGCAAAAACTACCCGACTACATGATGCCCTCCGCTTTCGTGTGGCTGGATGAATTGCCGAAAACAACGAGTGGTAAGGTCGATAAAAAGCAATTGCCAGCCCCGGAACGGAAACGGCCCGAGTTGATGGTGGCATATCGTAAACCTAGGACTGCTCTTGAACGGACCATTGCCCAGGTTTGGGAAGAGCTATTAGAAATTGATCAGTTAGGTTCTGATGATAATTTTTTTGAACTGGGCGGTAATTCTCTATTGGCTCAAAAAACGGTAGCGCTTCTGAAGGAACGCCAGTACATACTACCCATCACCAAACTCTATCAATTTCCAACAGTTGCCGGTATTGCCAGCTATTTGCAGCCTAAAGAAGAGCCGTCAGTAGCAATTGGCTTGCCTAAAAATCAGCGCCAAAACGCGGCTCCATCAATGCACGATTCGGACATTGCTATTATTGGCATGGCGGGGCGCTTTCCGGGAGCGTGTACGATTGGTGAACTTTGGGAGGTCCTCAAAGCGGGTAAAGAAACGACACGATTTTTTACGGACGAAGAATTGGACCCATCGATTCCGGCAAGTCTGAAAGCTGATCCACTTTACGTAATGGCACGGGGTGTGATTGACGGAGCCGATCAGTTCGATGCAACCTTCTTTGGCTTATCGCCCAGGGTAGCTCAGCTCATGGACCCACAGCAACGAATCTTTCTGGAGATTGCCTGGGAAACGCTGGAGCAAACGGGCTATCTGCCTCACCATTACGATGGTCGGGTCGGGGTATTTGCAGGTTGTGGAAATAACACCTATTACCAGAAAAATATACCAGGGCATACAGATCTGATCGATCAGGTGGGTGCGTTTCAGGTGATGACCCTGAACGAGAAAGATTATATAGCTTCCCGAACCGCTTACCAGCTCAATCTGAAAGGCCCGGCTGTGAGTGTGTATTCTGCCTGTTCAACTTCATTGCTGGCGATTACGCAGGCTGTGCAGAGCATCCGAAATGGTCAGTGCGAAGTAGCTTTGGCTGGGGGAGCTAGTATTACATCACCGATCAGTAGTGGGCACCTCTATCAGGAAGGCGCTATGTTAAGCCAGGATGGGCATTGTCGATCGTTCGATGCCGATGCACAGGGCACCGTGTTTAGTGATGGGGCGGGGGTTGTATTACTGAAAAGCCGGGAAGCCGCTCTTCGCGATGGCGACACAATTTACGCGGTCATTAAAGGGGTTGGCGTGAATAATGACGGGGGAGGCAAAGGAAGCTTTACGGCCCCAAGCTCTGAAGGTCAGGCCGGCGCGATCATTATGGCGATAGCCGATGCAGCTATCGACCCGGCAACCATCAGTTATGTGGAAGCGCATGGAACGGCTACACCCTTGGGTGATCCAATCGAAATCGAAGGGTTGACACAGGCCTTTGGTGAGCAAGCTGATCGGCAGTTTTGTGCGATTGGCTCCATCAAAAGTAACATGGGGCATCTGACCCAAGCGGCTGGTGTGGCCGGACTGATCAAAACGACACTTGCGCTGTATCATAAGCAACTCCCGGCATCAATCAATTTTACCCGACCCAATCCCGCTATCGACTTTGCCAGTACGCCATTTTTTGTAAATACGCAATTGGTCGACTGGAAACCCGAAGGCGATTTGCCTCGTCGGGCCGGGGTGAGTTCATTTGGTGTTGGGGGAACCAATGTGCATGTCATATTGGAAGAATCTGGCGTTGAAAGACCCCAATCCGCTGGAGGTCGGCCGGTACAGTTGATAAGTTGGTCAGCTAAATCGTCCAGCAGCCTGGAGGCATATACCCGAAAATTGACACAGGCCGTCGAACAAGTAGAGGATACTGCATTAGCTGATCTGGCCTTTACCTTGCAGACGACTCGGGCCAGCTTTGGTCATCGACGCTTTATCGTTGCAGCAACAGGGGCCGAACTACAGCAGAAATTGCAGACCGAGCAGGCTAAGTCTTCCCTTTCAAAAGCCGTCCACCGACCTGACGAAGTGGTTTTTCTGTTTCCTGGGCAGGGGTCACAATACCTCAATATGGGACGATGGTTGTATGAATCGGAAGCTGTATTCCGGGAGGCTATCGATACCTGCGCGAACTTGCTGGCCCCCTATCTTGACCTTGATATTCGTCGGGTGATGTACCCTGAATCGATGGATATGGAGGCTGAGCAACGGCTTCGAAATACGCGTTATACGCAACCTGCCCTGTTTGTGACCGAATATGCACTAGCCCAATTATGGATGAGTTGGGGGATCGAACCGTCAGTATTTTGTGGGCATAGTATCGGTGAGTTTGTAGCCGCCCATTTATCAGGTATCTTTTCGTTGGCAGACGCGCTCATGCTTATTGCTATGCGTGGACGTATGGTGAGCGAACGCCCACGTGGTAGTATGTTATCGGTTCGTAAACCTGCTGGCCTAATTGCCGGGATGATGCCCGAAACGATTTCCATGGCCGCCATAAATAGCCATACACTGTGTGTGGTAGCAGGGCCAGATGAAGATATCGCTGATTTTGCCCGGTTATTGGACGAACAGGAAATTCCCAATCAGCCACTGGCAACGAGTCATGCGTTTCATTCCAGTATGATGGAGCCCATTGTGGGTGAATTTGGCAGCGTCGTAGGGACGATTTCGCTAAATCGGCCTAAAAAACCGATTGTATCGACGGTAAGTGGGACTTGGCTTACGGATGCTCAGGCTACTGATCCTATGTATTGGGCGAATCATCTGCGTGCGACCGTACAATTTGCCGATGCGCTGGATACGATAATAACCCTAGATAATCCAATACTGTTTGAAGTCGGCCCTGGGCATGTAACGGCGACGCTGGCCCGGCAGCAGGTTGGTAAAAAGACAATTCCAGTGCTGGCCGGATTAGCCAATCTGCCCGAACAGCCAGCAGCCTTCCAGTCATTACTGACTACTCTCGGGCAATTATACCAAAATGGCTTGGAGCCTGACTGGAAGGCCTTTTATAAAGACCAGAAACGAGTAAAGATTAGTGCGCCCAGCTACGCGTTTGATAAAAAGCACTGCTGGCTCGATCCGGTGGAAATCCGGCCGGAAAATCCCTCTTTATATACTAATAAACATGTCGGTTTAGTTGGTAATGTGCCTGTTGATCAGCGGCCTGTTGCAGATTTGCCCGATCGGTCGACCGTTGTATTGCCGATAACCACACCAAAAACTATGAGAAAAGATACATTGATCAGCCGGATCAATCAACTGCTGGAAGAGGCATCCGGTATTGAAATGGATGGCGTTACGCCCGACACCAGTTTTCTGGAAATCGGCTTGGATTCTCTGTTGCTGACCCAGGTGGCACTAACCCTGAAAAAAGAATTTGGCTTGCCCATTACCTTCCGTCAGTTAACCAGTACGTATACGTCTCCTGAACTGTTGGCCGACTTTATTGACCAGCAATTGCCTCCCGAACCACAGCCTGTTGCGCCGACTCCAGTTGCTATTCCGGTATCGCCTGTCACGGTGAATGGTCACTATGGGACTCAGCAGCCCAACCCTGCACTGGATATTATTGCCCAGCAACTGCAACTGCTTGCCAAACAGATTGAACTACTACAAGCAGGAAATACACCAGCCCCTCAACCTGTTGTTGCGCCAACGCCCCAGCCAATGCCGGTTAATGGAAACGTGGCAAAGAATGGAAGTTCAATTACGGACGCCCCTGACCTGACACCAGAGGAAAAAGCTGAACTGAAGAAACCATTCGGCGCAACGGCCCGAATTGAACGGCAGGCTTCGGAACTTACTCCGAAACAGCGGCAGTTTCTGGCGCAGTTTACGGAACAGTATACCCTCAAAACGGCCAAAAGTAAAGCCTATGCCCAGCAAAATCGGGCACATATGGCCGACCCACGTGTGGTCACTGGTTTTCGGCCACTTACCAAAGAAATTGTTTATCCATTAGTGGTTAACCGATCGGCGGGTAGCAGAGTATGGGATATTGATGGGAATGAGTACATCGATGCGTTGAACGGGTTCGGCTCGAATATGTTCGGCTACCAGCCTGACTGGCTTAAACAGGTGTTGCACGATCAGATCGAAGCCGGTTTTGAAGTCGGCCCTCAGCATGAACTGGCAGGTGAGGTAACCCGGCTTATTTGTGAACTGACCAAAACGGATCGCTCGGCGCTTTGTAATACTGGCTCCGAAGCGGTCCTGGGGGCCATGCGTATAGCCCGAACGGTAACAGGGCGATCGCTCATCGTTGCTTTTTCGGGATCTTACCACGGTATTGTTGATGAAGTTCTGGTGAGAGGCACCAAAAAACTGAAGTCATTCCCGGCTGCTCCGGGCATCATGCCCGAAGCGGTCCAGAATATGCTCATTCTGGAGTATGGGACCGACGAGAGTTTGAAAATCATTCGTGAGCGTGCCCATGAGTTAGCGGCTGTACTGGTTGAGCCGGTTCAAAGCCGTCGGCCCGAGTTTGTACCGATTGAATTTCTGAAACAGGTACGGAGTATTACGGAGAAATCCGGTACCGCCCTGATTTTCGATGAAGTCATTACCGGTTTTCGGGCCCATCCGGGTGGCACTCAGGCCCTTTTCGGTATTAAAGCCGATCTGGCTACGTATGGTAAAGTAGTCGGTGCTGGCTTACCGATTGGCGTAATTGCTGGTAAGCGAGCCTTTATGGATGCGCTGGATGGCGGGTTCTGGCAGTATGGTGATGCGTCGGTGCCGGAGGTTGGGGTTACCTATTTTGCCGGAACCTTTGTTCGCCATCCGTTGGCTTTAGCGGCTGCCAAAGCATCATTAGCGTACATGAAAGCAGAAGGCCCGATGTTGCATCAGCAGTTGACTCGTAAAACAACCCGGCTAGCCGACGAACTGAATGCTGTTCTGGAAAGCTGGAAACTTCCCCTTTTTGTTGTTAACTTTGGTTCATTATGGAAAGTTAAGTTTAAAGAAGAGGTAGCATACGGTGAATTGTTGTTTACATTGATGCGTGATAAAGGCATTCACATTTGGGATGGCTTTCCCTGTTTTCTAACAGAAGCGCATACAGAGCAGGAAATCGATGCGATCATTAAATGTTTTACCGATAGTATACAGGAATTGATCGAGGTCGGCATTTTTAAAGCCGATCGAATAAGCACAATCAGTTCAGAAACAGTTGGGATAACTCATAACAGAAATACACCACCGGCACCTGGTGCCAGACTAGGGCGGGATCGGCAGGGTAATCCTGCCTGGTTTATTCCTAATCCAGATCAGCCTGGGAAATACCTACAGGTTGAATTAAATCAATGACGGATGGCGGAAAGCATTGCAAATGTAAACCTGATTGAAGTTGATTTTAACCCATTTGAGGGGCCTCAAATCGTGAGCCTGGCTCCGGCAACGGAGCCACAGATCGAAATATGGGCGGCCTGTAAACTCGGTGGCGACGATGCCAGTCGAGCTTTCAATGAGTCGATTTCGTTGCGGTTTCATGGGTTACTGGATCGACTTGCTTTCGAGAAAGCCTGGCAAGCGCTGGTGCGTCGTCATGAAGCACTCCATTCGGCGTTTAGCGCTGATGGGCGTCAGATGTGCATTTTCGACGAAGTACCTATTCCCCTGGATTACCTGGACAGTTCCGCTAAATCGAAGGTTGAGCAGGAACAGATTATTGCAGACTATGTCCAACAGGATGCGATCTATGTATTCGATCTGCTGAACGGCCCTCTGATTAAGGTGTGCCTGATCAAATTGTCGGATACAGATCATCATTTTACTCTGACAGGACATCATATTGTTTGTGATGGCTGGTCGTTAGGTATTTTACTTCAGGATCTGAGTGCGCTCTATTCAGCCTACGCCCGGCACCGCAATCCCACTTTACCTGAGGCCCCTGCCTATAGCCAGTACGCGCTTGAACAACAGCAGTTTGAGCAAAGTGAAGTCTATCGGCAGATCGAAAAATTCTGGCTCAATCAGTATAATGGTGCAATCCCCGTCCTCGAGTTGCCAACCGACTTCGCCCGGCCATCGTTACGGACGTATTCCATTGCCCGACGCGACCATCTGTTGAGCGACGCACTTGCCAGTGCTGTGAAAAAAATGGGTGCCAGGGCAGGGGCTAGTTTTGTTACCACATTAATGGCTGCTTTCGAGGTGTTTCTGCACCGGGTAACGGGTCAGGATGATATTGTGGTAGGCTTACCTACATCTGGGCAGTCAGCAACTGGCTATCTGGGATTGGTAGGCCATTGTGTCAATTTACTGCCACTCCGCAGCTTTCCCAGGCCTGAACTAAGCTTCCTGGAGTTTTTACAGCAACGCAAGGAGGGCATACTCGATGCATACGAACACCAGCGGCTGACATTTGGCAGTCTGCTGAAAAAGCTACCCATTGTCCGTGACCCTGCCCGGGTCCCTCTGGTTCCAGTCATCTTCAACGTCGATATGGGGCTTGACAATGGGGTAGATTTTCATGGACTCGATTATCAGTTTATCAGCAATCCGAGAGAATTTGGGGCTGTTGACCTCTTTCTGAACATAAGTGATGCCGCAACCGGCAAATCGTCTCTCGTATTTGAATGGTCCTACAATACCCAACTGTTCAAAGAAGCGACTATCGATCGGATGATGGCCGAGTTTGAACGGCTTCTGAAAGCTATTGTTGAGAATCCATCCATTCAGATTGAAGATATTCTGCTGGCCGATGGGGACGATCAGAGCAGAAAACTGGCCACCTGGAACGATACGGCGGCAAACTACCCAAGGACGGCTTCGTTACATTCGTTACTGGCACAAACGGCTAAGGAATTTGCAGACAAACCAGCGCTGGTATTTACCCAGTCAACGGAACGCCAAACGTTCACGTATCAGGAACTTCATGAACGGGCTAATCAGCTAGCGCAGGCCATTCAAAAACAGTGTTTAGGAACAACAGTCAATGGGAGTGCGCCCGTAGTGGGGGTCGTTCTGGATCGTACGCCCGATCTGGTTATTACTTTACTAGCTGTTCTGAAAGCCGGTGCCGCCTACGTGCCCATCGACCCTGAATATCCGCATGACCGTATTGCGTTTATGCTAGCGGATTCGTCAGCTAGCTTGCTGATTACATCGAAGAAATACCATTCGGCCGGTCATACAACGTACCCGACTTCGGGCCAGCCAGCGAACCAGACGAAGGTTGTGTTGCTGGAAACCTTACTGGATGAACTGGACCAGTATTCCAAAGAGGCTCCAGCGGTTGAGGTAAATGGTAACGATCTGGCCTATATTCTCTATACTTCAGGTTCGACCGGCAAACCCAAAGGCGTTCTTATTGAGCACCATAATCTGGTCAATTTACTGTACAGCATGATAAGCTGGCCAGGTATCACTAAGGACGATAAACTGCTGGCTGTCACGACGGTTTCGTTCGACATTGCCGGGCTTGAGTTATACCTGCCCATTCTGGTGGGGGCAACGCTGGTATTGGCCGATTCTGAAACAACAAAAGATGGCCGAGCTCTTCTAGAGACTGTTTCGTCTTTTGATATTAGCCTCATACAGGCTACCCCCATCACCTACAAAATGATGCTCGCGGCTGGTTGGGAGGAGCGGTTGCCGTTGAAGATTCTGTGCTGCGGAGAGCCTATGTCGAAAGATCTGGCCCAGAAACTAACGGCTCGTTGTGGATCGCTCTGGAATATGTATGGCCCAACCGAAACGACCATTTATTCGACCGGAAAGCAGATTTTAGCCAGCGACGAGATTATTACGATTGGGCGGCCTATTCAGAACACCCAGGTCTATATTCTGGACGAACACCTGAATCGGTTGCCTGAAGGGAGCGTAGGAGAAATTTACATTGCTGGCGATGGAGTTGCCCGAGGCTATCTGAACCGTCCTGAGCTGACGCGAGAAAAATTCGTTCCGAATCCGTTCAGTACGTCGAAAAAAAGTACCATGTACCGAACGGGCGATTTAGGTAAGTTTATGCCCGATGGCGAAATCCATTGCCTGGGGCGTATCGACCAGCAGGTGAAGGTACGCGGCTACCGGATTGAGTTGGGCGAAATAGAGCATGCTCTGGTAACGCAGGAAGGGGTAAGTGAAGCTGTGGTTGTTGCTCGTGAAGATCGCCCTGGCGACCAACGATTGATTGCTTATCTGGTGACCACCCCCCCATTGAGCGAAGGCGCGTTCAGGAATCAGATTCTGATTTGGCGACGGCAGTTGCAGGAAAATCTGCCATCTTATATGGTCCCGACAGATTTTGTGAGCCTGGCTCAGTTGCCTATTACGCCAAACGGTAAAATCGACAAAAATGCACTGCCTAAGCCTGCTTCCATGCTGGCTGTGGAACATAGAACGCACACGGCTCCATCGACCGAAACGGAAAAGCTGATTGCGGTAATCTGGCAGGAAGCGTTGATGCTGGATCAGATTGATATTGATACCGACTTTTTTGAACTGGGTGGGCACTCGATGATTGCTGTTCAGGTAATGACCCAACTGGAAAAGGAAACCGGAAAGCGGCTTCCCTTATCTATTCTGCTGACCTATCCGACGGTTCGAAAACTGGCGCAACTGTTACAAACAAACGAAAAGCCAACAACCTGGACATCGCTGGTGCCCATCCGGCCAGAAGGCAATAAAGACCCTCTGTATATTATTCATGGAATTGGTCTAAATCTGTTGAATTTCAGTAGCTTGATAAGCTATCTGGATCCAGAGCAGCCTATTTACGGGCTCCAGGCAAAGGGACTAGATGGCAAAGATGAGCCGCTCGATAAGATGGAAGACATTGCCGCTTTCTATCTGAGCGAAGTGCTGGAACAAAATCCCAATGGTCCGTATGCAATTGCTGGCTATTCGTTTGGTGGCTATGTGGCGCTGGAGATGGCCCGGCAATTGAAAGCGATGGGGAAAGAGGTGAAAATGCTAGCTATGTTCGACACCAATGCACAGGAGTCAGATATGAATCGCTCGATGGGCGACTGGCTAATGCGAAAAGTACTCCGCCAGTTCCCGAAATTAATCTGGTTCACCAGATCATTGATCCAGAAACCTATTCAGACGCTCAAATACCAGCAGGGGTATGTTGAATGGAAATTCGATTCATTACTGAAAGCAATGGGTTTGCGTGAGGAGCCAGAACCAGAAGTAGGATTGGAACATCTGAATAAAATCATCGAAAAGCATGAGTACGCGTTTTCGCATTATACCATGAAGCCCTACGACGGTATTATTGATCTTTTTAAGGCTCAGGTTCGCCTTTACTTTGTCGATGATAGTAAGTTTCTGGGCTGGAAAAAATATGCTAAAAAAGGAGTGCGCGTGCACAGTGTGCCGGGTGATCATCAACTGATGCTCCTGCCGCCAAACGACAAAGCCTTTGCTGAAGCCCTGCAACGGGCACTTGATCAGGCATAAACGCCTGGATAATAGAACACGGATTTTCAGGATTCCTATGATTTACACTGATCATAGGAATCCTGAAAATCCGTGTTCTATTTATCGTTAACGATCCCTTACTGACTTCGTTTTAACTCGTCAGCCTGTTGTGGATTAAGAACTAAGCCGCGTACTTCAGGATATCGCTCCGTGATAATAGTCAGCGCATTATGTAGCCATTCCTGCTCCTTCATGCCCGATGTATTGGTGCCACAATGCGTAACCAAAATAGGCTTTTGGCGGATGTTGTAATCTATATGTAGCCGGATTGTATTGTGCATCAACTGATACAGGGCTGCAAAGGAATGGATCTGGCTGTCGTCGTTCGAAAGCGGCTTATTGGTAATGTTGAGCCCTATCCAGTCAATCGAATCACCGCCAGGGTAGTAATCAACAACCGTAGATGGCTGCGTAGGACACCACACCCATACGATGTTGGTCAATTGCTGCTGTCGACAAAATGTTACCAGGTATTGCCAGGCCTTCTCATATAGTTTGAGGGTTGCTTCTTGCCGGGTGCCCCACTGGTGGGTAGTATCATCAAATTCAGGGGCGAAACAAATGAGTAGTGGTTGATTATAGCGTTTCAGGTTATTCGTAAACGTTAGTAGTTGGTCATTGTATGTACCCTGGCAGATGCGTTGCAGAAATGATTGCAAAATCGTCTCTGAGTTTTCTGAAAGACTTGTAAAAGTTGGTTCCAGGTAAAGCAATGGCAATTGACGGGATGCTATTGACAAGGTCGGCCAGTTTAATGCATGGTCGCCAGTAGTGGACCAGGTCAGGTGTTGAGGAACAATAACTTTGTCGGGCACAGGAATCGATTTATGAACATTGTTCCTGGCTGGGTCCAGCCCATAATAAAACGATTGGGTAGTAGCGTATCGGAGATCGAACGGAAGCCGGGCTGTTTTTTTACGACTGGTATACGCTACCAATCCGGTTGTGGCAATCAGTAAGACGACAAATAAGGGGATGGCTGAAAAGCGAAGCCACCGATAAAGGCCATACCGGATATGCCAGAACGCAATCCGTAATGGCCAGAAGACAGGTCGTTGAAATGAGATTCGGGGGGCTATCCACGTTTTCATACGGGCTAGCCACACTTCCTGACCGATCAGCACATTCAGTGACAGAATAACCACGTTGAGTAATCCGAAGCCAATCATGAGCTGGGAGTATATGTTACTGACAGCAAATCGGCCGTAATGATAAATGCTGTAACCAATAGCGCCCAGCGTCAGAATAATCATCAGCAAATTAGGGAGGCACAGCACTAGATTGTTCCGTGGCTGGTCGCGCTTGGGTGTTGGCAGATAAGGGACTTCAACGCGGAAAATGGTGTAAATCAGTCCTAAAACGTACACCCACCAGGTACCACTGCTTAAAATACCTCCGAAGATATGAAAGCCTGCTTCGTGTTTTTCGATCAACCATCGTTGCGAATACTGTCGAATCAGAAAAGCCGTCAGCAAAAGAGGCAGATAGGCCGTGGCGAATAATAGAAGATCCACGTGAACTGGAAGCCGCATCGTTACCAGCGAAATGATCGGTATCAGTAAATCAAGCAGTTGTACAATGCCCAGGAGGTAATACAACGGCATTGTCAGGTAGTGAAGGCGTTGCCGCCACGACAACTGACCAATGATTCGTGGATAGGTAGTTACCAGCAGTTCAAACGTTCCCCTCGACCACTTAAGCTGTTGCTTGAAATAAGCCGACAACGTGCCCGGCACCAGACCATAGGAGAGGGGCATGGGAACATAGGCCGATTGCCACCCTTTGGCGTGTAGAAGCATCGCCGTGTGCATATCTTCGGAGAGGCCGGGAGCATGCCCACCGATGGTGTCGAGCGCGTCTCTTCGAAAGGTACAGTTCGCCCCAATAGCCTGGGCTGTTCCATAATTCCCCATACAGGTCATCATGGGGCCATAAAACGTATACGTCTGTTCAGCGGCCCCGTAGGCAACCAAACTCTCCTTGTGGTTATAATACCCTTGTACACACTGAACAAAGCCAATAGCCGGATCGTCGAAGTGGGGCAAAACGTGGTCCAGGAAATCAGGGGCTGGTACGTGGTCGGGGTCAATCACCAGACAAATTTCGCCCGTGGCCTGCTGAAGCGCATGGTTGATATTACCTGCTTTAGCGTCTTTTTTGTCAGTGCGTGTAACATGCTGTACACCCAATTCTGCACAAACTCGTCGTAGGTAAGGGTCATTGGCTTCGTCGCAGAGGTATGTTGTATGCGGATAGGACATCGCCTGAATGGCTCGCAGGGAATTGATGACCATGTCGTGCGGCTCGCCGGGGCAGTAGGTTGTTAACACATCGACTCGCCATGTCCGGGTAGAGGGAGGTACAACCAACGGTTTCACCTGCCAGTAATGGTACCATTCGTGGAGCAGTCGGAAGAGCTTGAAAAAGACCGACACGGTTAACATGCCAAATAACCAGCCATAGCCCCGGTTTCCCGGCTGAAGATATACGGCTAAAAAGGCGGTAATAAAGAAAAGACCGGCAATGATCAAAATCCGAATAGGCTGCCTGTCGCTTGGCTTATAGGCAAAGTTATAGGCAGCGTTCGGCGAACGGTGAAGGTGAGTAAGCCAGTTCATATGGGTTAGATTCGAACGGTGCCGCACGAATTTGGTTTTGTCAACGGTCTGGCAACCAGGTAAATAGTAAACCGTGATTTTGTATTCGTATGGCGTAATTCGTATCTTTTATGACTTTAAAAAATATCCTGAGTCAAAATAGGAGACGGATAAATTTTGATACTGGATTGATGCGTACGGGTTTACTAGTATTCAGTCTACTGGCGGGCCATCTACTGTCGGGTTGCCATGGGTCAACGGCTACTGACAATGAAACTTCCTCGACCGTTAAGCCAACGGCTATTCACTGGACTGGGCAATCGTATGAGTTGTTGCGAAATGGGAAACCTTACTTTATTCAGGGGGCGGGTGGCAAGAGCCATTTTGAACGCCTGAAAGCCTGTGGAGGAAACTCAATCCGAATCTGGGACGACCTCGACGCCGATCAGATTTTGGCGCAGGCGCAACGGCTGGACCTTACCGTACTCTTTGGAATTTGGGTAGGTAAAGAAGCGGATGGTTTCGATTATCATGATCGCCAGGCAGTTGATCAACAATTCGAACAGATCCGAAAAACGGTACTGAAATACCGCAATCACCCGGCCTTGTTGATGTGGTGCGTGGGGAACGAGTGGGCGCAGGACGCCAATAACTTTGGTGTTTTTGACGAGGTCAACCGCATTGCGGCCATGATTCATGAACTTGATCCCGATCATCCGGTTACGACTGCCATTGCACCCGATAGTGGTCGCGCTATCTGGCTCGTTCGCGAGCGATGCCCTGAAATTGACATCCTTTCGTTTAATGTGTACGGGACCATATCATCAGTTAATCAGTACCTGAAAGAAGGCGGTTGGACTAAGCCGTACCTAATCTCAGAGTTTGGTGCTAAAGGATATTGGGAAGAGCCGCGTACGCCCTGGGAAACGGCTATTGAACCAACTAGTCAGCAGAAGTACGAATTTGTCAGACAGACCTATCCGCAATACATTGGTTCCCGGCCTCCCAATTGCTTAGGGTCGTATATGTTTTACTGGGGCAGTAAGCAGGAGGATACCCATACCTGGTTTAGTATGTTCGATGAACAGGGTCGGGAAACTTCCCTGGTTGGACTTATGCAGGAACTTTGGACGAAACAAGCGACTGATAATCAGACACCTGTTATCCGGCAAATACGTATTGATGGGGCAATTAAAATGAGTATCCAATGGTCAGGAGCCGAACGCGTTCATCAGGTTCAGGTACTGGCTACCGATGCGGATAACGACTCGCTGGCGTATCATTGGGAAATTAAACCGGCTGCCCGACTAACCGCTGATTATATTGATACGCCAATCCAGGCTATTGATGGCCTCTTTACCTCAACTGGGCTAAATACAATTCAATTCATACTGCCTGCCAAACCAGGTGCATATAGGCTATTTGTGTTCGTTTACGACACTCACCAACATGTGGCCACTGCCAATGTGCCATTTTTAGTGAAAGGAGAAAAAACAGTTCAGTAACTCCGATAAAAGTGCCCTACAAAAGCCCCTGTCGGTAGGCTTTTATCTGGTCGAAGGAAAGCTTATACGCCAGGGTGAGAACGGCATAAATGGCACCCCCGATAGCAATTTCAGCGAACGCATTGATGGGCCCTGAATACCCAACAAGCATTTTATAGATACTGATAATAGCCACCATAATCAGGCAGAAGGTGACAGGCTTGGCAATGTTTTTCAGGAAGTCGCTGAAAAAGTCGCCAATCAGGTAGTTGACCATTCCAAAATTCACAAGCATATTCAGGAAGGTAGTTAGCAGGAAGGCGATGGCAATACCCATAACCCCCCAGTATGTGCCAAAAAGGTATACTAAGGGGATCTTGACGATCAGTGTCCCCAGGTTAAGGTAAAACAGCAGACTTGGCTTCCCTTTCGTAAAGGCTACGGTATAGAGTGGGTGGCTCAGGCAGATAAAAATGCCTACAAACACGAAAATTCGGATAAGTTCGATGCTTTTTTCCCATCCTGGTCCATAAATTAATGGAACAACCGTATCGGCCGTAATGAAGAGACCTGCCAGAAGGGGCAAATTGCAATAACTGATAAAATCCAGAATTTTTAGATACGATTTCCGAAGCTCGGACGTGTTTTCTTTCATACGCGCCAGAATCGGATAGGCTACCTGTAGAATGATTGGATTGAGTTTCATGATCGGAAATACGCAGAGCTGGTAAGCTACCGTGTAATACCCCAGCATTTTAACCCCCAGCATTCCGCCCAGAAAAATATTGTCGGTATTGGATTGAACATAGCCAAGGAGTCCATCGCCCATGTTATAAACCCCGAAGCGAAGATGTTCTTTAATTGTATGGATATTAAAGTACAGTTTGGGAATAAAGAACTTTAAACCGAACGCAATCTGCAATATAGATCGGGTGGTTTGTGATACGAGCGATCCAATGATGAGCGATAACTCATGGTAACCATTATAGGCCAGGGTAACCGTAACCGCCGTTCCTAAAACCGAACCCGTAATGTCGATGATGGCAACCGATTTGAACCGTAGTTCTTTTTCGAGCAAAAACATATAGATCTGCCCGAAATACACAATCACGAAGTAATACGACGATAGATTGAGTACCTGCGCTAGTTTGGGTTCGTGATAAAAAGCGATAATGGATGGGCTACTGAGATGAATAACAATGAAAATCACAAACCCCACCAGCAAATTCAGGTAGTAGAGAGTCGATAATACATTGCGGTCGCTTTCCTGCTTGTAAATAATGGAGTTAGCAAAGCCCAAGTTCGCGAAAACCTGAAAAAAGGCTAGAATCAGGTTACTTACACTGACTATACCAAAATCGGAAGGCGCTAATACGCGAGCCAGAACGGCCACTTGTATGAACTGAAAAAGGGTAGCGATACCCGTCGAAACGGTAATCCACTTTCCCCCATTCATTGCCTTTTGTGTATTACTCATTTACTATTGTATGGGTTAGTAAGTCGTACTGGTTGATGAATTTCTACTGCCAGGTCTCATTCGATAATAACTGCTGATCTGGCCTTCGCAACGTAACAGACTTCTATATTAAGACGTCGTTTTCTTCTTCATGTAACACCTGATGTGCTTTCATTGAGTTACTGGTATAGGTGTGGTCGCTCAGCGAACCAGAACAACGCGACCGGTTTGGCTGATTTCTCGTTTAGGTTGAGTCACGGATTGATACGTAACGATCCAGGTATAGGTATCGGCAGGGCAGGGCGATCCGTTGAAGGTGCCGTCCCAGGTTTCGGCTGGATTCTGACTGCTGAAAATTAAATTTCCCCACCGATTGAAGACACGGATACGGAATGCGTTTGACGTTTTGAGTTGAGTGAAGAAAGCCAGCCTATCGTTCATGCCGTCATTATTTGGGCTAAAGGCATCAGGAATATAAACGGTTTCGGGTTGATTGGGGCACTCGCCACATTGTCGCACCTGAAAATCGTCGAGGGCCATATCGTTTCCGCAGCCATAATCTCCCTGATTATTAATTAATTTGATCACAATATCCTCGGTCGATGTCGGTGCCGTAAATAATACTGAGCAACGGCGCCAGGTAGGCGAATCCGTTTGTGGAATCTGACCAATGGTGAGGCTCTGAATGACAAGCCCTTCTGAGGTTTCGATGCTGATGGATAAGTTTGGAATCAGTGCATTCAGGCAGGTTTCGGTACGAAGTAGGTTCATAACCCAGAACGAAACCTCATACGAAGTTCCTT
>NZ_MKUD01000010.1:253651-562362 GCF_001898575.1 Spirosoma sp. 48-14
TGTTGGTAGAAAACGCCCGGTTTATTTCCACCATTGACCACCAACATATTCCCCCGAGTGCTCGCCGAGGTATGATCCCGATCGACGGCATACCAGGTTGAGTTAAAGCAGGTACCATCGAGCGAGGACAAAACGGCGTATTGTCCATCACCAGGACAGTCAATCGGCTCAAATTCATAGGTAGTCTGATTGGCAATCGAAACGGGATTGCCTGCTACGCCAAATGTTTGATTGACTACCAGTTCGCCGGAGGGATTAGCGCATTGTTGGGCCGTAACCAGTTGGGGGCGGGCATAGAGGAAACAGGCAATCAGACCGATTGCAGGGCGTAACGTAATGGATAGCCGATAGCTATTCCTGATAACTTTGCGAGCCGCACCTATCATACCTGCCTATTAAGACAGTATTCTAATTTTCTGGTCACCATTTATAGGATTGTATCGTTTTGTTGTATGTAAATAATTGAATTTTATAAACTAATAGATTCATGTTGAATCGAAGTAGTACTGTTTCTACAATCACGTGTACAACACTGCCGGCTATACAATGGCTCGATGGGGCGGTCTGTCCTTTTACAGATGCATTGGCTGTTTTTCGATTTGAATGGCCAGGTCAGATAGAGCTAGACAACTTATTGAGTGAACTCACGTTTGCGGAGATCGAGCGGGCGAAACGTTTTCGTCGGCAGGAGGATCAGTATCGTTTTGTGTATGGGCGACGTATACTTCGACGGCTGCTTGGAAACTATGTGGGTCAGCCGCCTGGCAGTATAGAACTGACCGAAGGTATAAATCGAAAGCCAGTATTTACTAATTCACCCGGTTGGCAGTTTACTATATCCCACTCTGGCGATTGGATTCTGGTGGCTATTAGTACCGTATGGGTTGGGGTCGATCTTGAGAAATCTGTTCAGAGCTTTGATTTTCAGGGTATTGTTTCTCAGAGTTTTAGTAAGTCTGAGCAGCAGTTTGTCGAGGAAAGCCTTAACCGGGTCAACGCATTTTATACAGTCTGGACGAGGAAAGAAGCGCTGGTTAAGGCAACGGCAAAAGGAGTCGATGAAGATTTTGCGCGGGTCCCCTCACTGGATGGTAGGCATTCCGTCGATAGTCTGGTAATTGGAGGTTCAGGTGACTGGCTGGTAAACAGTTTTTGGGTGGCAGAGTGGTATCCGGCAGCGGTGGCGTATCCAGACACGATCAAGGAACCTCAATTTTATACGCTCGATAGCCAATTTTTAGAAGTTGTATGAGTTAGTGTGGCCAGGTTATAAGAACCTGATCCGTTCGGTTTTGAGAAACCGAACTCAGGGCAGATTTGAGAATCTGCCCTCACCCTAAATGGAGAAAAGCTCCAAAATAACCAACGCAACCAATTTCTAAGGCTAGGTTAGCCAACCAAGGTCGTTTAAATACGTAGTATCTGTTCGCGAAAATGGGTAAATTTGAAGAAAGGTAAATTTTACTATTCAAAGTAATTGTTACCTTTTACCCAGACTCCTATGCGTACACTGCCTTCGCTACTGCTGTCTATCCTTGTCCTGATAGTTCTGTTGGCTTTCTCGTCAGTTGAGCATGGGTTATTGATTGACCCAGTGGAGGCTGGTTTGCCTCCCGAAGAAAATCGATTTACGAGGGTAGTCATTGCGGATAAACTGGATGAGCCAATGGCCATGACCATGTTCAACGATGGTCGTGTATTGTTCATCGAGCGGAAGGGGCAAATTCATATCTACAATCCGACAACCGGAAAAATTAACCTGATCGCTACAATACCCGTCAGCACAAAATACACCAGCCGGGAAGGCGTTGTATCTGAAGCAGAGGACGGACTCCTGGGCGTTGTTCAGGACCCACAGTACGAGACCAACCACTGGATTTATCTCTATTATTCGCCTGCGGGTGATGAACCCAAAAATATTGTGGCCCGATACGAACTTCGGGGAGATGAACTGGTCATGTCGTCCCGGAAAGTGCTGCTCGAAATTCCTACCCAGCGTGAGCAATGCTGTCATACAGGCGGAGGAATGGTTTTTGATCGTTCGGGCAATCTTTATCTGGCTACTGGCGATAATACCAGCCCGCGAGTAACGGGATATACGCCCATTGATGAGCGACCTGGCCGGGCAGCCTGGGACGCTCAGAAATCCTCGGCGAACACCAACGATCTGCGGGGCAAAATTATTCGTATTCACCCGACGGCAAATGGCTCGTATACCATTCCAGCAGGAAATCTGTTTCCGAAGGCAACCGACCCGTCGGACCGAGCGAAAACCCGCCCTGAAATTTACATCATGGGCTTGCGTAACCCCTGGCGCTTGTCGATTGATAGCCGAACCGGGTATTTGTATTGGGGGGAAGTGGGCCCCGACATGCGCGATTCGGTGGGCGTTGGGCCGAATGGGTATGACGATTTCAATCAGGCACGTAAAGCGGGAAATTTCGGCTGGCCTTACTTCGTGGGCGATAATGCCGCGTATTGGGATCGGGACTTTGCTACCGGCAAATCGGGTGAACGGTTTAATCCGGCTAAACCCGTTAATAATTCACCCAATAACACTGGGTTGAACGAACTACCGCCAGCGCAGGGGGCATTTATCTGGTATTCGTATGGAGCCTCAATGGAATTTCCCATTATGGGTAGTGGAGGGCGCAGTGCCGTAGGTGGGCCAATTTTTCACAAAGCCGATTTTAAAAACCCTGAGCGCCTTTTTCCCGACTATTACGAAGGAAAATGGTTTATCACCGATTTCATACGGGGCTGGATAATGGCCGTTACTATGGATCAGCAGAGTAAGTATGTATCGATGGAGCGGTTCCTGCCCAATGAACGTTTCGATAGCCCTATCGATATGAAATTTGGGGCCAGTGGTGACCTCTACCTGCTTGAATATGGGAGCAATTGGTTTCGTGGAAACGACAATGCCCGCTTAGTAAGGATCGAATACAATGGCGGTAATCGTAAACCCGTTGTGCATGTGTCCGCCAACAAAACGAGTGGAGCCGTCCCGTTTCAGGTGAAGCTATCTTCCCAAGGGTCAGTAGATTACGATGGCGATGCATTGCGGTATCAGTGGGAAGTCAAATCATCGAATGGGGTCACCAAAACATCATCCGAGGCCAATCCGACGTTCACGCTTGAACAACCGGGCTTGTATACGGCAACGCTAGCCATAACGGACACGAAGGGCGCTACGAATAGCCAGGCACTGGAGTTGAAAGCCGGAAATGAGTCGCCTGTCGTAGCGTTTTCCATTACACGTGGTAATAAGACCTTCTTTTTTCCGGGCCAAACAATTGAGTATGCAGTCGATCTGAGTGACAAGGAAGACGGTAGCCTGATGGATGGTCGTATTTCACCCAGCCAGGTTGCGGTTACTATTCAGTATATGCCCGAAGGATTCGATAAAGTTGAGCTAGCGGCTGGTCATCGGTATGCCGACGCTGCGGCTAGGCTGACTTCAACGGCAAAACAATTAATGGCGGGCAGCGACTGCCAGGCCTGCCATTCTGTAGAAACCCGCTCGGTTGGGCCTGCTTACAAAGAGATTGCTTCGAAATATAAAGGCGACAACAGTGCGCCGGAGCGACTGGCGAAGAAAGTTATAGCTGGAGGAAAAGGTGTTTGGGGCGAATCGAGCATGAGTCCTCACCCGGGACTTTCCATGACCGAAGCCACTCAGATTGTAACGTATATTCTAAGCCTATCGGACGGAAAAGCTACCGTGAACATGCTGCCCACCAGAGGCCGCTATACGATGGACGTTCCATCTGGCGAAAGCACCAAAGGATCGTTTGTCCTGCGGGCCGCTTATACAGACAAAGGCTCCTCGCTAATATCATCCAGTAGCTCCGAAAGCCTGATTGTTCTGCGAAACCCAACGGTGGCCCCCGAAACCGCCGACGAATCGAAACAAACGGAGTTGATCACAGCGCAGGGGAAAGCCTTTTATGTGGTTGGGTCGGGCGCTTATCTGGGGTATCATGATATAGATCTATCGGGGATTAGCCAGATAGATTTTTCCGTGCAGGCATCTCCTAAAGTCGATGCCGCTGGCGGTGCCATTGAGGTTCGACTGGATTCGCCTTCGGGTAAATTAATCGGTGAAACAGCCTTTATAGAGATTCGGGATCCATCACGCCCTGCGGGTTCTCAGGCTGGCCCAATACCGCGACCTGCACCTGCCAAAGCCCGTATTGATGGTGTCGAAGGGATTCATAAACTCTACTTTGTTTTTAAAAATGCCAATGCCAGGGATAACCAGATTCTGATGAGAGTGTCCTCCATTCAGTTTATACCTGGCGATGCCTGACAAGCATCGTCAAACCACTACTGTACATTATTCATTCTAATTACTCAAGTCAATGCCCACATCCCGTCGTGATTTTCTTAAACAGGCTGGGGTAACTTCTGCCGGAGTTAGTATGCTGAACGGATGGTCAGCCGAATGTCTGATGGCGGCTTCTGCCAGAAAGATGTTCTTCGAAATTTCGCTGGCCGAATGGTCTCTGCACCGAACCTTGCAGGCTGGTAAGCTGACCAACATGGAATTTCCGGCAAAAGCGAAGACAGATTTTGGGATTAATGCCGTTGAATATGTAGATCAGTTCTTTAAAGACAAGGCTAACGATCAGACTTACCTGAGCGAATTGAAGAAACGGGCTGAAGATCTGGGCGTTCGAAATGTATTGATTATGGTCGATACGGCCGGGCCGTTGGCTGATCTGGATGAGACCAAACGGAAGCAGGCGGTTGAATCCCACTATCAGTGGGTGGATGCGGCCAAGTTCTTGGGCTGTCATTCCATTCGGGTCAATCTGCGTGGTAAAGGTACTGCCGATGAAATTGCCAAAAGCAGTGTCGACGGTTTAGGGCGGCTGGCTGAGTATGGGCGCAAAGCCGGAATCGGTGTCATTGTTGAAAATCACGGAGGTTACTCATCCGATGGGAAGTGGCTCATGCAGGTAATCAGGCAGATCAATAATCCGTATGCCGGTACGTTACCTGATTTCGATAATTTTAAACTGACCGATACAGCCGTATACGATCGCTATCTGGGCGTGCAGGAAATGATGCCTTTTGCCAAGGGAGTAAGTGCAAAAGCGCGGGACTTCGACGAGCAGGGCAACGAAGTAACGATTGACTATGATCGGTTGCTTCAGATTGTGAAAAAAGAAAAAACACCCGCCTTCAAAGGCTATATCGGTATCGAGTATTCCGGCAATCGGCTTAGCGAAGACGACGGTATTCGCGCTACCAAAGCTTTGCTGGATCGGATTGGTCAGCGGGTTTCCTGATACCATTGAATTAATCAATTTATTACCTATGCAACGACGTTCTGTCTTAAAAAATTTAGCCGTAACGGTAGGAGGGATGGTGAGCCTTCCGGCCTGGGCATCTGGCTGGACCCCAGATTCATTGGGTTCTGTAGCCATCGTATCGGTCGATGACGAAGCGCTATTGGGAGAAATTGTTGAGACATTTATTCCCGAAACCACAACGCCGGGAGCTAAATCGCTGAAAGTCCATCAATTTGCCTTACGGATGATTCGGGACTGCTACGCCCCTGCCGCCCAAACAACGCTTCAGCAAGGACTGGCTCTGGTCGATACAACGGCCCAGCAAGCGTATACCAAGCCGTTTGTTGACTGTGATTCAACGCAACGATTAGCCGTTTTGACTCAACTGGCTGCTGCTACTGATCCGGCTGGGAAAGCCTTTGTCGATATGACCAAGCGGCTGACCATACAGGGCTATTTGAATTCGGAGTATTACCTGGTCAATGTCGAGAAATTCAATATGGCACCCGGTTTTTATCATGGCTGTGTGCCTGTCCAGAAAACGGTTGAAAACGCCAGCCGATAGTGTGTTATAGTTAATCATTTCTTTTCATTCGATATCATGTCCTATTTCAATATAGATTCGGTTAAAGAACGAACCTTCGATGCCATCGTTGTGGGTTCAGGTATTAGTGGCGGCTGGGCAGCCAAAGAATTGACAGGCAAAGGTTTACGGACATTAGTGCTGGAGCGTGGCCGGGATGTGAAACACATTACGGATTATCCCACTACCATGATGCAGCCGTGGGAATTTCAGCATCTGGGGCAATTGACCCGCGAGTTGAAAGAGGCTAACCCAATTGCCAGTCGGTGCTACGCCTTTCGGGAAGATGCTACTCATTTTTTTGTGAAAGATGCCGAACATCCCTATGTACAGGAAAAGCCCTTCGACTGGATTCGCGGCTATCAGGTTGGCGGTAAGTCGCTCATGTGGGCGCGGGGAACCCAACGTTGGTCGGATTATGATTTTGACGGACCAGCTCGCGATGGATTTGCCGTCGATTGGCCCATTCGCTATGCCGATATTGCCCCCTGGTACAGCTATGTGGAAAAATTTGCCGGGATTTCGGGGAATAAAGATGGTTTAGCGCAATTACCAGATGGTGAGTTTTTGCCCCCGCACGAACAATCGTGCGTTGAGAAGCACTTCACCGATCAGATGGCCAAACATTACAACGGTACCCGTCCCATCATCATAGGTCGTTGTGCACACCTGACCAAGCCGCAACCGATTCATTATCAGCAGGGGAGAGCTCAGTGTCAAAACCGCTCCCTTTGCCAGCGAGGATGCCCATACGGAGGTTATTTCAGCAGTAACTCCTCCACCTTGCCCTGGGCCGCCAAAACGGGAAAAATGACCCTACGACCCGACTCGGTTGTCCATTCCATTATTTTCGATGAGAAGAAAAATAAGGCTACAGGGGTGCGGGTGATCGATGCGCATACCAAACAGATGACGGAGTATTACGCCCGCATCATCTTTGTCAATGCGGCCTGCCTGAACTCAAACCTGATTCTGCTGAACTCAACCTCGAATCGTTTTCCCAATGGTCTCGGTAACGACAATGGCCTGTTAGGAAAATACGTAGCCTTTCACAACTTCCGTACGACTATATCGGCTGAGCATGAAGGGTTTCAGGATACGAAGACCGAAGGAATTCGCCCGAACAGCAGCTATATACCGCGCTTCCGTAATGTATTCAAACAGGAAACCGACTTTCTCAGGGGCTATGCTGCTGGTTTCGGATCATCCCGTATGACGAATATCGATACATCAGGTATGGGGGAGGGGCTGAAATCCAGTCTGATGCAGCCCAAATACGGCAATTGGCGCGTGGGGTCACATATGATGGGCGAAACCATTCCAAAGGAAAGCAATTTCGTCGCTCTCGACCCGAATCAAACGGATCAATGGGGTGTTCCGCTGCTTCGTATCTCGGTGGCGTATGACGACAACGATGAGAAAATGATTCGGGATTTCCACGAGCAAATGACCGAAATGCTAACTGTATCGGGCTTTACAAACATCCAGACCCACGATGTTCCCGACAAAGCGCCTGGCCTCGATATTCACGAAATGGGTGGTGTTCGGATGGGTAAAGACCCGAAAACGTCACTACTTAATAAGTGGAACCAGTTGCATACCTGCAAAAACGTGTTCGTGACCGACGGTGCCTGCATGACTTCCACATCGACGCAGAACCCCTCGCTAACATTCATGGCCATCACGGCACGAGCGGCCGACCATGCCGTGAAAGAAATGCGAAAAGGCCTTTTGTAAGAGAGCACCGTTATAAAACAGGTTCTGGCTGCCAGGCCGCAGGGACCTGTTTTATAACGGCCTCAAATTCCTCGGCCCGATGCGCCCACGAATTCGCTTTTGCCATAGCGACCCGACCCGCTACCCGTTCAGGGGCCGTATCCGCCAGGGCTTTACGTAAGGCCTGGGCAAATTCTTCCGGGCTACTGGCCAATTCGATAACATCGTCGAAGTCATTTAGCAAGGAGAAAGGAGTAGACACGACGGGTAAACCGGCTGCTAAATACTCATTGATCTTAAGGGGATAGATCGTGTATGTATGGTCATTGCATACAAATGGAATCATAGCCGCCTGCATCTGCGCTAACAACGGAGGAAGCTCTGCCGGTTGACGCGATGGCGTGAAAAGTACGTTTGGATAGGCGGCTAAGCTACTGGTTAAGCGAGGCTCATGAACCTCACCAATAAATTGAAAGGTAACGTCGGGCATGGTTTTAACGCAATACTCGACGATCTCGACGTTGATTCGATTATCGGCTGTACCCAGGTAGCCTACAATCGGCTTTTGGGGCGGATGCTGCTGCGCTAACTCGAATGCCTGATTAAATAGCTCAAAGTTGACCCCATTCTTCACGCAAAAAGCATTTGGTTGTAAGACAGACTTCGATTGGCGCAGGGTTTCGGAGGTAGTTACTACCGCGTTGACTTGCCGAAGGTAATTGGGTTCGTAGCGGCTACCGTGGCGACGCATCCAGTTGATGATCGTGATCTCGTCGAAACAATAATAAATCGTAGCGCACTCATCCAGTTTCTTGAGCATCGGGAGTCCAAAGACTGGATTCAAACCATTAATAACCAACGGACGGCTCATGCCCAGTTGTCGCATAACCCGCCGGAGCCCGGTTACTAACCGATTTACATTCTGCTGAACGAGCAGATCGTGCGCTTTAGGAAGCATCCAGTTGACCGGCAACATGAGGGGAGGAGTCCAGACATGAACCTCATGGCCGTTTGTAAAGGTCTTTTTAATGAGCGGATCTTTTAATCGAATTATCTCCCGGACTGGCATACCCGGCCTGCCGGTAAGTCCCATTGCCCAGTCCTTCACCGTGTATTGATAGTCGACGTAAAGTATTCGGTGCCGAGCCGATAATTCGGTCATAAGTTGCACAACTGCCTTCTGGAAATCGCCTTCCCAGGTTGTCTGACCGAGGCAGACTATGCTGTCAAATTGTTGCATGTATTGCAAACGAAACTTCCTATTTATGGATGGTGGTTTCTTTCTAGGTACGCGGTAGTCGAGGAAGATGTTGCAGTTGATTATTGTGTGGATTATCAGATGATAAACTTTATGAGAATATAACTGATTTGATGTAATGGTTTAAGTGTTTATACTTAGTTATGCGAAGTTTTTGTATCGTGAGGAGGATGCGGAAATAAGTACGAAAAAGCACGTTTTAGCTCTTTGCCAATTCGGGTTTTCAGACCATGCATGAGCGTCCCTTCCTGTAGGATTGTTCTGGGCCCAGTCCACACGCGAGCGGAGTTGGTTTTCATCTGAACAACCCGGCCGTACTGCATCATGTCGAAACATAACCGGCCATCATCACCACGCGTATTATGGGTAATATACCCCGCTTTCAACCCCGCTTCGCGCACATACCCCATACTAATGCCATAGGCATTCAGATAGGGGCGTTTCACATGCCGGATTTCGGCCATCACATCTTTTAAGGTCTCATGTACAAAGAATTGCCACCTTGGAATGTCAGATGGTGCTATAAACGAATAGCGGCCATATACACACACTACACCCGGTTGAATCAACTTTTCCATCATTTCGTTAAGCCAGTTTTTAGGATACAGGCAGTCGGCATCGGCCA
The DNA here is from genome assembly GCF_001898575.1 of Spirosoma sp. 48-14. Classification (GTDB taxonomy): domain Bacteria; phylum Bacteroidota; class Bacteroidia; order Cytophagales; family Spirosomataceae; genus Spirosoma. Next base: position 263,134 of record NZ_MKUD01000010.1, read on the forward strand.
GTAGAATATACTGGCTGGTCGAATGCTCCTGACCTAACTGACGTGCCGGGCCACATCCCTGAATTGGTTGAAAAAGCCGTTTGATATGCAGCTTGTCCATCGTTTCCTGCGTTCGATCCGACGAATTATTATTGATAACAATAATATCGAACGGAATCTCTGTTTCGGTCGCCGATAACGTGCCGATTGCCCGAATCAGGTTGATTTCTTCATTATAGGCTGCAATGACGATCGAAACCAGTGGATTTCGGCTGATGCATTTGTCTAAACGAGCATTTATGTCATCGAATACCGTCTGAGGAACCTGATCAAGGCTTTCATATGGATATTCGTAAGGCTTGATCCAGTCTGGGTTAGAGAAAATAGTCATGGGCGGTTTTTTAAAAGGAAGGTTCGCTGATCGATCAATGCACGTTTAGGCTACTAAGCTTGGCGTATTTACTGCCTGGGCGTATACATCAAGTAGTTTTCCGGCTGTTGCTTCCCACGAAAACAGGGTTGCTCGCTGTAATCCTTTTCTGCGTAAGTCTGACCGTAAAGATGGTTTCAGTATCAGTTGATTAATACCTTCGGCCATTTCTTCGACCGATGTGGGATCGACCAGAAGAGCCGCATTTCCAGCTACTTCTGGCATTGAGGAGGTCGTTGACGTAAGGACAGGAGTGCCGGAGGCCATAGCTTCCAAAATGGGCAGTCCAAAGCTTTCTCTTAGTGATGGGCAAAGGAAAATGGTGGCGGCATTATAGATGAATGGCAGGATATAGTTGGGTATGTAGCCACACAAAATGATGTCGTCAACCAGCGATTGCCCGCCAATCTCGGTAAGAATGTCTGACAAAGCCGATGCTGGAAGATTCGAAATAACAACGGGTAACGTTAATTGCCCCTGCTTTTTAAGTAATAACAATGACTTCAGAACGCCACGTACGTTCTTTTTAGGATCCGTGTTGCCCAGAAAAAATATAAACTCCTTAGGCAGTTTATATTTCTGCCGAACCATATCGATTTGCTCCTGATCATTGATTACCCGAAACTGTTCGCTTACCGCATTCCAGATCGCGACGACACGGGAGGGGTCGAGATGCAGATGATCAATAATACGCTGGCGTTCAAAATTGGATACGGTGATAATTCGTTCGCACGAACGCACAATTCGGGGTACATTCCAGCGCCGGTATTGATTGCCGAACCGCTGGTACCAGCTCCCGGCCATCAACGGTTGAGTTTCCAGAAAAATAATATCGTGGAGAGTTACCAGTAAGGGAACGGAGCAGTTGAGTGGAGCCGTATTGGCTGTACAATGCAATAAATCGATACCATACTGATTGATTGCTTTAGGCAGTGTGTATTGCTCCCAAACGGGGTATGGACCACCAGATAACTCAACGAATCGAACATTTGGTGAGTTGGGCAGACCATTACGGTCGACGTCGGGTTTGACGAAAATGATAAACTCGTGTTCCTTAAAGTTCGTCAACGCTCGAATAGTTTCCAGCGCTACGATATCCATGCCGTGTTTATGCGGGCGAAGGAGTCGTTGTGCTTCTATTCCGATTCTCATATAAATAGCGCTTATGGGAAGTATGAACCGTTGACCTGATTTCAGGAAGTGAGTCCCAGCGATCGCAGGTAGTAAATAAAATTGAACTGATGAAGACAATGGTACTAGTCGGGAATTGCCCCAGAATCGGATTCGTATAGCTTACGACGCAGATGCCGATAAATTCAGCGAGTAGGGCAATCATAACTGAGGTCAGCCATGGGTCTTTAAGTTGCCATACTTTAATGGTCCCGATAAGAGCGATCAAGGCCAGAAACGCCAGATACACGCTCAGGCCAACAATGCCGGTTTCAATCCAGACCTGAACGTACCAGCTATCAGTTGGAATTTGGGATGCGAAATAGTTAGGGGTGAACCGTTGGCCATTTCCCGACGTAGTGCCGATGCCTGCTCCAAAAGGCAGGTCTTTTAAATACTGTTGTAGTTTTTGCTGGTTCTCCAGCCGAACCAGGAAAGAAGCATCCTGTGTTGGCCGGAGAGCCGTACGAATCCGCCAGATTTGATAAACTGAATCACCAATATGGGTAAATAAGAGGAAGGCTAATATGGGTAGGGCAACCATGAGCCCACGTAAGATGTAAACTAAGTTGCGCTTTAGAACAAAATAAGCGGGGTAGCCAGCAACAATAACAAAAAGGGCTCCCCGTGTACCGGAAACGGCAAATCCCCAAAAGAATATGACAGCCAGAAAGAGTAAAAGGAAGCGCTTGAGCCAGGAACTCGTTTCAAAAAAGAAAATGATACAAACGAGCGTGACCCCAGCCATCTCAGAACCAAACTGGCCGGCATCGGAATAAAATGAAAAACTACGCAACTGGCCCCACAAAATATGTTGTTTGGCGGCTCCCGCTGCCAGCCACCGCAGCTCGGCAGCCTCCAGCCCAATGTATTGTTGCTTAAAGGCCCATAAAGCTGCCAGAAACGACCAGAAAAGCCAGGAACCTAAAAATAGACGAATGTCTTTTTTAGTAATCGGTGCTACCAGTACTACGATGCTGAGCAGAAACCAGTTGAGTGAGAGCGACCGGGCACCGTAAAACCAGGCCGCCGGGTATGGGTGTCCCGGATTGAAATATTCAAGAATAGTAAAGGAAAGCCAGGTCGTCAGTAACCAGAATACAGGGCGACGAAGCCGTTTCCAGTCCATTCGTTTGCCGTTCAGGAAAGTACTTAGCAGGGTTAATACCAACAGCGCATCCAGGGCGGTGCCAACGGCTAATTCTGTTTCTAGAAAACGGCTGAACCCTAATACAAAACTGATTTGGATATACAGGAACAGACCGATTCTGGGCTCCAGCAGAACGCTGATCCCGATGATAAGTGCAACAGGCAGCCCTACTGTGACTAATGCGCCCATAATTCCCCAGGCACCAACCAGCCAGCCTGCAACTACGGCTACGAATACACCCATTACGGTGAAAAACCAAGGCTTATCACGCCATTGATTGATCAGTTGGAATGGATGGTTCGTTGTTGCTGGCAGATTCATAAGGCTGTTGCTTCAGATTAAAATAGGTAGTTATGGGAGAGACAAATAGGCCGACGATTGTATTTATTAGTTCGTATTGTAGGTTATACGGGTGATATACTTGGCGATGTCAGATTCCAGATGGCGCCGTCAATAAACGCTTTAGCATGTCGTAGCCGACCCGAAAGCAAATAGGTACCAACATGTTTGGGGAAAACAAACGCACTGAAAAACAGAAAAAAGACTAGTCGTTGAAAAACGGAACAATGACGTCGCATAAACAGAATACGATTTCGGGTCAGGTAGTACGTTCGTAGAGGACTGTTCTGCCCGACCGATGCTGATTCCTTATGCAGGATGGAGGCTGATGGTTGATAATAAATCAGAAAGCCTGCATTGCGAATGCGCTGCGACCAGTCGAGCTCTTCGTAATACAGAAAAAAACGCTCTGCAAATCGACCTACCTGGTCTACTACTTTTCGGCTAACCATCATGGCACAGCCGTGAGCAAAGTAAGTAGGGTGAGGCTTATCGAACTGTCCATTATCTGTTTGCTTAAAACCTATGGCCGTTGCTTGCCCGGTAAACATATTAATGGGGTTATAGCCTGCATATTGAAGCAATTGTGGTGAATCGAAAAAACGAATTTTAGGGCAGGTGACCCCCACTTGATCGTTCTCCATAAAAGGCTTCATCAGTTCGTTAAGTATAGTCGGCGATAACTCCGTATCATTATTGACAATAAAGTAATAATCCCCTTTGGCGACCTGAATACCTAAATTATTACCACCAGCAAAACCACGGTTTTCTTCACTTCTGACAATCTGAAGACGAGGAAATTGCGTTCGGTCAATTGTAGTTTCAAATGGCTCGACCGAGGCATTATCGACAACGATGATTTCATAATTCGGGTAGCTCAGCGTATTGGCCGACTCCAGAAACAGCCGCGTTAGTTCAGCCTGGTTATAGTTGATCGTAATGATTGATACACAGGCCCTCTGGTCTCCGTCTTCTACACGTTCTCTTTTTGCCATAAGCTGAAAAAGGTTCTCCAGATGATCAGGAGGTCCGTTTTAAGTGAAAACGTGTGTGAATATTCGATATCAAGCAAGGTGCGTTCCCGGTCCGACATGGGCCCTTTTCCTCGGGCTCGTTTTTGAACCTGCCAAAGACCCGTCAGACCAGCTGGGCCAGCAAATCGTTTGGCATATTCATCAGAAGTGAGTTTTTCTGCCTCATAGAGCGGCAAGGGTCGGTTGCCAACCAGCGACATATCACCCAGTAGAATATTGAATAACTGAGGCAATTCGTCGATACTACTATTGCGGAGGAACGTTCCCAGTCGAGTTACGCGAGGATCGTTCCTGAACTTCATAAATTTAGCTGAGGTCCTCGCTTCCTGTAAGTACGTTTTTTCGCAGATGGGTTTGTCTTCATCAAAAAGCAGACGTTGACAGGATAGCCCCTGTGCTCGACAAGCACTGCAAAGGTGTTCCACATCATTTGTTGGAGTATTCTGACCTGTTGAGGGGGCATATATATTATGATCGGCAAGTTGATTTAATAATTGATCGGCTTCAACGCGCATCGTGCGGAATTTATACATGTCGAAAACATGAAAATTGGCACCTGCCCGCTTTGATTTATAGATTACCGGACCTTTAGAGTCCAGAAATATCAGCAGCGCTACCAGTAGCATCAGAGGGGATAATAGAACCAGGATAATCAGTGATACACTGATATCGATGACCCGTTTCCACCAGGGAGTTTTAGGATGTGTAATGGTAATGGAGTCACTCCCCTGGAAGGTTCGTATATGATTGTTTAACGAGAGGTAGTAATTGATTTTTGATTCAAGGCGACCATTTTCTTCGTTAATAATCAGAATATCTGTGGCCCCAGTAATAAGAGCAGTGTGTAAAATCTGAGTTTTGCCAAGACGGCAGGTAACCAGAAAAGGAACCAATCGATAGTCGGTCTTATTCCGAACAATAGCAGACATCGATTGTCCAGTTGTTGTATCAGCAATAATCAAATCAACTTTTTGGCTATCTGTCAACCACTGTTCTGCATCTTTTTCGTCCCGGAACCGAACAACCGCACAGGTCGTGCCTGCAATGGTAGCAATGCGGTTGGCGATCAGATCGTCCTGCATGACCAATAAGACACAAGAATTTAACATTTTAGTTTCTAAAACGGGCGTAGTGTGCGTGTTATATGGTAGCTGGCAGGCTGACATTGTTGGAATAGGAAGCCTATTGCACCAATTAATAAGGCTGAATAGTCGAGTGAACTGAAAATAAGATAATAGATTTAGTTTTGTTTTTTCTCGGAAAAATTATATTCAGTAGGCTGTGGACGAATACCAGATAAGGTTAATAACCTTACATGCCTGGAAAAAACAGAGCGATAAACCTTACGCGCTTTGCGACAGTGGGTAATTACCAAAAAGCATCGATAAAAGTCTTGACTTCTGATGCCAGAACGATTTAGTTCCAGGGGCAGTAGCCAGGGGCATAAGTTGACGATGAATTTCTTCGATTGGTAATTCGACTCGACGAAGTAAAGCATGAAGCTTTGCCTTCACTTCCAGTGGATTAAAAGGTTTTGAAAGGAATGAATCGACACCTTGTTCAAGACATTGAATTCGGGTGGCGCTATCGGAAACGTTCGAAAGAATGACCACTGGCGTTTGCGAAGCCAGGCGGCTCATTCGAATGAGTTTGGTTAATTCAAGACCGTTAAAAAAAGTTAGTTCCAGTTCAGTCAACACACAGTCAAAGCGATTTCCCTGAATGAGCAATCGAGCAGCTTCCTGCCCAGAATTGGCTACAGTAATCTTAAAATCTTTGCTAAGCGTCTCGACCAGAATGTTAACCACGTATGGGTTTTCATCCACAATCAGCAAATGATACCTGGCGTTCATTTGTAATGAAGTTAAAATTACTTATGGGTTAGATTTTAAATTTTTAGACTAGTGGAGAAATAACAGGTTACTTTTTACTGAAAAAAAAAACTACTATGTCGTAGGAGAGATGTGTCAGAATTAGCGGAAAAGTTATACTTTATATATTTTCATTTTATAATTTGTTTCGTTTATTAATTGGCTGATAATAAATAATTTACTGATTTGGCCTTTAAAAAAGTATAATCCATTAAGGCGGTATTGCCCATAGACTATTAGCTAACTTGATAAAGTACAAAATTGATTAAACGGCCATTGTTTTAATCCTTTTTTAATATCTAGTAATGTACTGGCTTGGTCTGTGTGGAACAATGTGGCTATGCCTTATCCGTTTTAGCACAAAGCCGTATCTTTGACGTACGTATCAGTTGTTTTTTATGAGCCAACCAACCCGATTTCAACGCCTGCGGCCTCATCTGATTGCCGTTTTAGGGCTATTTGTCCTTACCTTATTCTATTTCTCTCCTGTCTTATCGGGTAAAACCCTGTCGATGCATGATGTACAGGAAGCTTCGGCCGCTGCTCGTGAAATACGGGAAATTGCAAAGCAAACTGGTGAAAAACCACTTTGGACTGATGCTGTATTCAGCGGAATGCCTGGGTATATGATTGACTTCAACTATCCATATATTCTGGTATATAAAGCCGTGATGGGGGTAATCAATATATTGCCAAACACGGCGAGTATCATCTTTATTGTGATGCTCAGTATGTACATTTTATTAACGGTTTTAGGTTGTAATGCCTGGCTCGCAGCTTTGGGAGCGGCTGCGTATGGGCTAGGTACATTTAGCATTGTTAGTCTTGAAGCTGGGCACGTATCCAAGCTTTTCGCTCTTGGCTATGGGGCAGGTATGCTGGCTGGCGTCATTTTAGCGCTGCGCGGTCGTTATTGGGTGGGAGCCGCATTAACTGGCCTCTTTCTGTCAATGGAATTAGGAGCAAATCATATTCAGATTACTTACTATCTGTTTATGACGGTTGGGCTCTACATCCTTATTGAGGGGATTGCTTTGGTCAGGAATGGGCAGGGCCGCCAACTGGCCCTGGGGCTGTCTACGTTGGCTGTAGTTGGGGTAATAGCGGCTGGAAGTTTCGGTAAGCGACTCCTGGTTCTGAATCAATACACGAAAGAAACTATTCGGGGTAAGTCGGAACTGACCGCAAAAACAACAAACCCTGATGGGAAAACGCCTACTAGCGAGTCGAAAGGTGGTTTGGATAAAGATTACGCCTTTACCTATAGTTATGGCAAAGCAGAAACATTGACCCTGCTCATTCCAAGTGCATTTGGAGGGGCTTCGGGAGGAGGACTTACAACCGACTCGGAATTCTACAAAGCAATGGTTAATCGGGGAGTCGATCCTGGTTCGGCAAAGCAACTAGCCGAATTAGGGGCACCAACCTACTGGGGAGATCAGCCTATGGTAGGCGGCCCTGCTTACGCGGGTGCGGCTTTGATTTTCCTCTTTGTGCTTGGCATGTTTGTGATTCGGACTCCCATACGTTGGTGGCTGCTAAGTGCTGCCATTCTGATGATTATGTTGGCCTGGGGAAAAAACCTGATGTTTTTCAATGAGTTTCTCTTCGACTATCTGCCCTATTTAAATAAATTCAGGGCTATGACTATGGCCTTTTGCCTGGCGCAATTGTTTATAGCAGCTGGGGCCGTGTTAGGACTTCAGACCATTGTCAATGAAAAACTAACTTTTGCTCAGTTGCGCCAGCCACTATTGATTAGTCTCGGTGTTACGGGTGGGCTGGCTCTGTTAATGGCCGTAATGGGAGGAGCCTTCTTTACCTTTCAGACACCAAACGACGTCATGATCTTGTCGCGGTATTTTGGTGATGCCGCAAAGGATTTTCTAGCTCCTCTTATCACTGACCGACAAAGTATGATGCGTTCAGATGCATTTCGGTCAGTGATTCTGATTGTACTGACGGCTGGTGTTGTGTGGTTATTTATCACAAATAAAATCAAATCGACGTTATTTTACCCATTACTGCTGGCAGTGGTCATTTTCGATCTGTTTGCCGTTGATAAACGGTTTTTGAATAATGCTGATTTTGTTCCCAAATCGCAGGTGACAACCATTTTTGAACCGACTTCTGCTGATGAACAGATTCTTCAGGATAAATCGCTGGGGTATCGTGTATTTGACCAGACGGGTTCTTTTATGGAAAGCAACCGGGCTTCCTACTTCCATCGGTCAGTTGGCGGATATAACACGACCCGGCTACGCAGGTACAACGAACTGATCAATTATGCTTTCCAGGCCAATACACTGCATTTGCTCAATATGCTGAATGCAAAATATGTTATTCAGCAAGGCCAGCCTGATCCGGCAAATCCTCAGCAGCAAGGTGGCCCTATTGTGATCCCCAATCCAGAAGTGCTGGGTGCTGCCTGGTTTGTTGGTAACGTGCAGCAGGTAGCTAACGCCGATGAGGAAATGACAGCCATGAAGACCTTAAATCCACGTGATTCAGCCGTTGTCGATAAGCGATTTACCTCTCAGTTGGGTAATTTACCGGCGAAGATGGACCATACAGGCAGCACGATTCAACTGACAAGTTACCGGCCCGACAAGCTTATCTATGAGGCCAATGCGGTGCGGGATGGACTGGCTGTATTTTCGGAAGTTTATTACCGGGGCGACGAGGATTGGCAGGCGTTTATTGATGGAAAACCTGCCCCACATTTACGGGCTAATTACACGTTAAGAGCGATGCGCGTTCCAGCGGGTAAGCATACTATCGAGTTTCGGTTCGATCCCCCACTGGCTAAAACAGGTGATATGATTGACCTGATCTGCAATGTACTCTTAATTGGATTGATAGGCTTCGTGATTTTCCATGAAAACCGAAATCGTCCAGGCAACCCTTCGCCCCAGCTTGAAGTAACTAGTTCGTCGGTGACAGAAGCGCCAAAATCGGCTTCAACGAAGAACAATACTCGAAAAGCATAGCAATACCTAATATAGCACGCTATTATAAAAGCCCTTACCGATGGTGGGGCTTTTATAATAGCGTTAAATTACTTTTCATGATAAGATTGCATAGCCTGTTTTGGGACTCTTGAGGTTTTGGGGATAGGATTAGTTTTATAATTTATTCGAAAAATCAAAATGTTCTCAATGTACTTCAGTAATAAATTGATATGAAGAAATGAGTAAACTTTTATAAAAAAGCTCGATTTTACCGTTTTTCATAAGTAATAGTAGGTGGGAACTATGTATATAAATAATCATATTTTTTAATAAGGTTGGTTACGACGTATTGAATGTTTATTATACGGCTATTAGGGTAAATAAGTATTAACATTATTGTTTATTAAATAAATTTAGTAATTTTTTTTAGTAGTTTTGTAGGTAGACAAAATAGCCTATTATTGTGATTTTTACCGATTCATCTATATGAAAATAAGGCAATCCAGATTTTCGGCGAATAACTGGGAAATAGTTTCTGAAACTTCAGATTTTCTAGCCGAAAAAGCACAATTAGTATTAGCTTTTGGAGGGCGGAAATTGTTAGAGTCAATAGATTCTTACGGCTATTTACGGGAAATTTATCCGAATGCCCAAATTGTCATCAATTCAACATCCGGCGAAATTTTAGCTGATAAAGTTTATGACGATACCTTAGTAGTAACGTCGGTACTGTTCGAAAAGTCGATGGTTCGAACCGTGCAGTTTGATATTAGCAACCACAAAGATAGTGGACGAGTTGGCGAGCAGGTCGCACAAGCACTCGATGGCGAAGAACTGGCCGGAATTATCCTCATCTCAGACGGAGGAGTCGTTAATGGAAGTGAACTAACAGGCGCGACCAACCGATGCCTGAATCGGCAAGTGCCCGTAATTGGCGGTCTGGCAGGCGATGCTGATCGGTTCGAGCGAACCCTGGTTGGAGCGAATCAAAATCCAGAGTCCGGTAAAGTGGTAGGTATCGGCCTGTATGGACAGGAGTTAAAAATAGGTCATGGAACAATGGGGGGCTGGGATGTTTTTGGCCCCGAACGCGAAGTGACAAAGTCGACGTACAATGAATTATACCAGATTGATGATCGGAGTGCGCTGGATTTATACAAAGATTATCTAGGAAAATATGCCGAGGGGTTACCAGGGACAGCCCTGCTCTTTCCGCTATCGATCAAGATCACGCCCGAGTCAAGGCCGCTCGTCCGAACAATTCTTTCCATTGATGAGTCGGCAAAAAGTATGACGTTTGCCGGCGATATTCCAGAAGGGTCAACGGTTCGGTTCATGCGACCGAATCTGGATCGCCTGGTTGAAGCTTCGGCAACGGCTGCGCAGAATTCATTGACACAACTGGGTACCACGCCTGAGTTAGCGTTATTGATAAGCTGTGTAGGGCGAAAACTAGTATTGGGGCAGCGGACGGAAGAAGAAGTAGAAGTCGCTCGTGGGATTTTCGGTAATGAACCTTGTATCACCGGCTTCTATTCATATGGTGAAATTGCTCCAGCCGGACCTAACTCGCCCGGCGAACTGCATAACCAAACCATGACTATAACTATTTTTTCGGAGCAGTAAGTAATGAATGAGGCATCGCTACACAAAACATTAGTACGTCAGATAAATCGGCATTTGACAAAGGAGTGCCTTCAGAATGAAAATCTGCAACAGTTCATTCAGTCGGTAAATGAATCCTACCAGAACTTTGCCCGCGATAATGAACTTCTGGAGCATTCGGCAATATTGAATGATCGGGAGTATTCGAAAGTTAATCTGCGGTTAAAAGAAGAGGTTAGCCAGCGCCGGGAGTCAGTTGAGAAACTGATGGAAGCTATTGTGCTGATCGAAGTTCCAGAAGGGGAGTCGATTGCCGATTTTGATAATAATAATCTCGTTGGGCTGGTTAATTTTCTGCAGCGGCAGATTGAGTATCGTAAAAATACTGAGGCTGAGTTGAGGCAGGCAAAGGAAGAGGCTGAAAAAGCAACCCAGGCCAAGTCGGACTTTCTTTCCATGATGAGTCACGAAATCCGAACTCCCCTTAACGGAATTGTCGGTATGACGTATCTGATGCTTCAGGAAGAAGTGCCGCCAACGATGGTTGAGAACCTGAAAACGCTCCAGTTCTCCATCGAACATCTGCAAGCCTTGATCAACGATATCCTGGACTTTAGCAAGATCGAAGCCGGAAAAGTTGAACTCGAAGAAACCACGTTCGATTTCAAACAACTGGTCTCGAATATAAAACGGGCTCAGCAGGCAAAAGCACAGGAGAAAGGCAATCGGATTCGATTGATGATCGATGACGATATTCCGAATGCATTGATTGGCGATTCACTCCGAATTGGTCAGGTACTAACGAACCTGGTTTCCAATGCAATCAAGTTTACGCATCATGGAACCATCACCATCGAACTGGCGCTGGAGAACCGTACCGAAGAAATGGCATCGATTTTCGTATCGGTTCAGGATACGGGCATTGGTATTGCTCCCGATAAACAGGAAGCTATTTTCAACATGTTTACCCAGGCTAACTCAGCTACTACCCGTAAATTCGGAGGAACTGGTTTGGGCCTGGTCATCACTAAAAAGTTGCTGGAACTGTATGGAAGTGCCATTCGGGTTGAGAGCCAGGAAGGTAAAGGTGCAACATTCTCGTTCATTTTAAACTTGCCAATTAGTCAATCCGCAGCGGTTACATTGGCGGTTCCCGACGCTGTAGATGATAAAACCCTGAAAGGACTGCATATTCTGTTGGTCGAGGATTATCCGGTTAATGTCAAGGTTGCTCTGAAGTTTCTGCATAAATGGGGTATTGAAGTGGATACCGCCGAGAATGGCCAGGTGGGCGTGGATAAGTGCCGAGCCAATAACTATGATCTGGTATTAATGGACTTGCAGATGCCTGTAATGGATGGCTATACGGCTGCCGCCGAAATCAGAAAAATGAACTCTCGTATTCCAATTGTGGCCTTGACTGCTTCAGCGACATTTAGCAATCGTGACCGGGCAGTACATGTCGGAATGGATGATTATGTAACCAAACCGTTTAATCCTAAGGATTTATTTAATAAAATTGCAAAATATAGCCAGCGTATACCCGGTAATTGATCGGTAGGCGACAAGTTTCTTTTTATTTAGTTAAGGTTCTTAACCATGGAAAATTTTAATTCGGCTAGTTTGCATACTATCGATTATGATCGTTTGAATGAACTATATGATGGTGATAATGAGCAGATAGCCAGCCTTTTCGAACTGTTTCTGGATGAAGTATTTCCTGATTTTCAGGAAATAGAACGAGAAATAGATCAGCAAAATTGGGCAGACGTGGCTAAAACAGCGCATAAAATGCTACCCTGGGTCGGAATGGTTGGTTTGACGGCTTTGGAAGGAAAACTCCGCAGCATAGAAGCACAGGCCAAAACAGATCGCAATCCGGAAGAAATAAAGTTGGCCTGGAGCCAGTTTAAGCTTGGTTTGGATAAGGCAACACCCCTGATTCGTGAAGAGTTAGCCCGGCTGACCAGTTAAGCACGGAAGCAATTTCGTACGTTGATGAACAGACAAAAGCCTTTCGATTAGTCGAAAGGCTTTTGTCATTATAGTCTCTTTAAAAGCACTTTCCGGTTAAGCGGTTTCCTGTTGAGATTCTGACGTTTCAGTGTGGGGCGTATGTAGGAATTTTTTGCCAGCCTGCTTAAAGTTCAATAAGGTACGCATCATACTCAGGATGAGTTGTGGTAATACCATAAAGTCGTTGAAAGAGATTTTTCGCCATAAATACAAGGGAATCGATATAGCCAGACTAAATGACAAGATACCAATCAGCCCAGCCGAGAAGGCTAATAACGCAGGATTATAGATAACCAGATTAATAAAGAAAAGCAGAAACACAGCCACCAGTAATAAAGTCCGGGGAAGGAGCAGCGATTTCAGCAGGGCATTGAATGCATGAATATTCCCACGGGTTAACTGGTTCATACCAATAGCAAAGTATTCTTTAATAAAATACACCTGTGCTGCTGTCCAGCGGGTGCGCTGGCGTTCAAAAACGGCTAAATTCTGAACTTTCTCATCGAAGATAAATGCTTTGTGCAGGTAGCCGATTTTAATCCCATCAATCAGGAGTAGCATCTCGAGTTCCTTATCGTACCCACTAACCGTTTGTATCATATTCATCGCCCGTTTCATGGCTGTAGGCTCGAATCCCATTCCTGATCCGATCAACGTGGCCGATAGTCCTAAAGCGCGTTGGCCTGCCCGGAACAGGTTATTATTTACCTCTTCATTCATGGCATCGAAAATAGCCACGCTTGTGTTGGTATTTTTTGCCACCCGGTGCCCCTGAATCGCTTTCCATCCTTTTTCAAACGCCTGATTGATGCGCTGTAAAAAATCGGTTGCCATATGATTATCAGCATCTGAAATGACGATGATGTCGTAATAGCCTTCCGGCAGTGCATTCAGGGCGAAGCGAATTGATTTCTGAACCGTCGATTGTTCAAACGAAACAGGAATGATTTTAATCGGGTAGGTGGATAGCTGTTCCAGCGTTTCGGGTCGGAACGAATCGGCTATAACAATCAGGTCGTACCGATCGGATGGGTACGATTGCTTCAGGTTGGCTAACACCGAGCCAATAATCACACTATCTTCTTTGTAGGCAGGAATTAATACAGCGATCCGACGCAGGGTCTTCTGCTCGATGGGCGAATCGTCAGCATGGCCAACCCGGCCAGCCACTGCGCTTAGAAATAGGTAGAATACATTGAATACCAGATAGCCAGTAACCAATAAAAGAATAAAATAATATAAAGATGCGATCATGAGCAGGTATTGGAGGATATTATCGCTTAGGATCAAAATAACACAAAAAAAACAAAATTAAGAAATGATGTATCTTACGTGTTTATGTAATTTGGGCTATGGTAAATAAATAGTGAATATTTGATTTTGCGATAACAACAAAGACGTTATGTTTGGGTTGATATATGAAAAACATGTCGTATTTTAGCGGTTTATCGTTTAAACGGCATTATGTCCTGATCATCAACTTGTTCAATTCGTTGAATACCTCCGTAGCACAGTAAATCAAAAGCAACCTTCCACATGAAAAAAACTTTACTTCTAGTCTGTTTATCCTTTTTGACGGTTACAACGGCGGTGCTTTCAAGGCCCGGCGGAATTGCATCTTTTTTGAGCCGTACATTCGATGCGTACAGTTATCTGCTTTTTAATCGTCAGGTGAGCGAAGTTGCCTTGCCGGGGCATGTCGAAGCGGAGAATTATAGTGCTATGCAGGGCGTGCAGCCTGAAACCACTGCTGATGACGGTGGTGGACAGAATATCGGCAACATGGACGATGGCGACTGGATGGATTACCCGGTCAGTGTTCCGCAAACGGGCGTGTATTCGTTTCGGTTTCGGGTGGCCAATGGCTGGGTCGATGATGCGAAGTTTGAGCTCCGTAAGGCGGATGGTACCGTACTGAAGTCCGTTGATGTACCCCGAACGGGTGGGCTTCAGAGTTGGAAAACTATTGGCGCTACAGTGCATCTGACAGCGGGTAGCCAGACGTTACGAGTATACATTGTGCGGGGAAGCTGGAATTTCAACTGGTTCGAAGCCTCCGCCAGTCGGAATTTGCCGGGTAAAATTGAAGCTGAATCATTCGATGTGGCCAGTGATGTACGACCCGAAACGACGACTGACGAAGGCGGTGGGCAGAATCTTGGATACATTGATGATGGCGACTGGATGGATTATAATGTCAATGTAGCTTCTGCAGGGGCATATACGTTCCAGTTTCGGGTGGCCAACAGCTATGGCAATGGTATTATTTTTATCAAAACAGAAGATGGGACTACCCTGGGTAGCGTGAATGTACCACGGACCTATGGCTGGCAGAATTGGGTTACCATCAGCACGACCGTCAATCTATCGGCAGGGAGTCAGGTACTGCGAATCTACACGAATCCGGGTACCTGGAATTTCAACTGGTTCAATGTCATTCGGAACGGTAACTCAATTCCTGGGCATCTGGAAGCAGAAGACTATACTGCCATGCAGGGCGTCCAGACCGAAACAACGGCTGATGCTACAGGTGCACTAAACGTTAGCAGTATTGATGATGGCGACTGGATGGATTACGCCGTGAGCGTAGACCATGATGGGGTATATTCGTTCCGGTTCCGGGTAGCCAATGGTTGGGGCGATGGGGCCAAATTTGAACTCCGTAAGGCCGATGGTACAGTGCTGAAGTCGGTCGACGTGCCACGTACGGGTGGGTTGCAAAGCTGGCAAACCATTAGTGCTACGGCTCGCCTGACAGCAGGTAGCCAGACTCTTCGGTTGTATGTAGTGAAAGGGAACTGGAATCTGAACTGGTTCGAGGCCTCAGGAAGTCGAAACCTGCCTGCAAAGATTGAAGCTGAATCATTTGATGTAGCCAGTGATGTGCGGCCCGAAACAACCTCCGACGATGGCGGTGGGCAGAATTTGGGCTATATCGACGATGGCGACTGGATGGACTATAACGTAAATGTTCCTACAGCCGGTGTTTATACGTTCCAGTTCCGGGTGGCCAATAGCTACGGAAATGGTGTCATTTTTATCAAATCGGAAGACGGTACTACCCTGGGTAGCGTTGATGTTCCGCGTACGGGTGGCTGGCAAAACTGGATGACCATTAGCACCACGGCAACGTTATCGGCAGGAAGCCAGGTGCTGCGCATTTATACGAATCCGGGTACCTGGAATTTCAACTGGTTCAATGTAATACAAGGCGGAACGGTAACGAACCCGGCTGTCATTACCTTCTCCGCTTTACCCAACAAAGCCGTCGGTGATCCTGATTTTAATCTGACGGCAACGAGTACCAACACCGAAACGCCCATTACTTATACGTCATCCAATCCATCCGTTGTGTCGGTATCGAATGCAACGGGAGCCTGGAAAGCGTCGGTCGTTGGGGCTGGTACAGCCGTTATTACAGCCTCACAGGCCGCTTCGACGTCGTTCCAGGCAGCTGCCAATGTAACCCAGATAATCACCGTGACCGCGCCAACCGTCACGCTCGGCCAGAAAATACCCATCGATCCGAAACGCTGGTACCAGCTCAATAACGTGAGCAACGGACTTGATGGTCTGTTCGATGGGATCACGGATGTGAATGTTGAAACGGGCTGGGGTAAGGTGCTCGCCAATTACGACGCGTATTATCCGCTTCTGCAAGGTGAGTCGATGACCATTCAGGGCATAAAATTCTATGACTTCACAGGCATCTTCACCGATAATCCGATGACGGTTTCGATCATTACAGATCAGTGGCAGCGAATTCCTATCGCTACTTTCACGGGCGATCAGTACGCTGCCTGGGTAGGGCCTTATCCGGATCGGTCTACCTCGGGCGATGCCAAATTCAAGCTTGATGTGCCGATAAGTAATGCTCGCTATCTGGTCATCAATACCTACGGTGCGTTCCCCACAGAAATGGAATTGTATGGTTCTTACACGCCATCGACCCAGAATGAGACTGCTGTACCTGCCAAAGCGGTGAAGCTAAAGGATATGCTGGGGGTAAATGCCTACGAATGGAATTTTGAGGATGGTAACACGCCCTGGCAGATCAACGAAGCGAAGATGAACGTGGTGAAAAGCTTTTCGGGCATCCGTCATTATATGGACTGGAATAAGCTGGAGTCCAACGAGGGCGACTATTCATATAACCCAACCCTGAGTGGCGGCTGGAACTACGATGCGATCTACGAACGCTGTAAAGCCGAAGGAATACAGGTACTGGCCTGCCTGAAAACTTTACCCGACTGGATGGTGAATACGTATCCAGCCGACCAGCGTGATGCCGAGAACGTGCCAGTGCGTTATGGGAAAGATTTTACCGACCCCAATTCCTACATCGAACAGGCGAAGGCTGGATTTCAATACATGGCCCGGTACGGCAGCAACCCAAATGTCAATCCGGCTTTGCTCAGTGTAAATACAACCCCTCGCTGGACGGGGGATAGCCCAAACACCATCAAAATTGGCCTGGGGTTGATTAAGTATATCGAATGTGATAACGAGCGCGACAAATGGTGGAAGGGCCGCAAAGCCTATCAGACGGCCCGTGAATATGCTGCTAACCTGTCGGCGTTCTACGATGGGCATAAGAACACCATGGGACCCGGAGTAGGGGTGAAAAATGCCGATCCATCGGTAAAAGTAGTGATTGGTGGGCTGGCGTCTGCTTCGGCTGGGTCCGATTATGTGAAAGGTATGATCGATTGGTGTAAGCAGTATCGGGGCTATAATCCAGATGGCACCGTTAACCTGTGCTGGGATATTATCAACTACCATATGTATGCCGATAATACCTCCTCTTCGCAGAGTGGTACATCGACACGGGGAGCAGCCCCCGAAGTGGCTCCAATCAACAAAATTGCCCAGGATTTCCGGAAAACGGCCCACCTGCAATCCTACGATATGCCTGTCTGGATTACTGAGGCTGGCTACGATGTGAATCAGGGCAGCCCACTGCGTGCAATTCCGATTGGCAATAAGTCGGCACTCGAAACCCAGGGCGACTGGATTTTACGGACGGCCCTGCTTTACGCTCGGGAGGGTATTGAGAAATTGTTCTTCTATCAGCTTTACGACGACAATGGATCGGGCGGTATGTTCGGCACCTCAGGGCTGGCTAATGGCGATAACCTGACCCGTCGGCCCGCTGCCGATTTCCTGTATCAGACCAATAAGCTGTTTGGTGAATACGTCTACAAGGAGACACTCGCTCGCGACCCCTTTGTTGATCGGTACGAAAAAGATGGCAAATCGGCCTATGTGCTGGTTGTACCGGACGAGATAGGCCGTACGGCAACTTACACGCTCGATTTAGGATCGGCTACTCAGGCGCAGATTTATCGGCCGAAAGTGGGCAGCAATGACATGGAGTTACAAACAGTTAATACGAATCAGGGCAAGCTTCAACTAACTGTGACCGAAACCCCCATGTTTGTGATGGCTGGTACGGCATCTCCCAATGGGCGGGTGGCTGCCAGTATCAATTCGGAAGAAAAGAGCCTGGCTGAGTCCATTCGTGTTTATCCCAATCCGACAACCAGTTATGTGAGTATTGATGTAGAGCGAATCAGCAATTCTCCCCTCGATGTAACCTTGTTTGATGCCGGACAGGGCCGCGTTCAGCAGTCTACTCAGATTCAGAAAACCGGCGATCGGTTTTCTGAAAAACTAGATCTGACTCAACTAGCCGTTGGGGTATATATTCTGGAGATCAAGCAGGATGGCGAACGCGTTCAGCAGAAAGTCTTGCGAGTGCATTAAACGTAGAGTATCATAAATTGGTTAGCAGCGCTGGGTTTAACGATTCGGGAGTACCCGTTGAGTTGAACCCAGCGTTTTTATTGGTACTTGTTAAGAAGTGTTTAGGGTAAATAAGCCCAATAAGTAAACTATTGGTGATTAGTTTACTTATTAAACGGTATGTATCGTGAGGATAAGTTATATTAGGAGTTAGGATTTGCAGTTGATTATACTGATGATAGCAAAATGGTTAAGGGTTTATTTTGTTAGTTACCTCTAATTGATAATCTTTCATTTGTGTTTTCTTAAATTGCAGATTTCTCTACTGGCTTTAAAACTACTTTCAACGATCTCTGCTTAATCCTGTATGGTTTCGTCAAAAACTCCTTTTTCAGACCAACTAACCTCAACATCCACTTCTGAATTAACCTCGCATCTGTATCCTGCCGATTGGCCAGCATCGGGGCCCATTGACTTACAGATCCACGACCGTCCGCATGCCTCCTCAACCATCGAATGGTGGTATGTGAATAGCCATTTAACACTGGCTGATCATCGACAATGTTCCCTGTTCGCGTCATTTTTTCGCATGGCAATCGGGCGCGATGAGCAAACCCAACAGTACCAGTATGCTCATTCGTTAACCTGGGCAATCAGTGATGCCAGTACGCAGCGGTATTATACGGACTCACTGGTTGATCCCGTGGCGCCGAAAATTGGTCTGAATACCATCGATAAAGGCGAGGATACAACCGATCCGCTGTTGCAGCGAGCCCTTCGCGAAGTACTGGTGAAAGGTAATGTTCCCTTGCCCGACCGTCTGCTCAGTAAAGAAGCGCAGGTGAGTGAAGAGACGTTGTTTCTGGACTATGATGGAAACCAGTTTCAGAAACAGGCAGATGGGAGCTATTTACTGACACTTCTGAGTGCTGGTAAAGAAACAGGGGCAACCCTATCGTTTCATCCACAAACCGCGCCCGTTCGGCATGGCGACGATGGCGTTGTCCGTGGAACGGCTGGTGAGGATATGTTCTATTACTTTATGCCGCATTGCCGCGTAGAAGGGGCGCTCCTGATTGATGGACGAACAATTGAGGTAGCTAGTGCCAGTGGCTGGTATGATCATGAGTTTGGTAAACCGACCAACGATACGCCTGAAGCTAAAATTGAACATAAAATTGCCTGGAACTGGATTTCGGCTCAGTTGGTGAATGGATACCAGATTAGTGCCTATGATTTGTTTGATAACAATGCCGACGGAGCCAGTTGTGGACGCTGGATTGTATTGATCGATCCGCAGGGGAAGGCTCGCCAGTTTGACGACTTTGGTTTCCAGCCGCTGAAAACGTGGACTAGCTCACGGACATTTACTGATTACCCCACAACCTGGCAATTGACAATTCCTGAAGCGGACATACGTCTGTTTGTCGAAGCGGCCTTTCCGGCTCAGGAGTTCAATACCATCATTTCCAAACGGGCATTTTGGGAAGGGCGCGTTTCGATAAGTGGCACCTTTGCGGGGGAGCCGATTGTAGGACTGGGTTATGTGGAGCGTAGCGGGTTTGGACTTAAAGAAAAACTGACCGACTTTTTTAAGGCCGTTACGAAAGAAACGAGAAAATCGATCGAAGCGTTGCTGCCGCTATCGCCAACGGATGAGCAACTAAAAAAGCTGGTGGCAGGCAGTGGCAATCCGCACTTCGTTGATGGGCTCGATCCGGTGCAGTACAGCCGGGTATTGCTGAAACCTATTCGGGAAATGATTGATCGCGGTGGGAAGTCCTGGCGATCTTATGCAGCACTGGCTTGTCTGGATTTGGTAGGCGGCAATTCGCAGCAATACATGAACTGGCTGGCATGGCCAGAGTTACTTCATACAGGGTCACTCATCGTCGACGATGTGCAGGATGAGTCGGTGATCCGGCGTGGTGGGCCATCGTGTCATATGCTCTATGGGCAGGCTGCGGCCATCAATGCGGGAAATGCCTGTTATTTTCTGGGCGAATTACTAGTCGACTCAACCCTCTCCGACGCCAAGAAGCTTAAACTTTACACCCTCTATTTTGAAACCATGCGGGCTGCTCATGCTGGTCAGGCCATTGATATCGATGGGTTTGAAGCGCTCATGCCGGAAGTAGTTGGCTATGGACGGGGTGGCTTGCTGGAAGAGCGTATTTTATCCGTGCATCGGTTGAAGTCGGCTGCTCCGGTTAGTTCGCTGGCACAGTTGGGAGCCATCATGGGCGATGGTACGCCCGAACAAGCACGAGTATTGGGGCAGTTTTTTGAATCGATGGGGCTGGCGTTCCAGATCATAGACGATGTGCTTAACCTGCGCGGTTTTGAAAATAACCTGAAGAGCCGGGGGGAGGATATTACCTGTGGCAAAATTACCTTACCCGTAGCCAAAGCATTGGGTACGCTGGGTTGGCCTGCCCGTCGCGATTTGTGGGAAACCATTCGTCAGAAACCAACTGATCCGGACATTATAGGTCAGGTGATCGACACCCTGGAAGCTTGCGGAGCCATCGAAGCCTGCAAACAACAGGCCGAAAATCTGGTTGAGGAGGCCTGGCAAAAGCTGGATACTCTCTTCCCGGATTCGGATGTGAAAATCAGGTTGCGGGCGTTTAGCTGGTACGTGCTGGAGCGTCATTATTAATTCCTTCGTTTATCGTCAAACGTTGTGTCAACAATACTGGGTTTTGTTGAGCTGCCTGCCCCTGAGCTGGTCTGGGGTATGTTTGGTCGTGGATTAGGCGTCGTGTTTTTTATTGCGATCAGTCAGTTATACCATCAGGTCCTGCCACTGGCTGGCCGTATGGGTGTATCCCCTATTGACCGAAAACTAGCCCGTATCCGGCTGGATTATCCTGGTTGGCGGCATTGGCTGTATTTCCCGACTTTGCTTTGGCTAAACTGTAGCGATCGATTTATGCGAGGATTGATTCTGCTGGGGGCGGGAGCAGCCTTGCTAGTCGTTTATGGTGGCCCCTTTTCCGGACCAGCCCTGTTGATTTGCTGGCTGGTCTACCTTTCCTTCGATCTGGCGCTGGGGTTTACGTATCCCTGGGATTGTCTGTTACTGGAAGCGGGTTTTCTGGGGCTTTTTCTGCCCACTCTGCCCACTTTACCAACTGTAGCGGTTGCCTGCCTGCCTCTGCCAATAGTGGCCTGGTCGTATCGCTGGCTATTTTTTCGGGTACTCTTTGGATTTGGTAAGTATAAATTTATTGGGGGCAGTCTGCGTGACCGGGGCTATTTTCATAACTTCCTGATCAATATACCGTTGCCTGCTTACCTGGGCTGGTATGTGTATCAACTGCCTAAATGGGTATTTCAGGGAGTTATTCTGCTTGTGTTTTTTACCGAAATCATCCTGCCATTTGGGGTGTTTATACCCGGTAATACCCGCTTGGTCGTCGCAGTGTTTACGGCCTGCCTCATGGTGGGGATTCAGTTGGTAAGCAATTTTGGCTTTTTCAATCTGCTGACGGTTGTGCTCTGCATAACTCTGCTGGATACCCAATCGTGGGTTTGGGATACCACATGGGCACTGGTCACCAGTCATTGGCCCACGCATGGTCTGTTGGTAATATTGGCTGTGGGTGGATTGCTTAATTTGCCCTTCAACAGTTGGTGTACGCATACCTGGATGCATTGGCCGGTATTCATTCGGATTCGGATACCGATTGTTCAGGCGATGCTGCACGTTTATCGGGTGCTGAACCGGTTTCGGCTGGTGCATGCCTACGGGGTTTTTCCGCCCACGAGTAGTCCGGCAATTCGTTGGGTGCCAGTCATTGAGGGTACTCAGGATGGGCATACCTGGCACCCATACACCTATCGGTACATGACCACTACCGAAATGAGCCCACCCCGGTATGTAGCACCGTATCATCCTCGGCTCGATCATGGTATTTTCTATGAATCATTTGGCTCAAACGATGCAAACTTTGGCTGGTCGACACTAGGCGGTGGCAACCCCTACGATTTTTCGATCGTGAGTGGGGTACAGCTTCTGGTTCAGCGTCTGCTGGAAGATGAGCCGGTGGTTCGGTCGCTGTTTCGGGCGTGCCCTTTTCCGATAGGAACACCGCCCCAGGCGATACGAATTACGTTTTATCGGTTCCAGCCTACTACGCCAGCCGAACGTCGGCGAACGGGCCGCTGGTGGACCCGTACAGTGGCCGGAACGCATCAGCCGCCAACGAAACGTGATGATCGCCTATGGGAGCTACGGTATCCGGTGCCGGAGTTATTCCACCCGGATGCCATTCACTGGAAGCGTCGGGCTCCGCGCATTCAGGCATTACAGACTTGTGCCAAACAGGCGCAGGCCGATGCGATCTGGATACACATACAGACTGATCTGAAAATCAATCTGACGGAGTTCTGGAACGATTTTCTACCACTGGTCAACGAAGGTGGGTTAAACTGGGCCACGATGCCCCAAACGGTGGCGAAATTGCGATCCCGATACAACCGGCAGGAACTACTGGAACTTCAGCAGCTATTCAGTCGGCTTAGTCTGGCCCTGCTCACGAAGCTTGAACCGTTCTTCCTGGAAAAGGCTGAACCGCAACTCGTTGTCAGCGAGTATTTTCAGCTTTGCCTGTTTACGCACTACCTGATTGGGCAAGGGCAGGCTGTTTATTCGGACGTGTTCAACAGCCCTGCAAAGGCTGCCCACTATCTTGCACAGTTTGAGCCGGAGCGCAGCTTTTATTATCTGGGGATTTTCTGGTTCGATACCCTTGTTTTTCAGGCGCGTAAGTTTCGGTTGTTTTTAAAAATTTCGGTTCATCAATCGGGCAATGGATTGCCGGGCTTTTTGGATCTGATACCGTTTATGAGCCAGCAGTTTACCGACATCGGAGAGGAGAACCTGCCGGAACTAGAGCGAAACCCGAAAAATGGCGATTGGCTGATTCGCGAAAAACAGCCTGAGCTTTCCTCTGAATCGGCGTTTAATCGGTAAGTTATTGATAATGAAACAGGTTCAATTGCCCAACGGCTTACGGGTGGCCGCTCTGAACAAGACTGAAGCCGATGTGCTGTATCATGAGATTTTTGCCATGCAATCGTACCAACGGCACGGTATCCGCCTGGCCGATGGCGACTGTGTGTTCGATGTGGGAGCAAACATTGGTTTGTATTCTATTTTTCTGACGCAGACTTACCCGAATTTAAGGCTATTTGCGTTCGAGCCCATACCGGCTTTGTATGCTGTTCTGCAACAGAATGCGCAGTTGCTTTTTGCCGCAACAAACGCCCGGTTGTTTAATATCGGGTTATCAGATCGGGCCGGAACCGCCCGGTTTACATTTCAGCCCTCGCTTAGCATGACGGCCAGTATGTATCCGCAGGTAATCGCCGATAGTTCGCAGAAGAAGGCCACAGGCTATACCTGGATGCAGGCGCTGATAACTGATATGGCCCGGGTTGGGCAAATACGGGGCGACCTGGCTAACGTGTTTACCCGGTCACTCGATCGTCCGTATCTACGTTTACCTGTACTTGGTCTGCTTAGTATCCCGCTTCTCGCATTGAGCGTAATACAACGTCTGAAAAAACAACAGATTGACTGTACACTCAAAACCATTTCAGACGTCATTCGCGAGCAGAATGTTGACCGGATCGACGTAATGAAAATTGATGTAGAAGGGAGTGAACTGGATGTAGTGAAGGGTATCGAAGATGCTGACTGGCCAAAGATCAGGCAGTTTATCATCGAAGTGCATGATATCGATAATCGGGTCGCTACCCTGATAGCGTTGTTTCGGCAGCGAGGTTTCCGAACCATTGTCGATCAGGAAGACTGGCAACTACATCGGTTGATGAATATCTATACACTCTATGCGATGGCCGACTAGGCCTGTCAACGGGCGTTATCGGTATGAATGATTTGATTATGAAACAGGTTGCCATTGTCTATTTTGATGCCGCTTCGGGACATCGATCGGCTGCTGTAGGGCTGAAACGAGCGCTGGACAGGCGCTATCCCGACTGGTCGGTTCGACTAATTAATATCGTCGATCTGTTTGATCGGCATAAACGGTTTGGGGAAATTGCCCGCTACGGCATCGATCGATTCAATCGGCAGTTGAAGCGTGATAAAGTATTTGACCTGGGAGGGCAGATTAACCTGTCGCTACTTTTTCATGATCTGTTAGGCCGGGAAGGTATCCGGCAACTGAGCACATTCTGGAAGGAAAACCCTCCTGATGTCGTTATATCGGTAACCCCCATGTACAATCCGGCGCTATACGCAAGTGTCCGACTGATCAATCCAGCGGCTGTTTGTATAACCATACCGGTCGATTTTGAGGAAGTAAAACCTCGCTACTGGTTCACTCCCCGCGTTGAGCAGTATTACCTGAATGGTACCGATCGGCTGCACCAGCAGGCCCGGAAAGCGGGCGTACCAGATAGACAGAATTACCGGGTAGCAGGTATGGTTGTTGACCCCCTCTGTTATGAAATACCTAATAGGGACCAGCGAGCCGAACGCATCCGATTGGGCCTGGACCCGGATTTACCTACTGGGGTTATCTCATTTGGTGGGCAGGGCTGCATCCACCTTCAGACCATTGCTGAAGCCGTAGCGCAGGCTGACCTTCGCGTTAATTTGATTTTCCTGTGCGGTCGTAATGAGGTTGTTTTTAACACCATTCAAAACCTGGAAACACCGTATCCAAAACTGGTGCTGGGCTATCTGCCTGAAACGCCTATCCAGTATTTGCACCTGGCTGACTTTGCGATCGGAAAGCCGGGAGCCATGACCATCACCGAGGCATTGATTACGCAAACGCCACTGATCGCCCTAAAGAGCAAAGGGATGAGGCCCGTACAGCGTGGGAACGAAGCCTGGCTGGTGGCGAATCAGGTCGGTATTCTTGCCGGGCATGCTGGGGAGATCGTTTCGGCTATTCGGCAGATAAGTGCCAACCCCGTTTATCAGGAACGAACGGCTGCCGAAGCACATCGGGCCGTGTATGATGTGGCAGAGCTAGTGGGCTCATTCGTAAGCCGTAACGTAGAAAAAAAACATGACGAGTATTGCTAAAGGCCCCAGTGCCCGTGAGGCAAAGCGATTGATTCACGCAAATTCTCAACAGGGATGGGTCGACTTAGTCCTGAAATACGGGAATAATTTTAGGTATCAGGGTGGGTTGGCAACTGCCGATCCCGCAGTGGCTCATACCTTGCTGATGCAGCGAATTCATACCCAGCACCGTTCGGAAGGCTATAAACTGATGTCGCGGCTGATTCCGGGCGCACCGGGTGTGTTGTTTATGGAAGGGGAAGAATGGCATAAACATGTTCAGGCGGTGATGCCCGTGTTTACCAAATCGGCCGTTGATTCCTATGCCGACCGTATGCACAAAACCGTCGTTGACTGTTTGGGGCATTGGGGCCAAGGGAAACAGATTTCCGATCTATTCGAATCGATTACACAAGTAGGGTTGCAGGTCGTGCTTCGGGTCGGTTATGGACTCGACCTTGCCGATTCGTTGACGCAGCGTTTTGGCAACATGCTGATGACCTACAAACAACAGACTATGACGAGTCACGCTCGGCTGGACGAGTTTGGTTTTTCGCTCAATCAGCTACGCATTATCCCGACCTTTCTTCGCGAACGATACCAGCTAAAGAGACTGATTCAAACCCTGAATCAAGTGGTCGGTCAGATCATACAGAAACGGCAGCAAACGGGTAGCCAGGGCCAGGACTGGTTTCATTTGCTGGATAAAGCTGGGCTGTCGCTGCCACAGATCACCGACGAACTAAATCATATTTATGGGGCTTTCAATGCGATCGATTATATGATAACCTGTGGATTAGTGGAGTTAAGCCGACACCCTGAGTGGGCTGTACGAATTCGGAACGAACTCAAACAGATACTCGGGGATCGACTTTATCCTACCCACGCTGATTTGACTCACCTGCCCGACACGACCAATTTTATGAAAGAGGTATTTCGCTACTATCCCGTAGCGGCTGCGGTTCTGCGACGGACTGGCGACAAACTCAACGTGGGCGAGGGCTATTTGCCAACTAACCAAGAGGTGATGATTATGATTCAGGCCCTCCACTTGCACCCCGAATTCTGGGATTCTCCAACCGTGTTCGATCCCGATCGCTGGAATCGACCCTTGCGCGACCCTCGAGCCTATATTCCGTTTTTGATCGGTCCCCGGCAATGTATCGGTCGTCATCTGGCCGAATTACATTTTGTAATGACCCTGAATGCGCTGTTGCAACGGTTCGATATACAGGTGCTTTCAGATAACCTATCCATATTGCCTTATCTGATTCCCCGGTTTGCAGGTCCGGTACCAGCTCAAGTCACTGTGTATAATCAGCCATGAAAACGAATCGATTAGGTATTCCTCCAGGGCCTACAGTGGCAGAAGCCCGGCACCTGCTTGAGCAGCATCAGGAAAAGGCCTGGTTAATGATGGCTCAGACGTACGGAAAAAATTTTCTGTATCAGGGAAATCTGGTCACCTGCGATCCCCGGCTTGTTGAAGCCTTGCTGATGGATCGGACGCATACGCAGCGTCGATCCAGTGTGTACAAATATGCTTCCTGGATGATTCCGATGGCACCGGGGCTTCTGTTTATGGATGGCGATGCGTGGGAGAAGCGACTGCGGGCGGTGATGCCGGTGTTTACGAAAGCGAATGTTGATTCCTATGCCGAGTGTATGCACCAGCAGATTGAGCAGCATTTAGCCCATTGGCAGGAAAATCAGCTTTTTGAGGATTTATACACGTTGCTCGTTAACCTTAATAGCTCGTTGTTTCTGAAGGTAGGCTGTGGCCTGAACCCTAACGAGGCTGGTGCTCGCCAACTGGGTCGTACGCTGATCGATTTCAAGTTTCACTACATGAATACCCAAAGTCGGCTTGACGATTTTGGGATTGGGAAACAGCAGCTCACCCGGTTGCCTCGCTTTTTGCAAGCACAGTGGCATCGTGTTCGTAAAAAACGGCAGCTTTACACACAGATTGATGCGTTACTGAACCAGCAACAGAAGGGCGATGCCAGAGGGCTAAACTGGATGAGTCGACTGCGGGAGGCTGATTTTTCAGCTTCCGAAACAGCCGATGAAGTGAACCATCTGTATGGGGCTTATAACGCACTGGATTATGTATTGACGGGGGCATTGTACGAACTCAGCAAACGGCCTGTTCTGGCAGAAACCCTACGCACCGAATTCCGTACCGTGCTTGGAGAACGAGGCTATCCCACTCGTGATGATTTCCGGTTACTGACCCACACCCTCCAGTTTATGAAAGAGGTTTTGCGGATTTATCCCGCCACGATGGCTGTGGCCCGCCGATTTGGTGAGTCGATGACCGTTGATGGCATAACGATACCCAAAGGGCAGGAAACCTTGATCTTGCTCCATGCCCTGCATCACCATCCCGATTTCTGGGAACGGCCCGACCACTTCGAGCCCAGCCGGTGGCAGTCTGAACCAACTGTGTCGTACACCTATGTCCCGTTTTTGACTGGCCCCCGAAAATGCATTGGTCAGCATTTGGCGGAACTGAATTTTGTGATAGTCCTGAATGCGTTACTCCAAACGTATTCAATAGAGGTTTTTGATACAACCATTCGGTTGGCCCCGTTCATGATACCCCGTTTTGAACGAAAAGTAGCGGGCATACTGCGTCGTCGAAAAAGGGAAGCGCCAACGTTATCAGGAAATGAGTTAAACGCGTAAAAAATGAATGTCGTAGTTGATTTTAATGAGTCGGTACAGGTAGCGGACAGTGGCAATAGCCGGATTTTTACTGAACGTCCAGAATTTTCGGCTGATGGTACTGGGCTCTTCCTGACTATTTTTTTGGTAGAATAATTCTGTGAAGTTGTTGTAAAACAAGCCTTTCCCCTTTTTCTGGATGAATGCAATACTCATTCGGTACTCTGTTTGGTCGGGGTGAATACCTTCTACATATCGACCAAATTTCTCCAGAAATGAGCTTCGGCGGAGGTGTGGATGATCACTATACTCATATAATTTTTTATAGTTCAACGACCAGCTTGGCATAAACATCTCCGAGAAGCCTTCGTTGTAAGGTCTTAAAAATGGATAACGGATGTAGGCATAAAACCGGATGATGTCGAACTGGGGCTCACGGTTAAGAATCGCCAGCGATTCGACTAGCCGATCAGGAAAAAGAGTGGTGGGCTCAAAATCTTCCTGTACGTATAAGGTATAGGGCGTGCGGACCACTTCCTGCCCTTTGTTGATATTGTTACCCAGGCCTTTATTGACGGGCGTCGTGATCAACTGAAAATTAAATTTGGTCTGTAATATTTTCAGATAAGCCTGATGTTCCGGCTTACTGCCGTCATCCGATACGACAATATCCCCAAAGTGGCAATCGAGTTGGCGGAAGGTTTCTAATAGATTCTCCAGCGACTGACTGCGGTTGTAGTGAGTAACCAGAAGACTAACATTGGAGAAGTTGTAGTTTTTTTTCATGGATGTAATGTATGCGGATGTAAGATGTTTAGGACTGGATGTTTATCGAATTAACAGCACCCAGCCACTTTTAGAAACATGACGTTCTTCGTTAGTTATGGTTCGTATACTATAGTCGAAAGTCCATGCATAGGAGCCGGTTTCGCAGGGTTGGTTTAGATATGTGCCATCCCAGCTGTTTTCGGGGTCTTTGCTGGCAAAAATCACGCTGCCCCACCGATCAAATATTCGGAATTGGTAGGTCAGAAACGTTCCGGCATGACGAATCTGAAGCTGATCATTCATGGCATCGCCGTTGGGCGTAAACGCATCCGGGATGTAGGTGTCTTCCAGATGACAGTTTTGAACGACTACGGTGACCGAATCACGGTAGGGGCAATCGTTTAATCGTGTTTCGAGCCAGTAAATACCCGCATTTGTAATAGTTATGTGTCGATTAGTACTCTGGTTTGACCAGGTAAAACTGGCGTTAGGCGATAGGGTGTCGGGAACACTGAATACAACCGAAGCGCCTTCGCACAGAATGAATGGTGGGCCTAAATCGACCGTGGCTACAGGCGTACCGTCGACAATCAGCACATTCGATTCAGCTGAGCATTGCGATCGTCCGACAGCCGCTTCGTTGATTGACTGGGTGTTGTGAAGTCGGTAGTAGGTCCGACCAGCCCGGACCGGGTTGATTGTGTAACTGGCATTTCCAGCACCTGGCACGGCAGTCCAGGTTACGTTGTCACGGCTTTGCTGCCATAAATAGACCGGGTTAGGGTAGCCAGTGGCCGAGCCGACCTCTAACGTCAGGGCACTGTAGGCACAGGCTGTGGTTTGGGAGCCAGTCGTATTGGCAAATTGGATGGAGAGCGCTGGATGAACAGGTCGAAATCCTATATCATCGATAGCCAGGTCGTTGCCACAGCCGCCAAGTCCCTGATTAACTAACTTGACCACGATGTCATTTGCATTGGTCTGAATCGCAAACTGCATGGTCAGTTGAACCCAGGTTGGTGAGGCTGTGCGCGGAATGGCGGATTGAACAACTTCCCGGATGAGCGTACCGTCGGTCTGTTCGATCCGCATCACAATAATCGGATTACGGAGGCTATAGCCATCGCAGGCACCTGGTTGCATCACCTTGTTTAAATTCAGGGCCCAGAGCGAAAATTCATAGGTGACACCTGGACATAAGCCCGTAACCGCCTGGCTGTAAAATTCACTGGGCTGATAGGAAGCATTAACCACAAACATATTACCCCGCACATCTCCGGCGGTATGATCCTGAGCAACATAATGCCAGGCTTGTCCGTGGCAGCTTCCCGATACTGTATCCATCACATTGTATTCGCCATCTTCAGGACAGGCTATTGGGTTGTAGGTGAATTTTGTCTGTCCGTTGGGTAGAGCCCCACGTGTACCGGCCCCAAACGTTTCGCAAATGATAGCGCCCTGACTGCATTGCGCCTGGCAACCCAGATAGGTTGCCAAGACCAGCAGCGGAAGAACTATCCAGCGGAAAACGGACTGGAGCGCGGCCATGAGAGCGTATGAAACTAGTTGTTCGTTGAGGTTTTGGTGTCGTGCGGGGCCTGAGGAACGAACATGCTGCGAAAACGCCGTAGTTCGATCCCGACTTTAAGCCAGACTGTACGCGCGAAGCTGCCGTCTTTTTCGAGGGTACGAGTACCAGTCCAGACGCGCGCCTTTCGGGATTTTACCTGTTTAACAGTCCCATAGTTCATCAGATCGAAACACAACCGCCCGTCTTCGCCCCGAATTTTATGCATGACATACCCTACTTTAAGAGCATACTCTCGAATGTAACCGAGACTGATTCCATAGGCATTCAGATGGGGTCGCTTTAAGTGGCGTAGTTCCGCAATGGTGTCTTTCATGGTTTCAAGAATGGTGAGTTTCCAGCGGGGGAAACCAGGCGACGGAATGAACGAATACCGACCGTATACGCAAACGACACCGGGTTGCTGGAGTACAGCTATCAGTTCATTGGTCCAATCGGGAGGGTACAGACCATCGGAATCGGCCGTGAGCAGGTATTTGCCACGAGCCTGTTCCAGACCCATCTGCCGGGCTGGCCCCCAACCCTGTATCGGTTGAAAAGCCGATCGAATATGCAGGCGGTCGAGCGTTTTTTGGGTATTGTCGGTCGAGTTGTTATTCACCACCAGAATTTCCAGGGGAATGGTCGTTTTCTGTTTCGCCAGTGAGGCAATACTGCGGAGAATATTGACCTCTTCATTCCAGGCCGGAACCACGATGCTCACTAGTGGATCGGGCTTTTGGATCAGGTCGAGGTCTTTGTTGATCGAATCGAATACCGATTGCGGAATTTCTTCGAACGACTTATACGGGAAATTAAATTGATTGATCCAGTCAGGGGCGTTTAAAAGTTCCATAAATATAAGTAGCTAGGCGTGTCAACAGAGGTGTTTTACAGGTGATGAGATCATCCGGCCGATGTAGGTTGGGGAACTGATCTGGGCGTTCGGTTCGGTGATGGTGCTTGCAGAATCAGTTCGATATATCGATAGGTAAACAACGACAGCAGATGAACACAGAACAGGCAGAGGAGCACATAAAACCATTCGCCCAGCGGAGAAGCGGGCACTTTAATGACCCGGAAAATAACCAGATCCAATACGTTCAGAACAACCATATGGTTGAGGTAGTACGAATACGAAAGCCTACCAAGAAATTCGAGCCGATCGCTCGCCAGCATCGTCGAAACAACGCCCTTCTCCTGTGAAAATACCAGAATGACCAGGGCAAACAGAAAAGGCATTACCCAGCTCTCTGTATGTTGAAAACTGCTGACAGCCAATAGGGTAGCTCCCAATAAAAAGGCTTCTGCCACTGAGAAAACCCATCGGGCACCTGCCGATTGCCAGCGACGACTCAAGCGATACGTGAGCATCCCAATCAGGAAACTATAAAAGCAGCGGACGAATCCGTAATCATAATTGTAAATGATATTGCCGCCATGACGGATAATAAACCAGGCAATCAGGCCAAAACAGAGGGTACACATGGCCCATAGATTCTTGCGAAAAACGACCAGACACAACGCCCAAAGCAGGTAGGTGTAAAACTCAACACTGATACTCCAGCTTGGGCCGTTCCAGGTTGTGGTGTCAAACAGATGCAGCGATTGAGTCAGGGTGAGGTTGGCCAGGAATGAAGGAAGCGATTTGTCGGGGCCAAAAACCGGATTCGATAGTCTGACTACATACCGATCGACGCCGAAGCGGAAAAGCTCGAACAGCAGAACCAGTAGCAGCGTGAACAAATGGAGTGGGTAGAGTCGTTTGAACCGTTTGACAGCAAACGGTTTGATGCTCGACAGGTCCGTAATTTTGGCATAGTTGCTATGCGTCATCACAAAGCCTGACAGTACAAAAAAGAAATCGACGAATAGATCGCTTTTGGCAACGAAGTCATTGCCTTTCAGGATGGAGAGGTGCTGTAGATGGAAAAAAATGACCATGATGGCAGCCATTCCCCGAAATGTATCAACCGCTCGAAACCGCATGCTGCGCAACGTTTAGAATGTGTGATCAGGCTAATGATTTATAGACATCGAGTGTAGCATCGATCGATTTTTTCAGGGGAAAATCGGCCAGCCGTTTCGTTCCCCGTTCCACTAATTCCGCCCGTAACGCATGATCGGCCAGTGTGTTGGATAGTTTGCTGGTCAGGTCGTTCTGATCGGTCGCTTTAAAAAAGACAGCAGCATCGGCAGCCACTTCCCGAAAACATTCTGTATCACTCAGCAGGATGGGACAACCTGCTTTGTAGGCTTCCAGAATAGGTAGACCGAATCCTTCGTAAAGGGAAGGATATACAAACAATTGTGCGTTTTTATAGAGCGAATTGAGTTGCTCGTCGGTCGCGTTGATATGGCGTACTCGATCCGTGAGCCCCAGCCGTTTCAGAAACTCTTCGTCGGCTATTTCAATTCGGCCCCCTCCCGTCAGAATTACCTGTAAGGTTGGGTCGCTGATTAACAGCGGCTTAATGGCGTTCATGAATAGGTAAAAGTTCTTATAGCCGCTCCGGTCACCCACGAAAAGCACATAGCGTTCTGGCAGGTTGGCAACGGGAGCAAATTGAAGGGGGGTATCAATGTCGATGCCATGATAAATGACAGATACCTTGGCCGGGTCGACCTTGAAAAAGTGGAGCAGGTCGTTACGGGTCGTGTTCGAGATGGCAATAATGGCATCGGCCCGTTCAATATTCAGGCGTTTCTGGTAGGTAAGTGGATCTTTGGCCCAGAAATATTCCGGCAGTCGCTCGTACGTAAGGTCATGAATGGTAACGACCAGTGGTTTTTTGAGTTGTTTGAAGAAATAGGGGTCATAGTAAGTCGGATGAAAAACGTCGAATTCTGATTTACTCAGTAGTCGTTCACAGTAATACTGATTCAGCAGATAGTCGGCTTTCTCGCTTCGGCTTAAAATTTTATCGCTTAGGCTGCCTTTCAAGGCCAGGGGCTCATCTTTTATGTAGTGGTTTTTAGCGTGCAGAACCCCGAGCTGATACGTTATCGAATCGCTTTGTTTGATACCCTCGATAATGTTGGCGAAGTACCGGCTGATTCCGCCATATTTCTGGGTGGTGAACTTCTGGTGATCTATAAAAACTTTCATCGTAGTCTTGGGAGGTTGTTAGTGGTTGACTGGCTCAAAGGGAAACCCAGGCTGGCGGAAGCAGGTCTTTGGTGTTCCAGGTGGGTTGATTTTTGTACCAGTGTTGGGGCGTAATCACCAGCTTGTCGGGATTTGGATTGAGCCAGGCTCCCCACCAACTGAATGAACTGTTGGCTATGATGTGATGGCGGCATTTGCTCATCAGGACCAGGTCGGCCACATCGCCACTCGGTCCGGTATTGGTCACGAAGACGCTATCGGTCGGTAAGGGCAGGTTCTCTCTGGCCCAGTCTTTATCGTCGCTGAAGACGTAGAAATGTGGGTTTTTGATTTCCTTCGTCAGATGTCGAATGGCCGTTTTATAGTAGTCGAGCCCAACAAAGCCGAACGTTTTGCTGAACTCGGGATGGTTAACATAATCGCCCCGCCGGACATGAACGGATACTGGAACGGGCGTTTCCTGAATCTGTTGCCGGTAGCCGTCAAATTCAGTGCTGGGGGTTTTGCTCAATTGTAATTCACGACGAATACTGTCGGCATAATCCCGGAAGTAGCACTCCGACTGCCAGAACCCTTCCATGATAACACACCCGGCATGGGCCTGTAAAATGGCTGGGTCGAAATGAAACTGCTTCTCTTTCAAAAACAGAAAAAAGGGGCGTAACGTACGGTTGGGGAACAGCTTCGTCGACTTCGATACATATTCGACGGGCGATTCCTGGAGGATCCGATAGGGAACAGAAAAGAAACCCAGCTTGAACGACCGCGACGTATCGTCCGGGTACTCATACAAATAGTAGCTCAGGTCGACGTAAAACGACGTTTTGTTTCTCAGTGAAAGGCTACGAGCAGCCGCATACTGAAAAAGCTGATTACCAAGGCCACTAGTTACTCTACTGATAACCATTGTTTTGCGTGCATTTAGTTAAACGAAGGAACGGTGGTTAAACTCACGCATGTCATCTCACTCCTCTCAAAAAAAGTAGGAGAGGGGTGAGAAGTAATGTGTGGTATGATGCCTAAAAAATCAGTAATGCGTGCTCAAATGGGTCAATAGTTCCTCCCGGTCGCGGGCGTGCAAAATTGTTGCGCCCGATAACTTCGGAAATAGTGTTTTGTATTCCTGAAAAGCATGCTCATGACCCCAGTTCGGGTTCGACAGAATGATGTTGGTTCCGCCAAAACAACTGGCTAATGCGGCTGTACCCCCATGCATCGAAATGAAGTGGTTACAGTTGGCATAGATCATGAGTTGCAGATGATTGTAATTGTTCACGACCGACGGGTGGTGTCTGGCAAACAAATCATCCATCAGCAGTACACTCGGGTGGTTTTCCCGCAGCCAGCTATGTTCGTTGAGCGACATCGTTTCACTATTGTCGCCAACGATCTGGGTTGGAAGCGGTCGGTTGTAAATGATCTGGTATTTCGACCCGTAGGCCTTGATGATCCGGTCGAGGGTGGGAATGTCCAGGTAGTTGATGGGAGGCTGGTCCCACTCGATATTGTATTTATTGGCAATAACCAGAATCGGTTTGTCGAACACAAAAACGTCGTTTCGGTAATGCGTTTTGTACGGTACCTGCACCCACTTCCGAAAGCTGTAGGTATAGCTGTGCGTCATATTCGGAACGTCGTAATGGGCGTACGATTCCGTCCAGATTCGTTTCGTAAATCGTTCTTCGTGATCCGGGCTGAAAAAGTAAAACTCCTTCGTATTGCTGGCAGAAATGGTTTTTTTCAGGGTTCCGTTCAGGTGATGCCAGTAAGCGAAAGGCAGCACATAGCGGATTTCCTGATCGAATTCACCCTGATAGCTGATGACTTTGTATTTCTTTTTGAAGGCGTAATCCTGGATGGCATAACGGCCCTGAACCAGTTTGCAGTAGTAATTATCCCGTACAAAATACCGCAGGTCTTTTCGGAGCTTCGGGTATCGCAGCCAGGCAACTACATACAACGATTTTAAAATAAGCCGTTCCATAGGGTTAGTATCAGGTTTCGGTTTACGCAGCTTTTCCCAGCGTTTTTAAGTCGGCAAGTGGGAATCGATAGCGTAGGGTAAGGCCAATATAAATCAGAGCACCTATCCCAATCTGGACGATGGTATTAGGCACGCTTACTGAGTCAAAAAATGATTTGTAAAGCGCAATGGCGCCTACCATCAGCAGGCAGAAGCCAACAGGCTTTGCAATTCCCTGTGCAAATTCTTTTAAGAATGGACCAATCAGCGAATGCACAATCCGGAAATTAAGCAGCATGTTGGCCAGTGTGGCCAGCATAAAGGCAACTGCAATCCCCACAACGCCCCAGTATTGTGCGAGCACATACACGAGCGGAATTTTGATAAACAATGTGGCCACGTTGAGCTGGAAGAGCAGTTTGGGTTTTCCTTTTGAAAAGGCGAGGGTAAATAGCGGATTGCTCAGGAACGTGAAAATGCTGACAAAGACAAAAATGCGAATCAGTAGAATTGTAGGTTCCCAGCCCGGTCCGTAAAACAATGGAACCACACTGTCGGCGGTAATAAACAGACCGGCAAGCAAAGGCAGGTTTACGTAGCTGAGCAGATCCAGAATGGTGAGGTACGATTTTTTCAACTCATCGGTGTCGCCTTTTAACCGGGCCAGAATTGGGTATGCCACCTGAAGTACAATTGGATTGAGTCGGGCAATCGGGAAAACCGCCAGTTGAGAGGCCAGGGTATAATACCCAAGTGGCTTCACGCCCAGCAATCCACCTACCAGGATATTATCCGAATTGGCCTGAATAAATCCAACGATGCCATCGCCCACATTATAGAGTCCGAACCGTAGATGGTCTTTGATGAGGGCCAGATTAAAGGTAAGCGTGGGCTTGAAATACTTGCTTCCAAAAATCATCTGAAGCACCGATTTGGCCGTTTGTTGAGCTAGTTGACCGAAGATAAGCGCCAGTTCTGCAAACCCGTTGTAGGCCAGTAATATGGTTGTGCCGGTGCCTACGATCGTGCCCGTCATGTCGATGGTGGCAACGGCCTTAAATCGTAACTCTTTCTGAAGCAGAAACAGGTAAATCTGCCCTACGTACACGATAATAAAGTACAGCGACGATAGCTTGATGACGGCTTCCAGACGAGGCTCTTTGTAGTAAGCGGCTACCAGCGGCCAGCTAAAAAAAACGACAATGCCAATGACCAGTCCCAGAATTAGGTTCAGCAGGTAAATGGTGGACAGAACCTGCTGATCATCTTCCTGTTTGTAAATGATGGAATTGGAAAAGCCCAGATTGGCAAAAATGTTAAAAAACGCAATCAGGAGGGTGCTGACGCTGACAATACCAAATACCGATGGTTCCAATAGTCGCGCCAGCACGGCCACCTGTCCAAACTGAAACAGAGTCGACAGAGCCGTGGAGATGCTCATCCACTTACCACCACTGATAGCCTGCTGCTTATGACTCATGTTGACTATTGGTTAAGGAGCTTTGGGTTTTTAGAAGACGGTCCTGGAATTCCAGGACCGTTTTGCGTACGCGGTAACCCTTGTTTGATGTCGTTGAGACTTGGGGCATCCAGATTACTTTCCTCTACTTTATTCAGGGCTACCAGTACGGGTTGCCGGGCTGCTTTGAGGTAGAGTGCAAATAGTTGCTTATCCCGACGGCCCCAAAGCGTATGGAGCGTTAGGATCATCAGCGAAACGGCACTTTTTCCGACCAGATGCAGGGGGATCGAACTACTAACCAGTGGAGGTAGTTCCAGAATGATCTTATCGAAGCGGGTAACAATCATGGCATCATCGCCCGTCAGCAGATCTTCGGGCTCGCGGATGTTCATGAAGTTGGGGTGAAGTTCGTAGGGAAAGAAATGGATGCCTTCCTGTTCGAACTTCTGGTCTGTATTGGCCAATTGCGGATAATAGTAAGCAACCTGCTCACCCGATTCCGCATAGATACGGGCTAGCCCGTGGGCAAACCAGGTTTTCCCCTGCTTGCTGCGTGTGCTGAACAGGGTGATTATGGGTGGATACGATGGGTTGCTTCGCTGCTCAATGGTGATGTTGATGGCATTGGCCAGTTGTTCAAACATACTGGTAGCCGCCCGGCTTGCCTTTGAGTTGACCGCGAATTTTTTGACAGTTGGAAACAGGGCGATAATGGGACTGCCAAGGCGTTGTTCGGCCTGCGATAGTGAGTTGATCCGTTTATCGGCCCAGGCACGGAAAGCTGCCAACAGTAAGGCAATGACCAGGCCCGCCCCAGCAGCAATAGCCATAAAGAGGAGCTTCTTGGGAGCCTGCGGAGTCATCGGGAAAACAGGTGGATCGAGTACCGATAAAGCCCCTTTCAGCGAAATGTCCTGGTTATGGGTTTGCGCTTCGTTCAGCGATTGAACCAGAGCAAGGTATTCTTTTTCCGCTACATCCAGATCTCGGGTTAGTTGCCGTTGTTCCGATTCCAGGGGGGGGTATGCCGACGATTCGGCCTGGTATTCATCCAGTCGTTTTTTAACGATATCCATCCGCGCAGACGCTCCTTCGTATTCCAGCACCTTGTCCAGCCATTCGTTCACCAGCTTTAGTTTAGGAACGGATTCGGTTGTATTATCAGCGGCAAAATAGTTCTGGGCAATCTGTTTCAATTCATTCGAAAGCTGGTTGATTTTAGCCTGATGCGCGTCCAGTACGGATTGGGGCTGCCCATTGGTACGGGCGTTGATCAACTGCGATTCGGCGGCTGTTAGTTCGGCCTGTTTATCGGTCAGTTGGGTGTTTATCTTTAACAGATTACCTCCGCCCGACATCCGTTGGTTGATGGCGTCCATAGCAGCTTTGGCTGCTTTGGTCCCCATGACCTCTTTATTGTATTCATCGACCAGCGCTTCTCTAGTTGTGGAGCGAGTCTTTATTTCGTCTTCAAAATTGAGGACGTTATGGGCAACATTGAACGCTCTTAGCTTGGATTCGGCCTGATCAAGCTTTTGCTTAGCGGCTTTAACATTCGATTCATAGTAGCTCAATACAGGTGCTGTTTCGCCCCGTTTCAAGCTGGTGTATCGTTCGTTTAGTTCCGTTACGGCCATATCGAGGGTTTGCTGAGCAATGGCCGGATCATCGGCTTCGTACTCCATATCCAGCATGTCACTGGCGGCCCGCCGGGATGCTTTGAGCTTTTTGCCAATGGTTTCGGCCGAGTAATCATTTCCTGATTTGGCGAGCAACGCTCGAACAGGGTTATCAGTTGAACTCTGTGCGAGTCGGTCAAGCTGATTACGGGTTGAGTCCAGGTTCCCCGTTTTGGTCAGCGATTGGCGTAAACTGGCTGGGATCGTCTGCTGTAACTTCTGAAAGCTGGCTGCCGAAAGCTGGCGTTCTGTGGGTTTGGTAAGGTATAGGTGGTGAGTTAGCAGCCGAAGGCCAACCTGATACAGGGTCTGATTCGAATTAAGCGTCGTTAGTACGTTGTCGAACGCATTGCTAATGCCTGAGTAATCGACCTGAAAACCTTCCCGCGCTGAATTCAATCGGTAGCCCGACGTAAATCCTGTATATAGCGTTGCCTTGGTTTTGTACGTTTTGACCTCATTCCGCATGAAGTAGTAAACGGCACCGGCTCCCAGGCAGGGAAATACAATAAACCAAATGAGATGCTGCTTCAAAAGCCGCCCAAGTTCCTGGAAAGTCATATCTTACACACGTTTCAGTTGACGAATGGGCACTCCAACGAACAGTTCAAGTGCATAAATAGCTTTGATGAACGAGGTCTTGGCCTGTTCGACCGTCGCTCGGGTTTCGGCATATCGGTTGCTGTTGAACGCGTGCGCTTCAGGTGCAATTTTTCCTTTCTGAAGCTCCACTTCGGCAATCCGGTAAGCCGCCAGCGATGCCTGATCGTCTCGCAGGCGAATCTGTAAAATCTTTTGTGCGAGGAGCAGATCCTGGTAGAGGTTAAACAGGTCGCGTCGTAACTGAATTTCGGCGAGCCGCTTTCGTTCGATCGTAGCGTCGTAGTTGGCTTTAGCTAATCGAATCTGCTGAGGGCGGCCGAAAAGCTCATGAATACTGAAGGCCACATTGACCCCGTACCGATAGCCATTCGAAATCTGCGCCAGTTGATCGTTTGCATTGGTGCCAGTCGAAAGGATAGCCTGATTCCCTGATGAATAGTTGGCATACCCCGTCAGATTTTGTAGAATCTGTACTTTTGATAAATTGTAGGATGCCTGCGTTCCAGCTGCAACCGCGGCTTCAAATTTGATGGTGGGAGAATAGGCCAGCGCTAGCTTGAACATATCCTCAAATGGGATAAGCTGAACTGAAATGTCCTGGTTGAAATCGAAAGTCAGACTGTCGGCTGTAACCGCAGCTGATGGAGTAGGGGCGGGTTGTGTTCCTGAGGGCGTGGCTGCTGGATTCCCCTGACCATACCCGGCAGTATGTACAAGCACCCCCAAAATCACCGTACTGGCAAGGGAGAAGAGAGGCTGCTTTAATTGATATAATGTGCTTAATCTCATGCTGTTGACGAATCCTTGAAAATCTGTGGATAAAGTTGTTGGGTTATCATGCCGGTTGTTCCTGTCGCCAGGCTTTGGGCATCTGACGGATCACCCCTTCAAATTCTCGCGCCCGCTCTGGCCAGGCGTTACGCTGAGCCATGGCTACCCGTTGCTGTACGCGTAAAGGATTGGTATCGGCCAGGGCATGTCGAATGGCCTGAGCAAACTGTTCGGGCGTTTCGGCTAGTTCGATTACCCCATCGAAATCGTCCAGAATTGAGAAGGGTGTCGACACAACCGACAAACCAGCTGCCAGGTATTCGTTGATTTTCAGCGGGTAAATGGTATACGTGTGTCGATTGCAAACGAACGGGATGATGCCAACACTAAGCCGGGCCAGTAAAGGTGGCAGATCGACAGGTTGATGAGGGGGAATAAACGTTACGTTTGGGTAGTGCCCCAGTCGTTGGATTAACAGAGGCTCGTGTACTTCACCGATAAACTGAAAATCAATATCCGGCATGGTACGGGCGCAATAGTCCATGATGTCGATATTGACCCGGTTATCAGCTGAACCCAGGTAGCCTACAACTGGCTTTTCGGGTGGTTGCTGCTGAGCCAGTAGCCTGGCCTGGTTGAACAGGTCGAAATTGGCACCGTTCTTTACACAAAACGTTTGTGGCTGAAGCGTCGACTTATCCTGACGCAGGGTCTCGGATGTAGTCACTACGGCATCCACCCGCCGGATATAGGCCTCCTCATAGCGGGTGCCGTGCTTGCTCATCCACTCACCAGCCACCGAAATTTCATCAAAACAGTAATATAACGTAGCGCATTCATTGAGCTTTCCCAGCATCGGCAATCCAATAACCGGGTTATAGGCATTGATCACCAGTGGTCGATGCATGCCCAGTTTTTTCAGTACTGTTCGAAGCTGCCCCACCAGTCGATTGATATTCCATTGCAGGACCCGATCGTGGGCGCTATTATCCATCCAGTTGATTGGAAGGATGATTGGGGGCGACCAAACGTACAAATCTTCGCCACCCTGATTATCAATTTTGTTCAGTGGGTTGCCAAACAACAGCTCCTTCGTCGATACTTCCTTACGACCCGTGACCACATCTTTAATCGTATACAGGTAGTCGACAAACAGCACCCGATGCCGGGCCGACAACTCCGTCATGAGCTGGACTACGGCCTTCTGAAAATCGCCTTTCCAGGAGGTTTGCGAAATACAGACAATGCTATCAAACTGTTTCATAGGTGTCGGGCGTGGGGTTTGAATACAGTGTTGAATCGGGGTTAGGACTTGACTCGGAAGCCGGTGTATCCCATCGATAGCAGGTTGTAAACAGGATCGTCGTCATAAAAATCATGGTGTCGGTCGGGAACTGCCCCATTACAGGATTGGAGTATCCCATTACCGCAATGCCGACAAACTCCGCCAGGAAAGCATACATTACTTTCACCAGCCAGGGGTCTTTTAGTTGCCAGACTTGATAGACACCGATAAGCACTAAGCCAACAACCATCATCAGGTAGATAGTAAGTCCAACCCGGCCGGTTTCGATCCAGAGTTCGACATACCAGCTATCTGGTGGTGTTTGGGCCGCCCAGTGCCAGGGAGAAAACCGTGCCCCCATGTCGGTCGATGTGCCAATTCCAGCACCAAATGGATACTCGGCCAGGTATCGTTTGAGCTTTTCCTGATTTTGCAGACGAAGAATAAACGAAGGGTCGTTCATGGGTGTCAGCGCGGAACGCATCCGTTGCACCTGATAATTCGAACTGCCAACACTAGTATAGAGCAGAAGCAGCACCAGAGGCACCGCCAGCGTGGCTCCAATAATCAGCTTGGGAAAATCTCGTTTGAGTAGCAGATAAAATGGAAACCCGGCCAGCATGACGAACAGTGCACTGCGTGTACCCGATACAGCATAGCCCCAGAAGTAGGTGAGCGCCAACGCCAAACATATCAGTTTGGGTATCAGCTTCTTCTCTTCGAAACTGTAGATCACCGCTACCAGTGTTGCTCCGGCCATTTCGCCCCCAAACTGAGCAGCATCGGAATAGAACGAAAAGCTACGAAGCTGTCCGAACAATACGTGAGTTAAGGCATTGTTCCCCTGACTAAGCCAGTTTTGCTCGGCTGGTTCCAGACCAAGATACTGTTGTTTAAAGCCCCAAAAGGCTGCCAGAAACGACCATCCTAGCCACGAATACACCAGAATTTTGATGTCGCGGATGGTAATGGGCAAAACCAGTACGGCCAGACCTGCCATGAACCAGTGCATCGAAAAAGGCCGGACATGAAAAAACCAGGCCGGACGGTACGGGGCTTCAGGATTGAGTAATTCAATGAGGGTGTAGGTAAACCAGATGGCAATTAGCGCGAATGTAGGGCTGCGTAAGCGGTGCCAGTCCATTCGCTGGCCGTTTATGAATAAACTTAAGAGTGTCAGGGCCAGTACCCCGTCAATTAATAATCCAATAGGAATAGAAACATTAATGAACCGTGACCAGCCAATGAGAAAACTAAGTTGTAAATACAGAAATAGGCCGAATTTGGGCTCTTTGAACACCATAACAACCGTTAACAAGGCGATTGGTGCAATCAAGGCCATCACTCCGCCAACTGGGCCCATCTTACTGATCAGATACCCCACACCAACCGTATATAGCCCGCCCAGGAGGCTATAAAGCCATACTTGGCCAGATGTAGGACTGTTCAGTGAAAATACCGACTGCGCCATAATGAGTGAGTAACTACCAGATCAATTATGTAAGTGCGTCTACGGCATTGGCCCTACGCACTTTCTCCCAGGTTCCAGATTGATTACCCCGCAAATAGCGAACCAAACCTGCAAGTGCACAGATATTCATAAACGTAAAATAGAAAGGAACGAAAGCAGCTTTTAAGCGTATTTGACGTTTTTCCAACGTATAGCCTAGCCAGGCGGCACCGTAAAATAAAATCTGGCCGATAAATAGCCATCCCCATAAGGAGCTCCATCCGTCCTGAATGACCAGTCCGGCGTTCAGTAGAAAGATGAGGGGCAAGCAGAGGGGCGTAACGGCCCAACGCATCACCCGGTGGGAAACATACTCGAATGTGAGCACACCGTAGCGAAACGGATTGAGGAGATGTTTCAGCCACACAATTGATTGAAAGCCACCAGCAGCAATACGTATTTTTCGTTTCTGTTCGTCGATGATTGAGAAAGATGGCCGTTCGAGGGCATACGCATCGGGCTCATAGGCAACCCGATAACCCCGCCCGGCGATAAGGAGCGAAATCATAAAATCGTCCAGAATGGTATTCGGCGATACGGGTTCGTAGAGCTCCGTACGAACGGCAAATAGCTCGCCCGCGGCCCCTACGATGGTGTGGAGTTCGGCATCCCAGCGTTTCAACTGCGACTCATATTTCCAGTAAATACCTTCGCCCGAACCCGCAGCCGATTCGCTATCAGTAGTCTGAATCCGTTTTTCACCCGCCACGGCGCCTACTTTCGGGTCTCGAAAATGCCGAACAATATTCTGAACCGCATCCAGATTCAACTGCGTGTTGGCGTCGGTGAAGATTACAATGGGCGTTTTTACCTGCTGCATGGCCATATTCATAGCTGCTACTTTACCCCGACGTTCGGTGCCGCCCAAAATGCCTATGGTATCGCCGTACGTTGATCGCAGGTAGTCGTCCGAACCATCAGTTGAACCCTCAGTGACGAACAGAAATTGGATATGCTCCCGTGGGTACGACTGCCCCAGCGAGTTGGCTACCTTGGCAGGCAGGCAATCGAGTTCATTGTAGGCGGGTACAATCAGCGTTACATCCGGCATATACTCTTCCGAAAGGCTGGCAACGGGTGGGCGTTGTGGGCGAAGCCGAATCAGTAGCCAGACCAGTAACCCATAACCCAGGTATGTATAGACCACGAGCCCGATACAAATCAATATCAATAGTTCCATTCAAATATTATAATTAGCCCGCAACGACGGCTGGCAACCGTGCGGGTGCAGTTGGACTTGGCGTATGTGTAAAATTCCAGAGAACGGCATCCTTTATCGCTTTGAGGTACGAAGGCTGCCATCGTAACGTATATTGGGCTAGGGCTTTAGGAAGGGCAATACAGAAAAAATACATATAGAACACCAGCAACGGAAACCCGTCGACGTTCCGGCGCATGAACCAAAGCCGATTTCGGGTATGGT
This sequence comes from Spirosoma sp. 48-14, assembly GCF_001898575.1. GTDB lineage: Bacteria > Bacteroidota > Bacteroidia > Cytophagales > Spirosomataceae > Spirosoma. The sequence goes on from NZ_MKUD01000010.1 coordinate 307,282, forward strand.
AATACACCTTCATTGGATTCATCTTGCCGACACTCATCGACTCGCGATGGTAAATCAGGGCTTTAGGCTGATAGTAAATGGTAAAACCAGCCCGTCGGATACGTGCCGACCAGTCCAGTTCTTCATAATACAGGAAAAAGCTGTCGTCGAGTGAGCCCGCTTGTTCCAGCACCGACCGACTGACGAGCATAGCGGCTCCATGAGCAAACCAGGTGGCGCCGGGCTTGTCGTGCTGCCCCTGATCGGGTTCCATAAGCCCTATAGCCCACGTACGTCCGGTATATTCATTCAATGGATGATAACCGGCATACTGGATGATGTTGGGCTGGTCGTAATAACGAATCTTTGGGCAGACAACCCCAACGGCTGGGTTCTCCGCAAAGGGCGCCAGTAGCTGTTCCAGTAAATCAGGTGTAACGATGGTATCGTTGTTGAGCAGGAAGTAATACTCGCCCTGAGCATATCGAATCCCCAGATTATTGCCACCCGAAAATCCAAGATTATCGGGACTGTCGATGTATGTTACATGGGGATAGTTGCCCTGCGCAATCCGTTCGGCAAGATCATCCTTCGATCCATTATTGACGACAATGATTTCATAGCGCGGATAGGTCAGCGCCCGAGTCGATTCCAACAGATCGCAGGTTACTGCCGCCTGATTGTAATTGATTGTTATCAGCGAAATCAGCGGCTTTACTTCTACACATTCTCCTTCTGCCATACCGCTTTTAAGGTTCTCAGCAAAATAATTAAGTCTGTACGAAAGGAGTGTCGTTTGGCATACAGTACATCCAACTGGATACGTTCCAGATCCGATACCTTCGACTTTCCCCGTTTGGTCACCTGCCAGAGTCCCGTCAGTCCGGCTGGTGCCGCAAAGCGACGGGCATAGCCAATATTGGTCAGTTTTTCGGCTTCGTATAGCGGAAGGGGACGATTGCCAACAAAGGACATATCGCCCTTCAGGATATTAAACAACTGCGGTAACTCATCAATACTCGTGTTTCGAAGGATTTTACCCAGTTTGGTCACACGGGGGTCTTCCTTAAACTTGCTAAACATGGCTTTCGCCTTCTGTTCGCGATGGTACTGAAGTTCGCAAATCTGCTTTTGGTCCAGATAGAGCGGGCGCTGACAGGGGCTATTGGCGAGTTTGCATTCATCGCATAGTTCATCGGCTGGTTTTTCCTCCACCTTATTGTACATGTTCTGCGACGCCATGCCCGCCAGTAACTTATCTGCTCCCGTACTCATGGTGCGAAACTTGTACATATCAAATATCCTGAAACCCATACCTACCCGTTTCGAACTGTAAAAAACGGGGCCTTTGGAGTCAAGCTTGACGAGCAACGCTACAATAAGTAACAGCGGAGAAATTAGGGTTAGGATGGTAAACGAAAGCAAAATATCAAAAATGCGTTTGCCAATTGGCATTCGCACCGATACCGGCTTATGCACAACCCTACCATTTCGCTGATAGTCCCTTTTTTGAATGAGGTAATTCAACCGAATTTTCAGAGCAGCCTCTGAATAGTTCTGCGGAAATGCATCAATCACAAACCCATGATAGGGAGCGGCAGTCAGGTCGATCTTTTCCTGATCGGTAAGTAAAATAATGGGAATTTTAGTCCGGCTTTGTTTCGCCTGATAGGCGTTCATGAAGCCGCGCGTATTTAAATCGTCGTTATAGAGAATCAGGTCAACGGGCGCTTTATCATCCAGATAAGAAATGGCTGACCAGCCATCGGCCACACCAATGACCTCAATAGGTGAAGGGAATGCTCGCTGAAACGATTTAATGCGTCGGTCATCGTTATCAACATAGAGCACCCGGAAGGGTTGCGTATTGTCACTTACAGCCTTCATGATTTGTTGTCAGACAGGTTTATATCAATCGGCATTTGGTTGTCCTACATTGCTGGCTTCTGTCCGACGTAAGACCGTCATAATCTTGGTTTTTACCTCCATTGGATTGAAGGGCTTGATGATATAATCGTCAGCTCCTAATTTGAGGCAGGCAATTCGGGTATCGCTGTCGGCGTAAGTTGAGAGAATAATGATGGGAAGCTTTCTAAAAACCGGGCTTGCCCTGAGCATGCTTATCAGGTTTTTGCCATCCATATGAGGCATTTGTATATCCGACAGGATGATATCGACGGGGTGCCCTTCCTCCAGCCATGCCATACCTTCCATCCCATTTTCGGTAGTAGTTACTTCAAAATCATCTTTTAATGTTTGTCGCAGTACTTTCCGAATAAACGAGTCATCTTCGATCACTAAAACGTGGTATATTTTTTTCATATGAGCACAAGGCTTGCCAGTGGAATTAAAAGATAAGGATAGATTGGTTTGTAAAGATAATTGTTATGGTTATGAAATCTCGATATAGTAAACAAAAAGGAGGCTTAAGCTTTCTGTTTTTTGACACAAAAAACAATAAATTAATTTTACGGTAGTTAATATTAATTATGGTCTAATGTCAATTGGTTAAATAATTCATGTGTAAGTGCGTAATCTTTCACTTTTATATACATTATATACATATAAAGTGATTCTATATAGTTAATATGTATAGATTGAAGGTAAAGTTTTTTTAATTCTTTACCTGATCTGTGCTGATACCGGCAAGTGGAATTATCTTTAGTATATGGGTAAGTTGCCTGAAAGGTCTAAAATTTGGAAAGACTGGAATAGGTTTTTGGGGCTATGCAGGCACGTTGAATCAGGCTCCGGTTTCAGGTTATGTATTAATTACACATAAACTGCCGCGTACTTTTTGCCGGGGAGCGATCGGACAAACCCCCGAAATTCAAGGTTCAGGAGCAGGGAGGCCAATCGGCCCATCGGGAGTTGACTTTTCCAGCTTAGTTCATCAATGTGAATAGCCTGTGCCTGGCGCAACAGGGCAAGAATTTGACTCTCTTCGTCGGTAATATCCAGAGGTAATGATGAAACGCCTGCTTTAGTAAAGGACTGCTCAGAAAGAGAATTTTGGGGTTGATCCCAGTTGAGGGCTTCAATAAGGTCTTTGGGGTTGGTATAAATCTGGGCTTTATTTTCCCGGATCAGTTTATTACAACCTGCTGAAAAAGTCTGGTTCAGTTGACCCGGTACCGCAAATACCTCACGGTGATAATTGTTTGCATACTCAGCCGTAATCAAAGCGCCACCTTTGGCAGCCGCTTCTACCACAACGACGGCGTCGCTCAGTCCGGCAATGATCCGGTTACGGGCCGGGAATAGATGAGCATCGGGCTTTGTACCGGGCGGACTTTCCGTAAGCAAACCACCTTGTACCAGCATTTCCTGGGCGGTTTTCTGATGCACATTCGGGTAAATGATGTCGATACCGCTGGCCACTACACCAATTGTTGGTAAGCCATGTAACAGGCTGGCGCGGTGAGCAGCAATATCGATTCCATACGCCAGGCCACTAATCACATTGATGCCGTAAGGGATCAGGGCTTCGATCATGTCGTTGGTAATCCGTCGACCGTATTCGGTAGCCTGCCGGGTTCCCACCAAACCGATGGTTCGGGGAGGGTTCAGATTACCATTCCCTTGCATATAAAGAAGAGCAGGGGCGTCGTAAAGCGTTTTGAGCCGGGCGGGATACGCTTTATCGGTATAAAATAGGGCAGAAGCACCGAGCTTCTCGAGTCGGTTCATTACTCGTTCGGCTTCAGTAAGGGCATCCGGTTTGCGGATAGATCGGGCGGTTACCTCGCCAATGCCCGGTATTTTCAGCAATCGGGCGAGAGGAGCATGAAAAACGTCGCTGGCGGAACCACAGTAGCTGATCAGTTGTCGAATAATAATACTGCCAACGCCAGGAACAAGGGTAAGGGCAATTTGATATTGGGTGTCGTTGGGCACAGATTCAAGGGCTTGTTTGGCCACAAACATCTGCTTTTTTACAGATTATTCCGATACTTGGTGACTTATTGTGCGTCTAATTGGTTGAAATCGTTGACTAATGCCCTGCTTACTGAACATTAATGGATATTCCCCAATTTCATTTCGACTACTCATTTTTGAACCTGGACGACCTCAGAAGCCAATGTATTACGACTGATGAGATTCAGCAGTTGTTTTATGATATGAAAAGTCGGTATGACGATTTTATGTCGACAGATGGCTTTGGATATATAATTGGCTATACATCGAAAAACAAGTTTATTTCATTTACTTTTGAGTTGCTAGGCGATGATAGTATACGACTCACTCAGGTTTATTTATCGTATGAACAAGAAATCCTCAACCGATACTTCTTTCGTTAATTTTAAAAAGCGTTTCCCAACGTCGAAAGACTTTGTAGATTGGTTATTAGCTAATCCTGATAAAGGGAAATCGGTCAGCTACGAAGAACGTATGCATAACTGGTCGGAACAATTGCGAAAAGCAGGTAGGAACATGAGATAATCACTCCTCACTAGCCAGTCCATCCCGCAATTTCTCCAGAAATGATTTGAGCTTTTTAAGCTTGACTACATAGCGGGCATTTTCCTGCTTGCGGCTTTCCCGCTCTTTCAGAAACTCACGGGCACCCGGTAAGGTATACTTTTGGTTGTTGATCAGATCCAGAATTTCTGTCAGGTGGTCGATGTCGGCCTGCGTATAGATGCGGTCGCCCGAGCGATTTTTCTTGGGTTGTAGGGTAGGGAACTCCTTTTCGTAATACCGCAACTTTGAGGCATTAATGCCAAATAGCTCGGCTACCTCTTTAATACCATAATAAAGCTTACCTGAACCTTCCATTCGACAAACTTGCTGACGTTCCGTCAAACCTGCAACGTTTTCCGTAATTTTGCAAAAAAGTAGTTAGTAGTTAGGAGCGAGAAGTGAGGAGCCATTCGGTCATGCCTTATCCGCCGGATGGCTTCTCACTTCTCGCTCCTAATTGCTGAGCACATTAACTAATAAGATGACTTCCCACGAAATACGTCGGCATTTTCTCGACTTCTTCCATTCCAAAGGTCACCTGATTGTGTCTTCAGCTCCGCTCGTTGCCAAAAACGACCCGACGCTGATGTTCAACAACTCGGGGATGGCGCAGTTTAAAGATTTTTTCCTCGGCAATGGTACGCCCCCGTCGAAGCGAGTGGCCGATACGCAGAAGTGCCTCCGCGTGTCGGGTAAGCACAACGACCTCGAAGATGTTGGGTTCGATACCTATCACCACACCATGTTCGAGATGCTTGGTAACTGGTCATTTGGGGATTATTTCAAAAAAGAAGCGATTGAATGGGCGTGGGAACTGCTGACCGAAATCTACAAGCTTCCGAAAGATCGGCTGTACGTATCGGTATTTCAGGGCGATCAGAAAGATAACGTTCCCTTCGACCAGGAAGCGTTCGACCTCTGGAAACCCATCGTGGGCGAAGACCGGATTATTTACGGAAACAAGAAGGACAACTTCTGGGAAATGGGCGATACGGGACCCTGTGGCCCCTGTTCAGAAATTCACGTTGACCTGCGTTCGGCGGAAGAAGTCGCCGAAAAGCCCGGTAAAGAACTGGTCAATGCCGATCACCCACAGGTTGTTGAAATCTGGAACCTGGTATTCATGCAGTTCAACCGTAAGGCCGACGGTTCGCTGGAGCCGCTACCTGCCCGCCATGTTGATACAGGGATGGGCTTCGAGCGGTTGTGTATGGCCATCCAGGGCAAAAAATCGAACTACGATACCGATGTGTTCTCAGGAACGATCCATGTGATCGAAGAACTGTCGGGCAAAAAATATGAGGCTGGTACGAGCATGGCCGACGTAGCGATGCGCGTCATAGCCGACCATATTCGGGCGGTGTCCTTTGCTATTGCCGATGGGCTGGTGCCGTCGAATGCCAAAGCGGGATACGTAATCCGTCGGATTCTGCGCCGGGCTATCCGATACGGGTATTCGTACCTGAGCCTGACCGAGCCTTTCATGACCAAATTGGTGCCAACCCTGGCCATGCAGTTTGCTGATGTATTCCCCGAACTGAACGCTCAGCGTGATTTTGTCGCAACGGTAATTCGGGAAGAGGAGATTGCATTCCTCCGGACGTTGGGATCTGGACTCGGCCGATTGGATCAGATCATTGGGCAACTGGCCACCGATGGTAAAACTGAAATTCCGGGTGAAACGGTTTTCGAACTGAACGACACCTTTGGCTTCCCAGCCGATTTAACGGCCCTGATTGCCCGTGAAAAAGGGTTGCAAATTGATCAGGCTGGTTTTGAGAAAGCACTTCAGGAGCAGAAAGCCCGGTCGCGGAAAGACGCGGCTTCGTCGGCTGGGGACTGGATCGAACTGACCGAACTGGACAGCAAAGTCGAGTTTGTCGGTTACGACCAGCCCGATACCTATGCTCAGGTTGTGAAGTACCGCAAAATTCAGAACAAACAGGGAACCCAGGTGCAGGTTGTCCTGGACAAGACTCCCTTCTATGCTGAATCGGGAGGGCAGATTGGCGATACGGGCGTGCTGGAACTGTTCAAGGATTCGGATCAGATTGGCACCCTGACAGTACTGGATACGAAGAAAGAGAACGATCTGGTTATTCACATCGTCCAGAATGTCGATGGCATTGACGACCTGCTGACCGAAGCTGATACGGTCTATGCCGTTATCAATACAGCGCGTCGTGGACTTATTGCCAGCAACCACTCGGCTACGCACCTGCTTCATTCGGCCTTACGGGAAGTGTTGGGGACGCACGTAGCCCAGAAAGGGTCGTACGTTGGCCCCGATGCGCTGCGGTTCGATTTCTCGCACTTTAGCAAAGTGACCGACGAGCAACTGGCCGAAGTGGAGCGAATTGTAAACGAGAAAATCCGGGAAGATATTAAACTGGACGAGAAGCGGAACGTACCCATCGAGCAGGCAAAAGCACTGGGTGCAACCGCCCTGTTTGGGGAGAAGTACGGTGATTTCGTTCGGGTCATTACCTTTGATCCGAGCTATTCAGTTGAACTTTGCGGTGGTACGCACGTTCCGGCTACGGGCCATATTGGTCTGTTCAAGTTTACGGGCGAGGGGTCTGTATCGACGGGCGTTCGTCGGGTAGAAGCCAAAACGTCGGCTGGAGCCGAAGCGTTGATCAACGAGCAGATGGCTGTGGTGTCGGAGTTGAAAGAACTGCTTAAAGCCCCGAAAGATGTTGTAAAAGCCGTCCAGGCATTACTCGAAGAACGTAGCGCCTTACAAAAACAGGTCGAAGCCTTACAGAATGAGAAAGTGCAGCAGTTGAAGAATCAGTTGCTGGAAAAAGTGGAGGCTGTAAACGGGAACGCCGGACCGGGTCATTCGCGTCTTGTCGAGAAGGTAGACGTCCCATCGGCTGATGCGCTGAAACAACTGGCCTACGACCTGAAAGCCAAAGTTGATAATCTGGCAGTGGTGCTTGGTGCTGACATCAATGGAAAGCCCCAATTGGCAGTAATGCTGCCCGATTCGCTGATTCAGGGCAGAAACCTGAATGCAGGTCAGGTAGTGAAAGAACTGGCAAAGAACATCAAAGGCGGTGGGGGAGGTCAACCCTTCTTCGCAACAGCTGGTGGTTCTGATCTGTCGGGCCTTGATGCCGCATTGGCGCAGGGTAAGGCGTTGCTTGGGTAAACTGATTTGTTATTACATAGAGATGCACAGAGAAAGTAGAGAGAGTCACAACGATTTTTCTCTTTTACTACTCTGTGCATCTCTGTTTTACGCCGTGGATCTCTGTGTAATGATCGTTTGTGCTACATTAATCTCTGCCCATTATGCGATGCTTTTTTAGTAACCTTTTTGTTCTGATTATTGCCGCCCATACCGTCCAAGCCCAAAAACAGAACGTCGATGTGTTGATCAAGTCGGGTTCTCTGATCGATGTGCGAACGGGGACTATCCTGACAAAGAAACTGATTGCCACCCGTGGTAAGACGATTGTTGGCGTGTTCGATGAATCGCAGCTCCGAAATTTCCAGGCGAAAACGGTGATTGATGCCAAGGGCAAATACATTATTCCAGGACTTTGGGATATGCATGTGCATTTTGGCGGGGGCGATACGCTGATTGACGAAAATAAGGCCCTGCTTCCGCTGTACATTGCTCACGGAATCACCGCCATACGCGATGCGGCTGCCGACCTGAGCCCGTCGGTACTGGCCTGGCGCGACCAAATCGCTAAAGGGACACTGGAAGGCCCGACCCTGTTCACATCGGGTCCCAAACTGGAAGGTTACAAATCGAGTTGGGTGGGCGATATTGAAGTGAGCACACCTGCCGAGGTCGATAAAATGCTGGATTCGCTGCAAGGTCTGAAGGTCGATTTTGTGAAGATCACTGACAACGCCATCAAGCCCGATATTTACCTATACATTTTGCAGGAGGCTAGAAAGCGAGGGATGAAAACATCGGGTCACGTGCCATTTGCTCTGACGATGGATGAGGTGACGTTGGCTGGGCTAGGGTCTGTCGAGCACTTGAGTTACTTGCTCAAGGCTGGTTCGTCACGTGATAAAGAAGTGGCCGAAAAAGTACGGGCCGGTATGCTTACGGCCCGAGTGGCTTCGCCCATGGTTACGCAGAGTTTCGATGAAGCAACGGCGATGGCGGTTTATGGGAGGATGGCTAAAAACGGAACTTTTGTCGTTCCTACGCTGACCATCAGCCGTACCATTGCCTTTCTGGATCAGGATAATCACCAACAGGACAAGTACCTGTCATACATTGGTCAGGGGCTGAAAAATACGTATGCCTGGCGGGTGAGTCGAGTAGCAAAGGATGGGCCTGATGCCATTGCTGAACGACACGCTCTTTATGAAAAAACGAGTTCGTTGTTGCCTTTGCTGCATAAAGCCGGAGTGACTATTATGGCCGGAACCGATGCTGGTTTTCTAAACTCGTACGTGTACCCTGGTTTGGGACTGCATCAGGAACTCGGCTATTTCGTAAAAGCAGGCCTAACCCCGTTACAGGCTCTGCAATCGGCCATACTACCGGGGCCTGCATTTCTGGGGAAAACAGCGCTGTATGGTGATATTGCCGCTGGCAAAAGCGCGGATATCGTACTGCTTGACCGTAATCCGCTAGAAACGATTGAGGCTACCCAAGCCATTAACACGGTTATTCTGCGCGGAACCGTGTATAGCCGAAAGGCGTTGGATGGGTTACTGGCCGAAGCACAAAATAAAGCTAGTACAAAGTAATGACTCCATCGTCGCAACCGATTGGCGTGTTCGACTCCGGCTACGGTGGCCTGACCATCTTACGCGAAATCGTTAAAACGCTTCCTCAGTACGATTACGTATACCTGGGCGATAATGCCCGAACCCCCTACGGTACCCGCTCGTTCGAAACCGTTTATCACTACACGCTGGAGTGTGTTCAGCATCTGTTCGACAGGGGGTGCCGACTGGTCATTCTGGCCTGTAATACGGCGTCGGCCAAAGCGTTACGAAATATCCAGCAATTGGATTTGCCAACATTGGCACCCGGACCAGATGGCCCTTCACGACGAGTGCTGGGTGTGATTCGACCAACAACCGAAGTTATCGGGAACTACTCGAAAACGGGCAATGTCGGTATTCTGGCTACGCGCGGCACGGTTACCTCGGAATCGTACGTGGTCGAAATTGAAAAGGCGTTTCCAGCTGTAAAGGTGTTTCAGGAAGCCTGTCCCATGTGGGTGCCCCTGGTCGAAAATGGCGAGTACGACCATCCCGGAGCCGACTATTTTGTGAAACAACACCTTGATCGGTTGCTGCTACAATCAACAGACATCGATACAATCCTGCTGGCCTGTACCCATTATCCGCTGTTGCTGGAAAAAATCCGGCAGTATGCCCCGGCTCATGCTACTATTTTGAGCCAGGGTGGTATTGTAGCCGAAAGCCTGGCAAACTATCTGACACGCCACCCTGAAATTGAAGCACAATGTAGCAAACACGGTCAGCGTGCCTTCCTGACCACCGACTCAACTGAAGATTTTGACCGACAGGCCACCATTTTTTATGGAGAGCCCGTACAGTCAGCTCATCTGGTGCTTTAAATCCGTATGCATTTTTGTGTAAGTGAGTTTTCTGGGTAATAATCAGTACATTAATGGCGTATTTGTTGCTTTTACCTAAACGAACCTCTTAACAAAAACCACCATGAACAAACGTTTTACGTCCGTTTTTACAATACTTTTAGTAGCTGCAAATGGGTTTGCGCAAGTGAAAAATGGTGGAGGAGTCGGGAAGGATACCGGTAAAGAACATTGGTCGGGTGTCGATTTATACTCAATCCTGATCGGCATAGCGATTGGCTTGATTATTGGCTATTTTCTGGGTAAACGGTCGTCAAAGTCGTAGGTTGTTTACGTGGTTTATACGTATCAACACAGGAACGGTGTAGGCTTGTCCTTTCATGGAAGGGTCTGAATAGCAAAAGAAGCCCGTTTTCTTCGCTTTATAGACCAACCTATTGCGTTGAATCAGTTGACTTGCCTTGTTAAAGACAGTGCCTACCCGTTCGGGAAACGTGCCTGGCTGCGTCTGGAGCTGATGGCGAATTGCGTCGAGGTTAGTTAGCCTTTCGTTGGAGAAAATAAACAACATGTACTCCGTTCCAGGATCACCGGAAAGGGTAAGCAATGAATCTTTCGTAACATCAATGAGCGTATTGGCCGACACAAGTGGAGCGAATGTGCCTGATGGGAAGAGCGTTGTGATGACACTATCGGTTGAATTCGCTGCCAGTGCGTAGAGGTACGATTGAGTGGTTGTCTTGATCGCGAGTCTTAGCGATGTGCCGGTTGGAAGCGATTTTGCGAGCGTATAGCCTTTGACCGAACGACCGTATTGGGTGGTTGTTGCCGACAAGGGCGTAGAAGGCGATAAGGCGTGGTAAAGCGATACATCGGCCGACAAAACGACTGCACTAGTGTTGGCGGGTAAGTAGGCCTGATAACCATACTTGGCAAAGCGGGCAAAATTCTCATAGGTTATCCAGAAGAATCCACCATCTCCCCAGTTCTTGCCCCAACTATTAATTAATTTGAAAGCGCCCTGACCCAGCATGTTATCATCATAGCCTACAACACACATGGCATGGCCAAAATCGAGCGTATTCGATAAATCAGGTTTCCATTGGATGGCTGGTGGGGCCGTATCCGACGAAACGAGCTGCATAACCGAGTTTTGGAGCTTGGTAAAAAAGAGCCGACTAAACGAAAGGTGTCCAATCGAAGGGGTTAATTCCATGCCAATCACCACCGGGGATCGTTCTGCCAAAGCCTGTTTCGTGGCCAGTACTTTGTCTGCTTTATCATCGGTAATGCTGAACAGCTTCACATAGTCCAGTATTTTTGAATTCGGTTCGGGTTTATTGGTAGGTACATCAGTGCATGCGTTAACATTTGGGTAACTCGAAAAGCTGGCCAGGCCATATTTTTGGCAAAAGTCGAGGGCGCTCTCGGCAAAAATCCCAAATGAGCAATTAACGTCGCCGGCATCCTTTATGAAATTGTAGAGATACGACGGTGAAAAACTGTGTTTCTGTATCGCTGCTTTATCGGTGAGGTTTAGTTTTATCGCTTCCAGTGTTGAACGCATATAATAGCCAATAGCAACCGCCACACACATCCCTTCCTGACCCTGATTGACAACGGGTGGGGTGTACTTCGATAAGTCCACGGCCCTTGGAGTTTTTAGCTTGAGAATGGGCTTTTGCTGCAACTGATTGTACCTGTCGTCGTCTACTCGAAACCCCTGCCATTGGGCTCCTCGTGAACTTGCCCCCGACGGTTGTATAGCCACTGGGTTAGACGATATTTTTTGCTGAGCGCTACACGGATTTATGTCGAGAATCGTGCTCTGGTTGCTATCTGGTACGTAGATCTCGGTAATGGCCTGTACCCACTGAAACGAAACTGTCGAAAGGTCGGTGGGCCGTGTATTGTCCAGTATGGAAAGGAACGCTTTGTTGAAAGCATTCGTAAAGAGGGTACCCGCAGCCCCGTTGCCCATATACCTGGATTTTGGAGTCAACGAACTACCGAACTGAACAACCCCGCAATTTTGTATAAAAAGCCGTTTGAGGATTTCCCGCTCCAGATTGATAGTATAGATAACCGTACCGGACACTGCTCCTTCTCGCTGAGTAGTTTCAGTCTTGTAATCGGCCAGAATCAGGCTAAGGTGTGCTTTTTGAGCATTCAGCCATGTTTCCAGTTCACTGACTGCCAGGCCGCGTTCGGTAACGTCGTCCAGTCGCCAGTTGGCCAGTTTAGCAGGGGCCGACGGACTAATGCCATAGCCTGAAAAATAGACGATGATGATATCCTTCGGGTTCGTTTGGAGAGACAAGACAGTTTCTTTGAGGGTCTGGCTGGTAAAATGGTCTTTGGGAATCCGCCAGTTCTGGATTTGATAGGATAATCCATTCGCAATTTTGTTGATCACCTGTGCTATCAGGCTGTCGTTTTCCATATTGACACGGGCAAACTCCAGCTCGTTCTGTTCTTCCACGTAAATGACATGTACGAGGGGCTGACTGACTAACGTTCGGGACGCTGTCGGCTGTTGCCTGGGCTGCAGATTGGACAGTAGGTCAGTTGAGTTGTTAAGGGCGGGTTTGCTGGGGGGCAGAAAATGGATCTGAGCAAAAACTGCGACCGTACAGCAGCAAAAGTAGAATACTAACGCAATACGTTTCATCGAGTAAGTTAAGGTAGGAGGATTGTCTGATTAGTCGTTCTGTCTGGTAATCAATGTGCAACGAATATATATATTTGTTAGCCAACTCATATTTCTATGAAGCCTCTTTTCCTGCTCATTGGCTTGTCAATTAGTTCGTGTCCAGCGCTTGCCCAGATAAACCTGGCCGATAGTCTACAAAACCTGTTGGCCAGGCCCATACCCGATACCAGTAAAGTGTTGGCTCTTGATCGGTTAAGTCGGGCCTGGATGTATGCAAAGCCGTTTGAAGCCATGCAATGTGCCAGAAAGGGCTTACAGATAGCACAACGTATAGGATATGCCCGAGGGGAGGCCCGTATTCAGAACCGGATTGGTACTATTTTTCGGCTTACCGGTAATTTCGATCAGGCACTAACTGCTCATCTGACGTCTATAAACATTGCAGAAGCCAATCAGGATAAGGATGCACTGGCTCGAACGTATAACAATCTCGGTAACCTTTACATCGAGCAGAACAACTGGACGCAGGCAATTCGCTATTTGCAAAAAGCACTTGCACTGGCTGAAGAGTTGAAAGACAGTGATTTAAAGCAAATTGTGCTGACTAACCTGGGGTATGATTACATTTCGCAGAGCCGTTTGGACTCTGCGCTGAAGTATACAACCATAGCGTATCAGGAAGCCGTAAACCTCAAAACGAGCGATCGACAGGCCGAACTGATGAATCTGGGAAATGTGTATGGCCAGTTAGGTAAATACAAAGAGGCCCTGCAATATTTCCGATTCAGTGTCGAAAACGGAAAAACGTCAAAAAATGCCCGTGTATTAAGCCAGACCTATTATGAAATGGCCGATGTCTTTAACAAAATGGGCCAGAAGGACTCGACTATTTTCTATGCTAACCAATCGTTGACAGTCGCACAGCGGAGCGCATTGCAGCTTAATATCGTCAAAGCCAGTTCATTACTGACCGATATATACGAGTCAACGGATCCGCGACAGGCAATCGCTTATTTAAAAATTGCTACCGCTGCCAAAGACAGTCTGGTTAACACGGAAAAAATTAAAAACTTTCAGAACATCGAGTTTAATGAAAAAATGAGGCACGAGGATGAGCAGCGGCTGGAAGAAAAATATCGGACCCGGATTACCATTTACCTGCTCGTAGGGGCCATTGGAACTTTCATCGCTATTGCGTTTATACTCTACCGTAACAACCGAATCAAGCAAAAAGCCAATGTGATCCTTAAAAAGCAACGGGACGAAATCAGTGTGCAACGGCAAAAAGCAGAGTTGGCGCTGACCGAGTTGAAAGCTACACAGAATCAACTCATTCAGCGCGAGAAACTGGCCAGCTTAGGCGAACTGACAGCAGGTATAGCCCATGAAATTCAGAATCCGCTGAATTTTGTTACTAATTTCTCTGAGGTGAGTACAGAGCTTATTGATGAGTTGGGCCAAGGGCCGTTTCAGCAACTCAATGAAGTCGATAAGCAATACGTAGACGAAATTATAGGTGATTTACGGGTGAACCTCGAAAAAATCAATTACCATGGAAAGCGAGCCGATGCCATTGTTCGGGGGATGCTGGAACATTCCCGAACGTCGACGGGCGAGAAAGCACCTATTCAGCTGAATAAACTAACCGAAGAACACCTGAATCTGGCTTTTCAGGGGTATAGGAGCAAAGTCAAAGAGTTTACCTGTCAGCTCGAAAGGGATTTTGGCGATACTGTAGGGGGCATTACGATCGTTGCTCAGGATGTAGGTCGTGTACTATTGAACTTGTTTAGCAATGCATTCTATGCCATGAATCAAAAGCGTACCCTTTCTACTGCCGAATACCAACCCGTATTATGGGTGAGTACTCGACGGCAAAATGGGTACGTTGAAATCCGGGTGAAGGACAATGGCGCGGGTATTCCAGAGGGGATAAAAGCGAAAATCTTTCATCCTTTTTTTACGTCCAAGCCTACAGGAGAAGGAACCGGACTGGGTTTGAGCCTAAGTTTCGATATAATTACCAAAGGGCATAGCGGTGAACTAACCGTTGATAGCCGGGAGGGAGAAGGGACGGAGTTTATCATCAGGCTTCCCGGTTAGATGGCCACATCACTTAAAACACGACCCGATAGCTAAGAATAGGGATCAGACCACTGCCATAGCTGATTTTAAGTGTACCACTGGCTGGGTCATAATAGCGTCCGTAAATGTTCTGTCGGTTTACAGCATTCTGTATGTCGAGTGAAAGGGTGCGTGTCGAATGGGGGCGGTTCTTCTTCCAGCTTAGCCGAAGGTCGGGCCGAAAATAAGCGGGTAGTTGTTCGGTAAAGGCCTGATTGTCGAAGTAAACCGTTTCGCCAAGCCGTTTCGATTCTGTCAGATCGATAGGGGTGTCGCGGTAGCCGCCGTAGTAGCTTAGTTTTAGATTCAGCCCAAAGACATGGGAGCCTGATACCCATTCCTTTCCTGCCAGCAGGCTTTGGGCAAAACGACCATTCCAGCGTGTGCTGCGCCATACACCATCCGAACCCTGGTATTCCGAGTTATACAGCGATGACGATAGCAGGAAATAATAGCTGTTGCCGGAGGCTGCTTTAAGTAGAAATTGCTCCAGTGTCAGCTCCAGGCCATAGTTTCGTCCGAGGCCGGTGTTGGTCAGTAGTTGGTCCGTAAAGCCATCGAATCGGTTGATAATAGCGAATGCATTTTTTTCGGCAGCACTGACCGGAATGTTGACTAGATGCTGGTAGTACGTTTCCAGTTTCAGTCGTAGTGGTGAGCCGGTATTCCAACTGTTCAGCCGTCGGTCATATGCCAGCACGTACTGATGTGAGCGGGTAAAGCCCAATGCCCGGTTGGAAGCTCCGTTCCCATTTTCCGATGGGTCGACTGGACGCATAAAATAAGTGGCTGGGTTCTGAATCTGGCTGTGCAGGCCGTAGCCCAGGCTAACAGATTGATCAGGCGAAAAGGCCCAGCGGATCGAACCCCGTGGTTCCAGCGCCGAAGAGCCGTTCAGGGCCAACCGGAGATAATGCATGCCAACATTGACAGTGAGTTGTTCCGAAATCCGGTAGTTCCACTGACCAAACGCCTGTAACGTCTGTGTCTGATCATTGACCTGCACCCGTGTCAGTAATTGGCGTTGTTCGGCTTCCCAGGATTTTTGGTACAGGTTATACAGCAGCTGGGTACCGATCAGCCCAGTCCGAAACGTGTGTTGAGCGTTGAGTTTATAGGTCAGCGTTGACGAGAGAATCCGCTTTTGAATGGTGTAGGCGGCATCGTTTCGTTCCGAAGCGGCATAGTCGTTGGCTGGTTCCAGAAGTGAGTTTTGGAAACTGTTTTTGTAGCCAGACACCAGGAAAACGGTTTTTAGCAAGGCCTTTCGCCCGATGGGTAGGGTATGCGTAACCCCGGCTGCCCCTGTATTGGAGCGGAAATCTTCGTTATATCGGTCGTAATCGTTCGCCCACTTTGATGAATCGGCAGGGGCGTTGATTTTGCTGCTACTCAATCCACCAAAACCGAACAGGGTAAACGTTCCAGCCGTTCGGGTTGGCAGGTAGACATTGAACGACAAATCCTGAAACACCCTGTCGCCAGTACCGATGTTAACGCCCAGTTTGGATAGCAAACCGAGAGTGGAATAGCGATAATTGACCAGAAATGAACCGTTGTACCCTTTCGCTATGGGGCCTTCGGCAGCCAGATCAATGCCCAGCAGTCCGGCTTGCAGCGTGTATTCGCGTTTGGTGCTATTTCCCCGGCGTAGGCGCAGATCAAATACGCCCGAAAGCGCATTGCCGTATTCGGCCGGAAAAGCGCCGGTCAGAAAATCCGAATTGGCCAGTAACTGGGCGCTGAGGATGGAAATGCCTCCACCAGCCGTACCCAGGTTGGAAAAATGATTCGGGTTTGGTATCTCGACACCTTCCATGCGCCATAGTAGCCCGTTTGGTGTATTGCCCCGGATAATGATGTAATTACCGCCATCGTCGGCACCGACCACACCCGCGTAGGCTGTTGCCATACGGGCCGGGTCATTGACAGCAGCTGCAAATTTCTGCGTTTCTTCCACCGAAAACGTTCGGGCCGATACGGTAGCCATTTCGTTGATCGGTTTGTCTTTTTCAGTGGTTGGTTTGACCGTTATTTCACCCAGTTGACTAACCGCTTCTTCGAGGGAAATACTCAGAACCAGTTCTTTCCCGGCGTCGACGACAATGTTTTGGAGGGTCGCCACCTTGTAGCCAACAACACTGATTTGCAGGCTCTGACGACCGACCGGAACCTGTGTAAGCTGAAACTGACCTGTGGCATCGGTACTGGTTCCTTTAATGGGCGACGAATTGAGGATAATCACCGAAGCGCCGGGTAGAGGTGTTTGTAAACTTTGATCCACGACCGTACCCCGGATGGTCTGTGTTAATGATTGAGCCTGTAGAGAAAGCGAAAGCAGAAAAACGGCTAAAAACGTGAATGGTGAGCGGAGTTGCATGATGGAACAGAAAACGATGATTCGCTTTCCTGACAGCCGACGTCAACAAGACCCCTATGACCACTCGTCAAAAAGTTTCAGATTGCAGGCTATCGCCAACCGGGTCAGTTATGTAAAAACGAACTTCAGTGGAGATAACAGCTAGTAAGCAATCGGTAGACGTTGTATTAATCCTAGCAGAATAGATTAGTTTTTCGTGTAAATTAAATGGGATGGAAAACTGACACTAAACTTGGCATGAAAATAGTGATTAGGGACTTCTAAAATGCCGCGTTTATGAAACGGTTACCCACCGCCTACTTGCTCTTTTTTGCTCTTGTGATGCCGATCTGGCTGGTTTACATGGTTACTCAAAACGGTTTTTCGTTTTATAACGACCACTGGGCCGCGCCCATAACCATGTTTTTTGGATCATTTGTCGCTGGAGCGACATCGGAAGGGGGAGGAGCAGTAGCCTTCCCGGTGTTTACGCTGCTGCTCAAACTACCCCCGCCCGTAGCCCGCAACTTTTCATTTGCCATACAGAGTATTGGGATGACATCTGCCAGTCTGTTGATTATCAGCCTGAAAATTCCGGTCGACTGGCGGGCTATTCGTACGGTAGCCATTGGCGGTATTCCAGGGCTGTTGTTTGGCGCTTTCTTCATTGTACCGCTGATTAGCGGCCAAATGACAAAGATTTTCTTTGTGTCGCTATGGCTAAGCTTTGCGTTTGCCCTGTATCTGGCGAACCGCAAAACAGATCGGGTTACGACCAGGGGATTAGGCCCGTTGAAGGCAGTCGATCTAGCCCGCATTCTGGTATTTGCGTTCATTGGCGGTATCATCACGGCCATTTTTGGTGATGGGATCAATATTTTCACCTTTTGCCTGTTTACCCTCTACTATTCAACCAGTGAGAAAATCGCTACCCCTACATCCATCATAATCATGACCATCCATACCATCATTGGCTTTTTGCTGCATGTGTTCGTATTGCAGGATTTTCAGCCGATGACTTTTCAGTATTGGATGTGTGCGATTCCGGTAGCGATTCTGATGGCACCGCTGGGTGCCTACATTATTAATTTTCTGACGCGGGAAGCCATCGCTAAATTCCTGTACATCACCACTGTGGTTCAATATATCGGTGCATTGATCGCCCTGCGTCCTCCAACGGTTGTGGTGTTGATCAGCTTCGGTACGGTTGTAGGTGGGTTTTTGTTTTTCTGGTGGCTATCAACGCTTCGGTCTGAGCAGTCGGCTAAACCCTCGTCTTATGCCTCGTTGAATTCCTAAACGCCCTCATTATGCAAACCGCTATTCGTTGGGCGTTATACATTCTGGGGATTGAAATTCTGTTTCTAGTCGCTTTAGCGGTGCACCATTTCTCATTGGTTCCCCCGCTGGCGGCTAGTTGTATGCTGTTGGCAGCCAATCCCAAGGGCGTTTTTGCACAGCCTCGTACGGTTTTGGTTGCTTATATACTGGTGGGACATCTGGGTTTATTCCACTACGTATTTCTGGGAAATAATCTATTCGGATTGATGGCCATGACAATACTGGCAGTTAGCCTGATGGCTGCCGTTTCATCGATTCATCCACCTGCCATAGCGCTGTTATTTCTACTGGCGAAAGCCGCCCATCCGTTTCAGGAGTATTTGTTCATGGTTTTGTTTGTAGTGGCGATGGTCGGGTTTCACTATGCCGCTCAGTGGTGGCTAAGTCAACTATATCCATCTGTTCAAGCCAATCCAAGGGTCATAACGGAATCGAAGCCGACTGCTTATTCAACCTACCTGGCCACCGCCGAAAATCAATGATCAGCGGCAACCGTACTGGACTACGCTTATCCTGCCCCAGGCTACATATCCTGCTGGTGTTACCCTTTTTGTCAGTGTGATGGAGGGGTTATGACGGAAACTATGTCTATCGTGCTTTTGCAGAAAAATTATTTTTACATGGCGTAGGGGTCGACCGGCTACTAACTGTCATAGGGAGGAACAACCGGATGTTTGCCGAAAATGATAGCTTTGCAGTCTCCTGTCATTTATTATACTACACCAGTGCCACCAACCGAACAGGATGTCATTACGGCTATCCGGGCGGGTAGCGAACGCGACTTTGAAGCTGTTTTCAGGCAGTATTATGCGTCGCTATGCCGGTATGCCCGTCAGTTACTCCCCGATCCTGACGAAGCAGAAGAGGAAGTACAGGCTATGTTCCTGGCTATTTGGGAAAAACGCCAAGGACTGCTTATTAGTGTATCGCTCAAGTCGTACCTGTATCGATCGGTTCATAATCGTTGCCTGAACCGACTCAAGCACGCATCCGTTCGCGATGAGCACCGGGACTATATCCAGCATATTGGGGAAGAGACGGCTGAATCGCCTGCTCAGCGGGTAATTGGTGAGGAATTGGCTCACCAGATTCAACGGGCAATTCAGAAATTACCCGAACAGTGCCGACTCGTGTTTACGCTAAGTCGGTACGAAGAGCTTCGGTACGGGGAAATTGCAGAGCAATTAGGGATATCAATTAAAACCGTTGAGAATCAGATTGGCAAAGCCCTACGTATCTTACGGGCAGAATTGAGTGAGTATTTACCCGTTGTTCTGGCGCTTGGAATGAATAATGGACAGTGGATGCTGAATCCTGGTAGCGAATTGAGCGAAGCGGATATAGTATCTATACTAACCATGTTTCATTCTTCATTGTCAATTCTTCATTTTATCTAAGCCATGGCCGATCAACATCCTATTGACGATGCCCTATTGGGCAAGTTTCTGGCCGGTGAAACGGATCCGGCTGAATCGGCGCGGGTACGGCAATGGCTTTTGAGTCGCAATGCAGGTATATCCGAACCTACGCACGACGATTTTGCCAAGTTTGAACGCATCTGGAATGCGGCTAAGCAAGGGCAGCGTGCATCGAAGAAAGGCAAAACATCGACAGACCTCGAGCAACCCGATGTGGATACCGACGCGGCCTGGAAATCGGTTCAACAGCGTATGAGGAGCATTGATGGGCGAGCCGAAAATGGGGCGGCTATCAAGCCGCTGCCCAGTCAGGTAACAGAGCCGGATAGCCTTTGGCGGCAGACTGGCTACCGGGTGGCGGCAGTGTTGGCATTGGTGGTGAGCCTGGGCTGGCTGGTTTATCAGTTTCGGTACATGGGTCACGACAATCCGGCTATTCATACGGTTACGCTGGTCACGGGCGACCGACAACTTCGAAAAACCCTGCCCGATGGTTCACGCATTGTGCTGAATCGACACTCCACACTGACTTATCCGGCCGCTTTTGCTGACGAACGACGCGATGTGACCCTGAATGGTGAAGCGTTTTTTGATGTAACCCCCGACCCAAATCGACCGTTCCGTATCCAGGCCCGGCCAACCGTTGTGCAGGTGCTGGGTACATCGTTTACTGTTCGGGCTTATGATAACAATGTCAGTGTAGCCGTTCAAACGGGTAAAGTGCGGTTTTCGAGCGGCCGCAAAGCCGTCTTGCTGACAAAAGATCAACAGGCCACGTTTGACGAGCAGACCGATACCATTCGTCGGGCAGCGCAGCTAGCGCCTAACGCCTTTGCTTACAAGACTGGCTTGCTGGTGTTTGACAATGAGCCATTGGCCAGTGTAATACAGACCATTAACCAGTTCTATAATTCGGATGTGCAACTAGCTAATGCCCGGCTGGATAATTGTCGGTTGAAAACCCGTTTCGATAAAATGTCGCTGGATGAAGTGGTGGCTGTAACGGCCGAAACCCTTGGTTTACAGGTTCGCCACGAAGGGAAATCAATAATTTTAGACGGTGCCGGATGCCGATGAATAGGGGTAAGCGACCAGATGGCTGTCTTGTCGTAAAACCACTGTTAGTAAATCCAATGCGTTATTTTCTCCTTTGCTTCTTTATTAGCCTCCGCCTGTCGGCTCAGTCGATACCTCCACTGGATCGGGTCATTTCGGTGGATATTCGCAATGCAACGCTCGACAATGCTCTTCGTCAGATCAGCCGGGCTGGCCGGTTTGAGTTCTCGTACGACCCCACCCGTATCGATGGAACTACAACGATCACGCTGCGATTAACGAACACACCCGTTCGGGAAGTGCTGAGCCGGGTATTTGTGAACCGGGTTGCGTTTAAATCCCGCGGGAACCACGTCATTCTGGTCCGTGCCGATCCGCCTGAGTCGACCCCGAAGAGTTTTCTGCTGGATGGCTATATTCTGGATGAGCAAACCGGCGAACGGATTGCCAAAGCCAGTATTTTCGAAAAAACCACGCTGGCATCTACGGTCAGCAATCCCTTTGGGTATTATAAACTACAGCTACCGACGAGTCTGGCCAATGCGCGGCTGGACGTTCGTAAACAGGATTACCTGGGCGAAACGGTGCTGATCCGATCCCGGACTTCGCACGCGGTTAACATCCGCATGACCCCTTTGCCTCCTACTACCTCATCGTCGATCCAAACCTTACCAATTCGTGTGATTGAGGATACGGTGCGCTCCGTTGAGCCACCCTTAGCTTCCGTAGCGGTCGAAGCACCTGCGCCAATGGTCGATTCAACGGCCCGCCAACCGCAGTCCGTTGTTGATAAAGGGTGGTCTGGAATTTCGAAGTTTTTTGTTTCGGCGCAACAGGCCATTCACGACATAAACCTGAGCCGTGATACGCTTTACCGGGACTGGCAGGTGTCGTTTGTTCCGTTTTTTGGCACCAACGGGCGTTTGAGCGGACGTATCAGCAACCGTTTTTCGGTCAACATGCTCATGGGCTATTCGTTTGGGGTTCGGGCGTTTGAGGTTGGAGGCTTGATGAACCTGGTTCGAACCGATGTCGATGGATTTCAGACCGCTGGTTTAGCCAATATCGTTGGTGGTCATGTCGCTGGGGTTCAGGCAGGTGGGCTTATCAACTATACGAATCACTATGTAAAAGGTGCCCAACTCGGTGGTCTGGTCAATACAGCCGGACGTTCGGTAACGGGAGCGCAGGTGGCCGGGTTGATCAACTATGCCAATCAGGAAGTTCAGGGTGCTCAGATTGCCGGATTGATTAATGTGGCTGGACGTTCGGTTAATGGTGTGCAACTGGCTGGCATACTCAACGTAGCCCGTGGCGATGTGCGTGGTGCACAGATCAGTGGTATTGTGAACGTAGCTCGCCGGGTGACAAACGGCCCTCAGATTGGGTTGATCAATCTGGCCGATACAGCAGGCAGCGTACCTGTTGGTCTCCTGAGTTTTGTCCGAAAAGGAGGCTACAAACGTGTCGAACTAGCGGCTAATGAGGTCAATCTGTTGAATGTAACCTTACGAACGGGTGTGCAGCGATTATACAATATCCTGACCGCCGGGCACAGTTTCGATCGGATAGGTAGCCCCCGACTTAGTGCCGGTTATGGTTTAGGAACGGCCTTCCGACTGTCGAAAGCCACCTTATTCAACCTCGAACTCATCGATCAGCATTTGTTCTATTTCGACGGAACGTATCCACGCGGCTGGAACAACCAGATTCGCCTGAATACCCTGATTGAAGCCCGGTTGAGTAACCATATCGCACTAGCATTCGGGCCGTCGGCCAACTGGTATTTCAGTACCGACGATCGGCCAATCCCGCTGTTGCAACCCGAAATCCTATTGGTTTCTAACCGGGCCGATGCATACAGTAATGCGCGTCACTGGGGGTGGCTTGGCCTTCAGGCTGGTTTACGGTTCTTTTAACTGCACTATAGGGGAAGAAACAATCCCGCCAGTAGCCATAATAGGAGAGGAGCTTGGTGTGAGGCAAATTTTTTTTGTCGGCGCGTAGGGGTAGAGGTATGTACGGCTGTCATGATGTCAAATGAGCTATGAATACAACCTGAATAGCTCCGAAATCTGTAAAACGACAAGTAGATTATGACAAGCACAAAATTCCTGGGCATTTCGCTCGTTGCCATCGCGCTTACTTTATCCGGCTGCTCCTTAATTCGGGAGGATGTAGGGCCTTACCAGATGGCTCAGCAAAGCTATGCACTCACCAATTTCGACCGACTGGATATGGGAAGTGCTTTTGTTATTACGGTTCAGCAGGGAACCTCTTATAGCATTTCGGTGGAAGGCGACCGACGAAATCTGGATGACCTGGAGGTGTATACGCGAAATGGTACACTCAAAGCGCAGTACCGCGTAGCCCGGAACCGCCAGTACGCTACCACGTTCCGAATTACGATGCCCAGTCTGCGCGGAGTAGATTTTTCGGGTGCGGTTCGATCAACGGTAACGGGTTTTACGAATCTGGATGGTTTCGACGTTACGTTGTCGGGCGCTTCTGAAGGCCAGTTTGATATACAGGCGGCCCGACCAACGATCAATCTATCCGGCGCTTCGGTATTGCGGATGACTGGCAAAGGGGCGTTCCTGACAGCCGATTTGTCCGGTGCTTCGAGCTTACAGGCGTTCGACTATCTCGTCGATAATGCGGGTCTGGAACTGTCGGGAGCCAGTAAAGCGAACGTTAGTGTAAACAGCAGTCTGGTAGTCGAGGCCAGTGGGGCCAGCGCCGTTCGTTATCGCGGCAAACCTGCTGTTGCTCAACGAGTAAGTGGAGCCAGTACGGTACAGAACGAATTGTAGTTTTATACGTCACTCTTATCTCTAAAAATCCCGAAGGGGACTCAGATCCTGAGTCCCCTTCGGGATTTTTAGAGATAAGAGTATGTTATTATGGCTTCGGACTAGCAGCCGCTGTACTATCCGCTTTTTGTTTCGCTTCGGCTTTGGCTTTCTTCTTGAAGAAGCCACGCAACAGGAAGTTACTCTGTGCAGCTTTCAGGTCTTCATTCAGTAGCTCCGTTCCTTTACTTAAGTTACGAAGCGTGACCTGTAGATTGGTTGCTGTTTCCTTGTCGGTCAGCAGGATACCAAGCGGGCTGTTGGTATTGTTCAGCTTATCCGATGCCCGGTTCAGGTTGATCGATGTTTGCCGTAAAGTAGCCACGCTTTGATCGGCAGCAGTTACAGTCGATTCGAATCGGGTGGCGGCCCGGCTCAGGCGTCGAAATACCGTTGTATCGGTTACTAATTCGTTCGCCAGCGTTCCTTTCGTATTCAGTTTGGCGGCAAACTGCGCCACTGAACCCGTCACCCGAACGGTATTGTCGGACGCTTTTTCCAGATTGACCATAGCCCGTTTGAAATTGTCGGCAACGATCGAGTCGGTCAGAACTGCCCCTACGGTGCCTTTCCCACGTCTTAAATTGCCAACCAGTTCTTTAAAGTCATTGGTCACTTTCAGGAGGTTATTGTTGTTTTCCTGTAAAGTTGCCATGATTTGATCCGAACTTAATGCCTCGGTGGTTTTCAGTCGGTCACCATCTTCAACTTCGGGCTGGCTTGTGGTCCCGCCGGCAATCACAACGATTTTATTCCCGATCAGGCCATCGGAACTAATGGAGGCTGAAGCATCTTTCCGAATGAATTGCTTGGAGCTTTCCTCAATATTCATGTCAACTTCTACCTGTGAGTTGCTCACGAAGCTAATGCGCTTAACCGTACCGATTTTAACACCGGAAAACCAGACGTTGTTGCCGTTCTTCAAGCCACCAACGTCTTTAAAGAGCGCAATAAGGCGAACAGTACTGGTGAAGCGCTTTTGCTGGCCACCCAGTACGAATATTCCCGCGATCAGGATAATAATGCCCAGTAGGACGAATATGCCTACGACCACGGAGCGTTTTGTCGATTCAGTACTCATTTCTAGTATAAGTGGAGTCAGTGAAAGTGGTGTAGTATATGCAGTTAGTGTAATCAGTGAAGTCTGTAAAATGTTTAAATTCTTCACTCTTTACCCCTAATCCACAAATTTGTAATCATAAAATTGCTGTATACGTTCGTCTTTGTCGGCAAATACCTCATCGAAGGTGCCCACCCGCGCAAATTTGCCATCCAGCAGCATGGCAATTCGGTCGCCGGTAGTTTTAGCGCAGGTCAGATCGTGGGTGATGATAATCGAAGTGGCGCCGAGCCGCTCCTGCACGTCGTTGATCAGATTGTTGATTTCCACACTGGTAATGGGGTCCAGCCCAGCCGTTGGCTCATCATACAGCATAATCTCCGGCTTCAGAATCAGCGTACGGGCAATACCAATCCGTTTCCGCTGCCCACCCGACAGTTCGGCAGGCATCTGGTCGATGGTTTGTGCCAGACCAACATCGTCCAGCGCTTTTTTGACGGCCTTATCGATTTCGCCACGACTCAGGTTGCGAACGTTTCGCACCAGCGGGAATTCCAGATTTTCGCGGATGCTCATGCTGTCATAAAGGGCACTGCTCTGGAACGAAAACCCTACCTTCTGGCGAAACTCATCCAATTCTTTACCACCTAGTGTTTCCACATCCTCACCCAGAATAATTACTTTCCCGGCATCCGGTTTGAGCAGACCGACCATGATTTTGATCAGAACCGATTTTCCTGTTCCCGACCGGCCCAGCACCACCACGTTTTCCCCTTTATTCACCTCTAAATCAACCCCACGCAGCACGTGCAAACTGCCAAAGGACTTTTTCAATCCTTTGATTATAATAACGGGTTCATTTTTCTTTTCGCTCATAGTTTAATGATTGAATGATTGAATGATAGAATGATTGAATAGCTGTCGCCCATTATTAATTCAATCATTCAATCATTCAATCATTCTAAATTGTTTAACTGCCCCGAATGGCGGATACGATTTGTAGCGAGAGTAATTCTTCAATAAAAACCAGGAACATGGCGGTTACTACCGACGAGTTGGCCGCTTTACCGACTCCTTCGGTTCCTTTTGAGGAGTGATATCCTTTATAGCAACCAACCATGCCGATGGTGAAGCCAAACACAATGGATTTGATGACCGACGAAAAAATATCGAGGTAGGTGATGGCCCCAAAAACCTCCTGAATATAGGACGTAAAACTCGTTTGCTCGTTGGCATTTACATTTAGGAATGCCCCGATCAACGCCACAAAAATGGTGTACATCGTTAGTAACGGAATGGTGAACGAGGTAGCCAGTACGCGGCTCACGACCAGAAACTTAAATGGATTCGTTCCCGACACTTCCATCGCGTCGATCTGTTCGGTAACGTTCATGGAACCGATTTCGGCACCGATGCTGGACCCAACTTTACCAGCGGCAATCAAAGCGGTTACCAGTGGGCCCAGGGCCCGGACAACGGCAATGGCTATGAGCGAAGGGAGCCAGGAGGTAGCGCCAAACTCCGACAGCGATGGTCGCGACTGATTGGTGAACACCATGCCGGTTATAAACCCGGTGGTTGAAATCAGCAGGAGCGATCGATAACCAACTTCGTAGCATTGGCGGATGATCTCCTTAAATTCGTAGGGGGGGACAAACACTTCCCGAAAGAAGCGCCCAATGAAAGCGGCCACATCGCCCAAATTCAAAAAAAACTGGTCTAACTTTCGTGTAGTGACAGGCCGGCCAGTAGCCTGTTGGGATTTATTGGCGTCCGATTGCATTCAACAGGTGGAAAAGTAGATTAATGCCAAAAACGGGCTTATCAGAAACATAGGATTACGTATACCCATATAACTGATTTGTTGAGCCGTGGTTTTATTTTGGCAAAAGTAGTCGAAGCGCAACAACCTGTTGCGCTTCGACTAATCAATTCCAGAAAGTTTATAGGAGCGAATTAGGCTGCCTGTTGAAAGCCAATGGGTTGCCAGGCCCGGTAGGCTGTCTGGGGAGCAGGAGACAGAAACGAGGAGTAGTCATTGGGGCGCGACATGACTTCTTTATAAAGCAATACTCGGTAGAGGTAGTAGCGAGTTTCGCGAGGCAGGTTCATTCGGTAATAATCCCGATGTGCATACCGTTTGAGCTGATTTTTGATTAGGCCCGGTCCCGCATTATACGCAGCCGCTACCAGCGACCAGGAACCTAACTGCGAGTACAAGGCTCGTAAGTACCGACAGGCGGCATCGGTTGCTTTCTGGACATTGAATCGTTCATCGACCCGTTTGCCAACTTTCAGACCCAGGTCACGGGCAGTGCCCGGCATGAGTTGCCAGTAACCAGCCGCACCAACCCGTGATACTGCCCTGGGGCGGAGCGCACTTTCGGCCAGGGGGATATAACGAAAATCGTCAGGGATATCGTACTTAGCCAGAATTGGGTCGATGATCGGGAAGAACGAGTCGGCACGTTGTTGCAGGTTACCCAGATCGCTGGCGTGGGAACGGAACAGCGTAAAAACATGCTTCCACCGATCCACCACATCCGACTGGTCGAGTGGTAAGCATTCTCCGCAAAAATTTACATCAAGTAAGGGCAGGTCAGGGGCGGTAGCTAGTGCCGGTTTTAAGAACGTTTCTGCTGTCGGTCGAAAATGGTGCGATGCCGTTGCATCGGATTTAGCCACAACAGTAGCTTTGGACAGTAGCGAAACGGGGTTCGCATTCAGAGGAATGAATTTCGCGGCAATTGCGACAGCCGGACGGAACGCGGCCATTAAAACTGAAAATCCAAGACGCTTTAACAAGACTAAATTCAGGATGGTAATGAGTGATAACGATTTTGGCCTTGATTTAGTGCTCTGATAATCAATCATATATAAGAAATGACGTATTGGTAAAATAGGATTTTTCAAGGTGTTGCCAACGAAAGCTACTGGCAATCAGTGGCTTTCCAATTAAATCGTGCTAACGTATAAAGTTGAACCGTTTGACAGAAAAAAGGGTGATGGCCCTGTTAAAAATTCCTAACTTTCGGCTGCCTTATCCCGTTGCTCAATGAATGAGGAAGTAGGTAGCGACTTATGATTGAAATCGGACGAATAAATACGTTGACGGCGCTTCGGCAAACCAGTGTCGGGTTTTTCCTTGGGGATCTGTCGGATCGAAAAACGCAGGATTTTAACAATGATATTCTCCTGCCCAATAAATATGTGCCCGAAACACTGGAAGTTGACGATGATATCGATGTATTTGTGTACACCGACTCCGAAGATCGTCCCATTGCCACAACCTTAACCCCCGCCATCCAGCGTAATGAGTTTGCCACATTGCAGGTAGTTTCGATAACCAGTGCCGGGGCCTTTCTGGACTGGGGACTGGAAAAAGACCTGCTCGTGCCCCATCGCGAACAGGCCCGACCCATGCAGGTGGGGGAGTGGTATGTGGTGTTCATGTACCTGGACCGGCGCACCAACCGGCTGGTAGCATCGAGCAAGGTAAGCCGGTTTCTGGACCCGGATGTCAGTGAATTACAGGAAGGTGACGAAGTGCAGCTACTAGCCTACGAAACCACGGATCTGGGTGTGAACGTTATCATTAACAACCGCTACAAGGGGCTGATTTACGCCAATGAAATTTTCCGAACCGTACAATCGGGAGATCCGCTTATTGGCTACATCAAAAACATTCGCGACGATGGCCTGGTCGATGTAAGCTTACAAAAGGCTGGTTTCGAGAACGTAGAGCCCAATGCCCAGCGCATCCTGACGCTCCTGAAAGTCGAGAACGGGTTTCTGCCGCTGACCGATAATAGCCCACCCGAGGAGATTTATAAAGCGCTTGAAATGAGCAAAAAAACCTTCAAAAAAGCCATCGGAACCCTCTATCGCGAACGGAAAATTGTGCTCGAAGAGAAAGGAATACGTCTGGTTTAGTAGGCTTATTGACGGTTTTTTTTGCTGGTTGGGAGTCATCGCCGTTTGCGTAACTACTTGTTGCTCAGGCGGTGGGTTATCGCTTTATTTTTCATTTAGAAGCTCATCAAGGACTTGTTTGAGTCGGTTGTTATCAGCATTCAAACTCAGCGACTTTTGATACATAAGGATAGCTTCTGCTTTCTTGCCACTTTGTTGTAAAATTTCGGCGTAACTGTTATAAGGTTGCCATGCCTGAGGTTCGGCAAACGTTAGAAGTTTAAGCGTCTCCAAAGCCTGATTTGTATAGCCATGTAGCATAAATTGACGGCCAGCATAATCTAGCTCTGCCGGTGAAAATGAATAGTTAGCTGTATCCGCTTTTACGACAAGAAAGCGTGCTGCTCCGTAGTCGGGGCCCCGTTCGAACAGAGCTTTGGCATAGTGTTTCGCCACCGATTTTTTTCCGGAAGCCAATGGCTGATTCATCAGGAGCCTGAGTGCATTTTCGCCTGATTCCTGTACGCCTTCGCATTCGGCATTGTTCAGAATCACCACGGTTTGCTGCCGGGTAAGATTTCGTAGGAAAAGTGTACTGCCACCTGGAATAAACCCTGAATGCCAGACCAGTTTGTTGGTGGTGGTATCCTGTCCCACAAACCAGCCCAATCCGTAACTTACCTTGCCAGGTTCTACGTCTGCCAGATTTCCATTCGTTAATCGAGTTGCTGTATACGCCTTGCTAAGTGTTTGAGCTTTTAAAAGTCGTCCCTCATTCAGGGCCTTGTCAAATGCCAGCAAATCATTAGCCGTACTGGCTATAAAACCTAATCCCCGTAATCCCCCAAAATTGACCAGAAGTGGCTGATAACGTTTCATGGTATCCACCCATTGGAGTTGGGACGAGAAGAATACAGGCTGATAGTTTTCGGCTCGTTTAGTATCAGGTTTGGTTTTGGGAATAGAAAAAGGGTACGTATTGGGCATTGAGGCCACCTTCCATATATGTTGAGCGACATACTCATCGAAAGGCATGGCGGTGAGTTTTTCGATGAGGATCGCTAACACACAATATCCCGGATTGGAATAACTCCAACGCTCACCCGGTTCGAATTGAAGTTTTCCAAATCGTTTAAGAGCGGGTATAACATCCACATTTGTCAGGATTCGCTTTGGGTCTTCGTGAATATAGGGGTCAAAAATTTGCAGGTCGGCTAACCCGGATGTGTGAGAGAGCAGTTGCCGAATGGTAATGGTGGCAAATGGAAAATCAGGAAGATAGTTGATCAGCGGATCATCAAGCTTGATCTTGCCTTGCTCGTAGAGTTGTAAAACAGCAACGGCTGTAAACGTTTTTCCGATAGAAGCCAGTTGAAAACGGGTATCGTTCCGATTGAGTAATTTATCGTTCACTCGGGCAAGCCCAAACGATTTCTGGTAAACAATTTTGCCTTGTTCAGCAATCAAGACATTGCCATTCAGACGCTGTTCGTTCTGTAAGCTGGTAAAGAGGCTATCCAAACGCTGACTCGTCGGTTGAGCCACTGTAGGCAATTGATAGATGAACAGTAAACTGATCAGAAGTGTAAAACATGCACTCCAGGACCTGTTTCGTTTAGTAAACGACCAGTAACTTGATTGTAATTGATGAGGTTGCATAAGTTCAGTAAGGGTAAATTATTAATTCAACTTTTGTAGAACAAATGGCTTGCCAATAGCCTGTATGTAATGTTATGGGGTTTATTGTCAGGGTTTTAGGTCTTTTTGGCTTTTAGCCAAGCTGTCCAGTTCTGGACAGTATACGTTCGCTTACGGACATACCTGCCTCATGCTTAGCCTAATTTTAATGATCAGTAAGTACCATTTTTAACCAAACATTAACCCTCGCTTTAAGCCTGCTTCAGGCTGCCTGACGTTTTTTGTATGGTCAGCAAGAGGTTCCATTGGCGGTTGGATTCCAACAGAATTTTCGCCGGAATTGGAACGGATTGCTGGTCAAGAATACAACAAATCGTACTTGAAACAGAAGACAGTTAATGCCTTCATTAGCAGTCATGAAAGCGTTCATTCAACTCCCCGCCAAAGCGCTGTTGCTTGCCATTGGATTAGCTGGGGCTGGTTTACATCCCTCCTTTGCGCAAGTAACCGAACCCGAACAGCAATCGGCTCCCGTAACCGATCAAGCGATTATATCGGCCATTGCCCCGTACCGCGACGATGTTCGTCGATCTATTCTACTGGCCAGCCAGCAACCTCAGGTATTGACGGCGCTGGCTCAGCAACGTGCCAACAGTGAGCAGGCCTTTGTGAATCTAATTCAAACCTATGGACAGAAGAAACAGGCCTGGTTTTATGACATCGCCCGGTTTCCGGATGTGATGCACGCGCTGGCAACCCTGCCTGCCGGAACCAGCGAATCGTCGGTGAAAGACCTGACGAAAAACCTGCCTGCCGATTTGCAGGAAACCGCCTGGAAACTGTATCGCCATCATCACGATGATCTGGTGCAGGTCGATAACCTGAATCAACAGGCCGACCTGGCGTTCGATAACCTGATCGACCCACTGGATATTCCAACGCAGAATGCCTTTCGACAATTGATTAACATGCCGGACGTGCTGACTCAACTGACCGATCAGATCGATAAAACGACCCGGCTGGGCGAAGCCTACCGTGCGAACCCAGATCAGGTTACCAAAGATTTGACAGCTTTGCATGATAGCCTGGCCGTACAGAACCAGCAGGAACTGGCCACCTATCAGAATGAACTGAATAACGATCCGCAGGCCAAACAGGAATTGCAACAGGCTGGGCAGGCCTATGCACAGGCCAATGGGTACAATACGGGCATCAACCCGAACCCGGCCTGGGTGAATAGTTCGTATTATTATCAGAACCCGTATCCATTCTGGTTTGGGTATCCGTACTGGTACGCATCGCCACTCTGGTATCCATCGGCCTGGTGGTATGGAACGGGCTTCTATTTTGGACTTGGTGGCAACATGGTCATGTTCGGTTTGCCGTCGCTGGGCTTCTCGAACTGGTTCTTCACCACAGGCCGCTACGCTTACCCGCATCTGTATAACCGTTTCAACAATTACTATGTCCGCACCATTGGTGAACGACATGTTTGGGCACCAGCCAATGCCGGGTTTATGTCAGCTGCTCATCGCGCCTTTGGTTCAGGTATACCCAACGCCCGTGCCAACTGGCTGACTAATCCAGGTCAATACAGCCGATCGGGTAATTGGAACAATGCAGGTTCTGCGCGGGTAGCATCGCCTGGCCGTTATCAGGGCGCTAACGCCAATACATACCACTCACAGGCCTGGGGAGGTGCATCCCGGTCATTTGGGGGGGGCGGATTTAGTGGTGGAGGCTTCCATGGTGGTTTTGGTGGTGGCGGTGGTTTCCACGGTGGCCGTCGTTAATAAAGCGGTGGATTGATGCAAACTTACTGTTTGCATCAATCCACCGCTTTCTGTAATTGAATACTACCCTTTCTGGTAAGTTGGTGGAGAAGTTTTTCTAATTTCGCGCCAATAATTACCACTATGCATATACTCATCGTTGAAGATGAAGCGTCGATAGCCGGTTTTCTTCGGAAGGGACTGGAAGCGAATGGCTTTCATGTTCAGATTGCCTCCGACGGACTTATGGGGCAAAAAATGGCCCTCGATTATCCCTACGATCTGATTATTGCTGATGTCAATCTACCCCGGCAAAATGGCCGGGACATGGTAGAAATTCTTCGTAGACAGAAGGTCGATACCCCGATTCTGATGCTCAGCGCACTGGGGACTTCCAACGATATTATTACCGGACTGGATGTAGGGGCCGACGATTATCTGGTAAAGCCTGTCCAGTTCGATATCCTGATGGCTCGCGTGCGGGCGTTGACACGGCGTCATACCGGACGCCTGAATTCGGAACCAACGCTGGTGGTTGGGGATCTGGTACTCAATCAGGACGAGCGTACCGCCAAACGGGGCAGCCGGCCCATCAATCTGACCGCCAAAGAGTTTCAATTGCTCGAGTACCTGATGCAGAACCAGGGCCGCGTCGTGTCCCGCGCTTCCATTGCCGAACAGGTTTGGGATATGCAATACACCATGAGCAGTAATTCGATTGAAGTATATGTGGGGATTCTGCGCAAAAAAATTGACCAGCCCGGCTCCCCCCAACTGATCCATACCGTTATTGGCGAAGGCTATGTACTGCGGGCACCGTAAACAGTGTCTCTAATGTTAGTAAGTAGTCATTTGATTGTCATTAAGTGGTCATTGATCATTATTCGTCGTACGGCAAATTTTTCATTTACAATAAACGCCAATCAATGACCACTTAATGACTCTTACTTATCGTTCCAGTTTGAATCCCTTATCTACCCTTACGCGCTGCGGTCGGTTGGCCACATCCCAGCCCGTGAGATAAATCCACCGGGCAATACGCGTCACCTTTGCCGTATTGATGCGGTCGGGCTCGTCTTTTGGGGTATGGTAGTCGGTATGCAGAAGCGTTGTGAAGGCAATGGCTGGCACATTCGCACGGGCGTAGGGGAGGTGGTCGGAACGGAAATACCAGCCTTCGGGATGATCGGGTTTATCCCACAGCGTGTCGAGTTTAAAATGCGCTTCCGACTGATTGACTGCCAGCGCTGCATTGACCAGATCCGTTGAATTGCGATGCGGAGGCTGCTGACCCAGGATGCAGGCACTGTCAGGCGCGTTTCGGCCAATCATTTCCGCATTCAAAACGGCCACGATGGATTCTTTGGGTACGGTCGGTTTGTCGACATAATACCGGGAGCCCAGCAAACCGCGCTCTTCGGCACCGTGAAAAACAAACAAGGCCGAACGTTTGCCGGGCTTCTGGGCGAATGCCCGCCCAATAGCCATGGTCGCTACACATCCACTGGCATTATCGTCGGCCCCGTTCCAGATCGAATCCCCGGCAACGGCCCGCCGAACACCATCATGGTCCTGGTGTGTGCTGAACAACACATACTCATTCTTAAGCGTGGGGTCCGTGCCCGGAACCTTGGCAACAATATTGACCGATGGATAACTGAAACTTTCTACGTTAACGACATTGGTAAATTGTTGCCCCGGCTGTTTGATCCAGGAAAGCGCACTACTTGGGAGCCAAACGGTGGGCGCCTGCGAAAATACGCGGGTATTGGCTCCACCGGGTAAATCGTATCGGCCCCGTTCCAGACCCGTAGTCCAGCGGTCGAAATAGAATTGGGCATCGGCATTGGAAATCCAGACAACGGCGAGTGCCCCGGCTTTGACGAGTTCGGCAGCCCGTCGGTTCATCGTGCCCGTCAGGAACCGACGGTAACTCAGTTCGGCCGGGGGCGTTCCCGAAAATTCCAGGGCTACCGCTTTCCCTTTAATATCTACGTTGGCGAGTTCTTGGGGTGTACCTTTCCCAACAAAGACCAGTGGGGCATCGACCGATGCAATGGCAGGAGCCAGAATAAACGCATCCTGCCCATGCGTAAGAGTATGATTACCAATGTTGAGTCGGCTGGTTTCGGTGATGCGGGTACGTTGAATATGAAAAAACTGGAAAAAAGTGCCGTCGTCACCGGCAGGTTGGAGGCCCATTGCCCGAAGCTGGTCAGCAATCCAGACCGAGGCTTTGAGCTCATCGAGAGACCCCGCTTCCCGGCCCCGAAAGTGATCACCCGCCAGGGCAAACAGATCCCGTTTAATGTCGCTTTCTTTAATAGCCGATACCGCGTTGCCCGTCTGCGTGGCTTTTGATTGGGCCTGGCTTGCGATCGAAGGGCCTACTGCCAGGAGGGCCAACGCGAGGGAAAGCCGCTTCAGCCCTGTTTGTTTGTTGAGAAGAATCATGGTTGTATTGTCTGACTACGTTTTGGAGGAGAGCAAATCTACATAGCACAGCGATTCCCTGGGTCAGTTCGCAGCGATAAAACCTTATATTAGGGGACAAACAACCGACTATGAAACGAACTCTCCTCTTAGTACAAGCACTCGCTGTTTTGTGCCTACTCTCCCTTAGTGAGCAAACAGCCCCGGCCCAATCCAGAAAAGCACCTATTGACCCAGTGAGCCGTTATGATGCCTACATCCAACAGGCCGTTAAAGACTGGAATGTGCCGGGCCTGACGGTTACGGTCGTAAAAAATGGAAAAACCCTGCTCAAGAAAGGCTACGGCGTCCGGGAGCTAGGCAAACCGGGCGCTGTGGATACGCAGACGCTCTTTGCCATGGCCTCGACTACCAAAGCCATGACAGCCGCCTGCCTGGGTATGCTTGTCGATGAA
The DNA here is from genome assembly GCF_001898575.1 of Spirosoma sp. 48-14. Taxonomy (GTDB): domain Bacteria; phylum Bacteroidota; class Bacteroidia; order Cytophagales; family Spirosomataceae; genus Spirosoma. The sequence goes on from NZ_MKUD01000010.1 coordinate 342,347, forward strand.
GGTAAACTGCACTGGGATGACCTAGTTGTAAACTACCTGCCCGATTTTCAGTTCTATGACCCGGCCGTTACCCGTGAAGTTCGGGTGCGTGACCTGCTCATTCATAACACGGGTGTAGGGAACGCCGATGTGCTTTGGGCAGCCATGGAGATCCCATCGGATGAAATTCTGCGGAGAGTTCGGCTGATTAAGCCGTCGTATTCGCTGCGGTCCAGTTTTATTTATCAGAATATCATGTATCTGGCGGCTGGGAAAGTCATCGAAAAAGTGAGTGGAGTGCCCTGGGCAACGTTCATTCGCACCCGACTTTTCGAACCGCTGGGCATGAGCCGAACAAAGGCCCATTTCAAAGAGGTATCGGATGCTAACCGGGCCAAACCGCATATGGAGATTAACGATACCATTCGGTTAGTCAATAGCCTGAAAGAAGAGGGGTTGGTGGATGCGGTTGGCCCGGCGGGTTCCGTCTGGACTTGCCCCGATGATGTGACGGCCTGGATGCAGTGTATGCTCGATAGTGGCCGATATGCAGGTAAAACGTTGCTCAAACCAGCTACCTGGGCCGAGTTGTTCAAACCACAGACGCTGGTAACCGATAGTCAGTTCTACCCCACGCAGCTATTAACCAAACCGGTCTGGAAAACGTACGGCCTGGGTTGGTTTCAGCAAGACTATCGCGGCCATCGGGTTAATTTTCATACCGGGAGCCTGACAGGTATGGTAGCCATTCACGGTCAGTTGCCCGATCAGAAACTGGCTGTTTATATTCAGGGGAATCTCGATCATGCCGAATTGCGTCATGCACTCATGTACCGGGCTTTCGACGAGTTTGGGCTGGGCGTTGACCAGGACTGGAGCCAAGCGTTTCGGCAGTTGTATGGCGGATTCAAACAGCAAGCCAAACAGGCTGACCGTAAGGCCGATAGCTCCCGTGTTCTGAATACAAAACCGTCGTTGCCCCTGACGGCTTATACAGGTTCGTATACCGATCCCTTGTATGGGACAATTGATGTTACTTTAAAAAATGGCCGATTATATGCGTCCATGAATAACATACTGACTGGCTACCTCGATCATTGGCATTTCGACACGTTTCGACTTACATACGATCAATTCTGGAACGGCAAAGACGCCATCAGCTTCATCCTCGATCAACAGGGGAAAGTTGCTAAATTAACAGGAGGAGGGATGGAGCTAACGAAAGCCCCTGAACCATCCGATAAACCTGTTTCGACACGATAAGCGGTCAATTATGGTCAGGTCTTGTCAAGAATTATTAGAATGGTGAGCATCTCGAGCGACTCTTGACAAGACCTGACTACCCCTTTTACCTCATTAAAAAATAGGCTACTAAAAGAATTTTTAAAATCCGTGAACATTTTTGAAAAATTAAATGTATATACATCAAATACCTTAACACATAATTTTCAAAATACTTACAACTATGGCAACGGAAACCGCCACTACGACAACCTGGGCAATCGATCCTTCACACTCTGAAGTACAATTTAAAGTAAAACACCTCGTAATTTCGACCGTTACGGGTTCATTTGGAACCTTTGAAGGAACGGTAGAAAGCGAAGGAGATGATTTCAACAACGCAAAAGTTTCATTTTCGGCCGATATCGATAGCATCAGCACGGGGCATGAGCAACGGGATGGGCACCTGAAATCAGCTGATTTCTTTGATGCCGAAAACCACCCAAAACTGACGTTCGTATCGACCAGCATGACGAAAGTTGACGACGATACCTACAAAGTAGCTGGTGATCTGACCATTCGGGGCACTACGAAACCTGTAACACTGAAAGCCGAATACGGCGGTCAGATGGGCGATTTCTACGGTCAGACCAAAGCCGGTTTTGAACTGTCGGGTATCATCAAACGGAAAGAATTTGGCCTGTCGTGGGATGCCGTTACTGAAGCGGGTGGTGTCGTTGTGAGCGACGATGTGAAACTCGTCCTGAACATCCAATTGACGAAACAGAGCTAATCGGCTCAGAAATACATACAACCTGATTAATATAAATTCCGGTAAAGATGGGCAACTGTCTTTCCGGAATTTTTTATTTCATTCATAACGTACAACAAAACGATTTCAATGATTTGACCGAGTTTTCGGGGGAATTCGTATTTTGGGCTACCAATCAACCTACTATGCGTGTTACACTTCTCCTGCTGATTTTCATCGCCAGTGTCTGTACGCTGGCCGCTCAACCAACCAAGTCTACCAGTCGCCATTTTGATATCCTTATTCGCAACGGCCTGATTTATGATGGATCGGGGCAGCCCCCTAAACCGGGAGACATCGGAATACGGGGTGATCGGGTGGTGGCTATCGGGAAATTAACTGGAGCAACGGCAACAACTGTCATCGATGCAAAAGGCAAAGCTGTGGCACCGGGCTTTATCAATGTGCTGTCGCATACAGGTATCGAGCTGTTGCGTGATGGCCGTTCGATGAGCGACACCAAACAGGGGATAACGACCGAAGTGTTTGGCGAAGACTCCTGGGGGCCTATTGCTACGCAGGATATGCGGGATCAGGTCAACCTATTCCTGAAGCCCTATAACCAAACCTGCGACTGGAATACCCTCGCCGACTTTCTGACAAAGCTTCAGAAAAAAGGGATTACTCCCAATATTGCTTCGTATCTGGGAGCGGGTCAGGTGCGTCAGGCAATTCTGGGGGAGGCCGATGTAAAACCTACTCCCGACCAATTGAACCAGATGCGGGCTATTGTTCGGAAAGGGATGGAAGAGGGGGCTTTGGGCATGACCACTGCGCTGATTTATCCACCGAATTCGTTTGCCAATACGGATGAGCTGATTGCGCTTTGTAAAGAAGCTGGCCGTTACGGTGGGCGTTATATTGCGCACATTCGGAGTGAGGGTGACCGGCTGGAAGAGGCTGTTGGTGAGTTGATTAAGATTGGGAAGGAGGCCAATCTGCCCGTCGAACTGTATCACTTTAAAGCGTCGGGGCAACGGAACTGGCCCCGGATGCAATCGACGATCGACCTAATTAACCGGGTTCGTCAGCAGGGGCAGAACGTAACGGCGAATATGTACACCTACACAGCCGGAGCTACCGGACTTACGTCATGTCTGCCGCCTTATCTGTTCAATGGTGGATTTATGGCAGGCTGGAAACGTTTGCAGGACCCCGCTACCCGCCAGAAGTTAAAGGCCGAGGTACAGCAGAAGGGCAAGGATTGGGAAAATATGTTCGACCTGGCGGGTTCGCCAGAAAATATCCTTCTGACGGCATTTGAAGTAGATTCGCTGAAAAAATACAATGGTATGACGCTGGGCCAAATCGCTAAAATCTGGCATAAAGACCCGATTGAAACGGTCATGGATTTGATTGTGGCTGATAAAACGCGGGTCGAAACCACTTACTTTCTAATGTCGGAAGAGAATGTAAAAAAAGGTATCCAACAACCCTGGGTATCGTTTGGGTCGGATGCTGGGTCACTGGCCGAGGACCGGAAGGAAGTGGGTGTGGTACATCCCCGCACTTTCGGAAACTTCGCTCGTTTACTAGGTAAATACGTCCGTGATGAACACGTTATTTCGCTGGAAGAAGCTATTCGACGGTTAACCAGTCTGCCAGCAACCAATCATAAATTACCCAATCGGGGGTTGCTTCGCCCCGGCTACTATGCCGATGTTGTTATTTTCGATCCCAAAACTATTGTCGACAAGGCCACTTTTGCCGAACCATTTCACTATTCGGTCGGTGTTCAGCACGTACTGGTCAACGGAAAAGTTGTCCTGAAAGATGGTGAACACACAGGCGCTTTCCCCGGTCGTGCTATCTGGGGTCCTGGTCGAAAGAGTAAGAAGCAAGTTTAAAAAGAACTAAACCCGGAGCCGTAGCGAGTACAAAGTTCAACTACTTTTTCTGTCCGCTGCGGTTCTGTGTTGATGTTGATAATAGCCTACCGCACCAGCATTAAACTACCTCGAATGATAGGCTTTTCCGGAACTGTTCGGACAGTATAGGCGTACAGACCGGCTGGAAGTGAATAGCCGTTCAGAGTGCCGTCGAACGGTTTGGTGTAGCCCTTGCCCGACGAATAGATGATTTCGCCCCAGCGGTTGAAAATGGTGACGATAGCATCGGGGAAAGCCTCAATGCCAAACAGCTCCCAGGTATCATTCTTGCCATCGCCATCAGGCGAAAACGCATCTGGTATCCAGACACGGGCATATACCGTAATGTGGATGGTATCTTTCGCTTCGCAACCCGTTTTATTTTTTACATCGATCGTATAGGTAATATCCTCTTCAATCGACATAACGGTTGGATTAGCCGTGTTGGGGTTGTCCAGATAGGTTGACGTAGCCCACTGAAACTGATTAGGGTTGCCCGTATACACCGGGTTCATCGTGAAGGTATTACCTTTGTAGGTGACTATCGAATCGGCAAGCTGAATAGTCGGAATGGGGGCTACAACCGCCAGTCGCGTTGCTACCGTTCCCTTGCATTCGGGGGCCGCTTTAACCGTGTAAGTCATCTGGTGTTCACCGATTCCGGCCGCTTTAGGGTCAAATTTATTTCCACTTACACCCGGTCCTGCATACTCACCATCGGCTGGGCTACCAACGAGTGTGTAAACGGGTGAATTGTCGCCACAAACCTCTGGAATCGTATCGAGCCGAACATCGATTGGGTCGAGTTGAATGATCGTTACGGGTTTGGAGGTGCCTGTACAGCCGTAGGTATCCGTTGCAATCAAAACAAAGGTGCCGGGCTGGCTCGTAGTGTATTGTGCTTCGCTGCTCCCCACCGTCGTCCCATCTTTCTGCCAGCTGTAACTGATTCCACCACTACCAGTTAATTGCAAGGACGCTTGCGGACAGATTCGATTCTGTCCCGATGCTGATTGGATCACGGCCTGTACGGCTGCCGACCGCTGGAGAAGGGCCACATCACTTTGCGCTTTACACCCATATATCAGATCGGTCGTAACGGCCCAGTAATTTCCCGGCTGATCAACCACAATGGAATCGGTCGTTTGCCCTGCCAGTGCCTGCCCATTGCGGTACCACTGGTACGTGACATTGCTATCGCCTACGGCCGTCAGGTGAATGGTTCCGGTTGTAGCGCATAAATGCCCCCTTTCAAAAACCTTCGCCTGTGTCCCGACAACCTTTACGACCATATCGTCGGAGTTCCCGGTTTTACTACAGGTTGTTTTCTGCGAAACGACGACCATATAGGTACCCGCTTCCCGAACGGCTAATGATGAATTGGTAGCCCCTGTAATATTAATACCGTCTTTGCGCCACTGATAATTCCAGTTGGCATTGAAAGCGGCCTGTATCACGGCCGAATCGCCAAGGCAAATGGTTCGTGAGCGCATGGTCGGAAAGTTGCGAAATTGAACCGCTGGATCCGGTGTCGTTTGGGGAGGGCAGTCGATGACCAGAAACTGAAAATCACGACGTACCTCTCCTATTTTTACCCCATTTCTGTATTCTTCCACTTTTACGGCAAAAACATATAACCCTAATTCAGTACCTGTTACCGATAACTGCCCCGATTGGGGGTTGACCTGTAATGTGGGACTTCCTGGAATTGCATTAGTGGCACTAAAACCAGGCCGCCAGCTAATGTCGGGGTAGGGGCCTGCTGAAATGGCATTCTGGGCCGTTCCTTTCTGATTCAATGGGGTTACCATCGAATACCGGAGTTCATCACCATCAGGGTCGTTTCCGCCAAAGGCAAAGGTAAATGCGTCGCCCAGGCAGACGTATTCACCGTTTATTTTATTGAATTGAGGAGATGAGTTCTGGACGTATTGACCATTTTGCTGTAGGGCAGGAAATTCCAGATAGAAGGTAAACCCAGTTTGATCAGGATTGACGATATTGTTGATGCCGGCATTCCGATTCCGGGTCTGATACGACATGTAGTAGCCTTGTGGATCACTATACGTGCCGGGGTTGAGCTGAATGGTGGCTTCGTAAACCCAGATAACAAAGTTTAGATTCCGCTGTGATGCGCAAAAGGCATTGGCATAGACAACAGGCGATTTAGCACCCGTTTGGGTGACAGTAAAGGCAGTCATTTGGGCGTTGTCGCGCAGCCGAAAGATACCAACGTTACCTATTGCCGCCTGTCGGGTTATTCCCTGTGTACCATCTTCCAGATAATTGGTCACGATGATTTTAAAGTGGCCGGGAATATCGCCAATTGCCTGCATTTCTATCTGACCACCTACCTGGTGGGTCGCCAATGACAATAGCGGCATACCCAGCATCAAGAGCCAGCACAGAAATCCATAAGTAAATGTTCGCATAAACAAGCCGTTCTAAAACTTCGGTCACTCACACACTTTACGACTTCACAGGTTGTATTCGCTATGCTCACTAACTTGCTTTTGGCGGGATAGACTACCAAGTTACATCTTAAATGCATAGCCATAAATGGCTAAACATTGCTTTTTTATGAAAAGGAAAAGATTTTCCTTGTTGTACTCTCTTTATATATTGTATGAACTAAATGTGCCGCAAAGGCACGCTGGTGCAGCTAATTATTCCGCGTATGTTTATTCACTGCAACAGTGTGCCTTTTGCGGTTTACCAGAACCATTTACTTTATCTTGGCCAGTAAGGTTACACTATTGGCTACCATACCTGTTGTTCGGGTATAGTGTCCAAATCGCAATTCCACACTCTGCCAGTGGCCGATACCAAACAAACCGCCGGGCGGGGCCGTACGGAAGCCTATCCCTACGAATTGACTGTTGAACCCTGAGATGTCGTAATCGCTCGTGTAGTATTTTTCAGTCTGTTTATGTTGCTCATAAGGGGCAAAATACCGGACAGCCGTTTGATGACTAAAGCGGTAAAAAGGACTAACTGAAATAAACGAGGTGAGTTTGACAGGTACTTCCAGATTAGCCGTATGGGCCTGCATGCCCCAGTCGTCGATATAATAGCGATAGAATGTTCGAACCACAACCCGGTCGCCCATGAAGTAATGCAGCCGGAAAGAAACGGGAAGTTTAAGGCGCGTGCCGGGTAATTTTTCAACAGTCTCACCGCCGTCCTGAAAGTAAATTCGGTGAAATGGCGTACTTAACAATCCCTGCTGAAACGATGGCTCTACCGTAAACAGAAGCTGCATCCGTTTATTGATCACCTGCGATAATGAAACACTCAGGTTGTACGAATTACGGGGCTTGTAATCAATAGGGTCTCTATCGCCATGGGCACCCGAGCCATAACCATCGGGCCGAAGTTCGGGTGGGAGAATGGCTTTCCAGGTATCGAAGAAGGCCCCCGCTTTCAGACTAACTTCACGGTTGTTATCCGCAGAAGCTTTAGCGAAATTCAGATTGAAACCGTACGACTTGTAGTCGTACTCCGTTGAGTACGAGAAGGCAAGCCCTTTGGTTGTGCGATTGTTGTCGTTATGTACGCTCCAGGAAAGCGACGGATAAATATGGGTGTCGCTGCGGGAGGCCGATGACACTGTCAGTGGGTCGATGTTATCAGATGATGCCGAGGTATAATGGTCGATGTTGAAGTCGAACGCAATGGTGTGCTGACGGTTTCGCTGGTCTGTCGTTTTCAGCACAAGGTCGAATGACTGGGCAAAATCAGTCAGTTTTTCCGTGCCAATTCCCCCCGTTACGGCCGAGTTATTACCATCCTGCTGATAATAGGAGGATACCAGGTTGATTTCCTCGACTTTGAGTTTACGTTTTTCATAGGCAGGCTGTGTGGTCGATTGACCGTACCCCGCCCGGAATAGACTAAGCAAAACGCCAACAGAAATACAGATTTTTTTCATGGTTTGCGTTTGTTAGTTACAGCCACAGCCACCACCACTTTTGCCGCCATTCGCGCCGGCGGCTCCTTCACGATAGAGGTAAAAATTTTGTTCGAACTTCTCCGACTTACGAGCCGATAATTCCATTTCGGCATCGTTGATCCGGCTTTTCTGATATTCTTTGACTGTCGTGCACCCTGTTAGACTGAGAAGGCTTATACACACCGTCAGTCCTAGAGTTTTGAGAAACGGGTTCTTATTCATTTCGTAGGTTTATGCAAGTTAAGATGTTACGGTAGGTGCCATAAGCCGGATATTGGCCGATGTATAGAGCCTATCGGAATCGTCGATAATAATACAGGCAATGTGCTTCATCTGATTGATCAGGTCCAGACCGACCCGAACGCCCATAACCATAACCGGGGTGGCTAAGGCATCGGCTAGCTCGGCATTCGGCGCAATGATGGTAACGCTTTTAATACCAGCTACTGGGTAGCCCGTTTTGGGGTCTATGGTATGGGCGTATCGTTTTCCGTTGATCAGGGCATACTTTTCATAGTTGCCCGATGTAGCCACGGCCATGTTGCTAATAGCCAGGTATGAAAATGCTTCGTGGGACGATAGATTGGGGTCGGCTATGCCAATAGTCCAGGGCTTACCCGTAGGCTGCATGCCCCAGGTAGTCAGGTCTCCAGCTGCATTGACAATGCCACTCTCTACCCCCCGTTCCCGCAAAATCCGTTTGGCCTGTTCGGCGGCATAGCCTTTGCCGATACCGCCGAATCCAATGCGCATTCCTTTTTCCTTGAGAAATACGGTTTGCTGGGTAGGGTCGAGCTGAACATTTCGATAGTCGATTAATCGAACCATGCGCCGGGCCGTTTTAGGGTCGGGCAGGGCTGTCATGGTGGTATCGAAATTCCAGAATCGCTTATCCAGTGACCCGTACGTAATGTCAAACGCCCCCTGTGTCAGCGCTGATAACCGCAGCGATCGTTCGATTAAGGCAAACACCTCGGCATCTACCTGAACGGGTCGTACTCCCGCATTGGCATTGATCTGGTTCGTCTGGCTATCGTCACGAAAGGTGGTTAGCAGCCGTTCGATTCGACTGATTTCGTCAATGGCGGCATCCAGACAATCGTTGGCCCAGGTTGCATCTGCGCTGACAACGCTCAACTCAAAGCGATTACCCATGAGTCGTTGTACGCGTTTATGAATGCCGGGGATATCACTCATTTCGTGGCTAAACGCACTGCCTGAATGGATTCAATAAACGACGAGATCGTCATGGATTGCGGGTAGCCATCCCATTCTTTCAGAACCTTGCCCTCGGAATTGAGCAATACCGTAAACGGAAACTTACCCTGCCGGTTGTATTTTTCAGCTAAAGACTCATTGTGAGCGGTTTGTTTGGCATCGAGCTGATTTTTCGATAACCGAGGGAAGTCGGCACGAACCAGAATTAAATTATCGGTTGCAAACTGGCTAAACTCCTCCGATTCGAAGATTGTCTTTTTAAGTTTTATACAGGGACCACACCAGTCGGAACCCGAAAAATTTAGCAGGATAAGTTTGTGGGCCTGCGTGGCTTCCGTTTTAGCCTGATCAAAATTTAATTGCCAGGTTAAGGTACTGGATAGCAAGCTGAAGAAAATAGCGGTTACTAGGAATTTCATCGTGGTTGGCTTGTTTATTTATTGGATAAATGCATTAGCTGTAAACGACCAGCGTTTTTCCGTCAGTGGCTGTTTTATAAACCGTTAACCCTCGACTACCGAAGCTATTTTTTCCTTGGCCGGTCAGGTCGAAACGGGCACCGTGCTGTGTACAGTAGTATTCTGTCTTGTTGAACATGATGGCCTTTTTGGGCTCATGGCTACAGGTCTGGGTAGCTGCCACGTAAACACCTGCCGTTGACTGAGCCACTACAATACCACTCTGGGTAATATAGCCACCAACCGTTTTTAAGGCTGAAGCAGCCGACGAAGTCAGGTCAATTGTAAGTAGTCGATTTTTTATGCTACTCAGGTCGGTGCCGTTTGTTGTAGTTCCACTGGTAGTCGTGCTGCTGGTAGCGGTACTACTCGATGTAGCTGTTGTAGTCGTTGATGGGGTTGTTGTGGTTGTACCAGATAAGGAAAGCGCATTGACTACCGTATCCTCTTCATGCACACAGGAAGTCAGTAACGCCATCAGGGCCGAACCTGTAAAGCCCATTGATTTTAAAAATTCCAAGCGAGTCATACAAGCGAGTGGGTTTGTGTACGTTAAACGTTGTTTTCGTAATTAGTATTAGTTGTTTTTACGGGTATTCTGAAAATGATCTACCGATGACTCAGTGATTGGTAATCAGGTAGGTAAAATCATTTCCAGCGGTTGAGCCTATAATCTGGTGTCAGTGTTAAATTTCTGATTTTTAGGATTTTGCACTTTTATTCAATAGGTCATATACCAATTTATGTTTGCCATAAATCCAACAGCATTGACTTCTTGTATAGTAATACGTGTATTGATAATAAAACGTGGCAGTGAGTCAAATACTTTATGTATTGGTTAGATTTACTTAATTTTAAATTGTAAGTATTTGGCAATTAGTGTGTTATGCTAATTGTCAAATACTCATGTATTCATTGTTTTCAAAGACCATTGGGATAATTATTTTAGAAACATATTAACAGCCTGAATACGAGTGGTCACGTGGTTTTTCAACGCCATGACCCCGGTAATGAAATCGGTTGTGCTGGTTAGGTAGGAGTAAGGTTTTTGCTCCGGTTCTGTGCCTGTCACGTAAGGGGCAATTAAATAATAGTTCTGGTCGATGATGGCGTTTATGTTGCTTGCCGTAAACACATTGTCCCTAAAGTCTTTGACATACTGTTTATATCGGGCATAGTAAACTGCGTCATGGGCTATGGCATAGATAAGCGGCCAACTGTTGCTTACTTCAGTCATTTCGAGCGAAACGGCTTTGCCGCCACCGGCTCCGTTGCCCGATGTGGTAGTCATGGCCATGTTATGATCCCAGGGAATCCAGGTGAGGTGATTTGTGGGGGCGTTGTAGAGGTAGTAGTTGTGGGCCATAGCCCCGTAGCTGTCCCAATTCACAATGGTATTATTAACGGCCAGATACTTAAGAAAGAGGTCCATATTGAACGTCTTCTCCAGATTTGTGCGCCAGGTTGCAGGGTCTGTAGTTCGGTTGGTTGCATTGAGGGCCGCTACAAACGCCTGAACATCAGAATAGTCAGCTTTATCTTCATTGTTTTTCTTTTCAAACTGGCTTTGTACAAACGTTTGTAATGTTGATTCTGGCTTATAGATGTTTCCTTTTTTCTCGCCATACTGGGTTTTGACCATCGTATCGTCGATCACTTCGACCATCGTATACACACCACAGTATTTTTTACCTGATCCAAAATCAATATACACCCGATAAAAAGCAGTTTGAGCGGCTGGTACGCCAGACAGTCGAAAAATATCAGCTACTATTTTTTCTCTTAACAACGAATTATCGCTAAAACCTGGCGACATACTTAACTCTTTGAAGCCATAATACCGTTGGTCTTTGATGTCGGGATAAGTGTCCTCGAATTCATCCATTTTGAGCCGGAAAGGCAGTTTGTAGATGCCCGATCGCCAGGCTGAAGAGAGGCTTGAATTTCCTTTGAGACGGAAGCCCACATGGTCCCAGAGTTTACCATTAATGTAAACGGGCAGGGCTACATAGGCTGGATCATCGCCAAAGGTACCTCCTCCTGGATTGCCCCCTGGCATTCCACCTCCGCCCGCATTTCCGGTGCCAAACGTTCCCCAGGATTTAGCCGACATATCGGTCTGGATCGACTTCCACTGATCGGCAGTCATTGTTATCTCCATCGTTTTCACGTCAGTTTGCGAGAACGCGACGGAATAACTGGGGGGAGCATCGCCACTATGTGATTCGGTGGTCCAGTCGGGATTGGTCGTACTGCCTGTATTGGGGGCTACCTCCGAGTATTTAGGCTGGCAGGCCAGCCCGATCCAGATTAATGATCCAATAAAAAAGAGTAATGTATTGGCTTTCATGTAGTGTACACCGTTCGGCTTTATACCGCTTGTACGCATACAAAATAGCCTCCGTTGCAATAGGGCTTTATTGGGGGGAAAAATAGGTTAAAAAGCAGACGGAAAATTAACTGTCAAGAAGCCACTGGTGGTAATCTTCGGTGTCAACAAAATAGCGACTGGATAGTGATTCATTAAGTCGGCCAGAAGCCCTTAGAATTAAGTCGGCCCCCAACTTACCAAACTGATTGGGGTCATGTAATACAACCGCAATTCGCGCCTGTTGGGTTAAACCCGCACCTGAATCCGCCTGTGGAAGCCAGTGCTCAATAAACCAGTGCAGGTCGACCGGGTTAAACAGCCGGAGTTGCCGTAGGTCTATCAGCCACCGTTTCACTCGATGTCGTTTCGCCAGCGCCAGGATGGCCAGTGATCCGTCGCGGAAATGGTGGCTGGCAGGCACGCCAAACCAGGTTTGCTGTAGCATATGAATACTGCAGTCGACTTCCACCCAGACGTGTTCGTTCCGGTAGGTTTTCATACACAATTTATTCCAGGTTGTAAGTAATCGCGTTCGAAACGGGTCTATCCAACGAGAGGATGTGCCGGTTTCGAACGCTAAACGCAAGATTTCCGACTACAATAAAGGGGACTGATGAGACAGGGGAGGGGTTGAATACGCACGTTGTAGTTCGGCTTCTGCAAATCGATACGCATACACAAACTTATCGTTTTCCTGACGAATCAGGCCCATATCCTCCAGTTGCAGTACGTGATTCCATATTCGCTGAAGGCTGCCGTAAAACCCATCTTCAGATTGGGATAAGAACGCCTGTAGGCTAGGAGTGTTGTTTTCGGCAGAAGTGTTGACGGGTGTACGTTGCATGAGTTGAGCTATTCAGATTATCCGCTGTCTCTCGGTTTAAACAGGTAACGTACAGGTTTGTCAATCGCTTATGCTATTAGGAGGATATGAGCGTCAATTCTATTGTTTTTAGGCATTTTTAACATCATGCCGAATGTCTTTATGAAGTTGGCAGGCACATCGGCCATTGCTCATGCGGTGAGTATGGTGGTGCTGTTGCTTACTACTCTCAATACGGGAAGGGAAGGGTTTTCGTGGCGACCATCTTCGGTTGATTCAAGGATTTAAGCTTTTTTAAACCATTTGTTGTGGAGTTCTCTGGCTATTCGTGATAAAAATGCCGGTTGCTATAGTTAACCGAGTTATCTTAGAGAAGCATAAAATCAGATACAGGAGCTGGCATACCCAAAAGCCGATCGATGTTGTACGGTCTCTATCTATTACTTTTAAATAAGCTAAGGTATATGAGGCTGGGTCCGTAAATTTTTCTATGCAATTAAAAACCCCTGTTAAGCCAGCTTAACAGGGGTTTTTAATTGAGAGTATTATCGGGGCTAAGACCCAGATGTCATGAATAACTGCAACTGAAGCTTATCGTTGACATTTTGCTGGTTACCCAGGGTTACGCGTTGAACCCATTCTTTGAGTGTATAAGAGCTTGTAGGTGCTCCCAGCAAAAGTGGCTGAATCCGGGCTTTTCGTTTGATAACTTCGCCAATGTAGTAAGTCAGATCAAACTTATAGGCATCTTCCAGAGTTATTGCCGTCGGGTCGTAGGTGTAGGTCGTCAGGGGCGATGTGGTGCCTCCAATACCCGTTGGAACAGCCGTCGACAGAATGTCATTCTGATTGTTTGTGAAATACAGAGCCAGTTGTGTTGGCGGGGTTGCATTATCGTTCAGGTTTTTCCGAACAGGTTTAAGAACCAATATCGCTTTATTCAGGTCGGCATATTGCTCTGGGCGAATAAAGTCGTTGAGGTACGGAAACTCAATGCGCGTGAACAGTTGAGCACCTGGTACCACAAAGCTCGTATTATTGGTCGATCGGCTACTAAGTATATCCGCTTTGCTTTTCAAGGCACTCAACGGCGTTCCCGTCCGGTCATTTATCAATTGAGAGAAATAAATAGACGAGAATGGAAACAGCAGGTTCGATGACGTACGATCCAGATCAGTGGTGTGGTAATAGAGACGTAACCCACTTGTGGCGGCTGTAAATCCGACAAATGTATTGGCGGTCGAATTGCAGTTTAACGCAAAACCCGGCAGGAATCCGGAGAGGGTCGTTGCATCGGTAATCTGGCCCGAACTTAACTTGTCGAAGAAAGACTGAGCCAGATCGTCGGGCACACGAAACTGGATTTGTTTCGTCCGGCTTTTCGGCTGAGGCTGCACACTTCTCCGCAAATACGGCTTTGAGTCATAACCAACAGTACTGGTATTATAGTAGGCCTGGATCAGCAGTTCCTTACTCAATTTATGAACGCTTAAATCAAACAACGAAGTACTGTCGCCATGAACAAAGGCATAGTTGAGTTCTACCACCATTGAGTCGAGCCGCAGATTCGTTTGCGTTGAAAAGTTGTTGGACGCATAGTTAACGGCTGCGAAGCATCGGGCAGTCATTGTGCCGGTCTGAGAATCGGACCAGCGCCCCACCAGCAGATTGACATCGCCGGAGGTAACGAAGGAGTCGGGTCGCATAACCGTAGATGTCTGAACCGTCACCGTATCGACCGACTGGATCACCAATTCCTGTGGATTGATGATCGACTGTCCGACAAGGAGATCGCCCGACTGACAAGCAAATAGCACCATACCGGTCAGCAAGAGCAAACCGGCGTACCAGAAAGTACGCATATGTAAATAATTCAGGGAATTTTTACGCCTAACTGGCGTAATTCTTCGTTAGTCAGCGTCGGCAAAGCCTTCGTCTGCTTAATTTTTTCAACCACCCGTTCACCAACCCGCTGGGCCTGTTCCTGGCTGGTAAAGCCTACCATACCAGGTTGCCCCGGAATGGTAGGCTGATGAATAACCAATGTATTATTCTTCAAAATATCGTAGCCCCAGCCTCCCGGTGTTTTGATCACCTCAACCCGAAGGCCCGATTCACGCTGTGTATACCATTGGTAGACGGTCAAACAGGCCAGACCAACCAGTATCAACAACAATCCCTGCTGGATTTGACGTGCTCGTGACCGTTTGGGTTGCGTAGGGGCAACTGGCATTACTGTACCTGAGCGACAGTTGGATCAAAATCCCACAGATCATCAAGGGGAGAGGTGCCATTACGACCTGTTGTGACATACCCCTTGTTGCCGATTGCAAAACCTACACCATACTGGCGCGAAGCCCCTTCAAACACTCCTCTGGTTGCCCAGGTATCGGTAGAAGGATTGTATTCCCAGATATCTTTCGTTGTGCCATCGCCGGTAGCAATATAGCCCAACCCATTGATCGAGAATCCTACAGCATAACTACGGGCAATAGTCGACTGATCGGTGATGAAATCGGCTTTTTGCGTCCACAGATCCTGTGCCGGATCATATTCATACCAGTCTTTCTGTACGATAGCATTGTTGTTGCCCGTACCCACATACGCCTTATTATTGATAACAAAGGCAACAGCACCAATGCGCTTGGAGCCACCATAGCTGGCTACTTTCGTCCAGGCATTGGCCGTTGGATCGTACGACCAGATGTCTTTCAGGTAGTTGCCGTCGAAGCCAGTGCCAACATACCCTTTCGTACCGATGGCAAACGCAATAGCACCCTGACGGGCGGTGCCGCCGAAATCGGTTACCTGCTTCCAGGTGTTGGTCGCTGTATTGTATTCCCAGAAATCTTTCAGACGATCGCCATTCGCGTTGATACCAGTGCCGATATAGCCTTTTGTACCAACGGCAAAGCCGACACCAATGTTACGGGCTGCCCCGCCGAAATCTGCTTTCTGAGTCCAGGCATTTCGCGAAGGATCATACGCCCAGAAGTCTTTCAGGCGGTTGTTACTGGCATCAGCACCTGTGCCCATGTAGGCAATGTTGCCGGATACGAAACTGGCGGCACCAAAGCGAGCCACACCTTCTAATTCGGATTTAACCGTCCAGTCGCCCAGCGTTGATACGGTATCCGATGTGGAACAGCTAATGAGCGTTCCTGCCCAGCCTGCACAGAGCAAGCCTAATATCCAGTTGACACGTGAGGTCTTCTTGTTGGTAGAGAAAGGAGTCTCAGATGATACAGATTCCGACTGGGAGCTTTGAGCCGAAAGAAATCGAAATGGTAAATGAATCATGAAAAACGAGCGTGATCAAACGAACGAAAACGTAAAGGTACACCTATTTGCGTTAAAAACGACGGTATCGACAGCCTCATTGTCCTGAACAAACGAATTGGCTGGCCGATTCAGGAAGCAAAGCGTATCAACTAATTCCTGCAAAATTACAGTAAACTGGGTTTACTAACCAATGAGTCTCTTTCATAAAAATTCTTAATTATACGGAGCTAGGTTAACAACAGATTAAAAAAGCCCAACGGCTCTGACATAAAGACCCGCTTCATGTCAGGGCCGTTGGGAATAGCGCCTGTTAAAAAATGTTAAGCTGCTATGCGTGATCTCATGAAATCGGTGCTATCTTTTTATAGATTCAGATTTTTGATGGGGCGAATCATTGACTTACCGCCAGCTTTCCGCTGAATGGATGAGCCCATCTGTAACAACGGATTACGCTCGCTGGCTGCCTGACGGCCATTGGCTGTACTGCCTGAAATCTGGCTCAAAGCGGCTTTAAGCATAACTTCGTTGGTGTCGCCTAAGGGCAGCAGATTGATCGGCTCTTCTACTTCTACATTCGGTGTAAAACCCGTTGAGTAGTCCGATGTACCGGCACTGTTGTACGATTTGAACACAATCGGCTGCATGCCCCACTTGATTTTGCCACTGTCGTCGGTGATTGTTATGGAGCCAACATTTTTGCCATACGTCGTCGTGCCAATCGTTGTTACGGTCATGTAAGGGCGCAAACCGTTGATGATTAGTTCGCTGGCCGAAGCTGTGTGGTCGGTAGTCAGTACGATCACCCGCGATAAGTTGGAACCGATATTCTGGGGTTTATCGAGAAAGTTCTGGATGAAAAAACTGGAGCCGTATTGTTTTTGAAGTTCGGGTGTAATCGAACTATTCCATTCTTCGCGAAAGTACAACTTGCTGGAGCTAACGCCCTTGCCAATCAGACTGGCCAGATTGGCCGATGAAGATGTGTAGCCACCTGGGTTGTAGCGTAAATCAAGAACAAGTTCGTTGACCCCCTGGGTCTTGAACTTGCTAAAGATGGCATCGACCTGACTATCATATTCGCCTGCGTCACTGCCATTAGCCCCCGGTACAAATTGGTTGTAGACCAGATAGCCCACTTTTTTGCTGCCAACCGTATAAACCGAATCCAGAAAGACAGGGTTTTCCTGGAATGTCGTAGCCGTTACGCTGACTGTTTTGTCTGTATCAACCAGTGATGAACCGCTGACCGATGCAAAACCAAACGTAAAGTTGGTTCCCGAAAACAGCAGATCAGAATAATTGGAGGTTGTGATCGACTGGCCATTTACTTTCGAGATAATATCGCCCCGTTTAATGCCGGCCAGCGCGGCTGGCGAACCGGGTAGCACATACAATACCTGAGCAATGACGCTGGTAGAACCCGACGATCGTAAGTATAGATTATACTCCATACCTGTTGTGGTGGTTTGCCCACTAAGTTCAGCCGTCAGGGTGTTGGCATCCTGCTCAATCCACGAAAAGCGGTCGCCGGTCGGGTTGGTTGTGGCATCGTATTTATTCAGAAGCGAGTCGAAAAATAGATCGGGCGAAAGTGTCTTGTCTGGATTCGCTGGAATCTTGTCGTTCCAGTAATACACTTCCTGCATATTCTGCAAAATCCAGTCGTTAATGGTCGTATTTTCACTGGTCGAAGCGGACGCTTGCGGGGTAACATCCTCTGATTTTTGCTGGCAGCCAGAGAGCGATACAATAAATCCGGCTACAAATAACCACCGAAACAAAGATGTACGGGTGTCGAGTAGATGTTTTTTTACGCTATGTACGTAATTCATAACTTGTTGTTCTACAGATTAAGTCGGATAAGTTAAACTGCTTATCTAACTATGCTTACGTTATAACAACAAATAATGTTGCAGTACATGTTCGTTTGTATGGGATTTAATCAATGTTTAATAGAGTCATTTAACATGGGTGGAAACCCGAAATTCGGGTTAATGGTGCGGGTTTCCACCCGCATTACAATGGCAACCGCATAGAGTAATTGTATTTACGTTGTATCTTTACAAGAATAGATAGTACCAACTTAACCAGTAGCGTAATCAAAATCTGTGGAAAGACGCAATGCATTAAAAACAATGGCGGGAGCCGTTGGTGGACTGATCAGTCTGCCTGCCTGGGCTAATGGCTGGACGGCCGAATCGATTCCTTCATCACAACCGTTTATCTCCACCGGACAAACGGAATTGCTGGCCGAAATGGTCGAAACGATTATTCCGGCAACCGACACGCCAGGGGCTAAAGCTTTGAATGTTCACCAGTTTGTGCAAAAAATGGTAGCTGACTGTTACGACAAAACGGCCCAGGATCGATTCAAAAACGGCCTTGAATCACTCGATGGATGGGCGCAGAAATCATTCGGAAAGCCATTCAACCAGGGTGATGTAGCACAACGGACTGGCCTGATGACCCAACTGTCGAAATCAGATGATTCGGCCCAGAAAGATTTTTATGGCCTTGTGAAAGGACTGACCATCCGGGGTTATATGACATCGGAGTATGTCATGACGAATCTGACCCATTACCAGTTTATCCCCGGCCACTACTACGGCTGTGTTCCTGTATCTAAAAAGTAATTAGGAGCGAGGAGTTAGGAGTGAGAATGGCTGATAAATTTTCGTGCGCCAGCCGTTCTCACTTCTAACTCCTCGCTCCTCACTCCTAAAAACTATGTCTTATTTCAATATTGACGCCCAGGCTCAGAATACCTACGATGCTATTGTGATTGGTTCGGGAATCAGCGGGGGCTGGGCAGCTAAAGAACTTACCGGAAAAGGATTGCGCACACTGGTACTCGAACGGGGCCGCGATGTTCGGCACGTAACCGATTACCCAACGACGAATATGCAGCCCTGGGAGTTTGAGCACCGAAATCAGCTCAAACTGGATGTTCGAGAGGCTAATCCCATTGTCAGCAAGTGTTACGCTTTTTACGAAGGGACCGAGCAGTTTTTTGTGAAAGATGCCGAACATCCGTACGTTCAGGAAAAGCCTTTCGACTGGATTCGGGGCTATCAGGTCGGTGGTAAATCGCTACTCTGGGCACGTCAGACCCAACGCTGGAGTGACTTCGATTTTCAGGGGCCTGCCCGCGATGGATACGCAGTCGATTGGCCGATTCGTTATGCCGACATTGCTCCCTGGTACAGCTATGTCGAAAAATTTGCGGGGATTACCGGGAATAAAGATGGCTTAGCCACCTTGCCCGATGGTGAGTTTTTGCCTCCGCATGAGTGGAACTGCGTCGAAAAGCATTTTCAGAAAAAGATAGCGGGCCGTTATAAGGATCGGCATGTGATTATGGGCCGGGCTGCCCACATTACACAGCCGCAGCCCATTCACTTCCAGCAGGGCCGGGCGCAATGCCAGCATCGAACCATTTGTGAGCGGGGTTGCCCGTTCGGGGGCTATTTCAGTAGCAATTCCAGTACAATTCCCTGGGCAGCTAAAACGGGTAAAATGACGTTGCGGCCGCACTCGACCGTGCATTCGATTATTTACGATGAAGCGAAGGGGCGAGCAACGGGTGTTCGGGTGGTAGATACACAAACGAAACAGATGCATGAGTTTTATGCCCGCATCATTTTCCTCAATGCGGCTGCCCTAAACTCCAATCTGGTTCTGCTGAACTCAACCTCACATCGCTTCCCGAATGGTCTTGGTAACGATAGCGGTGTATTAGGCAAATACGTCGCGTTTCATAATTACCGGGCAGGAATTTCGGCTGAGTACGATGGAGATCTGGATTCGACTACCGATGGCCGCCGTCCCAATAGCCCCTATATTCCCCGTTTTCGCAATGTTGAAAAGCAGGAAACGAACTTCCTGCGGGGGTATGCGGCTGGTTTCTCGGCTGGCCGTAGCTCGCGGACAGATCAGAGTGGAGTAGGAGCCGACCTGAAAGAGAGCCTCCTCAATCCGAAACTGGGCGGTTGGTATGTTGGGTCGCACATGATGGGCGAAACCATTCCGAAAGAAACCAATTACGTAGCACTCGACCCGTCGCTGAAAGATCCGTATGGTATTCCGCAACTGAAAATAGCAATCGCCTACGACGATAACGACGATAAAATGGTGAAGGATTATCAGGAGCAACTGACGGAAATGTTTACGGAAGCCGGTTTCAAAAACATTCGTGTCCGCGATGATCATCGTAACCCCGGTCTCGATATTCACGAGATGGGTGGTGCCCGTATGGGGAAAGACCCGAAGACTTCGATCCTCAATAAATGGAATCAGGTTCACCACTGTAAAAATGTGTTTGTGACCGATGGAGCCTGTATGACCTCGACGTCGACTCAAAATCCATCGCTGACCTATATGGCCCTGACAGCCCGCGCTGCCGACTACGCCGTTAAGGGATTGAAAAAAGGGTTGGTCTAGGTCTGGTTATTCGTTGAATGGACAGTTTTTGCAAAAGCCGTGTCAGTGTGTTGAGCACTGGTGCGGCTTTTTTGTGGGCAATTGGTAAAGAATGATTTCAGTATTTCCAGACGAGAAGTCGCTTTTTAATAAGGTCGCTTAAACAAGTCAAATTGACCTGCCTATTATTTTCGAAAACCATGAATAAACCTTTTTTGGGCATTGTATGTCTGCTGGCGGCTATGCTGGCTACAGACGGTAACAGTACACCTACCCCTAGTAAACCTCCTAAACCGGGATCGCCAACTGAAAAGAAAAGTGATGCTCCGCCTGCCTTAAAATTGCCGTCAGGTTTTACCGGAACCGTTGTGGCCGAAGACCTGGGGCCAGCACGGCACATTGCGATTACAAAAAGCGGAGACATTTATGTGAAACTTTCCAAACTAAAGGACGGGAAAGGAATTTATCGGCTTCGAGATACCAACAAGGATGGCCAGATCGATGAACGGGTTGGGTTTGGTGATTACCCAGGTACAGGTATATTTCTTAAAAACGGCTACCTCTACAGTTCGTCGAATAATAGCATTTTTCGGTATAAGCTAGACGCCAACGAAGAAGTCATCAGCCCCGATCAGCCTGAAAAGCTGGTTTCGGGGTTAGTCCTGAGAGATCGGGATCAGTCGAAATCCATCGTTGTCGACAACCAGAATTACGTGTATGTCAACGTGGCCTCGTACAACGATGCGTGCCGGGAAGCAGGTACTGGTAAAGGCATGACGCCGTGTTCTATTCTGGATTCAGCGGCTGGCATCTGGCGGTTCAAAGCCGATGCGCAGAATCAATCGTACGGCGATGGTATCCGGTACGCGACCGGACTGAAAAATGTAGTTGGACTGGACTGGAACACTAAAACCAATACGCTGTTTGTGATGCAGCATGGTCGGGGTAAGTTCGACGATTTTTATCCGCAGTATTACACACCCCAAATGAGTGCAGAACTGCCTGCCGAAACCATGTATGAACTCCATCAGGGCGATGATGCGGGCTGGCCGTATATCTATTACGATCCGGTGCAGAAGAAGAAAATTCTGGCTCCTGAATATGGTGGAGATGGCAAGAAAACGGGTGGTGAAAAAGCAATCAATCCGGTTATGGCGTTTCCGGCCCACCTCGGCCCGAACGGGCTGCTGTTTTATACGGGCACGGCTTTCCCGGAGCGTTATCGGAATGGGGCCTTTATTGCCTTCCATAGTCAGTCGCAGCCCATACATAAAGGGTACATGATTGGTTTTGTGCCATTTAAGAATGGTAAGCCAGCTGGTCCCTGGGAAATCTTTGCGGATAATTTTGCGGGTATTGATCTGGAGAAACCAACCGGCCCCGTTCAGCATCGTCCCTGTGGCCTGGCACAAGGGCCCGATGGCTCCCTTTATGTGACAGACGATCTGCATGGGACACTCTTTAAAATCAGTTATCAGGCATCCTCGTCGGCCCGTAAACCCGTCGCTTCAAAAAAGAAATAACAGTTTATTAGCCTACGCGTTCAACCCTGTAAGGTCTTAGAAGACCTTACAGGGTTTTTTATGGGCATACATATTGGCACTTCAGGATGGAGTTATGACCACTGGCAGGGTGTTTTATACCCACCAGCAACACCTGTTCATCGCAGACGTGATTATTATGTTCAGCGGTTTCAGACGGTTGAGTTGAATAGCAGTTTCTACCGCTGGCCGAAGCAGGCCACTTTTGCCGGTTGGCGACAGCGGTTGCCCGATGGCTTTCTATTGACCGTGAAAGCACCCCGTGGCCTTACTCATGCTATAAAACTGTACTCGCCCGAAGTCTGGCTGGATCGGATAAAAGCCTGCTGGCACGAACTGGGCGAAAAACGGGCCATTCTACTGGTCCAGCTTTCACCCAACCATGCCTTTGACTATGATCGGCTGGCTTATTTTCTAAGGCAAATTCCAAACTGGATGCGGGTTGCCGTGGAATTTCGCCACCCAAGCTGGCAGCAGGAGTCTATTTTTCAGCTTTTGGAACAGCACCAGGCCGCTTATTGTATCATGAGCGGAGCGAACCTGCCCTGTATCCTGCGAGCGACAGCTCCATTTGTGTATGTACGCATGCACGGGCCTGATAAACAGCACTTATACGGCGGCTCCTATTCCGATGCTGACCTTCATTGGTGGGCCGACCGACTACGCGAATGGGCACGGATGGGTAAGGAAATCTTTGTGTATTTTAACAACGATGGGGGTGGGAATGCCGTCAGGAATGCTGAAACACTCAAAAAAATCATACATTGATTTAACTAATCGACCGTTAATGAATCCAATAGCTGGATATTGATTAGGGGAGAACAGTAAACCCAGACTACCTGATTCTTTAGCCACTAGGTGAGCAGGTAAGTAGCCTGCTACAATTCATTAACCGACCTATTACATCATGAACCATTCGTCAAACATTACCCGTCGGCAATTTATTAAACTTGGTGCGTTGGCAACCTCGGCAGCTTTACTGCCCAATCTGGATGCCCTGGCGATGTCGCCCAAGAAAGTCGGTTTGCAGTTGTACACCTTGCGCGATTTGATGGCAAAGGACCCGGAGGGGACACTTAAAAAGGTGGCCGAAATTGGCTACAAAGAAGTTGAACTATTTGGCTATGCGGATGGAAAGTTCTTCGGCAAAACCCCGAAGGAGTTTTCGGCTCTTCTGAAAAATCTCGGTCTGGCCGTGCCAAGCGGACATTATACAACCGGCAAAACAATGCCCACCGTTAAGGGGACGCTGACCAACGACTGGAAACGTGCCGTTGATGATGCCGCTACGTTGGGTCAGCAATATATGGTTTGCGCATACCTGTTCCCCAACGAACGCACAAAACTGGACGACTATAAGCAATTTGCCGATCTGTTCAATAAGTCGGCGGAGGTGGTTAAAGCCGCCGGGATGCAGTTCTGCTACCACAATCACGATTTTGAGTTTAAGGAAATGGACGGAAAACTGCCGTACGACATCCTACTGAGTGGCACGGATCCTAAACTGGTCAAACTCGAACTGGATTTGTACTGGGCAACGTTTGCCAATCAGGACCCGGTGGCGCTGTTCAAAAAACACCCTGGCCGGTTCCCACTCTGGCACGTCAAAGACATGGAAAAAACAGCCGAACGGGCGTTTGCACCCGTGGGTACAGGCTCCATCAACTTCCAGCGTATTTTCGATGAGAAGAAAACGGCGGGTATGACGCATTACTTTGTTGAGCAGGACGTTTGCAAACTGCCTCCGCTCGAATCCATCGCCATCAGTTATCGGAATATCGACAAGCTGAAAACGATGTAATACTAAGGGGTAAGGCCAGAGAAAGTATTCGTAGATCGTCGATTGAATCGAATGTGAGATACACAGGCTCTTTTAAAAATGCACCCTGACTAACTTCCCCTCTGGGAGGGACGAAGAGTCTGATTTCAGGTGTAGCCAGGTACGCAACGTATGCGGGCTGTAACTTTTTTAGTACGTAGTCGGTGAAAACGCGGTTCACGATCCTCGTTTTTACCGACTGTTTTTTATTGTATAAATTAGGCTGGTTATGAACAAACCCGTCTATTAGCCAGTTATTAGTAGAACATGGATTCACTTAGAACGTGAATCTTTCTCACTCGCTACTTTTCTGGTTGTTTTCGTAAGTATCCGTACGACTCTGCTTACACTTTAGACGCCCTTCTTTTAGCCTGTTCGGCATTTACTCCCATTACGTTTTCAGTCTCATTCAACAAGTTACGTACACTTGTCTCATCATTCTTATTAAGCTAGTTGCAGCCAAACAATTGGTTGACTCGTTTGAGCCCTCGTTACCGACCGACCTGGTTCAGCGAACGCCTTCAGGTTATAACGAGGAGTGATTCCGGTTGCGCGTTGAACCTAATCTACTTTTTAATCCGTAAGGCCTTGCTGATTAGTTGCACCAAAGGTGCCCCTACGCTACTATGGTCCCTAATCTTATGCGTGGAATCCACAATTATTGAAAAAGGCCGTTCGCCCTTACAACTGCTGAGGCAGATTCAATAGATCGGTCAACTCATCCCTTAACTACTTTTTATGCCTATCAAACTTAAATTTACCAATACGAACCGGTCTACATTTTTTACTACCATTCGCGGACGGGTCGATGCGTATTTCATTGAACACGCTCTTTCGCCCCATGCCAACGGGGCCATGTGGGCTAAGACGCTGTTTTTTCTAGTGGGGTACGCCCTGCTCTACGGACTGATTCTGTCCAATCAGTTTGGTGTGGGAACCATGCTGGTACTAGCCGTTTTACTCGGCGTGTTTGCCGCCTGTATTGGCTTTAACGTTTCCCACGATGCATTGCATGGTGCTTTTTCAGCTCGTCCATGGGTAAATAAATTGCTGGGTGGAAGTTTCTATCTCCTGGGAGCTAACCCCTACGTCTGGAAAATTACCCACAACATCGTTCACCATACCTTTACCAACATTCCTGGTCATGATGAAGACATTGAAGTAGCACCGGGACTGGTCAGACTAGATCCTCAGGAGCCGCTCCGGCCCTGGCATCGCTATCAGCAGTGGTACACCTTTCCACTATACGCTCTGGCGTCGCTATCGTGGGTGTTGCGAAAGGATTATGTCAAGTTCTTTAAGAGCCGGATTGGACAACACGATACCACCTCGCATCCTCGACGCGAATACGTTAAGCTATTCGTGACCAAGGTACTGTATTATGTTTTCTTTCTGGTGCTGCCGTTTGCTGCGCTCAGTTTAGCCTGGTGGCAGATAATAATCGGGTTTCTGGTCATGCACCTGGCCGAGGGGCTGGTATTAGGCCTTGTTTTTCAATTAGCCCATACCGTAGAAGGTACTACGTTCCCTGTACCAGACGAAAAAGGTAATATGCAGGAGTCCTGGGCGATGCACCAGTTGTACACGACGGCCAACTTTGCCCCCCGCTCAGCCTTAGCAGCCTTTATCTGTGGCGGCTTAAATCGCCAAATTGAGCACCATTTATTTCCTAAGGTTTGCCACATTCATTATCCGGCTATTACGGCTATTGTCAGACGTACGGCGCATGAATTTGGGTTACCCTATCTGGAGAATCGCAGCTTCGGCTCGGCACTCTATTCCCATTTTCGCCTGTTACAAACTCTGGGACGACCCGCCTAGACCGACGTAGTGCAATTCAGACAGTATAGTATTCTCCTTTTTAACAACTCGGCGTATGGCTTCTCAACAAGACCTTGATTTCACCTACACTACGATTGATAAAATATTTCGTTTGAGCATGGGCCAAACCGGCGATTACAGCGGAGCTATGTACAATGGCGATTTCTCACTAACGCTGGAGCAGGCACAGCGCCAGAAACATGAGTTCATCGCCGATAGTTTGCGTATAGGCGACGGTTCGCGGGTATTGGATCTGGGTTGCGGCTGGGGGCCCTTTCTTCAATATGTAAAAGAACGGGGCGCTATTGGCCAAGGTGTAACGCTTTCGCAGGGGCAGGCCGCAGCCTGCCGGGCAAACGGACTGATGGTCGATATTAAAGATTGTCGCCAGATTACGCCCGCTGATTACGGTACCTTCGACGCCATTAGTAGTGTTGGAGCGATGGAGCATTTCTGTTCGGTCGAACAATATCTGACGGGGCAGCAGGACGCAGTTTACGCCGATTTCTTTGCCAAACTGAACGACTTACTACCCGTTGGGGGCAGGGCTTACATACAGACCATGGTTTTTGGCAAGAACATGATTCCCTTCGAAGAAATCAGTCTGGATGCACCCACCGATTCGCCCTCTTATGCGCTGGCATTGATGATCGCTCAGTTTCCAGGTTCCTGGCTACCCTATGGGCACGAGCAGGTTACTAGCAACGCACAACCTCATTTCAAACTCATCTCGAAAAGTAGCGGCCGACTGGATTATATTGAAACCATTGGCCAGTGGCGAAAACGCTTCCGTGCGTTTAACCTGCAAAAATATGGGCTCTATGCTTCGTTACTGCCCAAGATGTTAACCAATAAAGCCTTCCGGGATTTGATTGCTGTGTTTCGGGTTAGCCCCAATCGAGTATGTTTTGAGCAGGAAACGATGGAGCATTACCGGATGGTATTTGAAAAAATGTAACGTATTGCCCTTACTGTATCTATCCATATGGCCATCCGTGTTGAGCTTATTCACCAAACCCTGTACCAGTATAACCGACCGGCCTTTTTGTCGCCCCAACTGATACGGCTCAAACCGGCTGCTCATAGCCGGACTGTGATTGAATCGTATCAGTTGACTATTGAACCTGCCAATCATGTAGTGCATGAGATGCAGGAACCTTTTGGTAATTTTGTGACACGAGTCGATTTTACGGGTTCTGTGACCTCCATGACGATTCGTATTCAGTTGATTGCGAATCTGGAGCCCATTAATCCCTTCGATTTTTTTATTGATGGTTACGCCAGTTCCTTTCCGTTTGATTATGAGGCTCCGCTCAAAAAAGCGTTGACGCCTTATCTGGAAATTACGGAACAGGGACACTATCTGACTCAGTGGATCCATCAACTTAAACAGCATCCCAGGCAGGACTCCCTCGATTTTCTGATTGGTTTAAACCAGCAGGTTAACCAGGCCATTACCTACCAGGTTCGCCTTCAGGCGGGAGTGCAACCAGCGGACGTAACGCTCCGCCGGGCAATCGGTTCGTGCCGGGATTCGGCCTGGCTATTGGTGCAGTTGTTACGATCGTTAGGGTTGGCAGCCCGTTTTGTTTCGGGGTATCTGGCCCAGGTAGCGACGCACGACTCCTCAAAAGTTGATAGCTCCAGTGATGTGGTGAATTCGCTGGATTTACATGCCTGGGCGGAGGTGTACCTGCCGGGCGCAGGCTGGATTGGACTTGACCCAACCTCAGGTATGCTGGCTACAGAAGGTCATATTCCATTGGCCTGTGCACCCGACCCGACTGAGGCAGCCCCCGTGACGGGAACAACGGGCTCATCTGAAACGGAGCTTACCTTCACCAGCACATTAACTCGTTTGACGTAGATATAATGGAGTTAGTACAACTTGCAATGGGTTGCTAATCGGGTTTTGCCAGTTTATCCCGCCATTAGTATGAAGAGAAAGATATGTCAGACTAATTTTCTGTATGGAGTAAAACGAAAAAACATGCCATTGGCATGTTTTAACAAGTCTTGACTATATAGTAAAGCAACTTAAATTACTTCTACATCCACAGCGTTTACGCCCTTCTTACCATCGATGACATTGAATTTCACCTGGTCATTTTCCCGGATTTGATCAATCAGGCCGGAGGCATGAACGAAGATATCAGGTTGATTGTCTTGAGGACTGATAAACCCAAATCCTTTGAGTTCATTAAAAAACTTAACGGTTCCTATTTGCATTCTTCTAATTATTAAGATTGTGTAAATCTACAGCTATTAACTGAACTATCCTATTGATTTTCAAAGTATTTTGAGAATTGCCGTCTTTTTTGACCTTATTTGTAAATTTCATTAAATAGTAGGTGAAATTGTAATCTTTTTAGGTGATAACGCGTTAAAGGTATACTACGTTGTTGCGTATGTGCTAACCGGCGGTCAAATGCCCTGCTCATGATTGACTACCTGGTTGCCAACGGGATTAACCATCTCCTTACTGCCACGCATCTGATCTGGGCAAATTCTCTCAAGTTTATCCAGGGCAACCCGTTGCTTTTGAAATCGGCCAACGCTGGTTTAGGTGATCAAGTCGGATGGACTGCAACTCGAACCCATTTTGCTACAGAGATTAGCCTTCCTTTTTTCTATCCCAACTGTTATCCCTTCCACAATGCAGGTGGGTCTATTTTGTCAATGGTCCGTTTGGTACCTGTATGTCAACAGCTTCATTAGCTCTTAACGTACGCTGGCTTCGCTCGGCGCTGGCCATTATTCCCGCGAAAAATTAATAGTCTTTACTGGTAAAAGAACGTATGAAAACAACGTCAAGAGAACGGCAGCTAGCCGCTCATCAACTGATTGAAGCTAGTAAAAAGCCCTATTTAGTACGGGATATGCCCCGTAAGGTCTTGTATTTGACAGCGGATCAGGCAGCTAAACGGCAGGATCTGATTCCTCAGTTTGGTCTTTGACCACCAATTGTTAACGAAAGTCTGCTCATGTTTACGGATCTTACGATTACCCTGTTTGCGGGTTTTAACGAAGTAGGCCTGCCCAAAGGATCTCAACTAGGTGTTATTGAAACAGACGGCTACGAGGTTTACCCGTATGAGCCATCCGAAGTTTAAACGTATACGCCCTTATATTATGCAGCCCAACAGCAATCCGATCAAAGATCACTTAATAGCGATACGTACAGCGCTAGATTCGCCCGTATTCAACCTCAATACATCCGAAGACGATCCCTGGAAATCAGAATTTGCGCAACTAATCAAGTCGCTCCACAGCGTATTGGTGCTGGCCGATCAGGCGGGTAAACGCGTTGATTTCCTGGACGACGTAGGTGTAAACGGTAAAATACAGGACATTTCCTCTTTAATTAACTGGATGTATGATTGCCTGCCCGGCTTAGCTGCCGAAAAATCTGGACAGCTTACTACGAATCGCTTAAACCGATACACGAATGAGGGCTGGGGGTATTTTGCCAACGGCTGTTTTTTCTCCGTTGGATTCGATGATGAACAGGCTTTCTTTATCGATGACCAGCGAGTGTATCTGAACCGGCATATCCGACGGGCCGTTTCTGAAATGGAACGAACCTTTTCTTGATCGTCATAAGCAACACTATTAAACTATTTCTTACAATTCAATCCTGCAAATGAGCAAACAGATTTACATTGCCCAGGCGGTTGCCTGGGCTAGATCCCGAGGTTTTGTTGACATTAAGGCCAATATAGAAGGGTATCCAAAACCAGGAGGCTTTGGTCGCCAACAGGATGGTCAAACATTTATTCCCGATGTAACGGCTCAGCAGTTTGAGCAAAAATCCTACTTTACCGTTGTACTTAAAACCGACCCGGTAGATGGGTTAGTATCCAAGCTCAAACTGCTCAATCAATTGGCGTTACGTGGGGGTGGCCAGCTCTACCTGCTTACCCCTAAAGGTCACATGCCCTTTGCTAAGTCGGTAGCTGCCAATAGCGCCATCACGGCAGAATTGATTAACCTGGGGTAGGTCTGCTGTGATACCCCTCCTTTATTTGAACCGTTCGTGCGCTTTCCGCTCCAGCGTCTCCCGATGATCGGGGTGGGCGATGTCGATCAGGGCACGGGCGCGTTGACGGAGATTTTTGCCGTATAGGTCGGCAATGCCATACTCCGTCACAATGTAATGGACATGCGCACGGGTGGTGGTTACGCCCGCCCCTTCTTTCAGGAATGGAACAATTTTGCTTTCGCCCTTGCTGGTTGTTGAGGCTAACGCAATGATGGGTTTGCCCCCTTCCGACAGGGTGGCTCCCCGAACAAAGTCCATCTGCCCGCCAACACCTGAATACTGGTATGTACCAATGGTGTCGGCGCAGACTTGCCCGGTCAGGTCAATTTCAATGGCCGAATTGATGGCAGTCACCCTGGGGTTTCGCCGAATAATGGCTGTATCGTTGGTGAAGCTGGTCTGTTTCATCGCAACACCGGGATTGTCGTTAATAAAATCATACACACGCTGACTCCCCATCACGAAGGAAGAAACAACCCGATAAGGTAGTACGGTTTTGTGTTCGCCGGTAACAACTCCTCGTTCGATCAGATCGATAACGCCGTCCGAAAACATCTCGGTATGAATCCCCAGCCGTTTGTGATGGACCAGTTCAGCCACCGTAGCGTTCGGAATCCCACCAATACCCAACTGAAGCGTAGCTCCATCATCGACCAACCCGGCAATGTAGCGACCAATTTTTCGATCCAGATCGCTGATTGGAGCGGGCAATACTTCATAGATAGGCGTATCGACTTCGACGGCCGCATGTAATAAGGAAACGGGGATAAGTCCATCGCCGTGGGTACGTGGTACACGTGGGTTAATCTGAGCGATTACGTACTTAGCTGAATGAATAGCCGCCAGTGAGATATCGACCGAAGCGCCCAGCGAACAGTAGCCATGTTCATCGGGGGGCGAAACCTGAATAAGTGCTACATCAATAGGCAGGATATTGCGCTGGAAAAGCAGGTGTATTTCGCTCAGAAAAATAGGCACATAATCACCGATACCCTCGGCCAATTGCTTCCGCATATTGGCCCCAATGAAAAACGAATTGGGCCGGAACGAAGCCTGATATTGCCGGTCCAAATAAGGCAATGGCCCTTCGGTGTGCATATGGCATATCTCTACGTCGCGCAGTTCATCGGCGCGGGCCACCATGGCATTAATGAGCGTATGCGGAGTTTGGGAAACACTGTGAATAAAAACGCGATTGCCGGACTGAATAGCCGAAACGGCTCTTTCTGGACTGGTAATGGGCAAATGAAACGCCATTGTGTGGTTGTATTAGTCAAAAATGAATGAACTCGAAGGCAAAACTACTGATCGAACCTTCCTGTTTTTGTGACAACGACGGGCGGTATGCCTGACATTAATCATTGAGGAACTGCTGAAACCAGCGTCCTGACGATTTGATAATCCGTTTCTGGGTCCGAAAGTCGACATAAACAAGACCAAAACGGGGTCGATAGCCTTCGGCCCATTCAAAGTTGTCCAGAAAGGTCCAGACGAAGTAGCCTGCAACGGGAAAGCCTTCCTGCTTAGCTCTGAGGGTACTTTTCAGGTAATCCTGATGATAACTAACGCGAGCCGGATCGTGAACCATGCCTTGCTGAACCGTATCGTAGAAAGCCGCTCCACTTTCGGTGATATAGATTTGTTTAACCCCTTCGTACTGCCCAAACTGGTGGATGATTCGGTACATCGTCTCGGGATTTACCTCCCAACCCATCTCGGTGATTGTCTGCACATTGCGTCGGAGGGGCGAAACGTCCTTTGCCCAGAGATACGGCATAAAATAGGACTGCTCGACAACTGCCCGGAAGTAGTGCTGAATACCGATAAAATCGAAGTCGAACGCCAGCCGTTCCATGTCGCCAGGTTTCGCAACCTTTTTAGCAATGCCGCTTAAAAACGGTAATTCCCTGGTTGGGTACCCCATACCAAGGGCGGGCTCGATGAAAAGCCGGTTCAACAGCGCATCCACACGCGTAGCAGCCGCCTGGTCGCGGGGGGTAAATGGGTCGATCGGCGAACAGGAAAACGTGGTGCCGACAAGTGCATCGGGTACATTTTGGCGTACAATGCGACCGCCTTCGGCCTGAACCAGAGCCGTATGATGAATAGCTGGCAACAGATTCCGAAAACTCCGCCGACCCGGAGCGTGTTGCCCGGTAAAATAACCCAGTACCGAAAAGGCCAGGGGCTCGTTCAGAATAATCCAGTGCTTTACCTTATGGCCGAAAGCCAGCGTGCAGATGTTGGTAAACTCAGCAAACCAATCGACAATCTGACGGTTTGGCCAGCCTCCTTTCTGTTCGAGGGCATGGGGCAAATCCCAATGATACAAGGTAATCCAGGGAGTTATGCCCAGTGATAGACAGTGGTCGATCAATCGGTCGTAAAAGGCAATACCCGCTTCGTTAATACGCCCCCCCGATTGAGGACCAACCCCATCGGGCAAAATACGAGACCACGATAACGAAAAACGAAAGGCATTAAATCCCAGCTCTTTATGGAGCAAAAGGTCAGACTCGTAACGGTCGTAGAATTCGCAGGCAAAATCGGCTGTTTCGCCAGTTTTTATTTTTCCTTTCTGCTTGCTGAATATATCCCATACCGAAGGGGTGCGTCCGTCCCGGTCAACTGCCCCTTCAATCTGATAAGCGGCTGTGGCAGTTCCCCAGGTAAAATCAGGGCCGAAGGCATGACGGTCAAAATCGGTTTGTAGCGTTGAGTGAGGTAACACAGCGTGTAGGCGTTGTTGGCTGAACGCGCAAAACTACCGGGTTACCCTAAAAAGATAATCCCCAACCCGATAATTTAATATACAAGAGTATGGTAATGAATAATGGATAATGAATAATGGCTGCTAGTCTACCATTATTCATTGTCCATTATCCATTATCCATTACTTTTTATTAGCCACGACGGCCGAAGGGGGGAGCGTTGCGGTTGTAGCGGGTATTGGTTTGAGCGGCAAACAACCGATCGCGTTGGGCCGAGGTCAGTACGGCCAGCATATCTTGGCGTTTGCGGAGCTGAAGCTGACGAAGGCCATCAGGGGTCATGCGGGACGTCTGCATGATGCGGTCATAATTATCCTCGATTTTATGCAGTTGTTTTTCCTGACGGCGGGATAGGCCAACAATGGCATCGATCCGATCGATTTTGAGTTCATCCTGAACTTGATCCCTGTCGTAATGCTGGCCTCCATATTGAGGAGCACGGTTATCGAAAGGTTTTGAATATACGCCCTGAGCAAACGTTACAGTAGTTGCAAAAGCGAAAAATGTAAGGGCGGTGGCGATTGTCTTTTTCATGATCAGTATCTGTTTTATTGTGCGTTACTGATTCTTAGAAGGAAAGTCCGCACCTGCGTTTAATCGTGCTATAGGCGAATCTGGCCGAATGCCGGTTTCAATCTGCCAAAGTACCTGAAATCACTTCTGAATGACTTTCGAACGTGTCGTCTGGCGGGCCATTGCCTGGGCGATAATACTGGCTATGATAAGCTGGAGCGCATGATAAATCATAATCGGCAGAAGCATAACCCCGGCTGTTGTAGCCGGAAACAATACTTTGGCCATGACGCTTCCCTGCACCAGCGATTTTTTTGAGCCACAAAACAAGGCCGTTATGTTGTCTTCCCTGAAAAAATTCAATAGCCTGCCGAGCAGATACACTAGCCCAAAGACAAGAAAAAATAAGCCCAGCATCAGCGCCGACAACCAGGCCAGATCACCGAATGAGTAGTTGGCAAACAGGTTTAGTGAAAACGATTCGCAGAATGAGGTATAGACAATAAGCAGGATAGTGAGCTGATCGCCATAGCGCAGATAGTTCTTGTAGCGATTGGCAAACCATCCCAAACGTTTGTTAAGCAATAAACCAAGTACAACGGGTACGATAACCTGAACGGTCAACTTACCAATAACGCTCCCCAGATCGTACTGCCCGGTGGTGCTGGTTAACAGAAAGCTCATCCAGAGGGGCGTTATAAACACCCCAATCAGGCTCGAAATGCTGGCATTGAAGATAGCTGCCGGAAGATTGCCTCCTGCAATGGATACCATCACAACCGACGATGATACGGTGGAGGGAAGGACGGCCACATAAAAAATACCCAGCCACAATAGTGAGGTTTCGGGCGTCATCAATAGCGAACGGATAGGCAGGACGATGGCCGGAAACAGGACGAATGTAGTCAGGTGAATGACCAGATGCAGCCGATGATTGCGTAACCCCGCCCGCAATTGCTCCATGTTCAGGCGAAGCCCGTAGAAGAAGAAAATAAACGAAACGCCATACGTAGCGATGGCCGAAAGCGATACAATTCCTTCCTGAATGCCAGGCTCAGGCCAGAGTTTTGCTAAACCGATCATGCCCAGCAGAGCCAGAATAAACCAGTCGAGGCCAACCCGGGCCAGCAGATTACTTACTGAAGAATTTGACATAGCGTAACGTTGGGCAGAGCGCCATCAAAGAAACCGTCAGGTGCTCGGCTATGCTGGATTTTTGCCCAAAAGTAAGCGTAAGGTAAATGACGTTCTACCCCTTACAACAGCTTTACGATATAATTGATGAGTTTTTTTACGGAGTCGGTATACGGTGGATAGACGAATTTCATGGTTCCGAAATCGCGGTACATCACCCCCCGTTGATTCGAAAATTCCTGAAATCCGTGAATTCCGTTCGACTTACCAATACCACTGTGATTAACACCCCCGAATGGCAGGTCGATGGTTGAAAACTGAAGCATCGTGTCATTTACGACCGTATCGCCGGCCGATGTATGATCCAGAATATAGCGTGTATGGCTTCGGTTTCGGCTGTGAATATAAAGTGCCAGTGGCTTTTCGCGTCGGTTGATCGTTTGCAGAGCCTCATCAAGGTTGTTGAACGAAATAACAGGAAGGATAGGCCCAAAAATTTCTTCCTGCATCACCTGCATAGCATCCGTCACGTTTTCGAGTACCGTAGGTTCCATAAAATTTTGGGCTGAATTAGCCTTCCCGCCAAACGTAACCGTAGCCCCTTTGGATAGTGCATCATCGAGGGTCTGTTTCAACCGTTGAAAATGGCGGTTATTAATAATACGAGCGTAACTGGTGGATGATTCAATGGGCTGGCCATCTGGACTATACATCTTTTGCAAGCGCTCTTTGAGCAAATTCACGAAAGGCGCTTTGACCGACTCATGAACCAGTACATAGTCGGGTGAAATGCAGGTTTGCCCCGCATTCAGGCATTTACCCCAGGCAAGTTGTTCGGCCGCCTGAGTCAGATTGGCTGACTCATCGACAATGGCAGGTGATTTACCACCGAGTTCGAGGGTTACTGACGCTAAGTGTTTGGCCGCAGCCGCCATCACAACCCGCCCAACAGCCGGGCTTCCGGTGAAAAAAATATGGTTAAACGGTAGCTCAAGCAGTGCCTGTGATACCGTTGCATCGCCCTCGATAACAAAAACTTCTTCGGGCGGAAACAACTCACTAATCATCTGCTTTAGCAGCGCAGAGGTATGAGGTGTTAGTTCGGAAGGTTTTAGAATCACCACATTACCAGCCGCTAGGGCGAGCACCAGTGGGCGAAGACTTAACGAAACCGGATAATTCCAGGGAGAGATGATCAGGATATTTCCTTTGGCTTCATGATGAATGTAGCTGCGTGTTCCGATCAAGGGCAATGGTGTAGGCAGTGGCTGCGGTTTCATCCATTGATTCAAATGGCGGATGGCAAACCTGATTTCGGCATGGAGAGGAATCAGATCCCCAAGCATAGCTTCGGCCGAAGGCTTCCGAAAATCAGTGTACATGGCCTGCTGGATAGCCTTTTCATGAACCGTAATCCAGGATTGAATACGTAGGAGTCGCTCACGACGCTGTTCAACGGTGGTCAGCGCCTGTTGGGGAGCATGCCGACGTTGGGCGTCAAAAGCAGACCGAATCGTAGCATACACATCAATTTTCGGAGCGGGGGTGATCATAGGGGTACGGGTATTGAATTTTAGTTTGTGATATTCAGCCTACTGCGGACTGATTCAACAGTCTGTTCGTCGCTACACAGCTTTTGAAAACAGACCCTGTAAACGGATGAATTGTGAGCAGTAAACAGAAAAGCGTAAACGGACTACTTTTTACGATAAAAATACAAAATAATGGTTGATATGGATTTACAGGATGAATCGTTTATCTTAGCTGAAACTTTATCACCAATACTGGATGTCGCTCGTTAGTGATAATATCCGCTATCTGCGTAAGCTCAATGGGTTGACGCAGGAGCAGTTCTCCCGAAAGATTAATATTAAGCGTTCATTATTAGGGGCTTATGAGGAGGGTCGTGCCAACCCGAATCAGCAGAATATGCAGGCAATTGCCAGAGCTTTCAATACAACCGTTGAATTGTTGACGCGGCAGGATCTACGGAAAATCCGCGAAACCCCTAATTTAAGTATCCCACTTGGACAGGCATCCAAACCAATCGATTCACGACCATCGACTATTCGTACCGACGGAAAGCTTGATGCGGATGAAAACGACCCATTTCAACATCCTGATTTCCCGGATATTTTTGCCCAGCCAGCTTCTTCGGCACCTGAACCTCAGCCACTGTCGTCGGTGCTGAATAAGTATTACAAAACGCAGGAAGAACCACGCCGAGCAATTGATCATACTGTGCCAGGGCCGCCGGTCATTACCTCGCCCATCCGGCCGGACCAGTCGCGGCAACCAGCCGCGTTTCAGTCTGTACAACCGAGTGCCAGGCCGGTTAGTTTGCCCGCCCAACCTTCTGTCGATGAGTTGTTTGGTCAGCCTTCGGGGCCACGGCCTGCCATGCCTGCTTCCCGGCCAGAGGAGCCATTAACGTTCAACAACGTATATAAGGAATCGTTTGGATCAGCACAGCCGACGGCTGCTCCCCAGGCGCTTGCCCCCAGCATTCCAGTAGTCATGCAACGGCTGTTTGGAGAGTACAAACAGCGGTATCAGCAGCCCGATTTCATCTATCGGTTGCCCGCCATGCACCTGCCGACTTTGCCCGAAGGCCATTACCGCGCTTTTGAGGCTGGGGATGATTTCGTGTTTCCCGGAGCCCTGCTTGTGGGGCGGTTTATACGGAACTGGTTCGATATTGCCGATGGGAAACAATACGTGCTGTTGGTTGCTCAACCTTCGACTGGGGCGGGTATCTGTTGTCGTCGTGTATACAATCAGGTGAAGATAAAAGGGACGCTATTGCTGACTGCCGACCGGGCTGATATCCCTAATCAGGAAATTGCCTTGAAGGATGTGCTGGAAGTCTGGGAAATCTGTGCGTTTGTCAGTCAGACCATGCCGCCACCACCGCCCAATACGGATCGACTTCGTCAATTGATCGACGAGATACGATTCGAAGTGGAGCGGCTTTGATAGTTCAGTGGGGAAAGTAGGGATGGGGTCAGCCTGAAGAGCGGATTAGTTGCGTTTTTATCTGGTTTTATAAAACCCTATCTAACGAATAGTAGTTAGGTAGTATAACAAAGCAACAACCTGCTTTGAAATGTAAATGAGCGGTGCCCGGTACGAGATGTGATTAACAAGTTCGTTCAATCGATTGATTTCGTACCGTTTTTTCGGCCCTTCCTCTTGGAGTAGGGCTTTGGACACCGGATTTTCACGGATACCAAAGCCCCTACTACTTATATCCGATATCCAGGCCGTATTTTTGCGGCTATGCGTTATTTCCTTCAACTGGCTTATCGAGGAACGAACTACCACGGATGGCAACGTCAACCGAATGGGGTGAGCGTTCAGGAAGTGCTTGAGAAAGCGCTCTCGACCGTATTCCGAAAACCCATACCGATTGTCGGGAGTGGCCGAACCGATGCGGGTGTACATGCCCGTGAGCAATTTGCCCATTTTGAAACCGACGATGCGTTGCCACCACATCTACTGCGTTCGTTAAACAGTCTGATTCCGCCTGATATAGCTGTGTATGATTGCTTTCCGGTTCGTGCCGACGACCATGCTCGATACACGGCTACGTTTCGCTATTATCAGTACCAGATTATCCGGCGAAAAGATCCATTTCAGGAGGGGCTTGCCTACGTGTTTACGCCCTCACTGGCTGTAGACCAGATGAACGAAGCTGCGGCTATTTTATTGAATCACACTGATTTCGAGAGTTTCAGTAAAGTAAAAACCGATGTTAGAACGTTCAACTGTCAGATCGACTGGGCATATTGGGAGCAAAAGTCAAACGGCGATTTAGTATTTCATATCCGGGCCAATCGGTTTTTGCACGGCATGGTACGAGCAATTGTGGGAACATTGCTGGCCGTAGGGCAGGGGCGACTTCGTGTCGTTGATGTTGACCGAATCATCCTGTCCCGCGACCGAAGGCAGGCTGGTCGTGCTGCTCCTGCTGAGGGGCTATCGTTGGTGCAGGTTGGCTATCCAACTGAGGTGTTTGGTGAAAAAGGAGTGAGGAGTTAGGAGCGAGGAGTGAGAATAGCGAGTGCGATACAAAATTATGCGTCAGCTATTCTCACTCCTCGCTCCTAACTCCTCAATCCTTTTTCCTACATTCGTCTTGACGTAAAAAGAAAACCACTTGAGAATAGGAACCATCATATTAGCCGCCGGGGATTCATCTCGTATGGGGGGCGAACCCAAACAACTGCTTATCTATAAAGGGCAGACCCTGATTCGGCGGATTACTGAGAGTGCGCTTGCCTTGCAACGGGGCCCTGTTGTGGTCGTACTGGGAGCCAGGCGCGAACAAATTATACCGGAGCTGTCAGGCTTACCCATCACAGTCATCGATAACCCCGGCTGGGCTACAGGTCAGGCATCGTCGCTCAAAACGGGGCTGGCGGCACTCTATCTGACGCATAAAGATATAGATGGGGTGCTGGTTTTGCATATCGATCAGCCATTGGTATCACTGGGGTTGTTGCTACATATGCTTGAGGTGCGGAGTGAGTCGGGTAAAGGAATTATCGCCTGCCGATATAGTACCCAAATTGGGGTTCCTGCCATTTTTAATCGGGACTATATTACGGAATTGCTTCAGTTAGAAGGGGATAAAAGCCTGCAATGGATCATTGTTCGGCACCGTGACGATTGTGCCGAAGTGCCGTTTGAAGCCGGGGCTATTGACTTGAACACCAAGCGTGATATCGAACTGTTTCAACAGGCACATCTGGAAGCGCAATAAGTAACGATACACTTGGAATACGGCAGGAACACAAATTTTTATTGATATATTGCTTGTTAAATTTTCGGGTTGATCATCCGTCGCAGCCGTTCCTATGCAAAAACTTACGACAGTTCAAGATCTTCAGACGCGTCTTTCAACGATTCTGCAAACGGTTGATCAGGAGTTTGCTCCTCTTTCCGAGGAGCAGCTTCGCTGGAAACCAGCGCCTGATCGCTGGAGTATTGTTGAATGTCTACAACACCTGAATCTGTCTGAGCGCTTTTACATTCGGAATATTCAACATAAAGTGGATAAACTGGGGTTGGTTCAGACAATGCCAACCGATCAAACCCTACAAAGCGATTGGGTTGGGAAGGCGCTGTTGTTTGCGGTAGACCCACAGGTAAAACTGAAACTGCCTGCTCCTGGTGTGGTACGTCCCCGAACAGCGGCTGACCTGATTCCGGCTGATGTACTGGGACAATTTATTGAATTACAAACCTTACTGCATAGTCTGCTGGATAAAGCCGGTTACCTCGACTGGAATCGGGAAAAAGTCATGACCCTGTTTGGAAACTGGGTCAAGATTCGGCTGGGCGACGCGTTCCTGATGTTAGCAGCTCATACCGAACGGCATCTGAAACAAGCTATGCGGGTTAAAGCAGAAATGGGTACTTTTGCTCATAAAAGCTGAGTAGTTGGAAGAACTTTACACTAGCCAATGGGCTTGTTTATAACCTATGATTTGAATGAAACACTATTTGACCCAAGACCCCTGGAACATTGTTGAAGAGAGTTTTCACCGTGACTATAACGAAATAACCGAGAGCCTGATGTCGATCGGGAATGGTCGTTTAGGGCAGCGGGGCAACTTTGAAGAGAAATTTACCGGGAAAACCTTGCAGGGTAATTATGTAGCCGGGGTATATTATCCTGATAAAACCCGCGTAGGCTGGTGGAAAAACGGCTACCCCGAATACTTTGCTAAAGTCCTGAACGCGGCTAACTGGATTGGCATCGACGTCGATATTGAGTACGAAACCCTTGATCTGGCTCATTGCGAGGTCCGCGATTTCCGGCGGGTGCTGAATATGCAGGAAGGTTTCCTGGAACGTTCGTTTATCGCCCGGCTGAAAAGTGGTAAGGAACTACAGGTTGTGGCCAAGCGATTCTGTTCCATCGTGGACGATGAATCGGGCGCCATTCGGTATGCCATAAAACCGTTGAACTTCGACGCCAAAATCACCATAACTCCCTATATCGACGGCGATATCCGCAACCGCGACGCCAATTACGACGAAACCTTTTGGGATGAGGTCCGCAAGGAAACAGGCTATGGCGAAGCCTACATCGAACTACGAACGCGCAAAACAGGCTTTCATGTGGCTACGGGTATGTGCGTCGAGATTGAGCAGGACGGCGTACGGGTTGATTATCAGTCGCAGCCGATCAAGTATGAAAAGTACGTAGCCAACCGGATCACCCTCGACTGTCGGCAGGGGCAGGAAACGGTCATTTATAAATATGGCGTCAACCTATCGTCGCTGAACTACGATTCGGATACGATTCTTAAAGACGCCCGGCAGTATATCCAACGGGTTACGCGCAAGGGCTTCGATAAAATGCTGTTTGAGCAAAAGCAGGCCTGGGCCGATAAGTGGAAAATGGCTGATATCGTTATTGAAGGCGATATTGCTGCTCAGCAAGGCATCCGGTTCAATATTTTTCAGTTGAATCAGACCTACACCGGCGAAGATGAACGGCTCAATATTGGCCCCAAAGGTTTCACGGGGGAAAAATACGGAGGCTCCACCTATTGGGATACCGAAGCGTACTGTTTACCCTTCTACCTCGCCACCGCCGATCAGAAAGTGGCCAGAAATCTACTCGTCTATCGGTATAAGCAATTGGGGAAAGCCATCGAAAATGCCCAGAAACTAGGGTTTCGGGCGGGGGCAGCGCTGTACCCGATGGTGACCATGAATGGTGAAGAGTGCCATAATGAATGGGAGATTACGTTCGAGGAAATACACCGGAACGGAGCCATTGCCTACGCCATCTACGACTATGTTCGGTACACGGGCGATGAGCAGTATCTGGTTGAGTATGGGCTGGAAGTCCTGATTGCTATCAGCCGGTTCTGGAGCCAGCGCGTCAACTGGTCGAAGGCTAAAGAAAAATACGTGATGCTGGGCGTAACGGGACCGAACGAATACGAAAACAACGTCAACAACAACTGGTACACCAACTACATTGCCGCCTGGACGCTCCGGTACACCTCCGAATCGGTTGCCAAAGTAAAAAAGTTGGACCCTGCGAAATATGCCGAGCTAATCGACCGGATTCATTTCCGTGAAGAGAAAGAACTGGCAACCGCCCGGCAAATCATCGATAAGATGTACCTGCCTTCTGATGAAGCAATGGGTGTGTTCTTGCAACAGGAAGGATTTTTGGATAAAGATCTGATGCCCGTTACGGATATTCCGAAAGGGCAGCGGCCGATCAACCAGAACTGGTCGTGGGACCGGATTCTGCGGTCGTGTTTCATCAAACAGGCCGATGTGTTGCAGGGGATTTACTTCTTTGAAGATGAATTCGATACGGATACCCTCCGACGCAATTTCGAGTTTTACGAACCCATGACGGTGCATGAATCGTCGCTTTCGCCCTGCGTTCATAGCATTCTGGCTGCAAAGTTGGGGATGAAAGATAAAGCGTACGAAATGTACCTGCGCACCGCCCGACTCGACCTGGACGATTACAATAATGATACGGAAGATGGCTGCCACATTACGAGTATGGCCGGAACCTGGCTGGCTGTGGTGAAAGGATTCGGTGGGTTACGGGTCGAAAAGCAGCAATTGGTATTGAACCCGTATTGTCCCGATAATTGGGCCGCTTTCTCGTTTAAGATTCGATTCCGCGAAGCGTTGCTGGAGGTGACGACCACACAGGCCGATGTGACGGTACAAAATTTTTCTGCCGGGCCAATAACGCTTCACGTGCTTGGGAAAGAGATCGTGGTGAAACCAGAGAGCAAAAAAACAGTTGCTATTAAAGCAGGCGCTTAGCCGTTTGCTGAGGTTGATTGCGAAAGCCAGAACACTGCGTTTTGCCACTGCCCTCAGTGTGAGGGCAGGTCCTCAAAACCGCCTGAACCAACTCGTTCGGTTTTGAGAAACCGCCCGCGTCTGGTTTGAGAACCAGACGTCACGAAGGCAGTCCTTGGTGTGAGGGCAGGTCCTCAAAACCGCGTGAGACGAATTATCCGGTTTGGGCACTGAACGCCACGAACCAGTGCTCAGAAAAAAGGGTTTTCAGGCTGCCTGGCATCTGAAAGCCCTTTTTTAATGTCGCCCACGGGAGGAAAGACGTTAGGTTGAATGGAAATTCTGGTGATACATTTGCCTGATGATTGTTTAATAACCGAATTCAAGTTCAAACCTGCTTTATGACGTTTCATACGCAGGAACTTCCGGTTCATCCGGTAAGAGGTTGACGAATTTTGCCGAAAATGGCCATTTTAAGCCCTTTTACCTAACTGAGATCGTACTTCATGACGTTTACCACCTGGAATCTGCTGTTTACGGGTATGGTCAGCTCGATTTTATTGCTGAACATCGTGCAGTGGGGCATTTACCGCGAGCGTCTCTATGGCCTTTACACGCTGTATATGCTGGCCTGGTTGGTGTATTTTAGTTTACGGGTGGCTGAGATTTATCACTACGTATCGAATAGTACCTGGTATTTTGTTCGG
Organism: Spirosoma sp. 48-14; assembly: GCF_001898575.1. GTDB lineage: Bacteria > Bacteroidota > Bacteroidia > Cytophagales > Spirosomataceae > Spirosoma. The sequence goes on from NZ_MKUD01000010.1 coordinate 384,894, forward strand.
GTTGCTGCGCCCATGTTTGCCTATTTTGTCTACTTCGATTTTGCGAACGCCCTGATTCAGATACGGGACCGATTGCCGGGATTGTTTCGGTGGTTTACGGCTGCAAAAGGCCTCATTCTGGCCTATGTGGTGCTAATGGCATTGCTTTGCTTTGTCGTTGAGGAATGGTATCCGACTCTGTACGACACGGCTCATACACTGATGCGGCTATTCATGATTGGTCTGGCAGGCTATGGCGTCTGGCGGATCAGTCGACTGAATGGCGTCGTACCGAAATACGTAGCACTTGGCTCCGGGTTTATTCTGGCTGGCGGGGCTGCTTCGATGCTGCTGACAGCAGTAGGGCTCAAAATGAAAACGCCGGATTCATTTCTGGATGCGCCACTTACCTACTTCGAGTTTGGTATACTGGCCGAGTTGATCTGCTTTACGTTGATTTTGGGCTATCGGCAGCGGAGGGCGGCAATAAAAAGTGCCATCGTGGAGCAGCGATTGGCCCGCGAACGCGAACAACTACAACGACAACGGCTGGAATCAGAACTGATAACCGAAAAGCTCCACCAGCAAATGTCGGCGGTGCAGATGATGGCCTTACAATCCCAGCTTAATCCACATTTCTTATTCAATAGCCTCAATACCCTGTCGTCGCTGATTGCCGATGATCCACCACAGGCAGAACGCTTTGTCGATGAAATGTCGAGTGTGTATCGGTACCTGCTGCGTAATAATGGTAGTGAACTAACTACACTGCAAACCGAACTGGGCTTTGTGGAGTCGTATTATCACTTGCTCAAAACCCGGTATGGGGCTGGAATAAACCTGAATACAGCCGTCGATGAGCATTTTTTGCAGTATAAGCTTCCGCCTTTGACCCTTCAGTTGCTGCTCGAAAATGCGGTAAAGCATAACATCGTTTCGGCAGATCGGCCTCTGTTGATTCGATTGACTACTAACGAGGAGGGCTGGCTACAGGTAAGCAATACACTTCAGCGGAAATCGGCAAGCCGGGTCAATTCAACCCAGAAAGGGTTATTAAATATTCTGTCGAAATACCAGCTTCTGGGGCAAAAGACCCCAACGGTAGAGGAAACGGCAACCGATTTTGTCGTTGCCCTGCCTTTGATCCGATAACAGATCTGATAGTCCGTTTAATTAAGTAGCGTGTTGGTCGACAGGTAGGCTTAGGTGTAAACAGTTTGGTTTTCTGCCCCAACTATTCAGGCAGAATGGCCAGATACTAAATGGATATGGATAACACCACAAAGGCCCACCTATTTTTGCCGCCAACAAACACAACTACTAATGGACGAGTTTTTTTCTCCCGATCAATGCTACAAAGTAAGTTTTGCCAGTAATGAAATCCGTATGAGCCACTGGATTGATCAGCCGTACTTGATACGCCTGAGTGACGATGTAACGTTGTTTAATCTAGATTATCTTTGGTCGGGCGATGATGTGAAATGGATTGGCCCCTCGACTGTTACGATGCACCTTCGGCTCTATCCAGGTTTACTATCCTGTGAAGTAACGCTGGATGCCGAGGCCAATCAAGGGTGGGTAAAAGGCCAGCCTGGCGCCATGATCGGTACATTGGCGGAAGTTCGGCAATGGATCAACAATCTCAAAAATCCATCTAAATTGTATCGATAAGTTGTAATAGAACACGGAGTATCATGATTGTTATGATTAACACAGATCTTTATCAAGCATAATAATCTGTGTTCTATTGATGATTGCATAGCTACGCCAAATGGGTAAACGGGAACGGTTTTTTATAAATATATTTCGCCTGACTGCGATAAGTTTGTTTCTGCTTTCCTGCCAACCGACCGATTCCCCCAAACAACTCACTCCCGCTTTTTACCACTGGAAATCGAGCTATAACCCGACAGCGTCGGAGCTAGAATTGCTACAAAAAATGCCGGTTAAGAAGGTTTATCTGCATCTATTCGATGTGGATTGGGACCCGAAAACCCACCAGGCTATTCCTAAGGCAGTGATTCGATTTCAGCAAAAGCCGGAGGGTAATATCGTGCCGGTCCTGTTCATCACCAATCGGACACTGTTAAACCTGACGTCGGAGGGGTTGTCAGAACTGGCTACGCATATTTCGGAAACCGTCCTGCGGATCGGTCAGCAGCAAGACATTACTTTTCGGGAAGTACAGTTCGATTGTGACTGGAGTACGCGCACCCGCGATCGGTATTTCCGACTTCTGAATCTGTTATCGACTCAGCTACGTTGCCCATTGTCGGTAACCATTCGCCTGCATCAGATCAAATACACCGACCAAACGGGTATACCGCCCGTAAGCCGTGGCATGCTCATGCTTTACAACGTGGCCGACTGGAAACGGGCCGATACGCGAAACTCCATCTATGATGCCGACGTGGCCAACCAGTACCTGTCGTTCGTAAAAACCTATCCGTTACCCCTCGATCTGGTATTGCCGTTGTTTCGCTGGACGGTCGTGTATCGAAACGGGCGTTTTCTGACGTTTTTAACTAACCTGGATCGAGAGAAGCTGGCAAACAGCCCGTTTCTGACAGCCCAGCCAGACAGCGTTCGTTTTGTGGCAAACCGCGATACATCCGCTTTTGGATTTTCCATCCGTCGGGGCGATCTGTTCCGAACGGAAGCTGTTTCTTCCGAAGTACTGCTGACGGAAAAAGAACGGGTTCTTCGGCAGATTAAAAACCCGACCCTTACATTTGCTTTATACCACCTCGATTCTACCGTTTTAGCGGCCTATTCTCGTGAAACCATCCAAACCCTCCTCCGTCCGATTCCGTAAAATTGCCTTGTCTGTAGCTGTGCTGCTGGGTTTTGCCTGCGGCCCCTCATTTGATCCAAATGAGTTTATGAGTTTTTTTCAGCCCGAATCGGCTACCATGCTGCCGAGCGACCGAGGGTTTGTGTTTTCTCCCCAGCTCTATGCCGATAATGAATGGGGTGTTTCGTATGAAGATACCCTGGTGATTGACGAAAATGTACGGGCCTGGGCTTCGTATGCCGGAGGAAAGTTGTCCGATACCGAAGTGAGCAAGGCACTTTACAAAGAAGAGCCCGGTGCCGTTACGAAACTGACCTCGATACTGGAAACGTCTAAAACTCCGGCCGTGTCCTATCTGAAATTCGCCTGGTCGGCCGATGATGGACAGGCAAGCCCCTGGGCAACAGACGCTGCACCGATCGATAGTGCGCAATTGCCGCAACTGCTGGAAGAAGCCAAAGCGGCTTATAAAACGACGAGCGATGCTTTTTTGAAAGAGCGGTATGCATTTCAGGCGGTTAAGCTGGCGTGCGAACGCGCCGATTATAAGCAGGCATCTCAGTTGTACGATCGGCTAGTAAAGCCTTTGCCAAAGAAAACGTTCATAAGCGACTGGGCTCTCTGCCGTAGGGCGGGGGCAACGCTGGCATTGGGCGATACATCGCGGGCGATTTATGAATTCGCTCAGGTGTTTGATCGTTGCCCATCGCGACGGAGGGCAGCCGAAACAAGCCTGCGAAAATATGGAATCACGTTTCGCGACGAAGCGCTACAGTACGCCAAAACAGATGGGGAACGAGCTGCCGTTTATGCATTGTGTGCCATTCAGCCGGGGCAGGACGCGCTGGAACTGCTCAAAGCACTCGTGCATCTGGCTCCCAAAAATCCACTGGTCGAACTGATTATGGCGCGGGAAATCAACCGGAACGAGTATTATTTTTTCATGGATGGGCCTGAGTACATGCACAGTACTTACAGTTCTGAGCCAGATTCGCTTGGGTTCGTTGGCCGTCGGGCCGAGTCCGTGTCCTATTTCGATAAACTTCGGGCGTTTGCGCTTGAATCGGCTGAGAATAAAGCGCTTGGCGACGGAGCATTCTGGTACACCGCGACTGCGTACCTGGACTATATTGGGAAGGATTACAAAGAGGCACAAACGCATTTGGATCAGGCGACTCAACTTCCGACCAGCAATCCGAATCTGAAAAAACAGATTGCCTTACAACGCATGCTGCTGCTGGCCGCTCAAACATCAGTCATGACACCCGACGTTGAGCATCAGCTAATTGGTTACCTGGAGGAGTTCGATACGACCCAGAGCTTCCGGCTGAACAACGCGTTTGTGGCGACCTGCAAACAGTTTGCTGCTATTTATCAGCAGAAAGTAGAGACTAAACAGGGCTGGTTCGCCAGTTGTACGCGTTCGAAAACCCCCGATGTCGATGGGTCGAGTCAGGCGAAAGCGTACCTGTTAACCATGTTGACAACGAAGGGGAATGGGGACTTTTCGAGCATTGCCGACCCAATCGCTATTGAAGATTCGGTGCCGTCGACTACTGTTCGACAAACGCTTGCCTATGCCAGTCAAGCCAGCCTGACCGATTTCGATAAGCGACTGTTAAAATTATCGGGCCTAACCAGCGACTACCTGAATCTGCTCCTTGGCCGACGACTTATGATGGAACATCACTATGCCGAGGCTACCGACGTATTTACCAAAGTAGACCCGAAAACGTGGAAGAACGATGCCTTCACAACGTTCTTTACGAATAACCCCTTTGCCATAAAAATGCCCCGTTTGCAAGGAAAAGGCGTCAACTTCCCCGCTGAGTCAGAAGAAAACCCCTACACCCCAGTCACTTTTGCCCGACGTATGGCTGAACTTGAGCAGCAGGCGAAATCAGCTTCGGGCGATAAAGCGGCTGAACTCTACTATCTGTTAGGGTGTGGTGCCTGGAATATGAGTTGGTACGGTAACGCCTGGCTTGTAACAAAGTCTTTCTGGAGTGGGGGAGAGCCACCCGTTTATGATACGCCAACCGATCCGACACAGAAACAAAAACGTTTCGATGAACTGATGCATACGGACTATTACACGACGACTACGGCCCGTACCTATTTCGAAAAGTCGGCCAAATCGGCTAAAACGCCCGCTCTGGCCGATCGCTCGGCCTATATGGCGGCCCGGTGTGAAGCCAATGCTTTTTCGTTACAGAAGTCCATCGAGCAGGTTCGGAATGGCTATGTGTATGAGGAGGATTCAACCTTTGTGAAAAACATGCTGGCCCTTCGCAAAACGAAGTATGCTCAGTATTACAAAGACTTTTTCAACAATCACACGAATAGCCCGTTCAACCAGGAAATGATTCGCGAATGTGCGATGTACAAAGATTTCCTGTCGTTTGGCGAGGATCTGGAAAAATAAGACGGATATGTTTCGGTAGGCGGAGTACCTAAAATCGACTGAAATAATCAGATACAGATGGAGACCAAACCCAAGGCTGGCGGAAACTTCAATGCGGTTGCACCCATTTACGATTTACTCGCCTTCCTTGTATTTGGTCGAAAGCTACAGCAGGCGCAGCTAACCTGGCTGAATCGGATTCCGACGGGGGCTACGGTACTACTCGTCGGTGGTGGAACGGGCTGGCTGTTGCAGCAGGTATTGACGCGTTGCAAGCCGAAGCGCGTGGTTTATCTGGAAGCCTCAGCCCAGATGCTCGCCCGAGCCAGTCGGCGGATGGTGCGTCTGTCGGTAATGGGTAGCGTTGAGTTTCGATTGGGGGATGAAACCAGTCTGACCGATGAAGAGCGTTTTGATGTGATCCTGACGCCATTTGTACTGGATCTTTTTTCGGAATCGTTTCTACAAGACTCATTCGTACCCCGGCTATACAGTGTGCTGAAACCGGGTGGCTTATGGTTGGTTACCGACTTTGTACCCACCACTGTCGGATGGCAACGAGCCCTTCTTTGGATAATGATCCGGTTTTTTCGGTTGACGGCGGGTATCCAGACCCGACAGTTAGCCAATTGGCAGCGGGTGCTTGCAGTAGCTAACTTGTCGGCGCGGGAGCAGGGGTACCATCTGAAAGGAATGGTGGCTACTGACGTTTGGGTTCGGTAGCCTGCTTCTAGCCCACCTACCCATCTATAAGTTGCTGAAGAGCTTAATCAAGGCGGGAACCGCATGAATATCATACCACTCTTCACCACCCAGATTCAACCATCGCCCGTCCCGTTTTGGACGTTTGAGCAGCGCATCATCTGGTGAAAACTCATGGGCGTACACCTTACTCATGATTTGCTGGAGAGTGGTCCAGGGAAACGTACGCGAACGTTCACGTCGCTGCTCCAGGCTGCGGATCGTTACCTGTCGTTCAGCAAAGGAACCTGTCAGGTACACTTCAATATCGCCCTGTCGGCTGTTGAGATCGAGGTAGATTAGTTCGAAAGGGCGTTCGCGACCTGTAATTTCATAGGTCGCCTGCATTAATTCCTGAATCAGATAGTGCCAATCGTCGATGTTGTTTGGCTGGCCTTCTTTCCGGGCACCATTGGCTTCAATAGCCATATTCCAGAAGTCGTCATCCTCCTCCAGCGAATCCTCCTCCAGCGGTTGTAGTTCGGTTTTTCGAATCAGGGCTGTCACTGTGTCCAGCCAGGTTTTGGGCAACTGACCTTTCCAGCTAAAATCGTCATCGCGGGTATAGCCCTCAGCCTGTAACTCATCGTCGTCAATGTCGTCGCGGTCGGGATAGGTAATGACAAGCTCAATCTGTAAGGCATTGCTGCCAACCGGACGGGCCGAGAGGGTGTAAAAATAGGCGTATGGGGCTGGTAACGAACGAGCGGTCTGGTAGCGAATCTGAAGGTGTTTAAACATACATGTTGATAGAAAACCAGCCCTCAGGAGGGTGATTGGTCAAGATAAGTGGCGACGGTTGCCCGACGGTCAAGTTTACCCGTAGGGGTTTCGGCAAAATTAGGGACAATAATGACATCTTTGGGAACGGCGTATTTCCCGATCTGCTGACGGATGTCGGCCTGCGCTGTTTCCCAGGCTCGCCAAAATAATTCGGGCGGTGTGGAATGAGCCTGTTCAACGAAGGCTACTACGCGCTTTCCCAATTGATCATCGGGTAATCCAGCAACGAAAACCCGATAGGAGAGCCCGTAGTCGGTTAGTACTTGATTGATTCGCTGCTCAATCAATTCGGGTTGTAGTTTAACCCCTCCTGAATTGATGATGGTATCAGCCCGGCCCAGCAGACGAAAATGCAGGTTGTCCAGTAATTCAACCACGTCGTTGGTCTGGACCCGCACAAAATTGGTGGCGGCTGATGTAATGTGTAAACAACCTCGTTCGTCGGTGCCAAGGGTCACGCTCTTAAGCGCGGTGAATACATCCGATGCGCTCGGGCCATTCAGTCGGCGGAGGGCAATGTGAGAAACCGTTTCGGTCATGCCATAGGTGGCGAAAATAGGGGCTGAAATCACTTGCAATGCCTTCTCCAAAGCCGGGCTGGTAGCTGCACCGCCTACCAGTATGGCCTTCATGCCATTCAGAATTGGAAGCTTATCGGGCGATTTTTCCAGAATTGTCTGGAGTTGCAGGGGGACAAGGGCCGTAAAAGCGAAATGGGAGGTTGCCAGGTCAAGGTGTTCTAGTGGGTTACTGGAGGGTTCAAGGATAGTCATGGGTAGACCAAGTTCCATGCCTCGGACCAACATCATAATACCGGCTACATACCGAATATTCAGGCAAACCAGTGCTGGGTCGCCTGCCTGTAGTCCAAGGGTCTGCCCGGTTAGGTGGGCACTGGCCTGCATCTGCGCCCGCGTCAGTCGAATCGGTTTAGGCGTTCCGGTCGATCCCGATGTATGGAGAACAAATTCTGTTTGCCCACTTTGCCAGGCTTTACAAAAATCCAGTGCTTCAGATTCGTAAGGCGTAGCAGGCTGGGGCCAAACGTTGGGTGACAGAATAAGCATGGTGTAAAATGACTGTTAGGGGTGCGCGGCCTGTACCGGGTTATCAGATCGGCTTGAAGTAGAAAGTAGCAGGAATTCGGTAACAGCTCCGGCTGCAATGCCGAATGCATAACAGATCAGATCACTCCAGAGAAAGCCAAAACCCAGTACCAGACCGCCTAATCGGGTTGATCGCAGGTAGTCGATCCAGGGGGCGTGGTACAATTGACTGATTTCTATGCACACACAAAACAAAAGGGCGATGAGTGTAATCATGCGTGTTGACCATCGGCGGAACAGGAGTCCGACGCCCAGAAACACCATCAATGCCCATAACGCATCACCTGCATAATTCCGAATGAATGAGATATTGCTCAAAAAAGATCGCGATGCCAGTCCAAATCCTATGACACTGATCAGTAGGAGTCCATAAATAATACGATTGCGCACAGATATAGGATCACTTAATTATGGACTCGAATGGTTTTTGCCGTCAGGTTGGTCTCAACAATGTATTGTGTAAGCGGAACGACTGCCGGGCCTGCAATGACATCGCCATTCGGAGCGAAGCGGGAGAGGTGTAACGGGCAATAAAATTGATTCTCTACGGATTTGTAAACCAGTTGGGTGTTTTGATGCGTACAGTTGGCCGATACAGCTATATACTGCCCATCTTTTGTTTGGGCGACGATCACCCCATTGCTGATTACATAGCCTCCCTTTACGGTCAGATTTTCGTTGGCCCGATCGTCCAGTCGCAGTGTGAAATCAACTTTTTGGGTAGGTGCGGGCGGAGGAGTGCCATCAGCCTGATCGCTACAGCCAATCATACAGCGCTTCAGTACGATGGCGCCAATGCTGGTTCCGACCAGCCGGAAAAAATCCTGACGGTGCATTGTTGGCTGATCTGAGGGCAGAAACGTAGTATCCATAGCGGTTTTGATGTACTTTTGTGGCATTATACCGGATTCATCGGTGTAAATATGCGTTATTTTTTGTCATTCAACGACAGCAAACAAATACGTTTGCCGGGCGGTTACCCAATTAACAAATATGGAAGAAGCGAAAGTTTTTATCAATCCGATTTCACCGGATAAAGTTGCCGAATCACCAGGATTGCTGGCTTATGCCCACTCGGTTGGCGGAGCCATCATTCGACCTGAAGACAAAGGTAAAATTACAGGGCGGGCTGTTGCAGCCATGCGTGAGCAAACCGACATGCAGCTCAGTCAACTGTATAAACAAATGCAGTTGCTGGCTGAGCAGGCTACGGCCATTCGGAATCGGGTCGAAATATCCGAGCGTATTTATGCAGCACAAATGAGTTTTGAACCCGTGGTTGGCCATACGTATTATTTTTATCAGCGTAAAAACGGTACGGACCTTCTCTCAATGGTCGCTCCCAATGAGTGGGGGCGTAAATTTCCTTTTGAACGTTGTCTCGCCACGGTTCGTATGATGGCCGATCATACGTGGGATGTGCAGTATCATGAAGTTTCATTTAATGAGTGAAAGAGTGAAAGAGCGAAAGAGTGCTAGTGCGGAATTCCGGCTTTATTTTCTCTATCGCTCTTTCACTCTTTCACTCTTTCACTCTTAATTTATGACGAGTAACTACCCTTGGGAACCCATTAAAGAATACAAGGAAATCCTGTTCAGCTACTACGACGGGATTGCTAAAATCAGTATCAACCGACCACATAAGCGCAACGCCTTTACGCCATTGACCGTTAAGGAGATGTCGGAAGCGATGGAGATTGCCCGGCAGGACGAACGGGTTGGCGTAATTATTTTGACAGGTGAAGGGGGCGAAGCCTTCTGTTCAGGTGGTGATCAGTCGGTACGCGGACATGGCGGGTACGTTGGGGAAGACAAAGTGCCACGATTAAACGTATTGGACCTGCAAATGCAAATCCGCCGTATTCCAAAGCCTGTCATTGCAATGGTGGCAGGGTATGCCATTGGCGGTGGGCACGTACTGCACGTAATCTGCGATTTGTCGATTGCCGCCGAAAATGCCCGCTTTGGCCAAACAGGCCCCAAAGTAGGGTCATTCGATGGAGGCTTTGGCGCTTCATTCCTGGCTCGGGTGGTCGGTCAGAAAAAGGCCCGGGAAATCTGGTATTTATGCGATCAGTATGATGCTCAGGAGGCTCTGGAAATGGGGCTGGTCAACAAAGTTGTGCCCCTTGAGCAATTGGAGGAGGTAACAATTAGCTGGTGCCGGAAAATCCTTGAAAAAAGCCCTATTGCCATTCGGATGCTGAAAGCGTCGTTCAATGCTGAGCTGGATGGGCAGGCCGGTATACAGCAGTTGGCTGGTGATGCCACGTTGCTCTATTACCTGTCGGAGGAGGCCAAAGAAGGGAAAGACGCGTTTTTGGAAAAGCGTAAACCCGATTTTAGTAAGTTCCCAAAATTCCCATAGTAGGGAAAAAATCCGCTACACGGTTTACAATAAACGAATAGGGGAGTATTATCCTATTGTGAACCGTGTAGCGGAAACCAATCAGTTACTTTCTGGCTATTTATCCGTCTCTGATATGGTCTATCGCTAAGAATGTCATAGCTTTGGCGTAAAATTTAAATTTATCAGGGACGTTCAGGGGCCACTTTAGTTATGTATGAATAGTTAATTATTCATACTTTGGAAATCTCAACTTATGACAACATCATCTCTACCCAAAAGTGACCCCAGTCGAGTAGTGTATTTAGTAGACGATGATGAGGAGGATGCGATTCTGTTTGAGATGGCCATCCATGAAATTATTCCTAATTGTCGATTACGCATTTTTTACAATGGCCTGATTCTTCTGGAAGTTCTGGCCGACCCCGCAGCCAAACCGCATTTGATTTTTCTGGATATGCATATGCCGTATCCCGATGGGCTGGAAATTCTGATGAACCTAAAGATTAATCGGCAATGGGCTGATATTCCAGTAATTATGCTTACTGGTGTTGAAGATGTCGACAAAATATCGCTAGCTTACCAGTTAGGGGCTCAATCGGTGATTGTAAAACCCTCTACGCACAGCCAGTTACTAGACGTTGTTATCAGTATTCGGGAGTACTGGTTCAAGACGGTTCGCCTTCCAGGTCAGGCTTAGTGGGAATTACGTGCTGCTCGATGTGTTCGAGCGATTTCAGATAATCCAGTAGCTCCTGTTCGCTGCCAAATAGCTTGGGTTCTTTCACGGGCAGTTTCAGTTTTAACGGCATTTTTACCAGGTCCGAATAGTTGCCGATTGGCTTTAGTTCGTATACAGCAGTAGCTACTTTCAATTCGTAAACATCAACCGGCTGGTCGATGACACTCATTTCTTCCAGGCGACCATCAAAGAAAATGCGCTCAATCTGAGCTTCGAAATAAGGGTAGGTGGGGCCTTTCTCATCCTGACGTCGTTGACCATGCTCCTGATTTACATAAACAGTAGCACCTACTTTGAAAGGGAGTTCAATTGGAGTAAACGTAATCGTCATAACGATAAGGAGTTTGGCGGCTCCAAGGTAGCCGTCTTGTGTACGATTGCCAAAGATATGTTATAAGACGTATATGGTTTAGTAAATAAGTTGATAATTATATACGTTTTGTAAGACTGTTAATCGGACGCAGGCAGAGTAATCGTAAACTCGGTGAATTGCCCGTATTCGGTAGAGAGAGTTAATGTGCCGCCGTATCCTTTCGTGATAATATCGTAGCTGAGCGATAAGCCCAGCCCAGTGCCAACTCCGTTGGGTTTGGTTGTGAAAAACGGCTGATATATTTTTTCCCGGACTGCCTCAGGGATGCCCGTGCCATTGTCCCAGATCGAGATCAGGATATACGTTCCCCTGCGTTCTGAATGGACGCGTAGCTCTGGTGTAAAACCGGTTGGGTTTAAGGCAAGTTTCTGTTGAAGGGCATAAAAAGCATTGGTGTACAGATTCATTAAAACCCGGCTAATTTCCTGTTGAACTACATTCGTTAGCCCCAGGGTCGTATCAAGTTCAGTAATGAGATTGGCTTCGAAAGTGGGATCGTTACGTTGTATCGTATGATAGGTCAGTCGGAGTTGTTCTTCTGCCAGGCTGTTGAGGTCCGTCGGCTCTTTCTCGCCCGTAACTTTTCGGCTGTGCTCGAGCATGCCTTTTACTATTGCTGAAGCCCGCCCACCATGTTGGGTGATTTTTTGGAGGTTCTGTTTCAGGTCAGCTAGTAACTCTGCCTGTAACTCATCGACTGGGCCGGTTTCGTGCTGAACCTCTACAAGTTCATCGACTAACTCGGCGGAGACTTCCGAAAAGTTATTAACGAAGTTTAACGGGTTCTGAATTTCATGAGCGATGCCAGCGGTCAGTTCGCCGAGTGCGGCCATTTTCTCTGACTGAATAAGCTGATTTTGAGTTGTTTTTAGCTCACTGAGGGTATGCTGAAGGGCTTCTTTCTGGTCATGTAACTGCTGATTTGTTCGCATACGTTGCCGATTTGATCGGACCAGCGTAATCGAAAAGGCGAATAGCAGGAAAGCCAGACCAACCAGGAGAAACAGTAGCTGACGTTGTTGCCGGGCATCCTGTTCACGAAGTTTGCGTTCGGCTACCAGCAGTTTGATCTGTGCTTCTTTCTTTTGACTGGTTTGGCGGAATTTAATGGCGGCCAGTTGACGGGCCGTTACTTCAGCCGCCAGACTATCTTTGTAGGCAGTATACTGTACATAATAGTTATAAGCCTTTGCATAATCACCCCGTTGGGCAAACGTTTGACTCAGTTGATGGCTCGAATCCCGAATCTTCTTTTTTTCGGTCAGTTTCGTGAGTTCGGGAGAGGGTTGACGACCTAGCCTGACTAAACTATCGAGCCAGCCCTCCGTAAAGTGAATCGAAGAAGGTGGTGTAACCTGAGTAAATTTTTCGGTATTAAATCGATGGGAGGGTAGGGTAGGGCGTGCTGTCGGGAAAGGCACTTTGGCTAGTTCCTCGGTAGACGGCTGGAAGAACCGCCCTCTTTGTGGATTTTCTTTCATCCTGACAGCGGCCTGATTCATGCTTGTGCTTAAGGCACGAACGACGGGTAATAAACGAGCATTCGTATCCTGCTTCATCAAATTTCCCACCGTTGAAAGTGCCCAGCCAACCTCTCGAACGTCGATTAATTGGGCTGCCAAAGATAGTGCTTCGGCCTGGCGTATATTAGCCGTTTGTGATTGACTATCTTCCTGACGTTGACTAGTGGCTAACTGGCAAAGGGCCACAAGTTGGCTTGCGCGATCATTGAGCCGACGGGCAGCTCGAAGCAGCGAGTCGGCAGTAAAACGATTCAGTAGTCGATTGTTTTGTTGGAGGTTTTTTCGCAACCATTTGATCTGGGCAATGGAAGCGGAGGAGGTAGCGAGGCTATCTCTCTGAATAGCTTGCGCTACTCCTTGGGGTGTTGCCTGAGAGAAGATCGCTAAGATTAGCAGGAAGTAGCCGATAAAATACCTGACTCGCATAACGACTTCCAGACGACAGTAAATTGAAATTGATCAGCGAAAGATAAAAAAAACCTTTACAAATAATAGCAACTAGCTAATTACATGCCTTGTAGTGCTGAACCACGCCACGAATAAGTGCCTGTAGGGCCATAAATAGATTTGGCCCCAATTCGATGAGGCCAAATCTATTTAGACACTAAAGTTTTCCAATGTTAGCTATGAACGAGGGCGACCGCCACCACCGCCAGCAGGGGCTGCCTGTTGCTGCCCATCATTACCACCACCGCCTTCGCCTTTTACATCATCGTTTTCAATCGACTTTTTCCGTTTGCTATCGACGAATTTCATCTTGCCAATTTTGTAGCTAAAGGTTAACCGAACCCCAGCGTTGTAGAAGCTATTGACACTCGATTGACTCAGAATTGACGAGCTTGATTCCGAACGAACGGTGAAAGGGTGGTTGAGGAAGTTTTCGGCAACCAGACCAATGCTTCCCTTTTTCTGAGCAATTTCTTTCCGGAAACCGATATTATAAAAGGCAAATGACCCTTGGTAGCCCTGTAGCTGAATCCGGCGGCCCATCATACCGCCACCACCCTGAAGGCCCCATCCGTTGCCAATGGTATACGTGCCAAAGAGTCGTCCGCCCAGTACCCAGCCAGAATTTGAGGCTGCGTAAATTGGATTGGCGTTGTTGTTGGTCAGGTTAACATGCATCAGATCGAAGCCGCCATTGAGCTGGAGTTTCGAAGAGAGGTTAATGTTTCCAAACACGTTCATGCCATAGGTATCTTCGTAGCCGACGTTCTGGTAGTTGGTCCGAATGGCTGTTTGGGCCACATTGTTTACCAGTACCGTAGCCGTGTCGCGAACGCTGGTGATTTCGTTGTTGGTCCGGCGGGCAAAGAGCGAAGTGGTCAGATAGACAGCTTTCAGCGGCATCGATAAGCTCAATTCCACGTTGTCGGTCAGCTCAGGCGATAAATACGGGTTGCCCTGGCTAATGTTGGTTGGGTTCGACGAGTTGACGTTTGGATTCAGGAACTGGATGCCGGGACGCTGAATCCGGCGGTTGTAGGCCAGTTTCAGGGTTTTGTTTCCTTTCAGACTTTTCGAAATATTAACACTAGGTACCAAATTGCCGTAGTTCGACAGAGAGATAGGCGTGCCGGTTTGTTCGGATCCAAACCGGGCATCCAGCAGGGTATATTCATACCGCGCTCCGGCTTTCAGCGTGAATTTTTTAGGAAGCGCTGCCGTAATCGAAGCATAGGCGCCCAGAATCTGCTGTTGGTAGTTCAGTGAATTATTTTGGCGGGTATTGTCGACTACGTAATCGCCCGTGGCACCCTGAGCCAGAAAATAGGTATAATCGCTGTTGACCTGACGAAGGATGCCTTTACCGCCAAATTCGAGCAGTGTTTTCTGGCTCAACGGGGTCTGGTAATCAATCTGTAAGGTCGATTCCTTATTCTGACTGGGGTTGTCGTTCCGCTGCCGCGACAGAATGGTATGCATATCGGTTGCACTAAGCAGATCAGCCGTGAAATCGTTCTGACGGTTGTTCTGGCTATAGAGTCCCAGAATGCTCAGTTCCTGCTGAGGTTTATACGTTTTGGTATAGGTAACGTTGGCGTCCAGATTACCATTGATATCTTTTGTTGAAACGTCCCGTAAATTCAGAACCGGGTTGCTGACACCCGGCAAGTAGGTGGTTGTCAGCAGACCATTTTGCGTTGAGGTTCCATTGCGGGCGCCATAGCGTACGCTGGCTGTCAGCGACGTATTTTTGTCAATGTCATAATCCCAGCCAAACTGATAGTTGCCGAATAGCCGCTGTGTAAGGGTGCTGGCATTCTGAATCGTAACCTGGTTGCCATTCGCCGTTTTGGTTGTCTGGGTATTTTCAAAATCCCCTTTTACGTTGTACTCGGCCCGTCCGAAGCCGCTGAGCGAAAAGCCCATTTTGCCCGTGCGGTAGTTGGCGTTCAGGCCGAGGTTCGAGCCCCGGTTACCTACTCCGCTATTTACATCAAGTGTCAGACCCTGCAACGTTGTTTTCTTAGTCACGATGTTAATAATACCCCCCGAGCCTTCGGCATCATACTTAGCCGAAGGGCTGGTAATAACTTCAACGCTCTTAATCATATCCGCCGGAATCTGCTTCAAAGCATCGGCGACGCTGGAAGCAACAATGGTACTGGGTTTGTTGTTGATCAGTACCTGAATGTTGCTACTGCCCCGAAGGGTCAGGTTTCCGTCGAGATCAACCGTGAGCATGGGGACTTTACGCATCACATCAGAAGCGTCTCCACCTTTGGTTGTCACATCTTTTTCGGCATTGTACACCAGACGGTCCACCCTTTCTTCGATCATCGACGCCTGACCCGTTACGGTTGCTTCGGCCAGTGTGCGAACATCTGGAGGAAGATTGATAACGCCTACATTGATCTCAGAACCTTTGGCAATCGTAATCGGAGCCGACAGACGGTTTTTGTAGCCGATGAAAGAGTATTGGAGTTTGTAGGTGCCCGGAGCCAGTTTCGATAGGGTAAACCGCCCTTTGTCATCGGCTGTGGTACCGTCGATTGGTTTGTTAGTCTGGGTATTGATCAGGGCAATGGTAGCGTACTCGACGGGTTTGCTAGTGGTTGAATCCATCAGGATACCGGATATTTTGCCGTTTCCTTTAGGCTGTGTATCGGTATCGGTGCCGGGTATGAACGTCTTTTCTTTTTTCTGGCCAAATCCATCCTGACCGCCTGGCCCGCCAAATCGGCCACCACCGGGGCCACCGCCCCCAGGGCCGAATTGAGCAAAAGCTGTACTGCTTATAAATAATAAAAGAAGTATTTTTTTCATGGTAGTACTCCGCTGTAGTGAGGTGCTTTTTCGTTGGGGCGAAATTGCTACGGAGGTTCATCGCCAGAAAATGAATGTTGCCGAATGCCCGATTTTGGGTGGTGGATCGGTTTTTTTGAACTACAGGAATAAATACCTCGATTTTAAGCCGTAAAAGAGAATAACGTATAATGTACTGATAAGTTGATTGGTAAGTTATTGTTAATCAGTCGATTGTTGTGGTTTTTGAATAAAAAATGCCAGAATCGCTTAAGAGGGTCCTGGCATTTTTAATTTATAAGTATATATAACGAGTAGGTAAAATAGGCTGATTGCTCTCCGTGAAGGAGAAATCCATTCCCATCGAAGGTCACCTTAATCGATCAATCGAAACAGGCGATTCCAGCGGATTTTGTGCCATACGTCGGCCGGGACCGGATCGACGGACATCCAGACAAAGACGGCCTTACCGATAATATGGTCGGCTGGAACAAAGCCCCAATAACGTGAATCTTCTGAGTTGTGTCGGTTGTCGCCCATCATGAAATAGTAGCCTTGTTTGAAGGTGTACGACGTAATTGGCTTGCCGTTTATTCGAATGCTGGCGTCAGTTACCTCTACATTTTCGTTGCCTTCATACCGTACGATGACAGGGCCATATACCGCAATGGTCTGTTTCGTAATGGGAATGGTCATGCCCTCTTTAGGGATTGTGAGTGGTCCAAAATTATCCTGATTCCAGGCATAGGCTGAGCTTCCGTAAATACCGGGCCCTACCTGGCCAGCAGGTTCCGTCATTGGTTCAATACCGTTTACCCAGTCGAATTCCCTGAATTTGGCAATCATGTTTTTGGTGGTGTTGACCCGGTAACCGACCAGTTTATACGTTTTCGTGGTATCGTTGTAAACGGCAAGGGGTTGCCAGTTGATGAAAGGTCCCTCCGGTGATTTAAAATCATTAACGATGTCGTATTTGCGGAAAAAGCGCTCGTCAAGTTCTTCGGTTGTTTTAACGAAATAAGTGGTTTGCGCTCGTTCGGGGGTAGGCATCACCTTCCCGTTTATATAGACCTGCTCCTGCCGAATTTCGATAACATCGCCCGGAATGCCAATGCAGCGTTTGATAAAGTCAGTTTTCAGGTCGGTAGGGTAGTCTGTCTCGCCCGTTTTAGGGGGTGGGTAATTGAAAACGACTACATCCCCATTTTTAACGGTTGTGAAGCCTGGCAAGCGATAGATGGGTAACTGAATCGCTTTACTGAACGACGGGATTTCAGTGCCCCAGATTTTCTGATGGGTAAGCGGAACCTGTAACGGCGTTTTGGGAGTCCGTACGCCATAGTGAAGCTTACTGACGAACAGATAGTCGCCTACCATCAGGTCGCTTTCCATAGACGGGGTCGGAATGGCGAAGGCTTCAAAGGTTAGGAAGCGAATGAGTGTGGCGGCAATGACCGCAAACAGAATCGAGTCGAGCCATTCCCGTAGGGGCGACTTTTTAGGTTTTGGGGCTTTACCAGCGGCCTCGGTTTTCTTGCCAAACATAAAGAGTATGTAAATTAAGCGTGTGATTTGCAGGTGTCGGTAATGGAATAATTTAACTGCTGATGAAAGATACCGGCAAAGCGTATGGGGCAGCCTCTATTTTACATGGATGGCTCTATGATAGGTTGATCGTCGTGAAGTGGAGAGATATCGTTAATTTTCCGATGGATTTCCCAAACGCAATTACGGTGCATCAGCTCATTTTCAGAATTCATCTTCTTGTTTTGGCGGTATCGGTGGCTTTGTCTACGTATGCGCAGACGGCAAAGCGGACCACAAAGTCCATCGAGCAATTCCGTACCGAAATCGAACAGATTGCGCAGGAAGCTCAGGGGAGGGTAGGGGTTGCCGCTACGTTACTGGAAACGGGGGAGTCGGTCGGAGTTCATGAAAATGAGCAGTACCCGATGCAGAGCGTTTACAAACTGCCGATCGGTATGGCTGTCCTGCATCAGGTTGATCAGGGGAAGCTAGCATTGACACAACTGGTTCATGTATCCCAGAGCGATTATATATCCGAACGGCAACATAGCCCCATACGGGATAAATTCCCTCAGGGAGCCGATATAACGCTGGCCGAACTTCTTCGATATGCTGTTTCAGAAAGTGATGGATCGGCCAGTGATGTGCTGTTGCGGGTTGTGGGTGGACCAGACGTTGTGATGAACTACTTGCAGACGCTGGGCGTGACAGGTGTGATGGTTTTAAACACGGAGAGAGAAATTGGTAGTGACAATGCCGTTCAGTATCGTAACTGGGCTAAACCGGACCAGTTAGTCGCTTTATTAAAGGCCGTTCAGGCGGGTAAAGGCTTATCCATAACAAGCCATGCATGGCTACTCCATCTATTAATCGATACACAAACGGGCCTCCAACGACTGAAAGGATTACTCCCGGCAGGTACTCCGGTGGCCCATAAAACCGGCACCTCCTGGACGATTGATGGTGTTACAGCCGCTACCAACGACGTAGGTATCCTTAAGCTGCCTAACGGGCGTCACATCGCCATTGCGGTGCTGGTTTCCGATGCCAAAGCTGACGCGAAAACACGTGAAGCCGTCATCGCCCGGATTGCCAAAGTCGCCTGGGATTATTGGCATTGATTGAGTTCCTTCTTTAGCACATCGGCTAGCTCAACACCCGCATAGGTGTTGTTGTGACTGATTTAGCCTACTGAGAAGTTGATGGATACAAATCGCTTCTCAATAGGCCAGCCGAACCGCAACATTACAGGCTATCAGGATGAAGGCATGCCGTACATGTTCTGCAAATAGTCATCCCATGTTTTTGAATCGGTAGCCATTTCCGGGCACGTGTTATACCCTTTTGCTAAACCACTCATGAGCGAGCCCAATATTGGTACCGGAAGCACCGGTTTCGATATGTGTCGGTACCTCATCCAAGATTTAGCAAGTGTTTGAAAATCGAGTACCTGCGGACCTCCCAGATTCAGGATGGTGTTCTGATTTCCGGCCAGGATCAATTGGTAGAGCTTATCGGCTACCGCGTCGACATGAATGGGTTGAGCCAGTAGCTTTCCGGGCAAAAAGCCAATGGGAAATTGCATGAGCTTACTGATAAAAAAATCGATCAGGTTGTGAAACTGCGTAGCTCTCAGAATCGTGTAAGGCACTTGGCTGTTACGGATCAACGCTTCCGAGTCGAGCTTGGCCTGGTAATAGGCGTACGGAATTTTATCGATACCGACGATCGAGCAATAAATCAGATGCTTTACGTCTGACTTGGGGATAGCCTTCAGGATGTTGCGCGTGAGAACGGATTCGAACGAATCCCTACCAATTTTTCCATTTCCACTGGCCAGATGTAAGACGGTATCGACACCCGCCATTGCTTCCGTTAACCCTTCACCTGAAACAAGGTCGACATGGCTCCAGTTATCAGTGCTGGACTGATTAACAGTACTATAGGATTTGGTTTTGATCGGGTTACGACTGCCAATTCGATAATCCGCCTGTTTGTTATGTAGCCAGTTGGACATCGCCGAACCGAGTACTCCCGTACCACCAAGAATTAAGATTTTAGTCATTTTCAGAGTCAGGCGTGTTGGGGTTGAACAAGATGAGGCTTATAGAACAGAAGCGGGATTAGCAGAAGTACACTCAGCGACAGGGTCACTACATTACCAATCTGATCGGCTACGGACAGCATGTGCAAATGCTGAACATGATACCACAAATGAGGTATATTAAATAAGAGCAGGCTAATGGCCACGGCTCTGGCAGTTACGGTATGCGGAGCGAAAAGGGCCAACGAACTAAGGCCGGTAAATGCCAGGAAGAAAGCCCCAACATCGCGAATCAGATGCTCATTGTAGGGACCATCGACAGCAACCCAGCTATGTCCGAAACCTGGAAAATGACTGTAAAAATCGACGGGCATGAAGAACGCCCAAATGCCGGGTAGGCTGTTGGCCAATGTAAAATAAAGCAGGATTGCCTGCACCCAGCGGGGATGTTTTTGTACCATATGCGTGAAACCTGAGATATGTTTCGCGCAAGACAAACCAACCGTCCATTCTGTGACAGGCTTTGATTAATTTTTCTGGAGGTGAGCTAATTTGTCAGGATTTCGGAGCGAGAAAATGTGACCAATGCCCTGTTCGTCGATGTCCAGTACCATAACCGTTGTTACTAGTTGTGTGTCCTGATCGGAGAATAAAAACGCAATTGACCCATTGATCAGGGCCGTTCTGACGGTTAGTTCAGCCCCTCGCTTTTCGACCATCGATCGCAGATACCGTTCAACAACCATACGCCCAAACAACGGATTGATAGCTGTACGTACTTTACCACCCCCATCGGAATACAGCACAACGTCCGTTTTTAGCAACTGCATGAAACTATCGATGTCGCCTGTTGTGCTGGCCTGCGAAAAAGCGTCGAGCAAGGTTTGCTGATGGTGTGGGTCAATTGTAAACCGACGGGTTGAACTGGCTATTTTTTCTTTGGCCCGATGATAAAGCTGGCGGCAGTTCGCTTCTGTTATGTCGAACTGATCGGCCAGTTCGGTATAGTCCAGCTCGAAACTTTCTTTTAACAGGAAAATGGCGCGTTCGAGGGGCGACAGTTTTTCCAGGAGCAATAAGAAACCATAGGAAATATCCAGTTTGGCATCCAGTACGGGGTGGGGCCAACTGATAGGTTCGGGTAGCCAGGTGCCTTTGTAAGCCTCCCGCTGGCGTTTTACGGCACTCAGGTGGTTGAGTGAAGCATTCATAACGCTTTTGGCCAGATACGCTTTCGGATCCTGAACGGAGTCTGGTGACCGGCTGAGCCAGTTCGTCAATGTATCCTGAACGATATCTTCACTGGTCATAACTTCACCCGTCATCCGGTACGCAATGGAAAGAAGCAAAGGGCGATAGGTGTTAACTGCGTCAGTCGTTGGCATAGGCAAAACTAATCAGTTTCTTTTTGATAGAATAACTGAAAAACCTGTAGATTTACCGATATAGCACTCATCCTCATATACATAAGCTACTATGTCGACCCGCAGAGCGTTCTTTCGCCAGTCTGCAGCCGCAGCTACCGGCGCCCTTACTCTTCCATCGTTTCTTCCGGAAACCTTCGCCAGTCCGATGTCAACGGCCGATGCCGGGCTCAAATTGGCTTCGGAGTGGGCCAAAGATGAAGATTTCTGGGCCTGGGTAAAATCGGAATACACGGTGTCGCCTAATCTGCTGAATCTGAACAATGGAGGGGTTTGCCCACAGCCAAAGGTTGTGCAGGACGCACATATCCGGTTTTATCAGTACTGCAACGAAGCGCCGTCGTATTATATGTGGCGGATTCTGGATCAGGGCCGCGAGTCGCTGCGGGAAAAACTGGCCGATCTGGGTGGGTGCTCGCCCGAAGAAATCGCCATCAATCGAAATGCAACGGAAGGCCTGAATACGGTCATTTTCGGCTTAAACCTGAAACCCGGCGACGAGGTCGTGTTGACCAAACAGGATTACCCGAATATGCTCAACGCCTGGAAGCAGCGCGAAAAACGGGATGGTATCAAACTGGTTTTTCTGGACCTGAATTTGCCGAGCGAGAACGAGGATGCGCTGGCTGAGCAGTATATCCGGGCCTTTACACCCCGCACCAAAGTGGTTCATGTGACGCACATGATCAACTGGATCGGGCAGGTGATGCCGGTACGGAAAATTGCCGACGAAGCCCATAAGCGCGGTATCGAGGTGATTGCCGATGGCGCCCACTCGTTTGCCCTGTTCGATTTTAAAATCCCTGATCTGGGTGCCGATTATTATGCAACCAGCCTGCATAAGTGGCTATGTGCGCCATTTGGCAGTGGCATGCTGTACATTAAGCAAAACAAGATTCGCAACATCTGGGCACTGCTGTCCAACAATGAACCCGATGGACCAGATATTCGCAAGTTTGAGAGTCTGGGTACACGTTCGTTTGCTTCTGAAATGGCCATCGGTACAGCCATCGACTTTCATAATAGCATTGGTACAGCCCGGAAGTTTGCCCGCGCGCACTACCTGAAAAATTACTGGATGGAACGGGTGAAGGATTTGCCGGGTGTGAAAATTCATACGTCGCTGAAGCCAGAATTTGCTGGGGCAGTAGCGCTGTTTTCGATCGATGGCATGAAACCCGGGGAGATTGACGGCCAACTCCTGAACAAATATAAAATCCATACAACGGCCATCGAGTGGGAAAACATCAAAGGCGTGCGGGTAACTCCTCACGTGTATCATACGCCTAAAGACCTCGACCGACTCGTCACCGCCATCACGGCTATATCGGAAAAACAGGCGCTGGCCGGAAAACAAAAGAAAAGTTGAGATTCCTTCCTATGGTCGGAACGGCAAAATCACTCGTTTTAATCTCATTTTCGAAAGCTTAAACAGGCACAAAGAGAAATCCCGTAACCTGACTCGTTACGGGATTTCTCTTTGTGTCTGTAATCAGCCGCTTAATTCTACTCATTTAATACCTTACTAACCAGCAATGGGCGGGCATTTTCAATCATCAACTGAGAACGCTTCTGGCTATTTGGTCGCATGAGCAGGTAATAGAAACCTACTGTAGTAGTAAGATAGCCGACGAATAAACCATTGCCGACTAACCCTAAAACAGTTGGCAGAACCAGCAGCACCGCGAAGAGTACCGAGTTGGTATATAATGAATCGGTGAAAAGCCCGATCCGGCCAAATAGAAAATAAAATACCCGTACCCAGACGTAGGTGTTCAGCACCAGAAACAGATTGAATAGCCAGTACATCGACTGGGGATTAATCAGCAGATGAAAGGCGCAGAACAAATGGAGCGTCGTGACAAACACATAGCTAGCTATCATAATCGCTTTTGAGCCCGATACAAGTGGGGTTTGATAATACGACGTGGGTATGTGTCCTGCCAGGGCAACACCCGCAGCGAGTAAGGCCCAGTCTGCATGGCCCGTCAGATAAGCCAACAGACAACTACCCAATTCCAGACAGCCCGACCCAATATGAATGTAAAGAACAGTACGTCGTTGTGTCGATAGAAAAAATTTAGGGTGGGGTGGATGGCTGACGTGGTAAGTCAGCACAAACACGTTCATAAAAGCGGAGATCCCGCAAAACGTAAGTTTTTCGGCTAGCCATTCGCTGGACTGATGATGTGTGGTGAGGCAATGGAAGCAAAAAAGCGTGGCAAGGGTTAATCCGGCCACAATCAGATAATACACAAACGACTTCATTAAGGCTTTGTTGAGCACAGACATCACGTAATCGATGGCAAAACAAAGCGTTTCAACTCGATAAACCAGCGTTAATCGTGCGATTTGGCGGGGTAATGGCCTACCCTAACGGGTAGTTTTGACCCATCTGGGCAAGAACTATCCGTTAGGGTAGCATTCGCCCCTGATGGAGCCGATAGTTTTGATTCAAACATTACTATTCTGCTTAACTATGAAGTACACCCGATTTACTCTCGTTTTAATCTTCCTGGCGCTGGTCGGCTCCTGTTCCAAACCAGCTTCCGATTTGAATCCAACTGAAGATCCTATAACCGTTAAAGCAACCGATGTGAATCTGGCGTCGCTGGACCAGGATGCGGTTGAGTTCTACAAAGACATTGCCGTTATGGCCGAATGGTATGCCGATCACCCAGCCGTTTTAAAGGCGGAACTGGCTAAAAACAGTGCTGAAAAGTATACCGATTCGCTCTATAATGATTTTGTGGCAGAACTGGCTTCGATGGAGTTGTATGACGAAAAAGACAAACCAGTCTCATTTTTCGACCTGGACGAAACCACCCGTCATACGTTTTTGAAGGATTACGTTAAGCTGGAAGCCAGTTTCCTGGATAGCAAGTTCAAAATAGCGGCCAACGAGCAGGCCGATGATCACATTGAACTGGTTAACGCAGCCGTTGATAAAACGGTAAAGACATCGGCCTTTTCTGACAACTTCGACTTTAATGCTGAAGCTGCACGAATCAAAAGCAGTAACCCCTACGAAACCGTTTCCGCAGACATTCAGAATACACTGGGTGCTGGTCCCCCGCCAAAACTGGGACTCGAAAGTCAGTCAACAACCGAACAGACTTTTCTGAAGTTTTTGGCCGACTCCCGTATTCTGGGATATAGCGTGGTGACATTCAATCCGCTATGCTTCAACAACACACCTCAGAAATTCGTCGATAAGATGCGGAGCGGGTTGCGGAAAGGACGCGTGCTGGTATCGTTGCCAGGTGGATTTATGACCGGGTCGCCGTTAGCCTTGAATGCAGGGGGGGGGAGTATTTTAGATGTTGGTCACGTAGCGATTGTTAGTAAGGATGCTTCTGAAATTCCAGCCACCGTCAATGCGGACTATGTGCTCTCGATTGGTACAAACAATGAGGAGAATATGCACAATGAAAAACTTGGAAAAGACTGGACCAGTAAGCATGGGGTTACTTATTTGATGCAACCCATCAAGGTAACGTATCGGTATAAATTCCCCGTGTCGTGGGAACGTTCGCAGACGGATCTGGATAATTCGAAAACCTATCAGAAGATCACCAGTGTCATGGACCGCAAATATTGCTATGCACCGGAAATGTTGTATGCAAAATGGAAAGCTCCTGATCGGTTTATCTGCAGTAGCTCGGCCTGGTGGGCCATCAAGGAAGCTCATGGTGTAGGGATTGGCGATTTCTATAAGTCGACCATTTTTCCGGCGGGTGTTTATGAGTCCAGTGATATGCGCATCGTCGGAATGAGCTTCTAAGGGCATTGGTTCGTGTTACTCAGGCTGGCTCAACGATACGGCCACCCGTTTTTAGCCCTACGAGCCAGGTCTGATTTACGGCCCCATTTTCCAGATACACCGTGAAGTAGCAATGGCTGCTTCACGGTGAATCAATATCCCATATCGCCAAAACGAACAAATTCGATGAAATACCTTATAACAGTCCTGTTCGTGCTAATGGGGCTGGCTCATTCGTATGGACAGTTAACGGAAGAAAATGATCCGTCACTTTTCCATTTTGGCAGCTCTACGCAAATGCTACGCGGTGAATTTCGTGGTAAAATCGATTATGAAGAGAGCTGTAATGCCACCAGTAAGGTAGTATCCATTAAGTTCAAAGACTATATCTACGTGTCCTGGACCGGAGTACTGGGAAGCCTGAATGTGGCCTGTCTGGGTAGCACGCACCAGAAGGAACTGATTGAAAACGATAAAGCCATCGATGCCAATGTCTACCATGGATTTGAGGATACGTTGGGCGGATTTGCCTACACCAATTATTCGCCCACCATGCTGGTGTACCATGATTCACTCTACATCTACTACAATGACCAGAAGGAGAACAAAATCCATTACCTGGCGATTGGGCGGGAAGGAACGGTGAAGATAGCCCGCCGTGGCATTATTGTCGGATCGCCTGTAAATCTGGTTAATATCACGGCCATCTATCACCCAGTTTACGATGCTGTGATTTTTGTGGGGCAGAATAAAGACAATAATCGCATCCGGTTCTTTGGCTTTGGGAAAACAACGTTTAACCCCATTACCATTCACTGGAGAGATGAGATGGTTGTTCTTGATAAGACGCTGAACGAAAGCTGTGTAGGAACGGTAGGAATCTGTGATGCGCTTGATCGGCAATTTCTGATTGCCTGGACCGGTACCGACAGTGGGAATCAGCTTAATTCCGGTTTTATCGATAAAGAAACATTTGATATAAACGATAGGCATACGTATACAGATCACAGTTCGCATATCGACGGGCCGTTACTTTTCCGAAAGGAGAATACAAACGATAACGATGTGCATATTCTATGGCGAGGTGCCAGAGATGATACACGAGTGTGGCAGGGAGTCATTAATTTGAAGAACAAAAACAGTTTCAAACAATTTTCCTTACCTACTAACACGGCGGTTGCTAACCTGACTCCCTCCCTGATTTCGCTGAATAGCCTCATCACCTACATGATCTGGCCGACGGCTAACGGTACGGGTATATTCGATACGTATTATAACATCATGATGGCCAAGGCGCTCGACTATCCCTATGAGAGCTGGATGGGGGCCTTGTTCAAAGATGAGCATACACTCAAAAACATGGTGTTGCCCGGCAGTAATAATGCCGGTATGAACGACGCCACTCAGGTGAGTTACGGACCCAATTATTACCAGGAGCTTAGCCTGCCCAATTTTGGCCAGTGTAATGAATGCGGATTTGTGACACAGTCGACCGATGTCGCGAAGCAGCTTGCTATGGGATACCGCTATTTCGGGCTCGATATTTCCAATTCCCGATACACAAAAATTGACATTGGCCCGTACAAGTTTTTTGATGATGGGAACCTGCTGCATAATGCCGTAAGTCCGGCCGATCCGACGGCTTCAGCCTGCCTGGGCGAAGGTTTAAGTACGATCCTGCAATCGGCTGCCGACTTTCTGGCAACTCATCCACAGGAATTCGTAGTGATCAACGTCAAGAATCTGAATCCTGCCCTGTATACGTTTACATCGATTATCGACGATCTGACAAAAACCATCAGCCCGTTCAAGGGTAAACTGTATCAGCCAGATAATGAGAAAACCTTTGCTGATCTAGTCAATAAGCCTATTCGTGCCTTTCGGGGTAAAATAATCCTGACAGCCTCCGATGAACTGGTGGCTACCCGGTTAGGACTGATTCGCGATGTCTTTGAAACCAGCAACAGTAGCCAGTATCGAAACATCGACCCTACCAACAGCCGCATCGATCACCTGATCGCCAATCAGCGGAATTTCTTCGCCAACTCGGCCTATACCGGCTCATATAAACGTATGGACTGGCAGGTTAGCCTGTTAGGCAATAAGCTTTTATGCGATTTGAGGCCGTTGCGGAATTGTCTGCTATCGCCCAAGCCCGGTCTGTGGCATCACATCTGGTACGTGACCAAATGTGGGGTTGAAATAGCTAAAATGGGATATACAGTCTTTAAAGCGTTTGCAACGCCCGAAGACCCCAGAAATTTGGTGACGATACTGGGCTGGATGATAAGTGGTCTGGGGGAGAGCAGTATCTCGAAAGTCGACCAGGCGAATCGCAGTTTGTATCCTGCCGTAAGCGATATGATGAGAGACGGGCTCCTTCATCCCAACAACCAGGTCAACATTATTTACACCGACAATTCGGACTACCTCTATACGGATCTGTGTATGCAACTGATTACCAACTTCAACGATTATGACGAGGTCAGTGTATATAATGGGCAGATGCAGGTTTCCGACCAGCACGTGGGGGTTAGTTGCAGTGCGCCTAATTCGGGAATTGCCTCCGTGCGGGTTCAGGGTGGCTATCCACCGTATTCCTATTACTGGCCTTCGACGGGCGACACGACGGCCATGACCACCGGCCTATCGGAAGGGTATCACCGGGTGCGGATCACCGATGCAATGGGGCATACCGTAACCCGTAAGGTGTATGTTTCCATGATTCCCCTTGCACATAGCGGAATAGCCAGCCGGAACATGAGTAAGACCGAAGTGCAGCCATACGGGCTGTCGAATCATTACGAGGCTGACTGCGATAATCTGATTGCTAAGGTTGAAAGTGATTTCACGACCACGGCAGTGGGCGACTCCCTGACGACTTCCGTATGGATTGATCCCGTACAGGGAACGCAGTATGTGAAACGGCATTACCAGCTAATCCCGAGCAGGAATACGACTACGGCCAGCGCCAGGGTTACCCTTTACTTTACCCAGCAGGAGTTCGATGCCTATAACCGAACCAACCCGTCGTATAAGCTTCCCAGTCAGGCGGGTGATTCCTCCGGTATCCGTAACCTCATGATCTGGCAGAAATTGGGGCGGAGTGCCGATAACAGTGGATTGCTGAACTCCTACCAGGGCAACGTCCGGGAGATCTTTCCCAAACGGTCGGAGGTCACCTGGAATGCACTCGCCGGACGCTGGGAAGTTAGCTTTTATACCGAAGGCTTTGGGGCGTATTTCCTGACATCTTATAATGGGCAGCAAATCAACGAATGGATTAAAACGGACGCTTATATGCGTACAGGAAAACCCGTTATCCAGTGGGAAGTCCTAGAGAAAGGAGTGGCCCAGTACTTTATCGATTATTCGTATGATCGGGAACATTTCGAGCAGGCCGGTGTCGTTACCAGCAAAGGCCGTGGACGCAACACCTACGAATTTTATCATCAGAATCTACCGAAACTGATCGACAGCTCAGGGCAGGGCATCGTGTATTACCGCATCATGCAACTGGGCAATACTGGCGACATGTCGTACAGCGAGATTATGCCCGTCGATTATTCGAAAGACCGAGCCCTGTTTGTATACCCAAATCCGGTGGACAGCCAATTAACCATTCAAAGCAATGTCGATACACAGGTAACGGTATACGATAGCGGTGGCCGATCGACCAGCGCCGTTCAGCTTCAGAAAGGAAAGAATGTGATTTCGACGAGTCTATGGGTATCCGGAATGTACATTCTCCGAACGAACGATGGCGAGTTTTATAAGATTATCAAGCTCTAACCCATAGCTACCGATTCGTCGGATACCCGACGTTGATGCCTGTATCTCCCGTATCTGTATAACCAGTGTTTCTGGCATCACAGATACGGGCTTTTTTGTTGATCGGTACGAGTAAAATCAGGCGATGACGTAGTGCCGGCTAATCCAGGCAATCGTAAATTGGAGCGACAGCCGACTAATGCTGTAGGTAATGTCGTCTTTTATTCGAATGGCGATCAGGTGCAGAACCAGATGAATAGCGATTCGGCTATGGTTGAGTTCGTCCATGATGAATCGTAAGTGACCGACTTCTGTAGGTGAAGAAAAATGGATTCAGTATTCATAGGTGTGCCGTAAGTCTACAACAGGGTTTCCCGTTGCGGACTTACGGCACACCTATGAATACTGAATTTAGACGATAACCAATCGTACAGGCTTTTGCTGAAAGAGAAATCAGTAACGAGCTCGTATCATCAGCGTTAGTTGGCAATCAGCAGTGTGATGGCATCGGTAACGGACTGAGGGAATTGAAACGCATCCTTGAAATAGGCCTTGGTGTGCTGATAACCAGCTTCTTTGAAAAATGAGCCCGAATTGTCGGGGTAGGTGTTTGGAGTGCCATTGAACACGTATTCCCGGTCGGGAGCGATCCGTTTGTAGGTCTTCAGGTCAATGACAGGTTTCAGCGCATTGAAAGCCAGTTTGTCGGATGCCGGAAGCTCAAATCCACTTTTGCCACCCGGATTAAACGGTGGCGCACTGGCATAGATCGTTGGTATGGTTGCAAACATGTCCTTCTGCCAGCTACAGGGAACAATATCGTAGTTATTGATCACCGAGAAGTAATTTTCACCAAACTTCTGGGCAGCATAGGTGGCAAACTGCGCGTCACCGGGTGTAGGTCCAGCTATTGGGTAGGCGCTTACTTTCAGGTTTGTGTAGCCCATCTGTTCTTTCCATTCAATGCATTTGAGAGCCATAAGGGGTGACAGGGCTCCCCCAAGACTGTGGCCGGTAAAGGCTATTTCAGTAGAGGTGATGTCGCTTTGGGTGCCCAGAAACTGTAGCAGTGTTTTTCCTGTCGAAGGGTCTTTCATACCCATCAGAATGCTCAACCCCAGTTGGCTGCCGTCGCTGATTTTGCCACTGCTGGGCATGCCCCAGTCGGCCAGTTTAAATACATTGAAATCTTCCGAGCGCCAGCCTTTGTCAGAAACGATATTCGTACCCGCAACACCGACTACGTACATCGGTTTGCCGGTTGCTATACTCGTTCCCCGCGCCACATACATGGTGTTGTCGGTGACGAAGCTATCGACTACACTGGTATTCGACTTTTTCGGGCTGTTCGAAATGACGGGACCCCAGACCACGCGCCAGTCGGTGCCTACATACGCGCGCAAGGCTGCATTGTTTTTGAGGGCATCGTCGATTTTGAGGGTATTCTTTTGCAGGGCTGCTTCGGAAGTAGTTACCAGATTGTAATTGACGTTGGCAATCATACTTAACGCGGCAATCACCTTATGGGCATTGGTTGGCGCGTTCCCCTTCGTGAGTGGTGACGGCGTTACAGGGGTATCGTCGGTGGCAGTTTTGCAGGCAGAGAACGCGGCTATACCCAGTAGGGTAATGGCTATGAATTGGATGTGTTTTTTCATGAGTTGAAACAACTTGTAAATAAATACGTGGTCGTCGGTTGGCTGATGTATCGGATTTACACCGGAATCGACTGGGGATAGTTGAATAGGTTTTCGGGATCGTATTTTCGTTTGATCGCCTGAAGCCTGGGCAGATTGGTGCCGTAATATGCCTGTAGATAACCTTCCTGACTAGGGTCGATGAAATTCTGGTAGCAATAGGATGATGTGTAGGCTTCCATCTGATTATGAAAGCCCGTCAGCCATTGTTCATTTTTAGCCAGCAGGGCAGCATCGTCGGCCGGCGTCCATTCCAGTTCGATACTGGATAGCATTGAGTAGCCGCGATGAACGAAAGCCATATCGGTTGGTGATCGGGCATCGATCTGTCCACCGAGTAGAAAGTACTTCCAGGTGGCCGCCTTGCTGGTACCAGGCCAGTTTTTTAAGTTCAAGATGATCTGCCGGACAGCCTCATCGGAAAGTTGCCCTTTCACAAAACGCGATCGTTCATGGGAGTACTCCGGTCTGCCCTCTTCTGTTATCAGCTGTTGCCCATCCCAGTAAGGGGCTATCTGGATCGTTTGTTCGGCCGGTTTCTGAACCGTCAGGATGGGTGCGATCAGCGAACGGAGGTCAGCCTCTGAACCAACAAAATGCCCTAGTATCGAGAGCGATAATACCGATGCCCCCGCCTGTTTCTGTGCTGTTATGCTGACTTTGATTCCCAACGTATCAGGCGCCGATAGCGTCATAGTTTGAATGGCCGCAAAGGTATCAGCAAGGCGATCCGTCCAGACAAGATTGAACGTGGTGATGGTACCTACCGGGAAGGTGTCAAACGTAAAGGAGGTATGAATACCGAAGTTACCGCCACCGGCCCCCCGGCAGGCCCAGAACAGATCGGCATTCTCTTTTTCATTACAGGTCAGCATGCGGCCATCGGCCAGTACGATCCGGGTTTCGCGCAGGGCATCGCAGGTAAGCCCATGCAGGCGCATGTCGAAACCAATGCCACCGCCCAGTACTAACCCGGCGACGCCCACTTCATAGCAACGACCGTGTGGAATGGCCCTGTCCAGTGGCTTGCATTGTGTAAAAATGGTTCGATTGCGAGCGCCACTGCCAACGGTTGCCAGCCCAGTGGTAGGTTCGTAGGTGAATGTGTTTAGCGCCGATACATTGATCATCAATCCGGTGGTCAACGAGTAGCCACCGTACGAATGCCCGCCACTGCGGGCTACGATGGGCATCGAATTAGCCTTTGCCCATTGGATACATGTCTGTACATCCGCTTCGGTTCGGCATTGCGCAATGGCCTGGGGGATGGTTGAGGCATACTGAAGCGCCCAGGGCGTTGAGAGTTCGGAAAAAGAGGCTGCTCCCGGGCGTACCAAAGCTCCCTGTAGTTTTGACGCCAGTTCATCCCAAGGGGCAATCCGGTGATCAGCGAGCTTGGTGCAACTGGTGAGCCAGTCCAGTGACGACAGCCCAACGCCAAGGCCAAGGGAGACTCTGGCACCAGCCCGTAAAAAATCCCGACGGGAAGGTTTGGCAACCACTGGCCTGGGCGCGCCTGAAACAGTATGGCTTGTCGGTTCCATTGAAGACGATAAGTTGAGTTTCTATGGAGGTATAGAGCTATCCTCTGGCCTTACTACCAACGTACAGGCTTATACGTCACGTTATAGTGTGCAGGATAGCGCTTGAAAAGAAACGGTGAGTACGGGTAACGAATGCTATTTCGAGTACTCAGCTATCATCGAAACAAGGGGTGTTGCACCAGGTACTACGAGGTCCGTAGTCGTTAATTTGGACCCGGTTATGTCGCCAACCGATATGGTTTTATTGATGTCGTATTCTTGTTGAATCGTGAGGCTGTTACCAGTTTGCGCAACCTTGTACGTATACGTATAATCAATGATGCTTAACAACGACGACACATTCTTTATAGTCATGAACTGCCGAATTTTGGCTGTTGACTGATCAACGGCCGTTATGGTGGCAGAGCCAGTCGCCGTTAAAATAGCTCCTCCTTCTTTTTGGGTTAGTTTGGCCAGGGTGTAGGTACCTGCAATCTGGCTGGTAAGATCAGGCTCAGGGCTTGAGTTCGACTTTGAGCAGGCTAGCACAGACATTGCCGCCACCAGAAACAGTAGGGGTGATTTCGTGTTCATAGTAGTAAACGTGAGCGAGTTAATGACCTGGCTGGTTAGGGGTAAACTGCCAGCCAGGTATTCTTACCATCAACAGGGGCTATTATTTTCTGATGTATTCGATGGTAATATCTTTACTGTCGATAGTTCGACTGATTATCAGTCGGTTCCCTAATAGTACACTTCCGAAAAAGTACATATTACTGGTGTACGGTTGCGGGTAGCTGAGCCGGTAAACATCATCCAACAAACTGACATTCCCTTTGTCTATATCCTGATCCAGATTTTTAGTCGTACCCGATGCTACAAATTTCAGGTCCGTACGATACTGAATCGAAACAGTTGTATCGTTGATGGCCTTAATCAGAACCGATCCGGTTCCGGTTACTTCACCTTCCTTGTTGTTACTCAGAATTTTGTTGATGCTATAGGTACCAGCAATGTTACTGGCCCAGTGTGGTCCGGCTGGCTTTGGATCCTCGTCGGAGTCGGAACACCCAATCAGCGAAAAGCCAATCAGAACTGTTGCCAGCATAGTGAGACGTTTCATTGAAAAGAGAAGTTTATTGTTTCGTGTATTCAGTATCAAGTGTAATTTCGGAAGGGGAGCCTATTTTTTCAGTCGTGCTGATTTTAGTGCCACTGATTGTGGCCCACTGAAGCCCAGTCGTCGTTTTAATGATATAGTTGGTGCCATCCTTGGCTATCTTGTTTGCTTCGTCCTGAACACTGACTATGGTTGATTCAAATTTGGTCGCTGTGTTCGTAAAGCTACGGGTCTGCGTAATCTTGGCAGTCGTATTATCGACGGCAATGATTGTAAGCGAGCCAACACCAGTAACCGCAGCGGAACCAGATCGATTGCTGACTTTGGTCAATTTGTATATGCCGGCAACCGGGGCTGTCAGGTTTTCTTCAACAGGCGTTGGTGTAGGAGTGGGATCTGAATTTGACTTTGAGCAGGATAAACCTGCCAATGCTACCAGCGAGGTAATATAATAGTACGTGTGCTTCATAAAAGTATATGGATTGAGAGTGAAAAGTCGAGCCGTTGAGGACATTGAAAGTTAGGTGGGTACGGAATCAGTTTAGGGGATTTAGTGATTGATTCGGGATGGCCTTAGTTTGCCCAATGTTGCCTGTGTCAGGCTCAAATGAGGAATAAACCCATTTCGTATAGACCGCTCGTTTGTAGCGACCGAGCAACTGCTGGAATTCCAGAGGGCTTAACACAGGCGACATCAGCCCATTTTCATACTCACGGGTCTCCATTGCGTTATTGATATTCATTAACCATAGACGGATTACCAAACTGATTTTCGGGATTGTCAGATTAGTCAGCCTGCAAAGCCAGGCAATTGGTGGGCTGATCGACTAGCCAAAAGTATTGGGCTATTTTTGCCCAAATGCTACTCCAACGGGTAGTTTTTGGGCAAAAAAAAACAGACTACCCGAATGGGTAGTCTGTTTTTAGGGTTAAAAAGCCTATTTCTTAACGGTGACCAGAAATTCTTTACGGTCTTTGATGTCTAATAGCAGATAAATATTCTTTATATGGTACTTTACCGTGTTTTCAGAAATACATAATTTATCAGCTATGGCTTTGTTAGGCATTCCCATAGCCATGTATTCCAATACCTCCTGCTGACGTTCGGAGAGTACGTTAAGATCCCCGCGTTCCAGCGAATTACGGTTCAGTACGGCCGTTCTGTTCCGGGCGAGGTAGGTTTCCAACTCCAGTTTCATGCGGAGAAACTCGCCTTCCAGACGACGTTGTTTTCGGCGGGAGGCAACCAGCCAGCTCAACAAAGCCAGAGCAATAAGCGCTAGTGCGGCCAAAAGAATGGCCAGGTAGCCTTTGCTGTTTTTTTCGTTTTGAAGCTTCTGATTAATGTAATCAGATACAATGGATTCCTTCTGATTATGCAACGAGGAAATATTTTGCTCCCGGGCAAAAATAACATTCAGACTGTCTAGTTTTTTCTGTGTCTGAACGAGGTGGGGCAGATCATTTTTAGCCTTGTAAATTTCCCGAAGTTCTTCATACGCGTACAGATGATATTTGATGATTTTGCAGGAGTCGGCATAAAAAGTCGATTTTTTGAGTGCACCGGCCAATAAATCAGGGCGATTCATGGCATTGTACAACTGCATTTTCTTAACATAGATCATCGGTAGGTGGCATGGGGCCGACGCCTGCATCCATACGATGGCTCTGTCGTAAGTAGCTTCGGCCTGTTCATACTGTTTTTTGACAAACAGCAGATAGCCCTGCTGCATGATCAGCTTCGATTTATTTTCCTGATTTATATGCTTGAATCCCGACTTTTCCAGGGACGCCATCAACCGGTCTGCCTTTTGATAGTCGTGGGTATCGAAGAGAATAAACGCTTCTTCCGACTGGATATTAGCTGTGTACAGGGCCTTATTTGGCGTCTGCTCAGCGAATGTCTGAGCCGTTTTCAGAAATTTTAGTGCCGACTGGTAATCGTAAACACGTTTATAGGTATACGAAAGCAGGATAGAGGCCTGGTATTTCTCATCGGCGCTGAATTTGTCGTCCTGTAAAATAGGTAGCAGTAACGCCTGCGATTCGTTGTATTTAAGCTCATTATTCAACAAATATACCTTTTGCTCCAACTGTTGATACGAGCTTTTTTGACTATATCCAACTGTCGATAGCAACAGTATACAGCCTAGAAAAATAACGTGAGTAGTAAAGGATTTAGTCATATACACGCTAGTTATCAGATCAGAAAAGAATCTCATATAAGCAAAACTAGAAAGCATTTTCAATGTCATACCCTTTCTTTATTATTTGGTGGATTAGGGGATTAGGTATCATTCTGTTTAATTATACTAATACAAAACATGTATTTACTAATATTTATGTTTATTTTGGGTCGTAATGTAATATATTTAAGTGTGTATTTTTTGTTTATAGTAACATTTTGATTCATTGCTTAAATTGTTCTTTTTGGATTTTTTATTGTACTAATTTAATGTGATAGAGAGTGGCAGAGACGGTTCTATTGAAGTCTTTCTTCTTAATTTTCAGTCGTTTACTGACTAGTTAGTAAGGTGGTCGTCGTATGGGTAGGATAGTAGGTAATCAAGTCGATAAATGAGTAAAAATAGTCTAATAGAGACTGGTTGGGACACCGAAGAGGGTATGGGTAGGATGAAGTCTGATTAATAAAAAAATGTTAAGGCGATTTCTAAGAATGCTTAAGTGCAGCCACCAACAGTGCCTTTGAAACAGAGTTGCTAAATCAATACGCAGATAAGGTAAAGAATCGGGTAACGTGTATTTATGATACGTGAGAAGCATACTATACTCGTCTTACATTTATCTCCATCTCATTTATGATTCATTTGAACTGGGGCATCATCGGTTGTGGTGACGTAACTGAAGTAAAAAGCGGCCCGGCATTTAATAAAATACCCCATTCGAGTCTGGTAGCGGTTATGCGCAGAGATGCCGACAAAGCAGCGGATTATGCGCATCGGCATAAGGTGCCAAAATGGTATACCGATGCCGATGCGCTCATCAACGACCCCGATGTTAATGCTATCTATATAGCGACACCACCCGACAGTCATGCTGACTATGCCATTCGAGCGATGCGCGCTGGTAAACCAACGTACGTCGAAAAACCAATGGCTCTGAACACGGCCGAATGCGAAGCCATGAACCAGGTAAGTCGGGAGACGGGTATTCCGTTGTTTGTCGCCTTTTATCGACGAGCCCTTCCTTACTTTCTCAAAGTGAAAGAACTGATTGATCAGAAGGCGATTGGCGACGTTCGATATGTGCATATTCAATTGAACTGGGAACCGGCAGATAGAGAATTAGGGAAGGCTTCCGTTCCCAACTGGCGGGTTACTCCGGCGGTTTCGGGGGGCGGATTGCTGCATGACCTGGCTTCCCATCAGTTCGATTTTCTGGAGTTTTTGTTAGGACCTGTACAATCGGCCAGTGGTATTACCCGAAATCAGGCTGGACTCTATGAAGCTGATGATGTTGTAGTCGCCAATTTTGCGTTCGAATCGGGTGTCTTAGGTTCCGGGAACTGGTGCTGGACGGTCAATAAAGAGCAGCGGCTTGAACAAACGCAGTTGATAGGCTCAACAGGGAAGCTCACCTTTTCATTTTTCGAAAACTTCGTCATTAAGCTCGAAACCGAGTCTGGGACCGAAGAAATCACTGTACCTTTTCCTGAACACGTTCAGCAACCCCTGATCGAATTAATTGTACAGGAACTGCGGGGAGAAGGCAAAAGCCCAAGCACAGGTGAAACCGGGATACGGTCCAGCCAAATCCTCGACTGGATAACAGCCCCGTAGAGACGCCAGGGATAGCGTTGTGCCTGCGTCAGTAAAATCATCTGGTCAGGAGACGTTATCCCTGACGTCTTTACAGGTGATAAAATATTTTACATACAAATAGAGAGTTGGTAAATCTATTTTACATACATTTACTGAATAAATAGGCATTGACCTTGACTATTGATTCATGAAGGGGACTAACCTGGGCGAGTTTGAAGAACTGGTACTACTGACCATCGCGGCATTGATCAATGATGCCTATAGTGTTGCCATCTGTGATGAGCTGGAAAAACACACGGGTCGGGCAGCTAAGCTTGGTGTCGTGCATGCGGTATTGAACCGCCTGGAAGAGAAGGGATTCGTAAAAAGCCACCTGGGCGATGCGACCAGTGCTCGCGGAGGCAAGCGTAAACGCTATTATGAGGTAACCCATGCCGGAAAAGTGGTGCTGATAAAAGCCAAAGAAGTGCGCGAGTCGCTCTGGAATAGTATCCCCGGTTTCAATCTGGAAGGCTCCTTATGAGATCATTCAACACCAAGTCGAAGAAAACAGAACCGCCCCAACCACCCCGGTGGGCACAACGGTTGCTGGCGTGGTACTGCCGCCCCAGCATACTGGAGGACTTGCAGGGGGACCTGAATGAGTATTTCGAACGAAACCTGACGATGAAAGGGCCTCGGAAAGCCCGGTGGATTTACTGCCTGGATGTTCTGAAGTTTTTTCGACCGTATACGATCCGTAAACCTGATTTTATTAACCTTTTTATCCATTGGATTATGCTTGGCAGCTACCTTAAAACGTCCCGGCGGAGTCTGGTGCGTAACAAATTATTTTCCTTCATCAACATCGTCGGGCTGGCCGTTAGTATGTCGGTGGGTTTACTGGTTATATCATTTGTTGCGGATATACTTGCCTACGACGATTTTCACGAAAAGAGAGATCGGATTTACCGGGTGATCACCACCTTTAAAACGCCCGAACAACCGCCGGTCGACCTGGCTTCGACATCGGTAAAAGTGGGACAGCGAATTCGCAAAAGTGTACCAGGTATAGATGCATTAACCATACTTCGTAATGGCTTTGGCGGGGATGCTACTGTGGGCGAGACAACAGTTCCCCTGGGGGGGCATTGGGCTGATGCTTCGTTTTTTAAGGTGTTTACCTTTCCCTTACTGGAAGGCAACCC
Organism: Spirosoma sp. 48-14; assembly: GCF_001898575.1. Lineage (GTDB taxonomy): Bacteria > Bacteroidota > Bacteroidia > Cytophagales > Spirosomataceae > Spirosoma. The sequence continues at coordinate 422,773 of NZ_MKUD01000010.1, forward strand.
CGCTACGGCCTTGAAAGACCCATACTCACTGGTATTGACCGAAAAAACGGCCAAAAAACTGTTTGGCGATGTCGATCCATTGGGCAAAACAGTTCGGTTGGATACGTTGAACTATACTGTGACCGGATTAATGAAAGATGTTCCGAAATTGTCTCATATACAATTCGAAGCATTAGCCTCTTTCTCAACAGCGGAAGCGCAGTTTACCAGGAAAGACCCTAATTTTTATGGATGGGATAACATCTGGCAGAATTATGTCTACATGGTTTTGCCCGTGCAAACCAAACCCGAATCGGTCTTGCAGGCGCTGAATACGTTTACTAAACAGGAAAACAGCGGATTGGTGAATCGAACGGTTTCGGTATCGCTTCAGCCATTGAAAGAAGCATCGCTGGGACCGAAGTTGCACAATGCCATTGGGCCTACGATGGTACCGATTGTGATCTGGGTATTGAGTGGTCTGGCGCTGGTTATTATCCTGTCGGCTTGTTTTAATTACACCAATCTGTCAATTGCCCGATCCCTTCGTCGTTCGCGGGAAGTAGGAGTTCGTAAAATTATCGGGGCATTGAAAAGCCATGTGTTGGGCCAGTTCATGGCCGAGTCCGTGATCATTGCGTTGATGGCACTGATCGTCTCGTTTGGGCTCTTTTTATTCCTCCGAACGCAGTTCCTGGCACTCGATCCGTTTATTAATAATCTGGTTTCGCTGGAGGTTTCGGGTTGGGTCATTCTCTATTATATTTTACTGGCCATTCTTGTAGGATTGCTAGCCGGATTTTTGCCCGCCCTGTTTTTCTCCCGAATCAAACCGATTCAGGTATTGAGAGATGTATCGGCCCTGAAGGTATTTCGACGAGTTACCCTGCGCAAAACGCTGATTATCATTCAGTACGGATTGTCTCTTATCTTCATCACAACAACCCTGATCGGCTATGCGCAGTACCGGAGCTTTCTAACCTTCGACCTGGGATTTACGACCGACAATATTCTGAATATAAACCTGAAAGGAAATAAAGGGGCGGTGCTGGCGAACGAGCTGAGCCAGATTCCTGGCGTAGTCGAGGTATCGAAATCGCAGTTAATTACCAGCCTGGGCAGCATGGGCGGAACGACCATGAAATACAAAGATAGTCAGGACTCGGCGCTGGTCTGGCATAATATGGTCGACGAACATTATTTGCCAATCCATAAGCACAAACTCCTGGCTGGAACAAATTTTACCCGACACCCTAAAAAAGGCGAGGAGGAGAGCGAAGTCATTGTAAATGAGCAGGTCATCCGACGCTTCAATATTGCCAAACGAAATCCGCAGAAAGCACTGGGCGAACAGGTAGTTGTCGATAAAAAGAAACTCACGATTGTCGGTGTGTTAAAGGATTTCCATTACGGAACGATGGAGAAACAAATTGAGCCTGTCATGTTCCGGTACTTTACGGATCAACTGGGTGGGTATCTCAATGTAAAAGTGGCTACAACCGATTTGCCTGCTACTATGGCGAATATTGAGGAGGTCTGGCGCAAGCTGGATAAGATACACCCGATGGAAGCCAAGTTTTATGATGATCAGATTGAAGAGGCCTATCAGCAGTTCGCCATTATGATTAAGGTAATTGGCTTTGTTGCGTTTCTGGCCATCTGCATCGCTTTTCTGGGATTGCTGGGCATGGTCGTATTTATGACCGAAACCCGACTCAAAGAAATCAGTATCCGAAAAGTGCTCGGAGCCAGCGAAGGAGGATTGGTCTATCTGTTGAGTAAAAGCTTCCTGAACTTGCTTCTGTTGGCCGCTTTTGTAGCGCTTCCAGCAACCTGTCTCTTTTTCGATCAGGTCGTTCTGGTCAACTTTGCCTATCACCAACCCATTCGGGTGAATGAACTGGTGATCAGCGTATTGGTTGTTATGCTCCCGGCTTTCCTGATGATTGTGTCACAGACGCTGAATGCCGCCCGAAAAAATCCAGCCAAGGTATTGAAAAGTGACTAATGGCAGATCGCAACTTTGGTGCATGGTAGAGGGCTGACGCCCAAAAAGCTGACGCCAGGGAGACGCCAGGTATGGCGTCTCTACAAAGGAAATGTTCTGTACCAAATCCCTACGGCACTCACCCAGCCTATGATCAGCCAGGCACCTACGGGTACGCCGAACATAATCAGGAGTAGGCCACCGATGAAGCCGCCAAAAATGCCTGAAAGCCAGCGTTCGGGAAGGATATCGTACCCGTAGGCAAGGCTATGCAGAAGCAGTAGCCAGCCCCAGCCAGTCAGCCAAAGCCAGATAACGTAGTCGGGCTGAATTTCGGCCGGGTAATTTCGCCCTAAAATCAGGAGTTCAGGAAGCCAGATGAGCCCATATGTAAGGCCATACCGCACGAGTCGTTGCCACCAGGTGAACGGTAAATTGGGTAGTAACAGCAGGTACTTTTTTTCAAAGGCGCTCACCTGGCCGCCCACCTGCGCATGCCCCAGTATCGCCAGTAATAACCCAATGAGCAACAGCCGCTGGTCGTAATCGTCGGTGGGGTAGAGTCGGCAAACGCCCGCCAGTAGTAAGCCCGAAAATGCCTTGGTCAATACCAGCGAAAGCGGTTCGTGCCGGAGCCAGTAGACGGGAAAGAACAGTTCATAGGGGAGCTTGAGTTGGAGATGGGGAATGCGGAGGGTATCAGGACCTGGGTGTCGAAGACGGTAGTCGTTCAGGTAAGCGCCAACGCCAATCAGGCAAAACAGGTAGGCAACAATAGCCGTTAGCGAATCCCATTTTTCATACACCGTTGCCAGTTGAATCATCCAGCTGCCGTAGGCAATCACAGGGGCCAGTAGCCCAATCTGAATGGCAAGCCAGAGCGCGTAGCGTGAAGGTGTGGGTACCAGCCAAAGGGTTTGCAGAAACAAATGTTCGGGTGCGACTAATTCCTGGCGGACAAATGAACTGACTTTTACCAAATAAAATCCCCAGAGGACGAACACCAGGGCCAGTAAAAACCAGGAACCCAGGCAAGCGGTAATTAAGGCTTTATGTTCGCGGGCGCTGAGAAAGCCAAAGGCTAGCAGAATGATGACCAGAAATGTACCGGCGTTGCGAGCGTAAAAGGGGCCAACAAAAATTCGATTCAGGAACGTCAGCATAAGCCAGATTAGGTTGTCGGTACAATCCCCCCATCGCCCACCTGCCAGATACCACGTAGGGTTAAGCCGGTCAGGCTGACATCCTGGTGCGAGGTAAGCCAGAACGAAACCCCCTGTTCTGTATGAAGTTGACGGATATAATCGAATAGTTTTGCCGCCGTTGCAACGTCGAGGGTCGTTAGGGGTTCATCCAGTAAAACGAGTGTTGGTGATCCCAGCAACGCCAGTAACAAGGATAACTTCTTAAGCATCCCACTCGAAAAGGTGCCCGTCGGTTGCGTCCAGAAGGTATTGACGCCCAAAATACGGGCGATCTGTTCGACTTGTCCTGCCGGGGCCTGTTTCGCCTGACCAACGAATCCGGCCAGATCACGAGGGGTCAGAAACGATGGATACAACGGTTCGGCTTCAGCATAGTTGACCCGTAGGCGGTATGCAACCGGATCGCGGCTGATCTCATACTGGTCTGTCAGCCAGATTTGGCCCGAGAAAGGAAGGAGTCCAGCAACGGTTCGGAAAAAGGTGGTTTTGCCGGAGCCATTGCCTCCCCGGAAATAATGAATACCCGACGAAAATGCCAGCTCGGGTAGGGTCAGTACCGTTCGACCAGTGTAGGCTTTGGTGAAGTTAGATACAGTGAGCAAAGGCGATTCGATTGATAAGTCCCAAAAATAAGAATGAATTCAGGCAGACGAATTCCCTTCTGTCATTGGGGGTGACCATTCCTCACGAGCCATAGGTAAAGCCCTACCATTTCACGCTGAGTCGGACGCCTGCCAGTCCATTCCGGCCGGGGGCCGCATTGTAGTATCGATTCCCGACGGCATTCAGATCATAGCCCAGCGAGTAGGCCCGATCCAGCAGGTTATCACCACTGGCATACACGTCCAGCATCCAGTGCTGGACCAGGTTACGCCGAAAACCCAGGGTGCCCTGAAGGAGTTGTGTCGGGTTCGATAAGGCCGTATTGGCATCGTTCAACTGAAATTCCAGCAGAAACAGATATGTCAGATGCGCATAAAAGCCTGCCCGCGTTTCGACATCAATCCCCGTTGTGTTGGCCGTTGGCGCTACGCCCGGAATCTGGTTATTCGATAAGTCGATGTTTCCCTGCCGATAATCGCGGTATCGATAATTGGTCAGTGTCAGGTTGTTCCAAAGTCGAAGTAAGGTCAGCGATTGGGTCGTATTGGGCAGCACAAAGTCATAGCTAAGTTGAGTTTCCAGACCTGGCTGGTCGGTGCGCCCCGCGTTGATAAAATAATCCGCACCAGCCGCATCCGATCGGCGAACGATAGTCTCCCGGAGTTGTAGCTTATAGAGGGCCACATCAAACCGTAGGCGGCTGCTCAGGGCAGATCCGCGAATACCGACTTCATAGCTAATGCCACGCTCGGGGTTGAGTGATGTGCTGAAGCCACCTGCCGAGGGATGCACTTCCTGGCTCGATGGAGCCGAATAACCCGTACTGATGCTCGCAAAAGCTGACAAATTAGTGCCAAAGGTGCGTAAGAGAGCGACCCGAGGTAGCCATACAGGGGTGAACGTTCGGGTGATCATGGCCGTCGGTAACCCATTGGCCCGCACCATATACCGGGTAAAATCATACCGAACATCGTTTCGGCTCAGGCCCGCTGTCAGTCGGAAGTGGGCAGGCAGTTGGGTTTCTACCTGAGCGAACAGCGTGGTTTGCCGGGCAATGAGTTCTTCATCGGTCTGAATGGTGTCGGGTAAGCCAGCTCGGTTGCCAAAGTTTCGATCTACGGTGAAGTTGCGTAAGAGTTCAGCGCCAACCGTAACAACCGTTGGCAGCGGACTATTGGGGAATCGGAATTGAGTTACCGAACGGCCCCCAATCCCCAGATCGGTCCGTTTTTCGTAATTGGTGATAAACGGATTGGCAAAGTCAGTGGTGGAACTGTAGATGACCGTCGTGTTTTGAATGCGGTCGTTCCAGCGGTATTCGTGCGACAGGCCAAAATACCCGACTTTCTGGTAGATACCCGCCTGCTGAGCGGCACTGCTGGGCAACGTAGGGGTGGCTGGCCGGGATGCCCTTGGATTGAGTAAAAACTGGGCTTCGGTCAATCCACCGGGGGTTTGATAATGGAGGTCGGAATACAGCGCCAGCAGCGAGACAGTCCGTTTAGGGCTCACGTTGAAAGAGCCGATAAAGCTTAGATTATCGCGTACGACCGCACTCTGATCGCGGTATCCGTTTGATTGTAAGTGGTTGTAATTTAGGGATATAGCTGAGTTGGTTTTGCCTGTTTGCAGGGAAATGCCATTGCCATATAAGCCATAGGAGCCGCCTAATGCAGATAGTTCGACACTGCTTTTATTGGTGGGTACGGCCAGACCGCTGAAGAGAATGGTACCGCCCGTACCCGCTCCATACAAACTGCCGGAGGGGCCTTTTATAACTTCGATCCGTCCTAGTGCCCGCACGTCGAGCGCATTGAGGGGCGTGTTGCCACCCGCATCGGTCAGGGGTAATTCATTCCAGTAGGTTTTGATGTTTCGCACACCAAAAGGGGATCGAATAGCACTCCCACGGATGGCCAGCCGATAGCTTCCGGGTGAACGTTCATCGGCCCGTACACCGGGAATCGTGTTTAACGACGAGACGATAGTGGGTATGCCAAAGCGTTGGTTCAAATCCCGTCGTGTCAGTACGCCCACCGAAGCGGGTGTTTCCAGCAACCGCCGATTAGTGGCATACCCGCGCACAACAACCTCGTTCAGTTGTAGGGTATCGTCTAAGGACGGAGCTGGTGTTTGGGCCAGTAGACGAATAGGACTGATGAGGCAAAGAGTTAGGGGTAAGAGTAGGTAGTTTTTCAACATAAAACGACGGCTAGGCCTTGTAAAAGTACATCGAATAACGGGAAACAAGGTTTCTGAATGGGATAAAATCGACCCAGTAACCCATTAATCAAAACGCCTGCATAAAAATTCAGTGGTAGGCGAATTGATTCTTGCATTTACTATAAGTATCATTTTTGATCAATAAGACTATATAGTATGATTCTTTTCTGGCATTAAATTTGACAACTAACGTAGTATGCAAGCTTTATCTTTACAAGAGAAGAGCCTAAGACTACGGCTCATACATACCCTGCAATGGGTGCTTCAACTGGCAGCAGGCGGTGCGATAATTGCATCATTGCTGGTAGGCTCTCTGCTGTGGCAGCCATATGCTGATCAAAGCGAGATGGAGCGTGAACTGGCTAATGAGACGTATCTCCGGGTAGTGGCGGAACTGCAAAGTGCTACCTGCGTATATCACCATGAGGACTGGTTACCCTTTCTGGCATGTGAATCAGCCGGACATAAGCGATTTACGTTGAGATATGAAGTGCTTGTTTACGAGGGTAATTCCTTTTATTACAGCCCTTTCTATGCCGCCCATACCGATAAAATAGTAAGGGAGTTCAAAAATAAGCCGATACCAGATGAGGTAACGGGCCTTTGAAAGCGGCTATAAATTCAGACTAGTCCGGCAGTTTCACCCGATACAGACCAAACGGATAGACCACGTTGTCTTCTCCATTATTATAGCGACGGGTACGGTGTATCTGGGCGGCTGTCACATACAAATACCCATCTGTTCCGATGCCGAAACTATCCGGCCAAAGTAATCGGCTGTCCTGAACCAGGACGCGCAACCGCCGTTCAGCCGTAGATTCGCCGGGAGTAACATACCGAATGGCTTTGTCGGGGGAGTCGGTGAGGTAAATACGCCCCGCTTTGTCGGCAATCATCCCGTGCGACACACCCGTTTCACCCATTGATTCGACGCGCCCCGACAACTCCGCAGGCGATAGGTTTGGATTGACTAAATCGTCGACGGCAATCCGGTAGAGTTTGGTTTGGGTGATCGGGCGAAAATAAAGGTACTTGAAGTCGTGCGTTAGGGCGATACCGTTTACATTACTTCGAAATGGATTCCCCTTACTATCCCGAACTTCTTTCCCGTCGATGGTTAATACAAAATTAGGGTCTGCTTTGGTCGATGGTGCCGTATCCAGCACCGTTCTGCTTTTTCCAGAATGTAAATCAAGCACAACAATCGCTCCCCGGCCTGGATCGGATAGGTAAGCCTTCTGCCGTCTGGTATCGATCTGGATATCATTCAATCCTGTTTGTTCGCGGGGTAAGTCCTCAAAGTGGTAAACCCGCTCCACCTGATTAGTCTTTAAATTGATCTTGAGCAGTTTAATGCCTTCAGGTATTGCTTTCTGGCCCGATGGGCTAGCCGGGTCGAGTACCCACAGCGCATTGGTTTGATCGACAAACAGGGCCTGAACATTAATAAATCGATGTTGCGGGTTCAGCGAATCCCACTGATTCCATTCGGCGTTAGGGTAGGGTATACGCTTCCCTTGTACGATTTCACCCAAACCATAATCATAGTTGGTTGGATTCTTGGGAAAGGTAACAAAGATGCGGTTCTCCTGCGAAACGCCTAATCCTATCGGCTGGTGCTTTCCAAACTGAGCGACGGTTTCCAACGTAGCCGACGGATGCGATTGGGCCGATGCAATGAATGAACTCAGTAAAAAGAAAAGAGTAACGGAGCGTGTTTTCATACTAACATAACCAGAGTCATTGAATTCTGTTGACTTCAGACAATTCGCTCGGCCGTTTTCCAGATTGTTTCGTCGTAAGAAATGCCCAGGCCCGGCAGGTTCGGAATTTGAATGGCACCGTTTTGAACCCGAACGGGAGGAGTATACCAGGTTACTGGTTTGCTGGTCAGATCGAACACCGTTTCCTGTAACCCGTATAGATTGGGGCAAACTGCCGCAAGCTGCCAGAAGGGAGCAATCAAGGGATCGGCCTTGGGCGTATGAGGAGCTATGGATTTGTTGTATTTTCGGGCAATTTCGGCTACCTGTAAAGCCCGAAGTATGCCACCGTTATAGTACAAATCGGGTTGCAGCAGATCGTACACATCGGTGCGGGCCAGTCGGTCGAAACGATAGAGGCTGGTATCCTGTTCGCCACCTGCCAACCGAAGTTTGGCCAGCGCTCGATTGACATTCCGCAGGCCGTCTTCATCCTCAAAATTGCACGGTTCTTCAAAAATAGCAACGCCATTATCCTCCAGCATGCGCCCGATGGCAATGCCTTCCTTAGGGGTATACGAACCATTGGCATCGGCATAAATAGTTATCGAATCGCCCAGTTTTTTTCGGACTAGTGGAACAAAGGCTCTTGTCCGGCGCTCGTCGTCGGGTGTATTCTGCATTCTGCCACCGACCTTGATTTTTACGCCTTTGGCACCACTAGCTGCTACCTTTTGGGCTAGCTGATCAACAACTGCATCGGGTGGTAGCGTACCCCGGTCGAAATCGGAGATATAAACGTCATACTGTGATCGTACCGGCTTCCCCAAAAGCTGATAAACCGGCTTGCTGGCCAGTCGCCCCAGTAAATCCCAAACCGCAATCTCAACCGAACCGATGCAGTTCCAGAGTGGCATCCCGGCATATTTATAATTTGAATTGAGTCGGTACGCATGATCGACTAACTGAGGCAGATCCCGAGCGTCTTTTCCAATGAAATACTCAATAACCAGCCCTTTGAGCAGCGACGACAGGTTGGGCATTCGGTCGTTACACTGGGTAATGCCCCGTGTACCATCCTGAGCCGTGACGACCAGCATCAGTTGCCCCTGCGTTTTTAACAACTCGACCGAGCGAATAAGAACCGGGCTGGGCAGAACTTTGTATAAATCGGGCAGGGACCAGACGGGAAAGTCGTCGGCTGTTGTCGGCATTGAGCCAAACGGCTCGGCGCTTGCCAGCAAACTACTACTGAAGATGGCTGAATGGAGAAACTGTCGGCGGTGCATGGCTTCGGGAAGGAATATTCTTTCAGGAAAGGCCACTCGCGAAGGGGAATACTGGATAAAATTCGATTTTTTCGATATATTTGTTTCCAATCAAGCAGAAAGCTGGCCGGGATGTCAAGGTCAGTTAGTTTTCACCTTCACGAAGCTGTATCTTGACGTTTCAAGAATTCAATCTACATGACGACCTGTTGGCCGGTGTAGATGCCATGAACTACCTTAAGGCCACGCCGATCCAGGAACTGGCAATTCCTAAAATCCTTGAAGGGCGTGATCTGATCGCCAGTGCTCAAACCGGGACCGGTAAAACGGCGGCTTATCTGATTCCACTCCTCGATCGAATTTCGCACGCCAACCACGATCATACCAGCACGCTCATTCTGGTACCTACACGCGAACTTGCCAAGCAAATAGATGAACAGGTTGAGGGCTTTGGCTATTTTGTGCAGGCACGCAGTATTGCTATTTATGGGGGAGGTAAGGGGGATGACTGGGATAAGCAGCGTAAAGCGCTTGAAACCGGAGCCGACATTATTGTTGCTACCCCTGGCCGACTTATTGCCCATATGCAGTTGGGCTATGTTAACTTTGACAAAATCGACTACCTGGTTCTGGATGAAGCCGATAAAATGCTCGATATGGGCTTTTCGGACGACATTCTGAATATTGTGGCTAAACTACCTGCCAAACGGCAAACGCTACTGTTTTCGGCCACCATGCCGCCTAAAATCCGGGAATTTTCGAAACGTATTCTAACGGAGCCTGACGAAATTCGGTTGGCTGTTTCCAAACCCGCAGCCGGTATTGATCAGCAGTTTTACCTAGCCTACGATGCTCAGAAACTGCCTTTGCTGGTACACCTTATTCAACAAAGCCGTACACCCGTGCAAAGCATGGTGTTGTTTACGTCTAAAAAGGCCGAAGTAAATAGTATTGTTCGGGCATTAGCCAAATTGGGGTATGAAGCGCGGGGGATCAGTTCCGATCTGGAGCAGGACGATCGTGAAGTGGTACTACGGGATTTTAAAAACAAAGCATTCCCTATTCTGGTCGCTACCGATGTACTGTCGCGCGGGATCGACATCGATAATCTGACGCACGTTGTCAATTACGATATTCCCCGTGATGCGGAAGATTACGTTCACCGGATTGGTCGGACGGCACGGGCTGCAACCACCGGAACCGCCATCACCTTCATCAGCGATCAGGACCAGAACCGGATTGTCAATATCGAACGGCTTATCGAACGGGAGGTTGATAAACAGTCCATTACCGAAGAACTGGGCATGGGCAAATCGCCCATATTTGATCCACGCCGGTTTAGTGGGTTGCGTGGAAAAAATGGGCGTGGTTCGGGCCGTGGTCGGGATAAACGTCGGACTGACGAACGGCGAAAGCAGGAACCGGGTGCAACAGGCGAAGCACGCCCGGCTAACCGTCGGGAGCGGAGCGAAAAAACAGAACCTAAACCTCGCCCTGATGCAACAGTAGAGGGCGAAGGATCGTCTGTTCCGGTAAATGCCGAAGGGCAGCCAGTTGGTAAAACGAAACGACGAAAAAAACGTCGGCGTGGGCCAAAGAGTGACGCACCCGGCAATGGGACTGCTCAAACGGCTTCACCTGCCAACCCTGAAGCTACGGGCGAATAAACTATACCCATGGATACGCTTATTTCCCGACGATCTACGCTACAAACCCTTTCAGTAGCGGTCGGTGGTCTACTGACGCAATCGATCAGCGGTTTAACGTTTGGAGAACCTGCCCAAAAAAAATTAGGGATAGCTCTGGTCGGGCTGGGAAATTACGCAACCAACCAGCTAGCGCCAGCACTTCAGGAAACCCAGCATTGTTACCTTGCAGGTATTGTAACCGGTTCGCCCGACAAAGCCAAAACCTGGGCTTCTACCTACAACATTCCGGCGAAGAACATCTACAATTACCAGACCTTCGATCAGATTCGGAACAATCCCGATATTGACATTATCTACGTCGTATTGCCGAATTTCCTGCATGCCGAATACACCATTCGGGCAGCGCAGGCTGGTAAACATGTGATTTGCGAGAAGCCAATGGCAATGAATGCCGACGAAGCCCGGCAGATGATTACGGCCTGTGAAAAAGCGGGTGTTCAGTTGTCGGTAGGCTATCGATTATATTTTGAGCCACATCATCTGGAGATGCGCCGACTGGTAGCAGAAAAGGCGTTTGGGCAGGTGAAAGTGATTGAATCGGCATTGGGATTTACCGTTCCAGGACCGAATTCCTGGCGACTGGATAAGAAGATTGGTGGAGGAGGAGCGATTATGGATTTGGGTGTTTATGCCATACAGGGTGCCCGACGAACGCTCAATCTGGACCCGATCAGCGTAACCGCCCAGGCATTTACCTACGATAAAGAGCATTTTAAAGACGTTCATGAGATGGTATTCTGGCAGTTTGAGTTTCCCGGTGGAACCATTGCCGATTGCCGAACTACCTACTCGTCGTATGTTGACCGACTGTATGTTACCTGTGAACGATGGGGCTGGTATAAGCTCGAGCCTGCGTATAATGCGACGGGAGCCCAGGGCCTAACCAGCAAAGGACCAATGAATGTAGCCTCCCCGAACTACCAGCAAATAGCGCAAATGGACGCCTTTGTGCAGTCGATTTGGAACAAGACCACGCCCGAAGCATCGGGAGAAGAAGGCTGGAAAGATATGAAGCTGATCGGTGCAATTCTACAGGCTGCCGACACCGGGCGGAAGATTTCGATTGACCTGAAAGGCTAAAATACTTCACCCAGATTGAAAAACAGCCCGTGCGATCCATCCATACCGAAGCCATAGTCGATGGATAGGTTGGTGCGGGAGATTTTGTTCATTTTGATGCGTAACCCGCCACCTACAGCAGGAACCACCTTTTCAAATTGTCGGCTTGCCTGTTCGGTTACAGTTTGGGCATTGGCAAAAATAACCCCCCCTAATAAGCGATCATCTGTGATGTGAAAGCGGTACTCTGCCTCGGCGTAGAGCAGGTTTTTACCCCGAAAACGTCCTTGAATGAACCCACGGCCCAGATTACCGTTGCTATCCCAGCCTGTACTGGGTAAATCAAGAAAAGGCGGATTTCCATCCAGCGTAAATGAGTTGTACGACCAGAGCGCCAGAATATTCCCCGATTGTAGTGAAACCGGAATGTACTTTCTTACTTCCAGCAGCAGCGATTGGTAGGTATCATCGCTTCCCAGAAACTCCATGTTGCTTCGGAGCACAGCGTTAGCATATAAACCGCCGGTAGGATTAATGGAGTTCTGACGGTTGTCGTACAGGACATGCAATGTCGGGCCAGAAGAAACCGAACGGCCCTGAACGCCGTAGGGATAGCCCGAAATGCGCGTAAACTCTCGGAAATCGTTATAGCTTTCGATGTTCCAGCGTAAGTCTAGGTGGTACCCGATACCCGCATAAAAATTGGGGGCTAATTGCCGTAGCAGGCTCTGGTACATACGCAGATAGGCATAATCCATGTCTACAACCCGCCGATCGGTTGAGGTATACATACCCAATCCATAGGTAGCCTGCGGATAATGCATCAACCGCCAGTCGTTGGTCCACAGGAAGCGATTATTGCGACTCCATATCTGCGAAATGGCAGTAAGAAACGCCTGGTTGTTCTGGGTGTAAGTCAGTTGTGTACTAACCGTCGACATGTTGGCACCGGGCCGCCGGAATGGTGTATTCAACAGGACAGCAGCCAGCAACTGCGTCTGTAATGTATAGCCGATCTGTGGGATAACGATCAGGAACCGCTTTCCTTCATGCAGACTTGCCGAATCGTGCGGTGTAATGTGCAGACGCGGAAACCAGCGATTGACTAGATCAGCTACATCGCGGGTAGGGCTAGCGGAGTGCGTAACGGGCAACGTAGATGAAAGTGCCGCCGTATCCGAAAGCGGCATTTGAGCCAGACAGGTAGTATCCGATACGATCAGTAACAGTAAACCCACAAACGAACAATAGAGGAGCTTCATGGGTGGGTTAGAAAGATCGCATAGTTTGTCAATGAGGGCGTTAGTCTGCTTGCCGTGCTAATTCATAGCACAGAATCACAGCTACTAAAACGCTAAATACTACCGGAACGTTGCAAAATAGTGGCTCGTAAAGCATACCGCTGGCTCTATTGTTCGGACAATGCCCATAGAACCAGCGAAAACCAGATGACAAAGTTATAGCTTATTGTAATAGGCAAATACGGTTGTCAACCCCGATCGTGATTTTAGATCTGGTTTCTGCGTCTTTAAAAACGCTTCAATCTGCTCTTTTTTGTCATCCATCAGCTCCAGGATGGTTTTTTTACCGGGCGAAAACTTCACGGCTTTTTTATCGCGGGCAACGTACCAGTCCAGCTTCTTCATATATTCATCGTCCTTCGTTCCGGTATTCATGGCCACATTGTAGTTGGCTTTGCGGATGTAAACGGAAGGGTATTGCAGCAGGTCCAGTTTGCCACCGTTGACCAACTGCTCGAAAAAACCAGTCAATGATTCGGCTTCTCCCTGGTATTCATGCACGTTGACGAATCGGCTAACTGACCCGAACAGGTTGTTCCGGTCAACGTAGCGTACAGCCGAGGATTTGACCGCTTTCACAGATTTAGGACCGGCTTTAATCTCTACTTCATTCGTCGACAGGTCGAGCCGGACGGGTACACCAGCCAGCGAATCGTTCGTCAGCGAAACCCCTACTTTGTTGTAGAATTTTACATTGCCTGCTTGCCAGGTGGTATCCAGATACGGATCGCCAATGAGCTTTCCGGGTTCTCCTTTTATGGTAAAGAGTGTGGCGTTGTTGGTCACGTTCAGGTTCGTAAAGTTGATACGATCCCGAGTCGTTTGGTTCATGTATTCGGTTTGTGCCTGAGAGAACGCTGGGATCGATCCGACCAAGCAAAGAGCGAAAAGAAAAAAACGCATAGGAAAATAAATAGAATGGTTATCAAGGAATAAAGAAACAAATTTTCATTGGAAATAAATCATGTAATAGAGCCTTAAATCGCAAAATCTCCTTTGGTTCTGATACCAAAAGGCGCTTTTATTTCTGTATTTTTGGCAGTTAACCCAATCAACAACTAGTCTTTCATGATAAAACATTTCCTGACAGGACTGCTTACAGTCAGTCTGGCCTATGGGTCTTTGGCTCAGACAACCTTCCCCCAAAATGGTGTTTACGATGAGCGGCCGGGGCTGTATGCCTTTACCAACGCAACCATCGTTGTAGACCCTAAAACGACCCTGCAAAACGCGACCCTACTCATCCGTAACGGGCGTATCGAAGCGGTTGGAACAAACGTTTCTGTTCCGGCCGGAACGGTCATTGCCGACCTGAAAGGCAAACGAATTTACCCGGCGTTGATCGACATTGATTCCGATTATGGAATGCCGGAAATTACGCGTGGACCTGGTGGCGGTGGCCGTGGGGCTGGTGCCCCCCAGTACGAATCGAACAAGAAAGGACCTTACTACTGGAACCAGGCCATTCAGCCCGAAAATGAGGCTGGTGTTATTTTCAAAGCCAATGCAGCCAAAGCAGACGAGTTGCGTAAGCTTGGTTTTGGAGCTGTGTTGGTACATCCACACGACGGTATTGCCCGTGGTACGGGCGCCCTTGTAACCCTGGCCGATGATCGGGAAAATACGCTGGTGCTTAAACCCAATGCAACCGCCCATTATTCGTTCAGCAAAGGAACCTCTACCCAGCAATACCCCAACTCCATGATGGGGGTGGTGGCTTTACTACGGCAGGCTATGTACGACGCCGACTGGTACAAACGGGCAGGTAGTAAAGAGCAGGCAAATATGTCGCTTGAGGCACTCAACCGGATTCGTACTTTGCCGACCATTTTTGAGGCCAACGACAAGCTGGGCATCATGCGGGCCGATAAAATTGGGGACGAGTTTGGTATTCAGTATGTTATCCGCAGTACGGGGGATGAATATCAGATGATCGATGAAGTGAAAACGACGGGTGCTTCGCTGATTGTACCCCTGAATTTCCCGCAACCTTACGATGTCGAAGATCCCTGGGATGCCGATAACGTGTCGCTGGCTGAACTCAAGCATTGGGAAATGGCTCCCTCCAATGCAGGTCGACTAGCCGCTGCCAATATTCCGTTTGCCCTGACCACGGCCGGGTTGCGCAACAAGGCTGATTTCTGGCCGAACCTGCGGAAAGCCATCGAAAATGGCCTGTCGGAGCAAAAAGCACTGGAAGCACTAACCACTATTCCGGCCAAACTGATCCATGCTGACGATATGCTTGGAACCTTGCAGAAAGGGAATGTGGCTAATTTTATCATTACGTCGGGCAATCTGTTCAGTGCCGATAACGTGATCTACGAAAGCTGGACACGGGGCAAACAGTACATCGTAACGACGAAAGCTCCTGTAGACCTGCGTGGCGCCTGGGCACTGACCATCGGTGACCGGAGTAACCTGAAGCTGAACATCACCGGAAAAACGCCAGATAAGCTGGACTATCAGATCGTAGCTGATACGGCCCGTATAACCCCCAAAGTAGCGGTCAGTGGCGAACTCATTTCGATGCAGGTTCAACTGAATCGGCGGCAGCCCGGAACAACTCGTCTGACTGGTTACCGGACGTCGCCCACCGATTTTAAAGGGGATGGCGAAATGCCCAATGGACAAATTATCCAATGGTCGGCTGTACGTACGGGCGATGCCCCGGCTTCGACCACTGCAACATCGACTTCGGCCACTAGTTCGACATCGGCTATGGCTTCGACTACCGCTACGGCACCTGCGAGCAGTACAGCTACGCTACTTTATCCGTTTGTCGGCATGGGTAATACGCAGAAACCCAAAGCTGAATCCGTGCTCATTCGAAATACCACCGTCTGGACGAACGAGAAGGATGGCGTGTTGACGGGGGCTGATGTGCTGGTGACAGATGGGAAGATTTCGAAAGTAGGGAAGGGGCTGACGGCTCCGGCTGGCGTAAAGGTAGTCGACGGAACGGGGAAGCACCTGACCAACGGCATCATTGATGAACATTCACACATAGCGCTGTTGTCCATCAACGAAGGCGGGCAGTCAAGTTCAGCCGAAGTGCGTATGTCGGACGTGATTAACCCCGAAGACATTAATATTTATCGACAACTAGCCGGTGGTGTAACCACGTCTCAACTACTTCATGGTTCGGCCAACTCCATTGGGGGGCAATCGGCGCTGGTGAAACTGAAATGGGGTGAATCGCCCGAAGGGATGCTGATCAAAGGCGCAGATGGGTTTATCAAGTTTGCGCTCGGCGAAAACGTAAAACAATCCAATTACCCCAACCCGAACGTGCTGACCCGATTCCCGCAATCGCGGATGGGCGTTGAGCAGGTGTATATGGATCACTTCACACGGGCCAAAGAATATGCGAAAGGCTGGGAAACCTACAACAAGCTATCGGCCAAAGAAAAAGCAACAGCTACCCCTCCTCGCCGGGATATTGAACTGGATGCCCTGGCCGAAATTCTGGCGGCAAAACGGTTCATTACCTGCCACTCGTACGTGCAGTCGGAAATCAATATGCTCCTCAAAGTAGCTGATTCGCTTGGCTTCAAAGTGAATACGTTTACGCACATCCTGGAAGGCTATAAACTGGCCGACAAAATGGCGAAACATGGGGTAGGCGGTTCGTCGTTTGCCGACTGGTGGGCCTATAAAATGGAAGTACACGATGCCATCCCCTACAATGCCGCGCTGATGCACCGCCAGGGGGTAGTCGTATCGATCAATTCCGACGATGCTGAAATGGCCCGTCGACTGAATCAGGAGGCTGCTAAAACGGTTGAATACGGTGGTGTAAGCGAAGAAGATGCCTGGAAAATGGTAACGCTCAACCCAGCAAAGCTTCTGCACCTGGATAACCGTCTAGGTAGCATTCGGGCCGGTAAAGATGCTGACCTGGTGCTCTGGAATGCGCACCCGCTGTCGATTTATGCCCGGCCCGAAATCACGATGATCGAAGGGGCTACCTACTTTAGCCTCAAGGATGAAGACACCAAACGAGATGCGTTGCATGCTGAGCGCTCCCGGATCATTCAGAAAATGCTGGCTGCCAAAGCGGGGGGGGCATCAACCGTTCGCCCAACGTTCCGTCGGGCACGTATGTGGCATTGCGAAGACATTGAAGGCGTGATGGCCGAAGGGGAAGAAGAAAAAGCAGAGAGCAAATAAACGACGATGAAAAAAACACTATCAATACTATTTTCTCTGGCTGCGCTTACGAGCTTTGGTCAGAACCCGGCTCCGGCCAAACCCCAAACGAAAGCCATTGCTTTAATGGGCGGGGTTGTTCACATTGGTAACGGCCAGGTGATTCCCAATGGTGTGGTCCTGTTCGATAAGGGGGTCATTACCAACGTTGTCGATGGCACTACTGTTCGGCTGAATCTGAATGATGTAGAGGTCATTGATGTATCGGGCAAGCATGTATATCCAGGCTTCATTTCCCCTGTTTCCACCGTTGGTTTGCAGGAGACCGGAGCCGTGCGGGCGACCGTCGATAAGCAGGAGATCGGCAACCTGAATCCGCATATCCGCGCGTTGATTGCCTACAACACAGATTCTGAGATCATTCCAACCATTCGAAATAACGGGGTTTTGTTTTCGCAGGCAACTCCACAGGGTGGCACAATTTCGGGTAGCTCAAGTGTCATGATGTCGGATGGCTGGAACTGGGAGGATGCCGTGCTGAAAAAGGATGATGGACTCTGGCTGAACTGGCCTGCTTATTTTTCCCGCGACTTTAACCTGGAGGATTTTTCGACTGTAGTACGCAAAAACGAACGTCGGGAAGCCGCCATTGCTGCCCTACAGGCCACTTTTGCCGATGCTCGTGCCTATGCGGCCCTGACTAGTCCGACGCCGATGAACCTGAAACTGGAAGCCATGAAGGGGTTATTTTCGGGGAAACAGAATCTGTACATTCGGGCCAATAATGGGAAAGATATCATTGAGTCTGTGCGGTTTGCGAAAGGGGCTGGTGTTCAGAAAGTGGTGATTGTGGGTGGAGAAGATGCACACCGGGCTATTACATTTCTGAAAGAGAACAATGTGCCGGTCATCCTGGGAGAAATGCATCGCTTACCCACTCGGGAGGACGAGGATGTGGATTTGCCCTATCGGTTACCGGGCATTTTGCAAAAGGCAGGAATTCTGGTTGGACTGAGCTACGCGGATGAATGGTGGCGGACGCGTAATCTGCCTTTTCAGGCTGGAACAGCCGCTGGGTTTGGGGTAGCCGATCGTGAGGAAGCGCTCAAAATGGTTACTTCAAATACAGCCAAAATTCTGGGGATCGACAATCTGGTTGGCACCCTTGAAAAGGGTAAGCAAGCCACGCTCTTTGTATCGGCCGGTGATGCCCTGGATATGCGAACAAATGTAATCGAGAAAGTATTTATTCAAGGCCGGAAAGTGGACCTGGATGATCGTCACAAGCGACTTTATAAAACGTACAAGGATAAATACGAGCAGAAGTAATTGTCGACGTAGGACTTGCATTTGTCCCTAATTGCACGGTGGGGTAGGCTTATAAGCCTACCCCATTTTGTTACCGCAACATTCTCGCGAGAAAGGACTTCTAGCTGATAAATTGCTGGTCCGAACCGATTGTTTAATGCGCAGGAGAAGTTTGGTAGTTCATCAGCTGCTCGAACAGAATCCGGAACCAGACCGTGAAGTTGGAAGGATGCTGGGTCATTTCGTCGGCCAGTTCAGTGGCACTGACCCAGCGAATAGCCGATACTTCCTGCGGGTTGAACGGAATGGGACCCTCATATACCCCGGTAAATACATGGTCGATTTCGTTTTCAATCAGTCCGTCTCCCACATCCGCCCGATACTGGAAGGTAAACACTGGTTGCAACGTTGTCTGAAAGCCCAACTCCTCCTCCAACCGACGTGTTGCATCGCCAATTGTATCCGATGGTTGCAGCGGGTGCCCGCAACAACTATTTGACCACAGACCACCCGAATGGTATTTTTCAAAAGCCCGTTGCTGTAGTAAAAAATCTCCCTGCTGATTGAAAATCTGGACTGAAAAAGCGCGATGAAGCAATCCGTCTGCGTGAGCCTGCCATTTTTCGGCAGTAGTCAGTACATGATCCTGCTCGTCAACTACTAGAACCATATTTACTTGTGTCGATTTGGCTTTATAGTCCATTTGTTAAAGAATAATGTTTAAAAAAAGGTGAAAGGTATCGAGCGTATGAATTCTTAACGCAGGAGTCGCCTTTCCAGCATGGCCGTGCGTGAAAATGATTGTATCGGCTGTTCGTCGTTTTCATCCGGTGATTATGCCTAACAAGTACGGTCAGCTAGTGCCAACAAATTACTCAGTGTCCGGCAAGAAAGGGAATTTTTGTCGGAATTGGGCGTTTTCAGATGCTAATATTGAGGTGCTCATGATGCATGGCCCATCTACACCTATCCAATGCCAGGGGATTCTGGTGGGACAACCTGCCGACTGATCAATAATTTACACAAAAGTGCAACGATCGCTGCTCTTTTTGCGTATAGGCGGGTAGGTATAGTTTTGAGGAAAACCAACCTATGAAAGAAAGCCCTTTACCGTTTGAGGTTAGGGCTTTCTAATTGATACAAACTGTATGAGCTTTCTTGGTTTACAATCAAATCTGATTTGATTTAGTGGACTCCACAGGCTCTCTACAGAAGGATGAGCACCTGATTTGCTGCTTCTTTCAGAATGGCCTCCATAGACTAGTGTTGTTAACCAGTGCAACCGTCCGCAAGGGTATAATCTGGTTCTTACCCGTGCTCCCGTTTACTAGCGAATCTGCCAGTTCGCATAATAAATCGACCTGGTAGGCCTCGATACGATCGGGATAAGGGGACTCTTCAAGAATTGTACGAATTAGCTGTTAAAGTCACTATCTGGATTGTGTAGTTTATTGTTCGAACAGGTTGAAGGTGAGCGATATACCCGTAAATCTATCTGGTTTCTACTATTTATTTCTGGGTTTTTGGGAACAATAAACTGTCAATTGGGAAAGCTTCACGGGGTTTGATAGTAAGTTTTTTATTTGCAATATGGCATTTCAGGTAATTTTGTAGTTTATTTTAATTTGTATTTGGTAACTATTGCCTGTTTTTGTAGATTGCTTGCAAACTCCATCCCTATTGTCAACCAATGAAACGATCATCAGCTGCCCAGATTCAACATAAGTTTGAGCCCGACCAGATACTGTATCTCGTTGGAGATGTAAACTACAGTACCGTTTATTTATGCGATGGAACAGTCATTCTGTCTAGTAGAACCTTAAAATGGTATCATACCAAGTGGCCTGATTTTATTCGTATCCATAAGGCTACACTTATAAACCCGCAATATGTACATAGCTGCCATGTTATTTCCTGCATAATGGCGCAGATTACTATGCAAAATGGTGCCACAATGACTATAAGCCGTCGGCGTATTCATGCTGTGCTGGATCATTTACAAGCATCCTATTCGCGTTCCGCTATGACACATTGGAACGATTACAGTGAACCACACTATTCAACATTGAATTACTGATAGAGAGCCGCTGGCTATTGGCTGTTGGACTTTGTGGCCCATGTCAGATGAATACCGCACGTTTTAGGTAATGAGAATATAAAATCTCCTGACTTTATTGAGAAATCAATAACTTCGGGTAGATTAATACTGCCAGAAACGTGTTCATGGGTCTCCGTAAGATTCTCCTGATTGGTATATGGTTTGCCTCCATGGGAGTCAGTGTAGGGCAGGTCAATTTTGCTGGCGAAGGGCTTCATTTTTCGCATTTATCGGCTGATCAAGGGCTTTCGCAGAATGCAGTTCTCTGCATTTGGCAGGATAAAGAAGGCTTCCTATGGCTGGGAACGCGAGATGGCCTTAATAAATACGATGGCTATTCGTTTACCGTTTACAAACCAGACCCTGCCGATCCCGCGAATACGTTTTCGCACAATGTAATCACCGATATATGCGAGGATCGCTCGGGACGAATGTGGGTGGCGACATTAGGCGGTGGACTCCACCTGTTCGACCGACAAACTGGTAAGGCAACCGCCTACCGGATTATTAATCCTGAACGCATTTCCTTGCGAAATGTGATGTATTCGGTGAAAGAGGACCATAACGGGATGTTGTGGATTGCCTCGCGGGAAGGGCTTACCCGCTTCGATCCAAACGCCCGAACCTTTACCCTATACGATGCCTTCAATCCTGCAAAGCCTGATGTGTACGCTGTTCAGGAAGATAACCGTGGCCAGCTATGGGTGGGGACTCAGGATGGCTTATATCGATTCGATCCGACTACAAAAAAGCCGACGAGCGTACTACTTCCTGTAACGATTGCCGATACCAATCGATCCATTTCAACGATTCTGGCCGAACCTAGTGGCACGCTGTGGGTTGAAGCAAATGCGGGGCAAATCTATCGAATCGACGCAGGTGGAAAGCCGGTTCGGTGCCCTTTACCCCAGCCCGACCAGCTACAGTCACGAGTTAATTCGCTCGCCGGAGCGCTCTTGAAAGATCGGTCTGGACAGCTATGGGCTGCTCCCCCAGGGCTTAATCGGCTGCTACGACTAAATCCGGCCTCCCATCAGTGGGCGCAGTATCGAGCCGATCAGATGCAGCCTGGAAGCCTGAGTAGTAATACGATATCGGCCTTATTCCAGGATCGGGAAGGTATACTATGGGTGGGAACCAACAATGGAGTCGATAAAGTAAGTCCGATTCCTGATAAATTTCGGTCTTATCAGATTGTTCCTAACATCAGCCACGTTCGGTTACCACAAAACAGTATTCGGGCGATTGCTCAGGATCATTCCGGGCGAATATGGCTGGCCAACGAGTCGGATGGGTTAGTTTCTTTTCAGCCATCGACAGGGCAATATCGATATTATCCAGCGAATCCAATGGTTGCCGGGCAGTTGTACAGCCATGCGGTCAATGCAATCTGGTGTGACCACAACGGGCGTTTGTGGATTGGAGCGGGAACGTTTCTTCACCAGTATGACCCCAAAACCGATCGGTTTATTCGCTATCCCTGCGCCATTAGTGTCAGGAGCATTCGGGAGGGATTTGATGGCGAGCTCTGGATTGCTGGTAACGGGTTGGCCCGTTTTGATAGCCAAACGCATCAGTTTACCTATTATCGCCATGATCCGAAAAACCCAACTAGTTTGGGCGATGAGGGATTGATACTGGCGTTGCCTACCCGCGATGGATCTGTCTGGGCGGCTTCGACCCGGCGGGGGATCAGTCGGCTTACCATCAAAACAGGCCGTTTTAAACGCTATCAACCCAATTATCGGCAATCAGCCCATGCGTTGAATGATAAGGATATACGGTGTATTTATCAGGACCGGCGGGGGCTTATCTGGATAGGAACAAACCAGGGGGGATTAAATCTGTACAATCCTGGTGCCGACACCTTTAGCGCATTTACTACGCATCATGGATTACCCAGCAATCATATTACGGGTATTCTGGACGACGAAGGAGGTAATTTGTGGTTAGCGACCAATCAGGGTATCTGTCGATTCAATCCTGAAACCGGGTTTTGTCAGAATTATGATAAAAGCGACGGGCTACAGGGTAATGAGTTTCAGGAAGCGTATGCACAGGGTATTCATCACGAATTACTGATGGGGGGCGCTAATGGGTTTAGTGTATTTTCCCCCCGTAGCGTTCAGACGAACACGCGCAAACCACCCGTATACATTACGAAAGTTCAGATTGGAGCCCGTACAATATCGCTGCCCCAAACCACCTTGGTACTGGCGCACGATGATAATTACCTTTCGTTCGATTTCCTGGCGCTGAACTTTATTCATCCTGAAAAAAATAAATATGCCTATCAACTCGTGGGGGTGGATAAGAATTGGATTTTCTGTGGTACGCGCCGATTTGTCAGTTACGCCAATCTGCCACCAGGCACGTATCAGTTTCGGGTAAAAGCGTCCAATAACGATGGGGTGTGGAATCAGGCAGGAACGTCGTTAACAATTACCATCAAACCCCCATTCTGGCGAACAAATTGGTTTATTCTCTTGCTTATCAGTGGAATGGCCGGGTTATTATACTTGGGTTTTTGGCATCGTGTACGACAGATTCAACTGGAAGAGAGTCAGAAGACGGAGGTGAATAAGAAAATGGCCGAACTGGAAATGCAGGCATTGCGCGCCCAGATGAATCCTCATTTTATTTTTAATAGCCTGAATTCCATCAACCGATTCATCATGAAAAACGAATCGGAGTCGGCATCGGCCTATTTGTCAAAGTTCTCGAAACTCATCCGGTTGATTCTAAACCGATCGACGGCCGCACTGGTTACGCTAGAGAGCGAACTCGATACGCTTTCTTTGTATCTGGAACTGGAATCGCTGCGGTTTTCAGGTAGATTTACATTTGCTATTCAGGTCGACTCCGCCATCGAGACGGCATATACCGAAATTCCTCCAATGCTAATTCAACCGTACGTAGAAAATGCTATCTGGCACGGATTGATGCAGAAAGAAGCAGGAGGTAATATACTGATCAGCATCGAACAACAGGGAAAACAGTTAATTTGTACAGTGGAAGATAACGGCGTTGGTCGGCGGAGAGCGGCCGAATTGAAAAGTAAGTCGGCTACACATACCAAGTCGAGAGGAATGCAGATTACTGCCGATCGACTGAAGCTAAGCCAAACGTTGTATGGGCAGCAGCCTACCGTTAGAATTCATGACCTCGTAGATACCCAGGGCGAGCCTGCCGGTACGCGTGTGGTGTTGACTATCCCCCTCGTATAATATCTGCCTTTCTGACAAATAGGATGATCAAAGCCGTTATTATTGACGATGAAGAACACTGCCGGGAAACATTATCCATGCAATTGGATAAATATTGTTCTGACGTAACCGTTGTCGCTACCTTCCCGTCGGCAATAGAAGGACTCCAATACTTACAGCAAACACCCCCTGATTTGTTGTTTCTGGATATTGAAATGCCGCTGATGAATGGATTTGAGTTATTGGAAAAACTGCATGCTATATCGTTTGCCATTATTTTCACCACAGGCTACGATATGTATGCTATAAAAGCCATCCGATTCAGTGCGTTGGATTACCTTCTTAAACCGATTGATCGGGATGATTTGCAGAAGGCGGTAGGCAAGTTACAGCGAAAATCCATCGCGCAGATGGCCCAGCAGATCGAACTACTGGTCGAAAAATTGGGTGTAAAAAAAGGCCGTCAAAAAATTGCCCTGCCAACGGCGCATGGGTTCGATGTGATTCCGACCGATATAATTATTCGCTGTGAAGCAGATGACAATTATACCCATGTGGTACTAAAGACTGGCAAATCGCTACTAGTGTCTCGCACGCTGAAAGAGATTGAAGAACTATTGGCCGGGGATGGATTCTTACGAGTTCACCAATCTCATCTTATTAATCTTGACGAGTTGCAGCGCTATATACGCGGGGAGGGAGGGTATGTTATCATGAGTGATAATTCGTCCGTTCCGGTTTCAAGGAGCCGAAAAGAAGTGCTGTTAAATCGATTCAACTAGGGGTATTGCTACTCATTCATTCTTACCAATTACCCGCTCAATACCGTCAACTACTCAATTCGGATTGAACCACGTCCGGCCATTTCGTAGCATTACCTATTCATGATTAGGCCGCTTTGAGCGCCTGTGCCTGTTTATTGATTCAATTGGCGGTAAATCCTGGTTGTACTCAGGTTAAACTTGGCTTAAAGTCAATAAAAGCCTGCAACGGAGACGCTCATGCTGCCGTAAAACAAGTGTGAATGGGTGGAAAACGAAATCAGGCAACTACTCAACTTTCCAGATCGAAGTCAGGTAGACTAGATTTTATACAGGATTCAAGTAAGAGGAGTGTAGAAGGGTTTGTCTGGTTAGATAAACCCTTTTTGTGGGTAACGATTTGCCACCATTGAGGAGCTATAGGTTGAAACGAATGAATAAAGGACGAAAATCAGCCATCAATGGCAAATGGCTGGAAGAGGCTCTAGAAGCTCAGGGGTACAACATCCACTCGGCAGCCAAACTAATTGGTATCGAAAGCCGGATACTGTATGCACATAAGGCTGGTCAAACTACGATTTCGACGGGGGTTCTCTTCGCTTTGTGTTCAGCGTTACCTACCTTATCGGAGCGATATGTACTGACTGGGCGAGGTCCTAAAATAATGCCTTCCATAGAAACGGACGAGAATCTGTTACTGGAGTCATTTCAGATTAAGAAATCCATCGAGCGAATTCTCAATACGTTGACTTCCTAAAAAATGAACGGACAATGGTAGGTAGACAGGTTGAGCCATAAACCCAGCCACTGCCCGAGTGATATTAGGTAACGAAAATGCTGTAAATAGCCAGATTTGTTAACTCAAATGCGGAAATGGTGTTTTAGAGGAAACAATCTGAACGAATGGAAATAACGCACGATTTACTGATTGGCTTAGGTTTTCGGTGGATACCCGGTCAACCGCCGAAATACATTTATAAAGACTTTTTAGGCCATCTGGAGCCCGAGAGCGGCATTTTTTTCTTTGACGATTTTACGCTGCCCATCATTCAGTTCTCCGATTTACTTTACCTGCTAAAGTTGATCAACTTTCCGGCGCAGCCGGAGAAATTACCTATCGTCAATCCGAATTAAATCGTAAGGGTATATGGATTTTATGTACGAAAAATGACAATCATATGTTATTTTTGTAATAAATTCATTTAGTGAATGGTGGGAGTTAATCAGGCCGTATGTATTAGATACGGCCTGATTTGTATCAGGCGTCTGCCCCAGGCACTGATCAGTAAATGTCCGTATTAACTCTCTGGTTCTTTTTTAGGCGTTTGCTTGACCAGCGATGTTGGCCTATTAGAATTGATTCCCCTTCCGCACAGGTAAATGGAAATAGAATTACAGACGTCATTGTTAACAATTGACGATGGTTTTATGCTACCAATGTCAGACAGTATGTCGATGAATTTTTACTACGCTGATAGATAAAAAACGAGGCCGTATACTAATCAAACGCTGGAATACTGGTTTTTTGTCAGATATGGCCCGGTTGTTGTTTTGGTTCCCATGATTACAGATCGGTGAAAGCCTTTCTGTAAGCTCTTATGGGTTAGGTTTTAAACGCTGGCGCCTTTGGTACCAGCGTTTTTTGTGACTAGTTTGTTATTTGTACAGCATTTCTCGGGGCCTGAAATTCGTATCCTTGGGGGCTGAGTGAAAATAAAAATCCGATTCGTAGAGAAAAACGTACTAAGATTGTACTTTATAGCTTGTGAACAACATTTTGGGGTAGGGGTAGGTTCTCCAGGTCGGCTGGGAAGTAGCGTTTAGATTGCGGAAAGCCAGATACTGTAGGGGATACCCTGTAGCCGCATCACTATCTTTTCATGAAAGTCCTTTTAGTTGAAGACGAAGAGCGGCTAGCATCGTTTATCCGCAAAGGCATATCGGCTGAGGGGTACGAAGTTGATGTAGCCTACGATGGTCGCGCCGGGCTGTCGCATTTTCGCAGAGATATTTATGACATCATTATTCTGGATGTAAACATCCCATTGCTGAATGGCTTTGATTTATGCCAGTTGATTCGTTCTGAAAATGAAATCGTACCAGTACTGATGCTGACTGCGTTGGATAGTCTGTCTGATAAAACTGACGGCTTTAATGCCGGGGCCGACGATTATCTGGCTAAACCATTCGAATTTCAGGAACTGCTTTTACGGCTTCGGGCACTTACCCGTCGGAACGGCCCTAAGCAGAAACAACGACTTCAACTGGCTGATCTTGAACTGAATCTGGACACTAAAACGGTGATCCGGGCGGGCAAACGTATTGACCTGACTACCCGTGAATACGCGCTACTGGAATACCTGATGCTCAACAAAGGCAAAATTATATCTCGGGTCGACATCAGCGAGCGAGTCTGGAGCCTCAATTTGGATAGTAGTACCAACGTGATCGACGTGTATGTCAGTTATTTACGAAAAAAGATAGATAAAGGCTTTTCGCCCAAACTGTTGCATACAATTGTCGGTATGGGGTATGTGCTTCGGGAAGAGTAAAGTGCAGGGAGCGGGGGCTGGGCGTAAAATTACTCGCTACACCTTGCTAAAACGACAAACACATGCTCATTCGCAATCGCCTGACAATCATTTTTACGCTGCTGGCAATGGCTATTCAGATCACGCTGTCCTTGCTGGTCTGGTATTTTTATTCACTGTATCGTCAGGAAGAGTTTTACAGTCGGCTGGAAGGGAAAGCCCGTGTGGCCGGTCGGGTGCTGATCTCCCGACGGCATCTGCATGATGACTTTTTTAAGAACATGGTGCGGACCGATTTACTGACAATTGTAGAGGAGCAGATCAGTATTTTCGATCAACGACACAATCTGGTATTTACCAACCGAACCTTAAAAGAATCGGATTATTACAAAGAAAAAATTCCCCTGCTGGCAACCAACTCCCTGTTTGAGTTTAAGATTGGCCACCTTGAGTCTATCGTAATTCCGTATAAGGATCGAGGCCAAACGTTCTATATTTTCGCGTCCGGGTACGACCGTATTGGGTTTGCCAAACTGGGGGCCTTACAGGAAATTCTGTTACTGGCTAACCTGCTGGGTTTTGCACTTATCGTACTGGCTGGATGGTATTTTTCGGGTAGGGTGTTAAAGCCTATTTCGCAGATCGTGGATGAAGTTGAGCAGATTACGGCCACGCATTTGCATAAACGCGTACATGAAGGGAATCAGCGCGATGAAATTGCGCAACTGGCCATGACCTTTAACCAGATGCTCTTCCGATTGGAGGATGCCTTTGTTTCCCAGCGTAGTTTTGTTTCTCACGCATCTCACGAACTCCGAACGCCCTTAACCAACACGTTGGGCACGCTGGAAACGTCACTTCGATACGACCAGAACCCGGCCGACTGGCGGGAAAGTATGGAGGTGGCTATTGAAGAACTTAAGAAAGTAATCGCCCTGACGAATGGGCTGCTTGGCTTAGCCAAGGTAACTGATGGCCCCGTTCCCCTTGCGACCGTTCAGGTTGATGACTGTCTGCTTACAGCCATCAGTCAGGTGCAAGTCAAATATCCGGGGCGAACTATTCCACTTCAATTCAAGGACATCGGAGACGATGGAGCGTTTACGGTTAAAGGAAATACCATGCTGCTAACCACCGTGTTTCTGAATGTGCTGGATAATGCCTGTAAATATTCCAGCGAGGCAGTCGATGTTGAATTGCAGGCCAAAGATGGCCAGATTAGTATATTCGTAACCGACCGGGGGCGAGGTATTTCTGAAAGTGATATAACCCATATTTTCGATCCGCTTTACCGGGGTAAAAATGTAGAGGGCATACCAGGATACGGTATTGGGCTGGCGGTAACGCAAAAAATTATTGACTTACACCAGGGCAGTCTTCAGATACATTCCATTATGACTCAGGGAACGTCTGTTACGATACGATTACCAAGTCCGATCTAATCGTTACTACGGAGCATGATTTTATCTGTAAGAAGGTTGCTTACAGACTTAGTCGTAACGGACAAGGCTATTTTCAAGGTATATATCCTGAAATTTGTAGTAAGAAGTTAAATTATTCCTTTAATCTCGTTTTAATCTAGTTAAAGCCAATCGCTTAAGTTTAATCAAAATGTAGGCTCATTAAAATATAAAATAGTATTTATTGGATATAATAGTTTGATTTAGTCCAAAATATGGGGTTGAGATTATAATCTTTCCAATAGTTTTTAATTTCACTCTCATACCGTTTTAATGTTGGCTTGCTTCATTTGTGTAGCTCAACGCATAAATAAGCTATGCAACGCCGGTATTTCCCATCCATTTTGCTTTACGGTCTTGGCCTGGCACTGGCCCTTTCGCTGGTGTATAATGGGGTCCTGCTGTATGAGCAAAATCACCTGCGGAATACCTACGAATACGAATTGACCAATTCTATTCATCCGTTGGACCGTGTTGACTGGCAACAGCAACTCCTGGAATGCAAACGATCTAACCAGCAGAAAGACAGCCTGATTCGTCAGCTTGAACAGGCTCCCAACGCCCCACCCAATAAAGTTGCCACCGTTCGACATACTTTATCAAAATAAAAAGTGTGTCAAGTTAAACCCATCAACGCAGGCTACCGACCGCTCGTGACTATAATACGCTAAACGGTTTTATTAAGTAAACAGCCAATCCGCGTGATCGATACCCACCTTAAAAAAACTGTCATTTACGTGTAAAGAAAGATTATGAAGAATAGAATTTTCGCGCTCACGCTGATGAGCTTAGTTGTATTGCTGGGGCATACAAGCTGTTCACACAAAGAAGAAGAGAAGGAAGAGGAAACCAAATTTTCGGTTACCAGTCCATTGCAAAGAGACACGACGATCACCAATCAATACGTGTGTCAGATTCGATCGATCCAGCACATCGAATTACGGGCTCTGGAAAAAGGCTATCTCCAGAAGATCTTCGTAGACGAAGGGCAGTATGTGAAAAAAGGACAACTTATGTTCCAGATTCTGCCTATTCAATACCAGGCTGAACTACAGAAGGCCGAAGCCGAAGCCAATTTCGTCGGGGTTGAGTTCCGAAACACAAAAGCCCTGGCCGACAGTAACATTGTTTCGAAAAATGAACTGGCGCTGGCAAAAGCAAAACTCGACAAGGCAAACGCGGAGGTATCGTTAGCCAAAGTGCACTTGGGCTTTACGGAGGTAAGAGCACCGTTCGATGGCATCATGGACCACTTCCAGGTACGATTGGGGAGCCTGGTCGATGAGGGTGATTTGCTGACGACGCTTTCAGACAACAGCCAGATGTGGGTGTATTTCAATGTGCCGGAAGCCGAGTACCTGAATTATAAAACCCATGCTCAACAGGAAAACCTGAACCATGTAAATCTGCTCATGGCCAACAACCAGGTGTTCAACCGTCCAGGAGCCGTTCAGACCATTGAAGCCGATTTCAACAATGAGACGGGGAACATTGCCTTCCGGGCTACTTTCCCAAACCCCAACGGTTTATTGCGGCACGGCGAGACGGGCAATATCCTCATGACCCTACCCCTGAAAAACGCGCTCATTATTCCGCAGAAGTCAACCTTCGAGGTTCTGGAAAAGAAATATGTCTATGTAATCGATAAAGACAACAAAGTTCGATCAAGAGAAATCGGAATAGCTGCCGAACTACCACACATCTTCGTGGTTAAATCGGGGCTGAAAAAAGACGACAAGATTCTTCTGGAAGGCTTACGGCAGGTACGGGAAAATCAAAAGATAGCATACAAATTCGTTCAGCCTGAGTCCGTTATTTCTCATCTGGAATTATATGCCGAATAACCAGCAACACTAAAAACCAGAAGACATGTTTAGTAAATTCATACGAAGACCCGTATTCGCTATAGTGATATCGGTAATGATCGTCTTCATAGGTGTATTGGCTATTAAGAAATTACCGATTTCTCAGTTTCCTGATATTGCGCCTACCACTGTAAACATATTCATTGCCTATCCTGGGTCCAGTGCCGACGTATTGGTGAAATCCACGCTGATTACGCTGGAACAGGCCATCAACGGGGTGCAGGACATGCGGTATATAGCCACCGATGCGACCAGCGCCGGTGAAGCTACCCTGCGGATCATTTTTGAGCCTGGTACTGACCCGAACGATGCCGTTATCCGGGTGAAAACCAGGGTTGACCAGGTAATGCCGCTTTTGCCTGAACTGGTACAGCGGGAAGGGGTTATTATTACACCGATTCAGCCCAGTATGCTGATGTACGTCAATCTCTATTCGAAGGAAAAGAGCATGGACGAAAAATTCCTGTTCAACTACGCTACCGTTAAGATGATCCCTGAAATTCAGCGGACTCGTGGTGTGGCGCGGGCGCAGATCCTGGGTAGCCGTCGGTATGCCATGCGGGTATGGCTGAATCCAGAGCGTATGCGGGCTTACAACATCTCGGTGGAAGAAGTGATGAAGGCCATTGGCGAGCAAAGTATCATTGGTCGACCGGGTCGGATTGGCCAAAGCTCCGGTATTGCCGCTCAATCGCTGGAATATGTACTTACCTACAAAGGGAGGTATAACAAGCCGGAAGAGTATGAGGGGATTATTATTCGGGCCAACTCACAGGGCGAAAGCATCCACTTACGAGACATTGCCAAGGTAGAGCTGGGTAGTGAATTCTTCGACATTTATTCGAACCTGGATGGCAAGGCCTCAGCCGCTATTGTGTTGCGGCAGAACTACGGTAGTAATGCCAGCGACGTAATTGAAGAAGTGAAAAAGAAACTGGAGGTGATGAAAACGTCGTTCCCTCCGGGCATGGATTACCAAATCAGCTACGACGTATCGAACTTCCTGGATGCGTCGATCGAGCAGGTAATTGACACCCTGCGCGATGCGTTTATCCTGGTGGCTCTGGTGGTGTTTATCTTCCTGGGCGACTGGCGTTCTACCCTGATTCCGATTCTGGCGGTGCCGGTATCGCTGGTGGGGGCCTTCTTTGTGATCCAGGCGTTTGGGCTCTCCATTAACCTGATTACGCTCTTTGCCCTCGTACTGGCTATCGGGATTGTGGTCGATGATGCCATTGTGGTGGTGGAAGCGGTGCACGCCAAGATGGAGGAAAAGCCGCACCTGACGCCCTTTGGTGCCGTCAGGCAAGTATTGGGTGAGATCAGTGGCGCTATTATCGCCATTACCCTGGTGATGGTGTCGGTATTCCTGCCAATCTCCTTTATGTCAGGTCCGGTTGGTACATTCTACCGACAGTTCTCGATTACGATGGCTAGTTCCATTGTGATTTCGGCCCTCATCGCGCTGACGCTTACGCCGGTGTTGTGCGCCATGCTGCTGAAAAATCATCACGGTCACGCGAAGAAGAAGAACCTGTTTACCCGAGCGCTCGACAGCTTCAACAGTGGCTTTGAAAAGATGACGGGTCGCTACGTAAGTCTGTTGAAATTGATCGTTAATCGCCGGGTCGTCACCTTCCTGGTTCTGGCCGCATTCTGTTTAGGAATTGCCTATGAGAACCAGATTCTGCCAGCAGGCTTTATCCCGAACGAAGACCAGAGTACGATTTACGGGATTATCCAGACCCCTCCGGGTTCGACACTGGAAAAAACTAATGAAGTATCCCGACGACTTCAGAAAATATGTGAAGAGGTTCCGGGTATTGAGTCGGTATCGTCACTAGCTGGTTATGAGATCATGACGGAAGGACGGGGTTCCAATGCCGGTACCTGTCTGATCAACCTGAAGCCCTGGGGCGATCGGGATAAGAACGTGAAGGAAATCATGGAGGAACTGGAGGCCAAATCAAAAGGATTAGGCGCGACAGTCGAATTCTTCGAGCCACCAGCCATTCCTGGTTTCGGTACATCGGGTGGTTTTTCAATGCGTCTGCTGGATAAAAACACGGATACCGACTACCACCTGTTCGATAAAATCCAGAAAGAGTTCATGGATAACCTGGCTAAACGGAAAGAGCTGACCGCTTTGTTCTCGTTCTTTGCCGCCAACTATCCACAGTACGAACTGGAAATCGACAACAACCTGGCCATGCAGAAAGGTGTATCGATCGGAAAAGCGATGGATAACCTCAACATCATGATCGGTAGTACCTACGAACAGGGCTTTATCAAGTTCAACCAGTTCTTCAAAGTATACGTACAGGCCGACCCGAGTTTCCGCCGGTTGCCATCCGATCTGTTAAAGCTGTTCGTGAAAAACGAAGCAGGCGAAATGGTGCCTTACTCGTCGTTCATGACCTTGAAAAAAGGACAAGGACCAAACGAGATCACCCGGTTCAACCTGTATAATTCGGCGGCTATTCAGGGGCAACCTGCTAAAGGGTATACCACGGCCGAAGCCATCGCAGCCATTCGGGAAGTAGCGGCCAAGACGTTGCCCAAAGGGTATGACATCGCCTTCGAGGGGTTGTCGTACGATGAGTCGATTCGTGGTAACGAAACCTTGTATGTGTTCCTGATTGTGGTGGCCTTCGTGTACCTGGTACTAGCCGCTCAGTATGAGAGCTTTATCATTCCACTGGCTGTACTGACCTCATTGCCCGTCGGTATCTTTGGTTCATTCTTCCTGTTGAAAGCCATGGGGCTGGAAAACAACATCTATGCCCAGATCGGTCTGATCATGCTGGTGGGGCTGCTCGGTAAGAACGCCGTACTGATTGTAGAGTTTGCCGTTCAGAAACGGCAGCAGGGCGAAACCATTCTTAATGCAGCCATTGAAGGGGCTAAGGTTCGTTTCCGACCGATTCTGATGACATCCTTCGCCTTCGTGGCCGGTCTGATCCCGCTGATTCTGGCCAAGGGAGCAGGCGCTATTGGTAACCGTACCATTGGTGCGTCGGCTATGGGTGGCATGGTATTCGGAACCGTTTTCGGGGTTATCATCATCCCCGGCCTGTACTACATCTTTGGTAATCTGGCGGATGGCCGTAAGATGATTAAGGATGAAGAGGATGATTCGTTAACCGAAAATCTGGTTCATTCAGTCGATAAGTTTCCCCAACCTGAAGAAAGCGAAGTAAATGACTAATAAACGAATATGGAGTTGCTTCGGGATTTTGTTCTCTATCCTGATCATCTCGTCCTGCACTACACCTCGTCTGGTTACAAAAACAGAAAATAAATCAGTACCTGCGAGCTATAATGGCTCGCAGGATTCCACCAACTCGGGTAAGAAGCCCTGGAAAGAGTATTTCACGGACCCTTATCTGACGGCCCTGATCGATTCGGCCCTGTATAATAACCAGGAACTGAACATCACGTTACAGGAAATTCAGATTGCCAACAACGAAGTACTCGCCAGAGCGGGGGCTTATCGGCCTTTCGTTAGCCTGGGTGGTGGTGCCGGTGCCGACAAGGTGTCCCGCTACACGAGTCAGGGAGCAGCCGATGAGGTGTCGGAAATTAAACCGGGTGTACCAACGCCAGCCGTTTTGCCAAATTTCTACTTTGGGGCTACGGCCAGTTGGGAGATCGATATCTGGCACAAACTACGGAATGCGAAGAAAGCAGCCGTATCCAGCTATCTGGCGTCGATCGAAGGGAAGAATTTTCAGGTTACCAATCTGGTTGCCGAAATTGCCAATTCCTACTATGAACTGCTGGCCCTGGATAACCAGCTCGACATCATTCAGCGAAACATTGTTATTCTGAACAATGCGTTGGGGATTACCAAACAGGAAAAAGAAGCGGCTAAAGTAACCGAACTGGCCGTTCGTCGATTCGAGGCTGAGGTTGCCAAAACGGTAAGTCTCCAGTACGAGATACAGCAGCGAATTGTAGAAACCGAAAACCGGATCAACTTCCTGGTCGGTCGGTTTCCGCAGCACGTGCAACGTGATCCGCAGATATTTGCCAATCTGACTCCTTCTCTGATTCAGGCTGGGTTGCCTTCGCAGTTGCTCGCCAATCGGCCCGATATCAAACAGGCGGAATGGAATCTGGAAGCGAACAAACTGAGTGTTGCGGCAGCGAAAGCCAATTTTTATCCGTCGCTGACACTTCGGGGCTTTCTGGGAATCATGGCGTACAACCCTCTCTATCTGGTCTATACGCCCGAAGCGCTGGTTGCTTCACTGGTTGGCGATATGATTGGGCCTGTCGTGAATAAAAACGAGATCACAGCCACGTATCGGAGCGCTAATGCCAAGCAAATTCAGTCGGTTTACAACTACGAGAAGACCGTTCTGAATGCCTATATCGAAGTGGTCAACCAGTTGTCGAACATCGATAACCTGCAAAAAAAGTACGATTCGAAAAATAACCAGGTGCAGGCCCTTACGCAATCGACCAACATATCGCTCAAGTTGTTTACGTCTGCCAGAGCGGATTACATGGAAGTTCTGCTAACACAACGGGATGTACTGGAAGCGCGTATGGAACTGATCGAAACCCGGAAACAGCAAATGAATGCCCAGATTAATGCCTATCGGGCGCTGGGTGGTGGCTGGAAATAAGCAAAGCGGTAACGCCTACATAAGCACAAAAGCCAGTTGACAGAAGTCGACTGGCTTTTGTGCTTATGTAGTTCTGGATAAAGAATTCACGCTTCCGCAATACATTAATAAGTTGTTTGCGTTCGTGAGGGCAGGTTCTTATAACCTGACCCGTGAGTTTTCTCAAAACCGAGCCAGACGAACCGTTCGGTTTTGAGAAACCTTACTAAGGGCAGATTCTCAAATCTGCCCTCACCCTAAATGGAAAAAAGCCGTAAAATGACTAAATGGACAACTTCTAGCGATTGCCCTAATGGCTGGCTAGCCTCGTTTTAGTTTGTTTTATAGCCGTCAATAAATCGGTCAATTCCTGGACTTTCTCGGGGTTCTGCTGGTAAAGATTCGTTGTTTCGAGCTGATCGGTGGCCAGATTGTAGAGCTGACCAACGGGCTCGCCGGGTTTCGGCTTAACTTCTTTGGGTTCGGTGAAGCCGCCAGAACCTATCCCTTCAATCAGTTTCCAATCGCCTTTACGAATGGCATAAAAGCCAATGGATGAGCTATGTACTACGGCGGGTTGGTTCGGCACCTGTTTGGCTTTGCCCTGCAATACCGGAAGGATGCTATAACTGTCTTCTGGCGCAACGTTGGCCTTGGTGGTACCGAGGATGTCTGTGCAGGTAGCCATCAGATTGGCCAGTGTTGTTGTGGCGGCACTGACAGTTCCGGGCTTCACTTTGCCGGGCCAACGCACAATAAACGGAATCCGGTGCCCACCCTCGAAAGCGTCGCCCTTCATGCCCCGAAACTCACCGGCTGCCCGGTGGTTAAACTGCTTCACGAAGTTTTCGCGCCAGTAGGGACCGTTATCGCTGGCAAAAATGACGATGGTGTTTTCGGCCAATCCTGAGGATTCCAATGTGCGTAATACCTCGCCGACTGCCGCATCAACCTGCTGTACAAAGTCGCCGTATTCACCGGCTTTCGACTTTCTGTTATACTCTTTTTTAGGCACCCAGGGCGTATGCGGTGCGGCAAAAGGCAGGTACAAAAAGAAGGGTTTGGAAGCCGTTTGCCGCTTCAGGAACGCGTTGGCTTTCTGGACAAACGTGGGCAGTACCTCTTGAAAATCGAACGACGGCGACATTTTGCCTTCTCGCCAGAACGGCCCCGTATAACCCGACTCTAATTTGTTGCCGTTGGTATACCCCGTGGGTTGCTCGGTTAGCTTTTGATTTTCGAGGTAGCAGTAGGGGGGCATATCGAGCGAGGCTGGCAAAATGTAGGAATAGTCGAAGCCGACGGTATTCGGCCCTTGCGTTGGCTTCTGCGAGAAGTCGATCACGGCGGTATCCATTTCGGTTTTGATACCGTAGTTTTCGGTAGCCAGCAACTGTTCATTCCCTTTTTTCGGAACCCAGTCGAGCCCTAAATGCCATTTACCAACCACGCCAGTTTGATAGCCATTCTGTTTCAGGAACGAGGCTACTGTAGCGCGGTCGTTTTCGATCAGGGTTCGGCTGTAGCCGCGCAATACACCCACAGGTAGGCGACTGCGCCAGGGGTATCGGCCTGTCAGGATTGCGTAGCGGGTTGGTGTACAGACCGACGAAGGGGAGTGTGCATCCGTGAACCGCATTCCCTGAGCGGCTAGTTTGTCGATGTTGGGCGTAGCGATTTGGCCGGCAGGATTATAAGCCGATACGTCACCATAGCCGAGGTCATCGGCCAGGATGTAGAGAATGTTGGGCGGTTGCTTCTTTTCGGGCCGAGTTGTCAGGGCCAGCGAAAGCAACACAGCCGCAAGGCAGGTAAGTTTAGCAAGAGTCTTCATTGTTTGTTTAAACCACGGAGTAGCACTGAGTTTTAACACGGAGTTACACCGAGTTTTTCTGTGCCACTCTGTGCTAAAACTCAGTGTAAATGCGTGGTTTAAACGATTAGATCCTGATGGCCCATTCGTTTTTCATCGGGCGGCCCAGCAAGGCGTTGGCTTCGGCATCGCCCTTAAACTGCTCCTTCTTCGGATTCCATTGCAGTGCCCGGTTCAGACGGTAGGCAATGTTGCCGATGTTGCAAACCGAAGCCGTACGATGACCAAC
The DNA here is from genome assembly GCF_001898575.1 of Spirosoma sp. 48-14. Taxonomy (GTDB): domain Bacteria; phylum Bacteroidota; class Bacteroidia; order Cytophagales; family Spirosomataceae; genus Spirosoma. The sequence goes on from NZ_MKUD01000010.1 coordinate 459,906, forward strand.
TTCGACGTCACAAATGGGCTTACTTCGCTTCCGCATGGCGTCGAGGAAATCCTTATAGTGGTTCTCGCTTTTGTATACATGCTTTTCGTTGTCACCGATTACTTTCGTTGCCAGTGAAGCAGGCGTTGTTTCAATTTTCCGGCGTTGTACTTTAATGTCGCCCTCTGTTCCAATGAAATGGATAGCATTGCTCCAGTCCCACTTTTCGTGGGTCATTACAATACCGTTATCATATTTGTAGGTCAGAAAAGGGTGGTCTTTGCCATCGGGCGCAATCACTTCGACCGGGCCGCTGTTGTCCATGTCCAATGCCCACTGCACAATGTCGAACATGTGAGCACCCCAGTCGGTGACCATGCCGCCACCAAATTCCCGGTAGTTGCGCCAGTTGGGGAATACGTCTTTGGAGGTCGGTGGGGCTAGTTCGGAGTTGAAGGCTACGGGTTCGTTGGGGCCTAACCAGGCTGGCCAGTCGAGTCCTTCGGGTATGGTTTCGGCGGGGAGATCATACGGCTTTGGTGGGGGACCAACGTTTACTTTAATCTGTTTAATCTGACCGATGTAGCCATTCCGCACCAGTTCCGCCGTTTGCCGAAACTCCGGCCATGACCGTTGCATACTACCTGTCTGGAATACCCGGTTATGCTTTCGGGTGGCGTTTACCATAGCCCGGCCTTCTTTCACGGTCAGCGAAAGTGGTTTTTCGCAGTAAATGTCTTTCCCGGCTTCGGCCGCCCGAACGGCAACGGCCGCGTGCCAGTGATCGGGGGTGGCAATAACGACGGCATCAATGTCTTTGCGGTTCAGCAGTTCCCGGAAATCATTGTACACCGGAATGTCGGAATACTTGCCTGTATCCGGGGTCTTTTCGTAGTAAGCCTTTATGCGGTCCAACGTAAGTTGGGCCTTGGCTTTATACACTTCGCTGATGGCGATAATCCGGGCCTCGTTGGTACCCAGAAACGAAGAGGTCAACCCTCGTCCCTGCTTGCCCGTACCGATAAAGCCAAGGGAAATAATGTCGCTGGGTGCTAGGTACTTCGATCCATCGGGCCGTTTGCCACCCAATACGAAACGGGGGACAATCATGAAGCCTGCCGCTGCGGTGGCTGCTTTGCCGATAAAGTCCCGGCGGTTAAGAGCGTGTTTTTCTTCCATATGTTTTTGAAGGGGTTTAGTCATTTACTTTAACTCAATTACATGTTGCCCTGGGGCAACATCGTTTACTACGAGAAAGCCATTATCGGGGTGATTTCTAATAGCCTTCCCATCCAAAAATAGGCGTGTTTTTCCAGCCGACTGCGGCATATAAATCGTAGCCTTACTGCCTCCCGGCACGCTTACCGACAGGGTTTCAGTATCCGCCGTTTTCTGTATGGCCACCGTCACGGCTCCCTTTATGGTGGGGATAGTGGCATTGGCATGAGTCAAACGACCTAACTGGGGCTTGATCTGAAACGTGTCGAAGCCCGGTGTTAGTGGCTCAACCCCCATTAGTTTTCGGACAATCAGGTTGGCCGGAGCCGCTCCCCAGGCATGGCTGAGATCAAGGTTGGGTTTGAAGGCAATGTCCCAGGCCTCCATTGAAATCGTTGAACCAACCCGAATCATATTGTACCAGCTTCGTTGCGTGGTGGCCGTTAGCAGATCGAAGGCGTAGTCGCCCATACCAGAATCGTACAGGGCATCCATCAGAAACTGAGAACCATAAACACTACAGGCCATCCGGCGACTTTTGATAAACTCCCAAACGGTTTTCACATCTTCCGCCGGAACCAGCCCAAAGGCCAGCGCAAACATATTGGCATGAAGCGAGCTATGGCTGGTTTCGTCACCGTCTTTAATTAGGCCCGTTTTCTCATCTCTAAATACCGTTCGGAACGCCGAAAAGACCTCCTGCGCCTTTGTTTTATAGAAAGCGGCATCGTCGGGCTTGTGCAAGGCTTCGGCGATTCGTTGCATAAGCACCAGATTTCGGTAGTAATAGGCGTTGATAACCGAGTTGTAGGTAGTAAATACAAAGCCGTCGGTTTCGCCTTTATGTTCTTTTTCAGGGCTAATGTACTCGCCGTTCTGGGGCCAGTCGACAATATCGTGCAGGCCGCGCCGACCATCGAATAGCTTCGTAATATGGATCGAGGTCAGAAAGTCGTCGGTTTGCTTATTGGTCCGGGTGCTGATGAGGCTGTTTGGCCCGGCCAGTGGCATCAGAATTTTCTTCTGAAGCTCAGGGTAATACGTTTGCAGCAGTCGGTCGTCGCCCGTATAGAGGTAATCATTCCACGCAATTAGCACATTCTGAAGGCTCCATTCGGTGGGCCAGGTGGGGTGATACAGCAGGTAGGTCATGCTACGCCGGGCCATGCTGTACTCGGCATCGACGGCGTAGTGCGACAATTGATTAATCAACGCGTCGGCTTCGTAGGGAATCCGCTCCCGGTCACCGTCGATGTAATACCCGGTGAAGCTCGTGGCCTTTATGGAGTACTTGCAGAGGTCCCAAATCTGATTCAGTATCGTATCGCTGGAAGTAAAACTGGCGGCTGTTTCGTCGAATGGGTAATGCACCATCGTTCGCTCTACCGACGACAGATCGAAGGCCCCTTTTACGTTCGAGACCGTTACGTAACGGAAGGGATACACCTCGCCAATGTAGTCGGGCATTATCACCGGGTTGCGGCTGTTGCGTTTGGCATCGACTGGCCAGTCAATCTTATAGGCATGAGTGCCCTGTTTTACCGGCAAAGCCGTTTTAAGATAACGAATACGCTGCCCGGCTTTAGGGTTAATGGTGTAAGGGCTAGCTACAGCTTCGCCCACTTCTACCCAAACCGTATCGTTGGTAGGGCTGTCGAGCCGAAGCGTTAACTGGCAAAGGGCGTCTTTACCAAAGTCCAGAAAGTAAGTTCCCGGACTCTTTTTATGAATTAGACGCGGTATTTGCGGCTCGGCTACCAGCGGGTAATAGGCAAAACGCTCGGCGGGGTCTGGTTCCCCATAATAAAACGAAGCCGTTTTAGAAAAAGCCGTCATTTGCCCTTTATCATTCCATACCTGAACCGTCCAGTAATAGATTGTACCGGCTACAAGTGGTTTACCGGCATATGTCGTTCTGGTTTGTTTCGCTTTCTGGCGATTTGAGTCCCAGTAATCTGCTCTGCCGGGGGCTAGTAAGGCCGGAGAAGAGGCCACCAACAGACGATACGCCGATTGCTGTGGAAACTGTTTTTCTAGTTCCCAGCTAAACGATGGCTGCTTGCTGGTAATGCTGGCAAACTGGTACTGGCCCGGCTGCTTACTGGCCTCGGCCAGAGGTATCGACAACGACAAACCGCGCTGTCTGACAGCCTGGGTATTGGCCAAAAGGTCGCACCGGAGTTGTACCGGGGCAGGCAGAGATTGGCCATAGGCGAAGTTTACAATGCCTGTGATGAAAAAATAGAATAAAGCTCTATGCATTTATTATAAGCTATTTAGAGTATTTTATCATCCCGACGATAGGAGGGATCTCATTCGTTTCTAACTCTGAAAGGCTTAAGATTCCTCCTATCGTCGGGATTGTAAGTTTGCATTGAACAAATAATCTTTGGTTGTCCAGTTCATACCTACGTCGGGATGGTCACAAAGACCGGTTGTCATGATCGGTAGCCTGGACAGCCAATCTCATGGAACCCGGACAGTTCAGTGGGCCACCAGCCCGTTTCACAATGATGTCGAGAGCATGAGTCGTACCCATTTTTTGTTTTTGTCATGAACCAGTCAATCATCTATTACGGCGTTGATGTCAGCAAAGAGCACTTGCACATCAGCTACCCAATGGGCACTGATGCTAAGGAGCAGCCTCAATGGAGTTACCAAACCCTACCTAATGAACTCGATCAGTTGGAGCAATGGGTGGTGCAATTACCCCCCAATAGCCATCTCATTTTCGAGCATACCGGCACGTATTCGGCTCGCCTGGCTTGGGTATTGTAGCTACACAATCGTCCATTTAGTATTCTTTCGCCTAGTCAAAGTAAAGGCTTTGCTACCACCTTGAAGGCCATCAGCAAGACCGACCGAAGTGACGCGACTCTGCTGGCTCGCTATGGGCAGGTCTTTCAACCTCCAGTCTCACGACTGGCTGAAGAGTCGCTGCACCAGCTTCGCCAGCAACACAAGCATCTCAACAATCTGCGCATCAGTCAACAAGCCGTCGCCAATCAACTCCATGCGCTATCTTTTGATCCCCGGGCCAGTCAGAAGGTCAAGGCCAGTCTACTAGTTTTACAACAAAGTTATCTGACTCAGATAGCCCTTTTCGAAGATGAACTGGATCAGATGAGCCAGCAAGAATTACAGACCATCTCCGAGCGCATGCAACGGGTCAAGGGGATTGGTCCAAGCTCAGCTCAAGCCTTATGCACAGTCACCAATGGGTTGGCCGGATTCGAGTCGGCCAAAGCCGTCGCTAAGTTCGTTGGCATTGCCCCCACTCAAGTGCAATCGGGCAGCTCGGTTCGTCGCCGGGGCCGTATGGCCCGCACTGGGCTAGGGTATGTTCGTGGCCTTTTATACATGGCGGCCCGCTCGGCCCGCAAGTACAATTTAAGTTGCAAAGCACTTTATGATCGGCTACAGGCCAAGGGTAAATGCCATAAAGTGGCCATGGTTGGGGTCATGAATAAATTGATCCATCAGGTATTTGCGGTTGTTAAACAGGATGTCAAGTTTGTCAATGGGTTTGGCTTACCCAAACAAAATTTGGCCTAAAGCTTGACTTTTGACACAGTTCATGACAAAAAAGGTAGTATCAATACAGCAATCCGCGCTTATTTCGCGGCTGTTGGTGGGGGAATAATCAGTTTTTCCAGTTCGTCAATCGTCCAGGCTCCTCGACTGGAAGCATACATTTCTCTGACTTTCTTTACGTCGTCGGGTTGTATAACCGCCGATTGCCGCCCTTTAACAGCCCGCGACGAGGTGCCTACAAACTCGTAACGGATGTAACTCAGGACAGAGGCAATCCACTCGTCGGAATTGTCCTTCATCGAAGCCATCTCGCTGGGGAAGGCTTTCCCGTCAATTGGCCCTTTCAGACCATGCAGTAGAATGCGAATCACAAAGTCCCGGTCATGGTTCACGTGTTTGGCCCCCCGCAAGGCTGGGGCCGCGTTGGTCGGTAGTCCATTGCCATCGCCACCGTGACAGGGCGAACACATACCTTTGTAAATCTCACTACCTGCTACAATAAGCTTGCGGTCTGGTGCCGGGAAACTCCCCAGTTTCATGCCGTATATCTTGGAGTCTTCGTTACGGTCGATACTCTTTTTGACCCGGTTTAACATCTCGTTATCAGCGTTTCGGATCAGAATTTCCTGCGCAATCTGCTGCGCCTGAGGATTTTTATTCGATCCCAGCGACAATAACAATTGGGTTCTGACGTCATAATTGGGGTCGTCTATCAGCTTCCCGACGCGGGCAATCATGTCGGTGTCGTTTTGTTTAAGATACCGTTCGCTAACCCAGATGGCGGCTCTACGCACCTGAGCATCCGAATCGGTCAGGGTCGCATTGATGAGGTCTTTGTCGATGGAGTCCAGGCCTTCGAGCGTCCAGAGGGCATGAAGGCGGCCGAGTGCCGATGCGTTCTTGTGGCCCGTAACCATTGCCCGCAGGTCAGAAACGACCGACTTGTCGCCGAGAAGAATTAGCTGCTTCTGGGCGTTATCGCGCCACCAGCCATTCGGATGATCCAGGTACTTGATCAGGCTAGCCGCCGGAACGTCGAGCATTTTAGGTTTAGGGCCGGGTTTGAAGTCGTCGTGAACCAGCCGCCAGATGCGTCCACGCTGATTTATTTTGGCCAGATCGTAGTAGTCGATCTTGCTGCGTAGAAACGTGCCTTTTTGCGTCCAGTTCGATTCCTGAATAATTCCCCGGTTCATATCGATGATGTACAGCAGTCCGTCGGGGCCGGTATAGGTATTGACAGGGCGGAAGAAGAAGTCGGTACTGGCAATAAACTCTTTGTTGTGATAGACGTTTTCCAACTGGGTTTTGCCTGCTCGATTAACCACCTTCGCCCGCCGGATAATGCGTGCCACGGGTTCGTTGATCAGGTAATCGCCCACTAAATCAGCGGGTAAGCGGTCTCCCCGAAATATCGACTGACCATTGCCCGAGGTGAAATGGTTTAGGGTACTGTCGGGGCGCAGGCGAGGAGGGCCACCCTGTACTTCGGGGTTGGAAATCCGCGACCATACCGGGCTAAAGGTAGCTTCGTCGTAAGCATCGGCAAACTCCAGGGCTCCATATTTCGGGTTGATCTGAAAGCCAGACCCTGCGTTTTCGCCACCACCCCGACTGAAAAATAACCGCCCGTAATTGTCGTAGGTTAAGCCCCACTGCCCATTGGAACCGCTATGAAGCGAATCGGGCTTGAGCATGCCATTGACGTACCGGAAGCGAATCGGGTCAACAGTTTGGTAAATGTAGTTGTCGAGGTTCCAGACCAGGCCACTACGCTGGTGTTCCAGGTTTCCGGGTGCTACTTTGCCCACGACATAAACGGGCCGTTTCTGGTCAGCCACGCCGTCGCCGTTGGTGTCTTTGTAGCTGAAAATGTCATAGGTGTCCGTTTCATTAACCAACAGTTCATGGTTGACACACAGGAGCATACGTGGCAGCAGCATGTCTTTAATGAACACGGTGCTTTTGTCCATTTTGCCATCGTTGTTGGTATCTTCCAGCAGCATTACCCGGCTTTTCTTATCCTTCGTTCCGGTGCCGTCGGCATCCTGCGTGTAGGTTTCCATCTGGGCCACATACATGCGGGCGTCACCATCCCAGGCAATGGCTACGGGTTCGGTAATCATCGGCTCGCTGGCCACCAGTTCCATGTGATAGCCGGGGGGCAACACAAACGCTCGCTGACTTTGCTCTGGCGTAAGCGGGACAATCGAAAACGGAGCCAGCGGTTGTGTGGTGTCGCTTTCGGCCTTACTGACGACCTCTGAGCTTACGATTGTGCTGGTGCCGGTTGGCGCTTTAGCATTCATCTGCACTTTACACGCATAAATCAGTGCGGATAAGCCCAGGGTGGCGAGGAGTAATGAGTTGGTTTTCATGTCGGGATTCAGGAATCAGATCTCGTAAAACGAAAGAACGCATAACTACAAAAGCTACTCAGCCCCGTCAATAAATGCCAGATTGCGTGGCCCTGTACCAGCGAATGGGGGTTACAGCCAAACTTTTGTACATCCAGCGTACGAATCTTTATGGCCACCACAATCAGTACAAAACTCGCGATTCCTACCCAACCGAAGCGTTTTTTTCGGAACTGGAAATAGTTGATTCCGGTCAGCAGCAGTAAGCTGAGAATTAGGGCGGGGAGCAGAATGCCGCTGGGGATCAGCAACGAAATTTTTAAGAACAGAACGATGAGTACCACTAACGCAACCAGCCAGATTTGTTTGGCTGATTCGCTAAAGTTGATTTTGTGCAGCACATGGTAGAGGCCAATGCTTACCAGCGTAAGCGTCAGGCTGTAGGTGCCGTTCATATCGACGCGCTGGCCAATATAGGTAAGCGAGGCATGAAAAAAGGCACTTCCGATGCTCAGATAAATAAAACAGAGGCCCGTCAGTGCCGATAAAAGTGGGAAAGCCTGCATCCGGTTTTTGGGTTGTTTCCCCGCTGTTTTATAGTCGCTGAGGGCAATTTGCAGCACCAGTATACCTAAAAAGAAATACGCCAGGTTGGAGTACGTATTCATCGGCTGATGAAAGAACCGATCCGTGTGGTTAAACTCGCAGTACTCGACCGTCAGGGCCGATTTACTGACCTGCATACCGGCCCAAACATCTCCATGAAGTGATGAATTCAAGCCAATCCAGCCGGCAAACATCCATAGCGTGGCTGTCGCTGAGCGGAGAAGTATCTGAATTAATAGGGGGCGGTGCATAGTTGTTTGGGATTAGTTTGATGGGGATAGTTCCAGCAGGGGCTTCGTCTGGTCCCAACCTGCCGGAATTTCGTAGACAAGCTTAAAAACACCCTGATAGGCTTCTGCAATGGCCATGTCTTTTTGCAACTGCCGGGCATCAACCGACTCTGTTTCTGTGCGTTTCAACGGCGTTTGGATCTGCAACTTCATGGATGGAAGCGCCCACGATGCGTCTGAAAAAGCAGTTGCCGTTGCGTTGGGCGCGTACACGTACAATTCCAGGGTTGTAGCGGTAGGGTCGGCGCGGTATACGCTCATGGTTGATTTGCTAACTTTTACATTCGTTTGGCCGCTACCGGGAACCAGTAGCCAGCCGATGTCGCCGTCGGTCGTTTTCCAGTGGATAGCTCCGGTTTTGATCTGATTCCACACCCGCCGATTACCCCAGACACCGCCCATCATCCAGTCGCGGTTAATCACGGCGGTTACGGGTTTGATGCTATCGCCCTTGTAGGAATTAGGCACGGTTCGGGTAATGAACCGTGGTTCAGTGAAGCCTTTCAGGGCGGTCAAATCGGCTTTCGGTATCGATAGCCCCAGATTGAAAATGGGTGCCAGGTTGCTTATTTCACCATTTTTAGCGCCTTTGCCGGGTGGAATCGGAGCCTGCTTTTCGTTATCAACCGCAATGGCAATCCAGATGCCCATGATGGACAGGTACTTCCGCATGTCCATGCCGTAGCCTCTGAAATAGGGCCCCACCATATTTTTCAGGTTTGCGTTATATACGGTCGTCACCTCGTGCCAGAATTCACGTTCAAGCGTCTGCCCCATTTGCCGCATTTCGGGCGAAAAGGCCAGTTCGCGCCATAATGCAATCGCGACCAGTGTAACGCCGTAATAGGTCGGTGAGTTGTATTCACTGAAGGTATGATGCCGCTGGTACAGATCGAAAATGTCGTGAGCTTTTTTGATCCCGGCTTTCCGCAGTTCATCGATGTTGAATTCGGTGCCGACGTATTCCATCAAAAACGAACTCATGATGGAAATGTTGGTGTAGTCGGGTGAGACGTTCCGTTTCAGAGCACCTTTGGCCGCGTGCGTAAGGCCAACTTCGATTTCTTTCTGAATGTCGTCGGGCAATAAATGGCTGTACTTTTTACGGATAATGATCAAGTCGCAGCCAATAAACTCCCGCCAGTTCTGGTCGAGGTTGTCGCCGTCGATAGAGGTTTTCCAGATGCCGTAAATCTTGGTGCTTTCGTCGCGGTACTGATTTTGCAGAATCCATTTCAGAATTTCGGCCGCGTTCTCCTTATCGCCGGGTTTATTCCGAAACAACAACGCTTCGGCCAGCCGGGTTTTGTTGCGGAGGCTGGTGCGGTTGGTCAGGACGTCGGCCACTTTTTTGCCCGCCGGAATCTCGTCTGCCAGAAAGTCTTCAAACAACTGTTTCTGGTAAGGCGACAGGGTTTCGTAGGTGTATTTCCGCGACACATTTTGTGCGGATTCGGGCTGAGCCGAAAGTGAGCTACTAACAATAAGCAGCAGGCCAGCCAGGGTAATCGATTTTAGGGTCATTCATCAGGTTTGATTAAAGGTTTAGACACTTCATTGAAACAAATCCTCAATAGTTAGCTGGTTGGTAATGGTACTGAGGTAGTGCTCATTCGTTTGGGCACCAAATACCGTCAGGAGCGTAATAAACACATTCTTTTTGGTACGGGTATTCTGCTTGAAAATCTGTACTTTCTCTTGTAGTTGCGATGCGTAACGTTTAGTCATTTGGTAGAGACCATCGTAATACTTCAATTCCAGCAGGTTAATGCAATTGTCATCGCGGTCGATCAGTAGATCAATTTGAGCCTCGCCCTTGAGTGACCAGGAGTAGTCGTTCGAGATAATACCGCTGATTCCCAAGGCTTTTTTAATCTGGGAAATATGTTTGAAACAAAGGTTTTCAAACGCAAATCCCGACCAGATTTTATAGGTTTGTTTATTGCTCAGATACGCCCAACTCGTGTTGGTTTTGTTGTTGTGCAAAAATTTAAAATAGAAAAGTGTGTACTCATCCACCAACCGAAAGAGCGCATCTTCTTTGGCTTTCTTAATGGGGAGTATCTGCCTGACAAATCCGCATTGAATCAATTCGTCGAGTAAAACCGTTAAGCCCCCTCCACTTTTGATACCGGTAGCCTCCACAATTTCATTGCGGGTCAAACCTTTATTTTTGGTGGCGAGTGCCTTTACTATGGCTTCGTGCGCCTGACTGTTCTTAAATAAAGATGCGTACAGATTAGCGAACTCGTTTCGGAGTAAGGCCTGCGGTCCAAAAAAGAGTTCATCCAGGATTTGCGGTACACTTTGCCCGGCCTGCACATCCTTCAGATAAAACGGAATGCCGCCCACGCACATGTAGAGTTGGGCAATATCTTTAAGAGTGAGATGTACGCGCTGCATGGCCAGAAAGTCTTTGGTTTCGGCCAGCGTAAACGGCATGAGCTGTATGTGTTTGGTGATGCGGTTGTGCAGCCCACCCCGGTCGTTGATTACCTTGTTAATAATCCAGGAAGCCGCCGACCCGCATATCACCAGAATAACATCCGTTCGTTTGGTGCAGAACTGATTCCAGAAGTTGTCGAGTGCGGCCAAAAAGCCTGAGCGCGGGGTTTCGAACCACGGTATTTCGTCCAGAAAGACCACCTTTTTACCCGGCCCCAACTCATTGAGGTAGGTTTTGAGCTGGGCAAACGCCTGTAGCCAGGTTTTGGGCATGGGTTTGGGCGTTTTGTCGAACTCGGTCAGGGTCAACCAGAAGTTTTCCAATTGTTGCGAAAAGTCCTTCTGATGTAAGCCGCTACACTCAAAAACCAGATGATCGGCATAGACTTGCCGGATCAGGTACGTCTTCCCAATCCGCCGACGGCCATAGACAGCGACAAAGTCAGCACTGTCTTTTTGGAGAAGGTTTTTTAGAATGCTGATTTCCTTGACTCTACCGGCAATTTTCATGATGGCTTAAGGTTTATAGTTCGCCAATTTAGTGGTTTTTGTGGCCAATTTGGCGAACTATAAATTTGAACTTCGCCAAATTGTGGTATTTTATGGTGTATTTGGCGAAGTATAACGCACTTCATTCTATTCCGTGGACTGTGGGGACACAGTCCACGGAATAGAATGACAGAAAAAATAAAACCTCACTTATACAGCCGCAACATCACTACGCCGTGATGCCGAATTTCGGTGTTGAACGAGCCGTCGAACGTACCCAGGTCCTTTTGCCGCCAGACGTCGCGGAGTTTGTACTTGCCTTTCAGACCAATGCTGGCAAAATCAAAGGTGTACGACCGGGCTTTTTCGGAGCCCCAATAGAAATACGATTGTGGCGTTTTGCCGTATTCAGCCGTGTTGAACAGCCCAACGGCAACCGAACCATCTTCCAGCGGTTTGGCCCAGATTTGCACCCCATTTTCTTCCTTTACCAATCGGGCGGGTTTGCCTAATGGGTCCTGGTTGATTTCGATAACATCGTCGTTGGTGAGCAGATTCAGCGTAAACGCGTCCAACTGTTCAATGGGACAGCCGATGAGCATGGGAGCCGCCAATAGGCTAAAGATGCTAACGTGGCTGTACTGTTCGTCCGGCAGCAAACGAGTGTCGTGCATGACCGGGCCGATAGACACTTTGCCCAGAATCATCATGTCGGGATCGGCCCAATGGCCCGGTGCCGTGTAGGGTGCCCATTTATCGAGCGAAAACGTAGTCAGGTAGAGGCTCGTCCAACTGTCTTTGATGTCGGGGCCAGTCCGGTACATATTGGACAGCCGTGCCCAATCCGTCACTTTCTCAAACGGCGCGTTGTTCGACAAACTGAAAACAATATCCCGGCCCGACTGCTTCAGGGCGGTCGACATCCGCTCGGTCGAGTTTACGTCGATGCGCCAGTCGTATTTCAGGAAATCGAAGCCCCACTCGGCCATCTGTTTGGCGTCTTCGACCTCGAACCGATACTTGCCGATGTGATTGAAGGCCCTCCGGTTCACCATGATCGTTTCGTGGGTTTCGCCCCCGTGTGCCGAGTCTGACGAAGCCCCCGCGTAACCGCCATAACTCGAAATGTAGGGCGTAGAATAAAGCCCGGCTTTCAGGCCCAGGGAGTGAATGTAATCCACCATTTCCTTGAACCGAGGGAACTTGGCGTTGGGTTGGAGGGCATTGAGTGGGCCACCCCGTTTGCCCTGCCAGGCATCGTCGATGTTGATGTAGGTCCAGCCGTGGTCGCGCAGGCCCATTTTTACCATCGCGTCGGCAGAGGCAATTACTTTTTCGCGGTCAATGTGGGCTTCCCAGGAGTTCCAGCCGTTCCAGCCAATAGGGGGCGTCAGCGCAATGGTGTCGCCAATCTTGATGGTTAGGGATTTGGTGGCTGTTCCGAGCGCATTCTTAGCCTTGAGCGTAACCGCATACGTACCACGTTGAGCGACTTTACCCGAAATGATGCCTGTTTTGGCGTCCAGCGAGAGTCCCGCCGGGAGGGACTCAGCGGAGAAGGTCATGGGCCGGTTTCCGGTAGCTGCGATATAATACAGAAACGGATTGTTGGGCGTAACACCAACTATTTTTGCCGAGTTGATTTTAGGCGTTTTGGCCGAAGGAGGTGTCAGAATGTATTTTTCGCCTACATACTGAACATGCTCAATCTGGGCGTTGCCAATCATCTCTACCCGCGCATCAATCCAGTTGCAGTACGTCCGTTTGTTGCCGACACCACCAACTTTGTCGGTCACCAAAAGCCCCAATTGACGAATGCCTGTTAAGTCGACATCGACGGGAACGGGAGCATCGCCGATGCGCATTTCGCGGCTTTCAAAAAGAACTTTACCGTCGCCTAGTACATAAAATGTCAGCGCAATATCCTTGTTACCCTGGTCATCGGGACCAACTAGGGCCGAAAATCGTTTGGCCTGTTTGTTAAGCGCAAACGCCAGCACGCAAGGCGACTGTGCCCCTAACCCCCGCGAATACCTGACGCCTTTCGTTCGTAGGGTATCGTCCTGGTAGTTGTGTTTGGCTTTCACCGGTCGAAGCCCCTCGGAGTAGGTCTGAATTTCTAGATCGTCCAGCCAAACGGTTCTGGTGGTTTGAGCAACGGCGCCGATGGATACGAAAAGAAAAAGTAGTAGAATGGTTAAAGGTTTAGGCATATTGGGTAAGGGTTAAAGGTATTTTAAGTCTTCTGGCATTCTACCCCACCCTAACCCTCCCCTGAACTCAGGGGAGGGAATTACTTGATAGCCATAGCTCCCTCCCCTTGTTTAAGGGGAGGGCTGGGGTGGGGTCAATCAATTCTCAAAATCGGTTTCCAGCAATTGTTTCTCGGTAAAAACCCCGCTTCCGGCTGGTTTTTTGTCTCTCATTTTTTTGACGTCGTTGTTTGTAATATTTTTTCCCTGTTTGGCAAAGGCGTTCTGCGTAAATCGAATGATGTCGGCAATATCCTGGTCGCTGATGTCTTTGTTGTTGAGCAGCGCAGGCATTTCGTTGTTGAGTTTGTAGACAGTTCCGTTGACGGTAATCGGGCCGCTGACACCATGCAGAATAATAGCCGCCAGCCGTTTCATGGAGCCGTCGATGTATTCGGAGCCTTTGAGGGGCGGAGCCAGATCCTGAATGCCCTTGCCATCGGCACCGTGGCAGGTCGCGCAAATACTCCTGAAAAGTTTCAGCCCTCGCGTTCGGTTGTCTACCTCATTCTTTTCGACCACGTAAATGGAGTTCATTTCTTTCCGCTGCCGTTTGCCGATGGTATTGGTCAAGTTGGTTTTCAGCAGGTCAGCAGGACTCATGGAGGCCAGATACTGTTCTTCTTTGCCGTCGAGCGCACTGGTAATGGCCTCCTGAACCACACGTTGTGTGGCATATTTTTTCTCGATGCTCGATAGAATGGGCAGGAACGTAGCGTCTGACACATTAACCCAGCCTGTCAACGAAGCGGCCAAATACAGATCAATCGTTTCGTTGTTTTGCGCCATCAGACTGGCCGAAATCGCCTTCATGCTGGCCACGCGCTCTTTTGTGGCAAAACGCTCTAAAAGTCCTACGGCATGAGCGATGGTTTCGGGCTGTTTCGATTCATTAATGATACTGCTTAGCCGCTCAAAGGTCAGAGCATTGATGCCTTCAAGAACATATAGGGCATGAATGCCACTCAAGAACTCATTGTTACGTTTAGCCAGCGCAACAAGTTGATTGACAATAGTCAGGTCTTTTTTCTGAATCAGTAGTTGCTGCGAACGGTCTCGCAACCAGCCATTTGGACTGCCAAGCAAGGTGACTAGTTGGGCACTGGCTGCTTTACTTAGGTCGGGTATTGGCGTGGGCTTTGCGGTGTTGCTGGTTACTTTCAGAATGCGCCCGGCATGTTGTAAGGTGTCCAGCTTTTTATTGGCAAGCTGCTCGGTCAGGTACTGCGAAATATACGCTTTGTGCTGAATAATGCCCCGGTGCATATCAATGATGTACATGGCACCGTCGGGACCCGTGAACAGGTTTACGGGCCGGAATCCTTCGTCGGTAGATGCGATAAACTCTTTACCCTCAACAGCCTGACGGGCCGTTGTTTGCATTGGTTTAAATTCCAGAATGTTCCGCTTGATTAGGTTGGCTTCGGGAACACAGACGAACGCGTTTAGATTGTACGCTTCAGGGAAAGCGCCACCTCGGTAAACCATTGGCCCACAAGCAGCCGTCACGTCTTTCAAATAGCCTTTTTCGTCCAGAACGCCCGGTTGATACCCCCGATTGACAGACGTCTGGTGGATTGGATACACGCGGTTGTTGCCTAATCGCTGGTGTTCGGCAGCGAAGGGTTTAAAGTATTTATTACGGATTACTTTGTTCGGCAGCACATAGTCGCCCTGTAGGTTGGTGGAGTTGTTGTTGTAGTAGAGCCGCCCAAAGTTATCTTTCGTGATTCCCCATTGGCCCCGGTCGGTGGTTGGCTCTTTAATCCACTTTCCATTTCTGCGTTGATACCGGAAATTGTAGTTCGCATTGTAAATCCAGTTGTCGATGTTCATCATCAGGCCGTTAGACGAATGTTCGACATTGCCCCCTTCGGCATAAACCGGATCGACCAGCGTTTTTTTGCCGGGTTTATCGTTGACGATTTCGACAAACCACAGCTTGGGCCCATCGACGTACAGCAGGCCACCGTATACATGCGCCAACCCTCTTGGCAGCACCAGGCCATCTAAAAAGACTTTAGTCCGGTCGGCGACTCCATCCTTGTTTACATCTTCTAAAATGACAATCCGGCCGTTGGGTTCTTCTTCACCGATCCCTTCGAGATTGGGCATATAGCCAATCATTTCGACCACCCACATGCGCCCTTTATTGTCGAAATCCATGCTTACGGGCGCGTTCAGCAATGGTTCCGAAGCAATCAGTTTTAACGAAAAGCCGTCTTCTATCTGATAGTCGGCCAGCGAAAAGCGGGGTTCGTTAAACGAACCAAATTGAAAGCCTGCCAGAACAGCAGAAAACACTACTAATACGGTAATAACTACGTTAAATGGTCTTTTTTTAGCCATGTTTGGTATTGATTTTATTTTGCCGGACTCATCTTCAATAGCACAACGCCGTGGTGGCGAATATCCGTTTTGAATGCTCCCGTAAAGTTACCAAGGTCTTTTTGCCGCCACACATCCCTTAGATTAAAACGTCCATTAATACCAGCCTTTGTGAAGTCAAACGTGAAAGTTTTTGCGGGTTCGTCGCCCCACCGGAAGTACGATTCGGGTGTTTTGCCGAAATCACCGACGTTAAATAAGCCTACCGCATACGAACCGTCTTCGAGCGGTTTAAGCCAGACCTGAACGCCATCGGTTTCCTGCACGAGCCGGGCCGACTTACCGAGTGGGTCCTGGTCGATAGCAATTACCTCGTCGTTGGTGAGCAGGTTCAGCGTAAACGGATCGAGTTGTTCAATTGGGCAGCCGATCAGTAGGGGAGCGGCCAGCAAACTAAACAGACTCACGTGGCTGTATTGCTCGTCGGGCGTAAGTCGAGTGGGGTGTAGTTGGGTTCCAGTGGTTACGTTGCCGACAATCATCATATCGGGGTCGTTCCAGTGGCCGGGGCCGCCGAAAGGTGCCCACTTGTCGAGTGTAAATGCCGACACAAAGAGGCTGTTCCAGCTATCGCGAATGTCGGGTCCAGTGCGGTAGCTGTTGGTGAGCCGCGCCCAATCCCGGACGTTGGCAAACGGGGCCGAATTGGAGATGCTATAATGAATATCTCGCCCCGATTGTTTCAGAGCAACGGCCATGCGTTCGGTCGATGGCACCTCAATGCGCCAGTCGTATTTGAGGTAGTCGATACCCCATTCGGCAAACTGCCGGGCGTCGTTGGCCTCGAACCGATACTTGCCCACATACCGATACGACCGCTTGTTGGCGATAATCTCGTCGGTAATGTGACCATCTTCAAAATCTGACGACCCTCCGACGTAGCCCGCGTAACTGGTAATCATGGGCGTTGAGTAAATGCCCGTTTTCAGCCCCAGCGAATGAATATAGTCGACCATTTCCTTGAAGCGCGGGAATTTCTCGTTCGGTTGAATGGCGTTGAGCGGCCCTCCGCGCTTACCCTGCCAGGCATCGTCGATGTTGATGTAGGTCCAGCCATGATCGCGCAGCCCCATCTTCACCAGCGCATCGGCAGAGGCTATTACTTTTTCCTGATCGATGTTGCGTGCCCACGAATTCCAGCCATTCCAGCCAATAGGGGGAGTAAGCGAAATCGTATCGCCAATCTTGATTTTCAGGGTTTTGGTCGTTTTACCCAGGGCGTTTTTAGCAGTAAGTTTGGCCTGATAGGTGCCGCGTTGGGCTACACTACCCGTAATGCGTCCAGTTTTTTCGTCCAGCGATAGGCCCTTGGGCAAGCGATCAACGGCAAATGTCATGGGCCGGTCGCCGGTGGCAGCGATGGTATACAGAAATGGATTGCCCGGCCTTGCGCCGAAAATGCCGGGCGAGTTGATGCGTGGTGTTTTTGGCGAAGGTGGGGTCAGGATGTACCGCTCATCGGTGTTGGGGATGTTTTGGGGGAGGTGGTTGCCCTGCATCACCAGTTGCGCGTTGGCCCAGTTTGAATAGACTTTGGTGCGGCCTTCGTCATTGACCTTCACCAACAGGCCCAATCGCTTGATGCCCGTCAGGTTCACTTTTACGGCTTTGGGTGCATCGCCGAGTCGCATTTCTCCGCTATTGAACAGGATGTTACGGTCGCCGATGACGTAGAAGGTATGGGGTAGATTTTTATTGCCTTTGTCGTCTACGCCCGCCAGAGCTGAGAACTCCGTAGCCTTGCCGTCCAGAAAAAACGCCAGAATGCTGGTGGCGTTGACGCCCACGCCGTGCGTAAAATACTGCCCGTTGATGAGCATGGAATCGCCAGCCGCGTTGGTTTTGCCCAGCACCGCCGGAATGCCCTCTGAAAAGGATTTGATGTTGATCTCGTCCAGCCAGATGGCGCGGGTTTGCTGCCCGAACGTGGCGGTGGTCAGGCAGCAGAACCCTGCCAGTAAAAGTTGGTTTAAACGCTTCATCTATTTACCAGAAACTCGTTCAGCAATCATCGTTAATACGGCTTTGTCGCTCCATTCCTGCCCATGCCCCGCCATTGCCGTAAACCGGACGGTAGCGTCTGACTTCGGATTTTCGGTTTTGTCGAGGAATTTTTGCAAAAACCGGGTGGCTACGTTGGAGTACAGCCCGTCCATATCGCCCATCCAGATATAAATTTTGCCTTGTAGTTTGGGGCCGAGGGTTGTCCAGTTGCGTTCCAGAACCTTCTTGAGGTCATATTTTTCCCACTGTTTGGCAATGGCGTGGTCGATTTCGCCCGTAACCGGATCGAACATCAGCGATGGTAAGCCGTCTTTGCCTTTTGGCCCGAAAACGGCGTTGTAGGCCCCAAACTGTCCGCCCGAAATAAGGTAGTTGCCTGTGCGGCTGGCCAGATTTTCGCCCGCTATCCAGTCTTTCATCGAGAACGTTGGTTCCCCATAAATCGTCCGGCGACCGGGTTGTAAGTAGCCGTACCGATTGTAGAAAATGGTTTTGTCTTCGTAGATGTTAATGAGGCCGTAATGCTCAAAATCAACGGGATCGGGACTGTACGACCAGGTGCCATTAAAAAAGTCGGGGTAGAAAATCTGTAAGCCCAGCGACACCCAGCCACCCGTTGAATTGCCGGTCAGAAAGCGCATTTTTGACGCAGGCTTATAGCCAACCTGCCGCTCAATTTCGGGAATTAGTTCTTCGGTCAATGCCCGACCACAAGGGCCATTATTCTCCGAATCAACCTGATACGTGTCACCATACGGCCCCTGCGAATCCAGAAAAACGTAAATGACCTGCGGAGCCGTTGGCGTAAACCACCAATCTGCAAACTCTTTGTTGCCCAGCACTGTATTCACGGCCGTATACCGGCCATTCAGGCCCGGAATCCGGTAGCAGATCGGGTACGTTTTGCCCGGATTATCGAAATAACCCGAAGGCAGCAACACAGCCGCTTTCAGAACGCTTGGGCGACCCCGGAAGGCTGTGAGCAACTGGCTTTTGATTTCGACCGTTTTGACAAACTTGTTGCTGACAATAGTCCAGGGCGGAATCAGGGTGTTAAGCGTGAGGTTGAGACTAAGGTTAGCCTCAACCTGTACCGAGTCGATGGTGCTGTAGAGGTTGCCCGGTACGTTTTCCTGTGCGTCGTCGGGATTCTGCTTGTAAACGACCTGAAAATAGTATAGGCCCGATGGGTTGTCGCCCAGCTTATCCAGCCCGACCGAAAGGGCCTCTTTCGCTTGTGTATCCATCAGAAAGGCGGTATTACCGTCCCAGTTTTTTGGGGTAATGCCCACCGTAATTTCGGAGCGAGTACGGGGTTCGCGCTCCTTTTGTTTCGTTACGTGCAGCAGCAGTCGGCCACCATTCAGAAACGACGGCCGGAGGGCAGGAGCCACCGAAACGTTGACTTTCCACGACACAGGAACCTGTGCATTGGCTGTATTGACGATTAGCCAACAGGCTAGTAGGACAAAGACGATGTGTTTATTTTTCATGGGTATAGTGGGTTGTGTATTTAATTAAACTACCCGCTCCGTTTGCCATTCATATACTATTTTTCCAAAGACATCGTGGTGGTGAAAAGCAATCTGGCTTTTGCCTCCGACCCGCTTAATATCCACCGACAGAAAACCGCCTTTTACCAAATGAAAGCGGTGATAGGCTTTGTCTTCGCCGGGGGAGCCGCTCGCGTGTTCATCGCTGGCGGGGCCAATGCTGAATTCGTGCAGGCCCGTCTTGGGATGTACCGAGTGGTATTGCCAGTGACGATCCCCACAGATGACAAAAAAGTTGTCGGGTACATTTGCTTTCAACCAGTTACGGATTTCGTCGCCTTCGTGCGTAAAGCCCGTGTTAGCGTGATTGTCGTTTTTCTTGCCTCGGTCGGGACCAACCAACGGGGTAGGACTAATCAGCACTTTCCAGGTCGCCGAACTTTCACTAACAGTTTTCCTGAACCATTCTTTCTGTGCTGACCCCCAGATGGTTTTGTCAGGGCCATCGGGCATGTCGTTGTCGGAGCGGAAATCCCGGCCATCGGTCAGCCAGATTTGCAGGTCTTTCCCCCATCGGAAAGTTCGGTAACTGAGCCCGGTTGTCATGGGGGCCTGCTGATGGAAAATGCGCTGCCCTTCGGCAAACGTAAATTCGCCCATGCTGCTGCCGGGGCTAGAGTCATTGTCGAGGGTATCGTGGTCATCTTTGAGCCAGTACGTACCCACGTTGCGGTTGAACTCCACCAGCCGGGGCAGGCTAAACATCCGTTCCCAATGGTAGCGAGCCAATCGGGGCGTATAGGCCCTGGGCATGTCGTTGTCGTAATACACCAGATCGCCGGTAAGGCAGGCAAAATGCGGGTTAAGCGCCTGCATCGCCGGGTAAATGTTGTGTCCGTCTTTATGGTCGCGGTCGGGGTAACCCTGGCAGGTCATCAGGCAGAAACGCAAATCGCTGGGCGTGTTGGGTAACGGTGCTGTTCTGAATTTGCCTTTGGCCGTTGTAATGGGCTGTTTGCCTTTCTGAACGGTCGATTCGCTGGCGTAGTAATAGGTACTGTCAGGCTTAAGGTCGTTTAGCGGAAACTGATGAATAAAATCAGTGCTTTCGGATACGCTGACCCAATCCGTTGTTTGGGTTTTGTTCAATGCGGCATCGGTTCCGTAGCGGAGTCGAACGAAACCTGCGGCACCGGGGCAGGCCCCTTCCAGTTGCTCAACGGGTACTTTTACCGTAGGGAGTTCGGTATCTTTATAGTTTTGCGCCCGGCCCGGAATCACAACGCCCTTGTCGTTTCGGGTCGCTACGGCAGTCAGTCGCGTCCAGACAATAGCCGAATGGTCGGTTACATCGCCCACCCGCGTACCCATAGCCTGATAAACAGACGGCTCCGTCGGCCGGACGAACCAATCTGGAACAGAAGCCGCACTCAAGGCCAGGGAGGCACTCTTCTTGACGAAGGAACGGCGGCTTTCGGGTGAAGTATGCGTAAGGTTCATGGGGTTAGGAATGTCTTGGTGGTTTTATTCGCTCTTGCCGCCGGTTCGTTCGCGGACACCCACTTTTTGGGCCCAGGCATCAAACTCGGTTCGTAGTTCGGCCACAAGTTGCGGCTTTTGTTGGGCCAGGTTGTTCATCTCGCAAGGGTCAGTTTTTAGGTTATACAGTTCCCAATCGGCATCTTCCGTGTCTTTCTCCAACTTCCAGTCGGCTTTGCGGATCGCCTTGTTGCCTTCGTGCTCCCAGCAATATGTACGCGAAACCGCCTTGTTTGTACCCCAGAGGTACGACAGGCTTTTTCCTGGCAACGGGTTGCCCGACAGGTCATTGGTTGGTAATCCAGCCAGTTCGAGGCTGGTAGGCACCAGGTCCATAATATGCCCAACGCCTTCGACATAGCCAGCCTTTGGACGAATGCCACGTGGCCATTGCATGATGCAGGGCGTAATCATGCCACCTTCGTGCAGAAAGCGTTTGTACTTGCGGAAGGGGGTGTTCGAGACGTTGGCCCAGGGCGTGTCGTAGGTAACGTAAGAGCCTCTTTCGCCAATCTTTTTGTTGGGGTCGTTGAGTTTGCGACTTTCCATATTTTCGTTGGAACTCCCATTGTCCGACATAAACACGATGAGCGTATTCTCGTACTGTCCGTTGGCTTTCAGGGTTTTAATGAGTCGCCCAATGTTCTGGTCCATCCGGTCGATCATAGCCGCATATACCGCCATTTTACGAACCCACTGAGCTTTGTCGGTCACCGTATTCCAGTCGGGAATATCAGCCGGACGGGGTGTAAGCGGGTAGCGTTTGTCGGCGTATCCCAACTTCTGCATCCGTTGGTAGCGGTTAGCCCGAATCACATCCCAGCCCTGGGCATACAGCTTTTCGTATTTCGCAATATCCGACTCATAGGCGTGTAGCGGGAAGTGCGGAGCCGTGTAGGCCACATACAGAAAAAAAGGCTTGTCGGCTTGTTGCTGTTTTTGCTCATTCAGGTATTGGACGGCGTGATCGGTAAAGGCGTCGGTCATGTAAAAGCCGTCGGCGGGCGGGGTAAATTCTTTGTCGTCTTCCACGATGAAGCGTTTCCCTTTTTCGGCGGGGATGATCTCGTAATAACTTGATGCCCCAGAAATCAGCCCGAAATAGCGGTCGAAACCACGGGTGAGGGGCCAATGCTGCCGACGCTCGCCAACGTGCCACTTGCCAACCATGTACGTGCTGTAGCCTGCCGGTTTCAGTCGCTCGGCGATGGTTGGGTAACGGTCGTCCAGAAAACCCTGATAACTCCCCGGCTGAATAGGCGCATTGGGCATCGTCACCATCAGGCCCATCCCGGCGGTGTGTGGGTATTGCCCTGTAAGCAGCGAGGCACGGGTGGGGCAGCAACGGGCATTGTTGTAAAAACTGCGCAGTTTGATGCCATTAGCCGCCAACTGGTCCAGATTGGGTGTGCTGACTTCTCCGCCATAGCAGCCAATGTCCGAAAACCCCATATCGTCGGCCAGAATGAAGATGATATTAGGCCGTTGCTCCGCGACTTTCGGAGGTTGAAAGGAAAGGAGGGTGCTCAGCATCAGTAACCCAATAAATAGGGAGACTACTGTGAGTCGGTTGTTAAGTATGCGTTTCATGTTTTATCGCGTTGACCTCACCCCCGGCCCCTCTCCTGAAACCAGGAGAGGGGAGACGTGAACAGCTAACTTGTATTTGTTAAAAAAACTTTGAAATGCAGTTAAAGAAGTTTATTTGAGATTGACAAAATCGTCTGGTAAGCCTCCCCTCTCCTGGTTTCAGGAGAGGGGGTAGGGGGTGAGGTTAATTCCCCCATGCTTTATTCGGTTGTGCGCCCATTGTGAGTTGCAGTTTACCCCCGTTCACTACGGTTTCGTGCTTGACCCAGGGGCTGTTGAGTAGTTTACCGTTCAACTGAGCCGACTGGATATAGAGGTTTTGGGCTGAGTTGTTCGTTGCTTCAATCACAAACTGCTTTCCTTTGTAATACGTCGGGTTCAGGCGGAGGGTGATCTTGTTAAAAATGGGGCTGCTGATCTCGTAAAACGGCTCGGGCGAGGTGCCGCCGTTGGTCGAGAAAAGGCCGGTTTTGAGCAGAACCGCGAGGCTACCCATGAGGCCCTGATCTTCGTCGCCACTGTAGCCAGCATCGGGCGAGATGCCGCTATACACCTTGTCGATAATTTGCCGGGTCCAGTACTGAGTCAGCCAGGGCGAACCGGCGTAGTTGAAAAGGTGGGCCGTTTGAATACTGGGCTGGTTACCGTAGTTGATAAATACCCGGCGATACTGTTCCAGGGTTTCTTTGTCGTGCGATTTGCCCGATACAAAACCATGTTGTTCGGCTTTCTCAAACGAACTGTTCAGCTTGGCGGTAAAGGCTTCTTTACCACCCATCAGGTTGATTAAGCCCGGCACATCGTGCGGTACAAACCAGGTGTATTGTGCCGCGTTACCTTCTTCCCAGCCATTGTCGTAGCGCAGAATATCAACGGGTTCGCCCCATTTGCCATCAAGGGTTCGGTTCCACATCCAGCCGATTTCAGGGTTCCAAATATTTTTGTAGTTCTCCGACCGTTTCATGAACAGCGTATAATCGTCGGTTTTGCCCAGTGCCTTAGCCATCTGCGCCAGTGTATAGTCCTGATAAGCGTATTCGAGCGTTTGCGTAGAACCATCCTGATGGAAACCGTAGCGGGTTTTGCTGAGTGGATGCGGCACATAACCCCGTTCGATGTAGTATTCGATGCCCCCGCCCTTGAAGGTGTTGTGTTCGTACCCTGCCTTACTCATCATGCCACCGGGGAAGTGGTTCTTCCGCATTCCCTCGTAAGCCTTTTCGATGTCGAAACCCCGGATTCCTTTCAGATAAGCACTCACGATGAAGGGCGTGGTGGCGGCCCCGGTCATTACGTAGGTGTAGTTGCCACCCGCCGGACCACGCGGAATAAGCCCGCCATCCTGATACATCATCACCATTGAGTTTACAAACGATTCGGTGACCTCCGGGTAAACCAGATGCCAGAGCGTGTTGATGGTCCATTGCGCTCCCCAAAACGAGTCTGAATTATGGTGATTGAATTTGGGTTTGCCGTTGGCATCCAGCGGAATCTGACGGATACGTCGTTCGGGGCCGGTCATGTCGGAGTACTTACCGTTAACGTCCGAGATGATCCGGCGACCTTGCAGGGCGTGCCACAGATCCGTGTAGAAGCGGCTGCGGACGGTATCGGAGCCGCCCTCCACCTCAATCCGACTGAGCCAGTTGTTCCAGTCGCTGTGGCTGTCCTGCACCGTTTTGTCAAAATCCCAGTGAGGCAGTTCGGTTTTCAGGTTCAGCCGGGCCTGCTCTTCGCTAACGTACGAAATGGCGACTTTCATTTTCCGTACCTCGCCCGCTTTGGTTTTAAAGCTCACATAGGCACCGATGCGTTCCCCTTCGATCTGATTATCAATTTTTTCGAGTTGACCTTTACGCCAGCCATTGAACGAGTCGAACGGTTTGTCGAAAACAGCCACAAAATAAACGGGCAGGATTTTAGGCCGACGAACGGTCGGGGCCATGATGGCGTAGCCTTCAATTTCCTGATTACTGATCTTTTTTACGAAACCCTTTTGCGTATCCGACGGGCCCAGAAACGTAGCGAAATCGAACAGGATGTGGTTTTGGTCGGCAGCCGGGAAAGTGTATTTATGAAAGCCGACGCGGGTAGTCGAGGTTAGTTCGGCGGTGATGGCATACGCATCCAGTACGACTTTGTGATAGCCCGCTTTGAATACTTCTTTCTGATGCGAAAACCGTGACCCGTATTGATCGGCTCCCAGATGGCCTTTAAATGCTCCGGTTGTGGGCAGTACAGGCACGCCCGATAGCTGCCAGCCATGAATATGGCTAAAGCACTTGATACTATCGAGGTGGTAGCGATAGCCTGCGCCCCAATCAGCGTTGACGGCATTGTCGGGACTTAAATTGACCATGCCAAACGGGCGACTCGCCGAGTTGAAAAAGAACCACCGCGAATTAGCCGCATCCACAATCGGGTTCACCAGGTCAACTGGCTGCTTTGCCGGTTTCTGCGCCTGAACCTGTAGGGTAAGTCCGGTGAGGCAGAGGAGTATGTACTTATACGTTCTTGTCATGTTGGTAATCACTAATTCACTCAAATGCTTTATTGGTGGTGGCTCCGTTTAGAGGTCTTTGCCGTTTAATAGCTTCAAACGCTAAGGCACCTATTTTTAAACCATTCTATACTTAACGTCTGTACCATGCGAGAAACTATGCTAATCCTGCACTTCATTGGCCTTACTATGGGACTCGGAACCAGTTTTGCCCATGCTTTTCTGTCCATAGCCACCTCAAAAATGCAGGAAGACGAAGCTCGGCGGTTTCAGCTACATAGTCTGGTGTTAAGCCGAATGGGTTATATAGGAATCGGCTTACTTATTGTCTCGGGTCTGTATTTAATTACACCCTATTGGCAGACAATCACTTCGTTACCTTTGCTAATTGTCAAGCTGATACTCGTTCTTGTATTGCTTGTACTCCTTATTCTGATAGGAATTCGCTCAAAAAAGGCCCAGGAAGGTGATGTTTCGGCTCAACTAAAAAAGATTGAACCATTAGGGAAAATGACAATGCTTATTGGCATCATTATCGTAATTCTTGCTGTAAGTGTTTTTCATTAGAATTATGCCATTGAAGCTGCTATCCACATAGTTAATCACTGAAAATTCGATTTCTGGATGGCATTGGCCTCCGGTGCTGGCAGTTTTAGGTTATGCGTACTAACATTCGTCGAATTATTGAGCAGGATAACGGGCATCTCTTTGGCCGTTGGAATCTGCACCTCCGTCAGCGTTGTATTCTTGACATCGTCCAGGACGACAGCGGGGCGGAAATCTGCCTCCTTGTACTGTAAGCGCACATTTTTAAGTTGAATGCCCTCAGCATGGCGCATATAAAAACCCCAGGCCGGTAACTCACCGAACATCGAAAAATCGGGGTAATTGGCTTCATTTTCGGGTACGGAGGTGACCTTATCGAGCGGAATGTGGGCAATGTTTTTATCGGCCCGACCGCCATAGGTGATGGTAATATCTTCGAGAACGACATCCTGAACGGGGTAACCGGGGATGCCGACGATGGACGAAGGAATTAAGTTATAGGGCAACCACGGATGCCCGTAAATATGGAAACTGGATGGCCGTTTGGGCATCTTGTCTTCGCCGGGGCGCAGGTGGTCGGGTGGGCCTTCAATCGGGTAGCCCTGATCGGGTTTGTGGAGGGGCGTTTCAACCGTAACATGGGCGATATACACGCCTTTTAACGTACCTACATGGCCGGTTTTGTTACGATGGCCCCGGCGGATAAAAATGGCGTTTCCGGTATTTTTGGCGTTGACATACTGAATGTCGATACCTTCGAGCGTTCCTCCATCGACCGACTCCAGCGCAATGGCCGAGCGGTAGGTATCAAAAACGGTCAGGTGGCGGACTTTAATGTTCCGAAAACCGCCGTGTGAGGCTGTTCCCAATTTAAACCCGTTGGCACTTGACCGAAGAATGCAACTATCGATGGTGACATTTTCGCAGGCCATAGCTGGATTCTCTGATTTCAGGCAAATGGCATCATCGGAGGCATTAATGAAACAGTTGGTTATCCGAACGTTCCGGCTGTCGGTAATATCCAGACCATCGTTGTTCCAGTAGGCGGTACTCTGCACAGTCATGTGGTCGATGGTTACGTTGGTACACTGCCGATAGTCCTGCACCCACTCCGACGAATTCTTGAGGCTGATCCCCGAAATCCGTACGCCCGTACACCCAAGCATAAACACAAGAAACACCCGGTCGTTGGGGCGTTTCACCCGCCAGATTGTGTCCTGTACCATTTCACCACTGCGCAGCAGCTTAAAAATGTCGAGCATGAGTTCCTGGCCCTGCCCGTCGATGACACCCTGCCCTGTGATGGCTACGTTGGTTTGGTTCAACGCCGAAATCAGGGCGGGTCGACTGGGTTTATTGCTATAGTCGTTGCGTTTGGTAGAGCCAAGTAGCCGTCCTCCTTTCTCAATATGAAGCTCAACACCGGATTTGAGGTAAATAGAACCTGTCATGAAGTTCCCGGCGGGGACAATGACACGACCACCGCCCGTTGAAGAAACCTTATCGATGAGTTTTTGGATAGCAGCCGCGTTGTTGGTTTCGCCATCGGCTACGGCCCTATAAGCGGTAATCCGATAGTCTTTGCGCTGGCTGAAACCATCGGTTGCATACAGTAATAAAGCGAGTAAGAGTAGGTAGTGGGTTTTCATGAAGAGCTAACGTAGGTAAATACGATGGTTAAAGGGCGTATAGCCAGTTACGTAAACCGTTGGCGCGTCCATTGCCGGTAACGCTCCGCGCAACTGAACACCTTTATGTTCGGCTT
This sequence comes from Spirosoma sp. 48-14, assembly GCF_001898575.1. Lineage (GTDB taxonomy): Bacteria > Bacteroidota > Bacteroidia > Cytophagales > Spirosomataceae > Spirosoma. The sequence continues at coordinate 486,901 of NZ_MKUD01000010.1, forward strand.
TGCCGGGGCCGAATTGGATCGTATCGGAGCCAACGGTATACGTGCCTGATTCGCCCGAAAGCAGGTACGCGTTGTCGCGTTTTGGGTGTTTCATAACGCCCGACAGTGTACCTCCCGGCCGGAAAATCAACTCCAGAGCAACGGGAACGTTGTCAGTACCGCCCATAGAGACGTCGATTTCGAGGCCGTTGGCTACTTCCGTTACCTTCACTACCGTTTCAAATCGCTGCACTTCGCTTTGCTGGCGATTGGTTCGAGGCATTTTATCCCAGTCGCCGTTGGGGTCGATCTTATCGGAGGGGAGTGGTTGGAAGTAAGGGCCATCCAACGTTCGGCGCATAACCCAGCTATTGCCCTCCTGTTCAATCTTTTCGGTCTGAAACTGCCCTTTTCCGAAGAACGAAGCCGCTACCCGCATACCTTGCAATACGGCATTGCCTTTGTGGAAGGTAAGCCAGGTTGCGTTGTTCGACAGGAGCGTGCTGTCCCAGTTGCCACGCCGAATGCGTACTACACCCGAATACGGAAAAGCTTTGGCGTAGTTGGTGGGCATGGGTTTGCTGGCGGGTAGCTCTTTCCAGAGGGTTGGGTCTTCCAGGAAATAATCGAGGTATCCGGCCAGTTGCTCTTTGGGGCAGGTTTGTTCAATGAGTCGGCACATGGCGGCCATTTCGCCGTTATTGTCGCGTAGGGCCATGTAGCGGTAGCAGTAATAATACCGCGACATATTGCCAATGGTGCCTTTATCCTGCCGATTGGAGGCTTCGGTGACGACTTCGCCATTGGGGTGAACATAGTAGAGCGTCATCATCAGGTTTCGTCGGACGGGTTCAAACAGTTCGGGTTTATTCAATCCACGGGCCATGATGATTAATGAACGGTCGACAACGGGCGAGTATGTATTCGTACTTTTTTCGTTGAACTGCCCATCTGGGTCAAGGTCGATGTGTTCGGCCAACCACTGATTAATACGGTTGATATAGCGCGGGTCAGGAAATAGTTCATTCAGTTTGGTTAACGCGGCTGACACTACCCAGCGGTGATTGGGTGTATGAATGCCGCCAACGCTGAGCGCATTTCCGGCTTTCGTTAGAAAGGCTTTAATGGCGTCGGTTGCCGAATCTGTACCCTTAAATGGCTTCAGAAACTTATAGGTTGGAACAATATTCTCCAGAACGAATGCTACATCGGGCGTCGAGTGAAAGTTGGTATCCAGTAAATCGATGGTGCCGTCGTCGTGCTGCATGTTCAGTAACGCCCTGGCGGCTGCTTCAATTTCCTTCAATAACTCTTTTGACTGGTAATGACCCGATTCTGGGGTTGCAAACAACATACTGGCCTTCATCAGGAAACCGCTTGTGGTATGCGGATTGGGCATTTCGTAATCGTTCATGTAGCCACCCACAAACCGATTGGCCGGGTCTGTAACCTTCAACGGCTTGTAATTGGCCAGTTGCTGGTCATTGATCGTAATCCAGTCGAGGAGCCAGGCTGGTTTGGTTTGACTTGTACGAGCAAAGCCCTTGAAACCTAGCATTGGAGTAATGGCGAGGGTGCTTGCTCCAAGGGTTATAAAATTTCTTCGGTTCATAATGAAAAGTACACAGTAATTCGATTCCTAGAGGCTTACGAATTGTAGCGGACAGCATCCTGCTGTCTAGCCCTGTGGGCTATAAGAACATTTACAGCTTTCTTAGCCTGACGGCTGAACAGCAGGATGCTGTCCGCTACGGCGACCAGAAAGTGCTACTACAACTCTCTGATCTTGATACTCCTGAACTGCACTTCATCGCCATGATCCTGAAACAGGATGTGTCCGGCGGGGGCCTGTGCAAAGTTGGGGTAGGTGTTGTATTTACTCTTGGCCACCAGATTACGAAAGATCTGCGAATGCCGGTCATACTCCACCATTTTGAGGTTATTCAGCCAATGTTCAACGTGTCCGTCTTTGGCTACGATGCGTAACTTGTTCCACTTGCCGGGCACATTCATGCGTTTATCAGTGCCGCCTTCCGAAAGATTTTCGGCCGTTATGAGGTCATAGAGCGAAGCGGTTGTGCGGTTGCCGTTGACACCCTCTTTGGCGTCGGGATGGACTTTATCGTCCAGAATCTGGTATTCCGGCCCCGCGCCCGTGCCAGGACGTTTCTTCGGATCATCGACCACAAAGTATTTTACCCCGCTATTGGCCCCGGTTGTGAGTTTGAAATCAAGCTCCAGTTCAAAATTGGCAAACTCCTTGACGGTTTCGATGTCACCTCCTTTGCGGACACTGTCTTTTTTAGAGCCCAGCACTTTCAGTACGCCATCCTGCATGGCCCAGCCTGCCGTTGGGAAATTATCGGCATTCGCCAGTTTCCAGCCGTTCGACGTTTTACCGTCCCACAGGAGTTTCCAGCCTAGTTTCTGCTCGCGTTCGGTCAACTGGTTTTGTAAATAACTCACCTCCTGAATGCCGTCGCCACCCTTTATGATAACGCTTTGCAGATTTTCGGTGGCAATTCGGATGTTTCGCCATTGAACGGTTAGCCCGTTTTGTTCCTGACGTTTAATCTGGTGTACCTGCAAGGCGATGAACCCGCGAGCCGTTTGGTTGTCCCAGACATCGGCGCAGGGTATACCGTTGATCCAGGTCTTGAGATGCGGACCAATGGCTTCGATATGGTAGCGGTTCCAATCCCCACTTTTGAAGGCTTTTTGCCCTTTCGGGTTGATCGACAACGGATAGAGCCAGCCACTACGGGCTTCGTCGTAAATACCCCCACTCCAGGCACGATTGCCGGGGTCAATCTCGACCTGATAGCCGTGAACGCGCCCGTTATTCTGGTTGGGGTCGCTCAGGCTTCGGATCTGAATGCCCGAATTAAGTCCTTTTTCGACTTTGACGTCCATTTCCAGCACAAAATCGCCATAGGTTTCTTCGGTGCAGAGAAAAGTATTGGGCGTGTTAAGCTGCGAAACGCCCACAATGGTTTTATCGACGATCTTGTATTCGGCATTGCCATTGCGTTTGACCCAGCCTTTCAGGTCTGTTCCATTGAACAGGTCTTTCCACCTGGCCTGACCAAACGAGGGTATGGTGGACAGTACAAATAAAGAAATAAGAAGACGGTGCTTCAGCATAGCGGTTATACTAAGACAGTAGATGCAGGGGGAGTTGTAGAAAGGATAGGTCAAAAAAAGGGGAAGAGAAAGTAAATTCTCCCCCTTTCTGAATCATTCGTGACGGCTGGAGTTCGAAAGAATTTGTCCAGCCCTCCCAAATTGTGGCCGTTTCCGCAAAGGCGGTCTGGTATCGGATGGATATGGGTTCCGTCCTGGTTTCTGACCCGATAAGGGACAGGTCAGGGTATTGTCCACAGAGGTCCAGAGCTATGACACTCAACCAACCTTTTACATAGGCTCTGTACCTCTGGGGACAATACGATAAGACGGCTGCCTAGTACCCTTCGTTTTGGGTCATTGGCGGATATGATAAGTCAATTTCCCCCTGCGGAATGGGTCGTAGATAATGTTTGTCGGTGATGGATGCACTTTTAGCGGCCCAGGGGTTGTATTTTTTGACCCGTTCGATCAGTTTCCCCGTCCGCTTCAGATCGAACCAGCGATTGTACTCACCCATTAGTTCGCGGGCGCGTTCGTCCAGAATCAGGTCGATACTGATGTTGGCAGGAGTAGCCCGGTACGAAACCGTTTCCAGCGATTTCAGGTTCTCCGGTGATTTGGCACACTGAGGATCGATTCCTTTTTTGGTTAAAGCCCGATCCAGCACTTTGTTGTAATACACATCGGCAGTGCCCAGTTTTCCGTTTTTCGCTCCTTTTACAATGGCTTCAGCGGCAATCAAATACGCTTCGGCCGACCGGAAGACAATTTCGTTAAGCGTACCATATGCGTCGCCATAGGGGATGCCCGGTTGCCAGAATTTCCACATCATGGGATAATCGCCAGGGAAACCGCTGACGTTTACAGCGCTGCCGTTAATAAAGCCGTAGCCACCGCCGTACTCTTCCAGATTCACGACCGAATAGTTCTTTTTGCCCCCATAATCGACACCTCGTTCGGCTAGCGTCAGGGCAGGTTTGTTCCAGGGGCGGAAATAGACCACCGTATCACCAGCCTTAATGTCGACTTTGAGGTTTGCGTTGGTCGTAGGCAGAGGTTTGAAGCCCGCTACAGCCTGTAAAGCATAACCGACTTCAACGAAGTTCCAGTCGTAACGAGAGTCGTTGTCTGGGTCGAAGAAACGATAGGCAGCGGGATTGGTGACGTGGAAGGGCTGATGCCGATTGTAGTCGGACGTCCGGCCTTTCGTACCTGGGTAGCCTTCGCCACTACCGCCAAATACCGAATGAAGGTTACTGCCGCCAGCGGCATCCTGGGTAAATGAAGGGTCAGTTTTATTGGTCAGAACATCCGTGTTGTACTGTACCGCAAAGACAATCTCCGCATTTTTGTCGTTCTGGGCACCTGTATACTGCTTCAGTGGATTCTCCGAATGTTGTGGGAACAGTGCGCTATACGTAGCCGCCAATGGATAGGCATCGATGATCTTATCGGCATACTGAAGGGCCAGGTCAAAATCGGCGGCTGTTCCACCCAGCGCGTTTTTGAAGTTCCAGCCACGGGTTAGATATACACGGGCTAGCAGAAACTGAGCGGCTCCTTTCGTTGCCCGTCCGTAGTTCGATGCCGTTACGGGGAGTTTGGTTTCGGCGTCCAGTAAGTCGCTGAGAATCTGTTTGTAAATATCGGCTGAGGCAACCCGTTTTGCTTCTTTGCTGGCGGTAGTTTGTTCGGTTAACGGCATCGGTACATCGCCCCATTGCTGAACCAGGTAGAAATAGCATAAGGCACGCAGAAACTTGGCTTCACCAATACGGGCATCTTTGGTGGCCTGGGCCATCGTTGTAATGCCATCGGCACGACTAAGAACCGTGTTCGTCCGGGCAATCTCAGCGTAGAGTAGCGTCCAGAGGGTTTGCAAATCGGCCAGACTCGCATTCAGTCGCACATCGTAATGTTCCAGTGGACTGGTGGAGAGGGTGGCAAACTTGGGATCGCTAAAGCCCGATTGAGAAAAAATATCGGTCCCGTTCAGCACCAGTGTCCGGGCCTGATGAATGTTTCTAAGTAAGGGATAACAAGCCCGGACCAAGTCTTCAAAGCCTGCTTCCGTGGCATAATATACGTCGGTGGTTAAGGTAGTAACGGGTTTTTCATCCAGAAAATCTTCTTTGCAACCTGCCAGCACTGTACACATCAGGGCAAGGGCGAAAGAGGTAAACCGTTTATTGACTAATGATTTCATCGCTCTGTTCGAAGATTAGGTACAAGGTTAGAAGCTGAAGTTTACGCCAAGTGTATAGACTGCCGAAGGAACGTCGTCCTGATAAATGGCTGAATTGAATTCGGGATCAAAACCTGTGAATTTGGTAACGACAATCGGATTCAACACTTGCGTATAAATACGGGCGTTCGAGATTTTCCAGCGATCGACCAACGATCTGGGCAGGGTGAAGCCAAGGGTAATGTCTGAAATGCGTAAGAAGCTGGCATCCTGATAGTTGATGGCGCTCCGGTACGGATTCGCAGCAACAACGCCGAAATAGGTGTTGGAGGGGTTATCGCTACGCCAGTAATCGAGAGAGGCCAGTTTGTTGTACCGGGTGTTGTTCATTTCGCCGAACGTACCCGATAAGGTGCTGTTGTTATACTGCACCCCGTTTCGATAGTAGGTGAAAAACGAAAAGTCGAAGTTTTTGTATTTGAATCGGTTCGTTACGCCCAGAATCCAGTTGGGGAGCTGCGTGCCCAGAATAACCCGGTCGTCGATGGCATCGGTCGATGAAATCTGCCCATCGTTGTTCTGGTCGACCACACGAACCGAGCCGGGCTCCTGCTTGTATTTCAGCGCCAGGTCTTTATCGGCCGTTTGCCAGATGCCCGCAAACTGGTAATCGAAATTGGATTTGATTGGATAACCGACGAAGAGTTTGTTGCCTTTATCGACCGTTTGACCATCGCCATACAACGACAGCAGTTTATTTCGGTTCAGGGTAAAGGCGAACGTACTGTTCCAGTTGAAATTCTGCTTACTAATGTTTACTGTATTGAGCGTCAGCTCGATACCTTTGTTCTCGATGACCCCGACGTTGGTAACGACCTGGTTGAAGCCCGTAACGGTTGGTATTTTCTGGTTCAGAATCAGATCGACTGTTTTGCGGTGATACAATTCCAGCGAGGCTGCAATGCGGTTTTTAAAGAAACCGAAATCGATACCGAGGTTGAACTCTTTACTGCGTTCCCATCTGAGGTCTTTATTGGCCAGATTAGCGGGGGCAAACCCATAAGCCGCCGTACCATCAAAATCATAGCCCGTATTGATCAAACCAGCCTGGGTGCTGTATGGGGCCACCGTCGAGTTTCCTACCTGTCCATAGCTGATCCGCATTTTCAGGTTCGAAAACACATTAAGGTTACTGATGAACGGCTCGTCACCCATCCGCCAGGCCAACGCTACCGAGGGGAAAAACGCCCATTTGTTTCCTTCTGCCAGTTGAGAAGCACCGTCCGAACGGCCGGTTACGGTCAGCAAATACTTGTCGTTGAAGGTGTAGTTGATTCGCCCCATAAACGAGAGCAGCGAGCGTTCGGTAAGCGAACTGGCATAGGACGTAACGGTACCTGTGGACAAAGCATACCAATCCGACGCATAGGGCAGGTCTTTGGCTGCGATGGTGTAGGTTTCATTGCGCTGATAAAAAGCACTTTGCAGCCCCGTAACCGTCAGCTTATGCTTGCCCATATCCAGGTTGTAATTGACAATGTTGTCGAGGGTATAATTGCCCATGGTACGGTTGTCGTACTGCGCTCTGGGTTTGGTACCGATCTGCGATTTTGACCATTGCCCCCGAAAATCACCGATTTTGGTAGCACTGTAGGAGGCTGACAACGACGAGCGGAAAGTTAATCCTTTTACGATAGACACTTCGGCATAGGCATTCCCTAGTGCGTTCATAATTGTCGTCTGTAATTTGGAATTAGCCGGTTCAACATCGACCAATGGGTTTGGTACCTGTTTGTCGTTGATACCCATCCAGTACGCGTATCCGTCGATGTTAAAATCCGAGTTTTCGGACGGATTGGCCAGGTCTGAAAAATAAACGGTTCCAGTTGGGCGGGCGCGATACGCTCCCCGTAACGATTCCTGAGAACCCACATCCTGATTGCTATAGGTCAAATACGACGTGAACCCAACCTTTACCCGTTCGCCCAACTTACTATCCAGGCCCGCATTCAGGTTATATCGTTTAAACCCCGTATACAGCACGTTTCCATTTTCGTTCAGATAGCCGCCCGAAAATCGATAGGTTGTTTTTTCACTACCACCCGATACGCTCAGGTTCTGGCTCGTCTGAACGGCGGAACGGGTAATCAAATCGACCCAATCGGTGCTTCGTCCACTTTTAATATTGTCCAGTTCCGCAGCGGTGAATGTGGCCCCCGTAGCGCCTTCGAGCACGCGGTCGGTATACGTTGCTTTATAAAATTCCTGCGCATTCATCAGGCGGGGAATGTGGGCGGGCGTCTTTATGCCGATGTAACTATCGTAACTCACGCGGGGCTTACCCGATAACCCCTTCTTAGTCGTTACGATAACCACCCCATTGGCTCCCCTCGCTCCGTAAATGGCGGTTGATGAGGCATCTTTGAGGACGTCCATCGACTGGATGTCGTTCGGGTTCAGGTTATTCAAATCGCCCCCGATTAATCCGTCGATTACCACCAGTGGTTCTGTCGAGTTGTTGATCGTATTTTCACCGCGAATGGTGATGCTGTATCCGGCGCCGGGTTTATTGCTCGACTTGGTTACGGTGGCACCGGCTACCTGACCCTGAATGGCGCGCGCTGCTACAACCGGATTGGCCCGAACAATATCTTTCGACTGGATCGACGCAACGGCCCCTGTCAGATCCGTTTTTTTGATTTCGCCGTAACCAACGACAACAATTTCGGTCAGTTGTTTTAAATCGTTCTTTAAGACAATGTCAAACAAGGTCCGATTGCCCACTTCAATACTTTGAGTTTCATAGCCGATAAAGCTAATAATCAACGCTGCACTTTTATCGGCAACTGAAAGCGAAAATTTACCATCCGAATCGGTTGTTGTGCCTCTCGTTGAGCCTTTTACGATCACGCTGGCCCCAACAATTGGCTCGCCTTTTTCATCTCTGACACTTCCTTTAAGGGGTATATCAGCCGAATTGTCGACGGATAAAACAGGCGGTTGTTGCTGAATAAGGCTCGTCTTAGGTTCAGATCGGTTCAATACAATTTGTTTACCTAAAACTCTATAATCCAGTTGCAAAGGCTTAAGCAAACTTTCCAGAATAGTTCCTAGAGTGGTGTTATCGAGATTGAGCGTTATTTTACGTTCAGAACGAATGAGGCTTGAACTATAAATAAAGCGGATCTCGGCTGATTTTTCGATTTCACTAAGTACTTTTTTTATAGACTGGTTCTCAACTTTTAAGCTGATTCGCTTATTCAGTAATTCCTGTCCATAGCCATCATGGGCTACGGATATACCAAAGAAGAGCATTGATAGGGCTAACTGAGTCAGAAATACCTGAAACAATCTGGGAGGGACCCTAAATAGTTGTACATAATTTTTCATCGGTTATACACGGGTTTATTGGGGGTAGGAGTAAATACAGTTACAAATAAATTACTTTCCTGTAACGCGATGCTGCCCGGTAAAAGCAGTCTGTAGTGTTCAGGGGCAACCTTTAACCTGAAGGATTATTTTGTTGTCGACTTCTTTATACGTAGCCTCGAGGGCAGCACAAATTAACTCTAGTTTTTCCATGAGCGGCTCATCCGACAGATGTGCAGTTAATTTGCAGTTAGTGAGCTTATTTTTTTCAAAAACTATATCGATACCGTATGCTTTCTCCAGTTCTGTAAGTACATCAACAGCGGGCGCTTCGTCAAAATTGAAAGTGAGTTTTTGAATCGGTAAGCTGAGTGATTCCTGGTCAATCCGGGTAGGTTTTTTAATACTAAACTCAGCCCCATTTACTTGTACGCGTTCATTCGCATTTAGGACTAGTCCGGTAAGAGAAGTAGTCGTTAATTTTTTTAATTTATTGGCGTCATGTTGTAAAAAAACCGCCACCCTTCCTGTTTTAACAACAACCTCCATATCCGCACTTGTAGGCTGACTTTTAATGAAAAAGCTTGTGCCTAATACTTTGGTTACCAGTTCATTGGCGTATACGAAGAACGGTTTTTGACGATTTTTCTGGACTTCAAAAAAGGCTTCTCCTGAAAGGATTACTTCTCGTTTTGACTGGTTGTATTGCTTCGGAGAATAACAGATTTTACTGTTTGGCTGTAAAATGACAGAACTTTTATCGGGAAGATTTATCAGTATAGGTAGTTTCGTTAAATTAACTTTTTCGTAAATTTCTCCCGTTGAATTTTTTGTCAATTTGACCAGTTTTTCATAAGTGACAGGTTTCGGCTTTTTGAGCTGATTCCAACTGAGCCAACCCGCAACCAAAATAACCAGCGCTGCCGATACCCAACGGCCAATTCTGTAAAAATCAGATGAATTAAGTACGCGTATAGAAGGCGATTCTGCCGGTATGTCAATTATAGGCTGATCTAGTTGTTGATGTACTTTTGATAATCCAGACTCTATATCAAAGAGGTATTGTGGGTGTTGCTGTTCCCATTCATCCAGATATTGATAATAAACTTCTTTATTCTGTGGGTTATCAAGCCATTCTTCGACCATTTTACGTTGAATAGACGTACTTTTTCCATCAAAATAGTCGAATAAGATTTTTTTTGTTAATGGTGTATTATCCATGATTTTATTTATCAAAACCGCTTTATTACAGTGATGTCTATTAACTTAAATAGAAAAGGAAAATAGATAATAAATAGTGAGCTTTAAGTTCTTCTCTGATTTTAGCTAATGCCCTGCTAATAAGCCGCTCTACGGCACTTACAGTTAGGCCCATTTCACTGGCAACTTCTGCATATTTTTTACCTTCCAGCCGATTTAATTGAAAGGCCTTTTTAGCCTGCTGTGGTAAACCCTGAATGGCTGCATCCAGCTTTTGACTTAATTCATGAAATTGAGTGATTTCATCAGGTCGTAAAACCGTTGTATTGTTAACATCCTGAAAGTCGATGGAACTGCTTTCGAAGGTAACATTTCGATTTAATTCGAGTTTCAAACAATTATGGGCCCGATTCCTAACCGATATGTATAGATAAGCCCGATACGACATGGTAATCTGTTCGTAGGCTTTATTCTTCCAGAAGTTCGTAAATACCTCGGCCACAATGTCTTCAGCTAGTTCCTTTGAATACACATAGCGAATGGCATGGTTACAGAGATTGGTGTAGTATTTGCGAAAGAGCAGCTCAAAACCTTCTCTCGGCGATTGGTCAAAACATTTTTTTATAAAGTATTCGTCCGAAACCACTTTCGTTTCTGGTAGATCCTTCGAAACCCGAACGTAATGCTTTCCAACAGTAAAATCATCGCTCTCCTGATTCGCCTGTATCATGATTTGGTGGGTAAGCTCAATGGTCAATACTTGTTTACTTATTCGGGCAACTATGCGTTAGAAAGGGTATTTTAGTAAACCAGGAATAGTCGCCTTCAATACCAAAGCTCTACTTAGCTAATCTTGTGTACTGACTGACAATGGGTCACATAATGCAATGATCAATGTCGATACGTCAACAAACAAGGACGGCCAGCTATCAGCTGGAGTAGAATACTGTTTGAAAATATTCTAATTCAAAGACAAAGTTTTATTATTTCACCCCACACTCTGGTGAATATTTTTTTCTCTTTGGCAAGATTCTCTAATTGATGGCCTTATGTCTGAGTATTTACAGACTATGAAGATGAGTTGGGTAAGGCTTCCCATGCAGGCAGCAAAGGGCTGATAATTTGTCTTGGAACAGCTTTATGTGAAAGCTTTAAGTAGGCTTCTTGCGTTACTATTCGTTAGTTACCAGTGTAATGAGTATTTATATATTGACTAATAGGCTTATGAAGCAGGCAATGTATTGATCTCGTACCAGTATGATTTTAATGTGTCCATATACGTTTTCCAATCCTGTAAATTTGACGGCTTGGTCGTAAAAGCGGTGGCTCCATCAGCATAGGACTGCCACACATGTTGCTGATTCTCTGAATTAGTGAGCATAATGATCGGAACCTGACCATTGAAATGGGTACGTAATTCCTGCAATAAGATAAAGCCATCGGCATCACTACATAAGGCAATATCTAATAGAATCAGCTTTGGACGCTTTTCAGGATTTGAATTCAAATACGCTAACGTAGTTGTGGGAGAGGCCAAAGAGATAAATGTTGCCTCTGGAAAATATTGCCCTGCAAGCCGCTGTAGTAGCTCAAAAGTTAGTTGATCATCCTCGACAACTAATACATCGAATGATTGTTGAGTAAGCATGATGTTGCCCTGTTTAAAGACTAACGGGAAAACGATAAACAAATTTAAAAAGTTTATGGGCTTAAATGAAACGATCTTTCAATGATTGCCGCCCTTTATTCCTAAAGCCTGTAATTAACATTGGGTAAATGTACCGTTTCCCACCAGTATTGACGAAGATGGGTAAAAACCCGGGTCCATTGTTGGGCATCTTGTGGTTTAATCATATACGCTGATGCGCCTGATTGATAAGCAGACTGTATATCGCTTCGTGCTCCTGATGCGCTGAATATGACCACTGGAATTGAGCTAATGGCAGGTTCCTTCGATTTTATTTTCTGGAGTAAAGAAAGGCCATCAGATTGGTGGGGCAGGTATAAATCGAGTATGATCAACTTCGGAAGCCCTAGTTCCTGCTCTGTCCATTGGTTAATCAGGCGTAGCGCTTCTTCGGCTGTGGCAGCATGCTGGCAAGTCACTTCATGCAGCGAAGATTTAAGAGCCTGTTGAATCAATTCCCAGTGGGAGTTATTGCTTTCGATAACCAATAGCTTGGCATTATTAAAATTAGTAGTGAGATGCAGCTGACCCTGAATAGGTTTCATAACGGCTAAAAAACTGGTGTTAACCAAGGTAACCGAATGAATAATGAGTTGGTTATCAGTTTTTTTGTTATTCAATAGCGCATACTCTTTTTTACTCTCTTTACTATAAAGCGAGCTGAGCCCCTGGCAGCAACTACTTATGCGGCTGGATTTCGGTGCTGGAAGCGCAATTGAGTGTTCAGAAGTTGGCTAAATGTGCGGCTTGTACACACCTTGGCCGTGGAAATGCTTAAACTAAGCGGACGTCGAACTACGAGAAAGACTTCACAGGTTTTTCATCAACCGATCGACCATCGTTGGGAGTAGGTAAAATGACATGAGCACTTGGTAGAGTGATTCGGAAGGTAGTGCCTACACCAACTGTCGATTCTACTTTAATCTGGCCTCGGTGAAGTTCGATAATACGTTGCGTAAGGGCCAGGCCGATGCCATGTCCTTTTACAGTCATCGTCGTTTCAGATCGGTAGAAAGGCTCGAAAATATGCGGCAAATCGCTGGCAGGAATGCCGAAACCATTGTCGGCAAAGGTGAGTTGCACTTGCCCAGGTTCAAAGGCAATACGAACCGATACACGCTGATCCGTTGAGTACTTACACCCGTTTTCTATTAAGTTCTGGAAGGCTGTTTGCAATAGTGATTCTTCGCCGTTAATAACTAAATCTTCTTCCTGGTCAGGTAAATTATCGAAGTCGATATCGATTTGGTACTCCGGTTTTTTATTGACTAAAAGACTTTGAGCCTGCCATAACAACTCGTCGATTCGAACAGGCTGATAATTCAGCGTTACGACGTCAGAACTGGCTCTGGCTAATTCAAGCAACCCATTAACCAGGCGAATCATACTTTTTACTTCATCCAGTAATGCATCGAACGCAACTTCATATTCATGGGTTGAGCGGGCTTGTAGACGGGTGACTTCAATCTGACCCATCATTACTGTTAGAGGGGTTCGTAGCTCGTGAGAAGCATGTGATACAAAACTCTTCTGAAAGACAAATGCTTCTTCAAGCCGGGTAAGCAGATCATTGAATGTACGGGCCAGATCAGCTAATTCATCGCGCTGCCTACCCACGCGTAATCGTTCGTGGATGTTCGTAGCGGATATGGCGTTTACCTGCGTGATGAGTTCAGATACAGGGCGCAGGGCGTCAGTGGCAAACAGATACCCTGCAATCCCGACAATAAACAGACTTAATAACCACCCGAAGAACAAAATCTCCCGCAGTCGATCCAGTTTGCTAAATCCGTAGCGATCATTTGCTGAGGCAACAATAAATAAAGATTCGCCCCGTGAGTTGATGTGTCGTACACCAATGGCTTCAAGATCGCCAGCACGGCCATATTGAGGATGATGTAGGGTTATTTTAGAGAGGAAATCAGGTGAGATCGGGAAGCGAGGGCGTTGATTATATTGATTGTATAGGATAACTCCCCGCGAGTTATAAACAGTAACCTGCTCGTCGGCCATGACGGGCAAATCATTCTGGGGAACTTCGCCAACATCTTCCCGTAACCGAACGGTTGTCAGCGCTTTTTCTTCGAGTCGTTGCTCAAACTCCTGTTGACGGAATTGATCGTACAGGTAATACACGGAGATGGTAAAGAGCAGCATGATCGAAGCGACCAGCAGCACAAAAAGCAGCGTAAGACGAGTACGGATGTTCATGTTAGTAAGGAGTTAGGATTGAGAAGCAAGGAGTGAGAATGGCTGACGCATTAAGAAAAGTTTGCGCCAGCCATTCTCACTCCTTGCTTCTCAATCCTAATTACTCTTCTTTAAGCATATAGCCCATTCCAATTACTGTGTGAATGAGTTTTTTCGGAAAGTCCTTGTCGATTTTCTTACGCAGGAAATTTACATATACATCAATTACATTGGTGCCTGTATCGAAATGTATGTCCCAAACTTTTTCCGCAATATCGACACGCGACACAACGCGACCACGGTTGCGAATCAGGTATTCGAGTAAACCAAATTCTTTGGCTGTCAATTCAATTCGTTTAGATCCCCGGCGGGCTATTTTTTCGTTCAGATCCAGTTCTAAATCGGCCACTTTCAACACGTTCGCCTGCATACTGCCTTCGGTGTTACGCTTGGTGAGGGCACGCAGGCGAGCCATCAGTTCACGAAACTCAAACGGTTTGACCAGGTAATCGTCAGCTCCGGCTTCGAATCCAGTTAACTTATCATCCACAGAGCCCATAGCCGTGAGCATGAGGACAGGGGTGCGATTTTTCTCCTGTCGGATTGACTGAACGACATCGAATCCGTTCATTTTTGGTAGATTAATGTCCATAATAATCACATCATAGAGATTATTAAGGGCCATTGTACGGCCAAGTTGACCGTCGTAGGCGACATCGACTTCACAGGACTGCTCCTCCAATCCTTTTCGGACAAAGGATGCTAATTTGGGCTCATCTTCAACTACCAGAATCTTCATGTCGGCAACATACATAGCTCTTGTCTGATTTAAAAACCGCAGAACAAATTATTAGTTTCCAAAAAGCAAATTGCACGCTGATTTGGTAATTCGATCAGAAAGAAAAAGTACGTGCCTGCTTATAGGTTCAAGGTCGGCTGAGCGAATTAAAAGCAGTTGAAAAGGCTATTAAAAAGATGTTAAAGACTCTGGAAATATGATTAAATGAACAAGTCGAAATAAAACAAAAAAGCCGCTCCGAAAATCGGGGCGGCTTTCCGCTTCTATCCACACCATTTCAAGATTGACGACCGGGCGGCCGCCAGATCTTGATGTTCAACCTTCCCTTTGTAAAGGATTGTTATGCGAAACTACGCAATTTCTTTAAATACAAAGCAAGTTTTTATCAAAAAGACTTTTTTGCTCTCAAAATCCTGCTTTGAACTAATAGCACAAATGTTAAATAATATTTGAAATAAAACGGAAAAGCCTGGTATAAAATTACCTAACGGCGTGTTTTTAATTCTCATCTAATTTCTGACGATAAAAACCATAGAAAATAAGTGGAAATATAAACAGGGTCAGCAACGTAGCCGTGATCAATCCACCGATAACAACGATCGCCAGCGGACGGGCTGTCTCTGAGCCTATGCCGTGCGATATAGCTGCTGGAATCAGGCCAATACCAGCCATCATGGCGGTCATCACAACTGGCCTGATACGAGACACTACCCCTTCCCGGATGGCGTTTGTCAGGGTCAAGCCACTTCGAAGGTTTTTCTTGAAAACCGAAATTAATATAACGCCATTCTGGATGCAAATACCGAAAAGGGCGATAAAGCCAATACCTGCTGATATGCTGAAATTTACGTGTGTGACGAGTAAGGCCGCAATACCCCCAATGATGGCAAAAGGAACATTGAACAGAACTAATCCCGCATCCTTCACATTTCCGAATAGCACAAATAAGATGAAGAAGATAGCCAGCAAACTAATGGGGACGACCTGCGCTAACCGGGCAGTTGCCCGTTGCTGGTTTTCAAAGTCACCAGCCCATTTTACGGTATAGCCTGCAGGCAGCTTCACATTCGCCTGAACTTTTTGCTGAGCTTCAGCTACCGCACTACCCATATCGCGTCCACGAACCGAAAACTTCACCGCACCGTACCGCTGATTGGCTTCCCGGAAAATCAGGACCGGGCCTGTCTGCGTGTATACATGCGCGATTTCTTTGACGGGTATCATACTGCCCGTCTCGGTTGGGACCATCAAACGGCTAATCTGCTCTTCATTCGAGCGGAACGGCAGATCATAGCGTATTCGCAAATCAAACTTGCGTTCACCTTCGTAAATCTGAGTAGCCGCTTTGCCACCAATTGCCATTTCAATGACAGCTTCGGCATCGGACTTATTCACCCCATACAGGGCAAGCTTTCGTTCGTCCAGTTCTACGCGCATTTCAGGTTGCCCGGTAGTTCGAATAACGCCCAGATCTTCGATCCCGTTGACAGTTGCTAACTGCTTCTGAATTTCAGTGGCTTTCGTTTCCAGTATTGTCTGATCGGGGCCATAGATTTTTACGGCAATAGACCCTTTTACACCCGAAACGGCTTCTTCCACATTGTCCATGATCGGTTGCGAGAAATTGAAGTTTACCCCCGGGAATACCGACAACTTTTCCTGCATTCGATCGACGAGTTCCTCTTTGCTAATTTGGCTTTTCCACTCTTCCTGCGGATAAATATCAACCAGAAACTCAATGTTGTAAAATCCGGTGGGGTCGGTGCCGTCGTTCGGTCGGCCCGTTTGCGAGATAACTCCTTTGACCTCGGGAAATTGTTCGAAGATGTGTCGCATCTGTACCGTCTGCTTTACCGATTCGGGCAAGGATATGGCCATAGGCATGGTTGCCCGTACATAAATGGAACCTTCGTTCAGCTCGGGCAGGAATTCGGTACCGAGCAGACTAAAGCCAGAGAGGCCCACGATTACTAACAGCGTTGTAACAATAAGGCTGATCCGTTTATGGGCGAAGGTGAACCCAAAAATCTGCGTGGCGTATTTAGTGACGAAATTGACGAATGGATTGTGCTTTTCCCGTACATTTTTATTGAGGAGCATGCTTGCCAGCACGGGCACCAGCGTTAAGGTAAAGAGTAGCGCACCCAGGAGAGCGAAACCAAGAGTCCAGGCCAGGGGCGAAAACATTTTACCCTCTACTTTCTGGAACGAGAAAATAGGAACCAGACAGGTGATGATAATGAGCTTGGAAAAGAAAATAGCCTTCCCCATTTCCGTACCTGTTTTACGAAGTATCCCCAGTTTGGCCAGCCTGTTAAATTTGGGCATTCCTTCTTTATGGGCTAGTTCATCGAGCGTTACGAAAATACCTTCTACCATCACCACCGCTCCATCTACGATAATTCCGAAGTCGATGGCACCCATCGAGAGCAGATTGGCCGACATGCCTTTAAGGCGCAGACAGATGAACGCGAATAATAAAGCCAGCGGAATTACAATCGATACCGTGACGGTGGTTCGCCAGTCGGCCATGAAAATAAAGACGATAACCGTTACGAAAATGATACCCTCAATCAAATTGTGGGTTACCGTATGTGTGGCAAAGTGAATGAGCGTTTCCCGGTTATAAAACGTGTTGATCTGGACATCGGAGGGCAAGATATTGTTGTTCAGGTCATTGATCTTGTCTTTAACCCGTTCAATGACTTCGCTTGGATTCTCGCCTTTACGCATGATCACAATACACTCAACAACATCATCCTGCCGATCGCGCCCTGCCTGGCCCAGTCGGGGTAATGCCGATTGCGAGACCTGAGCCACATTCCGCACCATAATGGGTGTTCCGTTCACATTCTTGATGATGATATTCTGGATATCCTGCTGATTACGCAACAGGCCAATCCCCCGAACGACATAGGCTTCAGAGTTTTTCTCAATCACATCACCCCCTACGTTCACATTAGAATTGGCAACAGCCTGATACAATTGTAGTGGCGTAATATTGTAATCCATCAGCCGGCGGGGGTCTACCGAAATCTCATAGGTTTTCACTTCCCCACCAAAGCTCACCACATCAGCAACCCCCGGAACGCCTTTCAACTGGCGATCAATAACCCAGTCTTGTAAGGTTTTAAGCTCGCGGGCTGTACGGGTTGGCGACTGAAGCGTATACCGGAAAATTTCGCCGGTTGGCCCATAAGGCGGCTGAACATCTGGGCGGATGCCTTCGGGTAACTCAACGCCACTCAGCAGGTTATTGACCTGTTGGCGGGCAAAAGCATCATCAACACCATCGTCGAACATCACTTTCACCACCGATAAGCCAAAGAGTGAGGTCGAACGAATATCGGTCCGTTTCTGAACGGAGTTGAGGCCAATTTCAATGGGAATGGTAACGAACTTCTCGACTTCTTCGGCCGACCGGCCCGGCCATTGCGTAATCAGCGTGATTTGTGTATTGGTAACGTCTGGAAAAGCCTCAATGGGGGTATTCTGGTAACTGATAATTCCCGCTACTATGGCCAGGGCCGTCAGAAAAAAGATAAAAAACTTATTCTTAAGCGAGAAGGACAGGATACTTTTAATGAACTTATTCATGCCGGTGGCGATGCGAGTACGGGTATTTTTACATGGGCAAAAATGCTCTACCGGACTTAAATTGGCCTTAACGAATTGTTAAAAGGACGTTAAAAGAAACAGGAAGTCTGAAGTGCAGCCTATAGATCGTAATCTTATACGCTCCGCCAACAATTCTGTAACAGCATTGAATGGACTGCTTACGACCTTTGTTATGCAAATAGAAAAGTCAACCCGAAGGGCATGATAAGCCCGACGGATTTATATACCAATTAATTATGAATCAGTCCATTCAATTTAAGACCAATATCAAGTGTGGTGGTTGTATTGCCACAGTGACCCCTTTTCTGAACGAGGCCGTTGGTGAAGGTAACTGGAAAGTAGATGTTCAAAATCCAGATAAAGTCCTGACCGTAGAAACTGCTGATTCTTCCCTTGTGAAACAGGCCGTCGAAAAAGCGGGCTATAAAGCCGAGCAGTTGGCGTAAGGCAATGACGACTAACGATCTAGCTCCAATCAATAAAGTCGCTGGTAAAGCACTATCATCGGACATTCGGAAAACGTTTCCGGTTCTGGAGATGAGTTGTGCGGCTTGTGCCGTTAGTGTAGAGTCGATGCTGAAGAACACACCGGGAGTAAGCGATGCCGGGGTTAATTATGCCAATCAAACGGCATGGGTCGCTTTTAACCCGAAGCTCGTAACCGAAGCTGGTCTGCAACAGGCTGTTCGTTCCATTGGATACGATTTGGTAGTTGAAGCAGAAGACCCTCAGCAGGTTCAGGCAGAAGCCCAGCAACAGCACTATCAGCAATTGAAACGGCGAACGCTGTGGGCGTTAGGGCTTTCGTTGCCGGTGGTGGTACTGGGCATGTTTCTGATGGATTGGCCCTATAGCAATATCATTTCGATGGTAGTAGCCGCTGTGGTTGTCTTTGGTTTGGGCCAGCCGTTTTTTGTCAATGCCTGGAAACAGGCTCGCCATGGCAAAGCCAATATGGATACGCTGGTGGCCTTAAGCACAGGTATTGCCTTTTTGTTTAGCGCATTCAACACGCTCAACCCTGCATTCTGGCACGATCGGGGGCTCCATCCGCATGTGTATTTCGAAGCTGCTTCGGTCGTGGTTACGTTTATTCTATTAGGCAAATTGCTGGAAGAACGGGCCAAATCGAACACATCATCGGCCATCAAAAAACTGATGGGGTTGCAACCAAAAACGGTACGAGTAATTGACGGAAACACCGAGCGCGAAATCCCTATATCGGCGGTTAAGGCCGGGCAACAGATTCTGGTACGTCCGGGCGAGCGGATTCCGGTTGATGGTAAAGTTGAAGCAGGGCATTCCTTTGTCGATGAAAGTATGATAAGCGGAGAACCTGTACCCGTTGAAAAGCAGGGAGGCTCTTTTGTTTTTGCCGGGACGATTAACCAAAAAGGTAGCTTTCAGTTTCGGGCCGAAAAAGTGGGATCGGATACATTGCTGGCTCAGATCATTCGTATGGTGCAGGAGGCACAGGGCAGTAAAGCGCCTGTGCAACAGTTGGTTGATCGGATTGCCGGAATTTTCGTCCCTACCGTGTTAGGCATTGCTTTGCTGACCTTTGTCTTCTGGCTGGCTTTCGGGCATTATTTCGTACCCGATGCTGATCCGTTTACGACGGCGTTGATCACCTCGGTTACGGTGTTGGTTATTGCCTGCCCCTGTGCGCTGGGACTAGCCACGCCTACGGCTATTATGGTTGGCGTCGGAAAAGGGGCTGAAAACAACATCCTGATAAAAGATGCTGAAAGCCTTGAACTCGCTCATCGTATTAATGCCGTTGTGCTTGATAAAACAGGTACGATAACTGAAGGGAAACCCGTGGTAACCGACCTCAAATGGCTTGGCCCTGAGCGTGACCGTACAATGCTTCAGGGGATTCTACATTCGATGGAGTCGCGTTCTGAGCACCCATTGGCTGCCGCCGTTTCCTCGTTCCTGTCCAGTGCAGAATCGGTAACGCTCGACACATTCGAGAGCTTAACGGGTCAGGGTGTCCGGGCCACCTATCGACAGCTAACCTATCTGGTCGGTAATCGACGTTTGATGGATGATAGCCGGATTCGGTTATCGGATTCGTTGTTAGAGCAGGTGGCTGAGTGGCAAAATCAGGCGAAAACGGTCGTCTTTTTTGCCTGCATAGGCGTGGATAGAGAAGCCGAAATTTTAGGGATTATTGCGATTGCTGATCCAGTCAAGCCAACATCGAAACAGGCCGTACAAACCCTCAAAAGCCGGGGAGTTGCCGTATATATGCTTACCGGCGATAATGCCCAGACGGCTGCCGCTGTGGCCAGACAGGTTGGTATAGAGCAGGTCGAATCGGAGATGATGCCTACCGACAAAGCCAATTTTGTGAAGCAGTTACAGGCAGAAGGTAAACTGGTAGCCATGGTTGGCGATGGTATTAACGACTCACAGGCACTGGCCCAGGCGGATGTAAGCATCGCCATGGGAAAAGGCTCAGATATTGCCATGGATGTTGCCCGGATGACACTAATAACGGCCGACTTGAATAGTATTCCGAAGGCCTTACAGTTGTCGGGGCAAACGGTACAGGTGATTCGTCAAAATCTATTCTGGGCGTTTATCTACAACGTGATCGGTATTCCAGTTGCGGCTGGCGTTTTATACCCTGCCTTCGGATTTTTGCTCAATCCGATGATTGCCGGAGCGGCCATGGCCTTGAGTTCGGTATCGGTAGTGAGCAATAGTTTACGGCTCAGAGGTATGTAAAGCGGACATCTCGGATTACAACAAAAATGCCCTCCTGAATATCGGGAGGGCATTTTTTTGATCTATTAGTAATAAAAAAGGCTGTACTGCTGCGATTACTTGAGTGAACCCCGCAGTGCCCGTGGAATTTCGATGCTGGCAACTGGGTTTGACGCCTGCTCAAGCATTTCGATATTTTTAACTGGAATCTGACCTACGCGAACCGATTTGCCCAGATCAAGGCCTGATACATCAACATCGATGAAATCAGGGATGTTACTTACGGTACCTTTCACGCGCAGTTTACGCACGCGGGTTACCAGTTTACCGCCTTTCTGTACACCCGGAGCCGAACCTGTCAACCGTACGGGAACCGCCATTTTAACAGGCTTATCATCGGTAACAAGTAGGAAGTCAGCGTGCAGCAGAATGTCGCTAACAGGGTGGAACTGGGTTTCCTGAAGGATAGCCCGGTATTCCTCGCCCTCGATGTTCAGGGCAACTTCAAAAATATTAGGCGTGTAAATTAAATCACGGAACAAAATAACAGGTGCATAGAAATGAACCTGATCAGCGCCACCATACAATACACAGGGAACATTGCCCTCGGCCCGAATCGCCTGTGATTCTGTGCGGCCGAGATTCGCTCTTTTATACCCTACAATCTCGATTTTTTTCATGACAAAATAATTTAAAGAGTGAAAGAGCGCATGAGCGAAAGAGTGATAAGCGCTGAAATCACGCTCTTTCACTCTTTCACTCTTTCGCTCTTTAATTTTTTATAAACAGTGAACTAATAGATTCATGGTCTCGAATGCGGCCGATGGCTTTGGCAAATAACTCAGCTACCGACAACACGCGTATTTTAGAGTTCGGTTGGCTGAGGGGAAGCGTGTCGGCAACGACCAGCTCCTCCAGAACCGAATTGGAAATGTTTTCGTGCGCTTTCCCCGACATAATCGGATGCGTACATACAGCTCGTACAGATTTAGCCCCCTTATCCATAATGATCTGGGCTGCTTTGGCCATTGTTCCGCCCGTATCGATCAGGTCATCGACCAGTACGACGTTTGCTCCTTCCACATCACCAATGACCTGCATTGACGCGATTTCGTTGGCCCGTTTCCGGTGTTTATCGCAGAGTACAATATCCGCATTGAAATGCTTGGCAAAAACACGAGCGCGGTTGGCCCCACCTACGTCTGGGGAAGCGATCACCAGGTTTTCCAGATTAAGGCTACGGATATAAGGTACAAACACCGACGTTCCTTCCAGGTGATCAACCGGAAAATCGAAAAAGCCCTGAATCTGACCAGCGTGCAGGTCGATCGTCATCAGGCGGTCGGCTCCTGAGGCAGCCAGCATATTGGCAACCAGTTTGGCGGCAATCGATACACGGGGTTTATCTTTCCGATCCTGACGGGCGTAGCCGAAATAAGGAATTACGACCGTAACGTAGTGGGCAGAAGCACGACGGGCTGCATCGACCATCAGCAACAATTCCAGCAGGTTATCGCCGGGAGGAGGGGTCGATTGAATTAAGAACACATCACAGCCCCGAACCGATTCTTCAAAGCTGGGCGACATCTCGCCATCACTGAATCGGCGGCAGGTATAACCGCCTAAGTCTTTGCCGTAGTAATGGGCAATTTTTTCGGCCAGGTAAGTAGATTGACTTCCCGAAAAAATCTTAACCGGATTAAACGATGCCATAGGTGCCTGCCAAATTTTCCGCAAAGGTACGGAAAAATCCGCCAAGTTGCCGGGATAGGCTAAAGTTTCTTTTTAGCTGAGCTTTTACAAGTTTTTTAAATTGTACTATTCTCATAGTCAATCTCCTTAGGACGAGCAACGGCGTAAGCTTGAACTCCGTCAAATTTTGGGTGACTATTTACGGCGTCCCTAAATCGCTGGTCGATGATAAGAGCCATTTTTCGATTAGAAAGTAAAATAGCTTTCAGATGCCAGTAATCCTTATCTAAACGCTGGCACTTCTCATCCAATTTTTTAGGAAAGTTCAGAGCTTTCAACTGTTCATTGGAGATCATAACTATCCGTTCGTCCTTTGTAAGGCGAGCAATGATACTCAAAATGCTTTGCCCATAATTACCCCGGTTGCTATCGTGATATTCTTTCAGCAGTTTTTGTGAAAGTACCAGGTACCCTTCATTGTATAGCCACTGAATCAGTTTTTCGTACTGGGGATCGGCGGGATTTTTAAAATTCTTGGCAACGTTATTATCAACAAATAAATCTTTTATCATCCGATAGCGTGCATTGCAATATCCATAACATCCATTTCATAGGTGTCGAAAAAACCTTGTGGCGCACCCTTTACAGCGCCTTTCGTTGTAAATTCTATTGGATGAACTGTACTTTTTATTCCGTCGTTTTCAAAATAAAGTACACATACATCTTCTGGCTTTAATTCACCAGTAACTAACAAAAGACGAATACGATTAATTAAGTATTCACTATGTGTTTCAATAATGTATTGTTTCTGTGTGTGTTTAATCTGATTTACCAAGTAATTCCCAAATTGTGCTTGAACTTTGGGGTGAAGATGAATTTCAGGTTGAGAAACTGCAAGACAAGATTCGTTTGAGAGTTGTAAATCTGCCACTATAATTGGTAAAAATTGGCTAATACCAAATCCAACATCGTTAAGCGCAACGTGTTTACTTTTTTTGTGTGTCTTTACATTTAATTCAAAACGACCACTTTTGAATTTAGCTGACTTAACATCTTGAAATAATCCCAGTTGGCTGGTAATTGAAATGAGTGATTGATATTCGTCCGATTCTGATTCCTCCCAATCTATAATCTGATCTACGTAACCCTCACCTGATACTTCAAGCTTAAAGTCCGGTTTAGATTGACGGTAATAAGTACGACTGGGTGGGAGTCTGAAAGAACCGATATAATTAAAGTCAAATTTTCCATTATATTTTAAATCTCGAAAATACTCTGATATATCGTTTCCCGTGATTTTCTCTACTTTGTATATGACATCAACTGGATGTAAATCATATTTGAATAATAGATTGCTTACCTCGACAGATGATGTATCATGATGTTCTAATGTGAAATTAACTATTCCATCTGTTTCAGAGAGACGTTTTTGTATTTCTTCTGGAGTCTCATGAAAAAATCTGTTAAATTTCAACTTAAAATCAACTCTATGTACTTCATCTTCCAGTCTGTATGATAGCTCAAGCCATGTATCTTTGAAATACAGTGATACAATAAACGGCAAGTCATTATTGGCAGCCATCCAAACCGATTTGATATTAATCTCATATGTTTTATTAAAAGAAATATTTATTTCAAAAACTTCCTCTTTGCTATTTCGCTTAGCCATCTCATGATAGCTGCCTAAGTTTGCATATTGACCATTAGGAGATAGAAAATATGGAAATTGCTCAGTTTGTAATACTGCCAGAATTGCATTTATCAAGGAACTCTTGCCGCTGCTGTTGGCACCCGTTAGTAAGGTAATGGGCGCAAACTTGACGTCGAGTTCTTCAAAGCATTTGAAATTCTTCAGGCCGAGGGAGTTAATGAGCATAATTTTTGTCAGAAAAGCTACTGCCGAAAGTTAGCCAATTTCGGGGATTTTCGGTGTAACCTCTATCTTTGCGGACTTAGTAACTGATTATGACAGAGCAGAAAGTTTCTCCCGCGACCTCTCTACAGGATATTATCGCGCACGCCAAAGAATATGGCTTTGTATTTCCATCTTCCGAAATCTACGATGGCCTTCAGGCAGTGTATGATTATGGCCAGAATGGCGTTGAACTCAAAAATAACCTTAAAACGCTGTGGTGGAAGGCTATGACCCAACTCCACGACAATGTAGTCGGGATCGATGCGGCCATTTTTATGCACCCGCTCACCTGGAAAGCCTCGGGCCACGTTGATTCGTTCAACGACCCGATGATCGATAACCGCGACTCAAAAAAACGCTACCGTGCCGATCAACTAATCGAGCTGAAGGCCGAAGAAATTGAAAAAGCGGGTGATACGGCCCGTGGTCAGGCCCTGCGCGATGAATTGGGTCGCCTGCAAAGCGCGGACGATATGGAGGGGCTGCGCAATCTAATTATTGCGGAAGGAATTAAAGATCCGGTTTCGGGAACAGCCAACTGGACCGAAGTGCGTCAGTTTAACCTGATGTTTTCGACTCAGGTGGGGTCAGTAGCTGAAGATGCCAGCCTGATCTACCTGCGCCCCGAAACGGCTCAGGGTATCTTTGTTAACTTCCTGAACGTACAGAAAACGGGCCGGATGAAGGTCCCGTTTGGGATTGCCCAGATCGGTAAAGCCTTCCGCAATGAAATTGTCGCCCGACAATTCACCTTCCGGATGCGCGAATTCGAGCAGATGGAGATGCAGTTTTTTGTGCGCCCTGGCACCGAAATGGAGTGGTACGAACGCTGGCGCGATACGCGTATGAAGTTCCACCAGGCATTGGGTCTACCCGCCGAAAAGCTGAAATTCCACAAACATGAAAAACTGGCACACTATGCCAATGCGGCCGTGGATATTGAATATGAATTTCCGTTCGGTTTCCGTGAAATGGAAGGGATTCACTCGCGTACCGACTTCGATCTGAAGTCGCATCAGGAGTTGAGTAAAAAGAAGCAACAGTATTTTGATAACGACATCGACGAAGCGACGGGTAAACCATATGGAAATTACATTCCTTACGTGGTGGAAACGTCTGTTGGTGCCGACCGTCTGTTTTTAGCTACGTTCTGCAACGCATTTACCAAAGAAACCGTTGGTGAGGGCGATCAGCAGAAAGAACGGACATACCTCAAGCTGCATCCGGCATTAGCACCTGTAAAAGCGGCTGTGTTCCCGCTGGTTCGGAAAGATGGGCTGCCTGAAAAGGCAGAGGCTATTGTGAAGAGTCTGCGTTCGGAGTTCCGGGTGATCTATGAAGAACGGGATGCCATTGGTAAACGCTACACCCGTCAGGACCTGATTGGTACGCCCTTCTGTATCGCTGTTGATTATCAGACGCTGGAAGACGATACCGTTACAATTCGGTACCGCGATACCACCGAACAAATCCGTATTCCGATTAGTGAGCTAAAAGCACGCATCGGGCAGGAGGTTTCGATGGAGCGGATTCTGGAGCAGTTGTAAATTAACGTTTCGGAAGCTTTAGAAGTTGTTTGCGTTAGTGCGGGCAGGTTCTTATAACCTGCCTCGTGAGGTTTCTCAAAACGAACGGTATGTCTGGCTCAGTTTTGAGAAACCTCGCTAGGGCAGATTTAAGAATCTGCCCGCACTCTACTTAGGCAAAACGTTCTGAATTGACTAACTCAAACAACTCTTAGGCTGTTTCGTCATTTGAAAAATAACAAACAAAAAATCCCCAACCAGCGCTGGTTGGGGATTTTTTGTTTGTTATGGAGCGGGTTTCCACCCGCTTTACTTAGGCTTCACCGATGAGCATGAGCGCTCCAACGGTTACGTTTGAGGTTTCATCGATGAGAATAGCTCCGCCCGTAGCCCGATTTTTTTGATACGGATCGAAACTGATGGGTTGGGCAGTCCGTAAAACAACCTTCGCCAGATCGTTCAGTTTGAGGCTGTCAACGTCTTCGATTTCTTCGTAGGTATTGACGTTCAGTTGGTAAGCAATGTCACGTACTGAGCAACGCGTACGGAAGGTACCCACCTGAAGAAGGTATTTGTTACCCACTTTGAACTCTTTCGTATCCATCCAGCAGAGCATGGCTTCAACCGTCTGGCTGATGATGGGCTGACTATCCGAACGAACGATCAGGTCGCCCCGGCTGATGTCTACATCTGTAGCCAGATGCAAAACGACCGACATGGGCGTTGCTGCTTCATCAAAATGTGTTTCGGCAATTTCGATGGCGTCAATCGTTGAGGTTTCGCCAGAAGGAAGTACGGTAATGGCATCGCCTTTCCGGAAAACACCGCTTGTGATTTTTCCGGCATACCCCCGGTAATCGTGCAGTTCAGCCGTTTGTGGGCGAATGACGTATTGAACCGGGAACCGGGCCGGATGATGATCTTCGGTTTCGCCATTGGCATCATCATCAATGGTCACAGTTTCCAGATGTTCCAGCAGTGTAGCACCTTCGTACCAGGGCATCGCCGACGATTTGTCTACGACATTGTCACCATTGAGGGCGCTCATTGGAATGTACGTTACCTGATGTACATTCAGTTTTTTGGCCAGTTCGGCGTACTGGATACAGATATCGGAAAACACATCCTGCGAGTAATCGACCAGGTCCATTTTATTGATCGCTACCACAATGTGCGGAATCCCCAACAGGGAGGCTATGAGCGAGTGCCGACGCGTTTGTTCCACAACGCCATGCCGTGCATCAACCAGCACAATAGCCAACTGACAGTTCGACGCGCCCGTAACCATATTCCGGGTGTACTGTATATGGCCTGGTGCATCGACAATGATAAACTTCCGCTTAGGCGTCTGAAAATAGCGATAGGCAACGTCAATTGTGATGCCCTGTTCGCGTTCGGAACGTAGCCCGTCTGTCAGAAGGGCCAGGTCGATTTCGCCGTCGTCGCGGCTTTTGCTGGCTCGTTCAATAGCTTCGAGCTGATCGGCCAGAATGGATTTGGAGTCGTAGAGAAGCCGGCCGATGAGCGTACTTTTGCCGTCGTCAACGGAACCGGCAGTTATAAATCGAAGGAGATCCATTTATCTGATTTGATTGAAGTCAATGTGACGATAATAGTCACTGGCTTTTGAAATGTCGTATTCCGTATTGTCGAAATTATTCTGGTCGAGTTCGGTACGAATAATGTGTTCGATGGCTTGTTTAAGTTCAGGAAGACGATCTGTAATTGTCTGGAAAACAATTAGTTTATCAACTCCGACATAATCGTGGGCAACTATATTGCGAAAGGTTTTGATACTTTGCCATGGAATTTGTGTATAGACTGTTTTCGTTTGCTCGCTCATTCGATTAACCTGTTCGCCAATATGTAGCAGTTGCAGAAGACTGGCGTTAAAATCTTTCTGGTCATTCGCTTCAAAGAAAACAAATGGGTCATCGAAACCTGTCGCATATACATCGATTTTGCCAATAGCTTCCAGAATTCGCAGGCAATAAACAAGATCTGTTTTATGATTTGATGGCATACTTTACATCTTTCAATGCCCGATGCAGAATAATTGGTTCAGCATATTGTCGGAGCATCACATCAATGGGAATTTTCAAGTCATCCTGAAGTTGTTCCCTTAACGCGATGAGTTGCTGGTAGGGGATGGGTTCTTCAAGTAGAATGTCAATATCCTGGTAGGCTTCACCACGGGCAAATGAGCCGAAGACACCAATCCGACTTAGGCCGAAACGGTCAAATATGTTCTCCTGCGTCAGGTATGCCTGAAAAGACTGAAAGTTATTGACCATCAAATTGAGTTATTGAGTGAAGAGCGTCATAGCAGCGATTCGTTTAATTACTCAATCTCAGTTAAAAATACCCGCCTTTCTTGCGGTCTTCCATAGCGGCTTCGGAAAGCTGGTCGTCCATGCGGGTTTCGCCCCGTTCGGAGATGCGTGTAGCCTGAATTTCGTTGATAACTGCGTCTAAGGTATCCGCTTCTGATTCGGAGGCTGCTGTACAGGAGATATCGCCGACGGTACGGAACCGAACCCGACGGGTCACAAGCTGGTCATCTGGTTCGGGTTTGATAACACCACCCGCCGTAGCCATCAGTTTGCCATCCCGCACGAGTAGTTCGCGTTCATGCGCAAAATAGATGCTCGGCAATTCGATTTTTTCCCGACGGATATAATTCCATACGTCGAGTTCGGTCCAGTTCGAAATGGGGAATACGCGGACGTTCTCACCTTTATGAATCCGGCCGTTGTAAAGGTTCCAAAGTTCGGGGCGTTGGCGTTTGGGGTCCCAGGAGCCAAATTCATCCCGTACTGAAAACACCCGTTCTTTGGCCCGTGCTTTCTCTTCATCCCGACGAGCTCCACCGATGCAGGCATCGAACTCAAATTCTTCGATGGCATCGAGCAACGTAAAGGTTTGCAGACCGTTGCGGGTTGCATTGCGTCCGGTTGGTTCTTTGAGTTTCTTTTCGCGGATGGTGTCTTCTACATACCGGACGATGAGTTTTTCACCAATCCGTTCGGCCAGATTATCCCGGAAGTCGAGTGCTTCCTGGAAGTTGTGACCCGTATCGACGTGAAGCAGTGGGAATGGAAATTTACCCGGCCGGAACGCTTTCAAAGCCAGATGCACCAGCGTAATGGAATCCTTACCACCCGAAAAAAGAAGGGCCGGACGTTCAAACTGCCCCGCTACCTCCCGCATAATGTGGATGGCTTCCGATTCAAGCTGATCTAAATAATCGAGTTTCATTTCAAGGATTGACTTGTTGAAGGATAGAATGATTGAATAAGTCAACAAATCAATCATTCTATCCTTCAATCATTAAGCTTTAAACACTTCTTCGTGCGTATGTAAACCGCATTCTTTCTTGGAGTTATCCTCCCACCACCAGCGTCCCGCCCGGAAATCTTCTCCTTCCTGAATGGCCCGGGTGCAGGGCTGACAACCAATACTGACAAAGCCCCGGTCGTGAAGGGGGTTGTAGGGGACGTTATGCTCTTTTACATATTGCTTTACCTGATCAAATGTCCAGTCCATTAGCGGATGGAATTTGAAAAGCTGATGAGCTTCGTCCCATTCGAGTTGGGTCATGTCCTGGCGGTTGGCCGATTGCTCGGCGCGTATACCCGTAATCCATATTTTCTGACCTTTCAACGCCCGGTTCAGTGGCTCAACTTTACGAATTCCGCAACACTCTTTCCGGTTTTCGACTGACTCATACATGCTGTAAGGCCCTTTACCAGTCATCAGCTTTTCAACAGCATCGGCCTGAGGATAGTATGTTTCGATGTTGATCCCGTACCGGTCGTTGGTTTTTTTCCAAACTGAATACGTTTCAGAAAACATCCGGCCCGTATCGAGTGTGAAAATACGAACTGGTATATCGTTTGAGGCAATCAGGTCGGTAATAACCTGATCCTCATAGCCGAGGCTGGTCGAAAAGACGATCTGGCCAGGGAATAGTTCGGCCAGTGTCCGTATAGCTTCCACATTGCTCAGGCCGAGCAATCGCTCGCTAAGACTTTCGAGCGTGTGTGAGGTAGGTTCAGCAATCATACGAGTGACTATATATAAAAAACATGGCCCTGCATCAGGCTACTTTCTCTTTGAGTACCTCAGCCGACTTTGTGGCAGCCTGGGCAAAATCGTCGATCAGGTCTTCAATGGCTTCCAGACCTACAGAAACCCGAATCAGACCGGGCGTGATGCCTAATGCCGCTTTTTCCTCTGGCTTCAGTTTGGCGTGCGTAGTCGTGTTCGGGTTGGTCACAATCGTACGCGAATCCCCCAGGTTAGACGAAAGCGTAGGAATGGTTAAGGCATCGTAAAAGGCTTTTACCCGCTCAAAACCACCTTCGAGTTCAATCGTAACAATGGCACCACCCGCACTCATCTGTTTCTTCGCCAGGTCATACTGTGGATGCGATGGCAAAAATGGGTAGAGCACACGGTCGACATCAGGATGACTTTCCAGGGCTTCGGCCAGTTGTAAGGCATTGCGACAGTGCCGTTCCATGCGCAGATCCAGCGTTTCCAGACTCTTTGATAACACCCACGCATTAAAGGGAGAAAGCGAAGGTCCTGTATGACGGGCAAAGAAACGGATAGGTTGTATCAGATCGGCCCGACCCACTACAATACCTCCTAACACACGACCCTGTCCATCCATATATTTTGTCGCTGAATGTATGGACAGATCAGCACCATAATCGAGTGGAGTTTGCAGGATGGGTGTCGCAAAACAGTTATCGACGTTCAGGATGAAGCCGTATTTCGCTTTCAGACGGGCCAACATTTCCAGATCCACCAGTTCCAGGCCGGGGTTCGATGGGGTTTCCAGATACACCATTTTTGCGGCTGGCGTTCCGGTTGTTGGCTGAATGGCGGCTTCCCAGTCGGCTTCAGTAGCGGTGGCATCTACATACGTATGGGTAATTCCCCACTTACTCAGAATCTGCGTGATGATCTGATGGGCTGAACCGAACAACGCCCGGCAGGCTACAATATGATCGCCCGATTTCAACAAACCTGCCATACTGGCAAAAACCGCAGCCATTCCCGTCCCCGTTGCAATACCATCTTCAGCATTTTCTAGCATACATACCTTCTCCACAAATTCCGAAACGTTCGGGTTCGAGAAGCGTGAGTAAATGTTGCCTTCTTCGGTTTCATCGAATAGCGCTTTGCCCTGCTCAGCACTGTCAAAGGCAAAGCTCGATGTGAGGTATAACGGGACAGAGTGTTCGCGGTTCAGCGATTTGGCCGTTTGGATGCGAATGGCTTTGGTTTGTTTTTTCATAGACTTATTTCGACAGTATTAACAGGTTGTACAAGTCTGCTTTTACGCCTAAATCCTGTAGCCCCAGTTAATCCTATCAGAAAAACTTAATGATTTTCCGCAAACTTACGATGATGATAACAATCCCTACCAATATCATCATAGTTTTAACAGGTAGTTTTTGTGCCAGCCGGGCGGCAATCGGAGCGGCAATCATACCGCCAAGAATTAGACCGATAATAACCAGTCCGTAATTATCGAGACCTGCGTATAGGGCGAAGACAACCGACGAGGCAAACGAGACAAAGAACTCCGCCAGATTGACTGACCCAATAGTATAACGCGGATGACGACCAGCGGCAATAAGTGTCGAGTTGACGATAGGGCCCCAGCCTCCACCACCAATGGCATCGACAAACCCACCGAACCAGGCCAGCAATCCAATCTGACGAACCGGCTTTTTCTTCTGACGTTTAACGAGGGCCTTTTTGAGAATCAAAATACCAAGAATAGCCGTGTAAACGGAAATAGCAGGACTTAAGTAGTTGGCTACCAGTTCCATATCGGCCAGTTTCGTAATGAGAAACGCGCCTAAAGCCGCACCTATAACTCCTGGAATCAGGACGACTTTGAACAAGCGGCTATTCACATTCCCGAACTTAAGGTGCATATAGCCCGACACACCACTGGTGAAAATCTCAGAGCTGTGTACACTGGCCGTAGCAAAAACCGGACTGATTCCTACACTGGTCAAAAACGTTGTAGCCGTTACGCCATACGCCATGCCTAGGGCTCCATCAATCATTTGGGCCACAAAACCGGCCATAATGAAATAGAAAATGTCGGGTGTAACATGAATAGTGTCGGCAATGATCGTGAGCCGGTCGAGGGTGAAATAGCTAAAGAGCAAATGCCCGACAATCATCAGGGCAAGTGCTGCAAAAACATAAATAGCGATTTCGGTTCGGTTCCGACGCCGAAGCAGGGGTTGTGAGCTGCCGGTTTCAATAGTAGCCGTTGGATAGGCTGCTCGCAATACCTCCGCCTGTCTGGCAGCGTTAGTTCCTTTTAACGTAATCGTAAGTCCATTAAGGTCGATTTCTGGGCCTGTTAATGTAATTGAATTACCTGCCGCATCAGGCGTGGGGGCTAGGGGTTGGCTCATACAGTATAAAACCTATCGAATTAATGGAGTAATGTATTTATGAAAAACGGCACATCCACGTGCCGCTTGTTCCAATTGATTTTCGAGTTTGTAACGTCAGACAAGACTTGAAAGTGCCACAAAGATACGGTATGAATGCGGAAAGTTGCAAGAAAACGATTAGACGTCGTCAAGAGTGGTGCCTAATCGTTTTCTTTTTAGCTGAATACCGTATCCCAGATGGATGTAGAGAGCCTTTCGCACATTAGTTGCCTTCCCCCGCCATTGGGTCAGCTTTTCCGTCTGGATCACCCGTAACGGTGCCGTGAGTAGGCAGGTTAGCCCCCCGAATATACAGTAAGCCCGCTACGTGTGGAGCAGCCATGGATGTACCACTTAACGTAGCATAAGCCGCATTTTTATATGTAGATGTGATTCGTACCCCGTAGGCGCAGACATCTACGCTGGTGCCAAAATTCGAGAAGGAAGCAAACTGATTTTTACTGTCCATCGCCGACACCGTAAATACATTGGCGTGATTAACCCGCGACGGTGAGTAATTATTGGCATCTTTGCCGTCGTTGCCAGCCGCTATAGCAAAGAGAATGCCCAGATTAGCCGCTCGGGTTATGGCTGCATCGAGTGTCGATGACGTACTTTCTCCGCCCAGACTCAGATTGACCACATCGCCCGACTTCCCATTTTGTGCTACGTAATTGATAGCCTGAATAATGCCGGAGAGCCGCCCTTCACCGTCATCATCCAACACACGAAGCGAAACCAGTGTAGCGCCAGAAGCAATACCCGTTACGCCAATGCTGTTGTTTTTAGCACCGATGATACCCGCTACATGCGTGCCATGTCCATTTTCGTCATCGGCAGAGGTATTGCCGCTAACGAAGGATTTGCTTCGACTGACATCTACATTCAGATCGGGATGGTCGAGGTCGATGCCGGTGTCGATAATCCAGACGGTTTTGCCGGTTTGTAAATCGCCCCGACCGTAACCCGTCTGTTTGATATTCCAGGATAATGTCGACGTAGTGGCTACATCCACACAACTACAGATCGACATAATCCGGTCGGGTTCTACCAGCAGTACATCGGGGTCCTGGCGTAATTGCTCGGATTCGTTCTCGGTAAGGTGGGCCAGAAAGCTGGTTTGTTCGCCAGATACTAAAAGATCGGCCTGTGTATCGGCAATCTGATAATCGGCCAGGAGTTGTTCGAAGCGAGCTTCGGTTGCTGCTACTCTGGCCCCCGACACCCCTGACAGCGTTTGAGTGGGCTGATAGGTAACAATGTATGAACCTGCTATGGCAACCCCGCTATTGGAAGAGGCTTTTACCAGACAGTCGGCCGAGATACTGGTAGGCTCTACACTACTATCAGCCTGACAACCAAACAAACCGATACCGGTTACGGCGACGTGGATAAGTGTCGCGAACGGGAAAAAACGTCGCATAACGTACGTACGAAAATAGATTAGGAAAAAGCTGAATCGTAGAACGTTAGGCCATAGAAATAGAAGAATCGCTGCGGTTGTACGTGAACGATGCGTTGGGCGTCAAATCCACTTTATTGGTTATACGTATAAAACGAAATGGCCGTTGCAACTCTTGCTGTTGAGTAGACTATTTTTTGGGTAAAATGGGGAGAAAAACAACCTGCCCGGCACCGGGAAAATGCGTTCGAGCGATGGGGTTTCCATATCGCTGGTAGAATTGAGCAACCTGATCAGAGGTCAGTAAGTCAGGATATAGGTTTATTCCGGCGAAATGGTTCTTTTGGAGGAAATTATCGAGAAATTGCCAGTCTTGTTCGGTAAATCGTCGGCCTGGCGTTAGGAGCCGGGGCCAGCCATCCCGAAGTAAGGGCTGAATCTGATCGGGGTGGAGTCGGCCAAAATATTGCCCAACACCATTTTTATCGTAAAATCGCCGGAACGTAAATACGGCATTTTGCTGGTCATAATAGGGGCAAAGCCCTTCGGGACCACCTGGTCCATTGGCCCCTATGGTACAGAAAGGCCAGTCGAGTACAGCTACTCCTGGTTGCCGACGAACCACGTTACAGTACTGCAATACCTGATCTGAAATAACATGGCTTGGGTATCGAAAGCGCGGATAATAGCCTGTAAACCATTCAATGAGCATCAAGGCAATTGTCAGAAAAAGAAACAGTTGTCTGGATAAGTAATGGGGCCATTTGATAGGTAGGGCCAGCAGGCAAAAGAGAACGGGGTAAATCAGGCTGGCTCTGCCGCCATGTCGATTAAAGCTGAACCAGGGGAAAATTTTCAACGTAGGAATGAGCACTGGATGATAAAGCAGGCATAAAACCAGCATAACTACAATAGGTAGCCAGATCGTAGCCCGCCGTCGAATCTGCCAGAAACCGATACCTCCAGCTATAATCAGGTAAAGCCCCGGACTGCCCTGGCCGTAGCTTTCGTACGCATCCTCAAGCCATTGATCGTATGGTTGAGCATAGGTATGTAAGCCCGGTAAATGGGGGATGAATAAGCGGAGCGGATGCGACCAGGCCCGTATTTCAGGTACATCGGTAAAGTCGAACTCCCAGGCTGTAAAGGCGATCTGTAAGGTAAGCGGTAAATACAGATAAAGGCTGATGCCGATGAGTACCAACCCGGCTACAATACCCAGTTTGTGATGACGCCACTGTTCTTGTACATAGCTGGTCAGGAGGGTAAACCAGCGTATAGACTTTCCTTGTCGTGTTGTGGATTGTCGGGTATTGCGGAATAACGCCAGCGCGATGAATGGAGCAGCCAGCGTTGTGAACGTCAGGGAGAAGCCAGCTACATAACCGAGTTCCTGGCTCAGCACCTGCACATGAAGCCACACCCAGACTAACACAAACGGGGCTGAAACGGGTTTTTGATCAACCGTATCGTACAGCAGCCGATAAGTGGCTACCATGCACAGCGTTGTCCAGTGGCCCACCCCTACGTTCATGTGAACAGGGAATTTATAGATCGCGTAAAAGTTAAATACTGATACGATTAGCCCCGCAACAAAGCTTTTCAATCGGCCAAATCGGGGTTCCAGCAACAGAAACGTACCGATAGCCGCTGTCAGAAGCGTATATAAGTAATAGGATTGAAGATAAGGTCCCGGTCCATCCAGGAGTAGGTAGCAGGCCCTATACCAGTAATCGCGCTCAAACCCCCAATCCAGAAAAACCTGATTTGTACCATATGGATAAAACGTTTGCGTGTTAACCAGATTCAGGTGCGGAAATGGATTGAAGGATAGGTTCTTTGTGAAGAAATAACCTACGTATTCAAACTGATCTGTATCGTTGCCATCGGAGAGAGGATGACTAAAGTCACCGATAATTCCACAGCCCAGTAGGGTCGTCAGTAATCCTAAACCAATCAGCAACAGCCAATACGATGGATCTGTGGGCGCTAAGGATGAGTTGGTTAGGGCAGGAGAAACAGACGGACGGACGCGATTCATCAGGAAGTTTATGCATTCATCGACACAAGCGATAGACAAAAGTGCTTGCAAACGGCTATTTTTTACGGTGGTTTACCTTAACTAGCTGTTTTGTAGTCGTTTAAAGCCTATATTAGTAGGTTTCAGGAAAACAATAGTAAAACTTAGTGTCAAATCAGTTCAACGGCAACAGAAAAACCTTGTTATAGGTCGGGCCTACTCGTTCGTAGATTGTGCCAACCTGGACACAGAATCGAAGCCCGATAAATTGGGGTTCGATGACTAGCTGCCAATCACTGTAATAGTTCATTTCGCAAAGGTAAGGCATAGACAGCAAAACACCCGGTTCGTTGGCCGGGCGTTTTTGTTTGACTAGATCAGCATTCTACGTAATACGGAAATTCTATTCCGCGAAAACCGGGCGAATTTTTCGGAGTACTGCCAACTATCCGGGTTTATATCAAATACTAACCGTTCTTTTGGCGAAGTGCTATAAGTGACTAAAAGTGTTTGCCAAACTTCTTTATTGCTGAAATGATATAATAAAATCCTACCTCTATGTAAAATCCGGCTCTGTTTAGGCGATAAGTCTTGTTTGTATTCCGGCTGTAGTATGTCGGGCAACGATAAGGCGCACGATTCTGGATTTATTTGTTTCAACAAAAATAGGCCTAATTCTACGTCAATTAGTTGCCGAATGCAAAGGGTGTTGCTATAAGGGAATGTCCTAGCGGTATTCATTTTAAAAGTTGAATGATAAGGCCCGTTAAAATACTGAGAATACCAACAACAGCAAACGCGCTACCTAGTACAAAAGTACCCGTTTCCGATGCGTCAATAAATGAAGCCCAAACCTGTTTGTTGCCGAATAATCTAACAACAGAAACGAAAATAATAACGGCCAATATAAAGGCAATTGCGCCCACTTTGGCCCCGCTAATCAGGTAATTTGTCATTTTTTGATTTTGATAAAAATTGAACCATAAAACCGGACTTTACAGCCCGGTTTTGTTTGTGTGTGTTTGATTACTGCAACCGACGCGGCAATTACCAAAAGCCAAAAGACAATTCTTATGCGACTAGCTCAGGTTTGCGGCTCCAACTACTCGGTTTCCAGCCGTTCGGCTTCTTCGCTTCTTCGGCGGCTTTACGCAACCAAAACGCATTTTTTTTGCGGCCTTCGTCAACGATCTTTTTACGGTCAGCAGACAACGCTAGATTGATTTCAAAAACAGTAAATGGGCTATTCTTTTGAACGCAAACAAAGCGAAAATTATAATTGCGTTCAATGCCTAGCGAGTCCAAATAAAACGCGGCTTGCCTATCGTACCCGTATTTGATAATACTGTCGTAGAAATCTTGTGGGTTTCTATAGGACGTTGTTTTAAGGTCAAT
Organism: Spirosoma sp. 48-14; assembly: GCF_001898575.1. Classification (GTDB taxonomy): domain Bacteria; phylum Bacteroidota; class Bacteroidia; order Cytophagales; family Spirosomataceae; genus Spirosoma. Next base: position 524,192 of record NZ_MKUD01000010.1, read on the forward strand.
AATTAACGGCCCTTGTATCGGTAAGTTAGTCCCTGCAAAAACGTTATCTAACTTAGCCTTTAACGGTAATCCGGTAATTGGACAATCCCATAGCTTAACAACTTCGGATTTGCCTTGCTTGATACAATCTAAAGTAAATTCATCTACACTCTTAACGAAATTTTCAACCATTTGCATCAGTTTATAACGCTCTTTTACGTGTATCAGGCTCCAATCTAATTCCTTTTCGGGTTCGAGAATCATAGCGTGAAAGAACGTCCCAAATAGCGCGGTTTTGGGGTCGATTGGCTTGTTTTTCTCGAACGTGGGTAACATTACCCGGCTCAACTCTAATAGGTCGCTATTCGAGTAGCGGGGTAACTGGCGGTAGGCTTCGTCTGTCATTGGTTGAGTAGTTCAGGGTTTTCGTAGATATTACCGATTACTTCGGTTTTGTCGGTTTCGTCAGCAAATACGCCGTAGGTTTCCTGTAGAATCCAATCTAACGTATCATCCTGACGGGGTTCTAAGCCTGTATATTGGCGGTATTCGTCCAACATTAACCAAGAAAAACGCGACCATTCAGTTATATAAACACAAACGAAATAATGTAAGTCCTGACCTTCACCCATTGGACGATCTATTAGGTCGGCTTTTATGTCGCCCTCGTAAATTTCTTTACCGTTTTTGTCGATCAATCCAGTAAACTGCATTAGAATAGCAGAATGGTTATCTGAATTTAACCAGCCTGATAGCGCGTTTTCTTTATGAGCAACATTTGCAGGGATATACAATAAATTGGCTTTATATAATATGTCGGCTTCATCGTTATTACCCGCCATTACATTAAAATTCATCGTACATCTATGTAAATCCCAAGCTCTAAATTTTATAATTCGTTGTTTCATTTTGTTATAAAGTTTTAGGCTTATCTGCCCGTTTTTTAACGTTGTTACTGCTTACATTTTTAACGGTTCCGTCGTTGGCGTTTTTGACTTTTAATAAGCCGTTGGGCGTCCAATTTAAAACCGTAGCGTTGTATTTTCCGCGCTCGTAACCTTTAATAATTCGGGTAACTTGTACCCGGTCGCCTTCGCTAATTACTTGGTTCATTAGAGGTCTTTAAAATGTTCGTTCAATAAATCCGAAAACGTACAAAATTCATCGGCTTCACCGTCTTTGAGTTTTATACACCAATTGCCAATGTGGTCGGAATAGTAAACGTCTTCTACTTTATCGTTATGCTCTAACAATTCTTCCAGAAGTTGAGCGAAAGAAATAGCGTTACTTTCCTGTATTTGTTTTTTAGTTGCCATAGCTTTAGTATTCGTCTTTATGTCCGCAATTTCTACAGTGATACCAACCGGGGAAATCCTGTTCACCATGAACCCCGTATCCAGTGCCGCCCGGACTACTAAAAACGTCTGTAGAGCCGCACTTTTCGCAAACTTTAGCCCCGCCGTAAAAGGCGTTTACATATTCTACGGGCGCGTCTGGTGAATTGTCCGCGTGTTCGTTACAGGACGGGCAATGTTTAGTTGCCGCGTCCTGTTTAATAAAATCGCCTTCGCACTTGCAGACCCAAAAATGAGGGGTAGTTACTTGCTCTAAATTTGGCATTGGATTAACGGATAGAGGGTAGGGGGTGAATTGAGTTATAACAGGCTAAATCTTGTTCCAACGTCGGGCCGTAATTGACTAACTTAGGCATAAGCGGTTTTACGGTTGGTTCGACAATTTGATTAAGCCGATCACGTACAAACCCTTCGCGTAGGTAGTTGGGTAAACCGTTTATTAGAACCCGATACGTGTCTAAGCCAATCGCATACGCTATATATGCTTCGTGAATCCCGTTAATGTGGTTAACGATATTAACCAATGATTGATGAAAAGCCCGAACGTCGATTGTGTCGGTTATATACCGTTCTATTTCTCGATTCGTTGACGATATGCGAAGCCGACAAAGTAGGTCGAAATAGGTTGTATAGCCTAAATCCTTGCAGATAACCCGTAATTGGTCGTTGTTGACGTTTTCCAGTACTTGCCCGGTCGATTGATTGCGTAGGGCAATACGCGGGTTTGTCTGGTAAACCTGAAATTGTTTCTTTACTGATTTTCGTCGGGTATCAGCTACGAAGTCGTTTAATGTCTCCGCGCTGTCGGCATTGTTATCTATTCGCCAAATCTGGAACGGTTTAACTACCCCATATCCATAAAAATTAATTGACTTGGGGTAATATCCAGCTACAACCAATGCGTTAACCTTACGCCGTATTTGGTCTTCATTGGCTAAATAAAACCCTTGTGCGGCTAAGAACGCCCGCGCTGAAAAGTAAACGCTGTAGTAGGCTTGTGGGAATATCCAATGTAACGACGATTGCAAATACTGTTCGTCGTTTACAACCGGCGTAATCCGTAACGCGTATTCAGCCGATAGGCCATTACTAAGCAGTTTAAACGCGTTTTTGTGGATCGACTCAACGTTAAACGGCTTGAAATTCGGAAAATTCGGATTAATGCGAACCGGGCCGGGTATGTGCTTACTTTGGATGTAGCTATCTAAGGCCCGAAAGTTATCTAGGAATATCATACAGGTAGAAAAAAGGCCCGTTGACGCCCTTTCGACGTTAACGGGCCGGGTTAGTGGATTAGTTGGATTGGGGCAACATTTCCGGCTCAAACGGTGGAGCCGTAAACGGGTTATAGAAGTTGTAGGCCGACTTAATGTTTGCTATGTCGGTTAGTGTTTCGACCCGGAATATTTTACGGTCTTGTGCGTATTCTTTCAGCGTAGCCGTCGTAACCGCGTCGGCAATCTTATAGGTGAATGAAGCAATGTAGTAGGTTGCTTTAGAGCCGCCTTCGCCTTTGTTATTCTCTTTCCTCTCAGCGATTGCCGTTATTACTACGTCGGCTAACGTAAGGTCGTCATAGTATAACGGCTCGATCAGACGAAAGATATTATCCACACTGTAGCCGTGAAACAGGATAGCCGAAACACAATTCTTTTCGTCTATAAAAAAGATTTCCGCCCAATTCTTAGTACCCATATTCAGAATGTTGTCGGTGAAAATCCGCCATGCAATCGGCTGGAACGTAATCATACGGCCTAGTTTTTCCGTACCGTTGATGTTAAAAACCCCTTCTTTGGCATCAAATCGGTATTGGCGGGGGTGTCCTTCCAAATAGCGGAATCGGTCTACTACTTCGCCCGTCAGTTCGTGTACTTTCTGATAGGCTTTTAGATTACCTTCGGCTACAGCAGTAGCGAGTGCGTTGGTTGTCAAATGGTCAGTACGCATAATTGTACAAAAGTTAGAAAGTGAAAGTAAAAAAAATTGAAAAGTCTCGAAAAAGGCCGGGTTTATACTTTGTGTATTAGCCCGATATTGTACTATTTGAAGATTTCGCCCTTTGAAGCATTTTGGTTAAAGGTTCGGGTTCTGATTTCATCCCTTTTATCATATTCGCAGATGCTTCTATGATTCGTAGGTTAGAAATATCCGCTATCCAATCACAAGGCAAACCGTACCTAAATCCATCGGTAACGGATACGATATGGTCAAGTTGATAAGTGGTAAAGTCGCGCTTATCATAATTAGGTAAGGTGTGTAAAGGCTGTGCCTTTGTTAGCTTCCATACCGTATCAGAATAGAGTTTCCAAGCCTGTTTCTTTTCACGCATTAGCCGCGCTTCTTCGGCTTTTTTGGCTCTATTCTGCTCAATTTGAGCCGTCCTCTGTTTCTCTTTTTGGTGCTTATCGTGCTGTAGTTGATACCAGCCTTTAAATCGTTCCATATAATATTTTAATTGAATAGGCTGGAATATTGCCCGGTAAAAAACTTGTGATAGTGCCGTAGATTGGCCTTTGTGACGTTGTTTTTGACTTCGACAAAATCAATACTCGAACCATCGGGGAAAAACGTTCTATGTTTAGCCTTTCCCTTTGGGACTAATTGGTTAGAATCGTATAGGAGCGTAGCCATAGGGTTAGTTTTGCGGTAAATCGTCGGCGTATTCCTGTTGCCGCCGTTCCCATTCTACCGGCAACATTTCCAAAATCATTAGAAGCGTTTCTAAGTCGATGCCGTTAAACTCGCCAAATGGCTTTGTATCGGATACGCGCAAATCGTAGGACTCTACGTTAAACAGTCCCTCTATGGCTAAGTCGGTTATAACGATCTTAACCGATTGCCCAACCGTTACAACCTGTTCGCGGCCGGGGGTGTGGGGGGTAGGGGTAAAGCCGTCCATTAGGGTATTAATTGAATGCCTATAGACGGCCACCAAAGGCGTTCGGCAAGTTTTTTATTAATAAGCTCCGTAATTGCGTCAAACTCAGACGTTGGAATCTCTTGCACCAATTCAACTAAAAATTGGTCTTCGTCTGCTACATCGCTTTGGTCGGCTACATGGTCGATAACCATTTCTTTTATACAATCAGGCGAAATGGAATAGGTAGTAGGCTCGTTATCTAAAATCCAATAAGTCCGCGTAGCCAGATATTCGGCGGCATCTTCAAACGATTCAGCCCGACAGCCACCATCCACAACGCATTGGCTGTACCCTTCGGCGGTCGCTTCGGCTACGGTCATTTTCAGGCTTTCCATAGTAAAGGGGTTGATTTGATGAATTGGCCGGGGGAATAGACCCGCCCCGGCTTTCGGGTTGCTCTTATGTATGGGTTAGGCTTAAACGCTGGTTAATTCCACTCTTTGAAAAATTGCGCGGCTGATTGGTCAGGCGTTAACCCCGCTTCGTAATCATTCAAAACGAGTTCTCGCATAGGCCAAAAGGAGTATTTACGATGTTCCCCCATTGCGCGTAATTTCTGTATAGTCAGCGTGAAGAACTTATAGGGGTCCATTTCGGATTTCTTTTTGGCCTTTGGATAGGCCATATAGCGTTCTGAAATAGATGTAGCGTAAGCAAGTGACTGTTTATTCATTGTCGTAAGGTTGATTTATTGGCCCGACCGTAAAGCCGGGCCGTATGTGAACGGATTGATTAAGCGATTATCAGACGATCAGCGCGGAACGAACGCCAGCCGCCTACGGTCATATCGTAGTATTTAATCACAAGGCCCGTTATAGATAGGTCTTTAGGGGCGTGTTCTTCGCCGTAAAATCCGATTGCTTCGCGGATTTCGCCCGTATCCTTTACGTAGGAGAATTGGACGGGTTCAGTAAACATTTTATAGCGTAGGCGAAGGATTGCCCAGGCTCGTTTAAACGCTTCTCTCGATTTAAAGCCTTTCCCGCGTAGGAAGTTGGCTAAGGTAAACAAAGACTTTTTCATGTGTTTTTTCTGTTGTTGAATTACGGTACTAAGTACGGTATAGTTCGGAAAATATGCAAGAAAATAAACAAGAATTTTGTAAAAGATCGGTACTTAACTAACAGCTTCGTATTATTGTGGTAATGACAGGCTTTACAGGACTGAGCTATGGAATCTATAGACCCCGACTTTGCGCCGGATAATGAGGACAACGAAGACACTAACGAGTATAAGGGGCCGGACTACTTTAACGCGCTCAATGTTCGCCAACGGTTATTTGTAGAGGAATTTGTAAAATGTGGCAATGCGACGAAGGCCGCGAAGAAAGCCGGGTATTCGACTAATCTAGCTTCGGCGGCTACTATTGGCTACAGATTGTTGAGAAATGTTGAGATTTCTAAGGCAATCGAACAGTATTTAGACGACAGGACGCTAAAAACAAATCAAATACTATTTAAGCTGTCTCAAAAGGCCGAAGCGTCAATAGAACCGTTTGTAGAGTCCTACGGCCGGGGAATGATGTTTGATTTTTCCTCAAAAAAGGCGCGGGCCGCGTTCCATACGATCAAGAAGTATAAAACTGGAAAGTACGGGGCTGAAATTGAATTTCACGACCCTATACGCGCTATGGTAGCTATAGAACAGATACGTCATAGAGCATTTGATAAAAAGATAGTACCCCCGGCAAATAGCCCAATTACTGACGATGTAAGCCAACTTACGGACGATGAACTACAACGCGAGATTGAGGAACTTGCACGAAGAACGGCTTCGTAGATTGCGGCTATTGGATTCTAGCAACTCAAAAGACCGTTTCTATCATTATTTATCACACATAGATTCAGCCTATAAATTGCAATGGTTTCACCGCGTTATTGCGGAAAAACTGCAATTGGTGCATGAGCGTAAGATTAAAAAACTTATGATTTTCATGCCGCCCCAACACGGCAAAACGTCAGCGTCTACCCGAACGTTTCCCGGTTGGGTATTAGGTAAAAAGCCTGATACAAAAATTGCTGTAGTCTCTTATTCTGCAACCATTGCCCGCCGTTTTAATCGGGATATAAAACGCCGAATGTCTACCCAGGCATATAGGCAACTATTCCCCGAAATTTTATTAGGTGATACAAAAAACGGTTATACCAATAATAATGATATAGTTGAAATTGTCGGCAAAGATGCCGCTAAAGAGGGGTTTATCTATACCGTTGGCGTTGGCGGTTCTCTTACGTCGGTAACGGTCGATTTAGGGATTATTGACGACCCAATTAAAGACCGGAAAGATGCACTAAGCCCAACGATACGCGAAAATATTTGGGGTTGGTATTGTGATGTTTTCGAGACTCGCTTACACAATGATTCCGCCCAAATACTTATACAAACGCGTTGGCATGAAGACGACTTAGGCGGGCGATTGCTCGAACGTGACGGCCTGTATTGTGAATCTAACCCGACCGGCTGGGTAGTTGTATCCTTTCCCGCGCTTCGTACTCCTGACATTAACGACTTCGACCCCCGGCCCGTTGGCGCGGCTTTATGGCCCGAAAAACATAGCCAGGCTAAAATAGAAAAAGTCAAAAAAGATAATCCGGTAACGTTTAACGCGCTTTATCAGCAAGACCCGAAACCCTCGCCCGATTCGCTGGTTTTCCCGAACTGGATAGAAATAGATGAATGGCCCGAACATTTAGAAACACAATACGGCATCGGTGGTGATTTCGGTTTTACCAATGACCCGACAACCTTTATACGGATTGCCCGCGAAGGCTACAAACTGTATTTGGACGAACTTGTATATGAAACCGGATTAACCAACCAAAAGATTTTACAACGCTACTACGAAAAAGGAATACCCGCCGAAATACAAAGCATATGGGATAAGGCCGAACCGAAATCTATTGCAGAATTAAAGATTGGTACGTTAATCGAAACGTCCGAAGGTATATATAGTTTACCGGGTATCAATGCGAAGGGTAGCGACAAAGGGCCGGGTAGTGTCGAAGCCGGTATAAGCAAGCTAAATGAATTTGAAGTCTATTACACGGCTCGAAGCCTTAATATAAAGCGGGAAAAGAACCATTATCAGTACGTCATGCACAACGGCGTATCGACTAACATTCCTATAGGTGAACATAATCATACTATGGACGCTATACGCGGGTATGTATTTACAAAATGGGGCCGACCGCAACGGGTTATGTCCGGCCCGAATAACGATTAATAAAAAGGCCCGGTTAGTTGCCGGGCTTTGTTGCGTTTCGTACCTCTTCAATCAATCTTAGTAACGCGGCTTCGTCTATCAGTTCGTTGTAAAACGTATCGGCTATAATTCCTTTGCCGATTAGGTAGGCTTTCAGTTTGGGCAAAAAATACGAATTGATTAACCGACCCCGATTTAGTAAGTCGTGCAAAATATCATTCATATCCTTAGCGATATACTCGAAATCGCCGTCGATAATATGCCACATTATAACAGGCCGTTGCTCTAGTGTCATTGGTTGATTATAGGTTTTAGCTCCGTCAAAGGTAAAATAATCCTTCCTATTTACTTGCATATTATACGTACAATAAAACGGTATATTAGCAATTATTTTGTAAAAAATATTTTGCCGTTTCAGATTCTTTCTATTTTTGTCGCAAATAGGTGAAACGACTACAGGCCCGTCGAACAACCTACCATCTGTTTTTATCTCGTTATACGATGATTTACCAAGATTGTAGCGCAATCGCGGCGGCTTTACAGCTAGTAACAGCCGACCAATGTAGTACGCTCATTCAACAGGTTAGACGGGTTATTATTCAGCGTATGGGTAACGCGGCCGTAACGACGGCCAACGCCAACACGCTTGGAACCTGGACAACCCCGTTAGCCGCTTCGGATAATACCCGAATGGTTTCCATTATTAACAAGTTCTACGACCCTGCTATTACGGGTTCTGAGCCTGTTAAGATTGGCAACAACGATAACACCACGCCGGGGGGCAAAACCCAAATTGTAGGCGAAACGACGCCCGACTTTAGCGGGATGTTTACCGGCCTATCGGTTCAGGCATTTACCGACCTACGCACCTTGTTTGCAGAGGGGCAAAGCTCGGTTGATATTGACCGGCTGGGGGCTTACATCATTTGCGGTGACAATCAATTACTGATGCACAAAAACGGCGGGCCTATCCCTATTCATATGCCGTTTGTCGGTACGCCATCGGGCGGCAAACTCCATGAACTAACCCAATTCCGGGTAACATGGGAGTTTGACAAGGAATGGTACACAAACGCCGGGGTTCAGAAATTGACGTTTAACCCGGCCTTGTTGGTGAACCCCTAAACCCGGCTCTACTAACCTGTAAATAGTTGTAAAACGCTTTTAAACCAAGTAGAACAATGGTTAAGATTCAGGAAGCCGATAGCGGCCACGGTCAAAACTTAGGCCGGGTTCAGGAAGTAACCGAACAGCATTTTGAGGACTTGAAAAAGTTGGACAAGAAACTAGGAGTTACTACATGGGTAGAAGTCCCCAAAGACGCCAAAGTTACCGACGAAGCCGGAACCCAGGCCGTCGAACCAACCGAACCCAAATCTAAAAAATAACCGGCCTTGCTTTCACCTAACGACGATATTGTAGCAAAAGCCGACGTAAAAGCGTTACGGGCGGCTGTTTATGACGATCAGAGACACAGGCTACACGCCGAATCTGCTACGTCAGAAGCGGCCGCTTCTCCCTATTTCAAAAGATGGGTTCGGGAGTTTGTAACGCCCGTTATTACGTCCGCGTCGAAGCGTCGGCAGGTGCTTAAACAAATGGTTTGGCCCCCGGTAACGGTTGAACTCGTTGACGAAATCGTAGATATGGCGTCGGCGGTACACCATGCCGAAGACCGTTTTGTTAAGCTCGATTTTACCGACGCGTCACTAGAAGCCGATTGGAATGCCTACGCAGAACGGGCGGGTATCTGGCAGTTCATTACCCGAAATTGCCATAGTGCGTTATTTTCCCGGCCTAACTCGCTGGTTGTTGTCGATCTGCCTAAAGTCCAAACTACGGACTTTCCAGAGCCTTACGTATATCTATTACCGTTGGAACGGGTTCGGGCCATGAAAGCCCTAAACGGGCCGTCTGATTCGGGACTACTCGAATTTGTTTGGTTCGATACCGACCAAAAAGACGTTACCGCGCTGTTTGATACGGTCGATATATCGTTTTGGAAAAACGACGGCAATGGTAAATGGGTACAGGTAGGCGAAGACATACCGCACAATCAACCGATTTGCCCGGTTTTCAAGATGTGGGACGATGTAGAGGACAGCAACCCGCTAACCTCTAACACGATGTTACGCCCGGTTTTAGGCTGGTTAGATAGGTTGATGTTTTGGGATTCGGGCGGGGAAAGTAACGACCTAGCGGCCGCGTTTTTGATGTTTTGGTACTATGAAGCAACCAAAAAGCAGGAGCCAGCCAGCCAACCGACTGTAGGATTATCCGGCCCCAAACCCGGCGTTCTAAAGGGTGGTAAGATGATCGACGGTAAGCCCTATACGCCAAAGGACGATAAAGGCGGCTGTGATGAAGAAGACAAAGAATCTATTTACGGCCCCGGTACAAAGTTAGGCGTTCCGGCTCCATTGGCGAAGGATGAAGCCGACCTACGGCCCCCGGCCGGTTGGATTGCCGCCCCAATCGACAATTTGGAGTATATCGCTAACAAGGTGGTTAACATCCGGCAACGGGTACGGCAAACGGCAACGGGTTACGACGGTGGGGCGTCCGGTCAACCGATGAACGAACGGCAAATCATGCAAATACTAGAGCGTTCGCGGATAATCTACAACTATTTGGCAGAACACTACGAAGTATTAACCAAACGCGTTTTAGAGGTATTCGGCCGCTATCGGTACGGCCCCTATTTCGTCGGTGCAACCGTTTCGTTAGGTCGTCGGGTTTCAATGCTTACCGGCGATCAGTTGATAGCTCTTTACCAGACGGCGAAGGATGCCGGTTTAGGTGCATGGTTACTCGAAGAACTTACGCTAATGCAACAGGAATACTTCGCCCGTACCGATGCCAGCCGCAAACTACGCTATAAGGTTCTAAGGGATTTAGACACGTATTCAAATTACAGCCCCGACGAACTTTACAATTTAGGTATCAATACCAGTGACCCCGAAGGGTACGCTATCAGCGTCGGCCTTATGGGGTTTGTCTACCGATTTGAACGCGAAGCGGATATACTGATAGAACAGTTCTGCAACGCGCCCGACTACGATAACCGGATTTCTCAAATTAAAACTTCTTTTAAACGCTATGTCTCAGAACAAAAGCCAATCCAGCCCAACCCCGCTAACGACCCCAACGCCCCCGGCAACAACCCCGGAAAGTCAGGCAACAGCAACCCAGGCAACGGACGCAAACGCAAGCCAGCCAACCCCGGAACCTGAAAAAACGTTTACCGCCGATCAGGTTAAAGCCATTGCCGCCGAAACCGCTAAATCGGTATTGGATGCCTACAAAGCCGAAGAAGCCGAAAAAGCGAAGGCGCAACGGGCGTATATGGTTGGTACGCCAATTGAACAGCCAACCGTAGAGCAAAAAACCGATGAGGTTAAGCCAGCTACGAAAGAGTTGTACGGCAATAAGGATAAAAAGAAACAGTTCAACATTTCCCCGTTGATTCCTTCGCTGAAAGGGTTGCCCGACGATAAGTTTATTATGATTGGGTTAAAGTATCATAAAAACGCGGACGGCACATTAGTAGAGGACGCAAGCGGACGACGGGCGCAAATTGTCGCGCCGGGCGATTATCAGAACTCTACCCAGCCGATTACGAAAGGGGCGTCTGATAATTTCTATGATGTGATTTATGGCAAACCCGGCGACGGGGGCGGCTATGTCGTCGTACATGAGCCGACCAAAGTAGAGCAATAAGATAACAACCCCGATAGGGGCGGTCGGTTTCTTTCGGGTTTCTGACCGCCCCGTAACTAATCAATCAACCAGTTTAAAACCATAGCCTACAGGCCCGATTATGGATATTACAGTAGAAAACATTGCCGGGATTGAGATTCCCGAAGACTTACAGGCCGCTATTTTCGCTAAACTCGAAGCGAAAGCCCCGGATTATCTAACCGGAAAAGGCTTTATTGTAAAGCCAAAAACCGATTACGATAACGAGTTATCGACCTACGCCGAACAAGCCGTAACCAAAGCTGTAGGCGAAGAATCGGCTAAGTTGTACGGCAGTATCGACGGTCTGTTAGCTATTGCGCTGGATGAAGCCAAACCTGATGGTATGAGAACCGCCGTTTGGGTGAAACAGCTACAGGACGCCGGTAAGTTGCCGCTTTCGGATGAAGCTATGAAGGCTATCCGGGACAAAATAAAAGGGTCGGCCGCAACCAAAGACGCGGTTATTGACCAACTGAAAGAGCAACTTAACACCGAAAAAACCGCCCGCGAAAACGATAAAGTAGAAACGGTAAAACAGGCCGTTCGTTCTACCGTTAACGCCGATTTGCGTACCGCCCCGGTTGTTATTCCTGGCGATCTGAAAGACGAAGCCGCCAAAACAGCCGCCAAAAATACCGCAATTGCCGACCTGAAAGAGTATTTTAATACGCTCTACGAAGGCAAACGCAACGACGACGGCGACATTTATTTTGTCAAAAAAGGGACGGATAGACCCCTAATGAATGCCGCCGAAAACCGGCCAATGACGCCAACCGAAATTATCCGGGCTAACCACTCTATGTATTTGGCTCCGGTTAGCCATAAACAGGAAGGGGGCGGAACAGGCAAACCCGATACAGGTGGTCAACCCGGCGCGTTTACGTCGTTGACGGAAATTCGAGTTTATGCTATTAACAAGTTGGGTTACGCGCCAAATACGCCGGAGTTCTTCAAGTTTATTGATGAGGAACGCAAGAAAGCCAAACTGTAATAAATCCTTAAAAATAACAGGTAGGATTCCCGCGCAGTTTCGCGCCTACCCGTTGCCTACAGGCCCGGCAACAGCAACAGGGATAAAAAATCCTTTTTACTGCTATGGCTAACGTCATAACAAATTTGCTCTTACCTAACGTCATGTTAGACGTTAACCCGGCCGGGTTTGGTCGTCTGGAAAACCGTATGTCTCATTACGGCGCGTTGAATACGTTCTACAACAATACCCCGTTGTTGTTCGACGCTGAAACGCTTGCTAAAATCCGGGCGATTCCCTACACGCGGACAATTCAAATTCCTGTGTTGAACGGGGTTGATTGGACGATTATAACGGTTCGGACTTGTGCCATTACAACCCAGGCACTAGGCGCAACGCTTAAAACGGTAGTGCGTTTTCACGTTGAATTTGACGTAGATATTATTCCTTCGGAATACCAAAATAACTACGTTACCTACCAAGCCGCGTTAGCCGCCAAAATTAAAAACGCCAAAAAAGCGGTTTACAAGTATCTCGATCAAATGTGCGCTACGTTCCTAGATGCCAACAAGGAAACGACGCAAACGATTGGGGCAAACCTGCTCTATACGGGCGTTGCCGGGGAGTACCAAGTACCGAAGCTGATTGATTTCTATAATAACCTCGGCGCTATTATGGAAATGATGGATACGGAAGGCCCGTACTTCGACATTGCGAATACGGCGGCTTTGGCAGACCAAAACTGGTTAAACAATCCGGGCGGGGGTGCAATCTACGATACGGCGGCAATCAAAAAGGCGGCTAATATTGCCGAATTTGATTATACAAACCGGATTAGTCCGGGGGCCGGTCAACGGGGTATCCACTACGTCGGGCCGATGGGTTCGATTGGTATTGTGAACTTTATTGACTTCGACTATCAGGGTTTGCCCGACCTGAACGCTATTGACGTAACCGACGAAAAGGATATTTCGGACGTTCGTTTTTGGGGCCGAATCAATGATAACGTTTACCCAACTTGGGAATGGGGAACCCAACAGCTTTTAGACTGTACAGGCGGGGCAAAATCGTATGGTGTTAAACACGCTGCCGACTTCGCACTTTTTGCCGACTTTACCCGCGTTGCCGGTGAATCGCCTATCAAGCGGTTTAGCGTAATGAACGCGTAATCTTTGCTCAATTGAACGTGGATTGTCTAAAATCCCTCTCCGAGTTGTGAGGGGGATTTTTTTTTAAACCTCAACTAGAACATGGTCGATACTATTTCACTTTCTAAACTGTTGGCCGGGGTGGTTGGCCTTTACCCAGGCTTCGCGGCTGGCTCCGATCAACCGGCCGGGTATCACCGTGAACCCGTCGTTTATCTGTCGGACGCCCATAAGCTACTAAGGCCCGATATATTGCACGATTTAGGGCCGAATCTGGCTAAAATCGACTACCCGGCTTACAGCCCAACTAAAACGTATTTTCGATACGATGTGGTAAAGGGTAACGACGGCAAACTTTACGAGAATCAGGTAAAGGGCAATTTAGGCCATGCCGTCAGCGAGTCAGATTACTGGCAACCGACAACCGCGCTAAGTGCATGGTATAGCCGAATTGAACGCGGGGCAATTTCTAAACTGGCTTTACTGCTTGCGTCGGGTTCGGTTCCGCTTCTGGATAATCAGGCTATTTTTAGCTTAGAGGGTAACGCGTCCGATACGATCAACAAACAAAATCGGTTTGTTGGTTGGCGTATCTACGTATCTGGCAACGATACCGCGTTAGAGGTATTGAAAGCCGCGTTACAACTTTCCGGGGCCGTCGAAAACTTTCCGTTATACCTCTATCATTCGACACAGGACGCCCCGCTAACAGTTTTGAATCTTACAGGTAATACGCCCGGTCGGTCGATCTGGAAGGACATTAACGAAACGCTCTATCAGCGTATCGGCGGCTATTATCTGTTTGGCTACTACGAAAACGACCTACCAACAAACGTTTTTGCAATCGGGGCGAATCGCTCGTTTGCTGTAGGCGCGGCCTGTCGTAGTTGCGGGGGTGGGGTGGATGCCTATTTGCTCGAAGGTCGAAGCCCGTTTATTGCCATTGAGCCGGTTTACATCCCGAACGTTTCGACCCCGTTAACGATGGATTTAGCCGAACTGTCGGCGGTTCAGGTTTCTTCTCAAACATGGGGGTTAAATCTGGTTATATCGGCCAAATCTGACGCAACCCGGCCGCTAATTGCCAATAAGGACAATTTGGTTAACGCGCTTCTGTATTCGATTGCTTGCGACGTTCTGGAAGAAATTTCTACCTCTGACCGGGTAAACGCTACGGCTAAGAATATGACCAATCAAGCCTATATAGCTCTAAACGGCCAGAAGGACACCGACAAAGGACTAAAGGCCGAACGTAACAAAATCATTGCCGATACAAAGGCAACGTTTTCGACAATTTCACCCGCAACGCCCCCCGAAAAACAACGGCCCGGTATTTCTATCGGTAGCATGTGGGATTAAACACGATGGACGGGATAACGCTACATAACTGTTTTGTGGCTCCGCTTTTGCGGATAACGCCCGATATGCTCAACCGGGTTTTATCGGATGTAATAGCGGCCAACGCCGTATTAATAGCCGATCTGAACCGGAAACAACTTGCGGCCGGTATTCGCGCCGATAACTCAGCAATAAGCCCGTACTATCGACCGGATACGGTTCAAATAAAACGGGATAAAGGTCAACGAACCGACCGGGTTACGTTGCACGATACGGGCGATTTTTACGAATCAATTTTTACGGCTGTGTTCGATCAGGCTTTCGACTTAGAAGCAACCGACCCCAAAACCGAAGAATTGAAAGCAAAATACGGTGACGACATTTTAGGGCTAACCCCCGAAAACCGGGCCGTACTGATTGAAGTGATTAAACCGCAATTTATCGACCTGTTAAAAAAAGAAATTGCATTATGAAGCTCTTAAAAAAGATAACAGACTTTGGGGTTATCTCACTATCTGGCACATATGTAAAATATGCAAAGGAATATCCATTCTCACTGAATATAAACCTTTGGTATATATCAATTGCCATGGTAGCATGGGAAATAGGCGCGTATATCGGTGAAAAGCTAATGGATTTAATCAGTAGTTTCTAATGAGCCAGAACCTAACCCCGCCCGTTGGTATCGTTACCGATCAAACCGGCATAGACGAAGTAATAGCAATCATTCAGGAGCGATTAACTACGCTCGATTGGCTGGAAGTATCGTTAGGCCGCGTTCGACCGGCTATCAAAACGGCGGGCGGATTGCCTGAACCCTGGATTTACAAAGAAGACGGCGAAAGTTACCGGGCTTACCCGAACGATACGCTAAAATCCTTTACGTGTCTGTACGCACACGACGACGAAACGATTAAAAACGAGGTTTTCGGCATTCGGACGCTATCTGTTATCTGTTGGGCCAACCTAAAAACGTTAGGTATCGAACCGCCAACGGTCGAAGGCTTAAAACAGCAAGTTATTAGAAAGTTACTCGATTTGTATTGCGTCCTATCGGTTAATAAATCGTTCGACCAAACGACAGCCGGGGCAACTGGTATTTACCCAGGCTTCGACGTTTCGGGGCTAGAAAGCTCGTATCTATCGTATCCATACGGCGGCTTTCGTATCGAATTGACCGTCCATTATACCAACCTGTGTAACTCTTAGGCCATGTACCAATATTTAGTCCTTTGCTCTCTAATTGGCGTTACGGGCGTTATCCTAGTCGATAAATGGAAGGTTGATAATTATATGAACGTTCGCGGGGTTCGCTGGTGGCCGCGTGAACCTTGCCGACTTTGCCGGGCTTTCTGGTTTGGTGTAATCTGCTACGTCAGTCTACTACTTTGGCCGTCGATCATTTACCTGTGGGTTCCGTTGGCCTGTATTCCTATTCAAAAAATCGTCGGTAAACTATCAACCTAATGCAAACTATCACACTACCGGGCGGCTCTATCGTATTATACGATTCGCCCAGCCGTTTACCAGAATCCCGACGCGTGTTATACACCTACTATATGGCTTTCCATAGTGGAATAGGGTCAACAATGGGCGATGTGGATAGGCATTTTGAGCCAATAGTAAGTTTAATTGGCGCAAATGAAATCGAATCGGCTATAACCGAAATCAACAACCTTCGGTATTTGCTCTTTGGGCTTATGAATAAGCAAACAGCCCCTAACGCCTTAGCCTTTTGCTGTTGCATTCATTCGGTAAATAATGTTCGTTGGGACGATTTCGTAGAAGAGGGATTAGAAAAGCTTTTAGGCCAATTAAGCGAGTACGGGCTTACACAAGAACATATCGTTTCCTATCATCAGCTATACGAAAAAAAGTCTTAGGCCCGTTGCAAAAATCGTTTCCTAGGCATTTCGTAGACACAAAAACGGAATACTATGAGTTACTGCAACGGGCTTTTTTGGTTCAGGCAACCGAACTACTCAACCCCGAAGACCCAAGTTTAGAAGTTAGGCGACAAGGGGTAGAAAGAGAGTTTATTGAGCGCATAAAGCCTACCGTTTTAGTTGGGTCAAACAATATGCCCGATATGATTCTAAAAGCGTACAGAAAGAATAAATTTTTGCTTATCAGTGAAGGTCTGCCAGTAAATGACGAAACCTCAACACATGAGTTTTGGGGCTTTATGACAGACTTAGAAGATAAGTTTTACAGCCAAATTAACGGCAATAATAGTAACGACTAAACTACAGGCCCGTATAGTCGTCAGTAACCAAACCCCTTATTTCTACGGGCATGAACACAATTCAATTTGAAGACGTATTCGGTTATTCTAAATGGTTAGAGTGCATAAAAAACCTTACAGTTGCCAATGATAAATTAGGCGATAATTTAGAGGGCACTAGTAGCCGGGTTAAAAAATCACTTTCTGAACAACTTGCCCTTTTAGAGCAGTATGCAAAACAAATAGAGAGCCTTCAAAAAGCGGGCAATATTGTTGGCATTGCCCCGGACTTCCAAAAGACATACGAAGCGGTTAAGAGCAACAAAAAGATTCTTCAGGACAATAAATCAATTGTCGATGAAAATAACGAGGTAATACAGTTAATGCAAAAGCGATTAGCTGAACTTCGTGCCGAATACGGAAAGTTAGACTTAGCCCAAAAAGAAGACCAAAGACGGGCGAAAGAAATTAGTCGAGAGTTAACACAGACTACGAAATCAGTTAACGGATTAATAGTAGCTACAGATTTAGCTGGTAGAAGTGTAAAAGGAGCCGAAGGGTCGTTTAATGCGTTTAAACAGCAAACACGTGATCTAAAACGCCAGCTCGACGGACTTCCCAATGCTTACGATAAAATAACGGGCAAAATCAATGAGCAAAACCGGGCGGCTGTTGCTCTAAATGAGCAGTATCAAAAAAATATAAAGTCCATTAATGACATTAAGCGAAATCAGAAAGATTTCACTCCCAATGTCGGTAATTACCCACAGGTATCTAACAATAAAGGGTCTGGACTATCCACGGTAGGCGCATTTGCAGCCGGGGCGGTTGGTATAGGTTCGGCAAGTATTTTAGCTGACAAAATACTATCAGGAATCAAAAGTGCAGGTGAAATAATCCTACAATTCGATTCCCTTGATTCTGCTTTACAAGTCGTTTCTAATGATACAGCACTATTCACTCAACGTCAGATTATGCTACAGCGCGTTTCTGATGATTTGGGGCAAGATTTGTCTGTTGTCGAAAAAACGTACACCAATCTAACCGCTTCAAGTAAAGGAACAAGGCTTGAAGGAGAAGCAACTGACAAGATTTTTACAGCCGTTACCGGAACAATGGGTCGGCTTAAAAAGTCAGGCGAAGATACCGAGGGGGCATTACTGGCAATTGGTCAAATGATGTCAAAAGGTACAATCCAAAGTGAAGAGCTACGCGGGCAGTTGGGCGAAAGAATACCGGGGGCGTTCAACATTATGGCCCGCGCTTTAGGGGTTACAACGTCAAAATTAGGCGATATGCTTAAAAATGGTGAAGTATTGGCTTCGCAAGCTTTGCCAAAATTTGCTATTGAACTTGAAAGGACGTTTAATCCTAACCGTGAAAAGCGAGTAGAGGGATTGACGGCCAATTTAGCCCGCTTACGAAACGAAGGCGTAGAATGGGTAAAAGGTTTAAATATCGGAGATACAGCCGGAAATTTTATAGGCTACATAACTTCAATGTCCCGATCTGTTAGGCTGTTTTTCAGTTCTAGTGTTGAAGAATCAAGCCGAAAATTAGCCGAACAAACCGAAAAGGTTAATCAATTGGAATCAACCTTGCCCAGCCTATTGAGTCGATATGATGAATTGAAAAGTAAATCAAAGCTTTCAGCCGACGAACAAAAGGAGTTACAGACAGTCGTTAACGACCTTGCAAATATTGCTCCCTCAGCCGCAACAGGTTTCGATGCTTACGGAAATGCGTTAGATGTAAATAAAAGTAAGGTTGTAGGTTTTGCTCAGGCCCAACGCGAATTAAACGCTGAACTAAATAAAGCTGCAATTCAGGCTCTACGCGATCAGACAACCGGGCAAATGCAACGGGCGCAACAGACACAAAATACCCTTAACCGAGGGACTAAACAACGGTCGTTTAACTTAAAGCCTTTTCTTTTAATGTCCGCCGAAGAGCGTCGGCAAGCAACGACCAAAGATGCCGGGAAGCGTCGGGAAGTAGCCTTATCTGACGACGATCAACGAGACTTAGCAGGTAGCTTACAAAAGGAAAATAAAGCCATTGAGCTAAGTATTTTACAGCGGTTACAGTTGGGCGACAAACTCACCCAGGCAGATAAACTTTATATTGACGAAGGGGCTAACGTTAACCTAAAACGGTATAAGGTGATAGAGGATTACAATAGTAAGATAGCCGAATTGGATACCAAACAAGCCGAACTGTTTATTAAAGGCGACCGGGATAGTTTAAAAAAACGTGAAGACGTTTTAAAGGACTTAAAAACCTATCAGGACAAAAAACAGGCCATTCTATTCCCGTCACTTACAAGTAAAAAGGATGCAGTCGATGAACCTACAGCGAAAAAGGCAAAAGACGAGGAAACGGTTTTAGAAAAGATCGACAAACAAATCAAATCCATTGAAGCAACCTTACAAAAACAGGCTATGCGGGATTTGAAAGCGGGCCGGATTATCGACGTTGACCCGAAGCTAGTTGAAAAGGTTCAGAAGCTAAAGTTAGAGTATGAAGCTATTCGGGCTATGCAGGAAGCCGTAGAAAATGGTACGTATGGCAAAAAGATAGCAACCCCCAATAAATTAACCACAAGCGATTTAGACCGCTTAGGAGAACGCCCCTATGTTAGTTACCGACTAGATGATAAGGGTAGGCAAATGTCAGGGTCGGATATTACCGAAGCCGACGCAAAGCGAACCGCACAATTAGAGGAAAACTTAAAAGATCAGTCAAATATCATGGCGTTGTACTACGTCAAACGCAAACGACTTGAATACGACCTAAATAATTCTCTTAGCGGTTTAGATCAAAACCGACAAAAACAATATTTGGATTTATTAAACCAAATAGAGTTAGCCGAAAGAGCAAAGGATAAAGATAAAGTGCAACGACTAAAGGAGGAATACGCCCAAATGACCGAAGAAGACAGGGCTTATTTTTCAAGGAAAGCAGAAATTCAAGAGAAGTATATACAGGCGGGTACGACGCTTGTAAACGGCTTATTCGAAATAGAGCAACAAAAGAATCAGAATCGTCTAACCGCACTCGAAGCCAGTAAACAGGCTGAATTAGATGCCGTTGGGGATAATGAAGGGGCAAAAGTTGCGATTGAAAAAAAATACGATCAACAGCGTAAACAAATCCAACATCAACAAGATGTTTCAGCTCGAACCCAAGCCCTCTTTAACGTGGGAATAAGTACAGCCGAAGCGATAATGAAGGTTTATGCAACTTTGCCTCCGCCAGCCGGAACGCCGTTAGCGATTGCTACAGGTGTCTTAGGTCTCGCCCAGGCGGCTATTATTATGGCTAAACCCCTTCCGCAATACTTTACCGGAAAAAACATCGACGGGATTACAAACGACAATTATAGCGGCCCCGCCTTAGTTGGCGACCGTTACGGTCGGGAGTTATGGCAACATGACGGTAAAATGGAACTGGTAAATAAGCCTACAATCGTAAACGTTGGCAAGGACGATGTAATTTACCCCAACGCAATGACGGAGCAGATACTACAGTCTAATGCGATTGTAGGGCAAATAAACCGCCAAACAATGGCTAACCATCGGTTAACGCAAGGAAGAGACGAATATCAGGTTCGGCAATTGTCTGGTGCTATCAATTGGGATAATTTCCCGGTCAAGCGGTTAGCGGATGCAATCGGCGAAGCTAACGAAAAGCTACCGTTTAATATGACTACGTTTGATGAACGAGGGGTTTTAAACTGGTTTATCAAAGCCAATCAACGAACGCTAGACCATAGTAGAAAGCGCGACCTTAATTGGACGAAGGTTAACGGGGAGTGGCGTAAACGATAAAATATAAAAGCCCGACTTTGATAGTCGGGCTTTATTTATCTCCGTAATGACCATAACATGACAAAATTTCTAATTCATCGTTGGTAAAACTATACACTAATCGGTGTTCTTGATTGATGCGTCTGGAATAAAGGCCTTTTAGGCTCCCCCTCAATGGCTCCGGTTTTCCAGTTCCCTTTGTCGGGGTTCGACTACATTCTTTTATCAGACCTTTAATCTTTAAAAATACCTGTTCATCTCTATCGCGCCAATCTTCGTATTCTTCATACGCGTCGTCAACGAAACCGATTTTTCGCCCCATTACAGATTATCAAACTCTTCCAACGTAAAAACTTTTACATGACCTTCGGCAACCTGCTGTTGCCGTTGTTTGATCTTTTGAACAAACTCCTTGTTGTAGACAGGGCTGTTAGGCTTACCTGCAAGGGGGTCGAATGCCTTCGTTTTGCGAGTTAAGAAGGCAAATTTACTACCCGTTAATTTGCTTAAACGAACTCCCATTTTGTGTGTTTTTTACTATTTGCTTGTCAAGGTAACAAGATATTTTGACAATTGATTACAATTAATGACATTTTATTGCATATATTCCATCTGATAATCCGAACAGGGCCCTAACACAATGTTTTTAGCGCAAAATCTGACTCCCATACTTCAAACGTGCCGTTCGCCAATCCGGGGCTATCATTCGCTAGTTGAAAGCCTGTTTTAAGCGCAAACGGACGCCCGTTTATTAATAAATCTTTATGGGCAAACATGCCGGAAAATCCTTCTTCTGCGAACGCGTCGGCATTTTCGACAGTAAACGAGTGATACCGATTTTGCTCAATTTATTTGATTATTATGCATTCTAGTACGGTTTTTAATTTAGGAAAATAATAGATTGCCTTACAGGTTGTTGTAAATTTTGCGGTTTATATATTTTTAGCGTCCTAACGCCTATAGGTCTAGGAAAAATATTGCTCTATTCGCTTAAAAAGCCGCTTTGTCTCATTTAAAGCACCTATGCCTATAGGTAAAAAGACCGTAAGGTGTAGGTAAAAAGGCCGATACCTATAGGTGAAAACACCGGGGGGTATAGGCAAAAACACCGAGAGGTATAGGCGAAAAGACCGACATAATATTATATATAATAATAAAATTAATAATACATTTAAAAAAAAAGAGATTTCCGACGCTACCGCGCCGGTTTCTAATTTTTTAGTAAGCGTTGGGCTGTTGGGTGTTTAGTCAAGTTCAAATTTTTTACTACCTGTTATTACCCCTTTGGAGCCTTTCGGCTTAAATCCAATAGTTACAAAAACTATCTTAGATGCTACCTTATCGGTGTTTTTAAAGTCCTTGTGGTCTAAATACTTTGTTGTGTAGCAAACCCCTGTTGAATCCTTATTTAGCTCCGAGTACTCCCTAAAGTCGCTGATATTGATCGAGTAGGTGGTATCGTAGATTTGAATAGGTTCGTGATTTTGCTCGTATCCGTGTATTTTTAGGTTGTAAACCCCTGAGCTAGCAATTCGCTTATCTGCCTTACTTGCAAAGGTTGTTAGTATTTTGATTCCATCTGTACCCGCCTTTTGTAACGCTATAGACTCTATATATTCAGGAGGTTCATGGTTTGTGCTACAGCTAGGTAGAAAGAGAATTGATAGGCCAACTAAGTAAAGATACTTTTTCATAGTAAGATATATTTAGTGAATATAAGGGGTTGTACCCCTATAATTACTGCCATTAAATAAACCGATACCTCTGTATTTGTGTGTTATATTAAAGGTTTTATATTTGTGTAAAATCCAATACAAATCATGAACTCTCCCAAGGAAATAGGCGATTACATAAAGAAGTTACGAAAATCGAAAAAATTAACCCAAGCTTCCTTAGCTCAACAATTAGGTATAGACCCTAGTACTTATGCTCAATTTGAAGCCGGAAGGACTAATATGACCCTAGCAACCATCAATCGAATTGCAGATGCTTTGGGGTATAAATTGCAAGTGTCGTTCATTTTGAAGTAGCTGTGATTAGATAAAAAAATGGGATATAATAAAATATTTTTTCTTTAATATTGGGATATAATAAAAGTTATTATTAGTATTGTAAAGTCAATCAGGCGATTGGCACGTCATAAAAAACCCCGCGCTGGCAACTTGGCGGAAGGCAGCAACGGGGCGACGTTCACTTAAACAGGTAGTTCAAAATGAACACAGAACAAAGTTACTGTGAGGGTGGGGATTCTACAACCTCTAATCCACAAACGGCCCAAAACACGGCCCAAACAGCGTATAACCCGGATAGGGGACAATTCTTAGACGGCCCGGATGAATATTTTGTTGAAATCGGCAACAACCCCGGCGCGTCAGAGTACCTACGTAGCATAATCCATTCGGTTCGCAATTTCTCGGAGAAAGTAGACCCAACTACTACACTGGTTGAGCTTTGCAACGATAAGTTAACCCGTTGCGCTTATTTAGATGAACGCGAAAAGCGTAAAGTCGAAAACGTCCTATCACTTATCGGCTTCATTAATAAGCTTAGAAGCGATTACGAGAATTTCGCTATTTGGATGGAGGAGGTAGAGGGCCATGAATGAGATTGTAAAGATTACGACGGATGCACAAGGTTTGTCTGTCGTTTCGGCCCGCGAACTACACCGATTCTTAGAAGCAAAAACCAAATTTGCAGACTGGATAAAAGCCCGGATTATTAAATACGGATTCCTTGAAGGTACTGACTATTTGGAGGTTAACGACGACGAAGGGGGTTTTTCCGAAATTTCGGAAAAACCTATTCAGGCTAGTTTTACTAACAATCTAGTAAAACCCAATCAGGGCGGCAGGCCAACGGTTGATTACGCCCTAACGCTCGATATGGCTAAGGAATTGGCTATGGTTGAAAATAACGATAAAGGACGCGAAGCCCGTAAGTACTTTATTGAAGCCGAAAAACAGCTACGCAAGACGTTAGCGACCCCCTCTACCGAACAGGTTCTAATTCAGCTTGTAAGTCAAAATAGCCAACTGTTAGCTAATCAGCAACAGATTTTAATTAATCAGCAACAGGCGATTGGTCAACTACGCGCCGACGTAGATAGTATAATGCGCGGTCATCGACCGCCAAAGGGTAAGCTAACTCCGCGATTGATTACCCCGCCAAAGAAGGTAATTACTACCCTACGGCAATTAATCAGCCGCAAGGTAAACGACTATTGCGCTTTTCATGGGGCCGAACAGAGCGAGACTTATAATTACCTCTACAAGCGAATGCATGATGTGTACGGGGTTAATGTTCATCGGCTACAGCGCAAGCCAGGTGAGTACATTTTAGATGCTATAGAGCGTTACGGACACTTAGACCGCTTGTACTCGCTTATAATGGCTGAATTAAACTACAACGAAGACAACTAATGAACTATCGAACATTTCAACTTTTTGCGGTTGCCTTTCTTTGGTTCATTTTGGCCGCTATATGTGTTCAATGGAGGATTTCACGGATAGAAAACCGTAAAGGGTTGAGATGTAAAACTCATACCTTTTATGAATGGATCAATAAGCCGAACAGAGTTGATTCGACTAATTCGACGTTTAGACGAATATGAAGAATGGCGTAGACAGGTTTTTATTCGTGACCGTTTTACTTGTCAGCATTGTGGAGCCAGAAACGGGCGAAAACGAGTTATCGAAGCCGACCACATTAAAAGTATTTCTGATTTAGTTTCTGAGTTTGGAATTACTTCCGTTGAAACGGCTTTAAAATGTCCCGCAATTTGGGATATTAATAATGGTCGGACGCTTTGTCACTCGTGTCACGAAAAAACGGAAAGTTATCCAACTAACTTTAAGGGTGTAAGTAGAAAGAGAAAGGTTTTAAAGTAAATTTGGATTATGAAAAACAATATCCCTAAACACCTGCTAAAAATGGCAGGTGTTTACCAAATTCTAAATACTGTTAACGGCAAATGTTATATAGGGTCAACAAAGAAGTTTTTATATCGCTACAGTCAGCACAAATATGGCTTAGAAAATCGAAAGCATCATTCTAAGCATTTAGCGAGGGCATACGATAAATATGGAGCAAATTCATTCGAATTTAATCTATTGGAGGTTGTAAGCGAAACAGAGAGACTTTCGGATTTATTACTTGAAATAGAAAATAAATATATTATACAATATAATTCTATTAACCTTGCTTTTGGTTACAACAAATCTATAGCTATCCCTTCTTGTTATGGTGCAAAACACAAAGAAAATGCTAAAACACGCCTAAAAGATAAATCCGTAAGTCCTGAAACAAGGGCTAAGTTAGGGGTGAGAATGGAGAATCATTTTGCAACGAAACTTACAAATGAACAAGTTCGGGAGATAAAATTAATATTAGCTAAAGGTTGCCGGTCGATTGACGTAGCTAAGTATTTCAATTTAGATGTTTCTGTAGTGAGAAACATAAGAAATGGTAGGACTTGGGTTCCGATCACGGTAACACATAATGAGGTGAATCAATATGCTTTACCTAAGGGATTATGTATCAATCCTTCTTATGCTTACCGAAACCCTAATAAACCTAATAAAAAACTATTAGAGGAAGGTCAAGTGTTGCTAATAAAATATTTACTATCAATTGGTGAACGAACGGTTGATGTTGCTGAGTTTTTTGATGTAAAGGAAGAGATAATTTCAGGTATAAAAAGGGGCAAGACATATAAGGATATTGAACTATCCGAAAAAGACTATAAATTCTTTCAGGTTAATTTTACTTACGATGATTATGACGAAGTAAAAAAGACAGTAAAAGGACGCGCTTTTAAAAGTAGGGCTATAACGACACCAAAAGGTGAACGGCACGCCAACGCTAAACTCAATACCGAAGATGTACTAAAAATAAAAGACTTATTGGAGCAAGGGCTACTGTATACCCAAATTGCGGAACGGTTCAATGTTAGTACCGATACGATTCAAAAGATTCGAAATGGGCGAAACTGGGTGCACGTAACTGGGTTTACAAAGCTTCAAGAAAAAAGAGTATCTAAACGCGTTAATGCTAGTGGATTCAAATCTATACAAACTAAATTAACCGCTGAGAATCTATTAGAGATTAAAGAACGTTTATCTACTGGTGAAAAATGCGTTACCATAGCTAAGTCTTTTAATGTTTCCCTTAGCCTTATTAGTTCAATTAAAAGGGGTAAAGCGTGGTCGGATTTTACAGGTATAACAAAGCAAGAGACCCCGGAAAGATTAAATGACAATCAAGTAAAGCTAATAAAGTATCTACTTCTTAAAGGAAAGCCTGTTTATATAGCCCAGTATTTTAATTTCGAACCCTACAGAATATTACAAATTAAATATGGCAAGGTATATAAGCACGTAGAATTAACGCAATATGATTTAGAGGTTCTACAAAAGTCAGTACCTAATGATTTATTAATAAATGCAATTGAGCAAGTAAAAGGGAGGACGTTTAAAAATAAAAGTAA
Source organism: Spirosoma sp. 48-14 (assembly GCF_001898575.1). Taxonomy (GTDB): domain Bacteria; phylum Bacteroidota; class Bacteroidia; order Cytophagales; family Spirosomataceae; genus Spirosoma. Next base: position 550,363 of record NZ_MKUD01000010.1, read on the forward strand.
AGTTAAAAAGGAATATTATAATAATATCTCAAAACTAAAGCAATCAGATGTATTGGAAATAGTAGAGTTGCTGAATCAGAAGGTTCCGTTCGGGGAAATAGGAAGGCAATATGGAGTATCAGGAGCGACGATTCAGAGAATATATACCGGCGCAAACTGGGTTCACGTAACAGGTTTTACAAAGTCTAATGTTCGGTATAAACCGAAACGTAATGTAATATCTGGCGAAAAAAATCATCTTTCCAAACTGACAAACGATGAGGTTTTGGAGATCAAACAACTATTGAAAAGCGGCAAAACAGGATTATCTATCGCCAATCAATTTAAGGTTCATCCAACCTTAATAAGTTCAATTAAGCAGGGTAAGAGTTGGATGCATATTTAATAACAAAAAAGCCCGGTTATTCCGGGCTTTTTTGTTAACACAACGTCTTTAACGCAAACCCGGACTCCCATACTTCAAACGTGCCGTTCGCCAATCCGGGGCTATCATTCGCTAGTTGGAAGCCCGTTTTAAGCGCAAACGGACGCCCATTTATTAGCAAATCCTTATGGGCAAACATACCGGAAAATCCTTCTTCTGCGAACGCGTCGGCATTTTCGACAGTAAACGAGTGATACCGTTTTTGCTTTACCGATACGGTTCTAGTTCGCCCGGTCGTTACCCCGTCGTAACTTTCTACCGTCGTGTCATTTTGCGGATTTCCCGCGTAGCATTTCAACCGTAGCGTTTGCCGGAAACCTGCTAATTCGGGCAACTCATACGGTATATACGCTAAGTCTCGAACTGATCGAAACGAAAATATTGCACTCATACCCGCGAAGCCGCCCGGATTATACCAAAGCCGATTCGAGTAATACGGAACCTGAGCCGAACCAATCCGAAGCCTGTAATATTCCTCGCGTAGCCCTAAACCTACCGGAATAACAACGTTTAGATAGTATTGGGGAGCATTCAGGCCGGGCGTGTCAACCTGGGTAAGCGTTGCAAAATTGGGTACAACGACGGTTAAGGCGGCATTGTCAGCCACTAACGCAACGTTTAGATTAGGCAGGTTTAACCCGGTCGGAATGTTAATGTAAACCCGCAACACATCGGCCGGGGCCAACAGTACACAGGACGAAACCCGGCCAATACTGCCAACAGGTAGGCCGCTAACATCGGCGGGTTCCGGGGGCGTGTTACCCCAAACGATAAAGTTATAGCGGTTCAGTAACATTACTTTTGGTTGTTATAAATCTTGATACTTTGCAGTCCTTTAACAAAGATAAGTACGGCAAATGTGCAAAAAAAGTGCATATATTTTGCTGCGGATTCAGGCACTTACCGCCCAAATTATCAAAATCGACAATCCGTTTGAAGCTGAAACGGAACAACTACAAAACGAAATCGCAGTCTTACGCGAAGTTTTGGACGCTATGGCTTTAGCCAGTTTTACCGCACTCGAAAACGCTTTCCTAAACCCTTCAACTGTCTACAGCCATGAATGAGCTACAAAGTTCGGTCATAAAAACTATGACTAGTCTTGAAATTGCAGAGTTAACGGGTAAGCAACATAAGAATGTGTTGCGGGACATTCGTAGTATGGTTGCGGCATTTAAAAAGGCAAAATCTGACGGCTCAAATTTGAGCTGGCATTGTGAATCAGATAGTTATAGCGATTCGCAGGGCAAGAAACGTCAGTTATATCGACTTGATAAGGCTACAACAATTACGTTACTTTCTGGCTATGATGTTGTAGCTCGACACAGGATCGTTAAGCGTTGGGAGCAATTAGAGAAAGAAAAAGCACAGGCCGAAGTAGGGGCTTCAAACCCAATCGACCAACTATCTGTATTTACGGAACGACCTAAGCAGATACAGAACAGTAAAGAGGTTAATAGCTATAATTTCTCACAAGGCGGCAAGGAACAAGCCATTGACTACAACCGGAAGAATTGTTTTTTGCATACAGGTAAAACACCTTCGGAGTTGATGGAATGGGCGAAATCGAAGAAAATACCGTCCAAGTTTAGAACGTCAGCTAAAGAGATTATTCGTACTTACCGGCCCGCCGTTAGTAGCTCTATGGCTCTTGCGGATGAGTTTTGTAAGACGGGCAAGATTAATATAGACGAATCTGCTACGTTCTGTAAGAATCATGCTTTACCAGTCTTTCAAAAAATGCAAGATATGGGGCTGTTAAAGACCCCGGATGTCCCTAAGTTAATTTCTAAATCATAAATAATATGGATTACGAACTGATAGTAAATATCGAAGCTTTAGACGCGTTGCCTTTGTCGGAACTCAATCTATTGTCGGAACAGATTGAGCAGGAATTGAAGTATCACGAGGAACGTAGAATAGAATGCGGTGAAAATGTAGATAGAGTAGGGGAAATTCACCATATGAAAATGGTCGAAAAGATTGATATAGCAAACCATTTGATTATGGATAGGCAAATGGATTTTTGGCGAAGGTTCTTTACTATAAAATTGCCTGACGGTTCCGATGTCGTATAGGTAAGTAATCAATAAAAAACAAAAGCCCGGTTTTTGGCCGGGCTTTTGTTTTTTATTGATTACCGCTAAAGGAAGGATTGGAACGTACAGAATAGGTATAGGTCGGGGTCTGCCGTTCCATCCGTTTCAAAGCGGTTAAAAACCCAGTTACTATAGTCTGAGCAATCCGGCCCCCCTAGCGTCGTTTGTACAAATCGCTTATTTAGGGTGAGAGTAGCTACTTCGCTGGTTGGGTTGTGTTGTAGCTTCATTAGAAACCCGTCCGACATACTACCGTCTTTTCGCTTAATAGTCAGATAGCCGCAATTTTTCGATTCGTCGGGGTGTTGATTGGTGCAGGCTAATAGCGTTTCCTCTACCTGTTCCCGCGTCATGCAAACCTGTGTTTCGATGGTTTCGGGCGAAAAGACTTTTTCAAAATGTTCAAACGCCCCTAACGCTACGTTACCCGTTTCGTACACTTCCTGCCTGTCAGTATCGCCCGGCAGGTTAAAACCGTCCCGAATCCGGCTAACCATTTCCTTATTGCCCTTGTAGTCGGTGCATCGTAGTTCATCGGTCGAACGCTTGTATCGAAAACCCGAATTTAGAAGCCATGCCCAACGGCGAAGCATTCGGGCGGGGCTTAATTCCTGATTGTAGGTGTTGGCGGGGTCGGCAATACCCAAAACGTCGATACGTTCGTTTGTTCGGATTCTTACCGGCTGGGCTTTTGTCTGCCAACTGGCAAAAAACGTCCCTTCGACCATTGGGAAACTGGCATCTACTGTATAGATTGGTTTACCGAAATTGTCATGCACGATGGTAAAAATGTGGTATTCTACCCCGTCGTTAGCCGTTCCAGTATTGGAGAAAATAACAACGTCGTCAACCTGCAAGGGGGCCGCGTCGTCGGGTAAAATAAAGCGTTTAGCGGCTGGCTGACCGGGTTTATACGGAAATCCGGTTAATGGGATTACCTGAAACGTTACCCCGCCCGATTCGGCTTTAGGGGCAACGTGTAACACAAAATTATCATCATCATATTGCCCCCCTTCGGTTGATCGGTCGATTAACTTACCGCTTTGGTCATATTCAGGAATCCCAAGCCTACGCGCTTCTTCAATTGCGGCCCCGGCCCCGATTAGCGGGCTTTTAATCTCTTTCTTTAACTCATGCGAAACAATCGGGGTTTGGTAGGTTCGTTCGGTGTTGAACTCCAACAGAACCCCCGGCCCTTCGGTTGGGTATTTTTCGTAACCGACAACGATTTGGTTACAGGCTAAATCAAGGTTGGGTTTTTCGGTGTACGTAAATACGTCGGGGTCTTCGTCCGCCTTTTCTTCCAGCGTCATTATCCTGCCGCCCCGGTAAAACCATCTACCTTCCTCTACCCGTATCGAATGGTTGCCGTTTGCGTCAGTTTGGTATAGTACCCCGGCCGCGTGGTTGGCCGACAGAAACCCGATTAACTGTTTTAGGCTAAATACTGGAGCTTTCGTTTTTAGGTTGCGTAGCTGTTGCCCGGATGATACCGCGTACTCTGTGCCGTACCCGTCCTGTGGCTGAGTGGCCGACGCTTTAGAAATCAGATTACCCCAAACGCTACCCGTTACCCCCGACAAAGCGTTAGAGACAACACCGAAAACGTGTTTTAACGCGTCGGGCAACAGGTAGGCAAAACCCCGCGAATCAGCCGCCCGCGTAGTTCGTTTTATATCCGCTTTAACCGTAAAGTTGTGTACGTCGATAATCAGTTTTCGAGCCGTCGAACTGAATACGCGCAATTGGGTGTACCAGTAAATTTTAGTACCCTTCGTTACGCTAAACGTTCCGCTATAGTCCGCGTTTACCGTCTTAAACCCGGTTTCATTGGTTTCGCCTGAACCCTGTTGCTTTGGAGCCATAGCGATAAGTTCGGTCTGCTGACCGGGCCGGGCAACTGCCAGAATAGGTTCAATTGTCCATCCTGTAAACTTCGCCCCGCCAATCAACAGAGCCTTTTTGTAAAGAATCAAATTGATTTCGTACGACCAGATTAACGAAACGTCGTAGGTTCCCGCCGTCGAACAGGTAATAAACGGCAATTCGTCGGGGGCTGTCTGTAGCGTTGTGCCATTGTATGTATTAATCTGGCCGCTACTCGAATTTAGTGTATCGAGCGAAGGTTTGCCATCCGGGTTAGATTGGCCGACAGGGTAAATTAGGTTAGGCAGTAAAATATAGTAGCCAACGGCGGGCGGGTTGTCGATTTCGGTAACGTCCGACCATGCGCCAACGCGTTTATAATAGCCCGATTCGATCAAAGCCTGACCGGGTAAACCAATCTCTACCGGGTCGGGCGGGGTAATATCAGCATTGTCTAACGTCCGTTCGTCTGCCATAGAAACGGGCGTATCGAACCGGCTTTGAATTTTATCGTGTAGGTCGTCTTTAACAATATGACAACTAACCCGCCCATTTTCTATAATAACCTCATTAAAGTCTATTTTGCCCGTAAACCGGATTGTTTCCGCTAAATCCGATGAAATAGAAACTAAAAGGAACTTGACAGCCGCATCATTGCCATAGGTGTAATATTGCGCTGACAACAGGCTAGAGGCCGATTCACAGGTAAAATCAACGCTTATATCACCGTCCGAATACTCGAAATTAACGCCGTGATATTCGCTATCCCTTTCCGCTACGATCTGAACCTCTGACCATTTTACAGGCTCTTCGATTACGACCGTAATAGGTGTTAAAATACCCTGTGCAACTACCGTTGTTTGTAAGCGAAACTCTAACCGAGAAAACGACATAGTAGGTAAGAATTTAAAATCTTAACGTAAAAATGTTAAGATTTTTTGCAAGAAAATTGTTAATTGTCAATTTCTTGTATTTTTGCCGTACAATCATTTCGCTACTGGCCCGCGAAAATGGCTGATTTCAACCTGTTAAATCTGCTTTTCGTGTGGCTTTCCTTTCACAACTGGCAATTACCGTAGGTAATTTTGTCAACGGCGGCAAAGATAAGTTTAACGAAGCGATAAAATATTTGCCTGTTAAGTTTACATTCTTAAACGGTATTTTATCGCTCGTTCTTAACGATAAACCCGCCCTAACGGTTGATTTGACCGATTATTTCCCGACGCGTGACGAAGTTGTAAAGCAAATCAGGCCCGGCAACGCGGGGCTAAACACGCCCGGTCTGGTTACGTTCGCTGACTCAAAAAACCCAACCGATCTACAGAGCGATGCAAAGGTTTTGAGCGCGGCCGCAATCGTGGAGCTAATCGCGGCTTTTGGCGGCAACGGCGGGGGTGGTACGGTAGATTTACAAACGCTATTCAGCGCGTTAACGCCCGACGTTAAAAACATAATTTTTCGGCTGTTACTGACGGCGGCACTGTCGGACGTACAAACCCGGCAACTGTTTTGTACGCTGGTGGGTAGTTGTGAGGTTGACCCAACCGGGCCGGTTTTCGACTTCTCTAGCCCGGTCGATTGGGAGCCGATACCGGCCCAGGAAACGCCCGAAATCTACGCACCAAACAGCGAGTTTATTACCGGCGCAGAAACGCCCGAAATCTACGCGCCAAATAGCGAGTTTGCGGCATCTAACCCGGCGCCAACGCTTACCAATCCACAGGCCGACGTAACAATAACAACTTACGATAATTACGAAATACCCGCCCCGGCTAACGAGTTTTCGGATAATGCGGGCGATACAGGTAGTATTATCTGCCAGCGTTACGACCCAGCAACCAACACTGTTTTGCCGTTGCCGCTAGGGATTACAGCCAACAACACGACTGGCAAATTTATCGTAACTAAGGATTTTGCAAACGGCCAAACAATCACGTTACGGCGGGTTTATACCGATTCGGCGGGCCAATGGATTAACGACGATTTTTTGGTAACGACGGCCCGGCCTTCGGTCGATAGGGTTGTCATTTACCGGGACAACTCGGATAATATAACGTTTTTCTATCGGTCGGCTCAGTCTGGTAATCAGAATTTACAAGATACTTGGACAGGGTTCGACCCGGTAAACGAAACGTGGCTACCAAGTGGCTACAGTGCCCCGCCCGTAACCGGACGCCCAACCGGATTAGAGGGGTATCAATATCAGGACGCTTACGGAAGTACAACCGCACAAACGGCGGCTCTGTCAACTACGACAACCTTTAAAATTCGGAAGGTCGGACAAACTACGCCGTTGCTTTCGATCAGCTTTAACGCTAGTAGTCTCGCTAAAGGACAAACACTAACGATCTATAACCCATAACGCTATGGATTACTTTAAATCGTTCGCCCAGGCGGACGGCTCCGAACTCATTTGGCCGTACCAAGATATGACTGTAGCCGAAAGTCTCGCAGTCTTCAATAGTAAACCTTACGCCGAAAAGGTAGCGGAATGTATAACCGTTCGACCGGCTCCGCCCCCCGGTAATTCGGGTTGGCGCGTTCGCTCGACTGACAACGGCGGGGGCGATAATGGCGGAACCGACAACCCCGGAACAGACGACCCCGCAAACGATCAATCAAACTTAGACAACGTAGGATATTATCAACAGCCATGAAATCGCTACTAACTTTCCTTTTTCTCTTTGCCAGCCTATTAGCCGGGTTTGGGCAAACGATTGAGTACTACAAAGCAGGTACGGACGGCACAACCCAAAAGGTTTATGCTATCTATTCGGACGGTAGCCAAAAGCTCGTTAGTACGTTGCCATCCGACGCGGTTTTTGCCCGCAAAGGGGGTATAGTTCGGTTGCCGTATGCACCCGAACCCAAACGCGTATTTAACCCGCAACAGTTCGGCTTAAACAAGTATTTCAGCGACAATTTCCGGTTGTCAATGGACTACAATCCGGGCGGCTTATCGCCAACCCAGCGTAAAGCCTTCGGGGTAAATCTGTTTAACTTCTGGTCGATTTCTGACACAGAAAAGGCCAACGCCCCGCCCGGTTCGGGTATGCTCTATCTGACTGAATCGGGCGTACATGGCAGTTTAGAGGGGGCGGGCTTCTTTGAGTCAGACTTACAAACCTACTATAACCAGATTTGGAACGCCCTACCCGGCGCGGGCAATGGAGCCAACCCCGGTGCGAAGTACGTTATCTTTAACATAGAGGTAAGTAACGATTGGAGTAGGGGTTACTACGCAGGAAATGACAGCAAATGGCCTAGTTGGGAAAGTCGTAAAGACAAACGTATCATTTGCGAGTCGGACGGGGTAGAACGATCACTCGAACAAATCGACCAACAAAATTTGTGGTCTGTCGAAGCGTCGGTAAGGCGGGCTAATCGGCTGGTATTGCTTCTAAAAGTCCTAAAAGAAAAGTCCGCGCCCGGAACGCTGGTTAGTTATGGGGCTTCGATGCACCAAGCCTTACCCCGAAAGGATTTTGCAACCAACAACAATTATTTTCTGCCTGGAACCTGTAACGTTAATTTCATTCCGGGCCATTCAGGTAATACCGTAACGCTCAACAAACCGGGCGGGGGAACAGGTACGTACACGCTAACGGGCAATCAATACAGCAATGAAGACTTTATGACGGGTTATTATTACCTGTTCGATAAAGATTTAGCCCAAAGCGACTATAACGATATTTTTGTTAATAAGGTAGCCGGTAAAACGAATTACCCCTACCTATGGAGTAAGCTACTGATTCGGCACGTTGTAGCCGACGAAAAGGGTTATATACAGGAGAATCGGCGGTTAATGCAAGCGGTATTAGGGAGCAAGCACCCTATTATGCGTATGCAGGAACCCCAATTTGAAGGGGATGGAATCGGCCTGTATGATGCCAACGGCAATTTTACCAGTTACGTACAATCGCGTATTACGTGGGATAGTTTACAGACGAATATAACCGGCGAAGAACCGCCGAAGGTACACCAACCGCCCTATATGAATTATAGCCGGTTCATGGTGACTAGGTTTTTTGCAGGGGATGAACCCGGTTGGGGGTATTACGTATTCCCGCCCGGCAATCCGAATTGGGTACGGTTGCCGTTGGCGTCCGTACCACAGTTTAACCATCATTGGCATGGTATGACGGCCATTATTCAGGCCCGGCACGATCTACAGCCCTACGAAAAATGGTTTGCCGGTTCTACGTTAATCGAAGACCCCGAAGTACAAATAAACGCGGTAGGGGCTTTTACTGCCTACAATGGAGTAGAAGCGTACAACTATGACGCGGGGGTTCAGGGCGTCCAAAAGCCCGCCTATATGATGCGTTACAAAACCCAGCCTAACGGCGATATACGGGTTTTGATTCTCGGCGGCATGAATCAGGATTGGACAGCCGAACGGGTAGACATTGTACGCGCTCCGGGCGGGGCGTTGGGGGGCAATAAGTTTAAAGTAAAGCTCATCGGCCCAGCCGCCCAGGTGTACGAGTTCGTTGTCAAAGCGGGCGATTCTAACCAGACCTACGACGCCCAGCCATCGCGTAATCCACAATGGGAAAAAGCCGGTTACGCGGGCCGGGTTGGGGTCGTTACCTCAACAACGGGTAGTACGGGTACGAGTTGCGACTACAGCGTAACGACCAATAATATTACGCTCGGTTGCGGGGTAACAGGTACGCTTACGGCTTCGGTTTCAGGAACGGCGGCTAGTGGTTTAACTTACAATTGGACGGGGCCGGGCTTTTCGGCCAGTTCGCAAAATCCATCGTTTACGCCAACAAATGTAAACGGCGTATATTCTTATACGGTATCGGTAAGTAAATCGGGGTGTACGCCCAAAACGGCGGTTTCCAACGTAACAGTTTCGGGTTGCGGTAGTGGTAATTCGTCTATTGCCTACAATAAACCCAGCTTCGACACTTTCGATTACTCCGTACCAACAGCCGGAACGCATAACGTTTGGCCGTTTTTCGATTCCAGATTGCACCGAAACGTACCGATAGGCGATAAGGTTGTTTTAGAAAACGGTTCAATACGGGTAGAAATCTGGAAGAATTTCGGCGGGGCGGTTGCCCATGTGAGTTTTCCGGGCGGTCAAAATATTGTTAATCAAAACGATTGGGGCCGGGGCGTTGGTATGACGATTTACCGGGGCGGTCGGACGCGCCAGATTGAAAGTCAGAATAAGGAAATTCAGTCGCAATGGGCAACAGCCGAAGGCGCGGGCGTTGGCAATAATCCGATTCAGATAGGCGATACGTTCGATAATCCGGCCGTCGTGGTCGATATGTGGTACACTTCGACAACCTGTTACACAAAGTCGGTTATGATGAATTGGGCCGTTAGAAATGACCCGACCGACGTAGTATTAGAACAATGGGTAAGTATTTCCGGGGCGGTTTGTGACGTACACGTTAAAATGACTCACAACCGGGTTAACGATCAAACCAAGTACGAAGCCAAAAGCAACGAGTACCCCAACACGATTGTAAACGCCCCCTACAAGTACAACGCACACGTAGACGGTAACGGGAACATTACCTACCTAACAAACTGGAATCAAACGCCGGTTTCGATGGGTCAAAACTGGTATGCAATGGTTCCTGACGCTTCGCCCGCGTCGTCGGGGTTGGGTGTTTGGCGGGCTGGTTGCTTTCAGACTTCGCAGAACCGTTACGCGCCGGATGATACAGCATCGGACGAATTTGCAAACCCAGCCAATTACGGGGTAGCCAATCAGTCGATGATTTGGGATTGGAATGGTACGTATTACGACAATTATAAATTGATGGTCGGTCAGGTTCAGCAAATCAAGGCATGGGCCAACAGCCTACCCGACCCGCGTAATACGTTCAAATGGAAGTTTAACAGCCGCAACGGTAGAGGGTATTACACCTATGGAAACGGAATAGATACGGGCTATCCGACGCCCGACGACGGTATAGAATTACAGGTTAAAAACCCGTCAACCAACTTTGTTGATTTCCATTTTCCGCACGTTGGTTTAGTGGCTTCGTCTGTGTCGAACGTTTATGTACGCTATAAAGCTACGTCCGATTGGCCAAGTTCGCTTCTGGTTTCGGGCGGTCGAACCGGGCAAACGGACATACAGATAGCCGGTCAGAACATAACGGTTAATCTGACTTGTGACAACGCTTGGCACACGCTGACGATTCCGGTTTCAACGATTTCGGGATGGTCGGGAACTATCTACGATTTGCATACTACCTCGTTTAATGTGCCATCGTCGGCCCGCCTAAAAATCGGTTGGGTCAATACCGCAAACACCGACCCAGAACCGTAAACAATCACTTTAACAACGTATAGCTATGCCTACAGCCGATCAGAATATTTATGTACGTCGAAGCTCCGACCACGTTACGGTATGGTCGGGCAAAACACTCCGCAATACCGATAACTACCCGCTAACGACTCAGGGGCAAGCCTTGTTTGAAGCGGCTGTACTAGCCGGTAATCATTCCGGCATTACTGCCAGCAACGGCGGAACCGTAGCGGCCGGGGTTGCTCCTACCCTGACGATTCCTAACCCGCCCGTACAGGGCTATGCGGCCTATGATGTGAAAATACAGGCAGAAACGGCAGCATCGAACGTGAACTTTTCGGGTACGCCGGGGGACGTTACGACGCGCGAATTTTTCCAGAATAGTAGCCATTACGCGGACTTTGCGTTTACGGGTATGCCGGTTTCGGACGGCAATTACACGATTATCCTACGGGCTAAAACTACGTCGGGTACAGATACGACCATCGTTGATTTGATTATCAATAACGGCACGCCGTTTCAGGTGTCCATTCCGCCAACCGGGGGCGGTCTGACGACGGTAACGGTATCGGGTAAGGCATTTCAGGCGGGCGATAATACACTACGGTTCCGGGGCAATACCAACAACGCCGGTTTAGATTATATCCGAATCACTCACCCAGCCAGCGCGTAACAACCATGCAAAACGTACTAAGTGATGATGTAGCCCCCTTAACAACGCAGTTATTTGTTGGTAACGCGTTTAGCCGTACCCTTGAATTTCCGGGCTGGTTTATTATGCCTACCAGTGTCGAAATTCATGCCTATTACAGCAAAGGGGGCGAAGAATTAGCCGACGATTTCCGGCCTACTATTTCGATTTCCGGCCAGCAACTAACAATTAACTACCCCGCCCAAACGGGCCTAATTAATTCAGGCTATCAAGAGGTTTCGTTTAATGGTCGCAAGGTTTGGGCGGGCAGCTTAACGGTTAGCTACTCTACTACATTGGTGGCTAAGTCAGAAATAACGACGGTATATGTTGCGGCTCCTTCGAGTGTTTCAGTTGCGCTAACTCTATTTGGTGTAGCTCCCTTACAGATTGGTGATTTGCGTAGCGTAGACGGTACAACCCTCGAACGCTGGACGGGTACGGAGTGGGAAATGCTCAATATCAATACCGGAACACCTGCTCAAACCAACTTCGGCCTACCGCGCCCATTACCCATGATACTTAACTAATGCTATGACTGATTTAAGCACAATACCCCAAAAAGTAGCCTACGTTTCCGGGCCGTTCGACTCGACTAACTCAGTCAGTCATATAGAAGTCAATAAGATCGTCAGTT